>NZ_JAMKMR010000001.1 GCF_023634645.1 Vibrio sinus
CTAACAGGGCACCTGTATAAAACTGGTAACTGTTAGATCAAGTCTGAACTTCTACATCTAATAAAAAATGAGCAGCCTATGATTGACTGCTCATTCTATCCCTTTACTAAGGCACTAAAAGTTTTACTTAAATCTCACCAAGGCGATTAAACCTGATACCTGTTGGTATCCAATGCGGTAGCCAAGAATCAGCCTTGTGTTTAAATGTGAAACTCATCCAAATAAATGTGGCCTTACCAACTAAGTTTCTTTCCGGTACAAACCCCCAATAACGACTGTCATCACTATTGTCCCTGTTGTCTCCCATCGCAAAGTAATCACCTTTTGGCACAACCCATTCACCAATCTGAGCACCATCTTGCTGGAAATAGCTGAGGTATTGCTCTGGAATTAGCGGGTCTCTTAAGATCATATGATTCACTTTTCCTAGGTGCTCTTTGTACTCATATAAAGGCGTATTCAGCTCGGTAAACTTCGTTGGTCCGACATACTGCTTAGGCACTTGATAGGCTTTCGGGCAAACGTCTTTACCGTGGCAAGCGGGTTTTATGTATAAGGTTTTATTTCGATAAATAATCGTATCGCCAGGCAGGCCGACTATCCTCTTAATTAGGTCAATCTTAGGATTTTGTGGGTCTACGAAAACCGCGATGTCACCACGTTTAGGCTCTCCAGTATGAACCAAAGTTTCATGGAAAATTGGGTCTCGTAATCCATAGGCATACTTTTCTACAATAATAAAGTCCCCGGGAAGAAGTGTTGGCTCCATCGAGCCACTAGGTATCTGAAAAGGTTCAATAATAAATGAGCGTAGTATGAAAACCACGAGTAAAACTGGAAATAGAGACCGTGATTGTGTTATCCATCCAGATGGTTCTTTTTCTGTTCTAACAGCTTCCGTATCCGTCTCCAAAGCCTCCCCTTGCGCTATGTTTTTGCGCTTACGCTCCCATACAAATTTATCTAAGCAAAAAATTATACCTGTAAACGCTGTTGCGATAGTTAGTATAAGTGAGAACAAATCAGCCATATTGGCAAATGAAAACATAGTGGCTACCTAACTAATTGTGTGTTGTATAAGGGTTTAAATAGAGTACACCGAAGAGTTTTGACAGTGTGACCTTGATCAAGTTCAGTATTATTTCTATATTTTTTTAATCTCCAGCAATCAAACACTTCATCGATTATCTGGAATTAAATCACATATTTTATGAGAAAATGCAAATTTATTACTATCCTTACATTAATAACGTCAATAAAAGAAGGCTAGTATAATGAAGACAAATCTAAATGAAGCACGCCTGCATACCTATGAAGCCATGAAGAACATCTTGGAAGACATTGACCTCCTTTCATCCGAATACCAACATGCGCTTGGAGATGACTCAGAAATGTCTTGTGAAGCGACAAGACTACTTAGAGATAGACTTAGAGCGCTTGCATCTAAAGCGCATGAATACTCAAGTAGTCGTCTAAGATAGCTGTAAAGACACCGTTGCAAGATCTTCAGTATCGATATTTCTAAGATACCTCATTGGCATTTGCACTGATGTCCAATCCCCTGATTGCATTAGTTGAGTGATGGAAAGGTTCTTGATCAAATAGCCATCTTGAACACCCCCTACCCGTCCAGAGTGCCCAGACCAAGGACGTTCACATAATGACGCAAATTTGTGACCATCTTGTAAAAGCAAGTTATATAACCTTTGAAAAGCTGAATCGACAGCCCTACCACTACAAGGAACCGTAGGGTTTAACGCTTTGCCCGATCTAGACATATGAGAAAATATGAAGTCATCTTCTGATAATTGTTGCGAAAATGGCTGATAAAATAGAAGAAATACTTCTGCAAATTGTTCTTGAATTAGCTTAGGCTTTACGGTTGATGAGGTTTTTGAACGAACTCGAGAAATGGTAACCTTACGATCTGAATGAACAGTAATATGCTTTTTTCTAATTCTCCCTAACTCACCTTCTCGTAACATTGTCGCATAAGCCACTGATACAAGCGCTAAATCACGACGCTGGCGAAGATTTGTTTTGTCTACAATGCCAACCAACCTGTCAAAGTCGTGTTTTCTAAATGCTGACGCCTGTTTAGGTTGAACCATATAGCCAGAAATATCCGCCTCATCATTGATCAATGATTTCAAAAAACCCCTAACTTCACGGCCATGGAGAGGAGTTGTGTCTTCAAATAAACCAAAGAAATAGCTAAGCTGCGCATAATATTGTTTAATTGTATTGACTGATTTTCCCTCCGACACTTTTTGCATTAAAAACGACATAAAAAACTCGGTGTTTACGGGTATAGAATAGACCCCATTTTCCGCACAGTAAGAATCCCAAGTACGTATACATGTCGCAAGCATCTTGAGTGAATTTGCAGAGATACCATTTCTTTCGCGATCAAACCTCTTCCACTTGTTAATTACTACGTGATACTCATGAAGTGAAGGGTCAATACTTTCTGTTATATCGGGCAACTTCACTTTGAATCGTTCTAGTGTTGCCTTTCGTCCTTTCCAATGCTCATCAAGTTTCCCAGATACAGAATCCTTCATATCAAACTGAGAACGTCTACTAGCCATAGTATTTCTCTTAATTATCATCAAATTATTGTTGTGTTACGGCGTCACACATAGCGCATTATTTGCTTAGATATTTACCGTAATATAATGATAATTATATTACGTCAGTGAGTTAAAGTTAACTATCTTTTTGATATATAAGAAGTAATTTCAAACTTAGAATATCATCATCTCCCGTAAGTCCTGCGCTACTAATCGTTGACTTACATACAACCAAAGCTAAGTTCTGGTTGCGCTATATCCGAGTACCTTCAAGATACAGAATTCAGGGCAAGTAGATCAGGTACTGCCTCACTTGGTATGTTTAACGTCGAATAAAATTCCGCTCATCCCTAACTTGCGTTGACGTCTTATCCATCTAGCAGTCTCAAAAAAGCTCACAACTAGGTGTGAGCGCGACCTTTTAACTGGGAAGACTTCTTTGGGAGTAGGTTTGATTCATAGTTATCTCCTACTCGTTATTTAAGTTTTGTTTATCTAATATTTAGTTATAGTGCGTTAAGTTGATTTTTTAATCTTCTCTACTTGAGTTGATAGAGTAACTTTATTATCAAGCTGAATCCCTGTCGGACAAGACAATATTTTTATCGCTTTAGGTACTGGATGAGTTGGCATCAAATCTAGATTGGAAATGTAGCATACAATAATTTTATAAAATCGCGTCATTGTGCTTATTTATACCTCGCTTTACTCTGCTAACTTTTGTAAAACGTCAAATAATTTGCCTCCCTTACTCAGGACGTAAATAGTTTATTTCAAAATCAATATATTATTTTTCACTTCATGCTATATGAATACAATTATTGTGAATGCTATTTTATAGTTCCTCTTTCCAACTCCTTAATAAATAAAATGAAAAAAACACTTACTGCACTTGCTTTAACAGCTGCTTTCGCAAGCCCTTTAACCTTTGCCCAAGGAACCGAGTATCAATATGGCACTGCCTCAGCGTTAGTTGATGGTCAAATGGGGGCTGTCACGACCGTAAAACAGGTTCAAGAAAACAACAACTTTGGCATTGGCGCTGGTGTTGGCTTAGGGGAAGTCATCATGGTGAATGGCCACGCCTACATCGCAGGACCAAAAGGAAAAGGCCGGGAGATGAGGTCAACAGATGGGCTATCCTATATGACTGCTACGAAATTTAAAAATAGTCAGACCTTTATTGTAAAGAATATTCCTAATATTTCGACTTTGGAAAGAGCAATCACCACGCTAGAAAAGAATACTCACCTTATGTATGCCATTAAAGTAACAGGTAATTTCAATAATGTCGAAGCCCGAAGTGAAAACTATCAAACACCTCCATATACACCAATCGTCACTTGGATGAAGAACAACCAAAACGTTTTCAATTTTAAGAATACACAAGGTACCCTGGTCATGTTCCAGTCACCTGAGTTTTTGAATGGTGTTGGTGTGCCTGGATTTCATACTCACTTCATTAGCAAAAACCACCAACAAGTTGGTCATGTTTTTGATGTGTACATCAAAAATGCAACCGTACAGCTTGAACCACTAAATAACCTGAAACTAAGCTTAAGGACTAAACTTGAGCCAGTGGCCACTACCACTAAGCATGAAAAAGAGAAGAAGTCGTTGGATACGCAATACATGTCTGGCTTTAAAGCGTTAGAGACGCACAACTCTTAATATAAACCTACGCATTCAAGCCAGTCAGGTACTGGCTTGAATGATTTACTACTTATACTTAAGCTCGCTCTGAGTTAAGCTCAACTTTTGTTCCCCTTAACAACATTAATCCTACAATTCCTAACACTGACGCGATGACTTGGTAATACGCCGGTCCCATCAGTGAGTGGCTCATACTAATCAAGCTGAAAGAGATAACTGGCGCAAGCCCGCCAATGGTAGCAAAAGCAATATTGTAAACTAACCCAATGCCCGAATACCTGACTTCTGTCGGGAATAGCACTGATAAAATGGAGGGTATAGACGACCAAACAAGTCCAATCATCACGGCGCTGATCGCCATCGGCACAAATAAATCCGGAGATTTGATTGAGTATAAATGATAAATATATATTGGGCTAATGATAGTCAGAACACAGGCAACGCCAAACCAGACTTTTAGTTTCTCTTGGTATTTATCGATCATATATCCTGATATTAGGATTAGAACACAGCCAGAAAACAATCCGATGGTTGTATTGTCTAAAACCTCACCTATTGGATAGTGCTGTAACTTGCCTAAAAATGTTGGCAACAGTAGGAAGAAGATCATAATAGCGCTCGCGCCTGTGCCAGTAATAAAAAAGCCCGCAATAACCTGTTTTGGATATTTAGCCAACAACGGTTTTAGCGGAATTTTTTTCTCAACTTGCCTCTTTTCGTAAAGCATTAGTTCAAATTGAGGTGACTCAACCAATTGTCTGCGAACCATAAAGCTAACCAGCCCGAAAACACCACCAATTATGAACGGAAACCTCCAAGCAAAATCGGTTATCTGCTGTGAGCTATAATAATGATGTAGCAATAAGCTCGAGCATAGCCCAAGTACAATTCCTCCTATTAAACAAAAAAACAGGAGTGAAGATACCATCCCTTTACTTTTTGGAGCAATTTCAGACAAATAAGTGATACCGCCAGGGATCTCTCCACCAACAGAGAAACCTTGCAATATACGTAGAACAATAAGTAGCAAAGGAGCCCAAATGCCTATCTGATCGTAGGTGGGCAGAAACCCGATAAGCAGAGTCGATAGAGCCATCATCATAACAGTCAGTGTGAAAGGTTTTTTTCTCCCCTTTTTGTCACCCTGGTGCCCAAAAAAGATACCGCCTAATGGACGCACAATATAGCCAATAGCAAACGTTGCCAAGGTTAATATCAATGAAAGCCTGGAATCATGCGATGGGAAAAAATTATGACTAAGATAATGGGCAAGAAGAGCGTATATAATAAAGTCATAAAACTCTAATACCCCACCCAAACTCGAAAAGAAAATAACTTTGTTTATTTTTTTCATTTTTATTCCTACTTAATAGCTAACTAATCATGAATCGCACGTAAGATTAACCTTCTAGATATCTAGAACCGGAAATAATCTTATAGAGAGGAGGAAAAATGTCTAGAAATTAGCGAGCAATTAAATGTAGAAGTTAGTTTTCTATTAATAAGGCATTTAGATTATATATGATTCGATTCTGATCGCATCATGCCGCCAATAGTCTATACTAAATTCAAATGCACAATTACCTTCCGAAAAGTTAGTTTTTTCAATGACAAGAGCTTGAGTTCCTTGCTTAGTGTGTAAAGGGTTAGCCATATCATGATCGATATTGCTCGCATAAATACTGTAATTTTGAGTTACGCCTTCTATATTATATTGCTCTTTATAAAGATCTATGAGTGAATGAGATAAATCACGCTTTAATAACCCAGGAAATAACTCTGAAGTAATATAATTAATGGCGTAAACAACAGGCCTGTTATCTATAGTGTGAACACGATGAATTGCTATTACTTTAGTAAATGCTTTTAAGCCTAGGGCACGACATGCTTTCGTGTTTGCTAACTCCAACTTTGCTTTTATCAGTAAAGTGGATAATGATCTATTTTGACTCTCAATTACTTTTTCATACCCAAGTCGACTATTTGGGTCGTATACCACAGGCAATGGAGAGATAAACCAACCTCTACGAACCTCTCTATACAAGCGGCCTTCAGCTTCTAAAGATGAGAGCGCTTCTCGTAATGTAACCCTAGTTGTTCCAAACGATTCGGCTAAAAGTCTCTCCGATGGGAGTCTTTGATGAGCTGAAAATTGTCCTTGATCAACTTGCTCTATGATCAACTCTTTAATTTCTTGATATTTCGCAGTCATCCGCTATCCCTAAAACATGCCTACTTTTCTAACAATCTGTTTAATATTAACACTATAACTCAAGATAAAGTTAGGGGTATATCTACCTAATGCCCGATTGAAACATAAAAAGTTTGTATAATTTCAATTCTTTTTTGATATGCATGGTATTTATATGAAACTTGTCTATATTGATAATATACAATTAATATCACCTATAGAGTGATGACGTCAGGAGGCGAAACTTATGGATGCTAACCAAACAAAATATGTAGCACTTAAGAAAAAACTAGAGACCCTGGTATCAGAGTTTGATCAGTTTCAGGACTGTAGCCAGTGTACAGAAGAAATGTTAGACGAATTTAGGCTTGATATTTATAAAGTTGAGCATGATATCACCAGCTACTTCTTAACTGAGCAACGCCACCTTCGTGTTTTAGAAGCGGGAACACAGCGCTAAACCTAACTCCACTTTGTCGATCTTTGCCAATATGCCATTTATATAAATAGCATATTGGCGTCATTAGACCATCAATTTGACAGGCATCGACATGCCTCTACCTGAAAAACAAATTACATATTCATTAATACATAATCTGCCAGCTTTTGATTGACGCTAGACACATAGTGCGCGTTGTTCCAACTATAGTAACTACTTGTATGATGTTTTCCGTAGTAACAATTACTATTCTGCGATGCAGCGCTTTCGTACACCCCCGATGATGAATTGATGCAAGTACTTCCTGATAGAACCGACTTAGCGTAGGTTTTTTGCCGGGCTAAGCTATTCAAATAAGCACCACTGTCAATCACTTTAACATTGGTTAAACCAGATAATTTCTGTTTTAGGTTGTCGTTAAACTGGCTAATGGTATAGGCTAGCACATCTGAAACTTTACCACCAATTATAGGTATTGATTGGTAGCTGTGTCCTGCATGCAAATAAGTAAAATTAGGTAATGTTAGAACATAGATATGGGCAGTAGGGTCTTGTACACGTATTCTAGCGACAGTTCTAAGTATATTGTCTGCGAGTAGAACCATTTCTCGATCGATCAGTTTATTAAACACTCCCCTAGGCTCTAATACTAAGCGAATTAGTTTTGACCTTAATAGATTACTTATATCATTGCCACCAATATAAATAAATATATTTGCGTCTCTTCTCTGACTTTGGTTAGTGTCTTCAAAATATAAGTCGACTTGCTTTGCTAAGTTAGGTATCTGTAGATCTGAGTATTTAAATCCGTTTTGTTTATCGTAATTGGAATTACTCTCAGTATTTTGAATATATTTTACACGATTGTCCAATATCGTAGACTCATTGCAATCTCCCGAAAAGATATCACCGTTATCGTGATAACACCCTGACTTTCCAGAAGCAATTGCACTTGCCCATGCGTAGTTGAGGCTTACCTTTCTTTTGCCCCCATTGGTAATGTAGTTGAACCAAGTCACTATACTTGGCTGCCCTTTATCCGATGCTAGATACATGGGCCAATTAATACTATATAGAGGCTTAGGCTCTCCATTTATTAATCCTTGGTGAGGTATTGATTTCTTTAAAAAATCTACACTAGGGTAGCCTGCCGTGCCATAAAGTTTTTCTGGTACCGGGTTAGTGACTGGCACATAGAGATTAAAGTTCTTGAGCTGGGGTAAAGTGACATTTTCAGGTTCTGGATAATTTCCAGTATCTGACAAACTGTCTCCAAAAAAAACCAATGTATTTGAGTAAGACATACTACTAAACAACGATGTGACCAAAGCGACAATAGTGCTACCTTGCTTTATTAATTGCTTTAAATTCATACCTAGCCATTCCAACAGATTAAATTATTATATGTAGAGTAAAACGGTAGTTACAATACCTGAAAACTTTCCTATCGACTACGATCAACAGTTATAAAAACGCTTCTCGATATACTAACCGTTCTATTTTTTATAAGTTATTGCTCAAATACACATCCATTCACTAAGTTAATATTATTAAATTAAATACATCACGTATAAATTAATAACCTTTTAAAATCCAACTTTCAAATATCCACTATAGCTACCATTTATTTACGTTAACTTTTTATTCATTCTAACAGAAAAGAAAATGACTCGTTTATAATGGGAGTTTAATTAGGAGTACAACATGACCATTGAACTTATCGCCGATCAGCTTTGCTACCCTGAATGCCCACGCTGGCATAATAATACGCTTTGGTTTTCTTCAGTGTTTCGCGGAGAGGTTTGTACGCTGGATGCTCCCCATCTCATCTCCGTCCAACAAAAGTTCAATTCACCTATTGCGGGGCTAGGATGGTTACCCGATAACAGCCTATTAGTTGTGGAGCCTTTCAAGCAAACATTAACTCAAGTTCATCAAGATGGTACACATACGACATATCAAGATCTATCAAACCAAGATCAAGTCATTTCCAATGACCTTTTTGTCCATCCTAATGGTTTAGCTTATGTCAGTGGGATGGGAAATAACTACCTCATAGATCATAGCCCTAAACCTTGTTCAATTTTGTCAGTAGATTGCAACAACGCTATCAATGAGGTTGCAAGTGACCTTTTATGTCCGAATGGATTTGCTTACGATCAGGCCAGGCAGCATTTGTACGTAGCCGAGTCTCATGCAAATAGAATCACGCGATTTAACTGCGCATTAAATGGCTCACTATCACATAGAGAAACGTATTATCAGTTTGAAAATGGCGACTCCCCAGATGGTATTGACCTAGATAGCGATGGAAACCTTTGGGTAGCTTGTAATAACCACAAAGTTGTTCTACTTCGTGATTGCCAAATCCAGCAAACCATCCAGTTCGATCAACACCCACTGGCTTGTTTATCACCAAATACCAACGATAAAGAAGTATACGTACTAACGACGGATAGTTTTGATCCTGAACAAGTTTGCAATTACCCAAACGGGAAAATATACCGTATTGCTTAAATGTCGGTAACCCAAGCATTTTTCCACAAAAACAACATGAGTTATCGTATTTCGTCTTATATCCTGATTTTGTTTAATGTCTTTTTAAAACGATCATATTCAGCTACTAAATGCAACCTATAGATTGAACAGTTATTTTACATTTTCTGTACATGACCTGATTCACACTTTGATTGTATAATGTGGTACTCAGGTGCCCGTCTTTACAGGTTAACCTCTGCCGAAACCCTAAGCTCAACGTTTCTGGTTTACAGCTCAAACATTAATTTCTTTTTATAAAGAGCAAGATAGTTTTAACTGAGGTAAGTTCATTCATGAACCATGGCAACAACCCATCCAAGCAATCTCTAGACTCTGAAGTCATACGCTTTGCTGGTGATTCAGGCGATGGAATACAATTTACTGGTGACAGATTTTCAAGTAGCGTTAGTTTATTTGGAAACTCACTCGCAACTTTACCTGATTACCCTGCTGAAATTCGAGCCCCTGCGGGCACCGTTTCGGGAGTGTCCTCATTCCAACTGCAATTCGCTGATCACGACATTTATACACCAGGTGACCGATGTGGTGTATTGATAGCCATGAACGCGGCCGCGCTCAAAAAAAACTTAGCTGATTTAAATTCCGGTGGTTTGCTTATTATTGACAAAGCAGGCTTTAGAGATTCATTAATAAAGCTCGCTGGTTTTAACGATAACCCGTTAAATGATGGTTCACTAAAAGACTACCGTGTCATCGCCGAAGATTTTACACAACTTACCTTAAACTCCCTTGAGGGCCTAGGGTTACCTGGCAAAATTGCTCGCCGATGTAAAAACTGTTTCATGCTAGGCATCGCACTATGGATCTTTAGCCAAACATTGGAAGAAGCTGAGGCTTGGATTGCAAAACGATTCGCTTCTAGCCCTGAAATTGTCAATGCGAATATCACTGCATTAAAGAGTGGTTTTAACTATGCCGATACTACGGAAATTTTCGGTGAAAGCTGGCAAATAGGTAAAGCCGATATTGAACCTGGCCGATATCGTTCGGTGTCAGGCAACGAAGCTTTATCACTCGGTTTTGTCACAGCGTCACTCGCTGCAGATAAATCATTATTCTTAGGCTCCTACCCCATTACCCCAGCGTCGGATATTTTGCATCAGTTAGCGAAATACCAACATTACGGTGTAACAACATTCCAAGCCGAAGATGAAATTGCCGCTGCTGGAGCCGCATTAGGCGCCTCTTATGCAGGTGCGTTAGGTATCACCACAACGTCAGGTCCGGGTTTGTGCTTAAAATCTGAAACCATCAACCTTGCGGTCATGACTGAATTACCCCTTGTCGTTGTCGACGTTCAACGGGGCGGACCTTCAACTGGTTTGCCAACCAAAACAGAACAGTCGGATCTTTTGTTTGCTCTGTATGGTCGAAATGGTGACTCTCCTCTTCCAGTTATTGCTGCATCATCACCTGGCGATTGCTACGCAATGGCTATTGAAGCTTGTCGCATTGCCACAACCTTTATGACGCCTGTTATTTTGTTAACGGATGGCTATATTGCAAACGGAACAGAGTCTTGGAAAGTGCCTTCTGAAGACGAGTTACCGAGCTGGGATAAACAAGAAGTGAGCATCGCAGGCTCGTATTACCCCTACTTACGTGACCATGACACCTTAGCTAGAGAATGGGTAGTACCTGGCACAGAAGGTAAAGAACATCGAATCGGCGGACTAGAAAAACAAAGTATTACTGGTGATGTATGCTATGAACCGAGCAATCACCAAAAGATGACCCACGAAAGAGCGACCAAGATCAGTAACATTTCTCGCTTCATTCCAAAGCAAACGCTACTAGGCTCCGAAACCGATGACATGCTGGTATTATCTTGGGGTGGCACACTTGGCTCTGTAAAAACCGCCATTAACGAGCTACGAGAAAGTGGCCATTCGGTTGCCCATAGCCATCTACAGTACTTGAACCCATTACCAAGTAACTTCACTGAACTACTTGGTAAATTTAACCGTATCCTCGTCGTTGAGTTAAATAATGGACAGCTCAAGCAGTATGTTCAATCACAAGTTTCTGTACCCGTTGAAGGCTTTGCAAAAACTGATGGTACTCCATTCAAAATTGAAGAGTTAACAACGGCAATTAAACAGAATTTGAAAGAGAAAGCAAATGAACCAACCCGTGTTGAATCGTAAAGATTTCGTATCTGATCAAGAAGTAAAATGGTGCCAAGGCTGTGGAGATTTTAATGTTCTAAAAACCATGCAGTCGGTGTTAGCCAAGACGGGAAAAACGAAACACAATACTGTTTTTGTATCAGGCATTGGATGCTCATCTCGTTTTCCTTACTACATGGATACCTATGGCTTCCATACCATACACGGAAGAGCACCGACCATTGCCACTGGCGTAAAAACGGTCAACCCAGAACTAGACGTGTGGGTGGTAACTGGTGATGGAGATGCACTGAGCATTGGTGGAAACCACTTTATCCATGCGATACGCCGCAACCAAGACATCAAAATTTTGTTATTTAACAACGAAATCTATGGGTTAACTAAAGGGCAATATTCGCCTACTAGCGCGCAAGGTTGCGTCAGTAAATCGACGCCCACTGGTAGTGTTGATTATCCGCTACGTCCTTTAACCGTCGCTGCAGCTGCAAACGCAAGCTTTATCGCTCGAACTTCGGATAATGATCCAAAACATATGACGGCGGTTTTTGAGGCAGCGGCTAGCCATAAAGGCTGCGCGGTGATTGAGATTTTACAAAACTGCGTCATTTTTAATGACAAGGTACACGACCCATACAATGGTCCAAAGCAACGCAAAGATAACTTGTTATATCTAGAAGACAAGCAACCTATGCTTTTCGGCAAAGATAAAGCTTTAAAACTGTCTGGCTTAACACCAACAGTTACAGATGGTAATGACGATGCTGTGCTCGTTCATGATACCAACACAAGCGACACGTCCCTTGCCTATATGTTAGCGAATTTGAGCTATCCAGATTACCCCGTTCCTGTGGGCATCTTCCATCAATCGCACCGTACAACTTACGATCAACTGATTCACAATCACCAGCCTAAAGCTAAGGTCACTAAGTCACAAGTGATGGAGCTGCTAGAAAAAAATAGCTACGTTCTATAACCCCACCTAAACAGAGAAGCCGCGATAATCGCGGCTTCTTTTTAATGCACTTCTATGAAATATCCACTAGGGCATCATTCGCTTTAACGTATCATCTTTTACGAAATGGTGATGATAAATTGCCGCCCCTGCGTGTAAAGCAATAAGATAGTAGCCTGCATCAGCTATCGTCTCATGGATGTCCTTGATGGTTTCATACATTGAATGGTTTGGGTTCACTACTACTGGCATTGCTACGCCAAAAAAGCTCCAGTGTTTCCCTCCGATATACAAAGTAATTACCCCCAAAATAGGCAAAGACAAAAAGCAAAGATAGATAATTTTGTGTGTAATCGAAGAAATTTTTTCTTGCCACTCTGGCGGAGCCGGTGTGATAGGTGGCTGGACAGTACGCTTATATAAATATACACGCACAAACATAACGAGAAAAACAAGCACGCCGGCATTGAAATGAATTAACTTAATAGTATCATGCCAAGGACTTGATTTTGGAGCAAAATTCAAATCCATTGCCCCATAAGTAATAACAATTAATAACAGAGTGAGCCAATGAAGCATAATCTGATGTTTAGGATATTTCTGCATAAAATGAATCCGTACCTAATGAAAAATAACAAGTAACACTTGAGCGCATTACGATAAAACATTGCGTGTGAACAAAAAATGAAATTGCCTACAAACGATTATATTTGAAAATCGTAGAAAAACTAACGCATCATATCCGCTCTGCTTGTTCCACACTTTCCTATTCTCTGTTCAAGTATAAGATTTATTCCTATGACGTCACATAATTCATCTATTATATTGAAAAACATTGCCACTTATAAAATTGTATATAGGGAAGTCGAGTGCGTGTAGATCGAGTAATCTTCATGAGCACAAATACATAAGGACATGTCTATGTGGAAAAAAGTTTTTGTCGCCATTTCTCTTGTAACAGCGTATCTAGTGGCATTACCTACATATGCCATTGATTTTACAACCTTTGAATTCCCACCTTTCACACAAAAATCTCCATCAGGGAAAGCAACCGGGCCATTTAAATCCATGGTATCTGACGTTTGCAAAGAAATGAAACAAGAGTGCGAATTTAGCATTTTTCCAACTCGCCGCGCTAAGCTAAAAATTTCCTACGGTCAAGCCAATGCCATATTCCCTTTCGGTTGGTATCGTGAAAGGGCCGAAGAATATTACTTCTCCGTTCCTTTTATGCAAACTCAATATGGTTTTTTCGTCCCAGAGTCAAACAAAAAGAAAATAGATGGATTACGGGATATTCAAGGCTTTAAAGTGGGTGTATTCGGACCTTCAAACACATCTGTGTCATTGACAGAAATACGTAACCTTATGATAGAGCTTGGTTTAAATCCCATTCGTATCGAAGTACGAACCGATGAAAGTGGTAATCTTATTCGAATGTTAGAAAGAAATAGGATCGACGCCTACTACAGCAACAAAGCCGTTGCAGAATACCGAGCTAAAGAGTTCAACGTAAAAGGTGTCCGGTACGCATGGACAGATAAAACGCTATTGTATTTTGTTGCCTTCCCTAAAAAAACAACGGACAAGTCACTTGTCAGAGAATTTAACCAAGTCGCTCTCAAGCTCTTTTCCAAACCTGGTTATTTGGCTGAGAAACTAGAGCCTTGGGGCATTTCACCCCCACCACTATCTGAAGAGGTCTTGGATAAATACGAAATTCTTAGATAGTCATATAAAAAGCTATCTTTACCTTTTAGAATGCGTTTACACTTAACTCGCTATAACTTAGTGATATTTAGTTTGGGAATGAATCGGTTAGAGAATTATTTTTGTCAATGAAACGGTCAACTTTCATAGAAAACGAAACAGCATGCGAGTCTTGCGATTGGGTTAACCCGATACCTCCTATGCAAGAAAATGAAAGATTACGTTGTTCTCGTTGTAAACACGTCATTCTCTCCATCCACGCAAACTCCGCCAAACAGCTTCTTGCCAACAGCTCAGCAGCGTTGATGCTTTTTTTCTTATCCCTGACCTACGAGTTTTTAGGCTTTACTTCCAATGGTATTAGTCAGCAGATCAGCTTACTTGATTGCATTAACGCTTTACTGATCGAGCACTTTACCGTTTTGGGAGCGGTTGTATCCATCACCTTGATAATACTACCTATCATATACTTAGTCAGTGTCTTGCTACTTAGTCTTGCGCTACTGACGAAAACAAAAAACGAAAGAGCGGCCAGGTGGTTATTACTCAGCATTCGCTCGATTGAACCATGGCTTATGGTCGATGTTTTCTTGCTAGGAGGTCTGGTTGCGCTAGTCAAACTGACAAGCTTAGCTCAAGTCAGCTTAGGGATTTCGTTTTGGGCCTTTACCGCCTATACCATTTTGCTTCTTCGTACAGTTTGTTATGTCGATAAAAGGTGGTTGTGGAACCAATTATTTGGTGCAAGTGCCGCTCTAGATCCTGTCTCTGGCTCGGCACGCTCTCAAGATTTAATCGGCTGCCAATTTTGTGGTGCATTGAATCATCAAACCGATCATATGTGTTCTCGTTGTCACCATGTCATTGCCAGCCGAAAAACATCAAGCCTACACCGAACACTCGCACTACTTATAAGCGCCAGTATTCTCTACGTGCCCGCAAATTTTTTCCCAATAATGAACACCACGTTTCTGGGCACCATAGAGCATTCAACCATAATTGGTGGCGTCATGCTGCTTTGGGCCCTCAAGTCTTACCCTGTAGCTTTAGTGATACTCATCGCGAGCGTACTTGTGCCCATTGCTAAGATCCTGTCTCTGTTTTGGCTGTGTTGGCAATACCATTTCAACACCGATTTGCCAGCCATTAAAAAACAGAAAATATATCACTTAACAGAGCTTGTTGGCCGCTGGTCCATGGTGGACATTTTTGTTGTCGCAATACTATCGGCCCTTGTTCAGTTGGGCTCTGTGATGAACATTGTGCCAGGGTTGGCAGCACTATCGTTTTGCGCTGTCGTTATCATCACTATGCTCGCCGCCATGAGTTTCGATTCACGCCTTATTTGGGATAAATCCGAGGAATAAACCATTGTCAGATCAACACCCTAACATCGAGTCAACACGACGTTTTAAATTCAATACTATTTGGATAGTACCCCTTGTTGCCTTTATTGTTTCTGGCTGGATGATATACGACAATTGGTCACAAAAAGGCCCGGAGATCACCATTACCGCACAAGATGCAGAAGGATTGGAAGTCGGGAAAACTAAAGTAAAATCACGCAATGTGGATATCGGTGAAGTGACCAATATTCAACTGAGCAATGACTTCAAATACGCCATAATTACGTTGCAAATGAACAAGGGCACTCAGGCTCTCCTTCGCTCCAACACCAAATTTTGGGTCGTCAAGCCACGAGTAGGCGCAGAAGGGATCAGTGGTTTGGGTACCTTGTTATCTGGTGCATATATCAATATGGAACCGGGCAATGAAGGTGCTAAAGCCACTAAATTTAAAATGCTGGCTAAGCCACCACTTTCTACCGTGAACGACAAAGGTATACGAATCCGCTTGTATTCGACACAAAATACCAAATTGGAAGTGGGGACACCCGTTCACTTTAGAGGATATGAAGTAGGCTATATCGAAGACGTCGGATTCGACATCAAACGTGGGGCAATCACCTACCGTCTATTTATCCATGCGCCCTACGACGCTTTAGTCAATAGCAATGTCCGATTTTGGATGACACCAGGCCTATCGATAAAAGGAACCGCAAAGGGGGTGGAGCTACGTGTTGACTCTCTACAAAGCCTGATCACTGGCGGAATCAGTTTTGGTGCCATTAATGAAGAAAAAGCTGCACATCCAGTCAAAGACTTAACACAATTTAGACTGTTTACTTCGAAACAAGAAGCGGAAGATAACCGATTCAACAAATTTATTTACTACGTTATGTTGTTCAATGGCAGCGTAGCGGGCATCGATAAGGATACACCGGTTGAATACAACGGCATTCAAATCGGCACTGTGATGCAAGTTCCATACAAGGGCGCATCCATTGAAACGCTAGAAAATCAAGCTAACCCAGCCATTCCAATATTAGTTCGCATTGCGCCTCAGCGTATGGAATATAATTTTAGTGATAGTAAGCTTACCCTCGATGACTGGCGGAAAAAATTTAGCGATGCCTTCAAGAAAGGGGCGCGGGCGACATTAAATACCAGTAACCTGCTAACAGGTGCCAAAATCGTCGATGTTCAATACATCAAAAATCCAAAACCACAAAAGGTGACCAAGTTTGGCAAGTACGCGGTATTCCCGACGACTTCCGACAGTTTCGCGACCATGCAAGATAAAGTAGAAACCATTTTATCCAAACTTGCTGCTCTACCGCTAAACCAAACAGTAGCAGAGTTAAACCAGACCCTTAAGGCCGCAACTGCGACACTACAACAACTGGATAAAGTATCAGCGAACACCAACAAATTACTCGCGAATAAAGAAACTCAACAGCTTCCTGAGAAGCTATCCCAATCTCTTAAATCATTGGACTCTACCCTTACCGACTATCAATCTGAAGGTGTGGTAGGACAGAAACTGCAACAAAGTTTAAGCTCGCTACAACGTACGCTTGATGAACTGCAACCACTACTTCAAGAGATTAGGCAAAAGCCCAATTCACTGATCTTTGGCAAATCTCAGAGATCTGACATCGAGCCTAAAGCAGCACAAGAAAATAAGAGGTAGGCACAGACTATGACACGTCAATTATGGATAATGATTATCGCTGTATTTCTCTCCTCCTGTGCGAGCACATCTGCCCCTGTGTCGCAGGAATATTTATTGCCAGACCACACTTCGGTTTCAGCCTACCAAGGCGCCAGTACAGACAAAGACCTAGCGATTCAAGTCAAGCCAATCAAAGTCGCAGATTACCTCAAGCGGCTGAACATCGTCATGGTAAACAATGATGGAAAAGTGTATCAGGCGGCAAACCACCTTTGGGCTGAGCCACTGGCTTCTCAACTTGAGAGTTTAACCATGGATAGACTAGAACAACGTGTTCCGAGTATTAGTTGGCTGCCATCATCTCAACCTCTCCTTAATGCCATGACGCTACAAATAGATGTATCAAATTTTTATGCCAATTTTCAGGGTGAAATCATCGTATCAGGCCGGTGGTATCTAGTGTCTGATAGCAACAAATTGATCAAAAGTGGTCAATTCAATAAAACAACTAAGTTAAAAAAGGACGGGTATACGGCTATGACAGACCAACTCTCTTTAACCTGGTTGTCGGAGGTGATTGACCCTATCGCTGTCAAGGTGTCACAAATGTAAACAGAATACCCAGTTTTACTCACTTGACGCATTATAAATTCCTGTGGAACAGTCTTGATTCATAAATATTACAAATAGCCATTAACGTGGAAGAGATAGATTTATTAAAATTTTTTCTCATTTAAGACTGTACCCCTACACAGGAGCTCAATATGACCGATCAGAGTAAGTACTACCGACTGGGCTGGTTTATCTGGTTCATCGTAGCTTTGTTTTATTTCTATGAATATATACTCCGCTCAGCACCTAGCATCATGCTAAGCCAACTCGAACACTTTCTAAACACCGACAATGCCGCAATGGCCGTCATTCTAGGTTCTTTTTATTACAGTTACGCGCCGTTGCAACTTGTCGCTGGCTCAATGATGGATAAATTTGGTGGCAAGAAGGTACTACCATTTGCTGCTTTACTCTGCGCCGTAGGCTCATTTTTGTTCATTGTCCAAAGTGACACTGTCATGTTAGTTGGCCGAATGCTAACCGGCGCAGGTGCCGCCTTTGCTTTTGTCGGCGTTACTTACGTTGCAACAAACTGGATCGATGAAAAACACCATGGCCTGATTTTTGGTCTAACCCAAGCAATGGGCATGCTAGGTGGTATTGTTGGTGAAGCCGTCCTAGTTCGAACCATTTCAAATACCAACTGGGCTGACTCTTGGGTTATACAAGCCGTCATGGGAATTATTCTCGCTGCGTTGCTGTTCACCATCATTCCATTGAGGCCGAAGAAGCTGTTAGAAAGCGTGCAAAACAACAGCCGTGTGCTAAGTAACTACCTACCCTTCTTAAAAAACTATCGCTGTTGGTTTATTGCTCTATCAGGTGGGTTTATTTTCATTCCTACCACTGTATTTGCCATGCTTTGGGGTGTGCCATTTATACAAACTACCTATCACCTTAGCCACACCAGTGCAGCAACAATCTGCTCTCTCGTGTTACTTGGTTGGGTATTTGGCAGTCCATTATCTGGTTTAATTACAGACAGACTCAAATCATACAAAGGTACCATTTTAACTGGCTATGTTTTGGTGCTCATTTTATTTTCAATCATCGTCTACGCGCCGTGGCTTCTGACTAACATTGTACTTTTGGGTGCAGCTATGTTCCTTTTGGGCTTATTCTCTGGAACACAAATACTGGTTTTCGCCGTCAACAAACTCTATACACCGGAATACACCAAAGGTACGACAATTGGCATGACTAACTTTTTGGTATTCATTACTACCGCTATTTTAATCCCTTTAAGCGGTCAGTTCATGCACCTATTTAAGCATCATCACATTCAAAACGTTACCACCCACGAGTATCAATTGAGCTTTATTTACACCATTGTATGTATCGTTATTGCCATTGCTCTTGCTGCGTTTGGATTAAAATCCGGAAAGATTAAGCAACAATCACTGGCTCTAACTACCAATTAATACTAAAAAACACAGCTAGGTGACTTAAGCTATCTGTTTTATGTCAGGCATTTATAGAGATTACACTGACATAATTATCACCTTTTTAAAGGATGTCTTATACTGAAGATACTTCTTGAACAATCTAAGGAAAGATGACGAGATATGTTTTTTAGCAAAGCCAGCAAAGTGGAAAAAGCAGATAGCTATCCCAATGACGTTTATTCCGCAATAAAAGATAATATTGCTTGGATTGAATTTTATCCGAATGGAGACTTTAAGGATGCCAGCCATTTGTTTTTGAGTGTTGTTGGTTATTCTAAGCAAGAAATGCAAGGCAAGCATCACAGGATATTCTGTGATGGTGCCTATGCAACGAGCAGCGAGTATGGCCAGTTCTGGAAAGAGCTTGGTAGAGGAGAAGTAAAGCAAGGCATGTTCGAACGCTTTACTAAATCTGGTGACAAAATCGTGCTCGAAGCTACCTACTTTCCAATAAAAGACTCGGATGGTAAAGTGATTAGCGTGGCGAAAATCGCTTCCGATATCACTGACCTTCACGAGAAGGATGTGAGCAAGCAGGCCGTACTAGACGCTCTTGATACCTCTCTTGCTGTCATCGAATTTGATCCAGACGGGAATGTACTGACCGCAAACGCAAACTTTCTGTCAGCTCTGGGGTATTCCCTAAAAGATGTTAAGGGCTCTCATCACCGTATGTTTTGTTTTGATGAGTTTTACAAAGAAAACCCTAACTTTTGGGCTGAATTAGCCAGAGGTGAATTTAAATCTGGCCAGTTTTTACGCCGCACTTGCCACGGAGATCGCATCTGGATTGAGGCAACTTATAACCCAATCAGTGATGCGAATGGCAAGGTTTACAAAGTCATTAAGTTTGCCTCCGACATTACGGCTCAAGTTGAGAAAAACATTGCGATATCGAAAGCGTCTGAAGTTGCCTACAGCACATCAGTAGAAACGGCGCAGATCGCGAAAGAAGGAACAAGCGGCCTAACAGAAAGTGTTGAGATAGCCGCTTCCATAACAGAAAAACTGTCTGAAACCAGTCAAGCGATGTTAACACTCAATGAGCGTTCGCAAAGTATTGAAGAGATTGTTGCTACCATCAAAAGTATTGCCGACCAAACCAACCTTCTTGCATTGAATGCTGCGATAGAGGCTGCTCGGGCTGGCGAACAAGGTCGAGGTTTTGCGGTGGTTGCCGATGAAGTTCGACAACTTGCGTCCCGGACCACAGAGGCAACCTCTGAAATTGCCGAGGTCGTCAATGAAACCAGAGCTTCAACACAAGATATGACTCAAATGATGGAAGAAGTATCAGACATAGCCACAAGAGGTCGCGATAAAGTGACCGAAGTGTCAGCAGTTATGGATGAGATATATAAAGGTGCGGAAAACGTATCGGAAACCGTGAGAGATTTGTCTGACAACCAATCTCATATGGATTAAAGCTCAATTTTGATCTTGTGAGTTATTGCTATTGTTTTTGTCCCAATACAATAACTCACAATGCTTCTGCAAGTCCGAGCGATATCGGGACCGAGTTACAGCAAGATAGCAAGACAGCGTTACTCTGTTCGCTCTTCTCTAATTTTCTGTGCAATGATTTTAATGGCCTCTGCAGTACTGATGCCCTGAGCCATTAATTCTTGAATTTTTTCTACCGCTTTTTGCTGTTCTTCGTGAGTTAAACTTAAATCTTCAAACATATTCACCTCAATAACCTAGAGGCGAACTATAGCCCAAATCGTTAATCTCGAAAAGGTCTATTACCAAGTTAGCTAAAGATGCTGGAATCAGACTAAGCCGATAATTTGGGTATAGCCCTAATAGGTGGCAAGGAAATTAACGAATGCTCCCATCGCGTTTTCGTTGGTATACGTCACGCCTAGGTCAAATTCAACAATGTTAAGAAAATCGATACCAAGACCCGCTGTATAAGTATCATCTGCATTACTATAAGCTAAGTTTTTGTTGTAACCAGCACGAAGCTTCAATTGGCGCATTATGTCTAACTCGCCACCGACACGTAACATTTGAGTATTGTCAGAAAAGTTTGTAAATCGCTCTTGCTCGTTTAAGTCATAATCAACACTAATGGACGCAAAATCACCTACAAGCCCCAAACCAACCGTATAAAGTGGCCTCATTTCATAGCTATAACTGAGATTTAATGTGCGGCTTTGTGTACCGTCTATGCTACTCGTCAACGTTTGGGTGATTGTTTCAGTAGCAATATCTCTCGACACTAAATTCATTGCCGCGACCCCAAAGCGCAGCGGACCACGGAACCACAGCATACCAGCATCCATATTGAACATGGTATCGCCATTGCTGTTTTTGGCGACGTCTTTGATGTCATAACTTTCAATATTCGCTGAGTAAACGTAGGTATAGATGCGTTGAATTTTCGGTGTCACACCAAATGATAAATGTTGCCCCAAGAAAGTTTGATATTTTGCCAGCGATATCCCAACCTCTGTAACTGCAACGGACACCGCATTCACAGCACTGAGTTCCGCATTCACAGCCGTATTTGTATCTGAATTCCCCGTATTAGCACCGTTATAGATATCTGCTTCAGCAAATGTTTCTGCGTAGGCGTTGCCAAACACATTGAGCGCGATATATTGGTTAGGAATGGCAAAAGCGACCACTCCACCTAACTCTGCTTTCGCGTTGTCACCAGTGAGAGCATTAAGAGTAGTCTGAAGCTGGCTAATGTTGGAGTAATCCCCACCTTTCGCTTCTTTAATTAAGTCAGCAGCTGTTTTGAGCTCATCGACCATATTGAATTCGTCGTTATAGATAAGCCCTGCACTAGGCAGTATCATTCCGGCGTCGTCGTTTCGACGGTAGATGGCGGTTATTGCGGGGTTATAGAATGGAGCCGTGAGAAAGTTAGCAGAAACAACACCAACGCCCCCCATTGAATCGCCGCGAGCTTCAATCGCATCGCCAGCAGAATATGCCGAACAGGCATATACACCTGCGGACAACGTACATATTTTGATGAATTTTTTCATAGCGATATAAACTTTATTCCCTTAATGTTTATATCGTTCTATTTAATATTAACTTTAATTATTCATCTAGAGAAACATCATATGTTTTGCTAATTGTTTGCGTTTGTTCAACAATTATTGATCCCTGCCACCTCTGATGAGTCATTGAAACAGCTAGTACGTATCGGCCTGGAGGCAAGCTTTTATCCGGTAACGACTTAGGGTAATCCGAGTCATAGCTCTCATTCCAGAGCTGCTCATATTTGCCGTCTTTGTAACTAAAGACAGAAACATCTAGCTTAGGTAACGGGCAAAATCGATTCAACAAAGCATTTTTTTCGATCACCCAATGATCTTTGGAGACCCAACGAACCGTTTGCTTCGCCTTAGGTTTACCAAAAATAAGCCAAGAGCTCCAAGAATCTTGGTTTTCTGCTGTGATATCAATCCGATATAGACCTTCTGGAACCCAGTTATTTAGGTTGTATCGCATCGTATACACATAATCGACACTATCACCGTCCTTTACTTGGCTACTGGTCATTGCATCATCAGCCGATATGGTTTTACTCACCCACTTTTTAAGGGACACTTTGTCTAAACGCTTAGTTGAGGTCACTTCCACAACCGCGCGGTAAGCGTCCCTTCCAGGACTTTGCACATCAGCGCGTTCAACCACCACAGACTTAATCCACTGGGGAAATGAACTTGTCATCAGGCCTTTACCACAATCCAGCTCTAAAGATTGCATGAACAAGGCGTTTAGATGTGTGCCCAGTGTTTTACTTTCATCCATTTGCCACAGCTCAACCAAAGACGTAAACATCGCTGGCAAATTGTTATTGAGCAAATGCTGATGCGCTTGGGTGAGTGGTGTATTTTGTTCAAACCACTCGACACTATTTGCGTAGCTTGGCGCACTAAGTAGTGCACCAAGTAAGAGAATGAGCGTTGGTCGCATTATGCTTTCATCTTGTACCCGACGCCACGCAAGGTTTCGATCTCTAAACCAGGTAGTTTTTGGCGCAGTTGAAGCACGTGGGTATCAACCGTACGTGTTGTTGGGAAATGGTTGTAGCCCCAAACATGATCCAATAACTCGTCACGCGTGAATACACGTCCAAGGTTGCTGGCTAAAAACAGTAACAAATCAAATTCTGTACGAGTCAAAGTAATAGATTCGTCGTTATAAAATACTTCACGCGTCGCTTTATCAATGAGCAAGTTATCGGTTTTTACTTTAGTGTCGTCTTGAATATCACTTTCTGGTAAACGTAGCTGCGCTCTTACGCGGGCAAACAATTCTGCTTCTGCAAAGGGTTTGGTTAGGTAGTCATTCGCTCCAGCATCTAACCCGGTCACTTTGTCTTTTACTGTTACTAACGCTGTTAGCAAAATGACAGGTACATTTTTAATCTTTTTCCAATCTGGTAGATGCTGAACTGAATCACCATCTGGTAGCTGGCGATCAAGTATCACAAGATCGGCTTTGTCCCAATATTGTTGAACATCGGCGATTGTCTCTGAGTGGAAACATTCATATCCCGCTTGTTCTAAGCTTACTAAAAGCCCATCTGCCAAGTTTTTATCATCTTCAACAAGTAGCAACGTCTGTTTCACAGGGTATCTCCAATATAAATGTTGTTGGTGGTCCAGCGAGAGTCATTTTTCCTCCCATTCGGCCGACCATCGATTCTACTATTGTCAAGCCTAAACCAAGTCCACTCTTACTGACAAATGGCTTACGTAATTCGTGCCAGTCTTTTTGAGTCAGTTGTCCTTGGTCTATGACTTTTATTACTATCATGTTTTGGCTAGTGGCAACTTGTAAGCACACAGGCGATACACCATATTTTAAAGCATTGTTAATTAAATTATCGATACAAGTGCCCAACCAATAAACATTTAATTTCGCGGCGATATCCTTATCTATCTTAAACTGAACCTCCTGATTCAATTCTTCTACTTTAAATTGTAACCACTCTTTTACAGAGGGTACCCATTCTGTCGACAGGGGTTTGTTATCGGACTGTAAATAATCTTTACTTGCCTCTGCCAATTGGCGTAATCGCCTCGAATCTTCACACAATCTACGGAATTCATCGTATACGGTTTCAGGCAAGCGTTCAAATTCCCGCCGAAACCCTTCTACGGTTAACGATAAACTCGCAATGGGTGTACGCAGTTCATGGGTTAATATTTGCAAAACCAACATTCGACTTTGCATTTCCTGTCGCTTGGTATTCCAACGATATAATGCCCAACCCAGCACAAGTAAAATATTTGCAACCGCTAATACGACCATACTTGTGCGTAAAAGTGCCGAATGATCTTTCACATTCCAACAAATATTTCCTCTTTGCACGAAACAAGCGTTCGATTGACTATATAATTTATAACTCAGCCCAGACTTATCAACGTTGGTTTTCCAGATGTTTTCTGGATAGAGGTGATAGCTATCATTTTGCCTTAACCAAAGATAGTTATTTCCGATAAACATGCTCGCCCCAGAAATCAAGGCATCAATCGCATCTGGCGGCATACGCTGTAGCCTACCTAGCAATGTATTCGCTGGCGCTCTTGGTCGCTCTTTAATGTGCATATATTGTTCAAGTTCCTTCTCTTCTGAAGGATGCACCAAGGAATAACGATAGGCGTATGTGCCGCCTCCAGGATGGATGAGCCCACTTCTCGCAAACCAACCTAAACGCAGTGGTCTACCATTGCACATGGCTTTAGTAAAGACTAACGGCTCGGTGATGAGAGGGCTTAACGGCAACTTACCGGTGCAGCTTTTGGCTAACTGATAAAGCTTTTGTATGTCACGAATAGGATAGGATGACGTTTGAGGCAGCATGGAGCTCGGTTCCAGAAGCTTAGTGGGGTAATCGGTTTGAATTGCCCTGATATCATAAGACACCGTTGCTTTAGCCGGATTAAAGAGATCAACAAAGTTGTCGATCCGCTCCGGAAGTGATTCCGCCCTGACCTGCAAAGAAGAAACTGCCAAAGTGACAAACAAAAAGTGAAATATGGTCTTAATCACTGAAAAATCTACAAGTCAAAGTCATAGTGTATGGTTCGAGTCCCTATCATTTTCTTCGAGCCTTAAAATCCGACGTATTATTCAATAAACACTGACAACAAATGTGATGTTACGGTAAATATTAGCGTAGGTAATAATGGCTCAACAACCTTACTACATAGAATTGTATACCCTTCTGTTATACAAACATAGGGCGATGGATGTCGCCCTATGTTTGTAAAAAAAGTTTGAACTTAACGTACAACTAAAGCGCTTTCGCTATTGCGTCAACACTATCTTTCGCATCTCCAAACAACATATGTGTATTGTCTTTAAAGAACAATGGATTTTGTACGCCAGCATAACCGGTGTTCATCGAACGCTTAAACACAATGACATTATGTGCATTCCATACCTCTAAAACAGGCATGCCAGCAATAGGACTGGTTGGGTCTTCTTGTGCCGCAGGATTAACGGTATCATTGGCTCCAATGACAAGTACCGTATCTGTTTCAGTGAAGTCATCATTAATCTCATCCATTTCTAAGACGACATCATAAGGTACTTTAGCTTCTGCAAGTAACACGTTCATGTGACCTGGCAGTCGACCCGCAACTGGATGGATACCAAACCTAACATCAATACCTTGATTGCGTAGTTTCTCAGTGATTTCATGAACTGGGTACTGTGCTTGAGCAACCGCCATTCCATACCCTGGAGTGATAACCACTGATTTAGATGTCTTCAGCATATCCGCGACATCTTCAGCGTTGGTTTCGCGGTATTCCCCCACTTCCTCATCAGAGTCAAGTGACACCTCTTGACCAAATCCACCAGCAATCACACTGACAAATGAACGGTTCATCGCCTTACACATGATGTAAGATAGAATCGCACCGGAAGAACCGACTAAAGCACCAGTCACGATCAACAAGTCATTCGCTAACATAAAGCCAGCTGCCGCAGCCGCCCAACCAGAGTATGAGTTAAGCATAGAAACCACAACTGGCATATCAGCACCGCCAATTGAAGCCACCAAATGATAACCAAACACCAATGCGATAATGGTCATGACCAACAGCGCAGAAACACTCCCGCCAACATCAACAAATCGAATCAAAAGCAGGACTGAAACCACAACCGCAGCAAGATTCCACTTGTGCTTATGAGGAATATTCATCGGCTTCGATGGCACGAGCCCACGCAGCTTGGCAAACGCGACCACAGATCCGGTTAGCGTAACGGCACCAATAAATATACCTAAAAAGATTTCGACAAGATGAATGGTATGTTCGACAGGTGTCATCACTGGTGCATGTAAGTAGCTGTTGTAACCCACCAATACCGCCGCGGCGCCGACAAAGCTGTGTAACATTGCAACCAGCTCAGGCATTTCAGTCATTTCTACTTTTTTCGCGTAGTAGATGCCGATACAAGCTCCGATGATCATAGCTAAAATGATCCAGGTTACTGCGCTGGTCGATGGGCTAAAGATAGTCGCTATCAAGGCCACAGCCATACCTGTGATGCCATAGTAGTTTCCTGCTCGCGCCGACTCTTGCTTGGAGAGTCCGGCCAAACTAAGAATAAAAAAGAGCGCTGCTACGACATAAGCAGCTTGTACTAATCCAACTGACATTTCCATTCCCTTCCATTAGTCTTTACGAAACATTTCGAGCATGCGTTTGGTGACAGTAAAACCACCGAATATATTGATACTGGCGATTAGCACCGCGATAAAAGAAAGGAAGCTCACAAATCCGTTTCCTTGCCCAATTTGCAATAAAGCTCCAACGATAATGATGCCAGAAATTGCATTCGTCACCGACATAAGCGGCGTGTGAAGCGCGTGCGTAACGTTCCAGACGACGTAATATCCCACAACGCATGCCAACACAAATACCGTGAAATGAGACAAAAAAGCCGGAGGAGCCACAGAAGCAACCCAACCAAACACAATCACACCCGCGGCAATCAAAGACACTTTCTTTTTCACCGACATGGGTTTAGCGTCTTCGTGATGCACTGGTGCGGGTTTGTTTTCAGTCGGTTGAGCTGATACTTGAATGGGGGGAGCTGGCCATGTTACGTCGCCATCTTTTATCACGGTTACGCCACGTAGCACGACATCATCAAAGTCGATATCAAAATTGCCGTCCTTGTTTTTGCACAGCAGTTTCATTAGATTAACAATATTAGTGGCGTAAAGCTGGGAAGATTGAGTAGGCAGTCTTGATACCATGTCAGTATAACCGACCACTTTAACGCCCCCAGGCGTTGTGACGACTTTATCGGCCTCAGTGTAATCACAGTTCCCACCATTTGACGCTGCCAAGTCGACAATGACGCTTCCAGGTTTCATGCTGTCGATCATCTCTTTTGTGATCAGCTTTGGAGCGGGTTTCCCAGGAATCAATGCAGTGGTAATAATAATATCGACATCTTTAGCTTGCTCTGCATAAAGCTCAGCCGCTTTTTTGTTGAAGTCATCGGACATTTCTTTCGCGTAACCATCACCGGCCCCGGTATCCTCCATGAAGTCAACTTGCAAAAACTCGGCTCCCATAGATTCAACTTGCTCTTTGACTTCAGGTCGAACGTCGAACGAACGAACAATTGCTCCTAGACTGCCAGCCGCTCCAATTGCAGCTAACCCGGCAACACCAGCACCAGCGACTAACACTTTAGCAGGTGGTACTTTTCCAGCTGCCGTAATTTGACCAGTAAAAAATCGTCCAAACTCGTGTGCTGCTTCTACCACAGCACGATAGCCTGCAATATTCGCCATTGAGGAAAGTGCATCTAGCGCTTGAGCTCTTGATATCCGGGGCACCGCATCCATAGCCATTACATTGATTTTTTTGCTGGACAGTTTCTCCATCAAGCTTTCATTCTGCGCTGGCCAAATAAAACTTACCAGGCTTGCACCTTCTTTGAGTAAGCTCACTTCATCGATATCTTTATTGTCACCCATCGTCGGCGCATTAACTTTAAAGATGATATCCGAGTTCCACACTTCCTGAGCTGACGCTATTTTCGCACCAGCACGCTCATAGGCATCATCATCAAAGCTGGCTAAAACACCTGCTTGAGCCTCAATAATTACTTCAAACCCTAATTTAATAAGTTGCTCTACCGATTTCGGCGATGCTGCAACCCTCGTTTCTCCAGAAATTATTTCTTTAGGCACACCAATTTGCATAGCTATCCCTTCACCATTGGTACAATTGAGTCTTTGTTTTATCGAACGTTTTTATTTTGTTCAAGACTTTTTCAACTAAAAGTACAATAAATAAAAAAATGCAACCTATCCCTGTACAATTCAATGCATTTAAAGTACAAAGTTATGTTATCTTTTGAAAAAGGGATCGATGGTATAAATCGGCGTGATAATTAAAAAGAGCCAAGCTGGCTCTGAGAATATTAAATCGTTCGTGATTAGAAAGTATTGTTTATGCTCTACGATCTAAAAGATGTCTTCACCCATTTGATCAATAAACATTTGTGCTTTCTTTAACATAAACTCATTAGCGTCAGACTCACTGGAGAGAACATCAGAACGTATAAATTGATGAGTTTTAAGTTCCCCTTCAATTTCTTTGGTGATTCGTCCTGCAATTCGATATTGGCCCCCCTCTTCCAATGACTCTTGATAAATCAAATAACCTTTATACTCTACAGGCTCTGTAGTCTTTGCCGCAGGCACGTCACGCTTACTCGAACCAAACAGACGAGAAAATAACCCCACAAATAACTCCTTATCTATTTTTCGGCTTCAATAGTGGTTTCTCAAACCATTCTAATTCAGAATCATCATCAACACGAGGGTGGCTAAATATAATGGGTATATCGTCATCACGATGTTGCCTGCGGTCATCCAAGATCATAGGCAATGCGGCTTCAACTGCGTCATTCGCAGCCACTTTCAACACGACTAAGCGATCTTCTGGAAGCGCAGAAAGAAAATCGATATCGTGACGTATATAAATAGGCCTAAGCTGACTCAAGGCCAAGCAAGCCAAATCAGCAATTTGTTCATGGTCGAGTTTTCCTGTGTATTCCTCGTCCGCAAGAACATGCCCGACAAGCGTTTCCATATAATTGTGTACATCGAAGCTAATTTGCATAGACCTTGCTCCCTTTCGCTTAATTCCTACTCTTGCCCTAATTATAGCGTCGACTTTAAGGTTTGCTTCATTTCGCTATCTAGATTGATACTTGGAAAACTGAGAAATACAATTATGCTTAAAGTTGTACAGCAACCATTAATCTAACGTTGAATCACCTCCCAAGAAGAATAGGGTTTGGTCATGAAAATGATTCATTTGAGTTTTGGACGACTTTGATAATGTTTACAACAAGAAAGGTGACAATTTGGTTTCATTTCTTACTGCCTATCATCATTCTTGTGCCTGTCTCATTTGGGCTAACCTATATCCCAGAATTTGTTAATATCCACCACGATTTTTTTACCAAACTTCCATTTGTATTGCTGCTCTGTGCCGTACTTTTGGCCCACACATTAAAAAAAAGTCGTATCGCAATGATTTCTATCACTTTGCTCATCGCATACTGGTGGCTTGAATACCATATTGATTTACCAGGCGAAGAGAATACAGACCACATAGAACTTTCCTTATTGACGTTGTTGCTGCCATTAAGTGTATTTTTTGTCTATGCATACAGAGATACTGACCTATTGAACAAGTTCTTTGCGCTATACGTAGTAACGTTAGTATTCGTTGCCTACTGGGTCGTGCTGTTTTTAGATTATGTTCATACCAATTCCATCCGATTTCTAAATGAAGATACTTTTTTTGTGGTTTCAGAGCTGTCACTTCTGCCGATAATACTTGTCAGCTACATTGGCTTCTGTGTCATTATCTCTATATTTCTCCTATTGAGAAAAAAACGTGCAATAGACATCATCGTCTATACCACACTAATGTTCACATTGACCCCACTCGTTTTTTCTCAATCGCCACATATAACTTGTACATCTTTTTCACTGCTAGGCGCTTATCTTCTCATCAGTTTAGTGTCGACAAGCCATAGGTTGGCCTTTCACGATCCCCTTACCGGTATTCCTGCCAGACATGCAATGGAAAATGACCTGAAGAATCTCGGCAAACGTTATTCCATCGCCATGTTAGACATCGATCACTTTAAAAAGATTAACGATCAATATGGGCATGTCATAGGCGATGACGTTTTAAAGCTAATCGCGAAGAAACTCGAAGAGCTATCTGGAGATGGAAAAGTCTATCGATATGGAGGGGAAGAATTTGCCATTATTTTCAAAGGCCAATATTCTACGGATGCGCGAGACTACTTGGAGCTACTACGAGTTGCCGTCGAACACTACGAAATGGTGTGCCACGAAAGAAAAGAAATAATGTGTAAGCAACGGCGCTCACTGATAAACACTGGCTGCACCGATAGCAACATTAAAGTGACAATAAGTATTGGTCTGTCTGATAGCCAAAATCGCCATACGCCAAACGATGTATTAGAAGCGGCAGATCGCGCCCTATACATAGCCAAAGAGCAGGGTCGAAACCGGATGATTTGTCATTGAATTTATCGTAAAAGCCCACGCTACGAATGCACTTTTTGATCTACGAGTTCTGCCGTCAGTTCAAACCCTGCAAAACAAAAACAGTTGCGACCTGAATGCTTAGCCTGATATAGCCCATTATCCACCGTTCTAAATACATCATCGATTTCTTCTTTACCACTGGGCACTAGACTCAACACACCTTGTGACACCGTCACAAATCCCATCCCATTATTAAAGTCATGCGGATAAGAGAGTTCTGCTAACCCGTTTTGAATTCGTTGTGCTTGCTCTAATGCATTTTCTTTATCGGAATTACTTAACAATACAACAAACTCTTCACCGCCATAGCGACCAACGTAGTCGCCATTCCGGTTGAAGAGCTCTTTTGTCATCTTAGCAAGATCGATAAGGCATTTGTCACCTTCTATATGGCCATAATTATCATTGAACGGTTTGAAATTATCGACATCCAGCAAAATCACTGCTAATGGCGCTTGATGCCTTGAGTGCCATGCAATCATCTCTCTAAGTGTTGTGTCGATAAAGCGGCGATTAAACACCTTAGTTAAACCATCTTCGTTGACTTGTTGTTGAAGGGCAATGTTGAGCTCGGACAGCTTGGCTGACGTACGCTTCAGCTCTCGGCGCATAAAAGCGATTCGTTGCATTGCGATAAGCTTGGAGTTCAGGACCAACTTATCTACCGGTTTGATCAGATAATCATCCCCACCCGCCTCGATCGCTTTGGCTATCATTGCGGGTTCTTCATGCCCACTAAGGAAAATAATAGGTATCCACTCGGGAAATTGATTACGAATTTCCTGGGACACTTCGAAACCATCCATTTCTGGCATAGAAACATCAAGCAGCACTAACTCTGGCTCAAATTTTGGATAAATAGCTAATGCTTCCACCCCACTTGCTGCGGTTTCAACACTATGCCCCAATTGTTTTAAACGAATGGCAAGTTGCATTCTGTCAAGCTGAACATCATCAACCAACAGTATTCGCATTGACGAACCTGTGTTATTCATATTTTTTACCTAGCAACGACTCTATTAAACATATAGCATATAGAAAAGCAGTACGCATTGAATAATATTCACCCAAACGCTCTCCTATCGAAGAGAACGGTACATGGTTATTTGTTTTATCGTATTGACATTCTACTGTAAGTTCCTAGCATAACACTTTTGTGTACGGAACATGATAATGACTGATTCAAATAAAGAAGAACAACATGAGGTTGATCTAGAAAGCGTTTCTCCCGAGCTACGTTACTTAATCGAGTTTGAAGATGTGCCAGAGCAAATGCATCTTATGGTTGTTTCTATTCATAGTGCTTCAGAAGAAGTCGTTAGAGCAGAATGGGATGCGTTACCAAAGAGCGCTCAAAATATATTGGACAACTTCGAGCAATTCCATGCGCTGATCACCATTAGCCAAGCATTCGCCAGTATTAATACATTGGAAGAGTTGATGTCGATGGATGCGCCAAGTGAGTTATCTGCAGAAGAATACGAGAACTATAAGGCCGACACACTCGATAAAGTACTAAAAAGCTGTATCAAAGATATGATAAAACAGCTAAAAAAGGCACGGCGTGATGCCATTTTAAAACGCGATTTTCGCGAAACGTTTGCTAAACAGTAGCATATAGTTTTGGGGTGGCCATGCCACCTCAATCAACTCAATAAGCCTTAGTGGTTCAGAGCAATATCGTTTTGTGTCACACTTACACCCTTAATTTGTGCAAATACTTGCTGACCCTCTTCCAACTTTAACTCATCAAATGCCCAGCGGGTAACCGCAGCCCATAAAAAGCAATCTTGCCCCAATTGCAGCTTCACCAATACGTTAAAACGATAGGTTGAGTGGTCAGAACCACTAACAACAGAGCAAATTTTTGCTTGAAGTATATTACGAATAGAGGTTTGCTTTGGTTTGGATAAGACGATGGACACATCATTTGCTCGAATTTGTATACGCACTGAAGAGTTGTTCGCGCTTCCGATTTTTTGTACCCATAGATATTGTTCTGCCGTCAACATGACTTTACTAAGTTGATAGGTTTCACATTGCTCTACAAGTTGGCCAACAAATAACGAACTTTGCTCTTGGTCTTCTAGCCAAGGGCGCATCTCTTTTGATGCCCAAACTTTTTGAATGGGTCCAGACGTCGCAACATGACCTTGATCGATAATGACCAGGTAATGAGCTAGTCTCAATACCTCCTGCACACTATGCGAGACATATAGGATAGGTATTTCCACCTGCGCTGCCAATCTTTCTAGAAATGGCATTACTTCCCTTTTTCTTGGTATGTCTAACGATGCCAAAGGTTCATCCATTAAAAGCAAGTCCGGTTCAGATAGCAACGCCCTACCAATTGCTACCCGTTGTTTTTCACCACCAGATAACTCCGAAGGATATCGAGTCAACAAATGCTGTAACGAGAGCATATCCACCATTTTGCCAAAGTAGTCTTGGTTAAAATCTCGGACGCCATATAAAAGATTGCCCTTTACTTTATAGTGAGGAAATAAGCGAGCATCTTGGAACACATAGCCAATATTTCGTTGATGGGTAGGTAAATAAAACCCGTTGGAAGAATCAAACAAAAGGTGGCTTCCAATCGAGATACGACCACTTTTCGGCTTAGTTAGCCCTGCAACCGCATTGATCAGTGACGTCTTACCCGCGCCAGATCGCCCAAAAATGGCCGTTATTCCTGATGAAGGCAGCGTTATACTGATGTCGAAGTCCGTGTTTCCCAGTGTCTGTTTATATTGGATATACAGTGAAGTCATTAGCGCACCCCAAGTCTACGTTGCGTCCGCTTTGCAAACCAATCTGACAACATCAAAGACACCAGCGCTATCACAATTGATATCACGCACAACCTCGCGGCTTGCGCTTCATCGCCTGGAGTCTGAATGAAGGAATACATGGCTAACGGAATGGTTTGTGTTTCACCAGGAATATTCGAAACAAACGTCATTGTTGCGCCAAATTCTCCAAGACTGCGAGCAAAGGCCAACATGGTCCCAGTAATAATGCCAGGCACAATTAAGGGTAAAGTTATAGTAAAAAAGACCTTTACAGAGGAAGCGCCTAACGTTGCTGCCGCCTGCTCTAACCTTCTATCAACACTATCAATACTCAAACGTATTGATCTCACCATAAGAGGCAGTGCAACCACAGCGGAGGCCAACACAGCCCCCTTCCAATTAAAACTGAATACGATATTAAAATGGGTTAAAAGCCATTCGCCAATCACGCCTTTCCGCCCCATGACAACCAGTAAGAGGTAGCCAACCACCACGGGGGGAAGAACCAAAGGAAGGTGTATAGCACTATCTAGAAAACCCTTGCCAATGAACTTTTTACGCGACAAAAGCCAACCGAGTGCAACGCCAATTGGAATTAACCATATGACAGCGTAGCTTGCAACTTTTAAACTTAAAACAACAGCTTGGTATTCGTATTCAGTTAGGTACATATTTATACTGGCTTGCTAAATCCATAATGTTTGAGTATCGCAGTGGCTTCTTTGCTTTTTAAGAAATGCACAAAGTCGGTTACTGTTTTATCTTGATTCATTTGTACCAGTGGATACAAGATCGGAGTATGCAATTTTGCGGGGAACTCCTTGACTATTTTCACTTTTTTAGACACTAGTGCGTCTGTCTTGTAGACAATCCCCAGTGGCACTTCACCTAACTCGACTAACGCCAGCGCCGCGCGCACATTGGCGGATGGCGCTAATCTAGGTTCCACTATACTCCACACCCCTAATGACTCAAGAGTTTGTTTCGCATAGATCCCAGCAGGCACCGAGTTCGTTTCACCAACCGCGAGTCGTTGACCGCTTAGCTCTTTAGCCCAACTGGATTTATCTCTGGTATTAAAGTGTATACTTGCCCCTTTAGGTTCAACCAGCACCAAGCTATTGGCGGCAAATAGCGACACGTTCTGCTTTTTGACTATTTTGGTTTTGACCAAGTAGTTCACCCACTTTCTATCCGCTGAAATATAGATGTCTGCGGGTGCCCCATTTTCTATTTGCCGTGCCAATGATGATGACGCAGCATACACAGGGACGATTTGAATTTTATGCTCATTGTTATAGGCGGTAATTAGCGAGTTCACCGCATCTGTCATTGACGCGGCAGCATACACATGTATCTTTTGCGCAGCATGAGCGAGAAACGGAATAAAAAGTGAAAATACGATAACAAGGACTTTTTTCATAGTTAACTCTAATTAACTCAGTTAGTGGGAAAGACCGTCGGCCAAATTTTATTTAAATCAATGTGTTTCTCGATGGCATCAGCAATTCTGTCGATACTATGTTGTTGAGTTTGTTCATGATCGAATACCTCGATGTCTTTAGCACCTGCCCATTCACATATCAACTTTAAAGCATCAGGCGAGTCCAGAATACCGTGTAAATAAGTCCCGAGGACCTGATTGCACTCACTTAGTGCCCCATCTAGAGTGCCATCGCAAAATCTTATCGGTTGGCGTTGATTTACATTACTGACACCCAGATGAATCTCGTAACCAGACACATCCACTTTTTGACCATTAAGATTGAGTGTGCCCTTCTGGTTGGTGAGTTTTTTATCTGCGGTAAACTCAGTTTCGATATCCAACAGCCCTAAACCTTTACATTGTCCGGGTTCGCCTTCGACTCCTAACTCATCGAATAAAGTATTACCGAGCATTTGAAACCCGCCGCAGATACCAATAACTTTCCCTCCAAACCTAAGATGACGATAAATATCTGTATCCCAGCTTTGCTGCCGTAAGTAACGCAAATCATCCAGTACGGATTTACTTCCCGGAAGAATAATCAAATCAGCATTGGACAGTCGCTCGCCCTCACCAATAAAGCGCAGTTCTATGTCGGGGTTTGTCCGAAGTACATCAAAATCAGTGTGATTGCTTATTCTAGGCAATACGGGAACAATAACTTTTAGCTTTACCTCTGACGACGCAAGCTGCTCAGCGTCTATGGCGTCTTCAGCTTCAAGGTAGAAGTTCGCTAGATAAGGCAAAACGCCAAGCACCGGTTTACCCGTTTTATTCTCTAACCATTCAAGTCCGGGCTTTAATAACCCAACGTCACCACGAAATTTGTTGATAATAAACCCAACAACTCTGGCTTGCTCAGACTCGCTAAGTAAAGCAAGTGTGCCATACAAATGAGCAAACACGCCCCCTTTGTCAATATCCGCCACTATCACAACGGGTACGTCTGCTTCTTCGGCAAACCCCATATTTGCAATATCATTCTCACGCAGATTGATTTCCGCTGGGCTCCCAGCGCCTTCAATCAGAACCGTATCGTATTGAGCGATAAGCTTTTGAAATGAATCTAGTACCACGGGCAACGCCAGAGATTTATAACTTTGATAGCCAATGGCATCGATGTTTCCGTATACCTTTCCTTGAAAAATAACTTGCGCACTGGTGTCGGTTGAAGGTTTAAGCAGAACAGGATTCATGTCTACTTTTGGTTCAATTCGACATGCCTTTGCTTGAACAGCTTGGGCCCTGCCAATTTCACCACCGTCTGCAGTCACAGCGCTATTCAATGCCATATTTTGTGGTTTAAAAGGACAGACCTTGACACTTCTACGTGCCAGAACACGGCATAGTCCTGCTACAACGACGCTTTTCCCTGCATCCGAGGTTGTCCCTTGCACCATAAGTGCGTCTATTGTGTTTTTCAATGCGATTACCGAGCCATTCAGGTTTACGAAGTTCACTTTATGTGAAGTCATCTATTTTACTCGGCCTATTTTTTGCAGGTTTCTGTTTTTAAGTCAATATTTTGTCTCATATGACACGGAGTCACGATGTTTAATAAAGCGAAAGTCATAGCTAGGGTTGTAGTTAGCTCCGCCTGCTTTATTCCTCTTGCAGCCAATGCAAATAACTTCAGCTATAACTTCTTTGAACTCTCAACCGCAGTCAGCCCAGATTCTTCAGGCATTGAGTTCAGCAATCAAATTACAGACAATGCCCACTTCATTGCAAGAGCATCAACACAGTTTGACAAAGATCATGATTTAGCAGGTGGTATTGGCTTTAATGGCCCTCTCAACCAATTTGCTGATATCTACGGACAACTTCTGATTCACCAAATTAAATATACTCAAGAAGCTGGAGGAGAGAGCGAAGTCGAGGGTGAAATGAATGTCGGCCTCAGGGTTTGGATCAGCGACCAGTTTGAGGCAACTGGCCGCATTGGCCGCTTGGATGATAGATCCGTGTTCTACGGAGGCGTGCGCTTTCACTCCACTGATCAATTATCCATTTCTGCTGAAAACCGTAACAATGGTATTTACGGACCGCAACTAACAATGACGGTCCGCTTTCAATTCTAAGATATGCTCTAATTTGACCGAACCAACGCCGCCACAATTAATTATCGCTTAGAAACCTGTCTAAGTTTTAATTTCCGAGTGACTAACTCCACTTGTGGCGTCAAATTTTTCGCTTTGTTTGTCGCTGCAATTGCCAGCTCCAGTGCCTTAGTTGAAATAACATCGAACTGCTGAGGTAGTGAGTTAACCTTAAAAGGAAGGAAATCAAGCAATCGGTTATCGCCAAATGTCGCTAATTTTAACTTTTCGGTAAGTTCCGGCCTATCGACCAGGACATCAAGTACACCTTCCAATAAGGTATAGGAAGTGGTCATGATGGCATCAGGAAGCGCACCGGAGTCTATCCAACCTTGTAAAACCTTTTTGCCGTCTTCACTATAAAAGTTTTGACCGTATCCAAGTACAGGTTTCACCCCGACATCGTTGGCTGCAGCTTTAAAGCCATTTTCTCGCTCACGTGATATATTTAATTTTGGTAATGCTCCGATGAGTCCAATACTAGTGACAGCGTCACCACATAGCGAGGTTGTAAGTTCATAGGCTCCCCCAAAATCTTCACTTATCACACACGAAAAGTGCTCATCATCTAATGGTCGGTCAATTGCAATGACTGGCGTACCATCGTCTTGGATCCTTCTATAGAAATCGGTCGCATCCTCGATAGAACTAGCGACAAATAACACGTCAATGCTGCGACTCAATAGTGTATCTACTAATTTTTTTTCTATTTCAGCATCATCATCCGTGCAACCAATTAGAATTTGGTATCCTTTCGCACGTGATTTTTGCTCAAGGTGCTTTGATAAACGAGCATAACTCATGTTTTCTAAATCAGGCACGATCAAGCCAAAAGAGTGGCTTGCACCACCTCTTAAAGACGTCGCTACATAGTTTGGGCGATAGTTATTCGAATGCACAACAGCCATCACGTTCTGTTGCGTTTTTTCGCTAATTCTATACTGCTTGGCTTTACCATTAATGACATAACTTGCCGTTGTTTTTGATACGCCAGCCAACTTTGCAATTTCATCAAGTGTCATATGCTATCTCTCAAATTGTGGCTCAGATCAAAAAAAGATAAGATTAATTCAACGATCTATTGCATAGTATACTGAAACGATTCAGCATCAAAGCTGAAAGGATTCAGCAAAACATATAAATGTTAACTTGGTTATAGATTTTCTATACTCTGACATACGGAAATGGGTTTTGCTGAATTTTTTTATATTTGTGCTGAACCGTTTCAGCGTTGAATAGTTCCATGACTTTTCTTCCGGCGCGGTTAAAAAGAACATTAGCATTAATGAGGCTCGTTATGCTCCAATTATCTAAGAACGTTATCTCTTTAAATAACGTACACAATGACGCCAGTTCTGCCATTCAGTCGCTTGCCGCTGATCTATCAAAGAAAGGCTATGTCGATGAGAAGTACGTCGAAGGCATGCTTGCCCGCGAAAGCCAAAATACCACATTTTTAGGTAACGGAATTGCAATTCCACACGGTACTACCGATACACGTTCGCTTGTGAAGCAAACTGGGCTCGTGGTCCACCACTACCCGAAAGGTGTAAATTGGGGAAATGGTAATGTTACCTATCTAGCTATTGGTATTGCTGCGAAATCAGATGAGCATCTCGATATTTTACGACAACTTACTAAAGTATTATCCCAAGATGGTGTCGAATCGGCCTTAAAGTCTGCAAATACCGCAGAGCAGATTATCGACATCATAAATGGAAATACACAACTTGCTTGTGAGTTTGACGCCTCATTAATACAAACGGATTTCCCAGCAAAAGACTTGCTCCAGTTATCTGCTGTAGGTTCAGCACTTATAAAAAATGCCACATTTGCAGGCAATCAGTTTGTTGCCGATATTGTGTCCAAAACGCCCACCCACCTCGGAAAAGGCCTATGGATGATTACATCAGATGTCGGAGTGACGAAAACCGCCATGTCCATAGTGACAACGTCACACGCATTTTCCTATAAAGACCAACCCGTTGCTGGGCTCATTACTTTTGCTGTAAACAGTTTTTCTCATAAATCACAGCTCGATACCATTCAGCAAATCATTGTGAATCAGCAACAGCAAAAGGTATTAGCCTCATCGCAAAGTGGGGTTTTGGCCTTGTTCGCTAAAGACGAAGATGGCTCAAGCAGTGACAACATCAGTAACGAAAATGAAGATGAATGCGTTGCAACCTACACCATCAAAAACGCACATGGGTTACACGCAAGGCCAGGAGCAATGCTGGTCGCTGAAGCTAAGAAGTTTACATCGAATATTAAAGTAGAAAATTTGGATCTTCAAAGTGCCGCAGTCAACGCGAAAAGTTTGATGAAGGTGATAGCGCTAGGGGTGAAACGAGGGCATCGCCTCAAGTTCACCGCCCAAGGTGAAGATGCGAGCCAAGCTCTCGAATCTATTGGTGCTGCCATTGATTCAGGACTAGGAGAACAATAATCCATGGCAGAATGCAACAAAGTTGTCACTATTACACTAAACCCAGCGCTCGATCTCACAGGCAGCTTAGATAGCTTAAACGTGGGTAGCGTAAGTTTAGTGAATAAATCCAATCTCCATGCGGCAGGCAAAGGTGTTAATGTTGCTCAAGTATTGAATGACCTTGGCGCTGAAGTGACGGTTACTGGTTTTTTGGGGCGAGACAATCAAGAAATGTTTTGCCAATTGTTTGACTCTCTGAACATCAATGACCAGTTTATTCGAGTCAATGGTGCAACACGCATCAACGTTAAGCTGGTCGAACAATCCGACACAGTCAGTGACATTAATTTTCCCGGTGTAGCGGTTAGCGCTGAAGACATCTCTCAGTTTGAATCTGTCTTGTTTGAATTAGCGCAAAGCCACGAATACTTTGTGCTAGCAGGCAGTCTACCTCAGGGCATTTCTCCAGAATTATGCGCCACATGGATAGACAAGCTCAACGCTCTGGGAAAAAAGGTCTTCTTTGACAGTAGCCGAGAAGCACTTAAAGAAGGACTTAAGGCGAAGCCGTGGCTAATTAAACCAAATGATGAAGAGCTTTCCTATCTCGTTGAGAAACCGATTACCTCATTAAAGTTAACACAGCACGCAGCCGAAGAAATAGCAAAAGACATTCCAAATACTGTGGTTTCATTAGGCGCAGACGGTGTTTTATGGCATGACGAAAGCGGTTGGCTCAAAGCAACACCTCCTAGCATGCAGGTCGTCAGTACTGTCGGTGCGGGAGACACGCTCGTTGCTGGACTTTGCTGGGGCCATATGAATAACCAAGATAAACATCAAATTCTATCTTTTGCGACCGCGTTGTCTGCGCTTGCAGTTGAACAAATTGGCGTAGGTGTGAAAAGCATTAATAACGTCAAACAATTACAAAAACAAATCCAAGTAACGTCTCTTTCCGTTGAATCGAGTTAGAAGGACAAAGGTTGATATCATGAACATCACAATCATTACCGCCTGCCCTAGTGGAACCGCTACCAGCATATTGGCCGCTGGCGTTCTAGGCAAGGCAGCCGAAAAACTGGGGTGGAATGCATCAATAGAATGCCAATCTACAGTTACCGATATACAAACACTGACGCCCACTCAAATAGAAAATGCTGATCTGGTAGTTATCGCTTCCAACAAACTTGTTGATGAATCACGTTTTGTTGGCAAAAAAGTGTATAAAGCGTCAATTTCTGAGTGTTTGTCCAACCCCGAGCAGTTTCTGCAAACCGCTTCCGAACAAGCTCAAACTTTAACTCAACCGATATCCATTAGTGACTCCAACGGCAATGCGGCTGGTAAAAAACGCATCGTCGGTATTACGGCTTGCCCAACAGGTGTCGCCCATACTTTTATGGCTGCTGAAGCACTAGAAGAAGAAGCGACTCGCCAAGGCTACCAAATCAAAATTGAAACTCGTGGCTCTGTAGGTGCGAAAAATCAACTGACCGCCGAAGAAATTGAGCAAGCGGATCTAGTGATCATAGCCGCTGATATCGAAGTCCCATTAGACCGTTTCGATGGCAAACTCGTGTACCGCACAAAAACGAGTCCAGCGTTAAAACAAACGAAGCAAGAAATTGATCGCGCGTTTGAACAAGCCACAGAATACCACCACTCTGGCTCCACATCTGCCACGGTTTCAGAAGAGAAAAAAGGTGTTTATTCCCACTTAATGACAGGTGTATCTCACATGCTGCCTGTTGTCGTTGCTGGTGGTTTGCTTATCGCCCTTTCTTTTGTGTTCGGAATAAAAGCATTTGAACAAAAAGGTACGCTCGCAGCTGCACTGATGACTATCGGAGGCGGCTCTGCCTTTAAACTGATGATCCCAGTGCTTGCTGGTTATATTGCCTACTCTATTGCCGACCGCCCAGGCTTAGCTCCTGGTTTAATCGGCGGTTTGATTGCTAGTGATATCGGCGCTGGGTTCTTGGGCGGTATCGTTGCTGGTTTCATTGCAGGTTATGCGGCCAAATATATCGCTGAAAAAGTGAAGCTCCCACAATCGATGGAAGCCTTAAAGCCGATTTTGATTATTCCATTTGTCGCAACCCTATTTACTGGGTTACTCATGATCTATGTGGTCGGCGGCCCTGTCGCTCACATTATGGAGTCTATGACTTCGTTCCTAAACACCATGGGGTCAGCCAACGCTGTTCTGCTAGGTATCATCTTGGGCGCTATGATGTGCTTTGACTTGGGTGGCCCAATTAATAAAGCCGCCTATACATTCGGTGTCGGACTGCTTGCATCACACACTTACGAGCCTATGGCCGCGATTATGGCCGCAGGTATGGTGCCACCACTCGCCATGTGGTTAGCAACCTTTATTGCTAGACATAAATTTGACCCAAGTGAGCGTGAAGCAGGTAAAGCAGCATTTGTGCTTGGCTTGTGCTTTATCACTGAAGGCTCTATCCCTTTTGCTGCGAAAGATCCAGCCCGTGTTATCCCATGTAACATGATTGGTGGTGCAGTAACTGGTGCACTATCTATGCTGTTCGGTGCCAAGTTAATGGCACCACATGGTGGGCTGTTTGTGTTACTCATTCCAAATGCAGTGACGCCTGTCTTCTTATACCTCGTCGCGATAGTCGTGGGCACCGTAGTCACTGGTGTGAGCTATGCGTTCTTGAAAAGAAAGCCAGAACAAACACTAGATACCTCTAAAGCTATCGCTAGCTAGGCACAACAACCTTCTTAAAAGCACCAGCCGTCAACTGGTGCTTTTTTGTGCTCTATCGATTGAAACGATTTAACTATTTCATTGACCACTACTTTCACCCTCGCGGTATGCGAGAGGTCCTGATGAAGCACTAACCAAGCCTCAAATGGATAGGCCCGTTTTTTATTTGGCCATACTCTCACTAACTCGGGACATGAAATGGTGTGATAACTTGGCAACTCTGCAATAGCAAGTCCAGAGCGCACATAACGAGTTAACATTGCACTCGAATTAAATTCGGCAACGACGCGACCATTTTCCCTCGACTCTCCGACCAAATAACCATCTTGTCGTTGCGTCACTCCTTTTTGATATAGTGCAATATTATGCCCTTTGAATCCGTCACCTTGACTAGGTTCACCATATTTTTCAAGGTAAGCTTTCGTTGCATATAACCCTACTTCCCAACAACCCAATTGGCGTACAATCAAGTCTTGTTGCGTCGGCCTCAATGTGCGAATAGCAATATCCGCTTCTCTACGCACTATGTCCAGCTGTTGAGTCGTGGTGCTTAGTATCACCTTAATATCTGGATATCGGTTTGAAAGCGTCTGCAGAGCCGGAAGGACAAAATCTTCTGTTAAGGTATCTGTTGTGGTTAACCTCACCTCTCCCTCTAAGCAGTCATCTTCTCCAGATACTTGTTTTTCAAAAGACAAAGCCAATTGCTCCATTTCTTTTGCAATATCAATCACCTTTTGTCCGGTTGCAGTCAGTACTAACCCTGCGTTTGTACGTAGAAAAAGTGTGCTACCAAGTTTTGTTTCTAAGCTAGTGAGTCTACGACCAACCGTAGTTTGATCAACGTGAAGGCGCTTAGCCGCACCACTTAATGTGCCTGATTGGCTAACGATAAGAAAAAGTCGTACATCATCCCAATTCATAGTCATTCATCCTGCATAAGTGCATAGGTGGCAAGTGTTCATCTGCATTTTAGCAGCAACTCGTTTCTCGTAGTATTCCAGCCCAACCGAAAACCTTCGTTAATTAGAGGACATCTATGCCTAAACTATCTTTTATCTTAACCGTCACCATGCTTAGTACTTTCGGATTACTAGCATCGGACATTTATATTCCTGCCCTGCCGACAATGGGAACCAGTCTTAATGTACCCAGCTCACAAATGACCTTGACGATCTCAATATATCTGTTTGCATTAGGTATTGCTCAACTCGCCTACGCGCCAATCGCTGACTCATATGGTCGAAAGCCAACATTACTGGTTGGAATTGGTATATACATCTTAGGGGCGATTGGTTGTGCTTTATCAAAAGGGTTTGATAACTTTCTAATTTGGCGAATTGTTGAGGCCATAGGCGCCGCTGCTGGTTTATCCATTGGCCGTACACTCATTGCTGATACGTGTGGGTCAACTAAGTCCGCCAAAGTCTATGCCATCATTTATCCCGTTGTTTCACTTTCTCCAGCTCTTGCTCCTGCGATAGGAGGTTATCTATCTGTGCACTTTTTCTGGCAAGCTGATTTTGTATTTGTTGCCTTATTTGGCGCAATTACATTCTTGATGGTTGCCACAAAGCTCAAAGAAACGTTACCACAACCAAAAAAGCACAACCACACCATGTTTTCTGGATTCAAATGTGTTGTGACGGATACAAAGTTTCTCAGATATACGGTCATCGTATGCATGATATACAGCGCTTGGTTCGTCTATCTCAGCCAATCTCCATATCTGTTCTTGCAACTTGGTCTTTCACAAGACACCATCGGCTGTTTGTATTTTCCACTCAGTTTGAGCATCATCGCTACGAACCTAGTAACGAAAAAGCTTCTTAACTGTTGGCACTACGATAGAATCATCGTTATTGGGGTAGCTTGCTTTCTTCTAGGCGGAGTCAGTTATCTACTGGCTATAGGTTTACATTATCAATCGCTTCTTGTCGTGTTGATTCCTATGGTATTAGTCAGTCTTGCTAATGGTTCATCTTTATCCCTTTCCATTTCTGGGGCAATTGGAAGTTGCCATAAACAGCCAGCCACTGCGTCAGGTTTAATAGGTTGTTTGCAAATCACTAGTGCCGGGGTGATCACCTCACAAGTCAGTCACTTATTTGGAACACGCTTAGAGACGCTAGGCACGACAGTATTTATTTTAAGCTCGATAGCACTTATCGCGACCGTCGGCCTTTTTAAAACGAATATCGACAATAAAGAAGCCTAATTTCAATCTATTGGAGTTGTACCTTATACAGGCGAACGCCTCATTTTAGTGCACTTGTTATTGCTTATGCACCAAGGTGTGCATAGCATGATCGCTATGTTACTGATTTATAGTGGTTCCACTTGTCTAAATTTGTGGCTCAATTCTTGATGAACATTGATCTAATGATCCATTAATTGCACTGTTTCAGGGAGTATTAGAATGCTTGACACACTGACTATCGTGTTAGCGGGCGGCGCTGGCTCTCGGCTTAGCCCACTAACTGACGATAGAGCAAAGCCCGCGGTTCCATTCGGCGGAAAGTATCGTATTATCGACTTCACACTCACGAACTGCCTTCACTCTGGTTTACGCCGTATATTGGTGCTCACCCAATATAAATCCCATTCCTTACACAAACATATTAGAGATGGTTGGTCCGTTTTAAACCCTGAATTAGGCGAATATATTACTGTTGTTCCTCCACAAATGAGAAAGGGGGGAAACTGGTATCAAGGTACTGCCGATGCGATTTATCAAAACCTTTGGCTACTATCGAGAAGTGATGCAAAGCATGTCATCGTCTTGTCTGGTGATCATATTTATAGGATGGATTATGACGCTATGCTTGAGCAACACAAGCAGACCAACGCAGATCTAACCGTTGCATGCATGGACGTACCGAAAGAAGAAGCGTGCCAGTTTGGTGTGATGGGCGTCGACGACACTGGCTTAGTAAGTTCGTTTGTCGAAAAGCCTATTGAGCCTCCTACTCTACCGAATTCATCGTCACACTGTTTAGTTTCAATGGGCATTTATATCTTTAGCACCGAGACCTTAAAACAAGCGCTCGCAGAAGATGCAAATTGCGCAGCATCTGATCACGATTTCGGCAAAGATATTATTCCCAAACTCATTGATAAGCGAGGTGTTTACGCTTATAAATTCGGCAGCAGTAAAGGACGAGTCGCGAAAGATAAATACTGGCGAGATGTGGGAACGATTGACTCCTACTATGAAGCGAATATGGACTTATTAGAGCCAATATCACCAATGAACTTGTATCAGCCTAATTGGCCAATTCGAACGTATGAAGCTCAATATCCTCCCGCGAGAACCGTCTCTTCACCAACGGGAAATGAAGGTATTTTCATTAATTCAATCGTGGCCAATGGCGTGGTAAATTCAGGCGGATCCGTGCAAAGCTCTGTCATATCGCCAAACGTTAGAATCCATGATAGATCCACCGTTGCCAATAGTATTTTGTTTGATGATGTTGACGTGGGTGAAGGCTGCCAATTGTACAACTGCATTGTTGATAAACATGTTTCTATCCCTCCCAATACGCAGATTGGCTTTAATCCTGTTGAAGATGCAAAACAGTTTCACATTTCACCAAAAGGGATTGTTGTCGTACCGGAAGGATATCAATTCGAGTAAATTAAGTAAGGGAGCATCGCTCCCTTACTCATCTCGCTGACGCAGGTGTTTGTTCAAAATGACGTTTGTATTCGCGGCTAAACTGAGACGAACTGTTATAGCCGACCAAACGAGCAGCGTCTCCAACTCTTTTCCCTTCCAAATGAATGAGCTCTTTCGCCTTATTGAGCCTTACTTTCTTAATGTATTGTAAAGGAGACTCTAATGTAACGGCACGAAACGCTTGATGGAACGCGGAGACACTCATATTAGCTTCACTGGCGAGATCTTGGACTGTAAGCACTTCTTGATAACTGCTATGGACCTTGTTAAGTGCTCTGGCAATACGCGCATATTGGCCTTCAATTTTTGCCAAATCGAACAGAACATGACCCTTTTGGCTAGTCAACACACGATAGACCAGCTCTTCATAAATGAGTGGACTAAGCACTTTCGATTCGGTCTCGTCGCACAGAGATTGCATAAGCCGGATACAAGTATCCAGCATGCTGCAGTCCATAGGGACCGAGTCCAAACAAAGCGCATCAATTGACGATTGAGTATTGGGGACATACCCAGTATCACTCAAAGTCTGAACAATACGATGTAAAGTGGCTTGTTCAATGTTTATTGACAACCCCATTAGCGGCTGATTCACTTCGGCAAACGCTTCGCATTCTAGCGGCAACGGCATTCCGACAACCAAGTAATCATTAGGTCCATACGAAACGCAACTGTCACCGATATGGATGTCTTTCTTACCCTGCCCAAGTATTAGAATCCCAGACTGATAGGTAAAAGGCTGGCGATCATTACCAGTGCTACTGCGATAAAAGCTGATCTGGGGAACCGCTGTTTCAGTCACGCCTTCCAAAGTATGTAAGTCATGTTTATCAACATATTGTTGCATCAACTCACTCAAATTAGACATATGATACGGACGCCTCTTAGTTACATTACAAGTATGGAGTATCGGCCCATTCTACAAAGTGTGTTATTTATCATCAAGCTCGAAGCGATAAGCAGTCACAGGGACTCAGCAACTAACACCGGTGAATTTGCCTACATTTCGTGATATCGCCCTAAATCTTTCATTACTCTTTTAGCCCTTTTAATAAATCGTCTTTTTCGACTAACCTATTGCATCATTTATCCATCAACCGATTAACTTTGTAGAAATAGGCAAGAGAAATGGACTAATTCGCCTTTTTTAATCTTAGTGCTAAGACTAATATGCATGTTACAGACTGTTGTCCACATATCAAAACAACAAATTGGAAGGTAATACGATGCAATTCTCATATTCAAACCCTACTAACATCCACTTTGGCCAAGGCCAAATCTCTAAAATCGCCGACGCCATTCCCCAAGATAAGAAGGTACTGTTTTTATATGGTGGCGGATCGATTAAGAAAAACGGCGTCTACGACCAAGTTGTTGCCGCACTTTCTAACCATGTATGGTTTGAGTTCGCGGGCGTCGAACCAAACCCAACCAAAGAAACATTGGACAAGGCCATCAACCTAGCTAAAGAAAAACAACTCGATTTCATACTGGCTGTAGGTGGAGGCTCTGTCATTGACGGATCTAAATACGTTGCTGCTGGTAGCCTCTATGACGGCGACGGTTGGGACATACTCACAGGTGAATATACACCATCAGCTGCGCTACCAATTGGTGCAATACTCACTTTGCCAGCAACCGGATCTGAGTCAAATAAAGGCGCAGTAATCACTAAAGCAGAAACTCAATCTAAGCTCGCGTTTATGTCTCCTTACGTTCAACCTGAATTTGCAGTATTGGACCCCGATACAATGAAAACCTTGCCAGAGAGACAGCTTATCAATGGTATTGTTGATGCATGGGTCCACGTATGTGAGCAGTACATTACAAACCCAGCGGGTGCAGCTGTACAAGACGGATACGCGGAAGCCTTGTTAAAAAGTTTAAAAGCTCTCGCAGAAAACTACGCAGATCGTGATGATGATCAATGGCGTGCAAACCTAATGTGGACAGCAAACCAAGCGCTAAACGGCTTGATTGGCTCAGGAGTTCAACAAGATTGGGCAACGCACATGATTGGCCACGAGCTGACTGCACTTTATGGCGTAGATCACGCAAGATCTCTGGCCATTATTCAGCCATCTTTACTAAGAAATCAAATTGAACAAAAACGCGCTAAGCTTGAGCAGTTAGGCAAAAACGTCTTTAGTCTCGAAGGTGGTGACGATCTCGCAGAGCGTACTATTGATGCCATCGAAGCGTTATACCATTCCTTAAATGTGGAGACACAGCTAACCAATTATGGTTCAGATAAGCCTAAAGCTATCGATCAGGTTGTCGAACAACTTGAAGAGCACCAAATGATAGCACTAGGTGAAAACCAGGCCATTACCTTGGTGGAAAGTCGCAAAATTCTTGAACATGCGATCGCATAATCATTATTGAATATCCAACTAAAGGTTTATGTCGTAAAGGCATCTCTTCAGGGTACAATCCAAATAGCAGCGCTGCTATTTTTTCATCAAAACATGTACCACACAGGTAAAAGCTCGATTTAACAGTAGGATATCAGTATGTCCAACGTGGAGTTAGTTACCGTGTAACGATAATGGAGAGCCTAGGAATATGTTATGTGGTTAGTCTTTATGGCACTATTCTGCATTCACCTTGTCTATGGAAACAGTTTGCCTAAATGGTTGTTCTTAACCAGTAGATATTTACCAACGATAGTCATCTTTACCTACGTTTTTGTAACTGAGCCCAACCACCCGCATTTCACCGCATTGTTGTCTATTGGGATTTTGTTGGCAGTACTGGCAGACGTCAGCTTTAATCACTTTAACGATAGGTATTTTTTCACCTATTCAACATCTTTATTAGCCCACCTTGCATTTTACTTTGCAACATTAATGATGTTACACAATCCACCTACTCTTTGGTTGTCTATTCTCATCGCTAGTGTCGGCGTAATCATTTACTTACTGCTATTGCCTAAGTTAGCAAGCTATAAATTCATCACTGCGATTTATTTTATCGTTTCCATATTCTTGCTTTGGTCTTCTGGGGAATATTGGCTGGAAATCAATGCGATGCCAGCGCTACTTACCTTCATCGGCATTTTATTCTTTGTTTCATTTAATACCTTGCAAAGTATCGTTCGAGTTACTGGTACTAGAACCGCGCTGTTAGATAAAATGCTGACCGTGTGTTTTTTTACTTTTCAGGGTTTACTAGTATTATCAATTCACACACTATAGGGTGCGTTTTATAGACCTAAATATTTAAGTAAGAGGCTTTGATGCAACAAACAACTCGTAAACTATCCGTGAGTAAACAAATCGCGCTAGTGGCCCACGATAACTGCAAACCCGATTTGCTACGCTGGGTTATCGAGCACAAGAATAAGTTACAATGTCACACATTGTACGCTACAGGAACAACCGGCCACCTCTTATCTGATGAAACAGGTCTAGAAATTACTAGTTTAATCAGTGGCCCTATGGGAGGAGACCAACAACTTGGCGCGTTAATTTCTGAAGGGAAAATAGATATCTTAATTTTTTTCTGGGACCCACTAAACGCCGTCCCCCACGACCCTGATGTAAAAGCTCTGCTGCGTATTGCCAGTGTCTGGAACATCCCAGTTGCAACAAACCGTGCAAGCGCCAACTTCCTGATAGAATCTACGCTACTAGATCAGGAGGTCGATATTGAAATTCCTGACTACGATGCATACCTAAACGCAAGAACCTAGCCAACCGCCAGTCCTACACATCAATAGCCTGCCACTGCTAGGCAGGCTATTGAAACAAAGTTATTTCTGCTTAACGATGGGATATCCATCATCTAGTATTTCTTTAACAAAACTGGAGCCACCACCTGAATAAGTGACCCATACTTTTTCTTTTGCCCGAGTCAAAGCAACATAGAACAAACGTCGCTCTTCAGCATAAGCAAAGCTTTCCCCAGATTGTGACAGCGCACCATCTAAATGAAGTGCTTTCACTTTTGCAGGAAATTGTCCCTCGTCGACGGACAGGATTATAGCAAAATCTGCTTCTTGTCCCTTACTTGCGTGGCAAGTCATAAACAAAAGTTCGAGGTTCAAAAATTGCTTTTGCCAATCTTTCAGCAATTCCGGTTTGTGGTAGTGGTTTCTCCCAAGCAGCAGAACCTTCTTACGCTGCTTTGCTTGTCGATCGAGTTGATCCAAAATCTTCTCTACATTTGCTGAAGGGGCCAAGTAAACAGACTTTTGCTTTTGCTGTTTATGGCTTTCCAACGTTTTGCGGATTTGTTGCGGATTCATCTGAATAAATCGATTCGCCACTTCACCGATTTTATTGTTAAATCGGTAAGTCGTATCTAGGGAGTGTATCGTAGAGTGAGGGAATCGATTTGCAAATTCCGTGGTCAATTCAATATTTGCTCCTGCAAACTGATAAATAGACTGCCAATCGTCTCCCACGGCGAACAACGAACATTCCTCACTCTGTTTGCACAACGCCTCAATTAGGTCTAGTCGCTGAGGAGAAATATCCTGATATTCATCAATCATGATGTACTTCCAAGACGCTTTGAATTTTTTCTTTCTGACCCATTCTGTTGCTTGTGTAATCATCATATTGAAATCAATATGACCACTTTCTTTAAGCATTTGTTTCCACGACTGATAACATGGCCACACTAACGATAGCTCACTGTTCAATCGCGTATAGTCAGGATGCGAAACGATCTGTTCTTGAAGCTTCTTCTTAGTGCTGGCAACCGCTGCAAGCTGATTTAATTGGGTATCCAACCACGCAATCAGCTTTTCATTTTCAACATGACTACCTAGTTCTTCATCTCCGGCTATATAAGCAATGGGCCACTTTGCGAGATGCTTTTGCCAGCGTTTAAAATTGGTGGGCGTCATCCAGTGTTTTTTAAGCCAATCGATGCACCATGCCTGCCTTAGCTTGTCGTCTGTTGCCAATGGTGAGATCTCGGCCTGTACCCCTGCCACTTCGTTAAGAATCGATAAGCCTAATTTATGAAAGGTGCTGACCTTAACGCCTTCTGCGCCTATTCCCACTTTTACGTCTAGCCTCTCTCGCATCTCATGGGCTGCATCACGACCGTATGCAACGACCAAAACGTCCTCTGATTTTGCTAGATGACTTTGAAGCAAATAAGCAACTCTTGCACTTAGGACACTGGTTTTACCAGAGCCTGCACCTGCAAGAATCAAATTGTTATCATCATTGAGTAAAACGGCTTGTTGTTGTGAGATATTTAACACGGAGGATTCTAATTGAGAAAACAATACCTCCCAATTTTTCCTTTCCTCTTCTATCCAACCTTGGTTACGTTGCTGAAGGTAAGCGCTCGTCTCATTTACCCACGGGAGTATTGCACCAATACGTTCTGGCATTCGTTGCTTAGCATCGACCAATGTAAAGCCCATGCTTTCAACATCTTGTTGGATTTGCTCGACCCAAGCTGACATTTTGGCATGATTGAGAAACGAGGGTAAGCGAATCAGTCTATCGAGTTCTGCTTCCCACTTAGGCAAGAAAACGTTCAATTGCTCGACCTGATGGTTGTGCCAGTTTTGATAACTCTCGACAGCTTGAACTGCAAAGTCACGACAATCGTTTTTATCTAAGCCTCTCACTACCCAAACTGATTGTACGTTTTCTTCAATATGAGAAAAGATTTGTAATTCAGACCAAATGATCCCTTTCTTTACCATTACTTTCCCATTCCACATATTGAACGGGATGGTTTCATCGGAGAAGTTTGACGTGAGAATTAGCGAGTTTTCTTCTAATCTCACATGATGAAACTCATTTTGAACAAGAAACCGTGCTGATTTTCTTGCACATACTTCCATAACTTATCGACCTTTCGGCTGTTGACCTAACTCTATGATATACCCAAACAACCTAAAGATGCGAGAATCAACAAAGTGCACAAGTCAGGTAAGATCTACCGTTCAATTTTTATTATTGTTTTTGAAATAAATAAAAGCGTAAAATCAACGCCATCTTACAGGACAGAATTCCCATCACTTATGCCCGAGCCACTTTAGCACGTGAGTTGGGTGTGTAACCTTTGAGTAATAAGCATTGTATTCGATCAAACAATTTAGAAGTCACTGGGCCAACAAAACCATTAACTACAGCGTATTGGTATTCGTCACACTCGTTAGCCTGGTACTCATTACTCAATATCTGCAAGTCGAACACTATGACACACCACTAATATTAGGAGTCATTGCTGCTGCGCTTGCCATCGAGGATGATACCTTTTGTGGGAGGATAAAGTCTTATTCTCTTGCTTTAGTTTGCTTTGCTATCGCGGCTTTCTCTGTTCACTTGCTTTATCCCTACCCGGCACTCTTTGCATTAGGGCTTGTTTTGTCTACATTTGCTTTCGTGATGCTTGGTGCAATCGGGGATAGCTACCGAACCTTATCATTCGGGTCATTATTATTAGCCATATACGCCATGTTGGGTGCAGGCAACTATACCTCCATGTGGCTTCAGCCGGCCCTACTCCTATCTGGTGCGTTTTGGTTTTTTTTCGTTTCTTTACTTTGGCACCTAATCACGCCTATGCATCCCGTTCGGCAAAATTTAGCGGATGTTTTTGCCACTCTCTCCAAATACTTCACGGTTAAATCTCAGCGTTTTCATCCGCATTCCGGTCAACCTGACCGTCAGCTTGGCATTGACGAAGCTAAACTCAACTCCACTGTGGTCACGGCGCTCAATCAATGTAAGTCAATACTGCTAAGCCACTCAAAAAAGGTGGATAAAAAAAACGGATGGAAAAACTATTTAAATATTTACTTTTTAGCGCAGGATATTCACGAAAGAATTCGCTCAAGCCATATTAAATACGAAGAGCTTGTGCCTCAGTTCATGCATTCCGACATCATGTTTCGTTTCAAGTACCTACTTGAGCAGCAAGCCCTTTCTTGCCAGAAGATCAGCAATGCAATTTCTGTTGGTAAAGTATATCGACACGATACTGCCTATCAGGAGAAATTAAGTGAGCTGGAAGCGTCTTTAGATTACGCCAAACACCTTAACCATTACTCTGAAGATGTCATGGATCAACTGGCCTTTCTATACAAAAACTTAGCGACCGTAGAGGAGCTTATCAGTAATATTGATGCTGCAGAGCCACATTTTATCGACGAAAATTCACTGTATGATCCAAATGCGAAGTCGATTCGTAGCATTTTTACGCGCATAAAATCTAGTATGACGATCGACAACCCTTTATTTCGTCACGCTATTCGCTTATCTAGCGCCTTGCTCATTGGTTACGCCGCGTTAACCCTACTCCCTATCGAGCATGGGTATTGGATCATACTCACAACATTGTTTGTGTGTCAGCCAAGTTACAGCGCCACTAAACAGAAACTAGTTACACGTTCGCTTGGTACTGTAACAGGTTTGCTCATCGGCACTCCCTTACTTGCACTATTCCCTTCACCGGCTAGCCAAATCACCTTCATCGTGATTTCAGCGGTGCTGTTTTTTTCGTTTAGAGTCAAAAATTATGGCTATGCCACCGCCTTTATTACCTTGTTGGTTCTATTTTGCTTTGCTCAAGTTGGCGATGGGTACCAAGTCGTTTTTCCAAGACTACTCAATACATTACTAGGCTGTTTCATTTCTGTACTCGCAGTGATGTATCTATTACCAGATTGGCAGTCAAAAAAGTTGAGTAAACTGATGTCTGAAGCACTCGATGCAAACCTTGACTACCTAGATAACATTTTGGCTCAATATCGAACAGGCAAAAAAGACAGCCTAGGGTATCGTATTACACGACGAAATGCCCATGACAAAGATGCAGACCTAAACGTCGCCGTTCGCAATATGGCGATTGAGCCAAGCAAATACAGAGTCGATATCAATGAAAGCTTGCGATTCCTAATGCTTAACCACTCACTTCTAGGTTACATCTCGGCACTAGGTGCACATAGGAAACGTATTAACGACGCAGAAATACATAAACTCATCCTCAATGCTCACCACCACCTACGCCATCGTTTGAAAAACTGTAGCAAAAGCTTATCCATTGCTGATTCTCCCACACTTACGAAACCAAATGACAATCTAAGCCGTGGAACAAATATGCTATACGGCTGGCCAATTAATGATGACGTCACCGTTCAGCTTGTTTCGCGACAATTACAACTCATTGACCGCGCTATAGCAGACATGGAAACTGTCAGTACAGATTTGTTACAAATATACGAATAATGCAAATTCATTAAGGCTATGTATTTGTTAAATTTTTATTTCTATATTTAACTTGTTGCATACAGTTTATTGACAATATTCGGACAATTGCCGCTCGCGCATTTTTTAAGCTTTTAACTTATGAGGGTGAGTGGATGAACGGAAACGTCTCTTACTTTCAAGATATAGCAAAATGCATGTATTTTGAGGAAAGACATCATGACCCCAAAGCAATTCGAGCTATTCAAAGCTCAACTTAGCCGACTGACCCCACAACAGCTACAGACGTTACAAGGCGAAATTCGACAAAAAAACGAAACTCGTACTAAAGAACGCGATGGTGCTGCCCTTCTTACAGAAGAAGAAATGACAGTAATCTCAAGTTTATTCGCTTAGGTAGCACAACTTGCTAGATTTGCAAATACGTCTTAAGCTTTAATTAGCGAGGAGACGAGTTATGTCGGTATCTGTTAGTAACTCTGGATATCAGATTATTGATCAGTCATCAAAAATGGCTGAAGAAGCCGCTCGCGAAATTAACCAGCGCTCCCTACCTCAACCCATTGAATCTAAAAATAATGTTGAAGGCGACAATTCACTAGAGTTCAACAAAGTTGACTTTGACAAAGCACCCCCTGAGCGCTCGAATGAAGATTACGCATCATCTCACACTGACTCCCTCATAAAGCTAAACCAAGCCTCAAAATATCACCGAATTGGTACCAACGTTTTACAACGAGACCAAGAGATGCTTGGTACCTTATTGGATATACACGTCTAATTTAACTTCATCTATCTATACGCCGCCACTCTATCATCTGTTTCATCAAACCGACCACTTTCGCTCAATTTCGAATATTAACCACCAAGAGTTTGAAATACATCAAATAATAAATATTTAACATTATCATCGTTGACTATTTTGTGATTATATACGAACATTAAAAGCGCGAACGAACATTAAGGATTTAAAAATGACCATGAGTGTTGTCAGAAACGAAAGCTATAATGAAGATGAAACCCTAGACATCATAGTGGTTGGTGGTGGCATTAACGGTGCTGGTATCGCGGCTGACGCAGCGGGGCGCGGCTTAAAAGTAGGCCTGTATGAAGCGAAAGATTTTGCAAGTGCCACATCTTCAGCCAGTTCTAAACTCATCCATGGTGGGTTGCGCTATTTGGAACACTACGAATTTCGCCTTGTAGGTGAGGCCCTTGCCGAGCGCGAAGTACTATTAAGAAAGGCTCCTCACATTGCTTTCCCAATGCGATTCCGATTACCTCATCGACCATTCTTGCGTCCAGCCTGGATGATAAGAGCGGGATTATTCTTATATGATCACTTGGGTAAAAGAACCTCTCTGCCTAGCAGCAAAAAGATTGCCCTAGATGCTGGAAACGTGACCAAGCATGAGATGAAAACAGGTTTCGAGTACTCAGACTGCTGGGTAGATGATGCTCGTTTGGTCATATTAAACGCACTGCAAGCGAAAGAGTATGGTGCAGAAGTAAAAAATTATTGCTCTGTCGTTAACGCTGTCCGTGATGGAAAAGAATGGACAGTGACATTGAAAGACCATATTACCAACAACACCTTAACTCGTAAGTGCCGGGCATTGGTGAACGCTACCGGTCCTTGGGTCAAAGACTTCATCGATGAAAACATTGACATCAAGTCACCTTATGGCATCCGGTTAATTAAAGGTTCGCACATCATCGTTCCAAAGATCCACGACGAAAAACAATCATACATTTTGCAAAATGAAGATAAGCGAATCGTGTTTGTTATTCCTTATCTAGGTAAGTTTTCATTGATCGGAACGACAGATGTTGAATACAAGGGTGACCCTCGCGAAGTATGTATTTCTGATGAAGAGAAAGAATATTTAATTGATGTAGTCAATAAACATTTTGTCAAACAAATCTCCGTTGCCGATATTGTGAGCACCTACAGTGGCGTTCGTCCACTGTGTGACGATGAGTCCGATTCACCTCAAGCGATTACGCGTGACTACACATTGTCGTTAGATGAGAGCAACAAAAAAGCACCACTACTTTCTATTTTTGGCGGAAAGCTCACTACGTATAGAAAGCTGGGTGAGTCTGCGATGAAACATTTACAACCCTACTTCCCAGAGATGGGGCAATCTTGGACTGCAGATTCATTATTGCCAGGTGGTGAATCTTTTGATGAAAACGCACTAGTTAAAGACTTGAGCGAGAAATACCCATTCTTGAACCAAGACATGTTGATGCGTTGGATACATACTTACGGCAGTCGTGTGAACAGAATGTTAGTCGGAGTGAAGAGTGCTAGTGACTTGGGCTTGAAGTTTGCCGATACGCTATATCAAATCGAACTGGATTACCTTGTCAAAAACGAATTTGCCTTTGATATAGAAGACATTCTAAAAAGACGTACCAAGTTACATCTGCTGATTTCGTCACAAGAATGTCAAGCAGTCGAAGCTTATATAAAGTCTATTCAAATGAAGGAAAAGGCTAAAATTATCGCTTAACTCCCTGTTTAAATGTAGAAATTCTAGACTTTTGATCCCGTGATGCAGCAATTTATCATTGAGCGAGCTATATTATTGATAGGTTAGTTGTCCGGGGGATGTGAGTTTAGTGAGTAGTCCTGCATCAGAGCTTTTTCCGTTACTGAAACCAGGTATGAAGCTGTCTGTCGTTCTAGAGTTTGGACCGAAAGACAGTTTCAGCTTTTCCTCCCAGTATATTGGAGGTAAAGCTAACTTGTATCTGATCATCGATTTCCCTGCCAAAGTAAAAGAACGTTTAATTATGCGCAAAGTGAACAACACTCGCATTGTTATACGGGGTGTCAGCGACACGAAAGACGGCGATATTATCGCGTTTCAATCCAGTACTCTTGCTCTTATCAACAATCCAACCGGCTTGCTTTTTATCCGCTCCCCACAACATTTTGCTCGCAAGCCAATTCGAGAACACGAACGATACAAAATTGATGTTGACGCCACTATCGATTTCGCCGGACAAAAGTTCAGCGCTCATTTTGTCGACTTTTCCGTCTCAGGGTGTGCCTTGCTAATAAAGGACCCAAATGAGTTAGAAGAGAAGCACAAAGTGACCGTCATTTCTGAGCTCGATGAGCTTTGCCAATCGGAGTTTTCTGGACAAGTGACATCTGTAGCAAAGTCTAAAGTAGGGACGAAAATCGGCATCAGATTCAACGAAGAAATAGAACTCAATGACAAGCTCCGCTCTAAGCTGCTTGAAGAAGCGTTTAACGCCAATTCAAGCAGCTAACCCCTTATATCCCCAAATACCTTATACTCAGGCGTATTTGTCTTGGTAGTGGTGATTTTTGAAGTACACAAACGCGTCATTCAGGGCCTGTTCTTTGATCGGCTTAATGATGACATAGTTTGCACCAGCGGATAAGAAAGCTTGTTGGGTATCTTGCATACCATCCGCTGTACAAGCATAGATAGGAACATCGAGCTTAAGTTCTTGCCGAATCGTTTGAGTTGCCTCTACACCACCTAAGTTAGGCAGCTGGTTATCCATTAATACCAAATCGACCTTGTTTGAGTGTTCTAAAAACTCTATTGCTGCAACACCATCTTTGACCCATTCCACATCCATACCATATTTTTTACAAAACGCTTGAGCTATAAAGGCATTGGTGTGATTGTCCTCTACCAAAAGCACCAATAGTTTTCGATTAAATAGTTCTGACGGGGGAACTTTTAGCGAAGTCGCCCGTTTACTTCCTTGCTGTTGGCGAACCTCGATTGGCAAAGAAACGTGAAAGCTTGAGCCTTGGTCAACTTCACTTTTTACTTCAATGTTACCACTTAACAAATCAACCAAGCTCTTGACTATGGCCAACCCTAGACCACTGCCCCCATACTCTCGCGTGGTCGTCGACTCGGCTTGGACAAAAGGATCAAAGATATGGGGCAAACGATCTTTCTCGATGCCGATACCGGTATCTTGTGATGTAATGGTAAGTATGAACTTTTGCTGTACATCTTGAATAAGATTAACTGAGACCTTAACCTCTCCTCGATGGGTAAATTTCACCGCGTTACTCACCAGATTAAACAAAATCTGATTCAGGCGCACTTGGTCACTAAACACGATACAATTCTCGTCCACATTCGATTCAACGACCAATCGTATGCCTTTATCTTCACATAAAGGGTGAAAGATTTTGCTTACTGCATTTAGCAGCTCTTGTAAGCGAAACTCTGAAGCCTGGATATGAAACTTACCCTGCTCTATTTTTGAAAAGTCTAAGATATCATCGAGCACTGCGAGCAAATGTTCACCACTACTACACAGCACTTCGACGTGTTCAATATTTGATTGGTCTTTTAGCACACCTTTAAGCAATTGAGACACACCTAAAATACCATTTAGTGGAGTCCTAAGTTCATGGCTCATTCTCGCGAGAAAGTCAGCCCTCACCTGCGCAGATTCTTCTGCCGCCTCTTTTGCCGCTTGGCTTTGTTTCTCTGCCTCAATAAAGCTAGTGATGTCTTGCGCCTGAGCGATCACACTCTGCACCTTATCATTCACCAAAATCGGGGATATGTTCCAACGATATATCTTGTCTCCAACAAGCACGTTGACGCCTGTTAGCGTAGCCCCCTGCGCCGACATATGAATTTGCGGTAAAATACTCCTCAATAACAGATGGCACCCTTTGGCATTAATGTCGGTGATATTAAAATGTTTCTGAGCCGAAGGGTTCATATTCAATAACGTGCCATCTTTTCCCCACAACATGATAGGTGATAGGGAAAAGTTAAACAGATCTTGAAATTGCCTTTCTTGTTCGTTCAATCTCTTAAAGGTCAACTCTAGGTTCCTTCCAATCTGATCAAACTCAGCAATCGATGAACCTTTATATTCGGTAATTCGCTTGCTCTCGACTACCTCACTGGTGTAATTCATCAAATTGTTTAAGTCGCTAGACACACGTCGTTTTAGCCAAATGCGGCTGATAATAGCGACTAAGAATACGGCCAGCAGTACAACACCTAGCCAGATATAGTGACTCCGTGCTAGCTGTGCAACCCGTTCGTTATTTTGCACGGTATAGACAGAAAGAAAGGTCTTTTTTCCGTCAATATTCAAGTTTGTTTTAGCGATAACAAATGGGCTGCGTTCATGATTGTCCCGGTAGTTTTCAAGCAACGATTGGCCTGAATATGCCCTAGTGTTATCAACAGTGGAAGCGATAATCGTAGGGCCTGCAGCAAGCACAACATCATCAACGTTACTGCCACTTTTTAACGCATTAACCAAAGTGAAATTGTGGTTGATTACGATGCCTACATACATCATTCCAACGATTCTTCCTGTTTGCATATCGACGACTGGCGTATGTCTCATTAATACATACTGCATACCTAAAAGGCTGTCGACTTTTACCATTCGCCAGGTATTCACCAGCGAAGAATCGTTGGCTAGATTGGAAATATCCGCCAATGTAATCCCATAAAATTTGGAGTGGCGATCATGCCAAATGATTTTGTGCACTTGAGTAATAAATCGAAAATCCGGGGCAAGGCTGGGATCCATCTTATCAATACCAGAAAACAGCGTATCTAACTTTTCCAAATGTTTTTGAGTTATAGCAGACACTAATAATCCGCTTCTGGTATCGCTATCTTGCTGAATTTCTAGTGACGTCAATTTGAAGTTAAAAATCGACTGTAAAAGGCTGGCGGTTTGTTTTGTCGAACGCGCAACTTCTAATGAAACAATCTGTTTGCTGACCTGATAATTTTGAAACAGCAACATCAAAGTTAAGACAAATACAATAATAAAGACTGATCTTGTAATCAGCGTCGCGAGGTTTTTTCTCTGGGTATTACCTGCTAGTTTCAACTCCTCATCCATAACTAATTCACATACCTAAGGGGCAGTTGAATAAATAACTCTATCGATAAACTGGAAAGCGTTTGTTTGTGTACCCTAGCTGCCGGACAGGCGCTCACTGTGTTGACGTTTGACATCATACCTCTATAGAAAGGCCGATTGACTATGAATGGGATTAGTATGGCAAGCGCGTAAAACAGATAAAAGCGAAAGTTTCACTTTTATCAATAGCACTAGATAAAGAGCACGAAAATCAGTGCTATTTGCTCAATCCCTACCCAACCTTATCTTGCTTTAAAAAGTAAACTCTAAGTTTGCTGACAGCCCAAACTCATGCTCACCTGCGTAACTACCGGCAATATCGATGCTGACAAGATCACCCGGGCTCAACCCAACACCTGCTGTTACAGAGTTATCCAAGGTGTCTTCCATATCAATCTGATAACCAGCGCGAAGCTGAACCCAGTCCCACGCATTTCCTTCTACACCAAATCTTAAAAATTTTGTGTCGTCGTTGACATCAGTAAATCGAGATTGTTTAGTCAAATCGAGATCCACAGTGGCAGTAAGCAGCCTAGCCGCAAACGCTCCGGAAACCGTGACTTGTGTATCCAACTTGTAGGTGCTGACGCCGCTTACATCTTGAGTATCGATTTTCTGAGAAAACAAATCTTTCACGGCCACACCCGCTCTAAATTGTTCATGCATCCATACTGCACCTAAATCAAGGTTGGCCGAGTTTTTCGTCGTTTCCGTTTTGTCGTAGTCGCTGACATCAAAATCGTTCACATTGATATTTTGCTTATAAGTCCGCAAACGCTGTATTTTAGGTGTGATACCAAAAGACATATCTTGGCCATAAACTGTCATTCTTTTCGCCAACGCTACACCAAACTCCAAATACCCAAACGCGACAAGGTCAATATCTGAATTTTGATACCGGGTTGTAACCGCTACCTGAGAGTTACCAGTGTTAGCCGCAATATTTGGGGTACCAATAATTTCGGCATATCCGCGAGCAAACACATTGGAAGAGACAGCTTCATGGGGAATAGCGAAAGCAGCGCTCACTCCCGCGGACACATTTAGAGGTTTATTACCCGACAAATCATCAAGGTAACCGTTTAGTTTATCAAGATTGCTTTGGCTATTGTCACCATTTTCGAGCGCTTTAATACTGTCTTGTAAATCATCAATCGTATTCAATGAATTATCATTGTCTCTAAGCTCTGCGCCAATCGCAGGCAGTAACAATCCAAAATTATCTTTGTCTCGATATATCGCAACGAGCGCCGGATTATAAAAGGGCGCCATAATGTAGTTGGCTGTCGTAACCCCGGTGTTTCCCATCCCATTACCGCGTCCATCAGCAACTGTTGTTGCTGCCTCCGCAGTAAAAGACATTAAGCTCGCCGCTCCAATAGCCGACATGATTCTTACGCTGTTCATATCCCTATAAGCCTATTTATTATCATTCCCATAGTAAATAGTAATACATAATCAATCATTCACAATGATGATTGTATTGTATAGAGTGAACAGGTGCCAAGGTTTGAGTGTATAGAGCGAGTAAGTAGGGATAAAGAAGAAAAGTACAGACGAAACAAGGTGGCAAGTGTTTACTTAAGGAAGCTAACCAACTCGTTAATCAGATGTGGCTCGTTGATTAAGTGTTCCTTTTGCTTTTTGGTTAGCTTTTTAATGGCGTACTCTATTTTTTGCGCATGACTTCGGCTTGAACCAGACCGATAGCTCCAAACAAGAGCTAACGGCCCCTTACCACGTAATGCCTTGGCTCCCTTACCTTCTTTATGCTGGCTAACTCGGCGCGTTAAGTCTGTGGTAATTCCACAATAAAGCGCGTCATTTTTAGTTCGGATAAGATAAATGATCCAGCAATTCGTGTCTGTCATGGACAAAACGTACAACGTTTAATTAGAGCAAAGTGTTAACTAATGCCCGTAGTTCAGCTAACTCTTGCTTAAGTTCACTGACTTCTGACTCTAGAGTCGCTACCCTGTCACCTTCTGCGCTTGTTGTGACATGATGTGTTGCAGGAGCGGCCAGTTGTTCCACATCAACCTCACCACTAAATAAATGCTGATAACGTGATTCTCTTTTTCCAGCCTCGCGTGGAAGCTTAACAACGAGGGCTCCCTCTTCACGTGACGCCATTTTATCAAGCACGGCTTCTACTTCTTTAACATCGCTAAAACTCGCGAGACGATTCGTTCTAGTGCGAAGCTCGCCTGGTGTTTGTGCACCTCGAAGCAGCAAACAACAAACAATCCCTTTTTCTTGAGCGGTGAGCTGAAGATCACCAAACTCAGTATTACAAAAGCGATGCACAAATTTGCTTGTACGGCTGTTAAAGCTACTTTCATCACTAACAAGATGTTTGGCGGTCAAACTATCAACGGCTTGCTGGACATCAGTTTCGGAAAGTGACAACACTGGCTCTCGATTACTTTTCTGGTTACATGCCGCTGTTAAGCTATTCAAGGTCAAAGGATAGTAGTCCGGCGTCGCGACTTCTTTTTCAATAAGGCACCCAATGACTCTTGCTTCATTTAGTGTCAGTTCCACATTCATGTTCGTTCCTTTTGCACACAGAGATCTATACCCAAGTAACCTAAAGGTAATCTTAAAAGGTAACTTGGGTATGAGAGCTAATGATCTAAAAAAATGGGAAGACGGCTCACATTGCCCTCTTCATCTAATACAATCACTTTCGCACGAGAGAGTTCAACTTCAGTATATTCCAACTGATTTCTCTCATGAAGGTATGCGGTGGCGACTTTTGATGTTTCATCCTGCTTTGGTTCATCGGCTTCATTTTTCGCCACAATAATCTGTGAAGTCTTCATCACATTTGCTCCACGTATATAATGAGTAAGCGCATAATACAGTGTATCTTGACAGTAATACAAATGTTCCAAAGCATTTACCCATATATGGGTATAAGTGGTTACTATTACATCAAAGTACCGTCAGTATTGATCTAAAGTCTGTTATCTAAACAGTCATTATGATTTAATCGTGACCAGTAGTCATTTGTATTAAGGATCAATCGATATGAGCAGTGTATTTGAAATCGTGAATCAAGCACGCCGTAAAAACAAACTTAAACGAGAGCTTATTGATAACGAAAAGAAAGTTCGTGATAACCGTAAGCGCGTAGATTTACTTGATAACCTTCTGGACTATATCAAGCCCGAGATGTCTACCGATGAAATCTTCATAATTATCAAAAATATGAAAGCAGACTACGAAGATCGCGTTGATGATCACATCATCAAAAGCGCTGAAATATCTAAAGCTCGAAGAGATATTAGCCGTCGAATTCGTGAATTAACTGAAGAAGATAAACAAACGGTGAAAGGTAAAAAGTAATTCGCCGCATTGGAAAGTCACCATCTTGCGGTGGCTTTTTCTCACCTATCAATCCCATTTCCGCCACAAGCGACCAAAAATCACACTAAGCTGCATGCCCCATAGCCGCTAGTGCTATATTTGTTATTAGTAATTTTGAGCAGATGTTGGACTTAACTGCCTAGCAGATATTGCTCGCTTCTCTCTAAAAATCAATTCACGCTAGTAACAAGTGACGACATATTATGGAAACAATTGAAGCAATCGGTTATGCCGCGTCTATTATGGTCGCGATATCTCTCACGATGAAAGACATTATTAAACTACGAATACTCAACTTTATTGGCTGCGGTTTATTTGTCACCTATGGCATTGCGATTGAAGCCTGGCCTGTTGTTCTGACGAATGGGTTTATCGCTGTGGTTAACGTGTATTACCTCATAAAACTCCAGCAATCTAAACAGGCCTCGTGAGTGGTGGTATAGCAAAAATAAAAAAAGACAGCCAACAAAGGAGCACAAAGTTAGCCATCTTCAAAAATTCACGGTTATCGTGAAGCGTATTTTAACTAGTCAGTCGGCAGAAGATCATTCCTCTTCTTCATGCATCGACGACCAGACTTGGGCACATTTTACAGCTCGCTTCCAGCCTTTATAACGGCGTTGGCGTTTCTCTTCATCTGTATGTGGAATAAACGATTTTTCCACTTCGTCTTTGCCAGATAACTCATCCAAGCTCCCCCAGAAGCCGACAGCAATACCGGCAAGGTAAGCTGCACCCAATGCCGTCACCTCGGTGACTTTTGGACGATGCACTTCCGTATCAAGTACATCAGACTGGAATTGCATTAAGAAGTTGTTTGCCACAGCCCCGCCATCCACTCGCAAAGCAGATAAATTGATCCCCGAGTCTGCCTGCATAGCATCAAGCACGTCTCTCGTTTGATAGGCAATACTTTCAAGCGTTGCTCTAACTATGTGATTTGAGCTAGTACCGCGCGTTAAACCTACGATGGTTCCCCTCGCGTATGGGTCCCAGTAAGGTGCGCCTAAGCCCGTAAATGCAGGGACTACATAAACGCCATTCGAGCTATCAACTTTGGTTGCGAAGTATTCTGAGTCTTTGGCATCTGCGATTAACTTTAACTCATCCCTCAACCATTGAATCGAAGCGCCTCCCATAAACACCGCGCCTTCTAACGCATAGACGGGTTCGCCCTTAGCACCACAGGCTAAGGTGGTGAGAAGCCCATGAGTAGAGTTTACTTTTTCCGTACCCGTATTCATGAGTAAGAAACAACCTGTCCCGTAAGTATTCTTCGCTTGCCCTGCATCCACACACATGTGGCCATATAGCGCAGCTTGCTGGTCTCCGGCGATACCAGCGATTGGGATACGTGTGCCTCCCTTACCGCCTAAGTTGGCTTGACCGTAAACTTCAGAAGAGTTACGTACGTCTGGCATCATAGAAAGAGGGATATCGAATTCCTTGAGCAGTTTCTCATCCCATTGCTTGGTATTAATGTTAAACAACATCGTACGTGACGCATTGGTATAGTCAGTTACGTGAACACGCCCCTGTGTCATTTTCCACACTAACCAAGTATCAACCGTACCAAACAGTAGTTTACCTTTTTGCGCATCTTCTCTAGCGCCTTCTACATTATCTAAAATCCATTTAAGCTTGGTTCCCGAGAAATATGGATCCAGAACTAGGCCAGTATTTTCACGAATATAGCTTTCTAAACCTTGTTGTTTTAGCTCATCGCAAATGTCAGCAGTACGACGACATTGCCAAACAATAGCGTTATAGACAGGTTTACCTGTTTCTTTGTTCCAAACAATAGTGGTTTCGCGTTGGTTGGTGATACCGATACCAGCGATTTCATCGGTACGAATACCTTTTTTGGTTAACGCCTCGACTAGAGTTGAACTTTGAGTTGCGTAGATTTCTAACGGATCATGTTCTACCCAGCCTGCTTGAGGGTAGATTTGGGTAAATTCACGCTGAGATACACTAACAATATTGGCATCATGATCTAAGACGACAGTCCTAGAGCTTGTGGTACCTTGGTCAAGCGCGACCATATATTTTTTCTCAGTCATAGGAATAATCCTTCCTTTTGTATGCGTTACTTAAATTTTAGAATATTTGTTGTTATTACTTAGTGAAGAGCATTGTACTAAACGTTGGAGCTTTCTAACTCACGTTGAGTGGTAGGTTCTTGGGGCTCTTGCTCTGCATTTGGTAGATATTGAGCAATAAATTTAGGGTATGCCCAAGCTCCGAAACAGGCTCCAAGTATTGGCGCAACAATTGGCACGATAAAGTATGGAATCTCGCGTCCACCTGATAGAGCGTAACTCCACCCAGCAAAGTATGAGAACAATTTAGGGCCGAAATCACGTGCAGGGTTCATTGCAAAACCGGTCAACGGACCTAAGGATGAACCAATAACGGCGATCAATATACCAATTAATAGGGGGTTTAGCGCGCCTCGAACCGCACCATTGTTTTCATCCCCTAGCGCTAAAATTGCAAACATAAGAATTGCTGTGATAGTAAATTCTACGCCCATTGCGCCAGCAAAAGTAATATGAGGGTTAGGGAAAGTTGAGAATATACCTGCTGTTGCAAGCGCGGCCTCACTGTTTCTCGCAATATGGTGAACCGTTTCCCAGTTAGTAAATAGGTTACTATACAAGCTATAAACTAGCGCTGCTGAACAAAATGCACCTAGAAACTGCGCGACTATGTAAGGTAAAACTTTTCTCTTATCAAACCCATGAAAAAGGGATAAAGCAATAGTCACTGCTGGGTTGATATGAGCGCCAGAAACACCAGCGGTACAATAAATCGCAATAGAAACACCAAACCCCCAAACGATACTGATTTCCCATTGCCCGTAGCTGGCACCTGTTAACACGAGTGCTGCAACGCAGCCCACCCCGAAAAATATCAGTATACCCGTACCAATAAATTCAGCGATACATTCGCCTAACAATGTAGGTTTACGATGACTCCCCATTTACGCTCTCCTCATTTACTCTTTATTTTTGTATGTATTTATTTATTCATCTTATGAGAAGCGCTATTTTGCACGATTTGTTACATAGTCAAACCTATACGAACACTAAATGAGCGTTCGAACACAATTTAGCAAAGTTAGTGCAACTCAAGTGTTAGCTAGATCATCATTTTGCGATTTCATTTTCTAACGAAACATCGTGCTATTAACGTCACCAATTCGTTATAACAAACATTGTTCTCTACATGCTGCCAAGCATAGAGCCACATATCGTTTATTAATGCGCTGTTGGAGAAAAGTTAACCTATACATATTGATGCAAAGGATCGATAAGAAGTGAATTTCTACAGCCAAACAAAAAATGTTCGTACGAACATTCAAAAAATGGAAGCCTTTAAAGCTTTGTTGTAAATCATGCTGATGGTCATTTTGGGGAGATCGTAGACAGATAACGTGATTGAAACTCTTGAAATGAAAGAGGGTTTTCAAATAGTTTGCCTTGTAGAACCTGACAACCAAGTTTCACAAGCATGCTTTTTTGCATAATATTTTCAACGCCTTCCGCAGACACCCGAATGTTATTCGACACTCCTATCATAGCGATGGTTTTCACCAAGCTATCATTTTGTGGGTTGATATGCAGATCGGCGACAAATTCTCGATCAATTTTGATCTCGTTGATGGGTAGGATATTCAGATAGCGGAGCGAAGAATAGCCTTTGCCTAAATCTCGAAGCGAAATTTCAAATCCTAACTGATGAAGGCTATCTAGAACTGGCTTGAGCTTATTCATTCCTTCAGCAAACACTTCCTCACTTATTTCCAGAATCACCCTATTCGCGTCTATGCCTATCTCAACAACCAGCTCATGTAGCGTCAGAGCAAATTTGGCTGACATTAGCTGCTTTGCAGATACATTAAATGTGATGGACAACGATTCTTGGTGGTTAGGAGAAAACTGCAAAATCTCGCTACAAGCTTTTTTAATCGAGAAGTAGCCGATACTTGTTATCATGCCCGTCGTTTCAGCTACGGGAATAAATTCTTCCTGTGGTACATGCCCAAGCGTCGCTGAGCACCAACGCGTCACTATCTCTACACCAACAACTTTGCCACACTTAGCATCTACCCTGGGCTCATACCAAACTTCAAACTCCTTAACTTGTACGGCATTTCTTATCGCATCCTCCAGAGCAAAGTTGTGCTGCACTTGTTCATTTATTTGTTTATCGTAAAACATCACGGCACCTTTGGACTGCTCTTTTGAGCGGTACAACACAATATCAGCCTTAGAAAGTAACTCTCTGGGGGTCGTGCCATCCCCAGGGAACATTGCCACCCCAATACTACAAGAGGTGTTGATCACCGTACCAAGCAATATAAACTCATCTGACATGACATCACATAAAGCCTGGGCTTTTTGTCGTGCTTGTTCAATACTCTCCAGCAGTGGAAAGCACAGAATAAATTCGTCACCTCCAAACCGTATTAAAATATCTTTGTCACCGAGTATTTTTTCAAATTTTCGACTAATGGCTTTAAGAAGTTCATCGCCTATATGATGCCCGTGTTGATCATTGACCTTTTTGAAATCATCTAAATCAACGAATAGCACGGCTAACTGCTTATCTCTGGCTTGGCTATCCTCAATGCCAGACAAAATTTTATCTTCAAGCATAAGCCTATTCGGCAGTTTGGTAAGAGAGTCTAACGTGGCGATTTCTTCTAGTTGTTGTCTGCTGTTTTGAAGTTCAAAAAAGTCCTCATCTATCTTATCTTGGTATTTCACAAATCTATATTGTACATAACGACTGACATAAACAGACACAGCGGCAAGTACAAGGGCTAGCAACACACATATCAAGAGTATCTGCGTAACTTGCTCTAAGTTTTGACTTTTTATTTCATCAATTTGTAGATTAACCAATTTATCGATATCAGATAAATACAAATCAGACGCGATGATCCACCCCCAAGCGGGAATGCTCTTCACGAAGGTAATTTTATCCATTGTCCGAAGTTCGGCTGGGAGTCGTATATCATCATACTTAACAAATGCACCTCCCTTGCCCTTATTTAGCATCAAGCCTTGGGAAAAAAGCGCATACAGCTTAATGCTTGTTTCGCCAATCTTCATCTTATCGCGATGTGCTAACAGTTTGCCTGTGGGCCCTATGACATAAACGAAACTACTTTGCCCAACACCGTACTCAGAAATCCTAGACAACATTCGCCGGACAATCGTTGGATCAACAGGTGTAATGTATTCTTCGGTACCGATAAACCAATCGAGCGGCTCAAAATACTTACCATAACGTATTTTTTCTACGCCATAATCTGAGGCTTGTGGTTTACGGTGCCACCAACGAAAGTACGCACCTCCGTTGGGAGAGTTTTGTATCAACTCAATATGCTCTCGAATATCATATCGCCCAGTCTCAGTTCTAGAGTTCCAAAGTGAGGTACCTTGAAGTTCAGGTAACATAGGGTGTAAAACGTTTACTCCATCCATTTTAAAAATATAAAAGTAGCCACTCCCTTGATTAAAATACAAACCATCCAGTGCATTGACGATTAAGGCACCTATTTCTTCCTTAGAAAGGTTCTGATTATCTTCATATATATCCGTTGCAATAGAATGAGCAATCTGAACATGCTCTTTGACATCATCTTTTAAAATGTCGACCGTTAAGCTTTTATCAAATTCCAAATTTTGAGCGATATTCTCAATTTGCCTTTTCAATGATTTCTTTTGAGAGTCCAATAGATCTTGGCGTAGGCTGGAAGATAGGTGCTCGGTATTGGTGTGATTCTCACTTACAATAACAATGAGAATGACCAACATAAAAACAAGCGTGACAGCAACAGGCAAAAATCTTATCGTCCTTAGCAATTTCTTGTCTGTAATCGAAGGCACACCGTTTTCTCTTTATTTTGAGCTTAATGAATTGAATTCATAAAACTTTTGGCTCTATAAGCATTAATCTAAGTTTTTGAGAATTCACTCAATAATAGTGTAGAGCAAAAAAAGAGAAGGCGCCGTTGCTTTAAGTAGCAATGAGAAGCGCCCAAATAAGGGAAGAAAAACAAAAAAGGAGATGGGGCTGGTCACTATCATTGTGACCAGAGAAATAATATAAAGAGTCTAGGAACTGCTATCTAAGCTTTAGCTCGAGTAAGACCGAATTTTTCTGCCAGTTTGCTAAACGGTAGTTTGGTCAACAAAATCCCAGCCAATAGTGGAATCAGCATCAACATAGATTGCTGTGACATAACTTGATGAGTCACCACATCTGACAAAAGCAGAGCAATTAACGGGAAAATCAAGAAACAGATAGATGCGGTGAAAGGCGTCGATACCTGACCAAGTTTAAAGTAAGCCACGATTCCTCCCACACTTGCGACAACACCTAAATAAGCAACCGCCAAGACAGAAGGCAATGTGAAGCTTGCAAAGTGAATTTGCTCGGTGAAGAATGCCGTGACGAACAATAACATTGAAGCGATATAACAAGGCAACGCATTGTACGTAATCACCTTAATATCTTTACAATGCTTTTGCACGAACACGTACATAACCGAGTGTATTACGACTGCTAGAATCAGTGCGCCAGCACCTAGAAGCAAATTATCGCCACTTATACCAAGCTCGTTCGATAAAATAATGAACAAACTAAACACGGCCATCAATATGCCTACATACTGATGAAAAGCGAGCCTTAATCCTAAGAAAAGCATCGACATGATCATCACAGCAATCGGCATATTGGCGAATATAACGGAAGCCAAGCCAGACGAGATGTATTTTTCACCAGCTATCATCAGCGTAAATGGGATGGCAAAATAAAACACCGCGATGATGAACATCCACTTTTGCTTGCCTTTGGGAAACATCAAAGGTTGTTTAAAGACTTTAGACAAAATAATCAGGATCGGTGATGCGATAAAAAATCGAAGAGCGGTAGCAAATATAGGTGGAATACTCGTTACTGCCACTTCCATAGCTAGCCAGGTTGTGCCCCATATAACACATACGGAGACGAACAGGAGAAGCATCATTTTGTTGTTATTCATTGAATTACCTGCACAATATTGATTCAACGCACCACCATTGAGCGTTGTTTATAGTGGAGTAATATACGTGCTAGTCTTTAGAATTGCTTTGCCAAATTATGCCTTTTTAAAGCATGAAATAGAATTTATTTCTCCACAAAAAGCCACACCAACCATAATAATTCCTTATAGTGACAGATTTGTAGGCAAAACCATGCACCAGGGCAACTAGTGGAAATAGCCACACTACTTTCCACACTTCCATACAGCTATCCACCACAAGCACGCCTACTACGCACTCACAGGTATTGAAAAGATAAAAAACAAAGCTAATATATGACCCTTCTTTGACAACAGTTACACCTGGTCAACCGAGCTCGCTAGGGCTGAGGTTGCTCAAGTATAGAAAAGCAGATTAAATTATCATGAAAAAATTACTCACGGCAGCTTTACTCTTTAGCGCGATGTCGGCTCCTGCTATAGCAGGCTGGCATGACTACTGGTATACCAATTCGAATAATTTGTCTTTTTCTTATGATATTAGTAACTTAGGTGGAGCAGCAATGTATACACCTAGTGACGATAGCGTGACTTTCACCACGGGTAATATCGCGACTTGTCAATCAGCCGATGTGAAGAACAAGGTCGACGGACGCACTATTGCATTTAAACGGTTTGTCTCAGGAAGATTATGTGTCTACAAACCACAAAGCAAAAGTGACGAAGATTACATCGTTAATCAATTTAAATCGAAGCAAGTAGTTACCTGGCAAAGCTATAATATTCCAGCTAAAGGTTTTGACTATATTCTCAAAAAAAACAACAGTAAAAAAATCTAAGCATTCTGTTATATACCCAAGTAACTTGGGTATATAACATACCTCCTATCCATTATTACCCCCTTCTCTGCTAGCTATTCCTATCTACAAACATTGCGATAAAGCTCAGTTGTCCTATCTTTATTTAGTATTCTATCAGTGAATAATTGAGGGCAGGATGAGCAAATGTATCAACCCCGGTAGACGAACATTCATTAAACAGTGTGTAATCGGTGGTGTGACGGTCTACAGTGCACCTATGCTGTTCAATGTTAGTGAAGCCGCCCAATTAAACATTAACGACGCTATAAAAAGTAATTGGAAACTGGATGGTGAGCCTCAATACCGTACTGATGCCATTGAAAAAGTCACCGGGCAAAAAATATATGGCCGCGACTATCGCGCAAAAGATATTGACGGATGGCCCGATGAACAGCACTACGGCTATATTCTTCGTACACCTCAAGCGGATCACGTATATGAAGGGTTTGACCTCAGTGTTTTACCGCAAGACATTCAGCCATATAAAGTCGTTACACAGAAAGACTTGGTCGATAATGGCCTAAAGCTACCTGATTTTTACGGCGATCATATGTTGTTAAAAGAGGGTACTCCACCCGATTACCTTGGGCATGAGCTAGCCATATTGTTATTCGACAATTTTGCAAAATTCAAAAAAGCCAAAAACCGCCTTCAGTTTAACAACTCCGTTATTAAATTTGGCAATAAAGTCCCGCTTGTCATGGCCAACAAAGACCCCTATGCCACATGGCGAATTGTAAGAGAGCAAAATACTCTGGGCAGCCAAGACAAAGATCAGTTCTCCGTGCTACAAGATGGGCTTATTTTTCCCAATATCGTCGATCATAAACCAGTTTGGCCATCAGCCAATAAAAGTAGCTCGAATAACGTAAAGCGGGCCATGTATTACGCTGATAAAATCGATTCAGATTTAAAGGCTGATAATAGCGACTGGTTTGTTTTAGACCGTCATTTTCAAACCCAGTCCATTGAGCCCATGATGTTTGAAGCAGAAGCATTTAATGGCTACTTAAACACTAAGACCAACACGCTGCACGTTGTTATTACCACCCAATCTCCTCAAGACTTCCATGAGATGTCAGCCAAGATTTTATCTGAAAGTCCCTTAACCAAACACGTTAAAAAGCTCGTCGTACACTCACCATATATTGGTGGTGGGTTTGGTGCTAAAGATCATACGATTTTCCCTTATTACGGCATCATTGCTAGTGCTTTCGCTAACGCCCCCGTTCGCATTGCTAATGATAGATTCGAACAGTTTCAATCAGGCATTAAGCGTCACCCATTTTCCATGGCGAACAAAGTCGCATTTAACAAGAAGACAAAAAAAATCGAAGCTGTTCAATCAGATATGCTCATTGATGGTGGCGGCCGGTTGAACTTTTCTTCTTCCGTCACCATGGTTGGCGCAAGTGCATTACAAGGCATTTACTATTTTCCTCGCAATGATATTTCAGCCGTCTGCTATCCCTCACAAACCCCTCATTGCGGATCAATGCGTGGTTATGGAACATTGCAAGCCATGCCAACTATCGAGCTGATGTTAAACGAAGCGGCAGAAAGCTTAGATGTAGATCCGATTGAAATTCGCAAAATCAACGCTATTCAATCCGGGCAGAAAAATACACAGGGCGCAATCCCAATCGGTGCGTTACGTTACGAAGAAATTCTTGACTCCGCCAAGCAGCACCCCATCTGGGTTAATCGGGTTTCCAAAAAGGAAAAGTTTGAAAAAGACAACCCCGCTCAACTCTATGGCGTGGGTTTTAGCATAGTGACAAAAGATTACGGAACAGGCGCAGCAGCCCCTTCTGGCTGTATTGAAATTACCCCCGAAGGTAAAGTCATTGTTAAATCGTGCTTTGTCGAAATGGGAACGGGTACCGACACCGCTCAAGGTGTGATACCCAAAAAATATCTTGGCGTTCTCGCAGATGAAGTGATCGGTGGTGTCATCGAAGACTTTGAAGCCATGGAGCTGTTTGACACTCAAAGTCCATATACCATGTCTCAGCAACATCAAGACAAAATGCAAAAAAATCCTAAATGGACGCCAGTTGTCCCTATGGCCTCCTCTGCCAGTATGTCAGCCTTCTATCAATCGCATGTGACTGAGCAAGCCGCTCGCATCCTATTTGAGCAGTCTCTTTTCCCTGTGGCGATTGAGATATGGAAAAACAACTACTTTAACAGCGAATATGCTTCAATAGACTTCAACAATATCCTTGATGCTCGTTGGGTTGATGGAAAATTAACCTTACAAGGTTATCCGGATATTCCGTTTAAGACTTTAGCAATGAAAGCTCACGCTAAAGGATTAATCACGACCGTCATGGTACATGGTTTTAATCGCTGGGCATGGGCGACATCAGACTTTACCTTAAATGGTCAAACTCACAATTACCCCATCGACGCGTTAGCCGTCCAATATGGTATCGGTGCGAAACCATATAAGAAAAACAAACAGGGTTATCAGGTGATCAAACGCCAATCCGTTAGCTACCCCGCAACCCAACTTAACAATGCGATGGTCACTTACTATGCGCCTGCCGCTACCTTGGTAGAAATTGCCGTTGAGAAAGCGACAGGACACGTCAATATTCTTGAAAGCCATACATGGCTAGAAACAGGAAAGGTCATCGTCCCGGAGTTAGTTGAGGGGCAAATCGAAGGGGGGCTAGCAATGGGCGTCGGACACGCTTTATACGAGTACCTTCCTTCAGATGAAACGGGGGCAGGAAACGGCACTTGGAACCTCAACCGATACCAAGTTCCACTCGCCAAGCATGTCCCTGTATGGAATATGAAACATACCATCTTACCGCCACTGTCAGAGGCAGATAACCCGAAAGGTATCGCCGAAGTCGTGATGATTCCCGTGGTCTCAGCACTAGTAGAAGCCATCTATCAAGCAACAAACAAGCGCTTCTACCACCTTCCTGTCACCTCACAAGATATTATGAAGGCGCTCGAACTATGACAATGATTACTGTAACTATCAATAATGAGGTGCATGGACCGCTGGATATTGACCCAGAAGTGACCATGTTAGAGTTTCTTCACGAATATCTGAATTTAACGGGCACTAAGTTTGGTTGTGGGCAAGGAATTTGCTCAGCATGTGTCATCATTCAGGACAATGAAGATGGGACATCTGAAGTTCACAAAACCTGTATTACCAATGCCGTTGGTTTTAATGGTAAAAAACTGCGCACGATTGAAGGTCACGCGGAGCTGGATAAAAAGGGAGAGATCATCGCTCTACACCCTGTCCAAGAGTCTTTCATCAAACATTTTTCATTTCAATGTGGTTGGTGTACGTCAGGTTTTACTAACCACACAATTGCGCTAATTGAAGAGTTAAAAAGAAACCCTATCCCAGTTGACCAAGTCGAAGCAAAAATCGAGGCCACACTTGGTGAGCATGTATGCCGATGTACAGGATACGTAAAATATTATGCGGCCGTTAAAGATGCCATCTTGAAAACGGAAGGGGCAACGTTATGAAAAGGATCAGTGTAGCGATGCTCACGATCGCCAGTTTTTTTTCTTATGCCGCAGACTCCAACCAAAGCTTAATCGAAAAAGGCAAATATCTTGCTGAAATGGGAGACTGCTACGCGTGCCATACCATTGATGGTGGAGAACCATATGCTGGTGGTGCCCCGTTTGCGACGCCATTCGGCACTGTCTACTCCACCAATATTACTCCGGACAAAAAAGAAGGCATTGGCCGTTATAGCTATCAAGACTTTTATGATGCACTGCACAACGGCGACGCGCCTGGAGGTCAACTGTATCCCGCCATGCCCTATACCTCCTACGCGGGAATAACCAGTGACGATACCAAAGCTTTGTTCGCTTACTTTCAAAGCATCAAACCGTCTGCACAGAAAAACAAAGACAACGACATGATATTCCCTACCAATATTCGATTTGGGATGAAATTTTGGAATATGTTGAATCTGAAAAAAGGAGAATTCACCCCGACTCCGGGTAAAAGCGCACAATGGAATCGAGGCAATTATATCGTCAACACTTTCGGCCACTGTGGTGAGTGTCATACACCACGTAACTCGACAATGGGTATGGATCTTGAGCGTCATTTCCGTGGTGCAATGATAGGCGAGGTTTATGCGCCCAATATCACCCCGCAATTACTGAAAGATCGCGGATGGGGAACAACCGATGTCGAAGCAATGCTTGCCCATGGCTATTCGCGCAAAGGCACTGTGGTTGGCGAAATGTACACCGCTATTTTCCATAGTTTAAGCAAGTTCAACACCGACGACTTACGGGCCGCCACCATTTACCTGCTCGATAGCGACAACACTATCCAGGGTAAAACACTTACCTATCACACCAAGGGCCTCGGCAGCAAAGGCCATGAGTTGTATCAAGCCTACTGCGCAAACTGTCATGGCTATGAAGGCGAAGGGAAACCAAATTATGCGCCAGGCATGCAAGGAAATGGCACCCTAGCTCAGCGAAACCATTACAACACCGCTCACGCCATCATGTATGGGATTAAGCCCCAATATTATTCACAGACCAATGCCTTCTTTACAATGCCTGCATTTAACGCCCGTCTAAGCGACGAAGATCTGATGCACTTACTAAATTATCTCACTCAAGCCTACACCAACAACCCGAAACAGCTCAGCCTTTCGGAAGTACAAAGTTTGAGAAAGAAAGTTGAGGAAAGCCAGAGTAATGCAACTCACTGATCTGCAAATGCTCAATGAAGTGCAAGCTTGGGTCGCAAAGGGAGAGTCGTTTTGGTTATGTACCATACTGGGCACTTATGGCTCTGCTCCCAGACCTGTCGGTTCGCTATTTGCTTGGAACGGAAAACAACGATTGGGTTCAATATCTGGCGGTTGTTTAGAAGATGCCTTTATTCAAAGGCTCGATAACCAAGAGCTGGATGTATTTCCCCAAGTCATAAGCTATGGCAAAGATCTCGTCGATGAGCACGTTAGCATTGAGCTCCCATGTGGAGGCAGTATCAGGCTGTTGGTCGAATATTATACTCCAGAATCTTACCCGTACTTTAACAATTTCCTCGCAAAGGCAAACAAAAAGCAGCCATTTATTAAAGTATTAGACATGTGTTCGAACACTGTAAGCTTTCAATCTGATCGGTTAACACAAGATGAAAATACGCTAACCCCAAGTGAAGATTTTATCTTTATTCGCTATCAACAGGTTACTCAACTTTTGATACTGGGTATTAGCCAAGTCAGTGAATGGGTCGCGAAATTGGGTTTAATGGCCGGATTTAAAGTAAAAGTATGCGATATGCGTGAGGAACTTGCACAAAGTTGGCCATTATCAGGCGCTGATACACGGTATAACGTTAACATAATATGGCGCAGTCCCGACCTGTTTATTGATGAGAATATGACTCAGAAAACGGCTGTATTAGCGCTCGCTCATGACCCTAGGATAGACGACTTAGGCCTGATGGCCGCACTAGAGTCTGATGCGTTTTATATTGGCGCTATGGGTTCAAAAATCACGTCTGATAATCGCTTAGAGCGGCTAGAACGTATAGGTGGCTTTAGCCAAAAAGAAATAAACAGGCTAAAAGCACCAATAGGCCTTCCAATTGGTAGCAAAACACCGTTTGAAATTGCCGTTTCCATCATCGCTGATGTCATTGCGAGCCAAAATGGAAAGTCACAGTGACCAAGTTTTGCGCATTATTACTCGCCGCTGGAGATTCCACACGATTTGGTAAAGACAAACGCTTTATTGGCTCCCCTCCTCTTCTAGAAAGGACACTGAACACTCTTTACACATCGTATCAGCGTATCTTCCTTGTGCACAAAGACACGGATAATCTATCCAACCTAAACATTGACCCTGAGAAAGTCACACTACTCGCTCACAATAAAGACACCGACAAAAGTTTAGGAGCCAGTATCGCGTGTGGCGCGTCCCACCTTTTGCACTCAAATTTAAGTCCGACCTTTTGTGCTATCTACCTTGCTGATATGCCATTTATATCGGTGTCCACCATAAACCGATTACATCAGCATTGCCTCGATAGCAATACGTTAACTGGAAGCAGCAAGTGCATCATACGGCCCGCATACCAAGGTGTTCAAGGCCATCCTGTTATATTCTCACATCACTTTTTATCAGAACTAAGCCAGTTAAAAGCCTGTGAAGGCGCAAAGCAAGTCATCAAAAATTTCCACAATCAATCCCAAGAATTAGCCGTGTCAGATGAAGGGATTGCTATCGATATCGATACGCCCGACATCGCTGCCAAGCTCGGTTTGATGCAGAGTGACTCTGCATAACCAACAAGCACACCACTATATTGAAAAAACATATGAGTGTACTAATATTTTTATCAATTACAGTATGGATACATCAATAATGAAAATAACAACAGAATGGAATTTTAAAATTGGACTCTTCCTACTTTTCATATTAACGCTACCGTTTAAAGCACTAGCGATGGAAAAAATCAATGTTTTAACTTGGGAAGGTTATGTCGAACCACATGAGGTTCAAGCCGTTAACAAGATTCTAAAAGGACAAGGTTACAACTACGAAATTAATGTCATCTCGCCTTGGGCTGAGGGCCCAGAACAGATGTTTAAAATCTTAAGGGGAGGCAAGGCTGATATTAGCTTTCTCACATTAAACTACATTCAAATGCAACGAGGAAAAACCGCCGAGCTGCTCCAGCCAATCAATTTCAACTCACCGAGATTTACCAACTATAAAAACCTAGATCCATCTATGCTCGATGTGCCAATGGGTACCGCCAATGGAAAATCGCTCTATTTACCTTTTGGAGGCGGAGCTTACGGCCTGTGGGCAAATATGAAAAAGTTATCAGAGTCTGATCTGCCAACAAGCTTAAACGACTTACTCGATTCAAAATGGACGGGAAAGATATCTCTAACCAAGGGGCAAGTTCAGCCTAATGTCGCGATTGCCTCTTTGATGGCCGGTAAGTCTGCGTTTTACCTTAATGACGTCACACGTGAGCAAATGCAAGCTGAGCGCCAAAAAGGCGATATAGAAAACAAACTCAAAGCGCTCTATAAACAGGTGCCCTACTTTTGGGGAAATGGCCCAGAATTTAAGGACAACCTATTAATCGTCGCTTCTTATGGTATCGGCGCTGCTGCAGAGAACAGAGCGGGTGGAGATTGGAAGCTGATAAAGTTCAAAGAAGGCAATACCGTTTGGATGGACACCATCAATTTCCATAAACGATTAAAAGGGAAAAAGCTGGAAGCCGCTGAAATTTTTGCCAATTATTTTATTGGTGATGCGGTGCAAACTCGTGTCGCTAACGAACTAGGTATGGTGAGCGCGTCGCTCAAGCATCAAACTGAAAATGATAAAGGTTTTTTCGTGAAAGACATGTTCTGGCCACCCTACAAAAGAGAAGTCGATAACTTGATGCTGTTAATGTCGAAAAATGCCATGTGACCATGGCAGATAATACAATCACCGTATATAAAGTTACCCGTTTGCAACGGGTAACTATGTTAACTTCGAGTATTCACCGTAACTTCAGCCGATAAGCCATTGTCCAACACTATCGGTTTATCAAATACGATCTTTACTGGCACAAGCTGTACTACCTTCGTAAAGTTTCCGGTTGAATCAGTCGGAGGCAAAATGGCGAAGGTTTCGCTTGTTGCATGAGATAGGCTCTGGATTTTCCCTTTAAATGCTTTACCTGGGTAGGCATCTAAGGTGATATCTACGGCCTGGCCTGCGTGCATGTTCGCAGTTTGTGTCTCTTTGAAATTTGCTTCAATCCAAGGAGGTTGGCTGGAAACAATACTCAAAACCGATTGACCTGCTTGTACCATCATTCCTACATGAAGATCACGATTACTCACGTAACCGCTGATAGGTGCGATTATTTGAGTATAACTAAGCTGTAACTCCGCTTGAGCAAGATCCGCCTTGGATTGCTTCACTAGTGCATCGGCTTGCTGGATAGAACTTTTTAACACCGCAAGTTTGTCCTGTTGAGTTTTTAAACTCGCTTGAGTTTGTATGTAGGTGGCTTTGGCAACCTTAAGTGTCGACTCACTGTTGTCTTTGTCTACAGTTGAAACATATTGCTCTTTTTCCAGGGCCTGAATGCGCTTATATTGCTTTAAGGCATTGTTGTACTTGACCTTTGCTGCATACACATCACTCTCATACTCCTTAATGGAGCTTAACTGCATTTGATAAGCCGCTTGTGCATTAGAAACTTGCGCCTCACTTTGAGCTAATGTCGCTTTCTCAGTATTGACCTGAATAACATATTCACGATCATCAAGAACCGCCAACAACTGCCCTTTCTTCACCTTTTGGTTATCTTGTACATCCACTTGCGTTATCTCTGCACTGATTTTTGCGCTGACATTAGTGATATCGGTGTTCACGTACGCATTATCGGTACTTTGGATATAACGACCATAATCGAACCAATAAGCGCCACCAGCCATGGCCAACACAAGCACTGGTGCAGCAATTTTTATTATTTTTTTCATAGTACACTCTGAAGATCGCTAAAGTTTACGGAGTTAGTGCAACTCAACGTATTCCGTTGAGTTGCCTAGTACAGGAGTTAAACTCGAACCAATTGTTTGCCAAAGTGCCTGCCACAGAGCATGTCAATGAAGGCTTGAGGCGCATTTTCTAGCCCTTCTGTTATCGACTCTTTGTACTTGAGCTGCCCACTTTCTACAGCCTCTAATAACCAACTTATCGAGCTGGGGTATTCGTTGACCCACTCCGTTACCAAAAAGAAACGATGCTCAGGAGTATTGGGCAATGCGGCATAAAATCGTGGTAGCTTGAATGCATCGACATTTTTCCCTTTGTTATATAGTGCCGCGCCACCACAAATTGGCACTCGAGCACCGTCATTTAGATGTCGCGCGACAATGGAAGACACTCGGCCTCCAACATTTTCAAAATAAACATCAACGCCGCGTGGGCACGATTCAGCAAATGCATCAGCAAAGAACGCTTCTTTATAATTTACGCATGCATCGAAGCCTAATTCCTCGACAACATATCGGCATTTCTCTTTACTCCCTGCGATTCCAACTACATGGCAGCCAGCCAGTTTACCCAGTTGCCCAGCAATGGAGCCAACTGCGCCTGAAGCCGCCGACACTACCAGGGTTTCTCCAGCAACTGGCCTACCAATTTTATTCAGCCCAAAATACGCCGCTCGACCCGGCGTACCGACTGCACTTAAAAACACGGATTCAGGAAGGTGGGTATCGGGTAAACGATAGGTAAGAAAATGGCGGTCACTGCAAACACAATATTTCTGCCAACCTGAAAAAGTAAACACAATATCATCAACTTGATAGAGTGAACTTTTTGACTCAATAACTCGACCCACCGTCTCTCCTTGAATCACACCACCGAGAGGAATTGGCTCGACGTGCTCGATGTTTTTATTTAGTCTGGGGCGAGTGTATGGGTCCAAAGATAGCCAAATATTCTCGATTAAAAACTCCCCCTCTTTAAGTGGCTCAAGAGTTCGATTTTCCAAGCGAAAGTTTTCTACTTGGGCTTCACCGTCGGGATGAGAATGTAATATCACTGATGGATTAACTCGTTGATTCATAACGGACCTCACTTAGTGTTGAGTTTTATGGAGCGTGCTGCTTATTCACATCAGACCACCGATAGCTGGGCCAATATATGCTAAAAGCAATCATGACAAGCGTCAGCGGCCATGCACCAATGAAAACAAAGTAGTCAACAAAATTTGGCATGTCTTTAGCGAATAGAATCACCGCAAGTCCCTTCACCGCATAAGCCAAAATCCAGCCTAACGACACTTCCTGCCAAACTTTTATATATTTTTTCGTACCATACACAGGGAGCTGGAATAACTTAGGCCGCGCATTCTCCGCCAGTGTTCGCACAACAGGCTTACCAATGAGTGAGTAAAAACCAAACACCACAATGACAGACAGGGAGCCTGCCAGAGATAAAAAGACACTTTCTGAATGAATGCCAAACAAGGTATAACCGTGGAGGTACAGATAGTGAATGCCTCCGGAAACTAATATCAATGCGATAATCGACAGTGAGCCCGACTTTTTACTAAACAGTTCAACAATGGCTGAATAAAAAGCCGTAACCAATAAGGCCGCGCCCACCCCTGACATCCAAAACATGATGTTATAAAGAAGGATCGGAATAATGATGGTCAACCTTGCTTCGGGTGACATCAGATAACTCCAGACACCGATTGATTTCTTGTCATTCATCTTGCGACTCCTTTTTTGAATAAGGCCAAAAATCTTTGTTTATGCACAGAACCACCACCGCGGTGATTAGCATCATGACTCCCATGACTAAAAACAGATCGTTAAAGGCCATGATCTCTGCCTGGGTAGTAATTCGAGCCCCTAGAACAGACATCGCCATCGTGTTGACATCCGTACTACTGGCTGGTTGACCTTGATTAATAAGTAAGTTCTTAACTTGATCTAAGTAGTGATAAAACTCCTGGCTACCAGAGACCAAGGTTGTTTTGAGCATATCAACGTGAAAATAAATCCTAGTAGTAAAGTAAGTGGTGAGAATGGCAGTGCCCATCGAGCCACCGATACTACGAAACACGTTAATCAGTACAGCAGAAGAAGCAGCGTCCTCTGACTTCACTCGCTGCGTGGCAAGCACAGATAAGGGCACCATGATAAAAGGTTGCCCTAAAGCGCGAACCACCATAGACGCAATCATTTGTGGTCCAGCGTAGTTCAAGCTCATATGGCTATCCATAAAAGCGCTGATGGCCAAACCGATAAAGCCAAAGATAATCAGATATTTTGTATTAAACCTCCGAATAAGTGCTGGAATGAATGGAAGCACAAGAAGCTGAGGCAACCCTAGCCAAAGCAGCACGCTACCAATTTGTATCGCCGTGTAGTCATGCACCATGGTGAGGTAATACGGCACCATAAATAAAGTGCCATAAATGGATGCGCCCAACACGGCGTAAATCACCAAACCAAACGAGTATTGGTAATCCTTAAACAACTTCATATTGATAAGCGGATTTTTGCATGTCAGTTGATCATAGAGAAAAACCACAAAGCTAATCACTGAAATCACGGTTAAAACACAAATCAAGGTCGACTGAAACCAGTATTTGTCTTGCCCTTTTTCCAAAATGACTTCTAAACACCCTAGAAATAAAGTGACTGATGCCACTCCCAGGAAGTCACCTTTACGCAGTATTTTCCAGTCAATCGAAGGATGCTTTATCGATCGATAAATCAGTATCCATGCAATAACTGAAGGAAGAACGTTGATATAAAATATCGCATGCCAAGAAAAATGTTCCGTCAGCCACCCGCCTAGAGCAGGCCCAATTGCGGGGGCAAACGTTGCAATAATACTAAATAGCGACATCCCCATTGGACGTTTTTCATCTGGTAGTATTTCGATGATTAACCGAAACGAGATCGGTATCAACGCGCCACCACTAAACCCCTGTAGCGCACGAAATACAATCATAGAATTGAGATTCCATGCGAGTGAGCAAAGTAGTGATGCGCCGACAAAGCCGCTAATACACCATAGCGCGTAGCGGCCTGTTCCTAAGCCTTTTGACAACCAGCCACACAGTGGAATGGCAACAATTTCTGCAGTGAAGTACGAGGTTAATAACCAAGAGCTTTGATCCAATGACGCCGATAATGCGCCTTGAATCACTTTCATCGATGACACCGTGATTTGGATATCAAGGATAGCCATAAAGCCACCAATCAACCCGCCAATGATGGCGCACCACTCTTTTTTTGAGACAGTATTGGTCTCTTGGCTATTGGCAATCGCTACCTCACTCACAATAACGCCTCCTTAATCTTCAAAGCAACATGAGCGATATTTGGAGGGTTCATCATAGAGATATGATCGCCTTGCGCTGGAATCACGGTAACGGGTTTTTCAGTGTAACTCTGCCACCCTAGCCCTGGCGTAATCAACTTCACACGTCCTGGTAGAGTGTCTTTCGCCTCGGCAACAATTATTGCTCCTTTGTATGACCGGCCTTGATACTCATCCGTGGCTTTCATATGAGCTTGTAATTGCGCCAAGAAGGACTGAAAGTCGTGTAGTGTGATATTGTCAGGGACAAGTTGAGCAGCTTGGAAGCTAGTTAAAAAGAGCTTTGAGCGATCATGTTCAGATAGCTCCGCTAACGCAGTGCTTGTAATGCCGAAAGACACCCCAGTAAACAGCTCTACTTTGTGTGCAAAATACGCCAATCGCTCATATTCTGACATCTCGGCACTACCATCGATATCCACATTGGGTGCAGGTTGATCAAACACCACGACCGTCGGTGTGAATCCACTTAGCTGGCTGATTTGGTAGGCCATTTCATACGCCAGCGTACCGCCCAATGACCAACCTGCGAGGATCAAACCAGGCCGACGAGCAATATCGCCTATCTGGTCGACATAATGCCGTGCCAACGTAGGAATGGAGTGGTGATAGTCATCAATATGTTGGTAATCAGCTACCTGCACACCAAAAATTGGCCAATGATCACCAAGCTCCTTAACTAGATTTTGGTAACACAAAACGTTGCCGCCTGCGGGATGAATCAACACGATGGTGTTGTCTTGCGACTGTCCTTCATTTAGCGTTACTAACGAAGAATTATTGAACTGTTCAGGTGTATGATTTTGCTGTTCTATCGCGTTTGCTAATTGCCTAACACTGCTGTTTTCCAACAAAGTCCCTAGCGTTAAGTTTGAATTCAACGCCTTATTAAGCTTTATGATTAACTTTAGAGCGCTGATAGAGCTTCCCCCTAGCGCTAAGAAACCTTTATCAAGATCTAAAGTATCTACTCTCAAGATTTGCTTATACAGCGTACTGATTTGATCAATAAGCTCAGAGTCCGTCGATAAGCTAGCAAAATACACATCATCATGCTCTGCATCTTCAACATTGTTCATTTTTTTGGCTACTGGAAGGGCACGATAATTTACTTTGCCACTTGCATTCATTGGCAACGCATCTAGCCACACCCAAGCTTCGGGTTGCATGTAACTAGGTAGATTACGAATAAGATCCGCTTTTAGCTGTTCTTTTACTTCCGATCCTGTGTGATGGTCACGGTTTAACACAACATAAGCAACCAACCTCGCCTCTTCTTCACCAGGTGACTGTTGCACCACAGCGACCTGTCTTACATAGTTAAGTTGCTGTATGCCATGTTCAACCCCTGCAAGCTCGACGCGATAACCTCGGATTTTGCATTGACGGTCAAGCCTGCCCAAATATTCCAAATTACCATCGGCCAACAACCTACCTTTATCCCCTGTCCTGTACAACCGCTCCCCCTTGATATATGGATGGGCGATAAAGCGTTTTTGCGTCTCCTCGGTTAACCCCAAATAACCTATTGCAAGCTGGTCACCACCTACACATATCTCCCCTGCCATATTTGGAGCGACCAGTGCTCCTTGCTCATCCAAGATCAATACATGGCTGCTGCTTAACGGTTTACCTATAGGCGCATATTTAAGATTTATCTTTGCCCAGTCACTCGGCAGCGAATAGGTCGTCACGCCAACCGTGCATTCGGTTGGTCCGTAGTGATTGATGATATCGCATCTAGGATTGAGGGCTCGTACCCGCTTAACCAAAGATATCGGTAACCGCTCACCACCAAGCACCAGCAATTTCTTCGGCAAATACGAACTCGCGCAATCCGATGTGAGTAAAGCGCTTAGATGTGTTGGGGTAATTTTCATGCAATCAAGTGGGTACTCCTCAAGGAATTCGGCCAGTTTCTCGGGGCTTTCTAACTGAGTACGTGTCAGGATGACCAATTCACCTTGGCCGATCAGGCTAGGAAACACCATGGTATGGGCGAGATCGGTGGTCAGTGAAGAAAAGGCACCATAGCGGGCAAAAGGGGCTTGCTGCAAAATCGGAGAAATGGAGCGGCAATAGTGACTTATCTGCGCATGACTAACACATACACCCTTGGGTGCCCCACTGCTGCCTGAGGTATAAATAATATAGGCGGGTGTTTCTTCCCAGCGGTCATCCAGCTCTAAATTAGTACTCACTGAAAGCATTTCATCAGTGTGAGTCTCAATCACATCAATGCAGTCGTAGGTAAACTGCAAAGATAAAGACTCTGTCAGCTGGTTAGATTTACCTGCTATCAAAATACATGACGTTTTCGAGTCTTGTAGAATAAAACGTATTTTTTGCTCAGGTAAGGTCACATCTATCGGTACATAACACGCTCCAGCCTTCATGACAGCAAAAATTGACACAATGGTATGCTCGGTTTTCTCCATCAATATAGCGACCGATTGCCTTTTTGATACACCTGAAGACTTGATCCGACGCGCAAGACGATTCGCTTTCTCATTAAGGTCCCTGTACGTCATGCTGCGCTCTTCACAACGAATGGCTATCGCATCAGGGTTATTTAACGCTTGACGTTCGAATTGATGGTGAATCGGAGTGATAGGCTGCGCTGAAGTTGGCCGACAAGTCTGCAGCAATTTCTGTCTTTCACTGCTAGATAAAAAAGAAATCTCGTTAACCGCCATATTCGGCTGAGAAACAAAGTGTGCAAGTAGGGTTTGCAAGTCTTTGAGCATTCGCTCTGCCGTCTGGCGTTCAAACAGATCAGTACAATAGTTGAGCGTAAATAAAACACTATCGCCGTCTTCTTCTACCCATAAGTTTAGGTCGAGCTTTGAAACGCCGTAGTCGACTTTAATCGGCGAGTAACTAAACAGCGTATTACGGTGCGAGTGTGGGTAAATTTGATACGAAAGGACTGCTTGATACAAGGGATTGGCTCTAGTATCACGAGAGTAATCAATCGAGTCTAAAATAAGATTAAAGGGAATATCTTGGTGTGCGGCCGCACTTTCACTTTCTCTTCTTGATTCATCTAAAACATCATGAAGCGAATGCTCTCCTTGAACACAGAAGCGAAGTGGTAGCATGTTCATAAACAACCCCATAACTTCTTGGGTGTTGTAATCCATTCGGTTAGCAAATGGGACACCAATTATCACGTCCTTTTGGTTGCTGTATTTATGTAGCAATAACTGATAAGCGGCTAAGATGAGATGGAAAGTGGTTGCTCCTTGCTGTACCGCGAACGTTTGCAGTTTTTGCCAAAAATGGGAATCCATCAATTGGCTGACGTAGCTTCCAGAAAAGCTTTGGTACTCCGGCCTAGGGCGATCAGTCGGTATGTCTAGCACTCCAGCCGCCCCAGTTAATTTTTCTTTCCAATAGTTTAACCCGGTATCAAATCGGCCCTGTTTGAAAAATTGGCTCTCTTCAAGTGCATAGCTAGTGAATTGACTCACGTTACTATCAAGCTTAGAAAAATACGCCGTCATAAAATGTTTAAAGCACAAACTCATGGTCCAGCCATCGGAAATGATGTGATGGAAAGTAAACATAATGGCGTAATCGCCAGAGTCTATTTTAACCATCCGACAATGTGCTAAGGGACCTTTGGTCAAATCGAAATGCCTTGTGCCCTCTTCTTTAGCAGCGAGCTTAACCCATGCTTCTTTTTCTTGTTCAGGATAATTTGATATATCATCGAACGTTAACGGGAAGGCGGCATGTTCACCTAAGCATTGGCATGGTTCATCGTCTTTTATCTGGATAGTGGTGCGAAAAATGTCGTGTTGATTGGCTACCGCGGTAAGTGCAGCTTGAACACGGACAAGTTCAAAATCATGCTTGATACGACATCGCACCGCCAAAGGGTTGGTGTAAGCCACGTTTTGATCAAGTATTTGCTCTATCGTCCAGACACTTCTCTGAGCGTTGGTCAAAGGGAATACCGTTCGCGCCTTTTTACGGGAGTTTGTGTTCGTCAGATCTGCATGCTGAGCCTTTTTTTGCTTTTGCTCTCTAACACGCCTTTTAAGTGCTTCAAGCCCCTGAGACTTAAGTATTTCTTTTGTTTTAGCATTCACAACAATGACCCTTATCAAAGGTGAGAGATCTGGCTGCCCGCTACGACAGCCAATGAATATCGGTTCCCCGAACCAGTAGCTCGGGGCAGCGTGCTATTCGCCTTGCAACACAGACTCAAATGCTTCTAATACTAAGCCTGACAAGCCTCTTGTCGTTTGATCTTGGTAGAAAAGGTCAACACGAATATCGACTTCAAACTTGGCAGAAACCTTAGAAACAATTTGAACGGCGAGTAGAGAATTCCCACCCAACTCAACAAAGTTGTCATCAATACCAATGCCTGAAATACCAAGCACAGATTGCCATATCGAGACAATTTCTTGTTCAACCTCATTTTCTGGCGCGATATATTCAACAGAAAGCTCTGGCCGACTATGGCCTTGGTCGACATCTTCTTGAATTAATTCTTGTTGCTCCTCCTCGCGCTCAGGAATGGATTCATAAATAAGCTGTCCAAGATCACTCGTAACCACAACCAGCTGCTCAAACTCCAAGTGAGCAAGCTGACGTTTGAGCGCATCTAACCCTTCGTAAAAAAGAATATCTTTATCCGACATATCCACCGACACGGATTCACGACTGCGTTGGTCGGTGGCAGACTCTACTTGATTGTCTTCACCTATCTTTAGGAAACTATAATTTTCAATCACCAGTAAAGGTTCACTTTGTGGAGAAAGGAAAGTTAAATCCAAGACAATGGTATTGTCCCCAGCGTGGTAGGGTTGGCGCAATTTGACGTGAACAAAACAATCAGCACAAAGCGGTGAGTAGTACGTGACTTTCCCATAGTTAATTGGAAGGAAGTTATCTAAAGATATCAGCGCAATACAACGTATGGACATAGAATCTATCACTGCTGGGTGGTACGGATAGTCAATCGCATCACGTAAAAATTTAGGATCGAGATCTTTTTGTATCAACCACTCTCCATCACCCTGCCAGACATGTTTTGGACTGCTCCACCTCTCGCTCAACGATAAGAAAACCTCTCCAGTAATCGTATTGGGGTAGTCTTGGCCAACGTGAAATATTGGCAGTTTTTCTCTACAACGTGTGCGTATCTCATTTAAGGTGTTCTCTGGCGCAATCGGGTCAGCATTTTCAGCCACAGAAGAAGGCTGCTCAAGATTGCCTACTGCATGCTCTTGCCAATCTATTTCAGCAACGCCGCGGCTACGCACACTGAAGCGATATCCCATTCCTTCTTTTTTCACCACTAGTTGAAGTTCTCTAGACCAACCATTTTGATAGATCACTGGGCTTATCATCAGCAGGTTGCGAATTTCTACCCCTTGATAGACGTTCACGTTGCTGATTAACGTGTCTATCATCGACAATATGGTTGTACCGACCATAGTGGGCTGATCGGCCAAGCGATGCTCATTCAATACCCAGTCAGTTCGTACATCAAGATTGACCCGATACACCTCCTCTGTTCCATGTTGGCTAAGTAACGTGAGTAAGCCATATTCTTCAGAGGCGTCCTCTTTGGCCTTTTTCTTTTCATCTTGCTCTTTATCCCATTGAACGGCCATGCCGACATCACCCCATTTCCCCCAGTTAATGGAGACAGTGCGACCGGCTCTATTCTGGTTTCGGTAACATGCAAACGCATCGAGGAACGCATTGGCAGAGACGTAGTCAATTCGCGCTTCATCACCGACGATCGCGCTAATAGAAGAAAACAGCACCATAAACTCTGGTGGATTAGTTTTGGTGATCGCATCAAGATTCATGCAACCCAATACCTTAGGTTCAAGAACCTTGGCGCAATCTTGCTCTGTTTTAAATGGAATAATCCCTCCACCAGCCACCCCAGCAGTATGGAAAATGCCATCAATCACAGGAAACGGCTGCAATGCGTCAGACATTGCTTCGAAATCACACACATCAACTTGAACTAACTCGATGGTGTTCCCTTTTTGCTCAAGATTAAGGAGGCTGACCAACTTGACACTCATTGGATCGTCGACCGTATGACTTGCAATCCACTCCTGCCATTCTTCTCGGGGCGGCAGTGCTGAGCGGTAGGTCAATATCAGCGTCGCATTACACATATCAGAGATATGCCCTGCGACTAGCATTCCTAAGCCGCCAAGCCCACCAGTAATCAGATAGGTTGCTTCATCTTTGAAATCGACTGGTAAGCCTGGGTCTTGTTGGGAAATACCAACGGCTTGATAGTCTTCTTCCCAACGACTACCCCCTCGATAGGCAATAAGTTGACTGTCAGTGGCAATTCGGCACTCTTCAATGAGATGACCAGCGGCTTTGGCTACTGTCCACTGTTCTCGGTTTCCAGCAGAAGAAAATGGCCAATCGATGTCCACTAGGTGGCATTGGATATCAGGATACTCATGGTAAAACACGCGTGCTGGGCCGATAAGTAATGCGCGCTCAGGAGAGTGGACCGCTTCACCAGCGACACTGAATATATTGCTGGTCACCAAAACTTGGTGCAGATCATCGAGCAAATTCTGGCTGATCAATGCTTGCTGCATATACAAAGCGCTATAAAACGAATCTAGCGCACTGTCGCAATTCTCGACCTCTTCAGCATCACGGACAGGTGCGAGATACCACAAGTCAATCATTCTTGTCGGTGATAAGCGCTGGCTTTTTAACGCATTCAGCATGCTCACATAATCATCGGGGCAAAGTGGATCAATAACGAACCCTTTAGCTTCGTACTCGCTAATGACTTTCTCTTGGTAGTGATTACCTTTAAACACAATCACAACTTGATCGCCATATGCCGTAAGCTGACGTTGTAACTCATCGGCGATACCATATTCGTCGGCAAGCAATACCCAACAGTGCTTATCCTGATCTTGCCCTCTTTTATCCATGAAGGTAGCCGGTATTGTTTTTTTCCAAGTCGGCATATAGAACCAATCAAGAATATCGCCCTTTTTACGCTTAAGCGCGGCCTCCACATTTTGCGTTGAACGGCTATTGTTGGTCGAAGATTTTACTGCGGGTAACTTGAATTCACTGCGCTCAAACGGATAGCCTGGCAGCGGTAAGCGTAAACGCCGTTCTCCAGAGTAGAACGATGACCAATCAAGCTCTATACCATGTGTCCACAGCCCACCCAAGGTAGCAACAAAATATTCAGTGGTACTGTCCACTTCTCTCGACGTCGGTAAGGAAGAAAGAATTGGGAAGGTATGAGATTCATCTTCTTTAAAATGCTGTTTCGCGGCAGACTCTAGAGATCGCCCGGGCCCAACTTCAAGCGCGATAAATCCGTCTGGATAGTCTGCCATCAGTGTTTTAAATGCGTGAGAAAATAACACTGGGTTTCTAACATGACCTACCCAATATTTGCTGTCTATGGCCAACTCATCACTTAACCACTCACCAGTGACGGTAGACGCGATTGGAATTTGAGGGACACCTAATTCGATACCGTCTATCACCTCTTTAAACGCCGGCAATATTGGCTCCATCATGCTTGAGTGGAAACCGTGAGAGGTATCTAAGTGTTTACAAAACACCCCTTCCTCTTCAAGCTCATATTGGAATGCTTGAATGGACTCTTCACTTCCCGCCACGACGCAAAGTTCTGGGTAATTAACCGCAGCAATGTCTAACTCACTGTTAGACAGTCGCTCAGACAGCGTCTCTTCATCCATCAACACCGCTAACATTGACCCAGCTGGCAGCTCTTGCACTAACTTGCCACGACTTGCAACCGCACATAGCGCCTCTTGCAACGTAAATACACCCGACAAACAAGCGGCAACGTATTCACCCACGCTGTGGCCGATCATGAGTTCAGGCTGAATTCCCCATGACATCCACAACTTCGCGAGGCTGTACTCAATCACAAACAAGGCTGGTTGAGTATATTGGGTTTGGTGAATTTTAGACTCAAGCTCAGCACTCTGAGCAAAAATAATCTCTTTTAGATCAAGGTGTAGTATCGATTTAAGCTGGTCACAACAAGTATCCACTTGTTGCTTAAAGACTTTATACGTGTGATACAAATCGGCCGCCATTCTAGAATATTGATTGCCTTGGCCGGGAAACATAAACACAACAGGTCTATTTTCACTGCCATGGTTAGCTATCGTGGCAGACGGTTTTTCCAGCGCTTCAAGTAGTGATTCTCGATCGTTTCCAACTACTACCGTCCCAAATTCAAATGGCTTTCTGCCCACTTGTAGTGTATACGCTACATCGGCTAAATCGAGTTTTTCGTGAGTGTTGATATACGCGCTAAGTCTTTGTTTAGCCTCACCAAGTGCTGATCGGCTACGGGCTGAAAGAGGAAAAAGAATGGGCCCACTATGATCGTCTCCAATCGCTCGTTCGGGCGGGGTTTCTAAAATGACACAGGCATTGGTACCACCCACACCAAACGAATTCACTAACGCATTAGCGATTTCACCTTTTTCAGCAATCTGCGCTGGCTCAGTTGCCATGACAAATGGGCTATTTTCAAAGCTAATATTTGGGTTTGGCTGTGCAAAATGAAGCGACGCTGGTAGCTCGCCCGTTTTAAGTGCCATCGCCGCTTTGATCAAACTAGCAGCACCAGATGCGGCATCCGTATGGCCAATATTGGTTTTTACTGAGCCGAGGCGACAAAATTGCTCTTTATCGGTGAAGTGACGAAATGATTTGCTTAAAGATGAAAATTCGATCGGGTCGCCGAGCGCAGTAGCCGTACCATGTGCCTCAACAAATCGAATGTTTTCAACCTCAATGTCCGCGTTAACAATGGCTTGTTTCGCAACCGCGACTTGCCCTTCAATACCTGGAGCGGTAAAGCCCGCTTTCAGGTGACCATCATTGTTGATAGCGCCACCCTTAATAACCGCATAAATGTGGTCACCGTCTTTAACAGCATCATTGAGTCGTTTGAGCAATACCGTACCAACACCACGACTAAACACTGTCCCATTCGCTCTAGAATCGAAGGCATAGCAACGCCCATCTGCAGACTCCATTCCTCCTTGCATATAGGTATAACCACGGCGTTCAGGCGTATCAATGGAAACCCCGCCAGCCACAACCAAATCGCTTTCACCACTCAGTAGACTATTAATGCCCATCACCACAGAGACCATAGCGGTAGAACAGGCAGTTTGAACATTAACGCTAGGCCCTTTCAAATCTAACTTATACGAAACGCGCGTGGTGACGTAATCTTTGTCGTTGCTCGTGACCACTGATGCATCACTGGCAAATTGACTAACTTCAGGATGAGAGCTCACTTTATTCAGGTGCCAAGCGGTGCCCGTCCCACCAAAAATACCGACTTTTCCCGGGTAGTTAGATGGAATATATCCAGCGTCTTCGAATGCGTGCCAACTACTTTCTAAAAAGGCTCTGTGTTGAGGGTCCATGATTTCTGCGTCGCGAGGGGTAATATCGAAAAAATGCGCATCAAAATGTCTTGCGTTACCAAGAATTCCGCGGCGAGGTACATAATTTGGTGACGTAATAAGCGCTTCATCAACACCAGACTCGCGCAGCTCTTCTTCTGTGAACGTCGTGATGGTTTCTAAACCTTCAGTGAGGTTTTGCCAATAAGCGGTGATGTCTTCTGCACCTGGGAATCGCCCAGACATGCCAATGATTGCGATATCGTTTTTACGCAGCGTTGTTTGATCGTTCATGATACTACCTCACATTTAACTGATATTTTTTACATGCTTTAGATGTCCATAGTGAATTTGAAAAAATACTGGCCCTCTCTCGTCCAAGTGAGAGCGCGCTTTATACTTGTGGTTTGCGTTTAAATAAAACTAGATAATTAGTTATTGATATGGTTATTGACGATATTTTTGATCCGGATAACCTCTGCATATTTTCTGGAAATATTTTTACTTAAGGATTCAACCGTTGGGCATTGAAAGAGCTCGATGATATTTATCGGTATACCTAGTTGTCGCTTAATTTCACGGTGCACTCGACTCATCAGTAAAGAGTTTCCTCCTGCTTCAAAAAAGTTTTCATCGTTAGCAATGCGTTTTTCATCGAGCACGGATTGCCAAATCGTGGAGATTTTGTTTTCGATTTCTAATGCCATATTTAAATTGTTAGCAGCCATAATAATTCACCTTATATTGAATGTTCAGTTAACTTTGCTCGACTTACTTTTCCATTTGGGAGTGTTGGTAAGCGATCAACGCAGTAAAAGCGTGACGGCAACATATAATAAGGAAGCACTTTTGCGAGTAATTCCCTGATTGTTTCAATATTCACATCACACTGAGGGGGAGACACATAAAATGCGGTTATGTAGGGTGCTGCGCTATCATCACTAGAATTGACAACCACCGCCGCTTGAGATATTCCCGGTAGTGCTAATAACTGAGCTTCGATTTCTGCCAGCTCTATTCTGTGACCCCGTAACTTAACTTGTGAATCCGTTCTACCGTGAAACTGCAGTGCACCGTCAGATCGGACACTCGCGATATCACCAGTACGATACATTTTATGACCATTGCCCCGACTAAATGGATCATCGACAAATCGCTGTGCGGTGAGATAGCTTTGCTTGAGATAGCCCTTTGCAAGAATGTCTCCTGCAAGGTAGAGCTCTCCTCTTTCGCCGACCGGAACTCGATCTAGATTGTCGTCTAACACATAAGCTTTGGCATGCGGTATAGGCCGACCTATCGGAACCACTTTCTCACTAGCTTTTGGTTGGCAATACCAGTGACAAGCAAAGATGGTTGCTTCAGTCGGGCCATATAAATTATGTAGGTGACCAGTATATTGAACCGACACGTCGTCCACCAAGCTTTGAGGCAATGCTTCACCGCCTGAAAAAATGTGCTTGAGGCTTGAGCAAGAGCCTAACTCGCCTGCATCAACAAACGTTCTCAGCGCAGTAGGGACAAACTGAGCAACCGTAACATAGTGGATGCGTATAAACTCAGCCAAGAGTCCTGGGTCGTACTTTTCATCCTCCGAAATTAGTGCGCAACTCGCACCAACAAAAATCGGCCAAAACATTTCCCACACCGAAATATCAAAGCTAAATGTGGTCTGATTGAGAACACAATCTTCACGGGTAAGATGAAATTCATTTTTCATCCACTGTATATAATTCACCACCGTTCTGTGGCAAACCATCACACCTTTGGGTTGGCCCGTGGAGCCAGATGTGTACATCACATAACACAAGGCATCATCACTGATCTCGATTTCAATAGGCCCAGTAGCCGCCAAAAAATCTATCTGACCAATATCCAGATAGCGGCAACTTATCGGTAACCAATTAACCTCACTCGGGTTATCTGTAATCACTAACTCGGCCTGCGAGTGTTTGACCATGTAGCATAGGCGCTCTTGTGGGTAGTAAGGATCGAGGGGCAAGTAGCAAGCGCCCGCCTTTAAAGTTCCAAGCAACGCCGCGACCAAATTCACACCTCGGGTCATAAAAACACCGACGACATCACCCGGTTTTACCCCCGACTCAATCAGTTTAGACGCAAAAACGTTGGCTCGCTGTTCAAGCTGGGCATAGGTCATTTCACTGTCCAACCCTCTGAGCGCAATATAGTTAGGTGTTTTCCTTGCTTGTTGATCAAATTGGTGATGGAGCAATTTAGCCATACTTTTCATCTCCTAAACATATAATGAACAGGTTGTTCTGGCGCTTCTTTAACCTAGTTAGAGAGCGTATGTGAGATAAGATCGAGATACTGTTTGGCAAATGTATCGATTTGCTCCCGGCTAAAGGCAGTATCGTCGTAATCGAAGTTGAGGTTGAAACATTCGCTGTCATAGACCGTCAACGTTAAATCACAGCGGGTTACATTCTCAATCACGTGCTTGACACTAAACTGGCACTCAGCAAAATTTGTCTCAGGCGGCATTGATGTTAAATAGTTGAAGATCACCGGAAAGCGTAGTTTATCGTACCAGCCTCTTTGCCTCATCTCCTTGACCAACTGTTGGTATGGCACGGACTGATTTTCGATCAACGAATAGACTTTTTTCCGGCTGGTCTTAATCAGATTGTGTACATCATGAATACTCGCAACAGATTGGTAATAAGGCACCGTGTTAACAAAACACCCTAACAATGTACTGGGATTACATCGTGCTCTATCGGAGACAGGAAGCCCAATCGTTACGTTTTTATAACTCGTGTGATGATTTAGCGCTAAGTTAAACAGTGTCAACAACACGACATAAGCGGTGGTGTGTTGTTGATGAGCAAAATCTCTGATGGATTGACTAAATTCCTGAGATAGCTCGATAGTATGACCTGTCCCGGAGAAGTTCATTTTTGCGGGAATGTGTGAAGCATCAGCGCCTTTATTAATATAACGATTGAGCTGCGCTATCCAAAAGTCGAGTCGCTTTGGTTGGTTTTTAACCAAATGATTTTGCTGTTGGCTATAAGGGTTGTAATGATGATGTACATGGCTGGAATAATTACGATCACCGACCAAATAGGCTTGATAAGCTTGTACAAACTGCGCATAAAACAAACTGATAGACTCGTGATCAAACACGGTATGATGCACTCTTACCAACAAAGCGTATTCTTCTTTACCCGTTGAAATAAGCGCAATACTGATTGGCGGCGTATAGTCAAGATCGATGTCCGCTAACTCTACCTGTTCCAATAACCACTCTACGTTAAGGGGCGACTGGCCTGCTTGAGCATCATTTCTTCCCAACCCATCTAGCGTTTGACATTGAGCCTGAATTTCTTCGATTGAAAAGCCCCCTTCTGTCACCGTCAGGTTATCCAAATCAAACTGACTAAGTAATACAGGGTTGTTCTCTAATACCCGTTTCACACTCCAAACCATACCATCGGGATTCACCTGCCCGTGGGCAAATATGCAAAATGCTATTTGATAGCTTTTAGGGTTGACACTGGTCTGATCGAGCGTCAGAAAATAGGATTGCTGCGGAGAAAGTGTTGACCATTTACTCTCAGAGGTAAAACTCGAATTCTCTATTACTCGATCGTCCTCAGTTTCGTCAGCGATATAGTAAGGCACGACCATCGCCAATTGTTTGGGTGTGGGATTGTTAAAAAACAGATAAAAATCAATGTCGCTGTACAGGCGTTTTCGGATCAGCGTTCTTGCTTGAATAGCTTTGATCGAATCGCCACCTAAATCAAAGAAATCATCATTGACGCCAATGCCATAAACACCCAGAACCTCTTGCCAAATTTCTATCAGATCTTGCTCTACATCGTTACTTGCTAGTTGGTATTCACTATTCAAAGGCGGTCTTTCCGACATAGGGTCAGGCAGGCGCGCACTATCTAATTTGCCATTAGGCAGCTTGGGAAAAGACTCTAGGCAAATAAATTGGCTAGGAATAAAGGCCGCCGGGCATTTTTCCAACAACTCTTTTCTCAACTCCCATGTCGGCAGTTCTTTTTCCGTCAGCAAGTAGGCTATCAGTCTATCATGGCTTAGTTTAACGACAGCATCGAGAATGTTGGGGTTTCCGCGTAATGTGCTTTCTATTTCACCCAGCTCCACTCTCATACCATTTAGCTTAACTTGACGATCTTTTCGACCTAGAAAGATAACGTTTCCGTTGCAATCGTATTGACCGAGATCACCTGTACGATGGGCTTTTTGAAAATTGTGGCTAAAAAATCGTCCCTGATTCAATGAGCTCGCATTGCTGTACCCTCTTGCCACTCCAGGGCCAGCAATACAGACTTCACCCACCCCATCTTCGATAAGCTTGCCATCTGCGTCCAACAAGAACAGTTCACTGCCCCGTAGTGCTTTACCAATGGTCACGGGTTTATCAGCTTTGAGTTCGGTAAACGCGCAATTTGCCACGGTTTCTGTCGGCCCATACAAATTGAACAGTCGCACATTCGGAATTTTGCTAAATGTCCTTGCTTTTAGGTCTTCGGCAACCGCTTCACCAGATAAGAACACAGTACGTGGAAATACCAAATCTGCGTTAGTGGCGTCGCTGTAATTTAGCAGTTCATTCCAAATCGTTGGCACGCAATAGATAGCAGTATTGGATTCACTTTTAAACCAGTCAAATAACTGGCTAGGCTGGTTAAGAATACCTTCTGGAAGAATGTGTAACGTGTCACCACGTAGCAATGGTGCGAATAACTGGGTCACCGCTGCCGCAAAATTTAACGAAGATGTCAGTGGTAAGGTGGCATGTGTTTCCGGCCAAAGGTCGTGATTAAACCAGCCTAGATAATAAGACAAGTTGCCGTGCTCAATTTCCACCCCTTTCGGTTTTCCTGTTGAGCCCGACGTGTACAGAGTGTAAGCCAATGAATGGTTGGTGACAGTTGGCAAGGTATAGCCTTCCATTGACTGTGAAAAGTCAAACTCAGCAATATTTAATAAAGGAACGCCATCTAATTCAAAGCCTAATGTCTGCGGTAAGTCTTCAAAAGCGATCGTTAAAAAGGAGTCTGAATCCGAGACAATTTGATTCACTCTGGTCGGCACCAGATAAGAGGCCAGAGGTATATAGCTATAGCCTGCTTTCAGTATTCCCAGTATTACCACTGGCAACATCAGATTAGGCTTAACGAATACCGATATATTCTGCTTATTCAGGTGTTGATGATTTGATATTAGAAAAAATGCTAAACGATCAGAGAAGGCATCCAGCTCTTCGTATGTGATTTCTTGATGGCCGTATTTAACGGCAATTGAGTTAGGGCTCAACCTAGACTGTATTGAAATATTTTCATGAACGAATGTGCTATTACTCATAGTATTGCCTCTCTTATAAGACAACCTGAGACTAATTAAACCTCTGTTTAAAACAGCAAGTAAAGCGACTGCTAAATCTTGAGATATTAGCCTCTCCAAGCACTACAGTAAGTCAGAGAATGAATAAAGTAGTCATTATCAACCGACTTAAATATGTAGGACACCATCCACTGCTGATTTTATAATGTCTTTTAGAAATCCCAACTCATTATTAATTAAATTACACTACCAACAGAAAATATATTAATTAATCTTTATATTCTCAATTGTAATAACGAATTAATTCAAGACATGCATTTATTAGTGAAGCTTTGTTTATCATGCTAGCCCCAAATTTAATAATAAATGTCACAGTATTGTCAGAACAAAAATAATCATATAAATAGATTGCTTTTTAAGTAATTGTTAATTTTGTAGTTTACTAGATTTCAAATTCACCCTGAACACCAAAATTATACTCAACTATTCATAACAAAATAATGACTACATTATGATTTAAACAGATGTTTCATTTAACGCATAATTATATTTAATTTTTCAAGGAGTTAGTCCAAGCTCATACAGTCAAGTATAATTCTATGTATGTACAATGAGCGATTTTACCGGCAATTACGACTCAATCGCTTCAATATGTCGTACTTTCACCCCAAAAAGTCAGAATAAATATTACTTATACTAAGTGAATTATCTAGAATAAAAACCACACTATTCGGAAAAATACATTTAGAAATTACTTTCTATACGGCAATAAATCATAAAACTATAGTATAGTTGACTTTAAAAATTTATTATATTTAATGATAAATTGAACGCTTATTATCGATATAAATAGAGGTTTTTAAATTAATCCTTGATTAATATTTCAATGTTAGAAAGTCAATATTTTAAAATTATAAAAATCCACGTATTTGTTTAATAAAAATGTTTATTTTATGTTAATGTTTTTATTAAACACAAAGGGCTAACATTCATCATGTTAGCCCTTCTCATGGTTTTTGGCGTTTGCTATCAAAGAAAGAATTTAGTTTTGCGCACCGACTTGGTTTTGCGTTGGACGGGCTTGCGGTTTAAGAGTAATCGAAATAAACGTCACAAATGCAACTGCCACTACGTAGCCTGCTGGCATAAGTGCATAACCTTTGTCAATTAACGTCGCAGCAAGAAGCGGAGCCGTTCCACCGAATATCGCCGCTGAAACACTATAGGCCAAGCTACTTCCCGTACAACGCACCTCGACAGGCAGACTATCGAACATGTACTTAAATATGCAGGCAGACACACCAGAATTTGCCAGCGCATAGATAATGAACCCTACCACGATCAATTCATGAGATTGTACGCTTGCCCCATAAAATTGGATAACCGACATCAAGCCGATAGCAGGAACACTCCATTTCAATACTTTTAGATAACCCAATCTTTCCGCTAATAAGGCAAAAAGCGGAATCAAAACAGTCACGACACCTTGCAAAACAGACATATTGAAAGAAGCAGAACTTGCACTGTATCCAAGCTTAGTGATCATGTAACTCATAAAATAGATGTTACAGGTGTAGATGTAGACACATAGAAAAGCAGCAATGGTCGCAATCTTAAACACGCCTAGCTTATGCTTAGATAGAGTGTGGAAAATTTTTGTGTTGGAGCTTGCTCGCGTTTTTTTAAACTCTACAAACTCAGGAGACTCCGACAACTGCTTTCTAAAACTCGCCAATACGATAGACAATAGCCCGATAGAAACAAAAGCAATTTGCCAAGAGTTAGGATGACTGCTCAAACTGACCAAATACGCCACCACACCACCGAAGAACATGCCTGCTGATCCGGCAGTGCCAATCCACGCTCCCGCGAGAACACGGTTTTTCTGCGCGTGCTCTATTAAGAAAATAGAAGAGTTGTTCCATTCCCCAGACACCGCAAAGCTTTGAGCTAAGCGGCACACCAGCAATAATGCAGGGGCTAGCATACCAATATGACCATAACTTGGGATCAAACCAATACCTGCCGTCGCGACACCCGCCAACAACGAACTGAAAATCAGCGGCTTTCTTCTCCCTTTCTTATCGGCATACAAACCAAAAACCAGCCCGCCTAGCGGCCGACCAATATAGGAGATAGCAAATATTGCATAGGTGAGAATAAGCGGCAAATCTCCATTTGATGTAGGAAAAAACCAATGGCTAATCGCTAAGCCAAGATACATATAAAGTGCGTACTCTAGCCACTCCATAAACACGACGGAGGAAGCAAGCAGCGTAATTTTCTTGTTATTCATAATGGTTCAAATGTTTAATACAAAGTAATAGAAGACACTTTACCCGTTAGTCTGAGCGTCCCCGCCCTTCGATGACCCATTGATCGACCACTTTGCCATCAGAGACGGCGTAAAGAACATCGAAGTTATTCAATGTGGTATCGCAATGACTTGGGGTTAAAACAAGCTGTTGGCCAATTTCAAGATCGAGTACACCTTCCGATGAGCTGAGGATACCGTGTTCGTCTCCGCCGGATTTGTAACCGATCACACCTTCACCGTCAACCTTTGGCATGCCAAGGTCGATAGATAAACACTTCATCCCGGCATCAATCACAGCGCGATTCGAATTAGGTTTACTGATCACCGTACTGAGCACTTTCAGCGCCGAATCAAATTGGCTGTTTTGGGTTTCACTATTCTCATCACCGATGGCTTGATAAGCCGCATCCATAAATAAGTATGAGCCCGCTTGGATTTCAGTAAATCCTAGCCCCTGATAGGCCGCATAAGTCCCGGTGCCGCCACCGCTCACGATTGCTGGCTCTAGTCCTTGTGGCGCTAATACTGTGTGAATAAAGTCAAATATAGCGACAACGGCTTCTCTGGCTTTCTCATTTCGTGACTCTAACCCTTTCACATGCTGCAAGTGTCCACTATACGCTTGGATTCCCGCAAACTCGACGCCTTTGGTTTCTTGGATATTGCGAATCAAGCCGACTAGCTCATCACCAAGCTCTAAACCACATCTTTGCTGGCCACTTTCGACTTCAATCATTAGCGAAATGCTCACACCAGCTTTTTTGGCAGCCTTGGAAATTTCCTCTACGTGATAAGAGTGGTCAATCACTTGAATGACATTACACGCTGGGTATTGCTGGCATAACTGAACAAGGCGACCAATTTTTTCAGCACCCGCAATTGGTGTGGTAATTAGGATATCCTCAATACCTCCACGTGCCATGACTTCGGCTTCCCCCAATTTAGCCGTGCATATCCCTTTTGCCCCCGCCTCTATCTGCATCTGAGCAATCGCCGGAATTTTGTGTGCTTTAGTATGAGGGCGTAACGAAAGACCCAGTACGTCGATCCGACGTTGCATCTCTTTTATATTCGTTTTCATTTTGTCGAGATCAACAAGTAGCGCCGGCGTTTTTAGTGAAGAAATATCCATATCTGACCTTGAATAGTTGTTTAGCGATGGTAAGAAAGAGCACAGTGTACAGAATCTGTCGCTGAAAGACAGGGGAAAATTAAGCAAAGGTATGAATATTAAAGCTTCTCTTTCTTGCCCCCCAAAAAAAGTAAATACAGCAAGAAATATCAAGTAGTCTTTCTCGCAAAAACCTAGACTAATTACATCAAATGAAATGTATGTGATTCGACAAATAGGAGATAGAGCCATGACGAATAAACTTTTTGATAAGTACGGACCTTGGGCACTTGTCGTTGGAGGAACATCCGGTATTGGGCTTGCTATCGCCGAGCAACTCGCCAAATCTGGCATCAATTTAATACTTGCTGCTCGTAACCAAGACACGCTCGCTCAGCAAGCTACCCATTTCCAGAGTCGTTATCAGATCAAGGTTGACACCATATCAGTGGACCTAAGTAAGCCCAATGGCTATCAAGACATCATTGATAAAACCAACGACTATGATATTGGATTGTTTATTCCATCTACCGCACTAGAAAACAATGGTCGATTCACTGAAATTCCTGTCGAAAAAGAACTCAATTTGCTGCAAGTGAACGTAGTTTCTGTTTATGCTTTAACCCATCATTTTGCTACGAAAATGGCGCAGAAGAAAAAAGGGGGAATTCTGCTCGTGACCAGCTTATCGGGCATTATGCCAAGCCCGTACTTTTCAAATTACGCGGGGTCAAAGTCCTATGTACAAAACTTAGGGTTATCTCTCAGCTGGGAAATGAAACGCTATAATGTAGACGTGTCAATTTTGGTGCCTGGACCCACTTCCACCCCTATGTTAGATGGTACTGGGGTCGATTTTAGTAAAACGCCAATGTCAATCATGAGTCCCAAAGCCGTCGCCAGCATTGCACTGAAAAAGCTTGGCCGTAAGGTCGTCATCATCCCAGGCATGAAAAATCGTATGATGGCGTTTATGCTCAAATACGTGATGAGTACCAATCAAGCTATAAAGATGAATGGTAAGCTGATGGAAAAAGTGGCAAACTTCCTAAATTAACCAAGTGGTTGCGATTGCATTGGGAAACTAAAGGAACAATATGGAGCGCATATTTCATAGCATCGATTACATCGAAAAGAACATGTATCGTCCCATAGACGTTCACTCAATCGCAAGAGCTTCACACTATTCAACCTACCATTTTAGCCGTATCTTTCGAGCATTAGTCGGTGATTCGCCCAAAGAATACCTACGCAAGCGTCGTTTGACGCTTGCGGCAGATCGCTTATTAAAAACAACCGATCCAATACTCGACATAGCTCTCGACTGCCAATTTGAATCTCACGAAGCCTTCACCCGTGCATTTAAAAAGCTGTTTGGTTTAGTACCTGATAAGTATCGCTCTAATGGTGATTCAACCAAATTGATTTATCGCGATCAATTTAACGTCGATATGCTAAATCACTTAAAACACAGTTTAACGATGGATCCACAAATTGTTGTTCGCCCTGAAACCAAAGTGGTTGGTGTGGTTAGCCGCTACACAGAAGATGACCTTGATCTCAATACACTGTGGTCTGCATTTCGTCCTTATTTGGGAAAAGTGCAAGGAAGAATTGGCGACGAAGCCTTTGGCATATACGAAGAGTATACCGAATCTGAAGAGTCGGTTGGGTTTACTTATATATGTTCAGTCGCGGTAAACGATAGTGCACCTGTGCCCAAAGGTATGGTCAGCCGAACCATACCAGCCAATAAATACGCGGTGTTTACCCATCAAGCCAACGCTTCTCTACTACCTGAAACACTAAAATATATCTGGGGTAGCTGGCTACCTAAATCCCGCTACGAGTATGCAGAATCACCCGACTTTGAACTATACATCCCTAAACTCGTTGATGGCGATGTTCAGAGAAGCTTGTCGATACATATTCCGATTAAGGATAAATAGTTAAGTCTTTACTGTGTGGGAACGTGGTCAGGTTTCGGGGCCGATGTAAATCACTTAGTTCAAAGAGCTCTTAATTAAACACGCCCCCTACAATATTTCTGTTGCCAGTCGTGAAACTACTGTTAAGATCAAAACGTTGTCGCACTTACCCCAAAAAGTCATGAATAGTAAATATTACAATCATAATGCGTCAGAGTTTTTTAGCGCTACTGTCCATGTTGATGTCACGCCACTATATGAACAATTTACACCACATCTTCCAATCAATGGGAAACTCATTGATGCGGGCTGCGGATCAGGGCGTGATACCGCCTATTTTCTCGCTAAGGGTTACAGCGTCACTGCATTCGATGCCAGTCAGGAACTTGCCAAGTTAGCCAGTGAGTATACTCAGCACACCATTGGCTGTTACACATTCCAAGATTTTGTCGCCCAAAAAGACCACTACGATGGCATCTGGGCCTGCGCCTCATTACTTCACGTCCCCAAACATGAATTACATGACACTCTGGCTCATTTAACTCAGTTTCTAAAGGTTGATGGTATTTTCTACTGCTCTTTTAAATACGGGGAAGATGAAGTGGAACGCAGCGGACGACGCTTTACCAACCTCAATGAGTCTCTAATGGAAGCGCTGCTCGAGTCACTTCCACTGCGCATACAAAAATCTTGGATTACTGAAGACTTGCGTCCCGGAAGAGAAAATGAGCAGTGGCTCAATGCACTGCTAGTAAAAACAGCGCAGCCCTAGTTAAGAGAAACCAAACATGCCAAACCTGTCTTTAGTCCTTGACCATGATGTGCTCACAATTGGAAATGACGATCCGCTACTGGATCAACTACTCCATGCCATAAACCACGCGACTGAGATTGAAATAGCCGTCTCTTTTATTCAGCCGTCTGGTCTGGATCTAATTCTACCAGCCATCATCGAAGCATTGGAGCGTCAAGAGTTAGTAGGTTACCCCCTCAAGTTACGGATCTTGACATCAGACTACCTTCATATCACCAACCCTATTGCACTGCGCTCTCTAGTTGAGCTCAATGGCCCCCATGTCGAAGTAAAAATATTTGAAGCCAAAAATCAGAGCTTTCACATGAAATCGTATATTTTTGTGCGAACAGATAAGGACGGGACTTTCTATCAAGGTTCGGTATTCATTGGCTCAAATAACATCAGTAAATCCGCACTCACCGATGCCCATGAGTGGTGTTTAAGATATGACTACCAAGAGCCCGATACTTCAAAAGAAGCGAAGCAATTTCATATTATAAGAGAAAAGTTTAACGAGATTTTTAACCACTCTTCTGCTGCTCAACTCACCGACAGTTGGATTGCTCAATACATCAAAATACGCCAACCACCTAAGCTGGTCGCTGTTGGCGATAACAGTATTGTCGACGGCGAGCCATTCACACCCAACTCCGTACAAGACGAAGCACTGAGCTTACTCAATCAAACTCGTAGCAAAGGATACCAAAGAGGCTTGGTCGTCCTAGGCACAGGAATGGGCAAAACTTGGCTTTCCGCATTTGATGCAAAACAAATGAATGCTAATAGGGTTTTATTTGTCGCTCATCGAGAAGAGATTCTTACTCAAGCTTTCAATACCTACGCCAAACTATGGCCTGAAAAAACCTCTGGTTATTATCATGGTAAAGCCAAAGAACAACAAAAAGACATGCTGTTTGCATCAGTACAAACACTGGGGCGCGAAACACACTTTAATCGATTTGATCAAGCACATTTCGACTATATCGTAGTGGATGAATTTCACCATGCAAGCGCAAAGACCTACCGAAATGTGATTGACTATTTTACGCCTAAGTTCTTACTAGGATTAACCGCGACACCAGAGCGTACCGATCAGGCGAATATTTTGTCACTTTGCCACGACAATTTAGTTTTCGAACGAAATTTGGTTCATGGTATCGACAGTAAAATTTTAGTGCCATTCCACTATTTTGGAGTCTGGGATGAGTACGTTAATTATGAAGAAATCCCTTGGCGCAACGGTAAGTTCGATCCGACGGCATTGGATGCACAGTTTGCGACACAAAAACGGGCAGAACATATTTTCAAACATTGGCAAAAGCACCAGCAGAGCCGAACACTTGCGTTTTGCATATCTCAAAACCATGCAGACTATATGGCAGAGGCTTTTAATAGAACATATAAAGAACAAGGACTTAAGGCAGTTTCCGTACACAGCAATTCACAGATAAGACGTAATGAAGCCCTTAACCAATTAGATAAAGGCGAAATACAAGTCATTTTCTCTATCGATCTTTTCAATGAGGGTACGGACTTACCATCGATAGATACCGTATTAATGATCCGTCCAACTGAATCAAATATTATTTTCCTACAACAGCTAGGTCGTGGACTTCGCTTGCATAAAAACAAAACACACCTTGTTGTATTAGACTTTATCGGTAACCACAAAAGCTTTCTAAATAAACAAGAAGTGGTAGGTGTCCAGTTGGAATCGATTTCTGAAGCAGACTCGACACAACAAGTATCGCCCCCTAAACTCGGAGACGGTTGTTACGTTAATATTGATCCAAAAGTCACCGATTTTTGGCAGCGTTTGGTAAAGGAATACCGAAGTACAGCACTCGAAGATTTTCTGAATTTAGAGGCTCATCTAGGCCATAGGCCTAGTGCAACAGAGTTCTACCGTTCAAACTCTCAAGACATCTCTAAAACCGGGCACAAAGTAAACAAACAAAATGATAGTTGGTTTCAGCTGGTTGCAAGCCAAGTCGACAACCCATTACTAAAAGAGACCATTTTCGCCTATAAAGAGTTTTTATTTAAAGGCATACAAACCACTAGCATGGTTAAATCTTTCAAAGCGATTCTATTAGAAGCTTTCCTGGAGCTTGATGGATTTAGGCGTCCACCTACCATCGAAGAACTTGCGGAAAAAAGTTGGCATGTTCTTTCAGCTTACCCTTACTTAAAATCTACAGAGCTACCAACTAAAGAACAATCACTTACTGCGACAGACAGGAAGTGGGCTACCTACTGGCGCGGCAACCCAATTAAAGCCTTCACTACAACCAATAAAAACAGTACATCAACTTGGTTTGTGCTAGAAGATGGTAGATTCAAAACTAATTTTGAGTTAGACGATGACCATATAGAAGTACTTCATGATCTAGTGAAAGAACTGGTCGATTTTCGTTTGGCACAATACACCGACAGAAAACAAAACGCCCAGTCGCCCAATCGACCAGAGAATCCACCAATTGATTCCACACAGAGCACTGGTGATAACGTCGTACAGCTTCCTTATTATCCAGACCTAAAAATCGCTTGTGGGCACTTTAAGACTGGCCATCACGACAACTGTGAAATGATGGATGTCGGTCTGCGCAATGTTGATCCAAACAAACATTTCCTCGCCAGTGCGTCTGGTAACTCAATGAATGGTGGTAAGAACCCGATACACGACGGGGACATACTGCTTCTCGAAGCCGTCACTCCAACCAGTGCTGGCTCTATCACTGGCAATACAATGGCTATAGAAATGCAAGATGAAAGTGGAGACAATCAATACCTGCTACGTGTTGTAGAAAAAAGAGATGGTCAATATTGGTTAAAGGCTCGCAATCCGGATTATGAAACGATTCCAGCCAATGATTCGATGAGGACGTTTGCTAGATTGAAACAGGTGTTAAAAACGCAATGAGCATATCATAACCAAACAAAACTCTAAATTTTCTCACCAAATCATGACCTTAGTATTAAGTGAAAATTAAGCATATGTCATTATTCTTTGTGGCAAATTAACACACGAAAGAAGTTGAGGGACACTATGTTTAAAAGCCTACTTGGTACTCTTATTTACTCAGCATTGACGGTGACTGCCATCACAAACACAGCGATGGCAGGCCCTGTCAGTCATAAAAGCGAAGTAAAAAAAGCCATACCGCAAAAAAATGTCATTATTCACCATGTCACATTCCCATACCAAAGCACCCAAAAAGCGGATCTATTCAGCCTAGGGACCCCGTACGCCAACACTGTTATTGAGTCCAATTTAATCGCAGGTGTGATGTATGGGCACCTTCTAAAAGAGAAATACCCCGATATTCAGTTCGATAAAGACTACCTTTACGGAACACTCCTCGGCCAACTGCTCCAAGAATCTGGATTATCAAGCAATCAAATCAATACAAAATTTGATGCGGAAAAGCCCACTCAAGCTATCCACAATGAGCAAACTGTTAAGATATTGCTCTCCGGGGGACAAGGTGGCCCATATCAAATCAATGATTATGCTAAACGCCTTGGTGACACGAATGGCTCAGCACTTGGGTTGATCAATTACGATGCAGTGCGGACAACATTGGGCTATACGATTGCAGACCAAGATAGCGGCGTTCAAACTAGCCGCACAGGCCCTTCAGCGTTGGAAGATATTTACTTCGGCCCAATGGCAACGGCCTTCTATCACTTTAACGATGTAAACCGCATCACAAGCCTTGCCGATTCAGGCTGGTATAGCAGAAGTCAGTTGTGGAAAAACTGTTTCAATAATATCACCAGCGGTGACCTCTCCAGCATCACCAATGGATTGCGCCTCACAGACATCGTAATGAATGTCATCTACAACGCTGGTACGTATAGCGAACCACTCACCACTTACTTGAAAATCTGTGAATCAGAAGATCCTAATGAGTTGAAATACATTAATGACTACAGCCTTAACCCGACTCAATATAGACAAAAAATAGGCTCTAAAGGCTCCAGTGGTGCGACGTATTACCGATACACCCGCCAAGTGTCATTTTATTTGGACCAACTCTACGGTAAGGACATGAGTCAGTATGGGGTAGATGTCACTAACGATGTGCACTTTACCGCTGGAAACCTTGAGCAGGTATTTGTAAGAGCAATTGACCAACTGTCTTACATGAATAAATCCGACGCCAAACTTACTCTAATCACTAAGCAGCAGGCTACCAGCGCCTTTGAAAATGCACAAAGCTCATTGGGATACTCCGCTAATAGTGTATTTAAGCTGAACGATGCCAATAGTCGATCAAACATGTTTGCTTTAATTAATGCTGCGCTGAGCAACGTCGAGTCTTCGACTAAAACGAGGTTTAGTGCCTTTACTAATTCGCAACCTACCCCACCACCTTCAAACGTCCCAAAATACTCTAACGGGACTCACTACAATAAGGGCGACTATGTTTGGGTCGGCAGTAAGAGTCATGTTTATCAATGCAAACAACCAGCTTGGTGTTCATTCAAAGGCAGTGCCTATTCCCTACCTAATGGAAATGGGTGGCAAGGGGCTTGGGTGAAACTCTCTTAGAGCTATTGTTGATCATGGCTTGGTCCTAAAGTTTTAGGCCTAGCCATGATCTGACTTTCCAACAATGATGACGCTCACCTGAACTCATTAAATAAGCCTTTATAGGAAGTCTCATTGACCAGTGTTGCTATGGTATTTAGGCGTGCGTTATATGCTTCACTAAACAAACGGATATGTAGCGAAAGTAGGCTGTGTAAAACAATTCGAACTAAAAATATTGGATTTTGAGAAACTTGGAGCGTGCAGCGGGAATCGAACCCGCATCATCAGCTTGGAAGGCTGAGGTAATAGCCATTATACGATGCACGCATAGAGATGTGGTTATCAAGAGAGAAACTGGAGCGTGCAGCGGGAATCGAACCCGCATCATCAGCTTGGAAGGCTGAGGTAATAGCCATTATACGATGCACGCATCTCGTCCTGATGGGGTTACTATGCCACATCCTTATGAAAAGAAAACCCTTTTCGCGAAAATTTCGTTTGAGTGCTTAGTTTTGAATCAAGTTGCTAAGATTTTGTACAGGATACCGCACATCTCTTGGTTTGCATCTCGCTCAATCACCAAATTGCCTAAAAGCGTGAGTTGAAGTGGGCGTTAACTTGTTTTGAACTGATCCATTTCTTTATTCAAGTCTACCACTTGGTCTCTTACCTGCTCCGTCGTTTGGTTGGAAGATTCACTAATGTGGGAGACGTCATTGACCGACTTGGTGACGCCTTCCATTAGGTGATTAATAGCCTGAATCGTACTTGATTGTTGTTCTGCGGCTGCGGCTAGATCATGCATTTGCGCGTTAAGAGAATCGATTTGATCTGTCGTTGCATGCAATTTCGTCACGGCTTGCTCAGTGTGCTCAGATCCTTCTACGGCCAATATTTTACTGGCATCGATTTCGTGTACCACTGAAGAAGTCGACGTTTGGATAGCGTGCACAATAGCATTGATCTCAGAGGTAGACTCCGTCGTCCTTGTCGCCAACAAGCGAACTTCATCCGCCACCACAGCAAAGCCACGTCCATATTCTCCCGCACGTGCCGCTTCAATGGCAGCATTTAACGCCAGTAAATTGGTTTGCTCAGCCAAACCTTCAATCACTTCAGTAACCCGACCTATGGAGTCGGTTTCTTTACTTAAATGGGTTACTTTCTGGCTTGCTTCTTCAATGGTGGCGTGAAGCTTTTCAACTGTACTTTTGTTGAGGTCGAGCGCTTTAGAGCCTTGAGTAATTTGGTCATTTGATACCGTCAGTGCTTCGAGAGAGCGTTGCGCATGCTGAGATGTCGTTTCAGCAGACGTTGATACATCATGCAGTTCTTGACCAATTTGGTCGATGTTGGTTCTTTGCATGGATATCTGCGCCAGTGTCTTTTCGTTGGCTTGGAGTAAATTGCTCATACTTGCATCCACTTGATGCGCTTTGCTCGTCACTCCCTGAACAATATCCGACAACGACTGGTTCATGCGATTAATCGCGTCGGTTAAACTGGCAAGTTCATCCTTCCCTTCCACTTCAAGTGCTTTTTGTGAAATATCACCAGCCGCAATAATTTGTGCTCGTTTAGAAATGCTTTTAACTCTGCGGCCGATGTTTCGGCCCATAAAAGTAGAAATCGCCAGCGCTGCGACCACCGAAAGAATGCTGGTAAAAATCAATGAGGTGATGAGTTGGCTCACCGAGTTGTAAATCCCTTTGCCGCTGGCGTCGGCTTTTGCTTGTTGCTCCTTAACCAGTTTTTCTAAGCTATCTTCTAGCGCCAACGCAGCAGGTATTAACTCGTTCGCCATTTTCTCGTTGGCGACATTCCAACTGCTCGATTTTCTTAGTTCGACCACTTGCTTAGCTAAAGGCAAGTACAGTTGCTGCATATCTTTAAATAAAGACCATAAGCTTTGCCCAGTGCTGGATAACAGCTCTGACTTTCGCTCAATCTCAGCCACAGACTTGTCGTGTGATTTCATAAAGTCAGTGTATTTATCGATATGTTCGTCGTTACCGTAAATCAGAAAATCTCGCATCGACGCCAACGCGTTGGCCAAAGAGTTATAGCTATCGGCATACAGCTTAAAGAGCCGTTTCCGGTCCCCTCCGTCTCTATTTGAGGATTCGTCATTAATCAAGCTTTGTAGCTGGTCGAGTGCTACCTCAGCTATCGGAGCCGCTTCGTTAATGAAAAGTGCGTGCGCTGGCAGGTTTTCTTCTCCGTGACCCAGTTTTGCAATTTCTTGAACCAAGGCTTTCACTTTCTGCCACTGCTGACTGATGGTATCGAATTCGGCTTGTGGTATAAGATTCTCGAAGGTGGGAATTAACTCATCGGTTCTTGCGACGATCACTTCTAGATCGGCGAGCTGCTTTTCTCCTACGGAGCTATCTCCACCTAACAACATATAAGCGCGCAACGAAGAAATGGTCTCTTGGATAGATTGTTGTAGGGATCGACTCGCATCAACCGTTGGCAGATCGGTGTCGATCAATGAGTGGGTGTGGACTTCAACAACGGTAACGCTTCGGTAGGTGAAAAAGGCAGATATGATAAATAACAAGGCCAAAAATAGAAAACTCATCTGCAATTTGCCTGAAATAGACAGTCTCATCCCTGATGCTCCTTTAGAGTAACTCTTATTTAATATAGTTATAAATAGGTATCTATAAAATTATTGTTAACAATATCTCGGTTAAACTCAACTCATTAGGTTCGTTATATTGAAGCGGCAATATGCAATGACATATACAAAAGTAAAGCCTAACCCTTGAACCAGAGGCCATGCTCATTATTCTTAGTTCTCTAATAACCCAAGAGATCACCCAGCAGATGCCAGACCCAATTGCCCTGCCCCAGCGATACTATCTCGCTAACTTTAAAAAGCTGTGTGAGCATGCTAACACTCAGTACGCGGATTTACTCAACGAACAAGAGGCAGCATGGCTTAAAAGCTTCGCCACACTTGATGTTGAAAGCCAATGTTTGCTTGTCCGGCTTCTGACGCGAAAAGGGGGCTGGTTTCGTTCAGACAAACTGGTTTATTCAGAAATTCCTCATATTGAAGATGCGCTGAACACTTTGCAAAACGTGCAATTTATCCAAATTAATCCCAGCATCTCCAACCAGCATCTGGCTCAACACCTATTAACTAAACCTGAAATAATAAAAGTATTTGATCTCGGTGTCGGTGCTAAAGCAATGCGGAAACAAGAACTTGTCGAGCTACTAGAAGACACGCCTTTTCGCGCTTTTAAGCGCCTTACCTTTCAAGTGATTCAGTTGGTCAACGAAATGATACTGGCAGTGCTACAAGTTCTATTCTTCGCAAATACCTATCAGGATTTGAGTCAGTTTGTCCTGCAAGACTTGGGGTTAAACCGTTTTGAGCATTACTCACTAAGTAAAGTGACACGTTTTTTCCGCACACGAGAAGAAATTAACCATTTAATCTCGATTGATAAGATAAGAAAAAGCTATGTAGAGCTCGATAGAGCAAGCCAAGCTGCACAACTCGATGATCATCTTAACCGCATTCCTGCCAATTGCGGAAACGACTACGTCGATGAGAAAAGGCAAAAGCTCATTAACCATCTCGCTCGAGATTTAGAACGACAGAAAAGCGTCACTCAAGCCATAGAGTGGTTTGCTAAAACAACGCTTCCGCCTAGCCGTGAAAGGCGAGCCCGTATGTATCATACACTTGGTGAGTATACGTTAGAAAAGAAACTGATAAACGATATGTTACTCTCGCCAATTGACATTAACGAAAAAGAAGTGGCACTACGTCTTGAGCACAAGCGGTTACGCCGGGAAGGTCAAAGCATCATTTCCCGCCAACCACTTGATGTTAAAGAATTTACGGTCGACTTAGATTTAACGCAAACCAAGGTTGAAATAGCGGTACAACATCATTTGCAAGACTTGGGCTGGCGCGTGTATTACGCTGAAAACAGCTTTCTCAACGGCCTGTTTGGCCTTGCTTTTTGGCCTGCTATCTTTGCTTCGATTGATGGCGCGTTTATCAACGCTTTTCAGCGTATGCCTAAGGATATGTTTAGCCCCCTCTTTATAGAAAAACGACGTTCAATCATCGAGTCAATATTCGATGAATTAAAAGCGCATGGGCTTAGCTCTTTAATGGCCACATTTAACGAGAAGCAAGGAATCGAAAACCCCTTTGTCTACTGGCCAACAATGACGAAATCACTATTAGAACAAGCGATTAGCATCATTCCCTTAAAGCATGTTATGGTGCTATTTGACATCTTATTGTCTGACTTACGCAATATGAAAACGGGTATGCCTGATTTAATTGCGTTTAAAGAAAATGAATATTGGTGGGTGGAAGTCAAAGGCCCAGGAGACAAGCTGCAAGACAACCAAAAACGATGGTTACATCACTTTAACCGACACCAGATCCCCTACTCTGTCTGCTACGTAAATCACAACAAATAAGGACAATCATCATGCCGTCAATCGATATGAAAGCGCTCTGCCAACGTTATCCTCTTATCCAAGATATGTGTGAATTACGCGAAGTGACTTGGTATAACCCAGAGATGACGAGCATGGAAGAGGGCCTCAAACACGTGGGCTTAGAGCAAGATCACGTCACAGACGCGAGTCAACGATTGAAGAGATTCGCCCCCTTCTTTCAACAGGCATTTCCTGAAACCCAAGCCAGTAAAGGGTTAGTGGAATCAGAGCTTGTTGAGATAGAGAGTATGAAGTCCAGGTTAGAACAACATTACCACGTCACCTTTCCAGGGCGACTACTCCTAAAAAAAGACAGCCACCTACCCATCTCTGGCTCGATTAAAGCACGCGGTGGAATATATGAAGTGCTTGTGTTGGCGGAAAAGCTTGCCATCGAACACGGCTTACTATCTCAAGATGATGACTACCAATTACTGCTGAGTGATGACTTCAAACAGTTTTTTAGTCGATTCACGATTGTTGTAGGCTCGACGGGGAACCTTGGCATGTCGATTGGCTTGATTGGTGCCAAGCTTGGTTTTGCCGTCACTGTTCATATGTCATCTGATGCTCGCAGTTGGAAGAAAAACAAGCTACGAAACTTAGGTGTTAACGTAGTTGAGCATCAGCAAGACTATAGTGTCGCGGTAGATAACGCCCGTGAGCAATCCATGGGCACTGAGAATTGCTATTTTATCGATGATGAAAACTCACAAAATTTATTCTTAGGTTACTCAGTCGCTGGCGAAAGGATTAAAGCACAGCTTGATGACATGCAAATCAAGGTTGATAAAGATCATCCCTTATTTGTCTACTTACCCTGTGGTGTCGGTGGCGCACCCGGTGGCGTTACCTTTGGTTTAAAGCTTGCCTTTGGCGACAATGTTCACTGCATTTTTGCAGAGCCTACCCACTCACCCTGTATGTTGTTAGGTGTAATGACTGGATTACACGACCAAATATCCGTGCAAGATATCGGCTTAGACAATAAAACAGCCGCTGACGGCTTAGCAGTTGGGCGACCTTCAGGGTTTGTCGGAAAAGCCATGGAAAGACTCATTTCTGGCTATTACACCGTCAGTGATGAACGACTCTTCCAGCTACTCAAATTGCTTGCGGAAAGTGAAGGTATATGCCTTGAACCTTCTGCATTGGCAGGCATGTTAGGCCCCATTGAATTAGTTACCAATGATCAATATCTTACTCGTCAAAACTTGTCTTCAACTCAACTCAACAATGCCACTCACATTGTTTGGGCAACCGGTGGTGGATTAGTGCCAGAAAATGAGATGAAACAGTTTTTGGCGCAAGGACATATTTAAGGAGCCTCATATACCTCACAATGTCTCCTTTTTGTCCGTACTTTTTACGCTAGAAGCATTTATAATCATGTAATCAATTATTGAACTTGATTATGGATTAGAGTTTCTTTGCGACTATGAAGGTACGGACACTGTATTTGCTCATTGGATTGAGTATCTTGTCAGGCTGCGCGACGTATGCCTCCTACAATTATGATGAGCTATTTGGGAAACAAGAAGTTAGAGATCGAACTGCTAAACTTGGTAGTGTTGAAGCTGATTTCTATTTAGACGAAGTCAAGCCCATTATTGATAACCGATGTGTGGTTTGCCATGCCTGTTATGATGCGCCGTGCCAACTAAAGCTCTCCTCTGTCGCAGGCACTGATCGTGGTGGCACGAAACAACTCGTCTATGACGGCACACGCTTGACAGCGGCCACCCCAACTCGCCTATTTGAAGATGCGCAAATAACCCAGCAGTGGCGTGAAATGGACTTTCACCCAATATTGAACGAGCGTACGCAAACTCCTGAAGCAAATTGGCAAGCAGGTTTAATGGCGCGCCTTTTAGAGCTCAAAGAAAAACACCCTCAACCACAAGTCAACCAACTAAAAGGCTTTGATTTCTCTATTGACCGCGATCAGGTTTGCCCAAGTATTGAAGAATTTTCCTACTACGAAAAGCGTTTCCCGACTTGGGGAATGCCGTTTGGAATGCCAAATCTTGAAAAAAAAGAGCTCGATACATTAAAGATTTGGCTCAAAAGCAATGCGATGATGAACGAGCCTATCCCGCTGACCAAGCTAGAGCAGCAAAACGTCGATAAGTATGAGGCGTTTCTTAATCGAGACGATCTTAAAACTCAATTAATGGCGAGATACATTTTTGAGCATTTATTTTTGGCGCACCTATATTTTTCAGAAATAAGCGCGGAAAGACCACGCTTCTTTACGCTCGTTCGCTCTAAAACCCCACCTGGACAGCCGGTCGTTCGAATTCCAACTCGTCGTCCCTATGGCGATCCCGGCGTTAAACGTGTCTATTATCGGATTATCCCCGATCAGGAAACCATAGTAGATAAGACCCATATGCCGTTTGCGCTAAACAAAGAAAAGTTAGCCAAATGGAATAAGTGGTTCATTGACGCTGATTACACCGTTTCTGCCCTACCGAGCTATCAACCCGATGTCGCCGCCAACCCTATGACAGCATTTACTGAGCTTCCCATCACGGGCCGCTATCATTTTATGCTCGATAATGCGCAAAATACCATCATGGCCTTTATTAAAGGCCCAGTTTGCCGTGGGCAAATTGCGCTCAACGTCATTAGAGATCGTTTTTTTGTTTTCTTTTTTGACCCAGACAAAGCCAATGTGCCTGCGATAAACGATTTCTTTCGCTCTCAAGCAGACAATTTGAAACTGCCAGGCGAATTGCAAAGCAACGCCTTACCCATTACGAGCTGGGTCAAGTTTTCTCGTCAACAAGCTCGGTTCTTGGAAGCCAAATCCGAGTTCCTAAATACTTGGTTTAAAAATGGCGCACATTTAACCACAGACATCATATGGGATGGAGATGGCGTCAACCCTAATGCCGCACTAACCGTGTTCCGCCACTTTGATAGTGCATCCGTGGTTAGGGGCATGGTTGGTGGCCCAACGGAAACCGCTTGGATCTTAGATTATGAGTTAATTGAGCGGATTCATTACCTTCTTGTGGCCGATTTTGATGTCTATGGGAATTTCGGCCATCAGCTGATCACACGCATGTTTATGGATTTTCTGCGTATGGAAGGAGAAATGAACTTTCTTCACTTCCTCCCAGCGGACTCCCGGCACAAGCAGATGTCGCTTTGGTACAAAAATCAAAGTATACAGCTCAGCACCTTTTTACAACGCAATGTCGAGCCATTTAGCCAACCAACACAGATTCAATACAAAACCGACGATCCAAAGCTAGAGCTTTACCAAATGCTTCGTGAGAAACTGGCTCCCGTCCTGAGCAATCGTTATGACATCGTGGACACAGGATTTACAGCGCAAAACGAACAAACACTTAACGAAATAAACCAGCTCACTGGACGCGGGCTGATCTACGTGCCACAGATTGTGATGATGATGATTGAATCCAACTCAGGGGAAAAACAAGCATTTACGCTATTGCACAATAACGCTCACCTCAATGTATCCAGTTTGTTCGATGAAGCAAAGAACCGAGACCCAGATCATGACAGTCTAACCCTAGTCCGGGGTGTGATGGGTAGCTATCCGGCCATCTTTCTTTCTCTCAAAGAAAATGAAATTCCAGAGCTGGTAAAAATGTTTAAAAACATTAAAAGTAACGACGATTGCATTAAGTTATTGGATCGGTTTGCAATCCGTCGTACCTCACCCGAATTTTGGTCTTTTAGCGACCAAATTCACCAATGGTATCGTCAGGATCAACCTATCGAATTTGGCCTATTAGACTATAATCGTTTTGAGAACAGGTAAAAATTTTCCACTTCATGTCTGCATAGACTTTGGAGGCTTGCTATGGATATTAGAGATAGCATTGAGGCCTTGGAGCAAGAGATCTATGTTGCTTGTTCGGAAGGGGATTATGACGCTGTAGATATGCTGGAACACCAGCTCGAATATTTAAGAGACAGGGCCGATCACCCCTTTGACAATGACATTTACTCTATAGAAGGTAGACCATTTTTAGAGAGTGAAGAATGGTAATACTCAATCCACCTGACAATGGTCAGGTGGATTTTCTTACCTGAAATTTATTCACCATTTCCCCTTTCTTATATGGAAACAATAGAACACGGTAATGGTTATGATGAATAGAACTGTGAAAACACGAATTGGTATCGCACTGGTGTCATTACTTGGGTTATACCATGCGTCTGCTTCAGCAATGACAGAAGCACAAGCGAAGGAGCAAGGATATCAAATCGCCACACTTGCAGGAGGCTGTTTTTGGTGTACTGAATCTGATCTAGAAAAGCAGCCCGGCGTTGTCGAAGTGATATCGGGATACTCAGGCGGCAGCAAACAAAACCCGTCTTATAAAGAAGTGGCGTCTGGCAAAACCAAGTACATCGAAACCATCAATGTTTACTACAATCCAAGTGATGTCTCTTATGAGCAAATATTGGATCAGTTTTTCCGCCACATCGACCCAACGGACGACAAAGGTTCATTTGGCGACCGCGGTCCTCAGTATCGACCCGCTATTTTTTATCGTGATGATCAGCAAAAACAAATCGCTGAAAGCTTCATCAAAGAGATAGACATGCTAGGCATTTACAAAAAACCACTGAAAACCGAATTGATCGAGTTTAAAAAGTTTTGGCCCGCAGAAAACTATCATCAAGACTACTACAAGAAAAGCAAAATCCGCTACAGTTACTACCGCTATGCCTCGGGCCGCGATCAGTATTTAAATGATATTTTCGGCTCGGACAGACAAGATAACCCAGTGACACTTCGCGAGCTCATCAACGAAAAAAAGTTAGTCACTGATGCCAAGCCCTATTCAAAACCCTCTGAAAGCGAGATCAAAGACAGGCTGACAAAAATTCAGTACTACGTCACCCAAGAAGACGGCACTGAGCGCGCGTTTCAAAATGAATATTGGGACAATAAAGCTGAAGGCATTTATGTGGATATCGTAACGGGAGAGCCGCTGTTTTCGTCAAAAGACAAATTCAAGTCTGGTACAGGTTGGCCAAGTTTCACCAAGCCAATCAATCCTGCTTATGTCACCACCAAAACCGACTACAAATTGCTCTACCCTCGTACCGAAGTACGTAGCCGCTATGGCGATTCTCACTTAGGCCATGTATTCAAGGACGGGCCAGCACCTACAGGACTAAGATACTGCGTCAACTCGGCATCGATGCGGTTTATTCCAAAGGATAAAATGGAAAAAGAAGGCTATGGAGAGTATTTGGTGATTTTTGATGGCTAGTCCTCAAAGGCTAACCATGAAAATCAAAGAGCCCAGAGATGGGCTCTTTTCAATTGGGGGGTTATCTTAGACCGTGAAAGAACTCGGCACGGGTGGCGGAGTTGGATTTAAATATCCCACCAAGCGCGGTCGTGGTTGTTTCACTAGTTGCGTCCATCACGCCACGAGATTTAACGCAATAATGCGTTGCATCAATGGTTACAGCCACATCATCGGATTCCAATAAAGTCTGCAACGCTACCAAGATCTGCTCAGTCATTCTTTCTTGAACTTGCGGTCTTTGAGCGAAGAAGCGAACAATACGATTGATTTTTGATAAGCCAATAATCTTCCCTCTTGGGATATAAGCGACCGCGGCTTTTCCATCAATTGTGACCAAATGGTGCTCACAAGTGCTCGTCACTGTAATGTCTTTCACACGCACCATTTCGTTCACTTTCATTTTGTTTTCAATGACGGTGATTTTTGGGAAATGTTGGTAATCCAAACCAGAGAAAATCTCATCAACGAACATCTTCGCAACACGATTAGGGGTGTCTTGCAGGCTATCGTCGGTCAAGTCTAGTCCAAGTAAAGAAAGCACTTCACGCATATGATGCTGGATCTTTTCTTTTTTCTCATCCGATGAATAGTTACTTGGGACCATCGGTGTTTCCAATCCACTGCGTTCTAACGCTGCTTTAACTAACTTCGCTGACTCACTTAAGGCCGACATGGATTCCTCTGCTCAATTGTTCGTCTCATTCAGGGGTGACAAGGATACTCGCATTTTTGATATATTACATCCTTATTTTAACGGTATCGGTACAATTTTATTGATGGGCAATTCGATATCGTAGAATCTATGCTAAAGTCGAGCTAACTAAATCATAGCAATAGGATTTCTACATGAGCGGCTGCGATGCTCCAAACTTGATGTTAATTGAAGATGCACTCCAACACATGCTTGCAACAGTCCAACCTGTCGAACAAGTACTCCATCTCAAACTTCAAGATTCTATAGGTTTTGTATTAGCAGAAGACTTGCTTTCTCCTATTAACGTTCCGCCATTTGCTAACTCTGCCATGGACGGATACGCCATACGCTTGTCGGATTTGAAACAATCCACCACCCTTCCTTTAGCTGGAAAATCGTTTGCCGGAGAACCCTTTGACGGGGAATGGCCGGTAGGTAGCTGCATTCGAATTATGACGGGGGCAAAAATCCCGTCAGGATGCGACGCCGTGATAATGCAAGAAAATACGCAATCCAACGATGAAGGTGTTACCTTCACTCAAACCGAGGTTCGAGCGAACCAAAACATCCGTCCAATTGGTGACGACATAAAACAGCACGATTTAGTATTGAGCAAAGGCTCACGGCTAACTGCTCGCGACGTCCCCATGATCGCCACACTGGGTATCAGCCATGTCAACGTGTATCGTAAACCTAAAGTCGCCTTTTTCTCAACTGGCGACGAGCTCAAACCGCTTGGTCAACCACTACAAGACGGACAAATCTATGACAGCAATCGATATGGCATCAAGCCACTGATTGAAAAATTCGGCTGTGAGGCCATCGACCTAGGTATCATCCCCGACTGTCCTGAAACCTTAAAGTCCGCGTTTCAAAAAGCGCAAGCCGAAGCGGATGTGGTGGTCACATCAGGTGGAGTGAGCGTAGGAGAAGCCGATTACACGAAAGATATCTTAGACGAGATTGGCGAAATCGGATTTTGGAAGTTAGCGATAAAGCCCGGCAAACCTTTCGCCTTTGGCAAGCTCTCTGATGCGTTATTTTGTGGCCTGCCTGGTAACCCTGTCTCTGCCTTCATTACGCTTTATGTATTGGTGCAACCTTTGCTCGCCAAGTTATCTGGCCACAGTCAGTGGCAAGCCGAGCCAATGATTCCCGCAGTGACTAAGCAAGGGTTTCGCAAATCGCCCGGACGAACCGACTATCAAAGAGGCGTGTACTCCATTGAAAATGGTCAATTTACTGTTGAATCCACAGGTAATCAAAGTTCTGGAGCCTTCCGCTCGATGAGCTTAGCCAATTGTTTTGTCGTGTTAGAAAAAGACCGTGGTCATGTCCAAGCTGGTGATACGGTACAGATACAATTATTCAATAGCGCCCTATATTAGGTAGGAGTTCAATGTGAGCCAGTTAACGGATGTAGAGATGCTACGCTATAATCGGCAGATCACTCTTCAAGGGTTTGATTTTGAAGGCCAAGAAGCGCTAAAGCGAGCAAAAGTCTTAATCATTGGCGCTGGCGGATTAGGCTGCGCTGCCAGCCAATACCTTGCAGTGGCAGGAGTAGGAAATATCACCTTAGTCGATGACGATGTGGTTGAACACTCCAATTTACAACGCCAGATATTACATACTGATAACGATATCAATCGACCTAAGGTCGAGTCTGCATCGGAAGCCTTGCTTGCACTGAACCCACATATCGCTGTTACTGCTATTGCCAAGAGATTAAACGATAACACTCTTGAAGATTTAATCAGTAAAAGCGATGTGGTTGTCGATGCTTCAGATAATGTAGAAACCCGCAATCAGCTTAACCGCCTTTGCTATGCGGCTAAAACGCCGTTAGTCTCAGGGGCTGCCATTCGGATGGAAGGGCAAGTCAGTGTGTTCACTTACCAAGACTCTGACCAACCATGCTATCAGTGTTTAAGCTCACTATTTGGCGAGCAAAGCCTGAGCTGTGTTGAAGCAGGTGTAATGGCCCCATTGGTCGGTATCATAGGTGGCGTTCAAGCGATGGAGACCATCAAGCTGCTGTCGAACTACGGTCAGGCTATGCAAGGAAAAGTTCTATTGCTTGATGCCCTCTCAATGTCATGGAGAGAAATGATGCTTTCGAAGTTAGCCAGTTGCCCTGTTTGTGGTGAATGAGTAAGTTGGATAGCCATCGACAACATAAAATTCAGTGCGTTATCTTGTTGTTTTCTCCTTATTTTATGATAGAGTGACTCGCGCATATTTGGATCGCTTTGTTTTCTAACACATTAATAGGCATAAGGAATACACCATGGGGCCGTTAATCAGCGCGCAGTGGCTTAATGAACACCTTTCAGACGATAACCTAATTCTGCTTGATGCGAGTATCGACTTTCAAATACCTGCCGAGCCTGAAAAAGACAAAGTTAACCTTATTCCTAATACGCTTCGTTTTGACTACGATAAAGTGTTTTGCGACCCAGATAGTCCACTACCGCATATGATGCCAAGTGAAGAGCGGTTTAATCATCTTGCTCAGCAACTTGGGATCAATCAAGACTCTACAATTGTGGTCTATGACAACAGTGGTACGTTTGCTTCACCTCGAGCGTGGTGGATGTTCAGGGCAATGGGGCATGAGCAAGTGTATGTGTTAGATGGTGGTCTCACTGAGTGGAAGCAACACGAGTTTGCTTTAACTCAAGACTATCAAAAGGCCAATCGAATCGGTGACTTCAACGGCAAGTTAAGCCCTAGCCATTTTCTTTCTGCGCAAGAGGTTGAGCAACAAATTGCCAACCAAGAAAGCTTAACCATTGATGCTCGTTCTAAAGCTAGATTTTCAGGTCAGACGCCTGAGCCACGACAAGGCGTTCGCAGCGGACACATTCCCAATGCAGTATGCCTTCCATTTGCAGAATTGATGTCTGCGCATATGTTCAAGTCTGCCCAAGACATTAGACAGGTTTTTGAAAATGTGGCTCCGGATACGAAGCAACAATATATCTTTTCCTGTGGCTCTGGTGTAACCGCTTGTATTCTCGCTCTTGCTGCTGAAGTATCAGGATTGAAAAATCTATCTGTTTATGATGGCTCTTGGACTGAGTGGGGACAACGCAACGATCTACCGTTAGAAGTTTAGAACAGAAAAAAGGTGACTGGCTATCCTGAGCAAGTCACCTTAAATGTCACACCGATATTTAATCAATTTTCCTTGAGCATTATTCATGGGGCTCTTCAAAAACTGCTGGAAGATCGGGGTCATCCTTGTCTAGAACAAATGTGCTGTCCCAGAGCTCATAGAAATGCTCGTGGTCACCGTGCATATTCTCTAGTTCTTCAGCATAATTTTTCATAGTCTCTTCCTATAGAACGTTTTTCCATCGTTTTTGCTGTGGATACTATTTGTACAAAATTCCCACAACAAATTTAGTGGTACTATGTTGAAATAGCAGTTTCAATTAGTTTGAGTGATTAATTTAAGAGACTGTGATTAAGCCAAACTTATAATGTAATTAAGATGTAACAACCATAGTACTGTTATATTAGTCTTCCAAAATCATTCCTATAACCAATTCATTTAAAACTATCGCCATTTAGCTGATTTAGTGATAAAAAAGGTCCATACCCACGATTCCTCTGGGGCTGAAGATCGACGTTAATTGGAGGTAGAAAATGAAATCCATATTGTGTTTCGGTGATTCATTAACTTGGGGTTACAACCCGAATAATGCACAGCGACATGACTATGAAACCCGCTGGCCCGGTGCAATGCAGCGTATACTAGGTGATCATTACCAAGTCATCGAAGCAGGACTCAATGGACGCACCACGATTCACGATGATCCTTATATCAACGGACAAATGCAGAACGGTGTCGCATACCTTCCTGTGTATCTCGAATCTAACCTTCCTTTGGATTTAGTCACCATCATGTTGGGTACCAATGATCTTAAGTCCAGATTCAACTGCACACCCAGCGATATTGCACAAGGTGTCGCCAGCTTAGTCAGAAAAGTGCTAACCAGCGGATGTGGGCCTAATGGCAGCGCACCAAAAGTTCTGCTCCTCTCCCCACCTCACCTTGGTTCAACTGAACATTTTATGGATGTTGTATTCGATGGAAAAGCAGAAGATTCTACCGAATTAGCCGATCATTACCAAACCGTCGCAGAGTTTTACAAGGTTGAATTCTTTGATACCGCATCCATTGTAAAGGCGGCGCACGGTGAAGGCGTTCACCTAGACGAACAAGCTAACTTAACCCTAGCCAGTGCACTGGCTGATAGAGTACAACGTATTTTGACCTAAGCCACCGATAACTGACTAGGTGACATTTGCATAAAGCTATCTGTACAGTCATCACCTGTCGTAGAGATGCCATCAACAATGCCCTGTTTACTATCAATCACCGTAGTGCAGTTGAGCTTATACCAGCCATATCGAAATGAACGGGACTGTGTTCTTTTATAAACCAGTTTTTGGGCACGTTTCCCTTCATCAATCCTCGCATCAGGCTCCCCTAGATATCGAAAAGTGACGGTTGTCGGACGGCCATACAAGTGGTCGAGTTGATGACGATATTGTTCACGTTGCTGATGATGATCTTGTTCAAATTGATAATACGTTGGCCCGGTATTCATCGTATCAGCGTAAGTCATCGTAGGTACTGTCAATGAGAAGGCGAACACTGATAAGAGAGTCGAACGATGCATCTTGAAGTGATTTGAGTATATATTAGGTTGTGATAATAATGCTGTAGCCAGTTAAAAATACTGTGTATAAATCGTCAATTATTTGTCAAATATACCCCTATATACAGCCCAAATACAACATGGCAATTTTTTATATTTCGTGTAACATTGCTTTATTCGAGCGTTTTTTGTGCGCTCAACACATTCTGATTTTATTATTTACTATACCGTTCTCTAAAACTGTGAAGTTCATCGATCAAACTTCGAACTAGATTTCATTCAAAACCGACTTAATGGTAACCCTATTAATTAAATATGGGTATATTAGCCACTAAAAACTTCTAAACTTAAGACATAAATTACTATCAATATATATTTATCTGATCATTCAATGATCACTTTTTACTTAAATATAATAATATTTGATCTAATTTTGATCAATTTTATAAATTAACAAATTCGTGTCAAATTAAACGGTTTTTATGGTCTTCTATGTTGTTGTTTTAATTAAAATTTAATTTACTTTCTATATTTTCACATGCTAGACTCAGCCCGCAAATATTGGTCAGCGTCATGATTAAATTATTTAATGATCAGACGTCAGTATTTGTAATAAATATAAAAAACAAATATGAGAGTTAATAAAATGAAAAAATCTACTAAGCTTGCACTAGGCATTGCGGCGGTATTGCCATTTGCTTCAGCAACTTCATTCGCAGCAACTGCTACTTCACTAGGTTCAACAACCAACACTGATTTAACAGTTAAAGCACACGTTGTTGCTAGCTGTCACCTAGACACTCCAACTGCTCTAGATTTCGGCGCAATCAATGCTGATACCAAGAACTCAGTAGACGGTCAAACTACTATCAGTGTAAACAACTGCTACACAGTTAATAACCAAAACCCTTCTCTATACATCGCTACTGGCGCAGGTTCAACTAACACGTACCAAATGACAGACAGCGCGGGCAACGTTATTAACTACGGCCTATTCTCTGATGCTAGCCACACTGCTTCAAAAGAGCTAACACCATACAATGCATCTGATGCAACTGGTAAAGTTATTCCAATCAGCAACGGCGTAGGTTCTGCTACTATCTACGGTCAAATCCCAGCGGGTCAAGACTTCAGCGGATTTGCTGGTCAGTCATTCAGCCAAACTGTTCACGTACAGGTTGAATTCTAATCTCGATTAGACTGACGCCTTTTTACTTAAGATTATTTAAGTAATATTAGGAACAACCCAATAAACTTAATAACTAGCGCCACTGCGGATTTAGGATATGTATACTAAGCCATTTAAAATAATTTCGTTTCTGTTTTCAATGTCTTTAATAGGACTACCCTTTTCCGCCAGTGCGCTAGAATTAGCGCCCACTTCATTAGAGTTTAATAACAGTACACCACTTAAAACTGTTCAGCTAATGAACGATACGGATAAAACCGTGACAATTCAAGCCAAAGCTTATGTATGGACGCTGGATAAAAATAAACAGATCTTAGTCCCGACGACGGATCTATTTCCTTCTCCTACGATATTTAAAATAGCGCCAAGTAAAGAGCAAACTATACGAATTGGTCTATTTGTTAAAAATACTGGCAACAAAGTTAAGACCTATCGTATCGATTTAAAAGAGCTGCCTACAAAAGACGATGAATCTCAGCATAAAAAGGTCAGCGATATTAAGATTCTTTACAATATTACATTCCCAGTTTTTTCTTACCCTGATACAAAAGTGGATAACGCTTGGCATTGGAATAAAGCCAAAGATTCTGTTCAGTTCACTAATACAGGTGGATATGTGCTCAGCCTTAGACAACTAAAATTTATTAACGCAAAAGGTAAGAGTCACAGTGAAACGCCCGTTCGGTACATACTTCCGAACCAAACGGTGAGCTTTCCAGTCGCAAAAGATTCGAACGTGACCGCGGTTGAACAGACGTTAAGCAACCTAATTACAACCAATAAAAGTAAAGTCACTTTGTATAAATAGATGTGATGAACATGTCGAAATTTCGCTCAATGTTACTCTTTTTCACGGCGGTACTATTGTTACCGCCGGGACTACATGCAGAAACTCTCGATTACGCTCCCCTCAAACTCTCTTGCCATGTTCAGATGAACGAACTCAATTTTGGCAATATCTACCGACCGGAAAAAGTAACCCGCGCAACCGCATTCAGAATTGTGTGCGCCGGTGAGCACCTAAGGGATGGTGTCATACATTATAAAATGTGGATTCCGACAAGAGGTAATGAGTCTATCTATCACCGTAGGCTGGGACGCGGGATGAATTTTGGTTTATATGCCGATCCGTATCATAGTGAAATCATCGGAGACCGACCATTTTCTGAAAATGACATAACGGGTCGGTTAGTGGTGAGAAATCATTACGGCTCTACAGGTTGGATACAAATATACGGGCTTCTTCACGTACGTAAATTTGGCCGGGTGAGCATTCCAACTAAACGTTTACGAGCAAACTTCAGGTTTCACTACGTAAATTAGTATCATGTTCACAGCCAAGGCCACATCCCGACATTGCCTCTTAAAGCAAGGTGTGTTGCTGTTTGCATTAACAGCAACCACTAGCGCGTTTGCCGATCAAACCACAATTCCTGCTATTTGTTTCCAGAATCAAGCCGACCCCATCATCTCAGCGGTCTATCTAAATGGAGAGGCTGGACAACTTTGGCCAGTCTGTCAGCAAGGCAATCAATTCTGGATACCAAAAAATTTCTTTACCGAACACGCCATCAAAAACTTTAAAGATTTGCAGACAACCACAAAATCAGGCGTCGATTTTGTTGTGATGAGCTCAAACTCCCGTGAGTTGCAATGGGACGATCAAACACAGGCGATAAAGCTGTTTTTACCAAGCTGGCGATTTCAACATACCCGCCTAAACCTCAAGTATGGGAGTGACAATGCGTCATCGATAGAGCCTAGCTCTGCTAACGGCGTATTTTTAAACTACAACTTAATAAGCTCTCTGATCAACCCTTCAAATTCGTATTCCACATCGGCTACGGGAGAAATTGGTGTTTTCACCAAAGATTCGGGTTATTTTAGTCAAACTGGGACCTATTCTCCTGACATAGCGAACAGTGAAGAACCGTCAGATGATCAAACCCCGCAATGGCTACGCTTGGACACTAACTGGAGAAGAGATTATCTTGACGACCTCACCACCTTGGAGATTGGCGACAGCACAACAACAGCAGCCCACTGGGGAGGAAGTGTTAACTTTGCAGGTATTAGTTACTACAAAAATTATTCGCTAAAACCTCAGCTGGATATCCGCTCATTACCCTTAATTACCGGACAAACGGATTTACCGCAAAACGTAAAACTCGATGTTAATGGGGTGCCAGTGGGTAACTATCAAGTTAACCCTGGTAGTTATCAATTTTATAATATACCTGTCTCAGATGGCTCTGGTACCATTACGGTGCAATCGACCAATAAAGATGGCAAAGTCACGACCTACAAAATCCCTTATTTCGCCAGCATAAACATACTAAGACCAGGCTTGTCTAGCTACGGATACCAGTTTGGTTCGCTGCGAGAAAATTACGGTATCGAAAGTTTCGACTATGGAAAGCTGTTCGGTGCAATAAACTATACCCATGGTGTTACACCTATATGGACTTATCAAGTTCACTCCAGCGTTCTCGCACAACAACAAACATTTGGCACCTCTCAATTCATTAAAGTTGGTGAAAACAGTGCCGTCACCACCGACGCAGCCATCAGTCAAAGAAATTCAACCATCGGAGGATTAGGCGCACTTGGCTATCAATTCCAATATCATGATGCATCGTTCACTGCTAACTATCAGATCACTAGCAAACACTTTACTCAGCTAGCCACAGCTGACACGGACTTTGATGATTTAGGGCAAGGCTATCAAGCGAGTGCAGGAATCAATATCCCTTTAACCAATTGGAGCACGTTCTCTGCAAGCGCCCTGTATGACCACTCTAGTGTCGAGACGATTCCTTCTTCGCACGTCTATACCGCGCAATTGTCTGCGAATGTCACACAGAATCTAAGTATTACAAGCAACTATCAAGCAAATTTCAGTGACGATCACCAATGGAGTATTGGACTCAATATCAACTATTTGTTTGGTACAGATAGTGAGGTCAGCACGTCGGTCGAGCAAGATCAAGATACGACCAATCAGTTCTTGTCCTTTATGACCAGCAACCAATTCTCTGATGGCAAGAGCCTGACGTCCAACATTAGTGTCAGCCACGATGTTAGCGAGTCCAGTAACCAGCTTTATGGTTCACTATTTTTAAGCGGGACTCAAACTGGTAACTACAGTGCCAATGTTTATCAGTATGGATCGCAAAGCCAAGTTTCATTGATGGCCAATGGTGGAATGCTCTGGATGGATAACCACTTCTTGCTCACGCCACCTATCTATTCAAGTTTTGCGCTAGTCGATACCTCGGGCTACTCAGGAATTGGGGTGAAACAAAATGGAGCGGTCATTGGCAAAACAAACTCAGACGGCTTGTTTGTTGTCCCTAACCTGGCCTCTTACATTCCCAATGACATCAGCCTATCGCAAGATATCCCTTTGGATTTAAAGGAGCTATCTGTAAATCAAGATGTCATGCCAACATACCGATCAGGCATAGATGTACACTTTGATGTTGAAAGAATCCATCAAATTCTCGTCAACGTTAAAAACGCGAAAGGCGATCCGCTTCCTGTCGGCACCTTAGTTTCTGTACAAAGTGGCTCAGAGACGCAACAACAAATCATCGGAGATGATGGGTTGTTATATCTATCAAGTGGAAGCCTTAATTTTCATGGAAAAGTCCTTGATGGGGATTTCCAAGGCAGCCACTTTGATATTCACTTAAAGCCGAGTAAAAGTGTTATTGTGAGAGCGAGCACCGTATATACGTAGCTCGGTCAAGTTACGTCAACAATACAGAGTTCGAAACAAGTCCTGACACCGCTAGCTGACTGCGTACAAACGGTGTCATAAAGTCAAAGAATGCGTTTACTCTAGCGCTTCTTCTCATATCAGGATGAGCGAGCAACCATAGGTCGCTGTCAAACTCATTCATTTTGTCATGTACACGTTGTAATTTGTCGCAATGTTCACCTAAATAGCAAGGTAATGCCGTCACTCCCAGCCCAGCGACCGCTAGCTCATACACCCCCATTAGCGAACTGGCGATCGTTCGGCTTGCATCTTGGTGCTTTAGCTTTATGGTCATTTTACTCATTGCTGATCGGCTGAGTTCATCGACAAGAGATACCCATCGATATTTATCAGGAGTTAAATTCCGCATCTCCTTGACATAGCCCTTACTGGCGTACGTCGCATAAGATAATGTCGCTAAGTTTCGCCCTACCCAATGCTCTGGGGGCATAAGCGTGGGCCTCAACGCGACATCGGCTTCTTTCTGCACTAAATCTAGTCGTCGTGAGCCTGTTAGTACGCGCAATTCAACACTCGGGTACTCTTCTTGGAAGGCAGAAAAAGCTTTGGAAAAGATATACAACAGAGAGTCCGTTGTTGTGACAACCAGTGTACCTTCTAGCCTTGAATCTTGACCACTCAGCTCACGCTGAATTCGATCAACACCTTCTCGAAGTGCAAGCGCTTGACGGAAAAACATCTCCCCTTCAGGCGTCATCATATAACCCGAACTTAAGCGCTCGAATAAGGTAATACCCAATTTGGTTTCAACGCCTTCAATACGCCGGAAAACGGTTGAATGGTTTACCCCAAGCGTTTTGGCCGCGCCAGAAAGCGTACCTGCCTCACACACAGCAAGTACAAATGGAATATCATTCCAATCCATACCCTGAGCTTTCATGTGTCAGCCTCTGGAAAGTGAGTCATTGGCAGCTTTTGAGACATGCATGATACCTATATCTAGACGTGCAGAAACCGCCATACGTGCACGAATGGTTACTGAAAAAAGGCAAACTTATCTAGATCTGGTATAGGCGGATCACCACAATCAAGATTGTCTTTCAATTCATATAAACAACCTTGTTTTCGGTGTATCCATGATTTAGAGCTGGGAGTTGAACCCAGAAGCTATGGTTTATCACTCATTGATTAAAGGAAATTAATCACACTGATGATAATAGAGTAATTAAACTCAGCGTGAAGGTACATCCCACTTTTTTGCACAGCGTTATTGCACAAAAGCACAAGCGTTTTTGCGTGATAACCGTTACATTGAAAGGAATTGTATATGCCCAGGTTAGTTTGATTGAACGACGTAGAGAGGAAGCGGGATGCAGTCTAAACGATTAAAAAAATCATTAAGCCTTTGGATGATCATTTCTTTTGGCGCATCCGGCATCATAGGTACCAGTTGGGTATACACAACAAGCAGTTTCTTCGCTAAATATGGAGCGGGAGGTGTCATTTTCGGTTTTGTCGTGGCAGGTCTTCTTGCTACCTGTATCGCTTTGGCTTATTCCGAACTCACACAACGTTTTCCTAGGGCGGGCGGCGAAACTGTCTTTGCCCATGTTGCATTTGGTAAAAAGTGGTCGTTCGTTGTTGGATGGCTCTTAGTCGGTGCTTACGTCAGTTCCCTCGCTTTCTATGTAACAGCAAGCGGTATGTTGCTCTCGCTCTTTTTTCCGGTGTTGAACACATTCCCACTTTACACTCTCGCTGGTACCACCATACATTTACCCGTCCTTCTCATCGGTGTCGTCCTTACTCTGTTTATATTCTGCTTTTCTGCGATAGGAATTGAACTCGCTGGATGGCTTCAGATGATCCTATTTGGATTCATGCTGATTATTGGCCTCTGCCTCGTGATGGTTGGGTTCAGCTCCGGTAATATTGACAACTTCTGGCCAGCTTTCACTCCAAACAGTAACGCCATCGTCAGCACCTTGCACTTTGTACTGCCAGCAATGACGCTACTGACTGGATTCAGCATCGTCTCTGTACTTGCAGAAGACGCCAATCTAAAGCCAAAAAGCATTTCCATCGCGCTGCTTATGACCGTTTTCATCGCTACTGCCTTTTATTTTCTTGTGCTGCTCGCCAGCGCGTGGCTAATTCCATGGAAAGTCACCGCAACAATGCATTATGGCGTGATCGACGCATTTCGGCTTGCAGGCTTTCCTGATCTTGCTTGGGGGGCCTACGCCATTGCTGCACTTGGCCTTGTAACGAGTTTTCTTGCGTTATTTTCGGCAACGTCAAGGGTCATATTGTCCATGGGACGAACAGGTATACTGCCTCCTATTTTCGCTAGGCTTAATAGGAACGATAAGCCGATCAACGCACTACTCTTTACCTTGGGACTCACTTTAGGCTTGGGACTGTTAGGCAAGGGGGCACTACTGTGGTTTTTAGATACAGGCGGTGTTTACATTGGGTTGGCATGGGTAATTGCAGTATTGAGTTTGTATCGAATCCGTCGTATCTATCCGCAAACTATGACCCCGTTTCAAACTAGAACGCGTTGGCTTCCCGCCATCGGAGGCTTCATAGCACTTGCGACCATCGCTATGATAGCCATCCCCGGTACGTCGTTGTCTCTGGTTTGGCCCAATGAGTATATCATTCTCGGCGTGTGGGCACTGCTGGGCTTTACTCTCTACCGTTTTGTGCCATCGGAAGCGCCCGGCGAACACACCTCTTCGCAATATGAAATGCAATAAAGAGGTGTATACCGGGCGAGATATACCTTTACTGGTTACCAGTAAGGTATGCCAACAACTCAACAACTTGCGCGGGCGACGTTGCCCAAGCCTGCGCAGATGCATCGACTTCTTTAAGGGCATGCACCAAAGATTCGTCATGTAATGTGATATACGGTTTCCCCAATGCGGCACAGAATCCAGCGTCAAACGCGGCATTCCACTGTTTGTATTTCTCCCCAAAACGTATAATCGCTAAATCACATGATTTGATTGCGGTCTGAGTACGTATGGCGTTCACTTTAGCTGACTTGTGATCTCGCCAAAACGGGGCACTTTCTACACCTAAAGGATCACCCGCTGCATCACTGGACTCATGATCCGTATTAGCCGATGTAAATGACACTGCGAGATTATTTTCTTCGCAACCTTTGATGATTTGCTCACGCCAATCGGTATGGATTTCACCTGATAAATAGACTTCGAAATTCATAATCTGCTTTTTTGTTAATTGCAAAAAAATACAACTTAACATTTTGATTATGAATGGGCAATATGATGAACTATTCAGTTAGGAGTAATCTTTCCTATGACCAATCCGTAGTTTTATTGGTGCACTTTTCATCCAAATAGGAATAATATAGGAGATAGTGCATGTAATTGCACATAGTTTTTTATTCATTACTAATAAATCAAAATACTATCAAAGATATATTCTAACTGATATTGCATATATTCCAGAAAAAAATTGGGTTCATAGGTATGATTATTGAAATAAAAGAAAAATAAAAACCCAATATAAAATCAAAAAAATGAGATGAATAGAATATGCCTACTTGGATTCCAGATAGTAAAAGTAGCAACTGTAGTTGTTGTAGTAATGAAATAAAGCCCACTATTTTTAATTTATGTAAAGTGACTTTTCAAATATCCACCAATAAACATCATTGCAGAAAGTGTGGAAAGATAATTTGTCAGTCTTGTGTTGAATATGAAAAGTTTAGAGATGCAATACTAGATAAATCATCGCTTCGATACAAATCTAGCTACGAGTCTTCTACTCGATTTGAAGAACACAAAGTTTGCAGAAATTGCCGTGTTAATAAGTTTTTAATTACAAACGAATCAGAGCTTGAAGAAAGGCTCTTTGAAATGAGCCAGTTAACAGGCAGCCCCTCTGGGCCATTAATGACTGGTGGAGCCATATTTCAGAAGGACTGGACTGGGCTGGGGAATATACAAAAAGATTCAAAGGTAACTGCTGCAGAAATTGCTCAGATGTGGGCACAGTTGTACATTGACGCGAGAAAAGGTGGAGCTGCACTCAACTACACTACAGAAACACTCGAACTATCCGACCAAGCGATCCATAACCTAAATAATAGTAAACGTCTTTCCCCATTTTCAGGGCTAATTGACTGTAGAACCAATAAAATATTTTTAGTCCCTGCCACAGCTAGGAAAGGGCAAGCTTATTGGCAAGAAAGAGATTTATTAAAGCAACATTTCACTCGGTATGGTTTCCTTGGTGCAAATAGGCTCGAAACTCATGGAAGAACACTATATTCAAAAAACGAAAATATATTTCATTACAACAATATGGACCATGGCAATGCTGCAACTATCGTAGATGAGAGGTTTTCATCAGAACTCCTAAGAGAAATAAGTCAAGATCAGAGCATTTCACTGAACACCAGAAATAAACAATTTATATATAAAACCTGGATGGTTCAGCAACGGATTTCTTCTGATTGGTTAGGTTTTTTTGTTTGTGCTGACAGCCAAGGTAATTATCAGTTTAACTTCAAATCAGCCCAGCTTAACGTTCCAAACCTATTTCTGCCAAATCTGGACCTTAAAGAAACCTTCCAAGTCAAAACACGGGAAATGCCCAAATTTGGGGTTTCCGTAAGAATCGATGGAAAAGAAGTAGAAGAGATTAACAAGAAAAACAAAAAATTAAAATATAGTAAATTCACAAATGAGTGTTTATACAATGCAACTCAGCTTCCGAAAAAGCTGCAAGATTTAATTGAAAATAGTTTTAAACAAGCACTTGACAACAAGGTAATAACAAAGCCACCCATCAATAGCGGTAAAGTAAACGGTAAGGCAGGAATATCGTAAATCAGCAACTTAAAACTTTGGCTTCATTGCAAACAATAATGATTTTTACGAATTTATTATAGTAAAAAACACTAACTCTACCGAGCATCACTATAATTTGGGTATATAGAGATATACCCAAATCACCCTACTTCTCAAACCTTTATCACTCACGGCTCATTTGTTCATCTAGGTTAAGTACGGTTAGTGCGTTACTCACACTGGTCGCTAAAACATCAATCACACCAGTCCTTAAGGCACCGAGAAGAGCAAGCGGTTTACTGTTTTCAGAGGCAATGGCAATCACTTCCGATATGGAGCGATACTCGTCCATCCCTAAGCCAATCACCCGGTCGTTCATTACCGTATTCACCACCTTACCTTGGATATCGAAGAAGTCGTAACCTGCGAAATCTCCCACTACCCCATCTGCTAACCTTGACTGCACCACTTCATTTGGGGTGAACCATCCTAGATCAACCATATAGCTATTTTCACTCATATCTCCCACCCCAACCAATGCGACATCGGCTTTACGCGCTCGGTCTAAAGTTTGCTTGATTGTGGAGTTTTGCATAAAGGCCAATTTTTGCTCACGATTCTCTGCATACGCTGGAGCATACAAGGTTTCTGAGGTGCCTCCGTATTTTTTAGCCATTTGTCGAGAAATATGGTCGGCGTTGTACGGTCCTCCCTTTGGGTGTATGCCTCCAATGCCACACACAAATGTACATTCTCTTGGTGTAATCACCCCTGTGTACTGTCCAATCGAAGAGACATTACGCCCTTGCCCTATCGACACCACCATGCCATTTTTTAAAATTCCAGACAAATACTTCGACACTAAGCCAGCGACTTGTTCCCGTTGCTGTTCTTCACTAGGTTGATCGAGGGCGATCAAAGCACGTTTTATTCCAAACTTATCGATCAGCCTTTGCTCTATCTTGGCACTAAAAACAGGGTGGTACTTGACAGTGATTTCCACAATACCTTCATCTCTAGCCTGCTTTAACAGTCGGCCGACTTTAGCTCGAGAGATAGAAAATTTCTTTGAGATTTCCTCTTGGGTTGCGCCATCTTGATAATAGGCAACAGAAATCTCTGTTAATAGGTTGGCAACATCACTCGATGACTCATGACTAGATTGACTCATTCTGCCTCTTTAAATCCCTACCAGGATTGATAACTCAAACGGATATACCTTAGTGAAATTCTCACTCCATTTCCAATCATTTGTTCACTATCGTTACATATGTTCAGTCATTAACAAAGATTTGTGACAAATTGGCGTGAGCAAGGAATCAGCACAGTTGCTTGATAATGTTATGATTTTAATCATGCAAAAAATATAACTTAGATTTTATCTGCAATATCAGCTCGTTTTTATTGACTTTACAAATTTTTAGGATATATATGTTTCCATCATTTACTCAGTACGCGAGCATCTGCGCAGAGCAAATGTTTTTAGTGCTGAATTTTGTTTAAATTAGCTGCAATAGTTTTTCATTATTATAATGAGCAATCTGTACCAGTTGACCAAAACACAAAAGTGAGCCGAACCATTCGGACTGCCTTAGCCAAAAAATAGGATTATCGATTATGAGTAACAAGTTAGCGCAACTTCGCAAACTAACCACTGTAGTAGCAGACACAGGCGAAATCGACGCGATTAAAAAGTACCAACCAGAAGATGCCACTACAAACCCTTCTCTAATCCTCAAAGCCGCACAAATTGCCGAATACGCTCCTCTTATCGACCAAGCTATTGAATACGCGAAATCTCAAAGCAACGATAAAAGCCAACAGCTTCAAGACACCTGCGATATGCTAGCCGTGAACATTGGTAAAGAAATTCTTAAAACCATTCCTGGTCGTATTTCTACCGAAGTCGATGCTCGCCTTTCTTACGACACTGAAGGCAGTGTGGCAAAAGCTCGTCAACTTATCAAAATGTACAACGATGCGGGTATCACAAACGATCGCATCCTTATCAAGCTAGCTTCTACTTGGGAAGGTATCCGTGCTGCAGAGATCCTAGAAAAAGAAGGCATCAACTGTAACCTAACGCTTCTATTCTCTTTTGCTCAGGCTCGTGCTTGTGCTGAAGCTGGCGTATTCCTAATTTCACCATTTGTTGGCCGAATCATGGACTGGTACAAGGCAAAAGAAGGCCGCGATTTTGAAGCAGCGGAAGATCCAGGCGTACTGTCTGTAACTAAGATCTACAACTACTACAAAGAACACGACTATCAAACGGTTGTAATGGGTGCAAGTTTCCGTAATATTGGTGAAATCCTTGAGCTTGCAGGCTGTGACCGTTTGACTATCAGCCCAGCGCTGCTTCAACAACTCGAAGAAGCAGAAGGTGTGGTAGAAGCGAAACTTACAGCGACTTCAGAAGTGAAAGATCGTCCAGCAGCGATGACTCACGCTGAATTCTTGTGGGAGCATAACCAAGACCCAATGGCGGTTGAAAAGCTTGCTGAAGGCATCCGCAACTTCGCTATTGACCAAGGCAAACTTGAAGCGATGATCGCTGAAAAATTATAAGAGTTTTAAAGGAGAGGCACCCGCCCTCTCCTTTTTAAATTGAAATTATTATTTCTGGAAACCATTATGAACCGTAAACAACTCGCAAATGCAATTCGTGCGCTAAGCATGGATGGTGTTCAACAAGCTAACTCAGGTCACCCAGGTGCTCCTATGGGTATGGCTGATATCGCTGAAGTTCTTTGGCGCTCTCACCTAAACCATAACCCAACTAACCCAAATTGGGCTGATCGTGATCGCTTTGTGCTGTCTAACGGCCACGGCTCTATGTTGATCTATTCTTTACTTCACCTTACAGGCTACGCTCTGCCAATTGAAGAACTAAAGAATTTCCGTCAGTTGCATTCGAAAACACCAGGCCACCCAGAATACGGTTATGCGCCAGGTATCGAGACGACAACTGGTCCTCTTGGCCAAGGCATCACTAACGCTGTTGGTATGGCAATCGCTGAGAAATCTTTGGCGGCGCAATTTAACAAAGATGGCCATGAGATCGTTGATCACCATACCTACGCATTTATGGGTGACGGCTGCTTGATGGAAGGCATTTCTCACGAAGCATGTTCCCTTGCTGGTACGCTAGGTTTAGGCAAGTTGATTGCTTTCTGGGATGACAACGGCATTTCTATTGACGGTGAAGTGGAAGGTTGGTTCTCTGATGACACGCCTAAACGCTTTGAAGCTTACGGCTGGCACGTCATTCCAGCGGTTGATGGTCACGATCCAGAAGCAATCAACGCAGCGATTGAAGCGGCTAAAGCAGAAACATCTCGCCCAACCTTGATCTGCACCAAAACCATCATCGGTTTTGGCTCACCAAACAAAGCAGGCTCTCACGATTGCCACGGTGCTCCACTTGGCGCTGATGAAATCAAAGCGGCTCGTGAGTTCTTAGGTTGGAACTATGGCCCATTTGAAATCCCATCTGACATTTACGCTGAGTGGGATGCAAAAGAGGCAGGTAAAGCAAAAGAAGCCGCTTGGGATGAAAAATTTGCTGCTTACGCAGACGCATACCCAGAGCTCGCAGCAGAATTCAAACGTCGTGTAAACGGCGATCTTCCTGCACAATGGGAAGAGAAAACACAAGAAATCATTGCTGATTTGCAAGCTAACCCAGCGAACATTGCTTCACGTAAAGCATCACAAAACGCTCTAGAAGCGTTCGGTAAAATGCTACCTGAGTTCATGGGCGGCTCTGCTGACCTGGCACCATCTAACCTAACGATGTGGTCTGGTTCAAAATCACTTACTGCAGAAGATGCATCCGGCAACTACATCCACTACGGTGTACGTGAGTTCGGTATGACTGCCATCATCAATGGTATTGCTCTACACGGCGGTTTTGTCCCTTACGGCGCAACGTTCCTAATGTTCATGGAATACGCTCGTAACGCAATGCGTATGGCTGCATTGATGAAAGTACAAAACATCCAAGTGTACACTCACGATTCCATCGGTTTGGGTGAAGATGGTCCAACTCACCAGCCAGTTGAGCAAATTGCCTCTCTACGTTTAACACCAAACATGAGCACATGGCGTCCATGTGACCAAGTTGAGTCAGCGGTTGCGTGGAAACTTGCTATTGAGCGCAAAGATGGTCCTACATCATTGATTTTCTCTCGCCAAAACTTAGCCCAGCAGGATCGCAATGCAGATCAAGTATCTGACATCGCGAAAGGTGGTTATATCCTGAAAGACTGTGCAGGCAAACCTGAGTTAATCCTGATCGCTACAGGCTCTGAAGTTCAACTTGCTGTAGACGCGGCGGCTGAACTGACTAACGCAGGTAAGCAGGTACGTGTTGTATCAATGCCTTCAACTGACACATTTGAGAAGCAAGATGCCGCATACCGTGAAGCAGTACTGCCAAGTGATGTGACAGCACGCGTAGCCATCGAAGCAGGTATCGCAGACTACTGGTACAAATACGTTGGTCTGAACGGTAAAGTCGTTGGTATGACTAGCTTTGGTGAATCAGCACCAGCAGGTGAACTATTTAAACTGTTTGGCTTCACGGTTGAAAACGTAGTCAACACAGCGAAGGAACTGTTGGCTTAATTGTCCATACTTCCTAAATAGAATGAAGCGCCAAGCAATTTTGCTTGGCGTTTTTTTGTTTTCCTATATACCCAAGTCACTTCGAGATGCGGCTGTCTGCGCAGCCACTGGTAGTCTTTCTTTATTCTGACTTCAAGTATTGCTTTGTGAATATATTGTAATAAAAATAACAATTAATATCTCTTAAGAAAACTCTTCAGAATATAACTATACCTATTTCAACTAGATAGATGCTTAACACCTATTTTTGTTATTTAAATTAAATCACTGATTTATATAAAAACAAGTAATATTTCCCTTTTAATTCAACACATTTCAATAGTAATCATCTCTAATTAGTAAAACATCACAGTCTTACTATTGAATAATCTATTTAATTTCTCTCAAAAAGTATGCGTTGATCTTTATTCCAATTATTATTCTTTCAAAAACCAGCCTCCAAATTATTAGTACGCTTTAACAATAAGCTTTTCATTGTTCAATAAAACAGCAGGGAAATATAATTGGAGGCTGTCATGAAATTAAACAATTACCTAGACATTTTATTCACGGGTTGTAGAGGTTTAACAATACTGGTTTTTTCTTTAATGTGTGCTCAAGTTTCTGCTCATGGTTGGACAGAACACCCTATAGCAAGACAAAGCCTTTGTTACGACCAAGGTGGACTTTGGAATGGTACTCCTCCTGATCCAGCATGTGCGCAAGCGTTGGACTTGTCTGGGACCTACCCTTTTGTGCAACGAAATGAATTTGCAAAAAATATTACCGATTTCAATAACGAACAAGCCGTCAGGCAATCTGTTCCGGATGGCACTTTGTGCTATGCCAACGATGAACAAAAAAGTGGCATGGCAAGTACCAGTATTCCATGGCAAAAAACAGATATGCCCGTCGGACAGTCGCAACTTATATTTAATGCTACGGCACCACATAACCCCTCATTTTGGAGAATATATTTGACTAAGCCGAGTGCAGACTTAACTCAGCCTCTAGCTTGGGGTGATTTGGAGCTTATTAATTCTTATGGTGATATCCCTGTCAATGATGCTGGTAAATACCTAATGGATATTAATATTCCTGAAGATCGTACTGGCCCAGCGGTATTATTTGTTCGTTGGCAACGAGACGACTCAGCAGGCGAAGGGTTTTATAACTGTAGTGATATCAATATTGTTGATGACTCTGGAACAGATCCGACAGAGCCATCCGAACCTTACCTAACCCAAGGTGATCTTTTCATACCAGAAGAAATATCACTTGATTCAGCCACAATCGGCGATACCGTAAAATACACGGTTTACAACGGACAAGGTCAACCTCACAGCCAATTCGAGCTTGTTATTACTGAATCTAACCACAATGACTGGGACAGACTTCTTGCCGCTGATGTCACTGGTTTTTACCAACAAAACCATAATGGTGATGTCGTTATTGGCCGCTGGCATGACGAAATGAGCCACTATATGTACTTCCAAGGGGAGCTGCATGGAAACTACTTCCAGTCACGAGATACGAGTCTGCATGGCACTCTAACGATCATCCCTACTGGTGAGCCCAATGATGACTTTAATATTATCATTACTCCCAAAATACCGGTACTTCTAGAAGGCTCACAAGTGACTCACGGCGATACTCTGTACTTGTTTACCAACGATAGCGACGTCGAACCAGACTCTGCAAGCTGGTCACAAGTCTCTGGGCCAACAGTCTCCACAAGCTCTGGCCAGAATCATCTATTGGTCATCGATACAGGCTCAATAACCAGTGCGCTTCCTGTTGAACTTAGCTTCCGCTTAACCATTACTTACAATGGGGTGATTAAAGAGGCGTTATATAGCTTTACGGTCGTCCATGACTCATCAGGAGGTGACGGAGGGTCTAACCAACCTGGTTCGACTTGGAGTGCGACCGCCACCTACCACGGAGGAGAAGTCGTTGAGCACAATGGACAATCGTGGACTGCCCAATGGTGGACTGTAGGAGACGAACCGGGTACCACAGGCGAATGGGGCGTATGGCGATAAAATAATCTATATACCCAAGGGCCACTATAGAATTGAGGTGGCCCTTATTTATCCCCCAGTCATTCAAAGATACGGATTGCGTTATTTTTACGTATTGATTACTGAAAAGTATGTAATTTTAATAACCTTCTCATTTAATGTTGGAGGTTACAATTGTCCAGAAAATATCACTTTACTCCAATATTTATTCTATTTCCTTTCTACTACACTCATTCCCCACAAATCAATAACACTCCATATACCCAGTTATTAATTATATTTATCAAACAAAAGGACACTTATTTTAAATATTAAACGAGCCTACCTTCCATGTTTAATTACAGCTGCATTGTCTTCGACCGCATTTGCTAATGAGCCAGCAATACCATCTTCGATTAAATCTGCTGACAATAACCTTGCTCAATATATTAACCCCTTAATTGGTACATATAACGACAACACCACCTCCTACGGCAATAAAAAACCCTACGTCGCGCTCCCCATGCCAATGGTGTTGATCACCCCTCAAATGGACAATAAATACGCTGGGAAGGAAACGTACGTCAATGGTAAGAGCAGCCTTTCCGGATTTCGTTTGTCACACCAAGGTTCACAATACGGCGGTTTAGGCGATTATGGATTCTTTTCACTGATGCCCGTCAATGAAGGCTACAATGGCACTCCTCAATATGGGCTAATTCAGGAAGGCAACTTTAAAACTGCAGATGAAAAGGCCAATGCCTATGAATATCAAGTTACCTTCAACAATGGCATCAACACGGAGCTGACTTCTACCAGAAGAAGTGGGTATTTTGTTTTCAAAAACCCTAACGGTCACATTCAAGTGATACTTAGTCTGCCTACCACACACAGTACGACAGGCGCAGAAAGAAAAAACGGCTCAGATGGCTCGGCGTTAACGTGGGATAAAGAAAACCTAGCGAGCTTTTCTGGTTATACCGACAGCGGACGAAATAAGGGCGAAGGCACCGATAACTACGGGCTACCAAATCATTTTATACCCAAATTACTTCAAGATGCGAGTTTCAGCGAGATAGATAAGGCTTCAATGCTAGGCAGGGATGTGAGGCATAGTCATTCTACGTCGAACATCCCTAACGACGCAGTGAAGCCTTATCTACTCGCCCTTTGGGAGCGGTGTGAGTGGCCCCCTTTCGCGTCAAAGGACTTTGAAATGGATGGCCATTCCTGCAGACCTTTTCCTTAAATCGGGCCACTCACATCGCTCTGAATCCTGCATCTTGAAGTAGTTTGGGTATAAAAACTTCTTCAATATCCAGTTTATCGACCCAGAGACACAATCTGTTGTAAAACCGACGAACATAACGGCATGGAAAAGCGCAACTCAAGTATCGGATGACTTGTGCCAAAGCCAAAGTGAATGCTCGGTCTCAAGTAGCAACCAGGATATTTATATAAAATTTAGCTTTGATGCAAATGAAGTTGCAGCATTGGTTGGCACCAGCTATACCAGTGAAGCACAAGCAAAATTTAATTTAGAGAATGAAGTTGGCTCCACCAATAAAATAACACATCAATGGAAGCCGCTGTCTTTCACATCTCTCGTTGAGCGAAATAAACAAATATGGGATGAATACTTAGGACGTGTTCAAATCTCTGGCGACAACTTTAGCCAAAATGATTTTGACATTAAACTCACCTCATTTTACACGGCACTCTACCGTACTTTAATCAATCCCCACGCGTGGTTCGAATGCAGTCAATACGCGCAAAATGGCCAGTGCGACGCCAGCTATACGGAAAATAAAGATGGTAGCCGTCACTACGATTACATTTTTCATCGAAGCCCATTTGATCAAGAAGGTTTCCGTAACGATGAAACTGGCAACCCTTTGCTTTTTAACGGCTACATGTTCTCAGATGAAGGAACTTGGGATGTATATCGTAGCAAGTATCCGTTTTATAGCCTGGTTTACCCTGATATTGAAAGCAACATCATTCAAGGATACATCAACACCTATAAGGAAGGTGGCTGGCTACCCAAATGGGCCTCACCCGGTTACAAGAAATCAATGACCGGCACTCATGGAGACTGTATTGTCTCAGACGCCTATATACGAGGTATCAAGGGCTTTAGTGCTAAAGATGCTTTAGATGCCGTTTGGAAAGATTTTTCAACCGACCCATCAAGTAGTCAACATTGCCTTCAAGGAGATACATGTGGTCGCCTTGGCTATAAAGACATTAAAAACGAAAATATTGGCTATGTCTCCAGTAATTGGCAGGCCAAAGATGAACACGCCGCTGCGACACTAGATTTTGCTTACGATGACGCTTGTATTGCCAATATGGCAACCAACATTGCGGAAACGACCACAGATGCATCTCTAAAAGCCCTCGCTTTGGAGCGTGCCCAACTGGCTAAACAAGAATCACAAAAACTTATTACCAATATCTTTAATTCCAACGACGCATATGAGGTGAAATATCCTGACGGTAGCACTGAAACGTTGAAGGGCCTCTTTTTGCCAAAAGACAGCAGTGGCAATTGGGTGAAACAGGGTGACTTGTACGATTGGGGGTATGGCTTTAACGAAGGCGGCCCATTCCAGTTTATGTTCTACATGCAATATGACGTACCGGCGCTAGCACAAATGTTTGCCTCGGCCAATGGGATACAAGATCCGAAAATGGCATTAGAGAAGCAACTTGATAAGTTTTTTACCAGTATTTCTGATGGCAAAAAAGGACGATATGGTGACCAAATTCACGAGGCGAAAGAACAACAACATATTGGTCTCGGCCAATTTGGCATTAATAATCAACCATCGTTTGGCTACACCTATTTGTATAACTACACTAACACGCCATGGAAAGCACAATGTATATTGAGGAATGCGATGGATCCGAACCGGGCTCAGTCAGGCGTTATCGAGTCGAATTATGCTTGCTTTGAAGATAAACCATTAGGTACATCCTCAAATGGCGACGAGATATATAGCTTGTTTGGTGAAGGAGCCAAAGGCTGGTTAGGCGATGAAGATACAGGATCACTCTCTGCTTGGTATGCAAGCAGTGCCATCGGTCTTCACCCGGTACCAGGAACAGATCGCGTTGATTTCGGTAGCCCTATATTCAATCAGATCACCATCAATGTACCCGCGTATGATCAGCAGCCAGCCAAAGAGCTGATTATCGATGCCAAAAACAATAGTGAGCAAAATATTTATGTGAACAAGGTTTTACTTAACGGGCAAGATCTTGATTTAGCATCAAGTAATTATAGTATCAGCCAACATGAGCTAACCAAAAATACTCAAACACTACTCACCTTTGAAATGAGTAAAACACACGAATAACGCGTTTAATGAAGACAAGTCCACCGAGATGATCGGTGGACTTAGTGTTAAGTAACGACATAGCGATTTCTCGCTTTTGCAAGTAGCATATACCCACATGTGACCACTAGTGTTGCGAGTAAATAGCCTAGCAAGCCATGCTCTTCACGCATAAACATTTCAGCGATCAAGGGCCCTACAATAGAGCCTGCGCTATAAACAAACAGCATAACCTGAGTGGCAGGGACAATTGCATCAGGCTCTAGCTTTGTACAACCTAAGTTTATCGCAATGGGATACAACGCAAACATGGCCATCCCCAACGCAAATAGACTGATACTCAATACGCCAACACCTTGTCCAACTAACCCAGCAGCGATAGCCACACTGCCAAACAAGCAGAACACCACCATCAATACAATGTGACTCAATGACTTTGACAGCCAAGGAACAATGGGTTGGACCATCACTCCGCCAATGATAAAGAGCCCCATCAGACTGCCGATATATTCGTGCTGTAAACCTATGTTTAATAGCTCAAGCGGCATTAACCCGTAAACGGCACTAATGGTGAGTCCGGAGACCAAACTGCCGATCAATGCTGGTTGACTCAGTTGTCCAATTCGCTTTAGAGACAGTGGACTTGATACCTGTTTTTCTGGCTGCTGACAATGGCCAAACATTATCACTACAATTGAAATCAATAAGATAACGAGAATAGTGAGAAAAGGTACAACCCCGGATGTTGCAAACAAACTGATTCCAAATTGCCCAATAGACGTCCCACCATAGAGCGCTGCCATGTATACACCTAAACGCTTTGCTCTTGTCGTCTCATCACCATGTAATAACCAAGATTCGACGATAACAAATAAGCCAGCCTCAGCGTAACCAGCAAGAAACCGCGCTGCTAACCAAGATGCAATATTCGTCAGGCTCGGTAGCGCAACAACACTTAAAATAAACCCAAGTAGGCAGCCTACAAAAGCATGTCTATGCCCATAACGACTCAATATGGGTTCAACGAATAACGTACCGAGTAACAACCCTGCATAAAATGTACTTGCAAGCCAACTAGACATGCCAACATCTAACCCATAATACGGCAAAATTAATGGAACTAGACTCATCAAATAGCCTGAAGCCACCGCAAACAGTGTTAATGCGATAACTGGGGCAGAGATGTTTGACTTACGCACTGTTACGAAGATATTTGCCAACTTTGTAGCCTCTAACAAAGATAAAAACGGGTATGAAAAACGACCATGAATCTCGCGCAAATATGCACCCGAAATAAGCGGACGTAAAACTAAACATTTTGCCCGTGACGACAAAAACAATTTATCGAAGTCAATGCTTTAATCGGCAAATAAGATTTCATAAACAAACACACGAATACAATTGCAAATGATAATGATTATCTATTAACATTTAGTTTCTGTAATTAAACAATTGATAATTAACATATTTTACTTAAAAGGATATTTCATGAAGTCAGTTTCTATCGCTATGTTATCTATGCTGTTGGCTGGTGGCGCTTGGGCACAAAGTAGCGCACCACATACATGGCATCATATCTCACTAACCGATCAAGCCAGTGCGGATCAGTCTGTATGGCTAGGGCGTTTAACGATAACATCTGCAAGTGAACCGGCCTACTTCACCGATAAAGATGGAAAAAACGAAGGTCAAACCTACGATTTTAAATTGGATAATGACACTAACCCATTAGTTTATGGATTTGGCTTCAATCAAGGCGCAGATTTCAACGTTTCTTATACTGTCACACTTTATCAAACGTCGGATATCACTAACCAACTCGGTAAAAGCTTCTTCGCCTCAAAAACGTGTCAATTTAACGTATCTGCAAAAGGCCCGGCCAACCCTGATATTCGGGTAGAAGAGTACAACGGAGCAAAATGTAGCTACAACATCGTGCCAGGAAAAGGGGAAGACTTTACTGTCGGCTAACGAGGCCAATGAATATCTATCAAAGAAAAAAGGCGACATAGGGTAGACATGTCGCCGGTTTCATAGAAACCAATTAGATTACGGAGCACTATTCACAACTCGCGACACCAATGTCATCCCACACTTGATTGATACCTGGCTCAGAATTTTGGTTCCACCATCTGGCTTTCCAACGACGGCCATTGTGGTTGATTTCATCACCACCGACAAACACTAGATCTGCATTCCAGCTCAACTCAATATCACTCACCAATTGCCATTGAGTTGCGGACAAACTTGGCTCGCTCCCTTGATTCCACCACTTAGCTCGCCAAACTAGATTATCGTGACTCACTTGCTCTCCACTGACGTAAATATTCGTCGCGCTCCATGATTCAAAGTTTCCAGCATTAGGATCAGTCAGACGACATTCTTCACCCTCAGATATCGGATTCACAACAATCCTCGTCTGCGCCGAGCTCAACAAATCACCGTCTGAAACTGATAATGACAAGCCATGTTCTACGGACTCTTCTACTTTGGGTGCGTTTAAACTCAGTGTGGCGCTTCCTTGCCCTGATACAATCTCGAACTCTGAACCAACATTCCAAGAGTATGTTAAAGCATTACCATCTGGATCTGATGCTTGAGCGGTGACAGAAAAGGTCTCCTCACTATCAACTCGAATTTCAACGGGTAGCGTAACCGTTGGTGGTTGATTATCCTGCGCTACCTGATTAGTTATGTTCACTACGTCACTACTTGAAAGGCCGCTTTCATCGGTCACCATTAAACTAAATCCATAGCTCACCGGAGAATCTGTTGCGGGCACTGACACACTAGCCCTTACATTATTTGAGTCGGTTAGGACTAAGTTGTCACCTGAGGTCTGTTGCCAAGTATAACTGATGTTGTCCCGGTCCGGATCATATGACCTAGAGCCATCTAAAATCACATCAGCAGGCCCTACAACACTTTGGTCATCACCCGCGTTTGCTATCGGTGCTGAGTTTGACGGGGGCTGCGTATCGCCATCACCATGCCCTAACCCTTCGTGCATCGCATTGAGCACTTCGCCGTTATCCGCATCGATTTCCCATGAAAAGAGCCCAGCCAACCCATGCTGAATAACATATTGCCCTTTTGCTTTTACCGCTTCCTTATTGTCAAAACTGATTAATTCTTTCGTCTCTTCATTCCAGCGGTAAGAAGCTTGGGCTTGTTGATCGTACCGAGTGACCCAGCCGGACCCTGAATGATTATCGACAATGTCTCGGTAGTCCAACATGCCAGCCTCCCAAGTTCCATTAATGGGGCCTGTCGCTTTCCCGGTCATCGGGTTATCATCCGTGTAATCGGTGACTCCCTGCCAGCCTCTGCCATACATAGGTACACCCAAGGCTATTTTTGCTGGACTCACCCCTTGTTGCAACAATCGATTAACGCCGCGATCCGCAGTATGTGTCACCGCAGGTTGATGACTGGCTTCGTACAAACCAGATTGATGCCCTAAGATGTTTAAGTCCCATGCACCGAACATGTCATACGACATCAAAAAAATGTAGTCCATATATTGCTGTGCCTGAGAATAATCGACGACATCTATCTTGTTTGCAGCAACTCCAATGGCCGAGGTAAGTTGATATTCCCGCCCTGTCTCAGCTTCAAGCTCATCAAGCATAGTACGCAGTTCCTGCATTATGGTGACGTACAATTCGCCGTCCTTTTCGTCTCCAAGATTAGCATTTGCTCCGCCTCCGCCCGGGTATTCCCAATCGATATCCACACCATCAAAGAACTTCCAGGTCCTTAAGTACGCTTTGACTGAATTTATAAATACCTGGCGCTTGCTGGCATCGTGCATAAAATAGAATGGATCTGACAACGTCCAACCTCCAATCGAAGGTAAAATGGTCAAATCTGGGTAAGCTCGTTTTAGTGCCATAAGTTGACCAAAATTACCCCGATAAGGCTGCGCATAATCAGATACATTTTCTTGGCTTTTATTGATTGCCGCAAAAGGGTCATGAATACTGACTTCAAAATCTTGTTGGCCATCGCAAGAGGTTTGTAGCACATTAAACGATTGGCCATTTTCGATTTGTTTTAAGCTATCGTTAATACCGTCACCACCACAAATCGGTACAAAAGCATACAGTAGATGAGTTAAGTTCTGAGCTGGAATTTGATCGACGGTATAACCACGACCATATATTCCCCATTCAACAAAGTAGCTTGCCACCACTTTGCCAGTTTTGTTGCTATAAGGCTGATTTTTTTCTTGAAGTGGCTTATTGAGGGGCTCTAAGTGACTACCATCAGTATCTGCAATGGTCAGGTCGACTGACTCACTTTCACTGCATCCATCAGTATTGCAAAGCTGGACCGACATTTTGTACATTCCACCCTCAGATACTGCAAATATAGCGTTACTTAGCGAACCTTCACCACTCCAAACCACTTGGCCATCCAATAGTACATTCACGGTTTCAGCCGGTTCACCACTCCATACCTGCCACGACACAGGAACGCCCACGCTATCATGGACACTACCTACAATTTCCTGATACGCGTTTTTCTCTTTATCGATTTCAACTAGCTGATAGGTATGTTGTCCCCAATCAATGACGGCCTTCCCCGGAGGCGCTGACAGCGCTGACGTACTCACTAACAAGCTAGTCAAACACGTAACATAATTGAATGCTTTCATATCATTACCCTCTCTCTAGCGAATAGGCAACCATGATGAAATTGGCTATTAAAGGAAATAGTCATAGGTACAAATAAGATCGTACTGAGTATGGCGAATGGATATATGGTCTTCTCAGTGTGATTAATGTGGGATTTTCCTTGATTATTGTTCATGGGCTGACTCCATTTGTTAGACTCAGCTCAAACATAGAACTAGAACATTCACTCTATGAATAGAAAATGGGATGAGTGCGCAGAAGATCACTAGAGGTTAGAAAACGTATGGAAAGAAGATCACTTGTCCGTTACGAATAGCCAAAACGTGACAATTAATTTTGCTAAATATACTAGGGTAAGTAAGTGATTAATAAACTACAACTTTTTAAATAGTCTTAGGGGTTACAAAAATAATCTATTTAATAACAATAATATATGATTCACAACAGACAATCTTAAGAAACCACAGGGCCGTTGATCAATTGTTGGATACAATAAACATCACTTCTACTCGACGATTACACGCCTTGCCCCAGCGAGTTTGGTTCGTGCATGCGGGCACGTATTCACCGTATCCTCGAGTGTAAATAACGTCTCTTGAAACTCGGCTGTTGATCAGTTGCTGTTTAACCGCTTTGGCTCTTCTTATGGATAAACTATCGTTGAAAGAAATTGGGCCTGTGCTGTCAGCATGACCTGATATGACAATATCAATACCCGGCTCTCGTGATAGGTAATGACCCATCTTATCTAACCACATTGATGATTGTTCAGATACCACTGATGATCCGGTGTGGAATTTGATGGTATCTTTTACTTTTACCATGATGTAATTACCTGGCAATACTTCGTAATCGATACCATTTTTCAGTAAAAACTTTTCTAAAGAATTGTAACTTGAGCTTCGAGTCTGACCAAATGGTCCCATGACCCCTGCTGTCGGGGTTTGCGTTGCACTACCCCATGTAGGGTATTTGACGTCCGAAGCATTTTGAGGTGCCACATCTAACATATTCCGCTCGCCATAAATATCAAACGTTTTAGGGAGGAAAGAGCATCCACTTACCACTAATACCAAAATTGTCAACGCTATGAACTTCATGACTCCACCGATCAAATAAATGTCCTACATGCTATGTATCGGCTAATTTGTCGATACTTTAAGTGTATCAGACAAAAACTTGAGCATTGTTGAATTGTATCTGCTCAACCTTATTTTGATCGCGATTGGCAACAGGATTAGACACGCAATACTGAAAAAGAACAAATTTTAGGTATACTTGGGAAAATTTAACACTTACATAGGCGCTGTAATGAACGATGTAAACATAGTACTCGCAATCGTCCTTGTCCTACTTTTAATTTATCTGATCTCGAAAAAAGTAAAGAACCGCAAATCAGCGGGTGAAAACCTTGAAAAGGGAAAAGCCTTTTTAGAACAAAATGCCAGCAAAGAAGGCGTGATTGTGACAAAAAGTGGTCTTCAGTACCAAATTCTTAAAGAAGGCGTTGGACAAGTCAATCCACATTCAAAAAGTAACGTTAAAGTGCACTATCACGGCACCCTTATCGACGGCACAGTGTTTGATAGCTCTGTAGACCGTGGACAACCCATCTCTTTTAGGCTGAATCAGGTTATAAAAGGCTGGCGAGAAGGGCTTCAATACATGGTAGAGGGCGAGAAAATAAGGATGTTTATTCCACCGCACTTAGCATATGGGAGTCGAGGCGCACGTACTATTCCAGCGGCTTCTACCTTAATTTTTGACGTCGAGTTAATCGAAATCAAATAGCGCTATTTCAAAGTCACCTAGCTCATCTACACCACGATGGGTTAGGTGACTTTCCTTTATATGGTGTGAATTAACCACTTACAGGATGAAAAGAAAAGCGATCATTTTTGATCATAAAGCAGTCCATACCCGCAGCATGAGCAGCTTGCTTACCCAACTCAGTATCTTCAAATACAACGCAATCTTGCGGTTTGAGATTGAGCTTTTCAGCCGCCATTAGGAACGTATCGGGTTCAGGTTTGTGGCGCTGAACATCAGTGGCGGTGACTACGGCGTCTAATTTGGGCAAAATGTTACTTTTTTCTAGCAAAGCCATGGCACCATCTCGTTGGCTCCCCGTCCCTATCGCCAATTTTTTTTGGCCATAATGCTCGAGTAACACCTGATAAGTGCAAGCGATAACCTCCCCAGAGCATGCTTTGCGTTTAAAAGCAGCCATTTTAAAGTCAGAAACTTCGATGGGGTTTAGCTGCAGATGATGCTTTTTGTTAACTTCTTGAGCAATTTTGAAACTGGGCATACCACCTAAGCTATATAACCATTCTTCACTAAAAGGAAAATTAAATGCTTTCGCCGTTTCTGCCCATGCTTGTATATGGGTAGGCATAGTATCAATCAGCGTGCCATCCATATCAAATATGATTCCTTGATATCTCTCTAAATTTATTGTCATTTTATTTTCCAATCACGTATCCAAACACATCACAATGCTACTATGCAAGAGTCTTATCGAATTGTCATCGCCGCAAATGTAATAGTGTTTCAAAAATTGGAACGCTATAGATCTCCCTTCAACATAATTGATATACATATTAATAGCGTCTATCGTTCTTAATAGAGAAGACATGGAACGTAAGATAGTGTAGAAAAATGAACATTAAAGAAAAGTTATATTTGCTCGGCGCCGTCGCAGTGGTCGGTGTGGTATCCGTTGTACTCGTTACCACTCAATTTACTCACACCACAGACAGTTTACATCGAGCCACTAACCTAGTTGCCCAACTAGAAATTCGTCTTTTAAACTTGCGACGAAATGAAAAAGATTTTCTGTTACGTAAAGACGCCAAGTATCTAAAAAAATTCAACGATAATATGGGGTTGTTCCTAGACAAGGAATCACAGCTATCAGAAATTCTTGTTGATCATGATCTCCCGCCAAGTAGTCAACTCAAAGTCGACATACTGAAATACCAGGAATCTTTCCAAAATCTTGTTGCGGGTTTTGAAAAGCTCGGTTTAAACAACGAAGAGAAGTTACTGGGTGCATATTACTCTGAAGTAGCCAACTTAGAAAACAAGCTTGCACAACGAGAGCTCGCCCAACTTTATAACTTTGATAAACAGGTCCAAGTGGGGCAACTCGATGAATCCTTGATCAATTTTGCAGAATCAAGCCAACTGATACAGGACGCAAAACTGGTTATCGCGCAGAAAAAAGAAATTGGCCTGAAATATAACGAAGGCCTTTTAGGCCAAACTCGGGCTGGTTCTCATAAGGTTGAAAAACAGTTCAAAGAATTTGCGAAAGAATTAAATGACACGGTTGAGGCTAAAGAGTCGCAGCTCTTTCTGTTTAAGCAGGCGTTAACTGGCTTCGTCATATTAGTTATCGTGTTGATCGTGTATCAAATTTCTCGCTCTATTAACACCCAGGTGACTACCCTTCTTAAGGTTATCGAAAACATTGCCAGTACCAATAATGTAGGTCAGCGCTCTAGCCTATCTGGGAATAACGAACTTTCTTCGATAAGTAAATACTTTGACCGACTCATGGATAAATTGGAGGATTTGATATCCGGAACGCAGGATAAATCAGCTAAGTTGTCGGCAAGTACCTCGAACATGAATTCCGTGCTTGAAAACGTTATGGAACAATTTCACACCCAAGCAAACTACACCAGTACTATGACCACGTCGATTCAAGAAATGGTCACAACCATCAATGAAATATCGGAAAGTACTACGGTAGCCGCAGAAGGTGTCCAACAAGCTTCAGAAAATGCGCAAAATGGTAGAGATGTGGTTGAGAAAACCGTTGATGACATCACTCAGCTATCCTCCACCCTCGATGCTAGCCAAGAGTCCATTTCTTCGTTAAATCATCATGTAGAAGAAATCGGTAGTGCGGTCACGATTATTCAAGGTATCGCTGAGCAAACTAACTTACTTGCGCTCAATGCGGCGATTGAGGCGGCTCGTGCTGGTGAGCAAGGACGTGGATTTGCCGTTGTGGCAGATGAAGTGAGAGCATTAGCAAGCCGTACTCACCAATCAACCGAAGATATCACCAACGTGGTTTCCTCAATTCAGACTCAGATGTCAAAAGTTGTCGTCAATATGGAGCAATGCGACAAACAAGGAAAAAGCACATTGGAAGCGTCTAAAACGCTCGACGCCAGCCTAAGTCATATTATTTCTGACATGCAATCAATTCAGGAGAACTCCGAGAGAATTGCAGCTGCCATCGAAGAGCAAGGCGTGGTTGTCAACCAAGTTGCAGACTCAATAACCGAATTAAACAGCATATCGGAAAACAACATGTCTTCAGCACAAGCATGCCTAGAAGAAGTCAACTCCGTCTCCACACAATCGCAAGAAATGGACAACGCTGTTGCCGAGTTTAAAACAAGTGACAGCTAACCAACCTAACACTATGGCCTAGAATCGCAGATTTTAGGCCATATTCTACTCCTTTTTTACCTACTATGCATTTTGTTTTATATGTGTTATTTTGTAGTCATAATAATCAAAATGTCAGTAAGGGTAGAGATATGAGTGTTACTTTTGACGATTTAGATTTAGCGAAACTGTATACTTTCATCGGCTGGTCGATACAACACCGAGAAATCGAAGCGGTATTTTTTGAACTCAAAGGTTGGTATTTGCAAGCACACACCCTACCCGATATGCGTTATCTGAACATCGATGATATAACCAATAAGAGGACATTTTTCCAAACACTAAAGCCTAAACTTAACATCCCTCAAACCGCAATGTCACAATGCGTTTCCGTAAAAGACAGACACATAGAGGATGTCGTTATTCAGTTAGTCAGCAAACTAAACTCTGAAATACACTACAATTCCCGATACCTGCTCTAACCAAAAAAATAAGCGATGGCTAAAACCACAAGTGCAGTCACGCCCAACGTTTTTACAAACAGCCCCATATTTAATGTTCCGCCTTGCGGTGGCTTATTGCAACAACTCATATCTTTACCTTATGTATTATGTCGATTGCAAGCACTGTAATCGTTCCCCCTAGGACAAGGTCAACATCTTGATGATGTATTAAAACCATTTTTTAACTAAACACCTTACCCACGTTGATATAGTCCAAGCTCGCATCATCAGGCCATTTGGGTATATACTCATGCCAAATTAAAACAGCAAGGTTACACCATGTCGATACAGTGGTTTCCTGGGCATATGCATAAAGCCCGTAAAGAAATTGAAGAAGTCATTCCTCAAGTAGATGTGATTATAGAAGTGCTGGATGCACGAATCCCGTTCAGCAGCGAGAACCCACTCATTTCACAGTTACGCGGTAACAAGCCTTGTGTGAAAGTTCTAAACAAACGTGATCTAGCTGACCCAGAAGCGACCGAATTGTGGATTGAACACTTCGAAAAAGAACAGGGCGTGAAAGCCATTGCCATTACCACCAATACTCCGGCCGAAGTACAGAAAATTACCGAATTATGCCGTAAGCTCGCTCCCCATAGAGAGGAAATCGGCAAAAATATTCGAACCATGATTATGGGTATCCCCAATGTTGGCAAATCGACCATTATTAACGTTTTAGCGGGTAGAACCATTGCGGTGACAGGGAATCAACCGGCAGTAACACGTCGGCAGCAACGTATTAATTTACAAAATGGTATTGTTTTATCTGATACCCCCGGAATCCTTTGGCCAAAAGTTGAAAACCCACACAGTGGTTTTAGGCTAGCTGCCACAGGGGCGGTCAAAGATACCGCTATGGAATACGATGAAGTTGCATTTTATACCGTTGAGTATTTGGCAAGCCATTACCCTGACAAATTAATTCAGCGGTATCAAATTGACGAGCTCCCGGATAATGATGTGGAATTAATGGAAGCTATTGGTAGAAAACGAGGGGCGTTACGCTCGGGTGGTCATGTTGACTTACACAAAGCATCGGAAATTCTATTGCATGAGCTGCGCGCTGGAACCATTGGGCAGCTTACACTCGAGCTACCAGACATGATTACTCAAGAGCTGATTGAAGTTGAACTAGCGGCGGCCAAAAAAGCCGAGGAACAGGCTAAGAAAAAAGAAGAACGTCGAAAGCGATACCTCAAGAATAAACGCTAATATCTACTACAACTGATGGCAGAGAGTCCGTAGATTTAGCCAAGTTACTTCACCAATTCAACTACAATATAAATAACTTGAGTTGAGTAAAGGTTCACTATGAGTAAGGCTTATTTCGGACTCTTCGCCATCATGCTTTTTCTAAGCAGTCCCATCGCTGCCAGCCAAACACTCACTTTCTCAGCCATTCAGGGTGAAGCCATTATTCCTGAAGCTAAACGTATCCTCACTGAAGCGTACAGTAGACTTGGCTATCAAATCAATATCAGGGAATTACCAGCAGAAAGGGCTCTACTTTTTTCAAATAGCGGCAAAACGGATGGCGAGCTGTTTAGAATTAAAAATATCCATACCAGATACCCTAACCTTGTTATGGTCCCAATATCAATTGTCACAGGAGAGGATGTCGTCTTCGCGAGAAAAGGAATCGATATGCGCGTTGACGGGTTTCAAAGCTTAAACGGGTACAAAATCGGTATTGTAAGAGGAATAATCAATGCTAGAGAAGTGACAAAAGGTATGGATGTTCACGTTGTTTCCAAATACGAGCAACTGTTTGAGTTGTTGGAAAAAGGTCGAATTGATGTCATTTTCCTAAACCGGCAAAAAGGCCTTAGGTATATCAACCAATTAAAATATAAAAATATTATTATGCTAGAGCCACCATTATCTAAGCTAAAACTGTACCACTACCTCAACGTTCGCCACGAAGATCTTATCTCTAATCTGAGTAACACGTTAAAGCAAATGAAAGAAGAAGGCTTCTTTTAATTCAACGCAAACCTCTATCCCCATTAATTAAGCATTGAGTAAAACTTCTAACTATTATTTCTTGAACAATACGGCATGCGTCATTACAGTGTGCTCAGTTTCATATCGGTATAAGCATATCGATGCAACTAGCAGTATTTCAATAACAAAAAGATATTACCGATGCCTATTTTTTCCACTGAAAACTACAACGATATTAGTGAAGAATTACATTATATAAAGAACAATGAGAATATTTCCTATATTGAACTAACTGAACCTGAATCCATAACGAAAAGGCTTGAATACAAATACTTAGACGAATATCAGGTAAAATTTTGTAGCCATGTACTTGTATCCAATAATATTTGTAACCACGAAGATAATTTGGTTAACTTTGTTGGTGTCAATGAGGTGAAAAAAGGTACAAGTATTCTTATCTCTGATAGCTTCGCACCTTGTATGGCTGTTTTAGCCATTATTGGTGAGCACATAATACTTTTCCATGCTAGCCAACCGTATAACGTTAATTCACAATTTAAGCGTTTTTTAGAAAGATATTTTCCGAATTGTGGCGTAGGCAAGCATGTAATGGATGTCTATTTTTTTATAAAACCAAACGGTATTCATTGGGGTAAAATACAGCGTCTACATCAAGAATATGCTAGTAAGTCTCATCAGCCAAGATTAAACATCAATATTCGTGTTGTGCCAGCCAATAGCTATAGAGCCATCGTGGTATGCCGATCTACGCGCACCCTTGTTTTGTCCAAAAGTATTGGCTATATGACAGAACTCAAAATTAAAGAAATTATCCAAAAATATAGAAGCGCGGGAAAATATGCTTATTTAGGCCAAATCATGAGCCCTGAGGAAGAGCGTTTCCATCAAACGCATATGTATCAGTCGCTATCTACAAAAAGAATCGTAGGACAAGTTAACAAAGCCAGAGCCATGGAACTAACCTTCATAAACCAAGGCAATTCCGCCCTGGTATCTAAAGGCCAATATGCGCTAACCGAAGCCAACTCAACTATCCGCTTCCTAGGCACGTGCTGCATTTGTCAAGACTCCTATATTGTAGCCATATATGATAGTTACAGGCACGTTGCTCTATTGGCTAATATCGATGTGAGAATGGACATTGAGCATCTAGTGGATAATCTTCTCAGTCATTTTGATCAGGTTGGTTCGTTAACTGTGTTCTTATCTGGGGGAAATTCTAGATATTCAACGTCTATCGATCAGCTGGTCGATCGACTAAAGCTAAGATTAAACAGTAATCAGATTCAATCAGTTAACTTATATGGTAGTGATAGGCTTGCAATCGATGTCGTTACTGGTAAGGTTTCCAATAACTTTGAGTTGCAACACTTTAATGAACGTGCACATGATTTGCTGTTCGGTGCGCTGAGCAATTTAAACTCGACCTATATCGTTCAAAGTCACGAATTTCGGCGATCAGCGACGATTACAACACATGAACTTATAAGAAGGAGAAAATCAACGAACAAGTGGTTGAATAGGGATAAGTCAAAGGTTCACAAAGACACCATTGATAATTTAATAGATTACGCTAGAAAAACTCATCATCCTGGATTAGAACAATTAGAGCGTACGCATCTGGAACTTCGCCGAAGACTCAATAAGGGTACTGTCTCTCTTTCACAGTCAAGTCAGCCGCCAACACGGGGTTGCTGCCTTACCACCTAACTTCTCGGGAGGTTGGACTCAGAGTTTGCGATAAATATTAGCAAGTCGTTCACTTTTAAAGGTTTAGAGAAAAGATACCCTTGACCTAGCGAACAACCGTATTCTTTTAATCTCTGCTCCTGCTGCTCAGTCTCTATCCCTTCAGCGACAATCGTTGATGAGTGGGCATGCCCTATCGCGACAATGGCTTTAATGAGTGTATCGCTTTGTTCATTGACCATCATTTTATCGACAAATGATCGGTCAATTTTAATTTCATTAATCGGTAAGTTATACAAGTAACTCAACGACGAAAAGCCCGTACCAAAGTCATCTAAAGAAACGGAAAAACCCGCTTTTCTCAGTTCACTTAATGTTGGTGTGACAGACTCAAGATCGTCAATCAGCACATTTTCTGTTATTTCTAAGGTGATTCTGGAATGGTCTAGTTTTGCGTCATCAACGATACGAATTAGATCGTCGACAAACCCTTTACAAATAAGTTGGCTGGGAGATAAGTTAATCGACAAACCCAACGCTTCATTTTGAAAGTTTTGATTGAAATCGCAACATGTTCTCTCAATGACAAATAACCCGATCTGATCGATGATACCAATTTCTTCTGCTTTTTTGATAAGTTCCACAGGTGAAACCGAGCCAAGCTTTGGATTCTCCCAACGCAGTAGCGCTTCGACTGACACGACTTTCTCGCTCTTAAGGTCGACCTGCGGTTGATAAACCATATACAACTCATCGTTAGCAATCGCTTTTCTTAACTCTTTCTCCAGCAGTAAATCGTGCTGTGTTTTCTTCTGTATTTCATCGTCATAAAATAGTATCTGACCTTTATGTCGCGATTTTGCGGTATACAGAGCGGTATCTGCTTTAGAAATGAGTTCGTCTGGCGTTGAACCATCTCTTGGAAACAGAGCCACACCAACACTGCAACTGATATATATGAGTTTTCCATAAACCCAGAATTGCTCTTGTAGCGTATCTTTGATTTGGTTGGCAATTTGCTGTGCTTCAATGGGATCGGCGAGTTTCGGTATGCAAAATACAAACTCATCACCACCAAATCGAGCAACGATATGCTCCCTATCCAACGCATGTCCAAAACGTTCTCCGAGTAAAGTGAGCAGTTTGTCACCACTGTGGTGACCAAGAGAATCATTTACTTTCTTGAAGTTGTCCATATCTACGAACATGATCGCGGCCATCTCGTTTTTTTCAATTAGATCATTTAGATAGTCTTTCATATGGCGACGGTTTGGCAACAAGGTTAAGCTATCGTGGTAGGCCTGGTAGTGCAGCTGATCTCTTGTATCTTCTAGCTCGCCAATATTTTTTGCGACTCTTTCCTGTAAACGCAAAAAACGTTGGCCAACAGCTCGGCCTATAATGAGAGAAAATGCCGCTAATATAACCAATACTGCCGCACTAATACTGCCAATCCGCTCCATTTCTCTCTCATTACTTGCCGTCATACTTTGTGCGCGATGGGCCAAGAAATTCTCGATAGGATTTAAATACACTCCTGTACCAATAATCCAATCCCATTCTGGAAAGTACTCAACATAACTCAATTTGTCTGATGTCGTCGCACCAGAAGGCCGATAGGAAGAAAAATAGTTAACGTATCCACCGCCACTTTTGGCTTTGTTGACAAGCTCTCGAATGTAAAGCTTTCCAGACTGATCTTTGACATCGAGCCGTTCAACACCAATCAGGCTCTCGTTAGGATGGGCAAGTAACGCGCCTTTACTATCCATAACAAACACATAATCGCCATTATCAAAGCGATATTCGGAAATACTATCTAGCAATTTTTCCTTGTCATCTTTCTCTACATCATCGACATATTCACCAGTACCAATAAACCAGTTATAAGGTTCAAACTTAATCACATAGCCAATTTTTTCGTATTGGCTTTTGAGATCATCCGGTTTTGGCCACCACCAGCGGTGATATCCACTGCCCTGCGTCTGCGCGATGGTTGCTAAATCTTTTATGACCAAATTCCCTTTGGCATCTTTGAGGTCAATCAGGTTCTTACCTTCCAGATTTGGGGAAATAGGGTGCATCACGTTCACCCCATTAATATCGTAGATAAAGTAATACCCACGACCTTCGTTATACCGAATGGGCCTGATCGCTTCTAAAATAATTTCTTTTGTTAACTCAGGTTGAGACTGGTGGTGAAGTTGATATAAGTGCCTCGCAATACTTGCCGCTTCGTTCACCCTTTCTTTGATGTTACGTTGTAGATTATTCTCAGTTCGTCGTTTTTCTACTTTTATTTGCTCAACAACATTAATGACTCGGTTGCGAATGGTGATTTTTTGATTGTCGTAAAAGTTATTTCTAAGAGAGCTGATGTCTTCTTGGAGAGAGGTTTTGTTTTCGCCTACAATAAGTACCGCTGCGATAAGGATAAACACCGCCATAAGCACCAAAGGTAGGTACTTGATCATCCATAGGAGTTTCTTATCATCAAACTCTCCCAATCGATCACTCCTTGAACGTGGCGATTAAAACAGTGTCCCTTCTTGCTCTCTATCAGACTTAAATCTGGACACCAAGTCATTAAGTTGGTGGGCTATATCACTGAGCTCATGACTTTTTTGCGACGTTTGCTCCGCATTATTCAAGGTCGACTCCGAAATTGCGGTAATTTTTTTCACCAGCACATCTAATTGACTAATGGTTTCACCCTGTACCGAAGTTTTATCTTCGATATCACTCATTTTCACCATCAAGTTGTCAACGTTGGAGTTGATTTTCGAAAAAGTCTCACCCACCTGATTAACTTTAGTATAGGTATTCTGAGTATGTTCGGCGCCTTGTTTCATTGCTTGTATCGCATTTTTGGAACTGGTTTGTAATCGCTCTATGACTTCGTGAATTTGGTTGGTTGATTCTTGTGTACGCGTTGATAGTGTCCTGACCTCGTCAGCGACGACAGCAAAACCTCTACCCTGTTCACCAGCTCGCGCCGCTTCAATAGCCGCGTTCAAAGCAAGGAGATTAGTTTGATCGGCGATGGTTTTGATCGCTTCAAGAATTAAATTGACACCTTCAACATCCGACTCCAATTCTTCCATTTGAGTAGAAACAATATCAAATTGCTCAGACAATACTTTTACATTTGAAATGGTATCGGCGACCACAACTTTACCCTCTTCTGCTGACTCCGATGTTTGCTTCAAATCTTTCACTGATTCTGTCAAACAGTCCAACACTTCATCGGTATTGGTTTTGGCCACCACCATGGTATCGGACGTTTCACTTGCTAAGCTTTTTTGGTCGGTGACCGACTCTTTGGTATTGGTTGAATGGCATAGAATGTCTTCTGATTTCTCATTCAGATTCAGTACACTGTGTTTAATGGAAACAATGATCTCTTCAATTGCATAAATAAGATCTTTGATACTTTGAGAAATAACGCTGAATTCGTCTCCTCGTTTTGACACTTCGGGCACTTGGTTCAAATCACCCTCAGATAGCAACCCTAGCTTATGTACTAAGTGTTTGAGCGGTTTATTGATGGAACGAATGACGTAGTAACCTAAAAGAATTATTAATATAAGTGACAGGGCAAAAATCATCCCAAAAATCATCGGTGTTTTCTGCACTTCCAAACCAACAGATTGAACAAAATTGAAACCATAAGTCGCTTCGTACTCGACTAACAATTCACATGCTTCGTTCAACTCTTCGAACTGCTCTGCCAGCAACTCACTATCGATGTCTTCACCATCGATGCTAGATAAAAGTGACTCATGAATAAGTGTCGATAAATCAATAATTTCTTTCATCAACTCGAGGGATTTGGGTTCATTCGACCACTCTTCAACCACACCAAGATCTTCAATACCTATCTCATAGTACTCTGACATGAGATCGATAAGCTCTTCTTCATCAAATTGTCCGTCATTGACGCTAAGGGCCAGATAACTATTTCTCATCATGCCAAAATTCACTTGGGCAGAGCGAGAGTAGCTTATGGTTTGTAAAGGCCCTTGATAGATGTTTTCTACATATTTCCCTAACTTAACGAACGATGTCACCGAGTACATGGACACCGCTAAAATCAGCAAGAAAATGACCAAGAAACTTAGAATAAGTATCTTCTTGATGGTTAACTTAATCATAAGTTACTCGACAATGACTTTTATTTTCATTTTAGGGTGAATGGCGCACTTGAGGTCGTGTTCACCCGGGTCATCAAATTTTACAGCTGCGACATCGCCTGGCTCCTGAGCGGTTAAAACCCAAGATTCATCCGTTGTATCGTAGATGTTGTGTGTGATTTTCTTTTCACTGTTAAGAATATAAATAACTTCGCCCGCTTTAACGGTCAACTCCTTCGGCTTTCTCTTAAGCTTAGGGTTGCCAGGCTCTTGTAAGTAAAATGTTTTTCGTTTTTGAATCAGTGCGACGACACTGTCCTTCGATGCTTCATAGCTGGATTTAGCGTCATCGCCTTCCATAACATCTGTCGATGCAATTGCACCAAATGAAAAAAACAGCAATACAAAATAGAAAATAGTTTTCATAACATACCTCAAAACTTTACCTTGGTAATACAGGCATAGACACTGGCTCATCCGCACTGGTTAAGGTCTTCAAAAATGCCACTAATTGTTTTTTTTCTGCCGTGGTCAAATTAAGTGTTTCAATTTCATCAGATAAACTAGGGCGTTTTACAAAACCGGAGTCGTAGTGATCGACCACTTCATCCAATGTTTTAAGCGAGCCATCATGCATATAAGGCCCACGCAACTCGATGTTTCTCAATCCGACTGTTTTAAAAGCGAACTGCATTTTCTCAACTTTGGGCAACATCTTTCCTCGGCCAATATCCTCGGATTTCAGTCCAATATCATGGAAGCTACTGTCGGTAAACGCCCATCCTGAATGACAACCCGCACAGTTGGCCTTGGTGTTAAATACGATAAAGCCTCGCTTTTCTTCATCGGTTAGGGCGCTCTCATCCCCTTTTATCCAGCGATCAAACGGTGCTTCTCCAGACACCACGGTGCGCTCAAATGTAGCGATAGCTTTAGCGACATTTTCGGCCGAAACTGGATCTGCTTGATTTGGGAATGCTTGTTTGAATAGGATTGCATAGCCAGGTATTTCATTGAGAATTGTTGGCAGGTCTTTAATATCGATATTCATCTCTGCAGCGGACTCCATTGGCCCTAATGCCTGCTCTTCTAGCGTTGCTTTGCGACCATCCCACATGTAGATCTCATCCCAAGCTAAATTTAGAATCGTAGGAGATTTCCGACCTAATTGCTGATGCTGATGACCAACACCTAACCCCATTCCGTCTCCCCAAGAGAAACTCGGATTGTGGCAGGTGGCACAAGACTGTGTGCCTGAACTGGATAGTCTGGGATCAAAATACAGTGCTTTACCTAGCACCCATTTTTCTTGCGAAAATTGGTTATTTTCAGGGAAGGGAATACTTTTAGGCCTTTCGTATTCTTCTTTCAGCTCAACGATATCAATGGTCTCTGCGAGCGCCGTTCCAAAAAAAAGCATACCAAAAACTACAACGATCCAATGTCGCATGATGCCATTTCCTCCGTGATCAGGCTATTTTAAAGGTATAGATGATCAAACATGGAATTCAAGTCACTTTTTAAGTATTGACACAGACACATGAATGCATTGAATTTTTAATGCAGTTCAAAAAATGGACTATTTGCAATTAATTACACTTATCGACATGACAATGTTCGAGGCAAACGTTAAGCTCGATAATTGATGATGAAATGGAATGAATCAGGTAAATAGTGAAACTAAGGGATTGGCATCTATACGGGTTGATAATGGCACTGCTAGTCAGTGTATTTATTGCTAGTGGTAATGTCAGCGCTTCACCTTTGCACAAGTCCACTTCGCAAGATCAATTTGAACATATAAATTCTCAAACGAACCAGCACACAGCCGAATGTTGTAGCGACACGAATGACGTATCCCAGCATTCTTGTTGTCCCTCTACCAATGTTTCTTCTTGTCTTTTAAATCCAGCGTTTTCTCTTCATAGGCAACCCTATCAACTTGTGTTGATCGGTCGCGATAGGATTGTCAAACCCTATTATTTTATCCACTCCCTTTATAGACCTCCTATTAGCTAAAGCAACGCATTATCCATCGAATGATCTGTGCCGCGTTGCGGCATGTAATAGCCGTTTTTAGTATTTATGGAGTCACATTATGAAAAGAATTACCCAAGTTAGCGCCGTACTTTCACTTATGGTGAGTTTTTCGATTTACGCTAAGCCCGTCGTTGAAATGTATAAATCACCGAGCTGCACTTGTTGTGAAGAATGGGCCAATATTATGCAAAACAAGGGCTACAACGTTGAGCTTCAACCCACAAACAATTGGCATAACGTTAAAAAAAGTTTCGGTATGCCAAGTAAGCTCGTCTCTTGCCACACCGCTGTTATTGATGGTTATATGATTGAAGGGCACGTGCCAGAAAAAGACATCGCTAAATTGCTGGCAGAAAAGCCAAGCGATATCGTCGGCCTGTCAGCACCAGGGATGCCTCAGCATTCACCTGGTATGGCGGCACCTGGCCAAGCGTATCAAGGTTTTGACGTCATAGCTTTTGATAGATCAGGTGCCACACGCAACTTTAGTCTATATTAAGTAACTTAACAAGAGGCGCGCTCTACATTGAGCGTGCCTCCGCAGGCGCTGGCTGGTGGGTTATTTCGTCGTTAAACCACACAAGCTTAACAGCACATGCTCCAATTCATCCCATGGGAGTAACTGTGAATCAATGACTTCTACTCTAGATTCAAAGCTCTCCAAACTCATTTCGTTTACAGATAGAACACCATTGACCAAGTTAAATGCATAACAGCCACGATTGGTATTCATTACTGCTTTCACTCGTTCCGCGCTAATCGCGTTTAGCATTGACATGAGTGAGTCAAAATCAAATTTATGCTCAGATCCTATTAGCCAACCACAGCTGAAATAGTGTTGCCCCTTATTTTCTTTTCTAATGAAGTCTTTACCCGGCGGCAACTCAAATTTCGGCTCCAATTCCGCATGCTCTAAATGGTGGCTATCATGAGAAGCAGACAGAACCTCCTGAGCTCGTCTCTCGATATCTAGAACTTCTAAGGGCATTTGGCCAAATTTAACCAACTTATGGAACACTTTGGCTGGAGACTGATTAGTGACCCAATCATTAAATGCGTCAATATCCTGAACGGTACATTGATCCACTTTGTTGCCTATGATCACTTCGCTTACGTCCAGCTGATCATTAAAGTTCTGGTTAGTTGTGTATTTCTCAACACTGAGATTTCTCGGATCAACAAAAGCGATCGTCGCTTTAAGGTCGACGTAGCGGGTGTACTGTTCTGAAGTCAATACCGCCATAACCTGTTTAGGGTGTCCAAGGCCAGTTGGCTCGATGAGCAGTCTATCTGGTTGAGTTCTTAACAAAGCATTAATACCCACAGACATTGGTACACCTGCTGTACAACACATACAGCCGCCAGGAACTTCTTTAATTAACGCGCCTTGTTCAGACATAAGCGCACCATCGATGCCTATTTCGCCAAATTCATTGACAAGCACGGCCCACTTTTCCTGCTCTGGCTTTTGCTTGAGTAAATCCAAAATAGCTGTCGTTTTTCCCGAACCTAAGAAGCCGGTGATGATATTAGTCGGAACCTTTTTTGACATGGTGAATACCTTTCGTACTAACTTGGCGCCCATGTATACGAGATATCAAGCGCTACAACGTTTTGAGGAATCAATTTCCCAACAAGATACTGATAGCAAACCATTAGCTCAATAACTTTTTAGGTATAAACACAAAAGGCGCGCCTACCTTGGCGCGCCTTCCACCTCGTTACTCAATCGTGAGTTCGCGAATCAACTTTGCATTTACCATGCTGAACAAAAACGAGGATATAATTTTTATCTTTCAATCTTTCCTAATTGTAAGTAGGGAGACATTATTTCCTCCGTGCGAGTCGGCTCTGATATTCCCTACCCTTTAAATATGGACCATATAAGGAAAAACTCAAGTTATTCACAAAAATTATCTTTCGATTTCGGAATCATAAATTACAGATAAAAAACGCTATAATTGGTACGCTATCTATCACTGATAAAGACTAAGTTTTACCAATAACGAAATAAATAAATGTCAAATTTGAAAATCAAATTTTCAACTTTATCTCTGTCCGATAATAGTTTCAACGGTATAATCTACAACCCAATATTTGTAATCTAACCATAAGGCCCAAACACCAATGACAAAAAGAGAGAAATTCATGCAATCGTTACTCGCAAGCGTTCCCAGAGATGCGGTTAACCAATTTCTCTCGAAAGAAAAAACACCATTATCTGTGATGTTTATGTCGCTTCTTGTCGGTATACTGACAGGACTCATTGGCACCCTATTTCAACTTGGTGTGCATTTTATCGCCGACTCTCGTACCTCTTGGCTGCGAGATAAAATCGGTCATTCCGTTCCTCTTTGGTTAGCTGCCTTTGCTATCAGTGCTTTATTGGCTGTCATTGGTTATTACTTAGTTCATCGCTTCGCACCTGAAGCTTCTGGTTCTGGCATTCAAGAAATTGAAGGTGCAATGGATGGGATTCGTCCAATGCGCTGGTGGCGAGTTATCCCAGTTAAGTTCCTCGGTGGACTTGGCACATTGGGCTCGGGCATGGTCTTGGGTAGAGAAGGGCCCACCGTACAAATGGGCGGTGCCATCGGGCGAATGATTTCAGATATCTTTAGAATCAAAAATGAAGACACGAGTCATTCGCTTCTTGCAGCTGGCGCTGCAGGCGGCCTCGCTGCCGCGTTTAACGCCCCACTGGCTGGGATTATGTTCGTCATTGAAGAAATGAGACCCCAGTTCCGCTACTCGTTAATTTCAATACGAACCGTCATCATTTCATCTGTCACGGCAACTATCGTATTTCGCGCTATCATGGGGCAAGGGGCGGTCATTACTATCCCCCAATATCACGCTCCGGAGCTGTTCTCTCTGTTTTTGTTTTTGCTATTGGGTGCGCTATTTGGTGTGTTCGGCGTCATTTTCAACCGTTTAGTCACCTTGTTCCAAGATATGTTTGCACGTGTCCATAAAAACGGTCGTAAACGATTTTTGTTTGTTGGAGCAATGCTTGGCGGATGTTTTGGTATCACATTACTCTATATACCTCAGTTAGCCGGAGATGGTACAGAGTTAATCCGAACCATTACTGACGGTGGGTTCACTGCATCTATCCTACTGCTTATCTTCATTGGTCGTATCTTAACAACCATGTTGTGTTTTGGCTCTGGAGCACCAGGTGGTATTTTTGCGCCGATGCTCGCTTTAGGCACTTTATTTGGTTACGCTTTTGGCCTAGCTGCACATAGCGTTCTGCCGGAACTGGACATCGCACCTGGGATGTTTGCCATAGCAGGAATGGGAGCGCTGTTTGCTGCAACGGTAAGAGCACCGATCACAGGGATACTGTTGGTTATAGAGATGACAAGTAACTACCATTTAATACTTCCTCTTGTCACCACTTGTCTAGGTGCCGTTGTCTTTGCACAATGGCTCGGTGGAGAGCCTATTTATAGTCAGCTGCTACGCAGAACCCTAAAAGCCGAGAAGTTAAGACAAGAAGAATTTTCTTAAACATCGACCAAATTCTAAAAAGTATCTCCTCTACTCACATGGAGATACTTTTTTACTATTTGTCTTGTTACCATCAAAGACTCTTCCATTTGGTCAAGCTGAGTAATCGGAGTACAGCCCTTGAACTGGAGACGGATAACCAGATATAAACATGTTCCCCCCTCTCAAGCGTCGTTAGCATTAGGTATTATCGCACTAGGACAAGCGTGGACCCTTTATGTGCCTTCCATAGGCACCGTCGTCCGGCCATACATGGCAGCCGTAGGAGCACTCATTCTATTGCCAGTGCTACTCAAATATCTCACCAGCTATAAAACCTTCATTGTAGAGATTAGGCACCCGTTAAATGGCAGTTTATTGGCACCAATGAGCATGTCTTTATTGGTATTGTGTGATTACCTTGCGGTGATATCACCCAGCATCGCCTACCCCATCTGGTTCATGGCGATTTTGCTACACCTAACCATGATGATACTGTTCTTTGCTTTTCAACTATCACAATTCAAAATATCTAACATCGCACCAAGCTGGTTTTTGTACCCAGTCGGGTTGATCAGCAGCTCTTTGGCCGGAACTAAATTCGGCCATGACGTGTTTTCCGATTCTCTGGTGAATGTCTGTATTACCATTTACTTTTTTATGCTGCCACTGGTGTTGTACCGGCTCGTGTTCGAAGGCGACTTACCCAAAAATGCACGTCCAACCATTGCTATCATGGCTGCACCAATCAACCTGACGCTTGCCAGCTACCTAGTTAACTTTTCTGAACCTGATCCTATACTTACAGGCGCATTAGCGGGTATCGCCATCACCATGACGTTACTTATCTACCTATGCTACTTCAAGCTGCTCAGGTTAGATTTCCAACCTTCCATCGCCTCCGTCACCTTCCCTTCAGTAATCAGTGCGATTGCCATGTACAGGCTGACATCATTTTTCGAAATCTACTATCCACATTGGCATTGGCTTCACCGATTTGGCTACATCGAACTTACCGTGGCTACTGTACTCGTTGCCTGGATATCGATGCGATATGTCACCATGTATTGGCCCGAAGTTTATCGAAAGCATTGATGGCTTTTTCAACAATTTTGCGAACTGCTGTCCAAAAATTAACTTTTTATTGAAATCACCTTATATAGTGATTAATTATTGTGCTTTCAACAAGTTAACTTATAACGCACACACTTGCATAAGCGTAATTAATAGAAATATTATTAATAATAACTTGTTTTATCTTTGCCTTACAACGCAAAAAAATAATATTTCCCCCTCGCTTAATTATCCATTTTATTTCATATATTGCATGTCAGCTGGCTTTGCATATTAAGAATTAAAAAAGGATAGGATTTATGAATACCCTAAACCATTACCCACGTTTACCGGATTTCATCGAAAGCAAGCTCAATTTTTACATAGAAGACCTTATTCAATCGAACCAGAACGGTAAACACCTTGTGTTAGGAAAACGGCCAGGGCCCGAAGATATTGTGTTGCAAAGTAATGATTACTTGGACTTGTCTAATCATCATGAGATTGTTAACGCACATGTGGAAGCGATCAGAGCGAAACAAGATTCGCCATTTATGTCAGGTATTTTTTTACAAGATGAAGAATCCAAACCCGATGTTGAGACCAAATTAGCCAACTTTACCGGATTCTCTTCATGCTTACTGTCACAGTCAGGATGGAGTGCGAACACTGCGCTACTCCAAACAATCTGCGATGAAGATACCAATGTCTACATCGACTTTTTTGCCCATATGTCGATGTGGGAAGGCGCTAGAATTGCTGGGGCAAACCTCCATCCCTTTATGCACAATAACATTCGGCATTTGACTAAACTGCTGAAGAGGAATGGGCCTGGCGTCGTACTTGTGGATTCAATTTACAGCACTATCGGCACATTGGCACCACTAGAAGAACTCATCTGCGTAGCGAAAGAGTTTGACTGTGCAGTGTTGATCGATGAGTCTCACTCTCTTGGCACACATGGATACAGAGGGGCCGGGCTTTTGAACGAAATGGGCTTAACGAAAAAAGTCGACTTTATGACGGCGAGCTTAGCCAAAACTTTTGCCTACCGAGCAGGAGCAATCTGGTGTAACAACCAAATCAACGAATGTATCCCATTTGTCGCGTACCCAGCCATTTTTAGTTCTGCCATGCTTCCCTATGAACTGGAGCGTCTATCTAAGACGTTATCAGTGATAGAAAAGAGCGATGATCGCAGAGATGCCTTGGTACAAAAAGCAAACTACTTCAAAACATCATTAAGGGAGATAGGCTTTACCATTCGTAGTGAATCTCAAATCGTCGCCCTCGAAACGGGTGAGGAAAGAAACACTGAGCGCGTGAGAGACTTTTTTGAAAACAATGGTGTATTTGGCGCGGTGTTCTGCCGACCTGCGACTACACCGAATAAAAACATTTTCCGATTTTCACTGCATAGCTCTCTCACCGATACCCAGATAGACAAGATGCTAGAAGTATGTGACAAAGCCTACCACCACCCCGACCTGTACTTTATTTAAGTGAAGGTCTAACAAAGGACTCTAAGCCGCTTGCCCAATCCCAGTCATCTAGGTGGCTGGGATTGCTAAAACCTATCTTACCGAGCCTCGATTTTAGTCCGCGTGGTCAAAGAGAGAATGATTCCTGCGAAAGCCACAATAATCAATGTCCACGGCAAAGCAAATGAGTTTTCGCCGATGAAATTCCCCGCAATGAATACCGTTACCGCCCCCATCAACAAACTTAGAAACGACAGTAGCCCTGCTGATAAAGCACTGTTAGGAGCATCAGTGAGCGCCATCATCGACCCGTTCGGCAAAATGAAGGCGATACCAATAAACAAAACAAAGGCGGGAGCAAAGATAGAATAGATATTGATTATTCCCATATAGAACATAATTAGGACCACTAAGGAGGAACAAACAATGCAGCTGATACCAATAATCAAAAACTTCACGCCATCAATTATGTGGCTTAGTTTACTTACTGTTACCGCTCCCAAGAACAAACCAAAGGAGTTGATAAAGCTCAACTAACCAAATTGTAGCGAGTTTATACCCGTGTAACGTTGGGCTACAATGGGAGCAAAGGAGTTAAAGACATAAATAGAGCAAGAAGCGACACACACCAAAGACACGTAGCTGAAATAATTTGGCTGCATTAGAGCTTGGAAATAACCTGATAGAATTCGTCCAGCATGAACTTTCTGGTGTTGTGTAGCAGGCAGGGTTTCCTTGAGTAAACAAACACAGCCAATCACTATTAAGTTAAATAACAATTGAAATTCAAAAGAGACCTTTAAATCGAACAATTGAGTAAGGCTACCGCCAATAAAGATGGCAACGCCAGGTAGAAAAGCCTGCATAAGCGTTAGCACTGCCAATACGCGTCGCGACTCATCATTTTTGTATACATCCGACACCATCGTCATACCCAGTACCAAACCCGAAGCTGCACCAATTGCATTGATCAGTCGGCCCCAAATTAACCACTCAAAATTGACATTTAGAATGGCTACAAATTGCATCAAACTCCCGACTAGGGCTAACGACACCCCAATTAGGGCTGCCGGCTTCCGCCCAAAGTGGTTGGAAATGGGTCCAAATACTAGCTGGGCAATAGCATAGCCAATCAGAAATACCGACATCACCCATTCTGCTTCCGCAGGTGAAACTTGGAAAACGTGAATAATCTCTGGTAGAGATGACGCTAACAATACTGAGGCAAAAGCGGCATAGCCATAAAGAAAAATCAATAGGTATACTGGCGGAGTATATCCGCTAATTGCAGTAGTTTTATACATAATATGTCCTGTGAAGAAATCAATGCGGCTGAAAACTAGTCAGCGGCCGCACTGATATATAGTGTGACTTTTTCGACCGATAACTGATTTCAGGTATGGATAAACCCAACCGAATGGATTGCGTATATTTTTGAAAGATATTATTAGTTAGATAGGTTATGTTTTTGAGCATCTAGAACTCGCTGGTAGCATGCGACCAGTTTCTGCTCATCTTCATAAACTTTATAGCGCGTTATCTTTTCGTCTTCGATATCGAAAAAACAAACGACATCCGATTCATACACCTCACCCGTGGCAAGAAACTTGAATTTTAGATAAGCGACTTCGATGACCTGGATATTGTTGTACGGGAAAATGGAATGGGTATGCCAAGCTATAAGCTGACATTCTTTGCCAATATTTTTCAAATGTTGAAGTATTGCTTCTTTTCCTTTGTGGACACCACTCCAGCTCCCACCCGCATTGTCTGTATTCCATATGGCATCATCGGCAACTAAACCCAAGGCTGCTGGAATTTCCTTTTGTTTAAAATATTCACGATATTGCTTAACTAATTCGACATTTTTCATAATATGAACGCTCCAAATAATTTGTATTGATTATTGTATCTACATCTGTTTCCCTGTGAATAATCAACAATTCAATTCAGAATTACGCTGGAGGTAATAATGAAACCGTGGCAGGGAGTCTACGAATTCGTCGCTGTGGCCCAAAGACTAAGCTTTAAACAAGCCGCAGAGGAACTGTCAATCTCACCCGCACAAATTAGCCGTCAAATAAATGCCCTTGAACAAAGGCTAGGAGTAAAGCTTCTTTATCGCTCAACACGTCAGGTTAGTCTCACTGAGTCTGGTACTACGTACTACGAATACTGCCGTGAAGTTATTGAACAGCTAGAAGAAGCCGAGCGTATAGTAACTCAAGAGCAAGAAGAGCCAAGAGGACAGCTAAGGATCACAGCGCCACCAGCCTATGGTGAACAAGTGATTTCCCCACTACTCAACAAACTGGCGCTGCAATACCCCCAGCTTAAGATTTGGCTTCAACTAACGAATCGTCAGATAGATTTGGTTCAAGAGCGATTCGATCTTGCCATACGCATCGGGTCGCTAAACGATTCAAATATGATAGCTCGCCGTCTATCCGATCGCAGCTTAAATCTCGTTGCCTCACCAAAATATTTGGAATGTCACGGTAAGCCTAGTTCCATTGAGCAACTCAACACCCATGCTGCTCTGACTCGCTTCAATCAGTCATGGCGCTTTACCCTCGGGGAAAGAGAACATAGCTACAAGCTGCAAGGCAAAATTTGTAGTGATAGCGGTCAAGCCCTTCTTAACGCTACATTGCAAGGCCTTGGGATCGCCCAGTTACCTAGTTACTATGTTGATAACTACATTCGAAATGGTGAGTTAGTGACACTTCTTGAGGATCATCAACCACCAGTAGAAGGGATTTGGGCCATATACCCTCACAATCGGCAACTATCAGCGAAAGTAAAGAAAGCGGTAGAGCTATTTCTGTCTCATTTAAGTAAATAGAGACATAACATCATATGTTGTATTGTCCTTGTCGGAGGGAAAGATCGCTGTTGTTCTTAAAACTGCCAATTTCAGCCATTTCTTCAGCTCAAGTTTGATCACTTTTTTACTTATTCATGAACAAAACCAAGTTAGAGCTTCTGCTTAATTTAGAAAACTACGGATAACCATTTGTATAGAAAACAACCAACTATTTCACATTTTTTAGCATACACCATAAATTTGACAAGCAACGCACCTTTCTGGTTTCGGCGTTTTTCTCCACCGGGATTCTAATTTCTGGCATAGCCTGTCAATTCTTGTGCAAACACCTTAATTGATGAATTATTGAACTATACTGATGGTACACTCAATAAGGGTTTTGTGTGTAAAACTGTTCGATGTTTTGGGGGTATGCCATGAAACTTTCACTGTTAGTTAAAAAGGCTTTACTTGGATGTGCCTGTGTTAGCCTATTGGCTTTAGCCCCGGTTACGTTTAATTTTGATGACGGTACATTTAAATACAACACTGCACTTGCTAAAAATGATAACAGTAACAACGGTAAAGGCCGTGGAAACAGTAGTGACAAGAGTAAAGGAAATAGTGGCCAAAACGGCGGTTCTAGCTCTAGTGCCAACAATGGCAACGGCAATGGCAATGGCAATGGCAATGGCAATGGCAATGGCAATGGCAATGGCAATGGCAATGGCAATGGCAATGGATTAGGTAACAATAAAGGTTCTTTATCAAGTGCTTTAGGACGTCTGAATGCAGCACACGCATCAGAAAACGGACTAGCTCATGCATCTGCTAAATCTGTTGTTGGAGCTCTAGCACAATACCGGGACGCAGTTCAGGCAACAAGCCTATTAACTGAAAGATTAAATGAAATTTCCGAGACCATTCAAGGGTTAGAGGATCAGATTGCCAGTTATGATATTGCAACATTAACAGCAATAAGCCAGCAATTGAATGAAGATAGCGTCGCGGCTTCAGAAGCCCTGAACGATGCACAGGAATCAGCAAATGCAGCACAAGCATTGGCAGATACAACACAGGCTACTGCAGACACCGCTCAAGTTGATGCAGATGCTGCACAGACTGCTGCTGACACCGCTCAAGCAGAGGCAGATACTGCACAGGCTGCTGCTGACGCTGATCCAACAAATACAGATCTCGCTGATGCTGCCGCTCAAGCTCAAGCCGAAGCAGATGCTGCTCAAGATGATGCAGACGCTGCACAGGCAGCTGCTGACACCGCTCAAGCTGAGGCAGACACAGCAGCCACAGCCGCTAATACTGCGGCTAATGAATTAGCTGACGCTCAGGTGGCAGCAGATACCGCACAAGCAGAAGCTGACGCTGCTGCTCAGGAACTGGCACAGGCTGAATCTGAAGTTGATACTTTAGAAACTGATCTGGCAGCTGCCGTGGAAGAACAGGCTACCACACAGGAAGAACTTGATAATTCAGCTCAGTTAGAAGCAGATACTCTAGCTTCAGCGGCTAATAAGCAAATTACCGATGAAGTGGTTGCTGCGACCCAAGAACTATTAGGTATCGAATAACAACTTCCACTCACCAAAACCGTACACAGTCTATTTATTAACTTCTGTGTACGGTTAGTTTAAGTCTAGGACGCATAACCATGATTTCTCTTTATCGAAATCCTATAAGCATTTTAATCCTGACAAATCCCCACGAATTTCTACTTCTAGACGTATTGATAAAAACTGAGTTATTACGATGAAGGCTTACCAAGCACCAAAAAATGATATGGTTTCTGCTTTTCCCGAGTTCCTTGCGGCTAGGCTATACGCGGTATGTACTTTCGTTGAATCAGGCATGACCGACCAACGGATCTCTGTTACCTACCTTGGCCGTAGACTAGAAAGCAGCTCTGATACTCACAAAAAGCACGATATTAAAAGTGCAGAGCGATATGAGGAGCTATGATGAAATTCATGGGGATTCCTCAGATTTTAATCATCATCTTATTAATGCTAAGTGGGTGCACTACCTTACCCAAAAGTGTTTCACACAATATAGAAATGGCGAAGAAAGGTGATGCACAGGCGCAATATAAATTAGGCCTGGACTACACGAACGGTTTTGGCGTGACTCAAAATTATGCAACAGCAACTTACTGGTTTTTAAAGGCAGCACAACAGGAACAGATCGATGCTCAGTTCATGGTGGGTGTTGCCTATGCCTCTGGTCGGGGTGTCGAACGTAACGAAAAATCAGCCTATGAGTGGTTTGATAAGGCAGCAAGTCAAGGCCATAGAGCAGCCTTATTTCAAAAAGCAGAAGCCTTAGCAAACGGACGTGGTACAAGTAAAGATATGGCAGCAAGCCGGAAATGCTACAGAAGGGCAGCGCAAAAAGGTCATCTGGAATCTAAATATGCACTTGGTGTTTTTATGATGACCGGACGAGGTGGTAAAAAAGATATAATCTCAGGTAGCGCATGGATTTTAGCTGCAGCGAACGATGGTCATACAGAGGCGCAAACCTTGTTTAACACAACAAAGAAAAACCTTTCTCCTTCTAACTTAGCGAGAGTAAAAAAATTGGCCCAAAAATTATAATCTGGGAACTACTCGGACACACACCATAAATGCTGAGCAAGTATGACTTATCAAGCGTTTGGGTGTATGTCTTTTTTAATTTCGTTCTCTAGTTTAAACCGAAACGACTTTCTGGGAGGAGGTCAATTACTGTTTGGTTAGTGACTTGGACCTGTTCTTAGTGAAGATTTATAGCTCTCTGGCATAGAGACAAAGAAAAACGCACTCAAGGAAAGGATAATGCTGCATGATAGCCAGCTAAATCCAATTCCATAGTGCTCAGAAATAAACCCAAATCCAACTGAAGCAATCACGCCGCCCAAGTTCATAACAAATGAACTCACTGATTGCATAGTGGAAAGGTACCGGGCATCCGTGTTGTCGTTGACTAATATCTTTTCTGAATTGTTTCCCAGTGTGAACAAGAAGAAAAATGCTAGATAGTACACTAGGAATGCGCTGACCCCAGACGTATTCGCTAGCAACGCCAATGTAATTCCAGCTAATAACCGACTGCTAATCATCAACTGCTTATGAGAATTGCCGAACAAACGCAGTACATAAATTGAAGCCACCGAAGAAAGTGCCGACACAAGAAAATATAATGCCGAGACAAGCCCATAGAAAGGTAATGCATCTTTCGATGAACCGTAAAGGGACGCTAAGTAAGGTTGCCATAAATTCTCTACACTGCTTAAAGTGATTCCGAAAACCAATATGGTAGGAAACATCCTTTTTAATACGCCATTTTTACAGGTGCTATCAAGTACCGAAACAAGGGTATGCTTATCTTTAGTCGCATTTCCCAGCCGCTTTGATGGTTTCTGCTCATCAATCAATACAGCACTGACAATGATTAACCCTATCGTCAATACCAGAACCAAGAGTATATTGCCCTCATAGTTCCCAGAATGATCAATGAATGGTATGTAACTTGAGTACTTGGCAACTTGCCCGCCAATTAAGCTTCCAGTCGCTAACCCAAGCGTCGTCATAACGTTAACTAACGCTAAACAGCTAAAATAGGTACGATTTCCGCTTGTGTTCTTAAAGGCGTCGTAAAACCAAGCATCGAGTGTGCCTGTATAAACAGCCCTAGACATACCCAATAAGCAAACTGAGATTGCAAGCTCTGTAAATCCTGAAGAGACATAAAACACCGAGTACCCAAGTATGCTTACGACCAACGATATCAAATAGGTGTGTTTTCTTCCGAATGTATCCGCAAATCGGCCTAAAGGGATGTCCAATACCGTTGTAGTCCCAATCCAAATCGCCATCAATACACCCACTTCAGATAGATTTAATCCACGGGCTTGAAATGCCAAAACAGTAACAGGAACCATAAGTCCTGTCGTAAACCAATGCAGATATTGCTGGAAACCAAATCGAATTGTTAGCCCTAACCCACTCATTGTAATCCCCTTGAAGATAAGTCGATTTCTACATGTACCATCGCCAAGCAGAATCGCATTTTGACCTGATTTTTCAATGGATTAATAAAAGGGATAGTTTTATGATACCAACCAGGTCAACCTAGGTAGCCAAGGAAAGAATATGAGCGAACAACTTCATAAGGAGATATGCCGGCTAGTGAAACAAGAACTTCGTAAGAACAATATCTCTTACCGAGATTTAGCCGTGCAATTGGATATATCAGAAGTAAGCGTAAAGAGGTTACTTAACAACGTTCAGCCATTATCACTAGATAGACTTATCCGCATCAGTGTACTTTGTGATATCCCGATCTCTTCTTTGATCACCCAAGCGGAAAAAAATATTGCAATGGTGCCAGTCTTCACCCATGAACAAGATAAAGCATTTGCAGATTGCCCTGCTCTTTATACCCTGTGGTTTAGACTGTCCGAACACCTGTCAGTTGAACAAATTATTGATACCTATCATCTAGACGTGGCATCCATGCATATCTATTTACGCAAGCTAGAGAGTGTCGGTTTGATAGAGCTTGGTATTAACAACAAAGCTAAACTATGCGTTCCTTCACATACTGCGTTTAAGAAAGGGGCGGTATATCCAAGTGCTTATAAAAATCAAGTACTAACGCGCTTAAAAGACAGAGTCGTGAATCTGCAAGAAAACGATACGAAAGCTTGCATGATGACGTTAAAAATAGAGCTGACCGAACGCGAATTTACTGAGCTGGCGATTCAATTAGATGAGTGGATGTTTAACAAACTGAGCGATAGTAAACGACTGCCAGAACAAGCGAGGCAAAAAACACGCCCGTATACTTTGGCGTTTATGGCTGCGCAAGGAAGCTTTTATGACGAGTTACCCGATATTCCAAGATGTTCGTTAATTAGAAATAAAATAGAGGTAAATGACAAGTGACTGAACAATTTGAAAACCAATTTCTCGCTTTTATCACAAACGAAATGCAGCAAGATCCTGCGCACGATATCAACCATGTCATCCGAGTGGTAAGTATGGCAAAATCGCTCTGTTACGAAGAAAAAGCCAACATTGACGTTGTCCTGCCCGCGGCTTATTTGCATGACTGTTTTACCTTTCCCAAAAACCACCCTAATCGGGCCCTAAGCTCAGTGAAAGCAGCAGATAAAGCATTGAGCTTTCTTAATTCATGCGGTTATCCAAAGCAGTTTGATAGCGAGATCCACCATGCAATCGTAGCTCATAGCTACAGCGCTAATGTAGTGCCTGAAACACTTGAAGCCAAAATCGTTCAAGATGCCGATCGCTTAGATTCTCTAGGTGCCATTGGTATTGCTCGGTGCATACAAGTTAGTGCCAGCTTTGGTTCTCAGTTATACAGCGCTGACGACCCTTTCTGCGATAAGCGAGAGACCCAAGATAAAGCCTTCACTGTTGATCATTTTTTCACAAAATTGTTTAAGCTCGAGTCCTTAATGAACACCGACTCGGCCAAAGCTGAAGCGAGCCGACGAACGCAATATATGAAGGGCTTTCTCAATCAATTAAAACAAGAAATAGAATGATAGGTTACTGTTGTACATCTAATACCTGAATAGCAGTTTGTAATGCATTAAACAAAATTCTCCAAGGGCGAAACCGACTACAATTAAGACAAGCAGGTCAATTCTAGGACTATGGATGTTAAATAAAGGGTGTGTTTGGCCAATTATGTTCGGTCAGTCATTGAATTTAAAAATGACGTTAACATGGCTCATACTAAGTTTCGTTATTTTGCTGTCTCTGCCCGGCAAAGCATACTCTGAGTCGATGACTGTAGCCATGGGTAATGTTTACAGAAATCCAGAACTCATAAAACAAGTTGGCGTTAAGTTAGAAGATGACCTCAGATACATCTATAGCTCTGCAGGTATAAACGTTGACTTTGTATACCTGCCTAGCGCAAGAGCCGTGAGAGGTACGATTCAGGGAAAATATGACGCGTTGGATCTACGAATAGGCAACATTGAGAACGAACCTGATTTAATTAAACTTGATGTACCGCTAGCTGATATAGACATATTTCTGTTCAGCACAGGCTCAGATTATTACTCAAAGCTATCAGACATAGAAGATAAAATTATTGTGGCTAACTTGGGTAACCAATATGCCGAGAAATTGAAGAAATACAAAAGGATGTATCGGGTTAACACTAGCATTCAAGGTGCCATGATGCTTGCAAAAGGAAGAGTCGACGTATGGGTAGCATCTAAAGTCATGTATCTTTCTTTAAAAGATCAATTTCCTGAAATAAAGATTGCCAGCCCTGTTATATCGCATGAGCCTCTTTACCATTATATCCATAAGTCTAAGTCTCACTTGTTGCCGCGGTTAGAAAAGGCAGCAAAACAGTTGGTGCAAGATAAGCGGAACAAGGCCAGCCAAAACTCTACCCCCCGACAGTAGTTATGGCTAAATAGCCATACCCTATCAAACTAATAGATAGGTTTTTCTTTACTTAATGAGAATGATTATCAATAATATTTATATATCGGAGAACACTTGACGAGGACAGGTTGATGATCAAGACAATCACTTTTGCGACTATTCACTTTTCTATAGCGACACTGGTTGCTTTTGCTTTGACGGGTGACTTTTTACTCGGCAGTTTGATTGCCATGATAGAGCCTTCAATCAACACTGGCGCTTTTTATATACACGAGAAAATCTGGCAGAGCGTTCCTGCTTTACAGAATCGGGAATCCATGACTCGTGTGAAAACGGCAAGCTTCGCGAGTGTTCACTTTAGTGTAGCGTTTATGGTTTCCTACATCATCACTGGTGATGCTTTCATAGGAGGCCTAATGGCCACCGTCGAGCCTGCGATTAACTCGATTGCTTATTTCTTCCATGAGAAAGTGTGGTTACGTAGAAGTCAGGCTATGAGTAAACAAACCGCCTATGCGTAGTTAGCGAACAGACATTTTAAGAAACGCTAGATAAAGAAAGGCCCCTATAGCCTAAGCCATAGGGGCATTTTCTACTGTGCAGCAATCCGGCTACTTAAGTGCTCCCTGCATCTATTCCATGATATTTCCGCTTATCCTTAAGCGCTTTCCATATCATCGCCATCCTAGCGGTGTCCTTAGCATCCAATGCTTGCCGATCTTCCTGATCAACGCTTCACTTATCCTTAAGTGATGTCCTTGCACCATCGTCCTGATGATGTGTTCTTCCTTGATTTTCCAACAATACGATAACACCATCCTAGTGACTATCTGTTGGAGATTCTATCCATGTTGATTATTCATCCCCTTTGAATAATCTCCCCCTCATCCCGAAGGTTGTCCCTTGTGTCCGCATCCTGCCGACACCTTTAATGTACCCCAACAAGGGAAACTTAACATCGCCATCTGTATATACTTGGCAAAGAAATGCATATCACAGTTTATTTTTTCATTAATTATTCAATAGGTTATGTGGCACTAGAGAAAATGGCAGTAGTTTCCAAACGTGAAACACTCACGACTTTGTAAGAGATATCTCACAATAAAACAGGCAAATATGGAAATTTACATACTTATAGCTAAATTAACTCGCAAGCAGGATCTAACTTAAAATTGTGGCATAGTAGGGCTAAGCCCATGTTCTTAAAGTTTTAATTAGGAATTCACTATGATCATTTCATCTCCTAGCGATTACAGGAAAGCAGCAAAAGCGAAACTACCCCCTTTTCTTTTCCATTATGCTGACGGTGGTGCCTACAGCGAACACACCTTGGTAAGTAATACGGCAGAGCTTCAGAAACTCTCACTACGACAACGTGTACTCAATGGCGCATCGGATTTAGACCTCAATATCGAATTACTTGGTGAAAACCTTTCTATGCCTGTTGCTCTTGCACCTGTTGGCCTGACTGGAATGTATGCGCGTCGTGGTGAAGTACAAGCCGCGCAAGCTGCTTGCAATAAAGGGATAGCCTATACCATGTCATCGTTGTCGGTATGCCCCATCGAAGAAGTCGCGCCAAAAATATCACGACCGATGTGGTTTCAACTCTACGTACTCAAAGATCGTGGTTTCATGAAAAACGTCCTTGACCGTGCAAAGCAATCCGGTGTGACCACTTTGGTATTTACCGTAGATATGCCCTTAGCTGGTGCACGATATCGTGATAAACACTCGGGCATGAGCGGGCCTGGTGCGCCTGCCCGACGGATTTTACAAGCCGTTTGCCATCCCAAGTGGGCAATCGATGTCGGGGTGTTGGGTAGACCTCATATACTTGGAAATATTTCCACTTACTTAGGCAAGCCAAGCGGTTTAGCGGATTACATGGGTTGGATCGGCAAAAATTTTGACGCATCTATAGGGTGGAAGGACTTAGAATGGGTCCGTGACTATTGGGATGGCCCCATGATCATAAAAGGAATACTCGATGTTGAAGATGCTAAAGATGCCGTCAGATTTGGCGCTGATGGGATAGTAGTATCAAACCATGGTGGGCGTCAATTGGATGGCGTTCCAGCAAGCGCACAAGTACTCCCTGATATTGCCAACAGTGTAAAGGGACAGATTAAGATATTGGTTGATTCTGGGGTTCGCAGTGGGCTCGATGTAGTAAAAATGCTAGCACTTGGCGCTGATTGTACGTTAATTGGGCGCTCTTTCTTATACGCCCTTGCCACTCATGGTAGGCAAGGCGTTGAAAATCTACTCGACATGTACGACAAAGAAATCAGAGTGGCGATGACCTTAACCGGCGCAAAACAGCTCAATGACTTATCCCTTGATTCCTTTGCACAGATCCATACTTATACCCAAATTACTTCGAGATGCGAGTTTCAGCGAGATAGATAAGGCTTCAATGCTAGGCAGGGATGTGAGGCATAGTCATTCTACGTCGAGCAGCCCTAACAACGCAGTGAAGCCTTATCTACTCGCCCTTTGGGAGCGGTGTGAGTGGCCCACTTTCGCGTCAAAGGCCTTTGAAATGGATGGCCATTCCTGCAGACCTTTCCCTTAAATTGGGCCACTCACATCGCTCTGAATCCTGCATCTTGAAGTAACTTGGGTATAAACCGTAATATCAAAGCCAGTCGGAAATTTTATCGATCAGTAACGCCCCTTCGGCAGGCTTAATGATGTAGTCATTCATGCCTGCTCCCTGAATTTTGTCTATCGAAATCTTGGAGCTATCTCCAGTATGAGCAAGAATTGGAATGTCAGAGTACGAATGAGCCGAATGTCGAATGGCATTAGTGGCTTCAATGCCATCAAGCCGAGGCATTTCAATATCCATTAGAACCAGATCCACTGGGTGCTTCTCTAGCTGCTGAATGGCCTGAGCACCATCTTGAGCTTGAATGACCTGATAACCTTGTTTCTCCAAGAAAATAGCTGTATATGTTCTCAACGAGTGATTATCGTCAGCAATCATGATGGTTTTCCCATATATTGCTTTTTTTCTCGGCACAAGATTTCTATCGGCGATGGGAGACTCAAACATAAGCTCGTCGAATACCTGTTGGCTATCTTGCATAAAACGAGACTTTTCAACAGGAAAAATGATCAGATGACGATCAAAATCGCTATGATAGGTATGATGCTCATCAAACAAATACACTATTCTGGCTTCAGTAAACGTTAGCTTAGACTCCAGTACTTTGAACTGATCCCGTTTACCCTTCATTGTATCGAGGTCGATTAAAATAATGTCAAACTCAAATTCATACTCTTGCTTTGCAAGCGCTACGCTCAAGTCAATACTATGTAATCGATACCCCTTGTAAAAAGATTGTTCAAAAAGATGGCGCTCCAACATGGATGTATTGCCAATATAGAGGATCGATTTATTTCTCATTAAATCCATTTTTAGCTTGCCTACGGTTGCTGAGTCATACCTTGGAAACGATAAAGTAAACTCAGTCCATTTACCTAGTTCGGAGCGACAAGATATATCCCCGCCCACTGCATGCATGACCTTTTTACAAAAAGGTAGCCCCAAACCGTAACTGTTACTCTTTCCTACTGTATAGAAATCTTTAAAAATGTGTTCCATCACATCATCTTCTATGCCAGCGCCACTGTCTCTAAAAACCAGTTGATTCCAGCCTTTAGAGCTTTTCAGAGTGATAGTAATATAAAAATCAGCAGACGTTTGATAATAAAACGCATTTTTCAACAAATTATACAGTGAATACCTTAAAAGGGTCTCGCTACCTAAAAACTCAAAGTCGTTGAGCGTGACCACTTTCACTGCTTGCTGATCTGAGGCTTTTTTATATGGGAAAGAGTGGATCGCACCATCGACCACTTCTTTCATTTGGTGCTTTCTAAATGTCGAGGTGGATACTCTGGTTTCATCGATAGACGTCAATAGCAAGTCGATGGTTTGGTTTGCATTTTGGATCGTATCACTCGCGTCATGGAGGATTTCCTCTATCAGACCTAGCTCTTGACTCGAGAGATGATAATAAGCACCGGCGGCTTTACCTTTACTAGGAATAATTGACTCAAGCACATCAAAGGACGCTTTTAACGCGCTGAGTGGATTACGCATTTCATGGGCAATCCCAGCACCAAACGATTTTGCGATGGAGGCTTTCGTCTCATGCTCCACTTGGTTTCTGAAATAAAACAGAGTTCCAAAAATATAAGTGAACGAAAATATAGGCAGATATTCCCAAACAACATGGATGACTGGTGGGTGTGGGTTGAAAACATACGCGAACAAATAGGCGATAAATATGCACAACGCAGCTTGAATCGCCATGACTTTTGTATCGTGCACTAACAAGATGTGCAAAAAGATAGAGGCCATAAACGACATTGTCCAGATGGTCGACCAATCGTTCATAAACATCATATAAGAAAAGAAAAACGGCAGGCAAAATCCAACCGTGAACAAATAATATATTGGTGTGTATTTTTGCAGTGGCTTAGGAAAGCATTTGCGAAATGCGATACCTGAGAACAACAATGCCCCAAGGCCACGCAGAAACAAACTTTCATAAGCCTGTGGGAATACATAAGACCACACGTAGTAGTACAAAGGAAAGCCGATGAACCCCATCCAGCCGACCAACGTCAAGTTGGGCTCGGAGTATTTATAAATTTTATTTATGACTTCCATAGGAGATTTAACCACATACGGCTTTTTACTAGCCAACAAACCAAATGACAACTTTCTTTCTTATCTAAGTATATCAAACAACTTGAACATGCAGGTTTCAGCAATGTAAACAACACCCCAAGTTGCCCGAGTATAAATCATACGCTCCAATAATCTATTATGATTATTGAGATTTAGTACACTTCCTATTATGCATCTTATTTATTTAGCTTCAGTGATAAGATCAGCTCAAAACTTTGATTTCACTTCCGTAACGACCAGAAATCACATCTACTCTGAGTGCAAGCTGCTCCTTGAGTTCACTTACATGAGAAATTATCCCGATTGTTCTTCCTCCTTGCTGTAAATCGATTAAAGCTTGTATCGCTAAGTCTAAAGATTCTTGATCCAAGCTGCCAAAGCCTTCATCAATAAACAAGGTATCGAGTCGAATTCCCCCACTGTAGGATTGCACCACATCAGATAACCCTAACGCTAACGATAATGCGGCCATAAACGACTCTCCACCAGATAAAGTAGCGACATCACGCCACTTTCCAGTATAACCATCTTCGACCATCAGCTCTAATCCTGAGCCCGCATTGCCTTTCGACTTTTCCCGTTTACGTTTCAAATTGTACCGGCCTTGCGTCATTTTGTTCAGCCGTTTCGAGGCCAAAATCAATACATCATCCAGCAACACGCCCAAAACAAATCGGTGAAGGCTCACTTTCGAGCCCGTTTTGCCATTTGCAACATCACTAAGCGTACCCACTACTTGATACGCTTTTTCTAGCTGAGCATTCTCCTGCTGAAGCTTTGTTAAGCTTTGCCTAGCATCACGTAATCTATCAACTCGAGATGACGCCGTTGTCACCTGCAGCAGCATGTCTTTCTCTTTTTGCTGACACTCGTTTCTCGTTTGCGAGATAGCAGCAAGTTGTGGCCTTTCTATTCCTGACAGCTCTTCACTCAAATTATCTTGTAAGGCATTTAAGGATGCTAAGGTATCCTGATATTGCCGTAGATACTGATCGATAGATTCCAACTCTTGCTGCGTTAAGCAGTAAGCTTGGAATTGCTGAACATCATCGAACGGACTATCGTTTAACTTGTTCTCCCATATTCGTGCAAACTCCTGTAGCTCCTCACCCGCTTTCTCCATTAGATTATCGAGCTGTTGCTGTTTTGCACATACTTGGGTTAAGTTGGATGTTGCTTGTTGAAACGCTTGCTCAGCTTTTTTATGTTGCTCTTTTATGCGGAACAGGGTTTGCTCAACGACTTGCAATTGATTTTGCAATGCTTGTATAGACATCCACTCTTTTGGTACATCTCTTCTTAACTCTATAAGCTGAGCTTCAATGGCTGCGGCCTCATGCTCTTTATTTTTGACGGTTAAGGCAAACCGCTCTTTGTCTTGGTTTTGTGAGTCAAGCTCAGCCTGTATGCGATGTAACTCTTTCTGTAATTTTGGTATAAGATCAGACTCAAGTTCATTGACCTCAGCTAAAAGCTTGTCCAGTTCGCGTTTAACGTGTTCATCAGAGCCATTCGAATTGCTCTGCAGATACTCCTCAACTGAAGCAAGCTTTTGCTCAACGGTTGCCTGAGACAATCGTTGCTGATTCAAAATTTCCCTATGTTCTGACGCTTGTTTCAAAAGTTCTTGGTATTGTTTTTTGGCTTGCTCAACCTCTGGCAATGAGACTTCCTCACCAAAAAACTCGGCGACTGAGGGATGTTCAGCACTCCCACAAACAGGGCACGCTTCACCGATTTTTAGCTGGCTAGCGAGTATCGCCGCCTGATTACAATGCCAGGAGTATTCCAAATCATTCGCCTTGGTCAATGAGTCCTCAACTTTAGCTTCGAGCGGTATAAGCTGAGTCGCTAGGAGCCGTGTTTTTTCATTAGCGGCATCTCGTTGGCTACAGAGTTCATGTTTCCTATCAAACTGAACAAGAATTGCGTTTAAGCGTTCCACCTTGTGCTTTTTTTCCGGCAATTGGCTCATTGCGAAATTCGCCAGCTCTAGCTGTTTTTGTTTCTCATTGAGTCGTGTATTTAACCCCTCAATCGTTGAGTTCGCCTCTTGTAAAGAAACTTGAGCGCTCTCTAAAGATGATGTCACCGCTTCCTGATGCTTGGTTACCTCAGATATACGCTCTAGCTTCTGTTGAATTGCATGCAAGAAACTGAGCTCTTGCTCATGCTTACTAAGGGTTGAATATTCCTCATTCGCTTTATCAAGGCTGGCTTGTGATTCGCCTACCACGCTGGTTAACATAGAAACTTGGTCGGAAAGGTTCGCTTGTTCCGTTTGATAACTAAGAATTAAACGTTCTGCATTTTGCACTTTCTTATAGGGATCCGTTAAATACTGTGCAGAGCGCGCGTTTTTCTTGAGTATCGTTTGTTTGTCGTATTCTGCCTTCGCATCTAAATGCGCTTTCAATTTCAGTTTGATTTCATCAAGCTCAGAAAACTTGCCAAGCATTTCTGTCGCGTTTTTCTCTTCAAGTATCGCTTGTTCATGACGATTTTTACTGTCGACATATAACTTTTGTAACTCATCCAAGTTCGCTGCTGCGCTGTTAGTTTGTTGCTCTAGGTCCTTTTCACTTTCAACTCCAGCGGAGTTTAATGCCCCTTTTATCTGATTATCGAAGCGTTCTTTTTGGTTTCGAATCTCTGATGTTTGGTCATACAGTGCTTTTTCGATGGAATTGTAGATATGCGTTTGAAAAAGCTGACCAAAAATGACCTCACGCTCTTTAGAGCTCGCCGTTAATAACTCACGAAACCGCCCTTGCGGAAGCACCATAACCTGCCGGAACTGCTTTACATTTAGGCCAATTAACTCTAAAAGGTGCTTGTTAACTTCCGTAGTACGGCTGGAAATAAGCGATTCATCGCCATCATTCATCTGAACTAGACTTGCTTTGTGAACGCGCTTGGTCTTTCCTTCACCACGCTTTTTAGGCAACCACTGTTCTGGAGAGCGTGTGACTTTCAATACTTTAGAGCCCAGAGAAAATTCAAAGCTTATTTCTGTGACCAAATCTGGCTTCGCGTAGTCACACCGCATTTGGTCACCGGTTCGTTCATTGCCCGTCGTTTCACCGTATAACGCATAACACATCGCGTCTAAAATAGAGCTTTTTCCAGATCCAGTCGCACCGTTGATGAGAAAAAGGGGCGCACTGCCAAGTGATTCAAAATTGATAGTTTGTGTATTAGAAAATGGACCGAAAGCCTGTATGGTTAGATTATGTGGTTGCATGTTATTGCTCGGTATAACTGGTTAACTTCTCAATGATATTTGTGACAATAGACTCTTGCTCTGTCGTTAGTCCGTCTTTTTGGACTTCCTGGTAGAAGTCTTGAAACATATCCAATTCATTGCGTTTCAACGAAGCAGCGCCTAGCTCTTCCTCATCCTCATCCTCCACCAACATACCCGGTTTTTCTAAATGCAAAACGTTGGGGTAGACAGACCTTAGCTTTTCCATAGGTTCGAGTATCGCGTGCCTATCCATTAACCTCACCAGCAAATAATCTTGGTTATTCTCGTCTGTTTTTCCTTGTTCAAGTATCTCTTCCATATAACCCTCAATCACTCTCATGTCATGAGGTGAGATAAGATTGATATGCTCGGCACTTTTGAAACCGTTCTCATCCAACTCCACTAAGGTCATGCCTTTTTTATGATACTGCTCAGAAAAGCTGTATTTCATTATTGAACCAGAATAGCGAATATACTCTTCCCCTTTCTTTTGCGGCTGATGAAGGTGCCCCAAAGCCACATAATCGAACTCAAGAAAATGGTGGTGGCTTATCCTATCAGAACCGCCTATGGACAATGGCCGCTCAGAATCTGACTCCATAGCACCATCAACAAAACAATGCCCGAGCAGCACATTGTGATGAGTGGCATTAACTTGTTGTTTTATTTGACCGATAAGAAACTCATGCGCTTCATCGTAGGTAGTAACCGATTGTTTAAAGTGATATCTGACGCTTTCGGGATCGTTAAAGGGCATAGCAAAAAATGATACTGGCCCTGCTTTCTTAGACTCTATCGTAATCGGACATAACATATCTTCAAATGAGCTGATAATGTGCAAGCCTGCATTTTTCATCTGTTTTGAGCCAAAATTCAACCTTGAAGCACTATCATGGTTTCCAGAAATCATAATCACTGGCGTTTCCAGTTCAGCACAAATAACATTTAACGTACTACTAAGCAGCTCAATCGCTTTTGTTGGTGGGACAGAGCGATCGTAAATATCGCCGGAAATAAGTAATGCATCCACCTCATTGTTACGAATGTAATCCACAATCTGTTGAAGTATTACTGACTGATCTTCGAGTAACGAAACATGATGAAACTGACGGCCAAGGTGCCAATCCGAGGTATGAAGAAACTTCATCGATAGCCTTAATGAAAATTAGAGTCAAGTACTGCCACATAGTATCAGTAATCGCAGTGGCCCACTCATTTTTATGCCAACGTAGCTGCAAAAAAATCAACACTTCCAGCCCTCGCTGACTTTTTAGACTGATTGAATGTGTCGAGCCCAAGACTATGCCTGGGCTCGATATTATTTACGCTATATAAATCCGCTTAAAATCGACGATTTTAGGTTCTCGCTGTTAAGCTGGTTTTCCAGTCGTGCATTTTTCTATCGCTTGTTTTAGCAATGCCAAGGCTGGCTTATCGCACTCAGGTAGGGTGATATTAGACTGCGATATTGGCGTAACACGTTCTCCCCAACGTACAATCCCGGCTCCCCAGGTAAGACCGGCACCAAAAGCGGCCATCAACATGTGGGTGTTAGGTTCCACTTTCCCCAGCTCCAGCGCTTCACATAGCGCAATGGGTACGGTTGCTGCCGAAGTATTACCGTAGCGCTGAATGTTAACAAACGCTTTTTCTCTATCTATTCCCGACATATCACACAGTGTTTGGATGATACGAATGTTCGCTTGATGCGGAATAACAATGTCAATATCCTCTTGCGACAACCCAGCTTGACTAAGTACCGTTTCTGCAGCGGTACCCATGCCTTTTACTGCTCGCTTAAATATCTCTTTGCCGACAAAATTGAAGTCCCAAAAGCCGTTATCTGCCGCGAACCGATCCATAGCAGTACCAAGTTTACTCACTGCCAATATCTCTCGCCCTTCAGAGTCACAACCGATTTTCGATTGTTGTAACCCCACCTGCTGAGTCGTTTTAGACAGTATCACCGCACCAGCACCATCGCCAAACAACACTGCCGTATCTCGTTGGCTCCAATCGATATAAAACGACAGCCTTTCAGCGCCAATCAATAGTATATTTCGATAGCTTCCTGATTGAATAAGCCTGGTGGCTGTCTCTAAACCATAAAGGAAACCAGTACAGGCAGCATTGAGATCAAAAGCTGCAGCATTTTCTATCGAAAGGCTCTTGGCTACATTTGAAGCGACATTAGGAAGTTGTGAGTCAGCAGAGCAGGTAGCAACAATGACCATGTCAATTTGATTTGCCGACACTCCGGCACAAGCAAGGGCATTTTTTGCAGCAACCGTCGCCATCTCGGACGTGTTAACATGGCTTATGCGTCTCTGTTCAATCCCAGTGCGTGACACGATCCACTCATTAGACGTATCCAAAAATGTACTCAAATCATCGTTGGTCAGCACTACTGGAGGAAGACACTTACCCCAACCAGTGATTTCTGCATAGTATTGTTCCATTTAATCCCTTATTTTTTTAGAGCTTACATACGACAAGTATACGATGTATTACCTAGAAATGGTTCTATGTAGTACCACTTTTGCGAATTTAATCGACGAAAACGTATGCGCAGCGTATTTAGTGAATAGTTAATTAAAGTAATAACAATAATATTAATTAACCAAATATTACGTATCGATTAATTGCTTATACCAAAGACTAAACTTCAAGTGAATATTTATCACCTCATTGCTTTCCTTATGCCTAATTTTATTCCAACCAAGATTTAAAATTCCAACAAAACATAGCTAATCTAGCTCGTAATATTTTATTTATCACCCTTAAATCTGAGTAAAAAACGCTAAGCAATGGAAATCTTCATCCAAAAATAAACATTATAACCAATGACTTATATAGCAAATGAGATTTAGATCACTTTTGTTGATCTGAATCAATTACGCTTAGCAGCCTTAGTTTCAAACTATATATAAAAGATAAGGGATTGACGAAAAAACATAAAAAGGAATTATGCTTATATAGTGAATAAAATCTCAAAATAATAAGATGGGATTTATAGTGAGGTCAACATGATTACTTTTTTTCAAATATTTATCTTATGTAAACCTTACTACTCTTTAATCATTCGCAAACACTTCGCTGCACAAAGAGCCGCCAGATGCATGTACCACCGCATCCAAGCTGTACATAACCTATCTGCTGGCTCTGTATTCTCAATGTTAAGTGCACCCAATATTGGTCCTCCAAAATAGTATTGGTCTAAACCTAAATATCTTAACTAACTGAATTATACGGATTACGACTCGATTCCTACGAATACTTTATTTGTCGTAATTGGCCCCGTGATCCTCGAAAAATATAAATGAGGCATAAAATGACTACTCACAGTAATAAACATTTAGCACTTGTTCTTCATGAATCCCAAGAAGAAGGTGTAGTAAAAAATTCGCTTAATCGATTAATTGAAGAACTCTGCACAGAAGGCGTTGAAGTAATGGTCGCCACGTCTTTCGACGACTGCTATTCCATTCTTAATGCAAATACAGCAGTGGACAGCTTACTGTTAACCTCTTCAATGAGCGGATCGCAAAAGGAAGAAAATCAACGCTTTTATACATTAATCAAAAAATTAAAACGTCGCCAAGAAAATGTGCCCGTTTTTCTACTGGCTGAACGTAAAAAAATTACGCTAAGTGTCAACAAAGAGCTTATGGAAAATATCGACGAGTTTGCTTGGCTACTCGAAGATACGTCTGACTTTATCGCTGGACGAATTGTTGCAGCAATGCATCGTTATAGAGATCATTTGCTACCTCCGTTGGTCAAAGCAATGATGAGTTATGACGATGTACACGAACATTCATGGGCCGCTCCTGGCCACCAAGGAGGCGTGGGCTTTACCAAAACACCAGCGGGTCGCCATTTCTACAACCATTATGGCGAAGGCCTGTTACGCAGCGACATGGGTATTGAGCGTGGTGCATTAGGTTCGTTACTCGATCACACAGGCGCATTCGGAGAGAGTGAAAAATATGCAGCGCGCGTCTTTGGCTCTGATTTTTCTTACTCTCTTGTCACCGGTACGTCAGGTGCAAACCGAACCATCATGCAGGCATCAATGAAAGAAGATGACTTGGTGATTTGTGACCGTAATTGCCACAAATCTATTGAGCAAGGTTTAATGCTCACCGGTGCTCGCCCTGTTTACATGGTTCCGACTCGAAACCGTTATGGCATTATTGGCCCTATCTATCCAGAACAAATGCAAAAAGCCACTCTACAAGCTGCAGCAGATGAAAGCACACTGACCAAGTCTTTTGCGGATCAACGCCCTGTGTACAGTGTATTAACCAACTGTACCTATGATGGCCTTTGTTATAACTCAAAACGAGCGGAAAAAATCCTCGAAGAAAGCTGTGACCGACTCCACTTCGACGAAGCATGGTACGGATATGCTCGCTTTAACCCAATCTACAACAATCACTATGCAATGCGTGGTGAACCTCAAGCAGATTACGAAGGGCCAACGGTATTCGCGACTCACTCTACTCACAAATTACTGAACGCGCTTTCTCAAGCTTCTTGGATGCACGTAAGAAATGGTAAGGGAGCCATTAGTCAAGAGCGGTTTAGCCAAGCCTATATGATGCACGCAACAACGTCGCCACTGTATGCGATTAGTGCTTCAAATGACATTGCAACATCTATGATGGATGGACAAAGCGGTTTGTCATTAACCAACGAGGTCATCCGAGAAGCCATCGATTTTCGCCAAGCCATGGGCCGTTTATACAAAGAGTGCGATTGGTTCTTTAAACCTTGGAACGCAGAAACAATTACTGATCCAGAAAGCGGCCAAGTCTACCCATTTGAAGAAGCCCCCGCTGAGCTATTAGCAACCAACCAAGACTTTTGGAAAATGCACCCAGAGGATACTTGGCACGGATTTAAAGACATGCCAGCAGACTGGTGTATGTTAGACCCAATCAAAGTAAGCCTTTTGTCTCCCGGTATGGGCGACGATGGCAACATCCTTGACTCGGGTGTTCCTGCATCGCTCGTAACAGCCTACTTGGGTCGATTTGGCATTGTTCCAACTCGTACCACGGACTTCCAAGTGATGTTCTTGTTCTCTATGGGTATCACTAAAGGAAAATGGGCCACACTGGTCAACACTCTACTTAAGTTTAAACAGCATTACGATGCCAACACACCACTGACCGAAGTGCTACCAAACTTAGTTGAATCACACCCAGAAGTCTATGCAGAGCTTGGTCTGAAAGATCTTGGTGACAAAATGTTTGCTTACCTTAAAGAAAGAGATCCTTCTAAACACTTAAACGAAGCGTACGAAATGCTTCCTGAGGCTGTCATCACACCGCGCAAAGCGTTCCAATCTATTGTCGACAATAACGTGGAATTGGTTCCCTCTACGGAACTCGTTGGCCGGGTCGCTGCGAATGCGGTTATCCCTTACCCACCTGGAATCCCAATGTTGATGTCTGGTGAAAGCTTTGGTGACGAAAATAGTCCTCACATCAAATACCTACAAAGCTTAGAAATTTGGGATAAAGAATTCCCTGGATTTGAGCACGAAACGGAAGGTGCTGAAGAAGAAAACGGTGTGTACCACGTGTTGTGTGTTAAAGCGCTTAACAACGACTAAAACAGGCCCCCGGAAGGATGCACCTATCTCGATACGTAAGTGCTCCTTCCCTAATTCATCGATTTTATACAGTTAAGGTTACATTATGACAGTCTCTAAAACAGCCAAACAAATCGGCGTGATAGGTGCAACAGGGGTCGTTGCTGGAAACATGATGGGAACAGGTATTGCACTCCTTCCATCGAGCTTAGCCAGCATTGGTTCTATCACTATCATTTCTTGGATCGTGACCACCATTGGCGCGTTAGCGCTGGCTTACGGTTTCTCTGTTCTAGGTAATAAAGATCCACAAGAAGGTGGCCCTGTCGCCTACTCTAGCGAATTATCGCCAGCATTAGGCTATCAATCTGGGCTTTTATATTTTCATGCAGGTTGGGTGGGCAACTTAGCCATGGCACTTGCAGGGGTAGACTACCTATCCGTTTTCTTCCCATCTTTAACTCAACCTTTATATGGTGGTATTGCCACCATCGTGGTTATCTGGCTTCTATCTTTTGTAAACCTTTTGGGTTCTGCTTGGATGAGCCGCCTTATTACAATTGCCATTGTCGGGATATTAACACCTGTCGTGTTAACGGGAACCATAGGTTGGTTCACCTTTGATCCTGCCACTTTCTCAGCTAACTGGCATGTACAAGCTCACGTGTCTTCAAGCTCAGCAGTGTTATCTGGCGTTATCCTATGCATTTGGGCGTTTCTCGGTGTAGAAAGTGCCTCAGTCAACGCTGGTTTGGTGAAAAATCCACGTCGTACGATACCAATGGCAACCATGCTCGGCACAGCTATTGCCGCATTGGTATATATCGCCTCATCTACCGCCATATCTGGCATGTTCCCAGCGTCAGAAGTCGCAGCTAGTGGCGCTCCATTCTCCTTAGCGTTATCTCATATTTTTGATAGCTTGGCCCCGGCTGGAATTTCTGTCGCAACCGAGCAAACCATCTCAGTGTGGATAGGCTATGTTGTGTCTGCATTAACGGCATTTGCATGTCTCATCTCCCTCGGAACTTGGATCATGATGATTGCCCAGGCCGCATCACGCTCCGCCAAAGATGGCGTGTTGCCTAAAGTCTTTAGCGAAGTAAATGAGAAAAACATTCCGGTGAAAGGCATTTTCATCCAAGCGACATTATCTACCGTACTTATGGCTGTAGTGAGCTTAATCGGGATTATTTCAAACAAAAATAGCCAAGATATGTTTGGTATGATCGCCTCTGTAACGGTTTTATTCTCCGTCTTCCCTTACTTCTACTCCATGATTCAGTGGATAAAAATTGAAAGGATGACCGCGAAGACAGTAAAACAGGCAATCTTCCCTATTGTTATGGCTGTCGTGGCCATCGCATGGTGCTTCACCGCCCTAACTGGTGCCAGTTTTGCCATCCTTGTCACTGCTATTTTGCTTATCAATGGAATGTTTATCCTCTATGCCGGTAAGGACAGAACACAGCTTGAGAAAAATATGGCTGAGTTAAGAAATCACGCCAGCACAGCATCTCATTAACGACATGCTAGCCCTGCCATTACACGGCAGGGCCAATATTCAGAACGATGGAGGAACGAATTTATACGTAAATAGTCACTCCCGCTTCAATTACTCTGTAGCTTGGATCCACGACAACAAAATGAGAAGGTAAATTATGGGGTCTTTATCATTACCCGTACTGATTGGGCTGATCGTTGTCTCAGTCGATAGTGTTAGAAACATCCCTTCGCTAGCAATATTTGGCAGTCAATTACCCATTTTCTTCGTGCTTGCCATATTGCTTTTTCTCCTACCCATTACTTTCGTTTCTGCTGAACTAAGCGCGTCTTTTGCAGGCGACAAAGATAATGGTGTCTATCATTGGGTTAAAGCGGCATTCGGTAACGATATGGGGATGTTTGCGATATGGAACCAATGGATAAATAGTTTAATCTGGTTTCCAGCCAACCTGCTTTTTATATCCAGCACTTTTTTCTCGATATTCTTCCCATCTATGTCAACTCACAAGCCCCTTATTGTTGGCACGATGATCACGATATTTTGGCTCATCACATTTCTCAATTTGAAAGGCGTAAAAGAGTCGGCCCGCGTTGCGTTTGTATGTATGTTCTTGGGTGTTATCCTACCCATTGCCACTTTGCTCATCTCTTCTCTGCTTTGGCTCTATCAGGGACTACCCTCTCATTTTTCTTTTGATGTAAGTTTTAATGTTGGCTCAGCATCTCATAGCCTTTCAGCGCTCACCGTAATTATTACCTCATTTCTTGGTGTTGAAATTTCTTCGGTGCATATTAACAAAGTCATTAATCCCAAACGAACGTTCACAATCGCCATTCTCATTGCCTCGCTTTTAATTGTTGCGATCATGTTCATCGGCTCTATCGCAATGGCGATGATGATTCCTGCTAGTCAATTGAACCTTTATGATGGTTTAGCGCAAACCTTTCACGTCATTTTTAATCGATTTGATATCGGCTATTTCTCGCCCATTTTACTCGGCATGGTAGTATTCGGCTCCTTAGGTGCACTAATCAGTTGGACCATTAGCCCTGCGATTGGTATGGCTCAAGCCGCTAGAAATGGTTATATGCCAGAGGCCTTAGCCCGAAACAACAAAAATGGTGCACCCAAAAATATACTCTTTATTCAAGCTAGTATCATCACTATCCTGTGCCTAAGCATGAGCTTATTTGAAGATTTGAATAACTTTTACTGGTACTTAATATCACTGAGTACCGCTATTTATCTTTTGATGTACATAGTGATGTTCCTTGCTGGTATCAAATTAAGACGACAACGTATTAGCACAGGAGCACTGATAAAAAACCATTTAACGTTCTATATAATTTCAGGTTCAGGGCTTATTGGTGTCATCGCGACATTTATTGTAGGTTTTTTACCATCGAAGCAAGTATTGTCTGGGACAAATATTTATCAGTACATTATGCAGTTCGGTGGAGGGATAGTAGTCATTTCTATGTGCTTCTTCTTGTTTATATGTTTCAAAAAACAAAGGCAATATAAGCGGCAAGAAAAAATCATGCTGTGAGCCTATCCTTAAGTTACTCACGCATATTTAGTCAAAATCTAATATTGCAAAAAAAGTCCGCAGCCGAAGAATATCATCAATCTTGTTTCGGCTGGTTCTTTTTAAATACTCATTTACCTTTTAAATATATTAATTACTTCAGATTCAATCTTTTCCAAAGTGTAAAAATTTAGTTTAAATAGTGTGATCAACTGTATATAAATTGAAGCACGTATATACTATGCTACAAAACGCACACTTTATCAGGGAATTAATATTCATAAAACTGGAATTTATATTCATTTATTCTTTCATTGTCCCTAAAATGCTGGTAAAGTGGCGTCCTGTAGAGTTTGGCGAGAAGGAGTTCACCGACTTATATTGACAACTGTTTAATATTTATAGGTAATTTATGGGCTCTCTTTCTCTCCCGGTTCTTATCGGCTTGATTGTTGTCTCAGTCGATAGCGTTAGGAATATTCCATCACTAGCCATTTTCGGTAACCACTTACCCATCTTCTTTCTTGCTGGCATTGTGTTATTTCTCTTGCCTGTTTCATTTATCTCAGCAGAACTAAGCGCAACATTCTCTAATGACAAAGATAACGGTATCTACCATTGGGTAAAACGTGCATATGGCAAAGACATGGGCATGTTTGCAATCTGGAACCTTTGGATAAATAGCCTTATTTGGTTCCCCGCTAATCTATTATTTATAGCCAGTACTTTTCTAACCATTTTCTTCCCAAATGTTGCTTCTCATCAGTCAGTGCTGATAACGCTAATGGTTGCCATATTTTGGTTTATTACCCTGTTGAATTTAAAAGGAATTAAAGAGTCTGCTCGCGTAGCCTATGCGTGTTTATTACTCGGTGTCATTTTGCCTATCCTTATACTGTTGGTATCCGCAGCGATCTGGCTTTTTAAAGGGCTACCCACTCACTTCACATTGAACCATGGCCTTGAGCTCGGTTCTGCGTCTCACAATATGTCTGCACTGATGGTCATCATCACCTCTTTCTTGGGTGTGGAAATTACCTCAGTTCATATTAATCGAGTTGCCAACCCAAAACGTACGTTTACCATTGCCATCTTAGTTGCAGCCATTTTGATTGTCGCACTGATGTTTATTGGTTCCATTGCCATGGCGATGATGATTCCTGCCGAGCACCTGAGCCTTTACAATGGCTTAGCGCAGACGTTCCGTGCCATCTTAGGTCAATTTGGATTGGGATATATGGGGCCAGCTATTCTTTGCATGGTAGTACTAGGCTCCGTTGGCGCGTTGATCAGTTGGACAATTAGCCCAGCGATTGGTATGGGTCAGGCAGCGCGAAACGGCTACATGCCTAAAGCGTTAGGTAAGTTCAACAAAAACGGTGTGCCCACTGCGATACTGCTTATTCAAGCGGTGATCATTACTGTATTTTGTCTTGCTATTACCCTGTTCAAAAACATGAATGACTTCTATTGGTATCTCATTTCGTTGAGTACTGCTATCTATTTGCTTATGTATATGGCGATGTTTTTCGCCGGCATGAAATTACGGAAACAAAGCACTCAAGCAGGAACTCTGCTAAAAAACAATGCGCTCTTCTATCTGATTTCCATCGCTGGCTTAGTCGGTGTTTTTGCCACCTTTATTATTAGCTTTATTCCTTCAAGCCAAGTGTTGCAACAAGAAACACTATCAAGCTATCTACTGCAATTTGGCTCTGGCGTTGTTGTTGTATCACTATGCTACTTTGGATTTGTATTCTATAGAAAACGTAATATCAAAAACCAAGGCGTTGAAGTTAGAGTGGTTGAAAACAACCTTTAATTAACGCTGATATACACCATTAAAGCCTCTTCTTAACTTGAAGAGGCTCTAATGGCTTAGAAATAGAAATAAAAAAACCGAGTATCAATATAACTCGGTTTCAAAAGATTCAGGTTTAGTATCTTTGGCTAATTAGAATCAAGCCCACGCTGGTGAGCGTAGCTCACTAAGTCCGCGACATTTCTTAGGTCTAGCTTGTCCATGATATTAGCGCGGTGATTTTCTACAGTTTTGAGAGTAATGCATAACTCTTCAGCGATCTCTCGGCTCTTATAACCAGTCGATATAAGCTGAACAATCTGACGTTCTCGTTTAGTGAGTAGAGCAGTATTCTCTCTGATCAACTCTTCCCGTCCGCCCTCTAACTCAGGCGTACAATAAAACTTACCGCCTAGCATCACTGTTTTTAATCCCGCCAGCAACGTCTGCTCATCACTATTTTTAGAAATAAAAGCAGATGCTCCCGCATCTATTGCTTCTTGTATAATGTGTTTGTTGCTAAGTGATGAAATAACGACGAAATTGATGGATTCCCACCTTCTTTTGATCTGGGTAATCACATCTATACCGTGCATCCCAGGGAGCATTAAATCTAATAAAATAAAATCTGGTGTTTCACGCAAGCAAAAATTGTATACAGCGCTCCCGTTATCTAACACACCAACGATATCAATAGCCGAATAGTTATCCAAAAGCTTACTTAGCGCGTCGGAGATTAATGGATGATCATCCACAATGAGAATTTTTGTTTTCGTCATTTGTATGGCACATATGAAAATGGATCTATATCCGAAGTATATCATGACAAAAAGAACTCGTTATAGGTATAAACCCCCACTCCCGAGTCAACACTATTTATTCTTTCACTAGCAAAATGCACGACAACGTCATTGTTCTTAAATTCAAGTATTTAAACGTACAACTTGGTCAATCAAATCAGTGGCAATAACACCCTGTTTTATCTGATTTTCTATTTGAACTGATATTGTATGTAAATCCTTCATTCCTGCGCTACCAGAAATACCTTTCAAAGCATGATTCGCCTTATCAAGCTCTTCTAAATCACCGCTTTTACGGGCCTCAATTAATTGGTGAATTACTGAGTCTATTTCCAACGTAACCTTATCTTTATTCAACATGGTACGTTGAACTTGGCTTCTTGGAGGTAAATCAATACCTCTTTCAATTTGATAGCTAATTATTCTCTCAACAATTTCAGATAGGTGAGTTAAGGACACGGGTTTAACCAGGTAGTCACACATACCGGCTTTAATGACCTCATCTCGTTGCCGTTTGTCAGCGTCAGCAGATACCGCTATTACCATACAGTCGGGATCAAGAATTTGGTTTATCGTATCTTTCCACTTTAAATACGTATCCCAGCCACTTATTCCCGGCATGCGCAAATCCAAGAAAACTGCATCATAAATACACTGTTGTCCCTGTGTTAATGCCTCTTCACCACTCGATGCCATATCACATGTATGTCCCAATTGATGTAATAAGGAACTTAGTAGAACTCGGTTTGTTTCGAAGTCATCGACCACAAGGAGTTTCAATGACCATGGTTGAATATCTGAGTCACCACATTGGAATGAAGGAGTACAGTTCAGCTGACCTGTAGATAAAAGACTCGCATACAACTTTCCTGGCTGAAGCTGGTTATTTTTCCCAACAGCACTAGACTCAGCCACTTCAAAGTTCACTTCCCACTCCCTTAATTGATGAGCAACTTCCTGGTGAACAACCACCTTATCCTTTTGAACTGACGAGATATTATTCTCTTGGATAGAGTTTGTTGGTATCACTGCAATAAATATGCTGCCAACACCAAGCTTACTTTCCACCGAAATAGAGCCCGACATAAGCTCAACCAGCTTCTTGGTTAAAGATAAACCTACACCCGTCCCTATGCTGTACTCATTTACCTTCTCATAACTCTCAAATATTCGTTCTCTGTCTGATTCTGCGATCCCTACACCTGTATCCTCCACAGAAAAGATAAGCTTTGAGTCCCTAAATGAGACTACTATGCGAATGTGTCCCTCATTGGTATATTTAACGGCGTTGCCAAGCAAATTTATAAATATTTGCCGAATACGCACTTCATCACCGGTAATAATCACAGGGACACTTTTTTCAACCAAGCAGCTGAGTTCGATCCCTTTTTTTCTAGCACTATTAACTATCGTGTTCACAGCTGAGTCGACAGCATCTAAGATATGGAAGTTTTCATTAGAAACTGACACCACACCCGACTCGATTCTTGATAAATCTAATAGGTTGTTCACGATATCCAACAATATTAACGATGACTCACTCGCGGTCGTGAGTGGGTAGTCATAACGACTTGCCAAACTTGAGCTCTGTAGTAGTTCAAGTGACATCATGACACCGTTAAGTGGGGTCCTTATTTCATGGCTAATATTCGCAATATGTTCGCTTTTTCGAGCATTCGCCTTTTCTGCTTGTTTTTTAGCGATATAGAGCTCATTCGTCCTCGATGCGACTTCTTCTTCTAGCTTTATACTTGATTTATCCAGCTCATTTAAAAGGTTGTTAAAGTGTCTGGCGAAACGCCCTAACTCATCACTACGATTGGTTGGCAGTCGCGTTTTAAACTTGTTGTCATTGGTGAAAGAGATCTGCCGGGTGAAAGAATCTAACGGTTCACTCAAGTCTCTTTTTATCTGGACATATATGTATATTAACAATATGACCGCGAGGCCAGACAAAAGAAATATAATATGTGATACAGAATTAAAAGCAGGTGCTATGATCTCTTCAACTGGATAAAGAATAATAACATAGAGTGGTGAACCTCTGATTTTCCTTTTTGCAACAAGATAGCTTTCTACACTATACCATTCATCCTTCGCCCTTATTTCTCCTTTTGTTTTAATTAATGATAGCTCCTTTGCATTCAACTTATCACTAGTATCGTCAAACTCTACCACCTGATGCCCTTTATAAAGATAAATAATATTAAACTTAATACCTCCTTTTTTACCCTCATCACTATTAGCTATATGGTTATCAGATTTATAACGATCATCACCACTAAGAAGTATGGATATTCCAACCATTATCCCATCCTTATTTTTGATATACATAGTAATGAGATTATTGTTATTGGTATCTTTACTTATGTCTCCCCAAGATAGGCCATAGCCGATTGAGTTATACGTCTTTATGATTTTATTCTTTCTGGTTATCGTTTTTTCTTGGCTTTCATCAGGGTCGCTAAACAAGTATAACTCGTTGTTTTCTTTGCTGTATACAAATGCATTATGATAATAGACGTTATGCGTGAGGCCAACTTCCGGTATAACGTAAATATCGGTCTTATTATTATCATCGACAAAGTGATTTAACATTACTTTCGAGTGCTTCGACAGTAACGTTTTCCAATGCTTTGACATCTGTTCTAAGCTTTCTTTTGCTGATATTATTTTCTTTTCTTCTTTGTTTCTTATTAACTTAGTCACTTCAGATAAGTTATTAATAGTATACGTTTTAAAATCAATATACGTATTTAGCATGATAAGAAAAGAGAAAACAAACAAAACAGAAAATGTAATAACAAGAGTTTTCTTTATGAGTTTTTTTGACAGTGAATTAGATATGGACATGGCCACCTTCAAGTACAAGAAAGGTTTACCACTTAATTATTAACATTGAAACTCAGAAGTCAATATCGAGTTATCACACCTTGATATGATAATAAATTGATACCAGGCTTTACCTAGATGCTTTATTTAGTGGTAAACACCTAGATAAAAAATAACCTGACATGTATATAATACGATTAAGGCTCTAGATAGACGATTGTTTATAAATTAAGACTATTTCAATAAGTATGAAAGCATGTGAGATAATTATTTACTCTAACCCAGATTGTGAATGGGCCTGGTTAAGCTGGGAGCTTATCTCATTGATAACACTTACTGAGAACATGCAAAATACCATTTCCTTAAAATGGAAACCTACCCTTTTAGAGAACTTAGAACAAGTTTTCCGTGAGCAAGAAAAGGTCGATACATATAACCCCCGCACGATTAGGCTCTATATATCCCAAGAAAACATATTTGTCCTTGATCAAGATGAGTATGATAGTTCTGGGGTATTGCTCACCAGATATTACAAAGAGTATTTTGCTTCAAGTTTGCCATCGGTAAGAGGTACCAGCAGAATAAAAATCATAAACACTATCAGTCAAAACTTACTGTTAGCAAGTTAACTGATTTTCAATCAATTCTAGTTAATATCTGTTCGAGCGTAGGCTGGCCTACGTTTAGCTCAGTTAAGAGTTGCAGCTGGTGATAATCCATTAAAAATTATCACCTCGCAACTTACACTTTGAATAAACTACAACTCTGCTTACTTACGCTTCAATAAAGAATATCCACCCAGCAACACTGAGGCACCAGCAAAGACTGCAAATACCGTAAATGAGAGTGTCATAACGTGCAGAAATGCGGCTTTGTGATATTTCAGCTCTCCGTCACCGATCATGATCGATGTGACAACCGTGGTAACTAGCATGCTCATCACCATACCGAGGCTTCTTGTTTTCGCAGCAATAGCGGAAGCGACACTGGTTTTGCTCTTGTCTACCGAGCTCATGATGATGGTCATATTTGGCGAGGAAAACAAAGCAAAGCCCACACCTTGAAATAACAATATAGCGATGATGTAAGTCAAGCTAGAAGTGTTGCTGATTTGCGTTGCCAGCAGCACGCTGATTAGAATACTCCCAGTCCCAACTGTGGCAAACACTCTTGGAGAATATTTATCGGACAAGCGGCCAGCAAAAGGAGCAAGGCAGGCCATCACGACAGAGCCAACAATAAGAATGCGCCCTGCTATCTCAGCGTCATAGCCACGCAAAATTTGCAAATATAAGCTGAATAAGAAAGTCGTACCAAATGCGCTTGAATATATAAGCATTTGTATTAATAGAGATTCTCTGAGTTTTACATTGTAAATAAGGGCACGAATATCAATCAGCGGATTGGCCGAATGACGTTCTAACTTTACAAATCCCGCTGCTACAACAATACCCGCGGCAATTAACCAATAGCCTACGTGACTTCTACTTAATAACGCTCCACCAAAGATTAGTAGCATTAAGCTAACGACGATCAAAACAGAACCTAGATAGTCAAAAATGGCTTTTTTCGAAGAGGTTTTCGACACAGCTTCACTGTGAATAGAGGTTGAGCTGAAAAACGTCGCAATAGCCAGTGGTATAAAGCTTATCCAGTAGACCCAATGCCAGCTAAGTGCTTGTGTGATAATGCCAGAAATAAAAGGACCACTTGCCAACCCTGCATATATCGCACCAATTGACATACCAAATGCCTTACCTCTATTTTGTGGAGGCACGACTTCGGTAATGATCGCCATACTGGTTGCTGCAAAGGCGGCTGAGGCTATACCTTGAAAAAACCGTACTACCAGCATCCAGGTAATACTTGGTACAAATCCAATCAGTAATGTACAAAGAGCAAAGAAACCTAATCCAAGTTTAAACAGGAGCTTTTTATCAAACATATCTCCAAGTTTTCCCATTGGAAGCAAAAACGCGGCGCTGCTACCTAAGTATATGGTTTCGATTAAACCTAGTGACACCGCATCTGCGTTAAAGTCATGGCCTATCGAGGGTAAGGTAACGCCAACACCAGAAAACATAAATGGGGCGGCAAATTGAGACAGAATAATGATATAGAGAAAGAGTGGGCTTTTATTATCGTTCATGCTAGACACCACAGAGAAAAGCATATTGTAACGTGTGGCAGGGTGATGTCGATGAGTTAGTTTAAGAAACTGATAAATTTCTGATATTTGATTGGAAAGCCCATCAAGTATACATACGAGATTCTCTGCACTACGTATTCCAAAGCAACCATTCAAAAGTAGCCATGCAAAGGCACAAAGGGAAGCTCAATGCTTCCCTTTGTGCATTAAACAATCAGTCTAAGGCAATGTTTTACGAGTAAAGATGTTAAGCACCACAGACAATATAAACCCGGCTAAAGCAATTAGGAATATCGTCTGGAAGACGTCATGATAACTGGCCGCAGCTTCAGTCAAACTCACTACTTGACCGTGCTCCGTTGCTACTGATGAAGCTGAAGCAATCCAGGCTGCAACGTAGTTCGCAATTGAACCACTGACTAACATGTAAATCCCTGCTAGCGTTCCGGTCGAGTTGGCCGGATTCAAGCGGGTAATGGCGGCTAAAGCAACAGGATCAATGAACAATTCCGCGACACCGATAAAACCAAGCCCAACGGTCACCCATAGCATAGAAGTGTGACCGGTTTGCATCGCCAATTTCGATGAGATATTGATAAGTAGAAAGCCCACTGTCAAGAACAAGAAGCCCGTGCCTAGTTTAGAGAGTGTTTTAGGCTTAACATTAAACCTTGCCAACAGTTTCCAGGCCCAAGCAACAATCACACCCCCAACGATAACGGCAAACGGGTTGATTGACTGATAAAAAGAAGCCGGAATCGCCCAGGAGAAAAGGTGCTTGTTAACCAACCTTTCGATAAACAGGTTAATAGAGCTTCCACCTTGTTGGTCAAATGCCCAAAACAAGGTACCAAATGCCATAAACAAGACAATTGCCCACATGTTTTTACGGCCTTCCGAATCACAGCGAGTGTAAATCTTTACCATCATACATAAGGCAGCCAACCCAACGATTGTTAGCACATAACCTGCCCATAAGTGAGCCAGCATAACAGCAAAGAAAGCAACACTGACGACCACACCCAATACCAAGATTAACGTGTTAGGTAGCCCAGCGGTCGATGACTTCATTGCAGCGGTATTGATACTTGCCACATCTTTAAAGGCTTTTTTACCCGATAAAAATACGACTAAACCAAGCAACATACCAATACCAGCAATACCAAAACCAGCATGCCAGCCATACACTTTGGCAAAATATCCCGTAGCGATAGGGGCGATAAATGCACCTATGTTGCTACCAACATAAGAAAGCGAAAAGCCAGAGTCTCGCATCGACTCGTGATTTTTATATAACTCTCCTAGAAGGCAGCTTGAGTTGGTTTTGAAAAAACCGTAGCCGACAATAATCAGCGCCAATGCACCGTACAAAGTCGTGTTATCCGTCGAAGGGATAGCAAGGACAGTATGACCCGCCACCATCAGTAAAGCACCAATGACAACAGACCAGTAGTTACCTAAATAGCGGTCAGCAATGATCCCACCTAAAATGGGCGTAACGTAAACCAGTGAGGTATATGCACCATAGAGTGCATAAGCATGCTGATCCGTAAACAATAATTTTTGAGTCAAATAGAGGATCAATAAGGCACGCATGCCGTAATAACTGAAAAACTCCCAGGTCTGTACACTGATGACGTGTAGGACACCTTTAGGATGTGAAGCATTGCTCATAAAGTAAAATTCCGTACTAACTTAAATTAATTAGGCAACAAAGTAATATGTGATTAAAAAATTTCGTTAGCGATAGGCTGACCAGAGGCTCACTTATCGCTATTTATTCCAAATCTCGGACATAAATAAGCAGCGATGGTTGCTGCACAATCTGAATGACATATCTACCCCAGCATTAAAGTGAATAAAAATTCAGAAAAGAAGAATACCGGATTTGCTGATAATTCCAAGGAATAATTTGAATTATTCACCTACTAATTTGCCGAATGATAAGATAAAAATACAAGGAACGGATTTTAAACGATACATATCAATAAATTAGAGCTGTAGCACACAAAATTCACTCTATATTTAGATCATTAGTGGATTCTAACTTTCTGATATTGATAAATAGCACAGGACAATGCATGAGTAATATTCATGCAAAACTGGAGAAGGCCTAGCAATGCTAGGCGCTTACTTATTCAAAAGGAAATCTTCGGTGATAGGGATGAATCGATCCGCGACATCGATCAAGTGCTGTGCTGTGAGGCCAGGTACGCCATAGACTTCGACTTCTTTGCTAAACTTCTCTTGAATTCTCTCAACAAGAATTTCGAAATCTCCATCACCGGAGACTAAAACGATGAGATCAACATCAGCTGCTAGTTCAAAAGCGTCTAGCGCAATACCAACATCCCAATCCCCTTTGCAACTTCCATCTCTTCTTTGAATAAAGGGTTTTAGCTTAACATCAAACCCTACGCCTCGAAGGATATGGTGAAATTGCCTTTGCTTAGGATCCTTACTAGAAATCGCATAAGCATTGGCCTGAATCACTTGGCGGTCTTGCGTCGCAACGTACCAAAATTGGTTATAGTCAAAACTGGAATGATATTTCTCTCGCGTTGTGTAGTACACATTTTGTACATCAACTAAAATCGCTACTTTTTTCATATGATTATCTTTGAACACGTTAAGATCAGCAATGTGTGTAGGATAATCGCAGAGACCTTATACATCAAACAAGTTTATCTTCTCAATCTACCCCAAGAGGTGAGTGTCTACGATAAAAATCCATGCTGCATTACTTTAATATTATGTTCAAACAGCTTATCTAAGAACTCTTCATTGAGGTCATAATTATGCATCGATAACACTGAAGCGGGAATGTTGAAAGGAAAAATCATCAGACTAATATAAGAAATTCGACAAAAACTTGGATCCATCCCCTCTTTCAACACCCCTTTATTAGATAGTTTAACTAACAAGGTTTCTCGGATTGCATGACTAAACTCGAGAAAAACCTGTTTGACTATTTGAAATTGAGCATTGGTTGCAGGTAGCTGCAGTGATTGAATCATTAAACGAGTAAAATAGGGAGATTTCTTCATTTCTCGGTAATATATTCTTAGCATTTCAATAAAGCTATCCTGATCACTTTCTTTTAACACCTGCTTAATTCCGACCCATATTGGCTCTAGAGTCTCTCTTATCATTGCCTCAAACAGGCCTTCTTTTGTCCCAAAATAATAATTGATTAAAGAGGGATTTAAACCGGCCATTTTTCCAATGAGCCTCACTGATGATTTTTCATAGCTATCTTGAGTGAATAACTCTCTTGCGCTATCTATGATTCTTTGCCGAGCTTTAAAGTCAACACTGGGCCGACCTACTTTTCTGATTTCCTGTTCCATAACCAAAATACCATTAGCAAACTACTACTTTATATGTAGTATCGTTTTATATTTAAATTTATTTTTGCCAACTTCAACTCATATATGCTCGGATCACCTAACGATGTTGAGCCTGAGTTTAACTACTCACTCGGAGTCGAACTAAATGTTTTACTTACATCCATTACCTTAACGGTATACGTTCTATTTGAATTGCCAATACCTGAAAGATATATATTTCCTTTTTTATCGGTAAGATAACTCTTTGTGCTTTTATTTACCAAAACGATCACTGGATACTCTTCTAACGGATGATCGTTGACTGAAAAAAACACTCTAGTTTCATTCTTCTTTGGGGATACTTCTATTTTTATCCGGTCATCTAGTGAATAAGTGCCAAGAAATATAGCAAAAATGGAAAATACAATAATTATGACTATCAGTAGTAGCTTATTAACTATTCTCATGGACATTTATTAATCAACAGATAATTCATAGTAGGATACGATCATATTGTTTAACGCAGAAGTTAACCACGATATTTTTCCATATAAAAACCATCGCACTAAAGAATAATTCAATGATAACTTTACATAGATGAATATATTCTGAATAAAACATTCAACTTCCGGTTACGCACATTGGCATGTATACCCAAGTTACTCAGGTCGAAAAATTAGATTTTAGATGAGGGTCACTTAACAAGCCTTCGCAGCTGTTGTTTTCATCAATAATTTTTTGAAAAGCCCAAATATGCACCTAGTATTATAGTTGCGTATGGCAATCGTTGGCTTGCCATCGAGCACATAATAATAACGAACAACTGGAACAATGTATGAGACACAAGGCTTGGCTAGTCGTAACCCTCACTTCTATCCTGATAATAGTTGGGGCTTTTATCATTGAAGTCGTAACACCCCCTCCTCAGCAAACAGCGGAGACGTCTTTTTTTAAGAATAGCAATGAGAACAGTGACACTTCTTCGCAATATACTGCCCCTTCAACTTCAGGTTATCCATCCGTAATAGCCCAAGATTCCTTTCGGCATGCAATTAGCCCAATACCTAAGACCCCGAATATCAACAAAAAATTGGCGAAAATCGGCTGGTTACTTTTCAGAGATCCAAACCTATCGTCTAATAGAAACATAAGCTGCGAAAGCTGCCACAGCCTTAATACTAATGGCGCAGAATACACTAATGTTTCCACTGGTGTCGGTGGTAAAGGAAGCCGTAATTCACTCACCGTATTTAACACTGCCTACAACTATCGCTTTTTTTGGGACGGACGCGCTAACAGTTTATTTGATCAACTTGATGGGCCAGTGCACGATATACGGGAAATGGATTCAAACTGGGCATTTATAGCAAACTATGTCACTCGCTCTCAGCTTTACTCAAAGTTATTCGAACAAGCAAACCTAGACATCAATGAACAAAATATAAAAGCGACGTTAGTCGAGTTCATGAAAGGATTGACCACTCCAAGTTCCCCATTTGATCAATATCTTCTCGGTAACAAATCTGCGCTCAATGAACAACAGATTCGAGGATGGGAGAGTTTTCAGAAAGAGGGCTGTGTCAATTGCCACCGAGGAGTCAATATTGGTGGTGGCATGGTCATGCGCTTTGGTTACTTTGGTGAAGATAAAATAGGAAAGCAGAGAAGCTCCGATACAGGAAAACACCGTACCACCAATAGACAAAAGGATATGTATTTATTTAGGGTTGCGAGTTTGAGAAATGTCGCCAACACCCCACCGTATTTTCATGATGGTAGAACTGAATCATTGCGAGAAGCGATTCAAATCATGGCAGAAAGCCAACTTGGTAAAACCTTTGATAAAAGCACTACCGAGGACTTATACGCTTTTCTTACCACCTTGACTGGACAGCGACCTGCTATTTTAGAGGAGTTTTCAAATGACGCGAACCACTAAGGCACTCTTTGCTGCGACTATTATTGTAAACTCCATACTCATCAGTGCATCCGTACTGCTTTACATGGAGTACACCCAACTGTCTAACTACCGCTCCGTCGTCGTAAATCTTGGCCATAAGATTATTGAGCTTAGAGATCAGGTGACTCAGCAAGCGTTGACCCCTACCTCAGATCCTTACCAAATTGCATCAAGTACAGTCAAGCTTGAGAAGCAAGTTGAAAACATGATGGAAAGCCACCAAACTTCCAGTTTAAGCACATTTGGTTTACATGACCAAGAAGCGTCCACCGCTTTGAAAAGTTTCGGCAATTCGTCATTAAAAATTGTCGATGCCATTGACCATGTAATTGGCTTACTTGTTGTAAAAGAATCAGTGTTGTCGTCTTTGGTGAAAAATATCAATGGTTTAGATTCGTCCAATACGTCTAGTACGCTAGCACAGCGCCAAGTTATATTAAGAACGATTACCTCTGAAAGCCTTAATGCAAACACTCATCCCGATCTTGCCCCACTACTAAGAACGTTTCGCGAAATTGAGTCGCAGAAACAGCGGCTTTTTGGCTACTTACTCGCTCCAAAAGTCACGGATTACGTGAACCGAACTGAGGAAACATTAGCTCAACTTTCTGCAAATGTGAGAAGTACGCTAACACAACTATTTGCAACGATTGGCCTGTTGATTGCAGGTTTTATCGCGTCGCTGTATATCGTCCGCATGAAAGAATTGCGCAAACACAATACTGCCTATCAAAAAGCAATGGACCGGGCTGAAAAAGCGAATCAAGCCAAGTCCATATTCTTAGCAACGATGAGTCATGAGTTACGAACACCAATGAATGGCGTCCTAGGAATGGCGCAGATCATGAAAGATGACTCAAACAATCCCAAAACTCGCGAAAATGTTCAGGTGATCATTGATTCTGGCCAACACCTTGTTTCCTTGCTAAACGACATATTGGATTTCTCTAAGATTGAACAAGGAAAAATGGATCTGGAGAAGGCCCCATTCTCTATTGATGATGTGTTAGAGCAGTCGAATCAAGTACTGAAACCGCTAGCAGAGAAGAAAGGCATTGAATTCATAGTGTGCAATCTCATTCCTCATGACCTCCGATTTGTTGGCGATGCATCTCGTATGCGGCAAATACTGTTTAATATTGCGGGAAATGCCATTAAGTTCACCAATAAAGGATCGGTGGAAGTACGTCTGATTCTTTGTAAAACACCTCAAACCCACGTTGAGTTAACCATTGCAGATACAGGGATCGGTATTGCTGAAGACAAACTCAAACATATATTTACACCTTTTGAACAAGCAGAATTGTCCACTACAAGAAAATTTGGTGGTACTGGTTTAGGGCTAGCCATCGTCAAACAAATCACGGATTTGATGGGTGGCACAGTCAGTGTCACTAGCGAGCTCAATGCAGGCACAACATTTACCTTGTCACTACCGCTGGAAGTGGAAAACCTGAGCAAGGGCTCGGAAGTACCTCGTGTTGAAAACCAACAAAACGAATCACATCATCAAGCTTTGGAAGTATTGTTGGTGGAAGATAACCAGGTGAATGCAATTGTGGCGCAAAAGTTTTTGCACCCATTGGGGCATAGTGTTGACTGGGTGAGCAATGGTGTGGCAGCGCTGAATGTGCTTGAAAAGAAACAGTTTGATCTCATTATTATGGATAACCATATGCCAAATTTAAGTGGTGTGGAGACAATCAAATCTATCCGCCACGAATTGCAACTCGATACCGTTATTTTTGCTTGCACCGCAGACGTGTTCGCCGAAGCTCACGATAAGCTTATTGATGCTGGCGCGAATTTTGTACTTACTAAGCCACTGCATAAAAATAACCTAGAAAGAGCAATCAAACAATTTGAGCCTGAATTTATAGAAAGCCAAGCGAAGCGCTCACCAGAGTCTAATGTTGTCACGTTAAAGCGTTATCCAATTGAAAACCTAACCTTAACTGAAGAGGAAATTTCAAAGAGCCCTCTCCTAGCCGACATGGGCTTCTCAATAGAAGAAAAAGTGAAGTTGCTTACCTCGTTAAGTGCAGAGCTTGAAAGCAAATCCGTGCGTTTAATCGAAGCTTATGCGGACGCCAATCCAGATGATGTACATAAGCTTGTACATGCGATTAATGGTATGGCGGTCCAATTTAATCTTCGGGAGATGGCAGCATTGTCTAAAGGGGCAGAAGATATCGCCAAGGATCACCTGATACCAGATCCAGAGTCGATGCAGAAACTCATCAACCTTATGAATGTGAACTGCCATCAGACCCACCGTATGCTCAAAGCATTGCAAACTCAGCAACACAGGGCTCCAAAAACGCCAGCCGCCAACAAACGCATATTAGTCGCTGATGACAATAATGTTAATGTCATTGTTCTCACGAAATTATTGGAGTCGATGGGTTTTGAACATTTTGATATCGCAAAAAATGGTGAGGAAGCGGTCAACCTTGTCAAACAGCACACCTACTACGCCATACTCATGGACAACCACATGCCCGTCATGACGGGTGTCGAAGCGACTAAGATTATTAAAAGCCACATTGCACCAACCGCGAATATCATTGCTTGTACTGCAGATGCAACCATTCAAGCGAATCAGGAATTTTTAGAATGTGGGGCTACAGACGTCATTCTCAAACCCATTAATAAAGAAAAACTGCTTGGTGCGTTAGCGAAGATAAACCAAGAAGAGAATGCAATCGGGGGAAATTAGTTGAGAAGAGATGGTGCCCCGGGCCGGACTTGAACCGGCACAGCGCGAACGCCGAGGGATTTTAAATCCCTTGTGTCTACCAATTCCACCACCAGGGCACGCAAAATTCTTTGCGATGCTGTGAACAATTAAGTCAGACACCATCTGATATCGTTAGTCGATATCTCAAATTGTGGAGGCGCGTCCCGGAGTCGAACCGAGGTCCACGGATTTGCAATCCGCTGCATAGCCACTCTGCCAACGCGCCAAGCTATATGCTTTTATGTAAGATGGTGCCCCGGGCCGGACTTGAACCGGCACAGCGCGAACGCCGAGGGATTTTAAATCCCTTGTGTCTACCAATTCCACCACCAGGGCACGCAAAATTCTTTGCGATGCTGTGAACAGTTAAGTCAGACACCATCTGATATCGTTAGCCGATATCTCAAATTATGGAGGCGCGTCCCGGAGTCGAACCGAGGTCCACGGATTTGCAATCCGCTGCATAGCCACTCTGCCAACGCGCCTTTGCTTTCAACACGTTAGCTAGCCAGCCCCCGTGTGCGGTGCATACTTTAATGATTCGCGGCCAGGTGTCAAATAAAAATATGAAATTTGCTTTCGTTTGCTGACAATTAAAGCAATATGATCGTTCTATAGTCGAATTTAACTATCTCACCACGTTTTGACTAGCCTTCCAACAAGCGTCGGATGATAGGACCAGCAGTGGTCAAACATAGAAATAAGCTCCGGATTACCATACTTAGACAAGCAAACGGCATGAAAGCGATTGCTCTTTCTCTTTAGCAGCTCGACTTGTTGCACGATTTCTTTGGGTTGTTTTGGCGCGATGAAGTCAGAAACCACGACTAAGTCAGCGTTTTTATATCGTGAAGAGTACATAAGCTCCACAGATTTAATCATCACCGGCTCTAAGTCTGTACCACCATGAAAGCTATAGGTTAAAAAGTCTCCAGCTTCTCTCAAACCATCTTGCTTGGTTAATTCATAGGTGATGAGTTCAGTTGAAAACAGCACGACGTAGCAATCCCTATCGTCTGCTAACGCAATTTGCATGAGTGCGTAGGCAATGGCTTTAGCACATTGCTCAGGAAACCCACTCATCGATCCCGATGCGTCAACACAAACAATAAATGGCCCTTTATCGATTTCCACTTTTTGATGACTCGGTTTGCTTGATTTCACTTTGCGTAACGTCCGAGATTTCCCTTCCATTCGGTAGTTCATCAAGCGCTTGTCTGCCAAATGCTTATAAAAAATGACTTCCAACTCTGGATAAGCCAAAAACATGGTTTCGTTCGGGAGCAAGCGATTCAGATCATCGCTCGGATGAATCCCAACAATATCATCTGTCGCTTCATCAGATTTCTCCTCAACCATTTTAAGCTCTTCGATGGGGGTGAGGTTTAAATCTGGATCCTCGACTTGACTTGCCATGCGGCCTAGCTTTTCAGCGATCTCTTGCAAAGCTTGATGTTTCTTCAAAAACTCGGCGTGACGTTTCATCACTTTAATATCGGTTTTACTCAATTTGGCAGATGCCATATCCCACAAGCGACCAATGCTTTTTTCATCTCCCGACTCGGAAACCTTATCCATGCTCTTCATGGTTTCCATGCGTTGATATAAATCTTTGAGCACTTTTTCCTTGCTGGCTTCTAATTCGGTGACTTGAGCCTTTCTGACGGCCTCAGACAGGGTTTGATACCACTGATCACAAAAATAATGCGGGAACATAGGGTTATTCACCCCTTTGTTTTTTTCTAGCAGCCGCCTCGCTTGCATGTAAAATGCCGAGTGCCACTCCAACTTCTGCACAACTTCATGAATGCTTTCGAAGAACTTCGCTTCATCCCAGTGGATGACCTCTTGATAAAGCGCCAGCTCTTTTTGAAAGCGCTCAGTTTCACATACCTTGGTGACACGCGATTTCACTCCGATTCGCCATCGTCTTAAATGTGTCTTAACTGAAGAACGAACTCCCCGATTTTCACTCATCATCATCACTTGGGAGCGGCCCATTAAATCATGCACCGCTGCATCAATGATTCCCGAGTCTGCGATTGAAATAATTAAGTTTAATCCATCAACGCCTAGCATTTCGTCACCTAAGAAAAGTAGTTATCAAGGTTCTTAATGCGGAAGATGGTTTTATCTGATGTCCCTTTAATTGATTCCAATTGTTGCTGAAGCCCTTGCAGACTTGCTTCCATCAAGGTGAGATAACTCGGTTCAATAAAACTATGGGGCAACGCGCCATGAAATTTAAGCCGCGCATCTCGTAGCTGTTCTTCTGCAACATTGAGCTGAGTCATTGCCATTTCTGCTTTTGTTAGCCATTCGCCATGTAAGGTTTTATCCAACCCTTCGTTCGTCACAATCCCTACAAGAATCGAACGATTGGCAATATCTTTGATAACCAAGCGATCCTCAGAATCTCTGTCAAACTTTAAACGAGTTAGGTTAGCATTGTGGTTAACGTAACCATAAGCCTCACCCTGCCCCTCTTTAATGACTTTGTCTAAATCAGATTTCGCCACATAAACCCAGCGGCTATCTCCTTTCTCTTTTTCAGAGACCGACATGTTGCTTTGCAGTACAACTAGCTTAATGAGATTCGATGCATTACCTACCTTGTAGAATTTTGCGTCCGCTAAGTTAAAGGAGTAAATCTGTTTCTTTCTGATCCCTGAGATAGATTCCATAGTCAGCAACATGCCATACTGTTCTTCAAGTTGACACTGAACGTCATCTAGCTCTTCCCCACTTTGCGAAAGGCTAATTTCTACCGCTTGCTGATTGAATGCGTGTTTTAGCGCGAACTCACGAATAACATTTCTCACTACATCACGAGAATCAGGACTGTTCCAAAGGCAATCTTCTAGCAGCAACAAGTCGAGTGGATTGATGCTGTCTCGACCATTAAAATACGCACTTGCTTTAAGTAATTTCGTCGCTTTCTTCCAACGTCTATCCGATACATAAAGCTCGTCATTGGAAAACTGCTCATCTGATTTTTCTTCGAGTAATGATTTGAGTTGGTAAAGCTTTTCAAAAATATCATCACTAAGTGGGAGCTCTTCTAGCTCTTTTTGCCACTTATGATATTCCGCATCAGTTATGGCCAACCCTTGTGGTATATCCGCCTCTTGCGGCGTACCGACCGTAAGCATTGATTTAAAATTCTGTTTGTTTTGGATACGATTAACAAAAACACGTACTAACATTCGATCATACAGTGCCTCTAAACCGCTATCTTCATCGGGCAGTTCATTCGATGCAGAGACCAATAGCCGCATCGGAACTTTCTCCACATCACTCCCATTTTTAAACGTTTTTTCGTTTACCACGGTTAGCAATGTATTCAAAATGGCTGGCCCCGCCTTCCAGATTTCATCGAGAAAAACCACTTGAGCTGTCGGCAAATACCCTTCCGTCAAACGTAGATAACGACCATTGTCTTTTAACTCCTGAATACTAAGGGGGCCAAACACCTCTTCAGGGGTTGAAAATCTCGTCATCAGATATTCAAAATAGCTTGAATTATCAAAAGCTTGAATCAAGCGCTTGGCGATTAAACTTTTGGCGATTCCCGGAGGACCAAGAAGAAATACACTTTCACCAGAAAGTGCAGCAAGTAAACACAATTTAATCGTATTTTCTCTTTCATACACACCATCGGACAGAGCGACGGATAATTTGTTGATCCTTTCAGAGAGCAAAGCTTGCTGAGAATGGGAAGCTTTGGAAGGGTTGATCATCTCTGCTCTCCTTGAAATAGAAAACCTTGTGTTCTTGTTTTCAACATATACATTTGTTACCACATTGTTACAAGTATAACAGCTAGGCCAACACGCGTTACCGTATGCATGCCAGTCCATCCATGAATAAGGGCCCGTTTACGATTGGTAAAGGTAAACAGGCCCCCGTGGTTATTTTACAGCTTTCAATCAAAAGTCATAGCCGTTAAGGTAGCTCAACAACACAAATAACAAAGAATCGCCATGAACAAACTAATCCATACATGGAAGCGCATCTCTCTAGTTGAAAATCAAATTATTCTCCCCAATAACAAAACTATCGAGCACACAACAATTGTCCACCCAGGAGCCGCCGTTATTCTTCCCATTACAAATTCAGGTGATATCGTTTTGGTGCGTCAATTTCGCCCTTCGCTACGCAAATGGTTGTTAGAACTGCCTGCTGGAACATTGGAAGAAAACGAAACAACCACAGAATGTGCAATGCGAGAGCTCAAAGAAGAAACGGGCTTCACAGCATCAAATCTAGTGGCGATTGGCCAAGTGACACCCATGGCTGGCTTTTGTGATGAAATTCAACACTTGTTTGTGGCAACAGAGTTAACCCACTCTTCAGAATTAAACTGCGACGACGATGAAGTTATCGAGGTCGTGACAATGTCACTTGATGAAATTGAACAATGTGTCATTGAAGATAAAATTACGGACGCAAAAACCATAGCGTGTATCAGCAAAGCCAAGCTATTAGGCTACCTATGAGGAGAATATGATGGACTTTAGATCAGACACCGTTACCCAACCTACCCAAGCCATGAGAAATGCCATAGCAAATGCAACCGTTGGGGATGATGTCTATGGAGACGATCCTACCGTTAATGAACTAGAGCAATGGGCAGCACAAAGGCATGGTTTTGAAGCTGCACTCTTTACAACCTCAGGTACCCAAGCCAACTTGCTCGGCCTTATGTCTCACTGTGAACGTGGCGATGAATACCTTTGTGGTCAACAAGCGCACAATTATTTGTACGAGGCGGGCGGCGCGGCCGTATTGGGCTCCATTCAACCGCAACCGATTGAAAATAACCCAGATGGGACCTTAGATATCGAAAAGTTGAAAGCGGCGGTTAAACCTGACGACAGCCATTTTGCTCGCACAAAACTACTGAGTTTAGAAAATACGATAAATGGTAAAGTTCTACCGCTGTCATACTTGCAGCGCGCTCGCGAGTTTGTCAACGAATATGGGCTATCCATGCACCTTGACGGCGCTAGAGTTTATAACGCAGCGGTTGCACTTGATGTAGACGTTACCGAGATTGCTAAATATTTTGACTCCATGACTATCTGCCTTTCAAAAGGGTTAGGTGCTCCTATTGGTTCACTACTCCTTGGCTCAAAAGAGTTGATTAGTAAAGCGAGAAGGCTGCGTAAAATGGTTGGTGGTGGCATGCGCCAAGCTGGCTTACTCGCCGCAGCAGGTAAAATCGCGTTAACCGAACATGTTCAACAATTAAGTGTCGATCACCAAAATGCAAAACTGTTAGCTCAAGGTTTGGCTACCCTGCCCGGCTTCAATATTAAAGCTGATCTTGTTCAGACGAACATCGTGTTTGCGAAATTAGACGACAGCGTCAACATTAAAGCCATCGCCGACAATCTAGCGGGAGATGGGATCACCATCACGCCAAGTAACCCACTACGCCTGGTTACACACCGAGATATTAGCAAACAAGATGTTGAGCAATTGATTCAAAAGCTTAATCAATATCTATAGTCAAAAAAGCACCCCTTGTCAGCGATTTTCCCACATCGGCTAAATTGCTGACATTTCTCTTACTTAGAACCAATATAACTTGTGCTGTCTTTTTCATGGTTTCTTTCTTTGCGAGAGTAAGAGGTATTTTCAATGGGGCATTCAACACCCAAACTCAGCTTCACTACACTAAAAGTTTCACTTTTATTCAGCGCGCTTTTTTCCATCAGCGCACCCAGCTTAGCGTCTTCTACACCATCGTTAAAAACTCAGATTGGGCAAATGTTGATGGTAGGCTTCGATGGAATATCCATCAATAGCCACTCTCCTATAGTTGAAGAGATGCCAAAATACGGCTACGGTGGCGTCATTCTATTTGATCACCAAGATGGTAAAACAAGAAACATCGCCAGCCCCAGCCAACTTCGCACGCTGACTCATGATTTACAGCAACAGGCGAAGCAGAATCAACTCCCACCATTATTTATCGCAACCGATCAAGAAGGTGGCCTTATCTCTAACCTAAAAGCGAAGAAAGGATTTCGATTTTTCTCAAATTTCAGCGAACAACAGCTAGGAACCACCAACTTCCCTCCTCTCACAAAATACCAAGCTTACACACAAGGGAAGCTTCTCAAAACGTCTGGTATCAACCTCGACTTTGCTCCTGTCGTCGACTTGAATATCAACCCTAATAATCCAGCGATTGGAAAACTCCAACGTAGCTTCGGTAAAGAAGTACCACGAGTGGTAACCATGGCTCAAGCGGCGATTACTGGGTATCATCACGCTGGAATTATGTGTACGTTAAAGCACTTCCCAGGCTTAGGTAGCGCTTCAAGTAACACCGATTTCAACTCGGTAGATGTCACCAAAACCTGGTCAAAAAAAGAGCTAATTCCATACAAAGATTTGCTCTCAACCCCACACCCATGCCAATTTGTTATGGTTACCCATCTTGTGAATAGGAAGCTCGACAATACAGGTCAACTTGCCAGCCTATCTTATCCAATTGTGACCGGATTACTGAGAGAACAACTACACTTCAAAGGGCTGATTATCACCGATAATATGGACGCTAAAGCGATCACCAATAAATATGAGATTAAAACTGCGATACAAAAAGCAGTTCTTGCCGGGAACAATATTATTTTGATTGGGGGCGCACAAGGCCACAGCCCTTATGCCGATGCAAAAATCGCATTTAATGCCATTTATGAACTGGCGAAATCATCTCCAACGGCACGAAAACAGATCGAGGAAAGCTATCAAAAAATCATGGCTGTTAAACAAGCCTATTTTGAGTCCAAAACTATTGACTAACCTCAAATATAGTCACCTCTTATGTGGAGGTGACTTTTCCGATACTAAACAAGAAGTCAAATCAACTTGATTGCTTAGCTTTTATATACAGGTTCTTGGTGTATATATAGTCTTGGGCATTGTGCATTGGGTAGCCACCAATCGAAGGAGACACCAAACGTGCTGTGACATATTGATATATCGGTGCTACCGGCATGTCACGAGCTAAAAGCTGTTCAGCTTGGTGGTAAAGTTTATTGCGTTCTGCGTCATTGGTGACCGTCATAGCTTTCGATATTAATGCATCATACTGGCTGTTATGATACTTAGAATCGTTTTCGGCGTTACTTGTCGTCATCAAGTTTAAGAACGTAGAAGGTTCGTTATAATCCCCAAACCATGATTGACGAGCAGCGATAAAGTCCCCTTGGCTTAACGTTTGCAGATAGGTCTTCCATTCCTGATTCACTAAAGTGACATGAACATCGAGCTCTTGTTTCAGCATCGCTTGAATGGCCGTGGCTATCTTCTTATTGTTGCCAGATGTATTGTATAACAAAGAGAAAGATAGAGGATGAGCCTTGTCATAACCTGCGGCTTTCAAAAACGCTTTCGCTTTTTCTACCCTCTCTTCTTGGCTCATTTTCTCCCAATTTGGGGTAATTGGTGTAAACCCTGCGACTATGTCAGGCGTTAAGTTGTAAGCAGGTATCTGCCCTTGCCCTAAGATGCTTTTGGTAATGATATCACGATCTATAGCATATGAGATTGCCTTACGAACTCGCACATCATTAAAAGGCTTTTTGGTGTTATTTAACCCGTAATAATAAACGGCTAAGCTTCCTGTTGTTTTAACGTCTTGAGGGTGTTCTTTTTGCAATCGCTTAAACTGATCAATAGGCATGGAATACGTCATTTGTTCTTCGCCCGCCAAAAAGCGATTCATGGCCGACGTTTGTTCCGTGTCAGACACATAGGTGACCTTGTTGATGACAGTGTTCTTGTTATTCCAGTAATACGGGTTGCGCTTCAATACTATGCGCCCACCAACTACTCGTTTCTCTAGTTCGTAAGCCCCATTTGACACCATATGGCTTGGTTGCGTCCATTTATCACCCCATTTCTTTATAGCAGGAGGATAAACCGGCATCATGACACTGTTCACCAACATTTTGACAAAGTAAGGTAGTGGTGAAGCCAGAGTAATTTCGAGAGTATGAGCGTTTAAGGCTTTCACGCCTAATGTATCTTTATCTTTTTTCCCATCAATAATTTCGGAAGCATTGGCGATGTTGCTTTCTTCCAGATACCAAGAATACGGTGAGGCTGTTGCAGGATCCACGGCTCGCCGTAGCGAAAAAACAAAATCCTGAGCCGTTACAGGTTTACCATTGGACCACTTTGCATTTTTTCTTAAATGGAATATATAGGTTTTGTTGTCTTTTGTTTCCCAACTCGATGCAACGCCAGGTATGGTATTGCCGTTGGCATCTAACGTGACCAGCCCTTCAAAAAGATCATTGGCCACATTGGCTCCCGGTATGCCTTCGATCAAATCCGGGTCAAGCGTAGCGGGCTCTGCACGATTGCCACGCACTAGCTCTTGAACTTTAGCAAGCTTGGTTCCCGCTGGCACTTCTGCCGCCCAAGATGATGTTGACGCTACGACAGCACCTGCACCCAATAATATACATGATGCGATCTTTTTCTTGTACATGCTCTAACTCCCATATATGAGTACTGCGTCCTTGCATGTGTAATTTTGCACATTCACGTTTGCTCATTCAGAGCAAACTATGTCCGTATGTCCTAGTATGTTTATGTTGTGTTTTATATATGTCGCTCAGTTGTAAACAATAACCGAATTGGTTCGGTAACTTCCGTGAATCAGTAGACTATTTTATACATACTGTTTGACAGGGAGTTGAGAGCAATTAGCGAGCCAAACCAAAAGCCGCTCCAAGATTTATGCTAAGAAAAACACTCATCATTATGATTATTAATGATATTTAATCCATTACTTAAGCTAAACAAGCATCGTCGCTCTCATGGTGCAGCACCATTTTGGTGCACATTGACTGAGAATGAAGCTGGTTAGTTTATTCTGGGTAACCTAGGACCACACTGTTTGGTTTTGTCGGAACGGGGGGAATTACTATGTATGGGTAGTTGTTAACCGCGTGGCAAGCGTTACACTGGCCAGCCATTATCGAGGTGGCTTGTTGCACTTTCGCCCATTGTTTAGATTCTATTGCCCTATACGCCACAGGAAAAACGGCCTGACTAAATTTTTGAGCGGTGGGCTCTCTCTTTGGCCTTGCATTTCCAACCCTGCTCATCATTTTCTCCATTGACTCTATTTGGTATTTGGCAAAATCCCATTTTTCTTGTTTGGCTGCCCAATAAAAGCTTTGGTATCGATAAGCAATCTCTGGCATCCAGTGATGCGTACCCGGGGTCACTTTCACCAACGCCTTTAGCTGTTCTTCAGGTGTTCCCGTTTTTCTCCAATCAGCGATATTTTTGGCACTTTCTGGGTTATTGGACGCATAGACTTGGGTAGACAATATACCCATTACCGCCATGGTTAGTATTGATATTTTCTTTAGCATAATCATCTCCGTATGACCTATTCTTGCCGCAAGAAAAAAGATAACAACCTAACAACATGGTGTTAATAAGAATAATTAAACGATGCCCGTAAATCATTTAATTTATGAATAGGCATTGGGTTTAAATATTGTGAAAAGTTACACAAACGATAGTTTAAAATATTGTTAACGTACCAGGACTTAAAGGATTACGTAATATAACCAAGTTACCTCAATAGGGAGATTACACGATGAAGAAGTTGCTTTCATTCATAGGCCTTGCTGCGGCGCTCGTTTCTACTAGCTCTTTTTCCAGTGATAAGTATCAGTTGGACCCGAAGCTCTCATCAATAAATTTTGCGACAATAAAAAAGCAGTACATCGTCGAATCTGCAACGATTAACCAACTAGCGGGTACACTTGATGATAAAGGCACATTTCAAATCACTGTTGACCTAAATAGCGTACAAACTGGGGTTCCAATTAGAGATACTCGCCTCAAAGAGATGTTTTTTGAAACAGCCAAGTATCCAAGCGTGCAAATAGCCGGAAACATCAATCTGACTAAATCGCCAAAACAACTTAGTGTCCCAGCCAAGGTGACATGGTTCGGCAAAACGCTTCCAATAGATTTTCCAGTGGTGATCGTTGATGGTGATGACTATGTGATGGCAAGCTCCTATTCACCAGTCATCATAAACGCTGCAAGTTTTGGTATTCCTGCTGAAAACCTAGCAAAGTTATCCAATGCTGTGGGTGGCATTAAGATTTCAAATCAGGTGCCATTAAACTTCGTGCTGGTTTTCAAAAAGTAGTCCAAGCCAACAGAGCGCTAGAAAAGCGTCAACACAGCGCAGTGATGAGAAACTGACCATTCTAGGTTGCTCATCGCTCGCTCATCACTACTTGATAACATCGTATTTCGTGAATATTTCGTCCGTCAACGGAGGGGGAGAAATATTGAGTGGAAACAATTTTTTCTCTAAATAGCCATCTTTTGTGATCACTCTAAGCGCCGCTTGGTTAAACTTCCTCACCACCTCTACGTCTGTAGTGGCTTTGGGAAACACGACAAAATAGTGAATTTCCATATGCTTCCAAGCATACTTTAGCTTTTGCGCCTCAAACCGATTAGCACGAAAGTAGCCGACCGCTTTGTTGACGTAATAACCATCGATTCGATGTAGCTCTAGCATTTTAACCAGCTCTCCGGTCAAATCTTTGCTCGCATGAATATCGAATGGCGTTAAGCCATCTCGAACCATTTGTGTTCTCACTTCATCTAAACGATGGTACATATTGGTTTTGGGACCGAAAACACCTAAAGTCAGGCCTTGAAGATCGGCAGGACCATTAATCGCCTTATCATTATCACCCGAAATAAATAACCCATACTCAGTTTCCAGTAAGGGAACCGAATAATACAAATACTCTGCCCGTGCTTCGTTCCAACCATATGGAAATCCGCCATCGACTTCACCAGTGCGGACTAGGTGCTTAAGCCGTTTGTTCGGTAGCAAATCAAACTGGCATTTTTCATCCATTTCTTCACAAATATCTCGAACAATTTCAATCACCGGACCTCCAATGTCACCATTGGGCAATCTCATTGAAAACGGTGGAAGTTCAAGAGTGGAAATGGTTAGGGCATTAGCAGAACTCAATAAGCAACTTGAAATGATGATGGTCCCCAGTATCACCTTACTCATGCTACTCACAAACATATCGACGTTCTCCTTACCTTTGCTCTCTCAATTAGCATAGACGATATTTAGTCGTGTCGATGAACAGGGTAAATATGCACTAATGGTAGGGTATTATTCGAAATTAAGGCTAAATCTGTTCACTTTATTCAACAACGCCACAATATACGTTTAATTAACAATTAGTTCACAAAAGTAAAGTCTCAGATTAATAGACGATTCTCCATTGACTGAAGACATCAAAATCGGTAGGATTCGTTGCAAATAGGCTGTATTGAACAGTGTCCAAAATAAAATATCAGTGACAGGATTCATATTAGTAAGTAATGAATCAGCTTCGACTGACGAGTATAGTATCGCTTATTTTTGACACATTAATGACACTATCGATATAGCGTTAACTGGACCAAATAGACAGCTGCGTCAACGTATTCGCCAAAATGCTAACCAATTGGTTCGTAAAGTATTTATTGCTGTGTGCTTTTCCACGTTCAGAGCATATGGGCATCAGAAGAAAATAAGAATATGTCAGATATAAACACGTTAAAGGAGTCAGCGGACGAAATTGCGCTCAATAACACCGCCGGTGTTTACAAGCTTATTAAGGATAATACAACTTACTGGGTTAAAGTGTGTGGCGAAAATAAGTCGAATTTCGTGCGATACATTTCATCTCTAATAGCGAAAGTAGAATCGCTGTCTTTTTTAAAGACCAATGCGCTGCTCACTCCAGAAGATAGATTTGAGCATGAAAAACTCATTATTTCTCACCTTAAAGAGAAAGGTTTTCCTGTTCCAAATATTATTGATGAAAATGACGACTACTTCATTACCCTAGATGCGGGGACTCCATTTGAACAGGTTGATCCTAGTTTAATTAATGAACAGTTGATTGAGCAGTTGCTACTAATATTCTCAGTATTACACACCAATAATATTGCACACGGTAGACCTGCATTACGAGATATTCTCGTAAACGATGAAAACGAAGTTCAGCTCATCGATTTTGAGGAAGCCACATTAAAGGCAAACTCTAAATTGAAAGCACGCGATATCTTCTTGTTGCTGATGGATCTGCACCGAATCGAATCAATATCGCAAAGTGCCATAATCAGTGCCTTGTTCCTTTGGAAAGGGAAAGTGGATGATCAAGACTGGCAAGCACTTATCTCTATGGGTAACAGACTTCAGAAACTAGCCTTTGTAGGACGATTAATTTTGAAGTTTAAGCCAAGAAACAAGACCAGTATCCAAATATTGAAAGTGCTGGAGATCCTCAAAATTGCTCAAGCGCAATGTACGACTGAAGGCTGATTAGCTGTAGCTGAGTCACTATACAAAAAGTCCATAATGAAAGAGATTCATTATGGACTTTTTGTTTATGTGCGAACATTTGTTAAGGCAATTCAGAGTGCACAACTGGGGTGGTACTGGCTAGCCTATGAGGCTTCGGCCCATGATTTGGTGGTAAGTGACACCCTGCTAATGCAACCATAAGCACCGATACTAACACTATTATTTTAAAATTTTCGTTCATACCTCAGCCTCCCACTATTCCTTATTTACTATACCCAGCTCCTGAGTCTGTTTAGACACCGAAGTCTGAAAAAGTCTCAATTATTAATTGTTAATTCCTTAACTTTTTAGCAGAGCGCCATTCTATATCCTGAAAAACCAGTTTACCTCATGTACGATAACCGCTTTTTTATAAGTGGTTCCACAATGATAAATAATAAACCTATCCAAATGAATCCAAAGCTGACCGCTTTTACATAATCAAACGCTTCTCCAAAAACGATAACAGCAAGTAAAAACTGCAACGAAGGTTCAATGTATTGCATGAGGCCAATATTGGACATATCCGTCATCCTCATAGACATCGAATACAAAGCTAACGGCAAAATAGTCACTGGCGCTGCGCCCAGATACAGCATAGCAGTTCCCCAGCCTGATTCTGTGAATTCCAAACCAGTATTGTGCTGTTTATACAGCAAAAACAACAATGCGAACGGCACTAAGGTCAACGCTTCGACAAACAAGCTTGTTTCCCAACTGTAGGATATTTTCTTTTTGAACCAACTATAGATAGTGAAACAAACTGCCATGCTTAATGCCAGATAAGGCACATGACCGAACAAGACGAGTTGATACATGACGCCTACGATAGCAAAGGCAACCGCCAAAAACTTACCAAGGGAAATAGGCTCGCGATAAGCAAAATAACCTAAGGCCACCATAGTTATTGGGCTAATGAAAAAGGCCAAACTTGCCTGCAAAACATGTTCATTGGTAATTGCCCAAGTAAAGGTATACCAAGAGACACAGTAAATCAGACTCGCTAAAAAGGCATACCACAACGATCTCTTATCAGCGATAATTTGTTTGATATTCGGCCAACTACCACGAAGTAGCAGCGTTAGTAGTGCCAACAAAGGGACTGAGGCAATAATCCTAACGGCCAACATTTCTTCAGTTGAAGCGTTGGGTAAGAATTGGTAGTACAGTGGGGTTAATCCCCACGCAACAAATGAAAGAGCAGCTAATATGTTGCCAAAGCGTACTGTATTCATGGGTGACCTACATTTAATAGCGTATTACAACGAGACTCAAGCACCTAATAGAAATAGGCTCGAATTGCTTGAAGTGGTTCGGGTATATTAAACAAGGTGTGATAGTCGAGATAAATTGAGGTTTTGTCAACCAAATATCTATGTATATACCCAAGTTATCTCAAGATGCAGGATTCAGAGCGATGTGAGTGGCCCAATTTAAGGAAAAGGTCTGCAGGAATGGCCATCCATTTCAAAGGCCTTTGACGCGAAAGTGGGCCACTCACATCGCTCCCAAAGGGCGAGTAGATAAGGCTTCACTGCGTTGTTAGGGATGCTCGACGTAGAATGACTATGCCTCGCACCCCTGCCTAGCATTGAAGCCTTATCTATCTCGCTGAAACTCACATCTTGAGGTAACTCGGGTATATAGTGTAAAGAAAACACCACTATTGGGCAGAATTAAGTTGATTCAGTATATTTTTTAAAGAAAAGTCGTAGATCCGTAACTCTGGATTATGCGCTTTTGAGAACCGTTTAAAATCGATGCCGCTGAAATCGCCCTTACCAAAATACTTGATGTACTCAGCCACATTGTCATCAGTTAGCATTGAAAATTTCGATTGACCCAATACGTTTTGGATGGGGTACCCTCGGTGGTAATCATGAACCATGACAATCCCCCAGCCACCATCCATAAAATGACCACCAACCGTAGATGAAAGAGTTCCTTTATTAACCTCATCAACAGCCACAGCTGCCCAGTCGATACCCCCCACTAACACATCTTTATTCGGCACTTTCCCCATACCAACAATGGCTTCTGCAGCCCCTAAGGCCATCCCGTCACTGGCATTCCAAATTACACTGAGTTTAGGCGTTTGTTTGAGCACTTGCTCAGCAATAAACTTCGCTTTATCTTTCTCCCAATAGCCGTAAGCAAGTTTGACTATTTTTACATTTGGGTATTCCGACACAGCGCGGCGAAGGCCTTCAATTCGAAGCTCAGATGTGGTTTTTCTCGTGCCCCCAATGCCTGCGATATAAAGCGTGCCATCTTTATCAGTTAACCCTTCCGCAAGCGCTTTATCGATAAGGTTCTTAGCAAGTATATAGCCTGCTTGTATTTCATCTGGCACATATTCGGCGATCCAGTTAGGGTATTTACTCTCGGGAAAGCCATATTTTTCCCTATCCTCAGCGAGCAAACCACCATTAAACATAAACACTTTTACACCTTGTTGGTTCGCTCTAGGAATCACATCCAACATGTTCTTTTTAATATTAATCAAAAATATATAGTCAGGGAGCTTATCTCGAAGCAGGACTTTTAACGCTTCGTTCTTACTTAAAATATGATTCCTTGAACCATAAATAACTTCTAAGTGAATACCCAAGTCTTCAGCGGATGCTCGCATAAATCGATCGACCAATCGATAGAATGGATCCTCCTTTGAACCTGGGTTAATGAAGACCACATGAGGAGAGGCAGTTTGTTGGTCGGCGTCAACTTGATTCGATAGGGCTGGGAAGCTGACTAAAGCCATGACGATAGCCAGCCACATTGGCATTTTGGCTACATATTGATTAACGACACCCATTTGCTATCCCTTGCAAAAACACCAACAATCCCATCACTGTAACTAGTATAGGTGACCATCAGGGGAAAGTATGAATTGTCAACATACCACTGTCTCTAGAAGCCAGCCGAGCAATCGCGTTGTTATTTGAACGACAAAGAGTGGGAGCAAACCCTAAACTTGTTTGTAAGGCGATATCGAATTCTTTCGCTTACCTGACTTTGCTTCTATAGTAATCAGAAGTGAAAAAGATGCTAAGACCACTGCAGTAGCAGTTAAACCTCTCGGGATCAATTCAAGATAATTGTGATCATCAGCATGTAAAGGCGAGTAAATGTTTAAAAAAGTCTTGGACGCTTTATTTAACGCTTCCTCAGATTCAGAAAAAAAACAGTTCCACAATATCGCGCCAACTCAATTTCAGCGGCAATCAATATCGCCCTTAGACGATATTGTCATGAACGCGCATGATACGGCCTTCCTTGATCACCTATTTGGTGAGTCGTCACTTGATTCCGATACCGATCCATTCAGTGACTATATTTCTGGCCTACTTGAGCGAATTTTGGTTTCACCAGAAACCATTCTCAATGAGTTGCCCGTAATGCCCGCATCAGTGACAACTCTGATTACTGAACTTCAGAATGAAGAGTTTAACATTGATGCTTTGCTTGAAGTCATCGAGTCTGAGCCTTGCATGGCCGCGGATGTGATTAAGCTAGCAAACAGCTCACGCTACAGTCGCAGCGATAGGCAGGTCGCGGATCTCAAAAAGGCCTTTATGAATATCGGAGCTCAGGGGCTTATCGAAGGTGTTATTAACGCCTATATTCAAAACTTTACCCCTTCATTTAACCTTTACTGGCGTCATTTGGGAGAAAATATCTGGAAACACAGCCTCCAGACTGCCGAATTTTCTAAACAATTGGTCAAAGATACGGATTTAGAGCATGAAGAAGCTATCGCTTACTTCATCGGTTTAATTCGAAATTTGGGGAGAATGGTCATCTTCCAACTCATGCTTGAAGCTTTCCGTCATGTCGACCCTAATGCCAGCCACAATTCAAGTGAATTTAAAAAGCTCATTCACAAATATGACACTATAGTCACCCTTTCCATTGCTCGCTTCTGGAAATTACCTGAAACCGTACTCGTCGCACTGGCTTTTCAAACCTCCCAGTCATCAAAAAGTACACCTCTTGGTGTCGTGGTTCAGGAAGCGAACTATTTAAGTGAACTAAAGTGCGTGTTATTCGAAAAGTCTATTGATATAGAGACTCTAAAACAACAAAGTGAACTCATGTTGAGTAGCGCCAATGCTCGTCAAATTGCTTCGATATTATTTGACGAGGAAAGAAAAGAGCCAGATAAACTGGCCCTTGTTTCTAAAAAATAACACAGGATTATTTTCGCAACGCGTTCAACTTGGCCTGGGCAATGCCAAAAAGGGTATCCGTCGGATACGTCCCCTCTTCGCTCGGCACACCAGCCTTCAAACCGGTAAATATCTCGATCGCCTCAGTGACATGATCAATGGCCCAAATATGGAATTCGCCTTTTTCTACCGCTTTGACGATATCAGAGCGCAACATCAAGTTATGCATATTTGACCGAGGAACAATGACGCCTTGTTCGTGAGTGCGTCCTTTTATCTTACAGACATCATAAAAGCCTTCGATTTTCTCGTTCACCCCTCCAATGGGTTGCGACTCACCAAACTGGTTCATCGAACCGGTGATGGCGATATCTTGTCGATTTGGCTGTTTGGAAAAGGCCGATACGACGGCACAGAACTCCGCCATACTCGCACTATCACCATCAACGCCACCATAAGATTGCTCAAACGTGATCGTAGTAGTAAGTGGCACTTTTGCCGTTTTACCAAATACCGAAGATAAGTAAGCCGTGAGTATCATCACCCCTTTAGAGTGAATGCTGCCGCCTAAATCTACGCTACGCTCAATGTCTATGACTTCGCCGTCACCATAAGAAGTGGTTGCCGTGATGCGATTCGGCAAGCCAAACATATGGTCACTGGTACTTAACACAGATAGAGCGTTGACCTGGCCTACTGCCCACCCTTCAGTGTGGAGCAAGGTTGTCCCATTTATAAACGACTCCATGACATTATCCTGGAGGCGGCTTACTCTCATTTCTTGATTGCTTAACGCTTCTTGTACATGATTCAGGCGAATCATGTTTGAGTTGGCTTGGCGTGCTACGTAGTTTGACTCACGTAACAAGATCGAAATATGCGCCGAGTGAAGTGAAAGCTTATTTCGGTCGCTCGCAATTCTAGAGCTGTGTTCGATTATGCGTGCAATCGCCTTACGATCGCAATGCAACATGTTGTTATCATGAACAATACTGGAAATAAACCGAGCATAATGCAACTCTGAATCCGCCGTTCTTGGCATGTCTTCTTCGAAATCAGCGGTAACACGAAATAGCTCGCTAAATTCAGAATCATAATGCTGAAGTAGCTGGTAGGTTCGATAATCTCCAAACAAGATAATCTTTACATCTAATGGTATGTGTTCTGGGTCCAGTGACACTGCGCCCGTTAGAGTAAGCTCTTTCTCTAGAGAGGTAAAACTCAACTGGCGAGAGCGTAACGCCCTTTTTAACCCATCCCATACATAAGGTTGTTCCAGCACTTTAATGGCGTCCATAAGTAAAACACCGCCGTTGGCTTTGTGTAAACTTCCTGGACGGATTAATGAGAAATCCGTAAACACCGTACCTTTATATGTGGCGGTCTCAATGGAACCAAATAGAGTGTGATAATTTGGGTTGTTTTCAACCACTATAGGTAGGTCTTGATTTTCACGGCTTACCAGTACGTTAACTTTGTAACGACGTGGTACTTTTTTGTCTAGTGATGCTGTAGCGACTTCTCCTTGTTCAGTCCCTTCATCCAAGAAGATATCAGCATTATCTACGATGTCTTTTTGCAGTTCGGTTAAATAGGATTTGATTTCAGAATAAGACGAGTAGTCCGATTTCAACTGCTTGATAAAGTGGGTAATGACATCAAGTGTTACTTCATTATTGAGCTTCTTGATTTTTTCGCTGTAGGCTTCTTCCCATTCCGTTAACTGGCGGACCATACCGCGTAAATTAATTTCCAGCTCATCGATAGTGTCGCCAAAATACTCCTGTTCTTTCTTCGACAGAACATCAAAGCTCTCTTCGGTATGCGGTTCTTCACCATTCATCGCGACAAATTGGTAATCACCCTGAGTGGTCAACGTTAAACTGATGCCTTTTTCTTTCGCTTCCTTACTGATGTGATCTAGCTCAGCTTGCTGCTTGTTAGCCAATTGGTTTTTTAGCTTCTCGGCACGGGAGTAGTACATTTCATTATCGAAGGCCAAAGGAATCGCGTTCACCAATTTGGTCATCAATTTTTCTATGTCTTGCTTAAGTTGGCTACCAACACCACATGGAAGCTTCAATACACGCGGCGTTCTCATATCACTGAAATTCGCCACGTAACACCAATCGTATAAATTGTCATGGTCGTGCTTGTGTCGGTTCAGGTAACGTAGAATCATCGTACGCTTGCCTAGACCATTTTGCCCTATCGCGTAGATATTGTAGCCTTTCTCCTTGATAGACATGGCAAACTCTACTGCCTTCTGGGCTCTTTCCTGTCCAACAATCTCATCGATAGGAGCCAGTTCCTTGGTCGATTTACACGGCAACTTTTCAAGTTCTGCACTATGATAGAGTTGCTCTGAACTCAATCTTTGTATCGCCATTCCCACCTCCATTCATTTATAATTTTCCTACGACTTTTCAAGTGTATACGTAATTTGTAATCTTTTAAGTGATTTGACGCGAAATCGGGCCTAAGTGGGCAAATATCGTACGATTCATACCGTTGCAGTTGCACTTGAAAATATTTTCATGCACTGTGGTTACATCACAGTTAAAGGGAGACATCAATGCCTGTAGAAGCACCGGAAGAATTTGATTTTATTGTGATTGGTGGAGGTATTGTCGGCATTGCAACCGCGTGGCAGCTCATTCAAAAATACCCAGAAAGAAGGATCGCACTACTTGAAAAAGAATCGTCCTTAGCAAGCCATCAAACTGGACACAATAGTGGTGTGATACATGCCGGAGTTTACTACACACCTGGAAGCTTAAAAGCCGACCTATGCAAGCGTGGAAACATGCTCCTGAAACAGTTTTGTACACAACACCAGGTCCCTATCAAAAACTGCGGCAAGCTTTTGGTTGCCACGAATAAGATAGAATTAGAGAGAATGAACAGGCTGTATCAAAGATGTTTGGACAACGGTATCAAAGTCAGCAAAATTGATAAGCTTGAGTTACAAGCTCTGGAGCCCAATATTCAAGGCGAAAGTGCACTCCATATTGAAGCGACAAGTATTGTTGACTTTCGAGTGGTGAGTGAGAAGCTTGCAGAAAGCTTCATTGAAATGGGTGGTGAAGTGTTTCTCAATACTGAAGTCACCAGCTTGAATGAATGTGAAGACTGGATAACTATCGCAGCAAGTGAGCAAGGAAATACAAAAACCATACGCAGCCAATTTTTAATCACCTGTGCAGGGTTGATGTCAGATAGAGTGGCAAAAATGCTCGATATCGACATAGACTTTCAAATCATTCCTTATCGAGGAGAATATTTTAAACTGGCAGAGCATCACAATAGCCTAGTCAACCATCTAATTTATCCCATCCCTGATCCAGATTTACCGTTTCTCGGTGTGCATATTACTAAAATGATCGACGGTAGTGTCACGGTCGGCCCAAATGCCGTGCAAGGCTGGAAACGCGAGGGTTACGGGGATAAAAACTTCAGTGTTTATGATGCATGGGAAATGCTGACGTTTTCCGGTTTTTGGAGAGCAACGTTAAAACATTTCGTCACCGGATTAAAAGAATACAAGAACTCTTGGTGCAAGAAGGGCTACTTAAAATTGGTACATAAGTACTGCCCCACGATTTCCCTCGACGAGCTACAGCCACATCCAGCCGGAGTTCGCGCCCAAGCCGTCATGTCAGATGGCTCATTAGTGCATGATTTTTTATTTGCTGAATCTCGCCGAAGTTTACACGTTTGTAATGCTCCTTCACCAGCAGCCACATCATCGATAGCCATTGGCGAGCATATTATGTTGAAGCTCGGCGAAAAAGTAAAAACAAGCGAATAGCATGGAGCAGTCATGTTAAACCCCCAGCCCGATGAACCATATACAACCTTAGAAAAAAATCTTCTTAGTCAGTTACAACCGAATCAGATAGTGACTCAAGAAGAAAAAAGGCTAGCCTATGGAACCGATGCAAGTTTCTATCGACTGATACCAAAGATAGTGCTCAGGCTAAGTTCACTAGATGAGGTGATTTTTTCGATAAAACAGTGTCGAAAACTCAACCTACCATTCACATATAGAGCCGCTGGGACCAGCTTGTCTGGTCAAGCCATATCCGACTCAGTGCTGATTACTTTAGACGATAACTGGCGAGACTACAAAATATCTGAAAATGGTGAAAAAATCACCCTACAACCTGGGGTCATCGGTGCCGATGCCAACAAATACTTGGCACCGTATAAACGTAAAATAGGTCCAGACCCGGCTTCAATAAACGCTTGCAAAATAGGTGGCATAGCCGCCAATAACTCCAGTGGTATGTGTTGCGGAACGGCGCAAAACACATACAAAACCGTCGAGAGTATCAAGGTTGTTCTTAACGATGGGACTTTACTCGACACGTCTTGTGAGCAAAGTATCGCGAACTTTCATGTGGCCAGGCCCGATATTATCGAAGGCATCAATCAGCTTCACCAAGAAACCAACGCCAATCATTCGCTTGTACAAAAAATTCTACATAAGTATCGCCTAAAAAATACAACAGGGTATTCACTTAACTCGTTAGTCGATTACCAAGACCCAACCGATATCATTGAACACTTAATGATTGGCTCTGAAGGCACACTTGGGTTTATCGCAGAGATCACCTATAACACCGTTGTCGAACATACCGATAAAGCCACCTCTCTGTTTGTGTTCGCAAATATTGAACAAGCGAGCCTCGCGGTGAGCGCAATCTCCCAAAGCCCAGTCGCAGCTGTGGAGCTAATGGATGGGCGAGCTCTACAATCCATTGCAGACAAAGAGGGTATGCCCAGCTTTATCAAGTCACTCAACCAAGAAGCCAGCACGATACTAATAGAAACGCACGCTGAGTCCAGCCGCCAACTTGACACCAATATTCAAGCAGTATTAACAAAACTCGAGGGATTTGAAATCGTAGAGTCCGTGCCGTTTACCACTGATACAAAAGTGGTCACGTCACTTTGGGCGATGAGAAAAGGGCTATTCCCTGCAGTTGGAGCTGTTAGAGATGTTGGGACAACGGTCATTATTGAAGATGTCGCTTTTCCAGTTGAACACCTAGCCCATGGCGTACGCGATCTACAAGCCCTGTTTGACAAGTACCACTACTCTGAAGCCATCATATTTGGCCATGCATTGGATGGCAATTTGCACTTCATCTTCACGCAAAGTTTTGCGCAGGAAAGTGAAGTAGAACGGTATCGACAGTTTATGGACGACGTTGCTCAACTGGTTTCGTTAAAATACCAAGGTTCACTCAAAGCCGAGCACGGCACAGGGAGAAATATGGCGCCCTATGTCGAATTGGAATGGGGGAAAGATGGCTATGAGCTAATGAAGAAGGTAAAAGCCATTTTCGACCCAGACGGACTGATAAACCCTGGTGTAATAATTAATGAGAACCCACATGCCCATGTCGAAGATCTGAAACAAATGCCCGAGGCAGATCCCATTGTTGATAGGTGTATCGAATGTGGGTTTTGCGAGCCCGTGTGCCCATCTAAGTCTCTTAGCTTGACACCGAGACAACGTATCGTCTTGTATCGTGAGTTACGTCGTCGACAGTCCGATAACTTACCACACCAGAGTTTACAAGATTCATTTGAATACTTAGGCATAGATACATGTGCAGCAACTGGTTTATGTGCTGAGCGGTGCCCAGTTGGCATCAATACGGGAGAGCTAATCAAATCTCTTCGCAGCAACAAATACAGTAAATTTACTCCAATCGCAAAATGGTCTGCAAATCATATCGGGTTTGTCAGTGCTTCAACAAAGTTTGCCCTCTCATCCAACTCGGTGTTACGAAGAATGTTCGGGGACCGTATGATGCAATCATCAGTCAACGGCGTTAGAAAACTAACCAAAGGATCTACCCCTTATTGGATGCCTGAATACCCACGCGCTAATTCGCACCGACTTCCATCTAGCCCCACTTCGAAGGCGCTTTCTGATAAACCCACCGTTGTCTATATGCCCTCTTGTGTCAGTAGAAGTTTGGGCCAGTCCACCTCTGCCAAAGATCAACGTTCACTCACTCAGGTGACGCTTTCGGTTCTTAAGAAGGCGGGGTATGAGGTTATTATTCCCGAACAAGTTCAACAGCTTTGTTGTGGTATGCCTTTCGACAGCAAAGGAATGAATGAACTCGCTGATAGCAAGTTTCAGCAACTTGAAAAACGGCTATGGGAAGCGTCTGACCAAGGTCGATTACCTGTTTTATTTGACACTAGCCCATGTGTGAAATCCGTCTTGGAGCGCCTGAAAAAGCAACTTGATATTTACGAGCCAACACAATTTATCTGTGCTCATTTGGTAAGCAAGTTAAAAGTTACGCCCATTGATGAGCCTGTCATGCTGCACGTCACGTGTAGTTCAAAGAGGATGGGGCTGGCTGACGAGATGGTAAACCTAGCACAGCTTTGCGCCAAGGAAGTGGTCGTTCCAGAACATGTATATTGCTGCGGATGGGCCGGAGATAAAGGCTTTATGACCCCAGAATTAAACCGCTCTGCCCTTTCAAGCTTAAAGCAACAAGTGCCCAAAGGTTGTACACAAGGGTTCAGTAATAGCCGTACTTGTGAAATCGGGTTGTCCCACCATAGTGGTATTACTTATCAATCCATTATGTATTTAGTGGATGCCGCCACGAGCAAGTAATTAATAAGCTCCAGAGAAGAGTATTAACAATTCACTGGAGCTTATCGATCTCAACTAAAATACAAGATTCACATGCGTTAGTTGCACAAATATAAGTGATTCTCATTGGCTTTTTAGAATTGAATGAATGCATTACACGCTGATAGTTGTTATTTCCATATACTGACAGTGATAGTTTACCGCTGTTACATAGCTGTGACTTGAATTCCATTTGGTGAATGAATGGGTTTTTTATTTCATCCAACGTTTGGCCATCCGTCACTTTCTGTATGCACATTGTATTGGTAACTTCGAAAGCATTGCTGCATATAGGCAAAACTGAGCTCATGGCGGCCACCAGAACCCCTGCAAAATATTTCACTAACAAAAACCCCTATCATTAAAAATAATAATTATACGTGTATTTTATGCTCCCTAAAAGTTTATTGCTTACATAAAATCCTCTTATTGATTAAATACAAACTACTCCTTATTAATACTTCTCTTCCACATTATTTACACATTCGAATAATTATATTTACCAAGAGAAATACGGAGTGACTTAATAGTCGTTACATCTGAACTGAGTCACCCTTAAATATTGACAAATTACACATGTTACTTTTTGAGGGATTTATTATGAAGATTTTTGTAAATAGGCCTTTCTTTGCGGAGTTGATTGGTACTTATGCACTTTCATCAATTGTACTCATCACACTTACACCAGATACGCCCTTCCCCGTTGCCACACCAATAGCCGCAGCCATTACGTTAGGGTTATTTGTTTATTTGATTGGCAACACCTCTGGATGTCACATCAACCCAGCGATCTCTTTTGCTATGTTCGTTTCCAAACAAATTTCTGCAACAAAGCTATTCGAATATATCGTTGCTCAATTTATTGGTGGTTACTTAGCGTATCTTATGATCAGCTTGTATGTGCCTGCCGGACAAGAAACCTGGCTTATTCCGTCTCATGCCAATGAATTTACTGGTGTCGGAGAGATGCTAGGTGCTGCGTTTTTTGCCTTTGGAGTTTTCTCAACGTTATATATTAAGCTAGAGAAAAGTCTAATCGGAGTCATAGTGGGTGCATCTCTTTTGATCGGTATCACCATCTCTCACAATGCTTCTTTTGGTGTATTAAACCCAGCTGTTGCATTTGCAACGAAAGCGTGGAATTGGGATTACCTAGTCATGCCGTTTGTTGGTACTACGATTGGTGCGTTAATTAGCATGGCGCTACTCAAATATAATCCGACTCTAGAGTCGAAGAATATATCGGCGCGCCGCTCTTAATGCTTTATACCCAAGTTTCGTTCAAGTAGAGAAATTACGCTTTTTCTTGCTCTGCCAATAACTTAATAGCTGGAAGCGCTGCATTCCAGCTATTATTAAACATGCTGGAGAAGTCCGGGTGAGTTTCTACGGTTACGCTTAGTAAGACATTTTCACCATCTTGATCCAATTCCAGTTTTTCTTTGCAACCGATCCATTTCTTTGCAACATCACTGTCAATATCTTGGATATGCTCTGGATTAAAAATCGCGACATGATGGTATTCAACAAGTTTTCCGGGCTCAATGTTATCTATGATCGCTTTCGTTCCACCTAATGAAGGGTCAAAAAAGATCACTTCTTCTCCTTCAAGCCAACTCCCCTGAAATACCGGATCAGGAGAAAAGGCTTGAGCCCAAAGTTGATAATACTCTAATTGCGTTATCACCTTCCAAACCAGATCAATGTTGGAGTGGATTTGAATTTGAAAGTTCAGCGTTAACATTTATTGGCCCATAGTGATTATTTCCTCTTATAGGTATAGGGTATTTTCAACGTAAGTTAATGAGTAGATTCTAATTTCGGGACACAATCGATAAGAATTGACAACATCTCTGGAATGAAACGTCAAAATAGATCAAAAAAACAACTAGACGACTGGTCTATTTTTATCTATAGTACCTCCATGAACAAAAAAACAACTGATACAAAACAACACATACTCGACATTGGATACCAAATAGTGGTAACTAAAGGCTTTAGCCGTATGGGTTTGTCAGAGTTACTAAAAACGGCAGAAGTACCGAAAGGTTCGTTTTACCACTACTTTAAGTCCAAAGAGCAATTTGGCGAAGCTCTGATCCAAGATTATTTTCATCAATATATGAAACGCTTGGATACTCAGCTGCACCAAGACAGCGACAATTATTTGAACAATATCGTTCGGTATTTTGCGGGCTGGATAGAAGTCGTAGATGGTACTTGCAATGCGCATAAGTGCCTCATTGTTAAGCTCGGAGCTGAAGTATCTGATCTATCCGACCCAATGCGTGAAGCACTTCGTAAGGGCGCAAATAAGATTATGGTTGAAATTGGAAAATGCATTGAAAATGGCATTAAGCAAAAGCAAATTTCACCTCAAGATAGTTTCGTTACCGCACAAACTCTGTACCAGTTGTGGTTAGGTGCTAGCTTAATCAGTAAGCTCAGCAACGATTTATCTGGATTAGAGCAAGCGTTAGAAACGACAAAGGGCCTATTGGCACCAAGTTAAACTGTCTATCTCACAACGAAATCGCCCGCCGGCATGGCGGGATTTTTTGAAACACACACTAGACGACTGGTCTAATACAAATAACAGGAAAACTCATGAAGAACACGAATCGCAAGATTGTATTAGCTTCTCGACCAAGCGGACAACCTACAACGGACAACTTTCGTTTAGAAGACTCCGATATTCCTTCTCCCCAACGTGGAGAAATTCTGTTGCGCACTATCTATTTATCGTTAGACCCATATATGCGTGGCAGAATGAATGATGCAGAATCGTACGCCGAGCCTGTAAAGTTAGATGATGTCATGGTCGGCGGTACAGTTGCTCAGGTGGAGCAATCTCAACACGATGATTTCGCTGTCGGAGACTGGGTTCTGTCCTATTCAGGTTGGCAAGACTATGCCATATCTAACGGTGAAGGCCTCATTAATCTAGGAAAAAACCCTACTCAGCCCTCTTACGCGTTAGGCGTGATGGGAATGCCTGGCTTTACTGCCTACATGGGCCTTATGGATATTGGTCAACCGAAAAAAGGCGACACATTGGTCGTTGCAGCCACAACCGGTGCGGTAGGTTCCATCGTCGGCCAGATTGGTAAACTCATGGGCTGCAAAGTGATTGGTATTGCTGGCGGAAGCGAAAAATGCCAATACGCCATCGATAATCTTGGATTTGACCACTGTATTGATCACAAAGCACCAGACTTTGCTGAACAACTTGCGGCGACGGCGGAAAACGGGATTGATATCTACTTCGAAAACGTCGGTGGGAAGGTCTTCGATGCCGTTCTTCCTCTTCTTAACACTGGCGCGCGTATTCCAGTTTGTGGGCTCATCTCCCAATACAATGCAACCTCACTACCAGATGGCCCCGATCGCATGTCATCGCTTGTGGCAACACTGTTGATCAAGCGTATCAAAATGCAAGGCTTCATCATTTTCGATGACTACGGCCACCGATACAACGAGTTTTCTCAAGCCATGCAGGAATGGCTATCACAAGGAAAAATCCAATATAAAGAACACGTGATAGAAGGCCTAGACAAGGCACCTGAAGCCTTTATTGGTCTCCTCAATGGCGAAAACTTCGGCAAACTCATTATTCATACGAATCAAGCAAATTAATACTAGGAAAATACTATGTCTACTCATCCAATTATTGCTGACCTAAGTCAGCGCTATACAGCAAAACGTTACGACGCCAACAAACGTGTGTCCCCACAAGATTTAGACGTCATCTATGAAGCGATGCGCCTTTCTGCCTCATCAATCAACTCTCAACCTTGGAAGTTTATTGTTATCGAGAGCGACGAAGCAAAGCAGCGCATGCACGATACGTTTGCCAACAAGCATCAGTTTAATCAGCCGCATATTAAAGCTGCTTCACACATTATTCTGTTTGCTCATAACCCAAGTTATACCCGTGACGACTATGCCAAAGTGGTAGATAAAGGCATTGAAGATGGTCGTACCGCCCCAGAGCAGCGTGAGCAAGCGTTTGGTGGCTACGCATTTGCAGAGCTCAACACCGATGAAAATGGCAACAATGCCACTTGGACCAAAGCTCAAACCTATATTGCTCTGGGTAATACTTTGCACGTACTCGCGCGCCTAGGCATAGACTCAACCACAATGGAAGGAGTTGACAGCGAGCTCATTGGTGAACTCTTTAAAGACGAGCTTGGTGGGTATCAATGTGATGTGGCTCTAGCCATCGGCTATCACCATAAAGAAGAAGACTACAACGCGCAGTTACCAAAATCTCGCTTAGCCAGAGAGCAAGTGCTCACCGTGTTATAAACAAAGTCCCTAGTGGAGGCCAAAGCTCATGACTTGGCCTCCGTTTTTCCTTCCCAATTCCCCCAGAATTAATTCAAAACCCAACATTTTTGCATCGCTAGGGCGTGTTGACCTTTTGAGGCTAAATTTTGTTCGAATTCTAAGCCTTTTAATCGCGGCGCAGGCTAAGTAGCTTAGCATTCTAAGTAATTAGCCTGTAACAAAGAGTAAAAGGCTTAGAATCGAACCCTTCGGGCAACGCCTTGGCGTCACTTTCTGCGTTGTTAGCGTTTATTTGTGTAGATGGCTACACGGCATAAACACTGCCTAGCATAAAATAACGCCAAGGCGCTGCAAAAATAGTCGCAAAAGGTCAACACGCCCTAATAGATTGAACAATACTTATAGCGAAAGACGTCGTTAGCCCAACTATGGAGACTCCATGAAAAAAAGGCGGTATTCGTTAAGTATACATATCACTAGTTTATTCTTGGTCTTGACGACATTAATTGGTGTCATTCTTATCGCTATTAGCTATCAACACTCGCAAGACCTGCTTTCTGGCAGCGTAAAAGAATTAAGCAAAGAAAATAGCCTCAAGCTTGAATCAGCGTTTCGTCAATCGGCTAACCCTATCTTAACCACATTAGATTTTATGGCATTTAACCCGATCGTTGACCAAATCCACCCGCCGGTTAAAGAAAAACGATGGCTTGCCAGCATCAGCTTAAGGTTTCAACGCAACGCCAACCTGGTTGCCTTATTTTATGGTAGCGATAGAGGAAATTTCACCTTATTTCGCCCGTTAAAAACGAACAAAGAAAGAGAAAGATTTGGCGCGCCAGCCAAGGCAACCTTACTGCTAAACTATACTCGCGTATCCGGCCTCAATGAATTTTACTATTTCGATGGCAATTTAAATCGCATTGGTTACAAAAAAACCAATGACAACGAGTTTGACCCCCGACTTCGCCCTTGGTACACCAATGCAGAAGTTGACGGCTCCATTCGACTCACTGATCCTTATCTGTTTTACTTTCTCAAAACCCACGGTGTCACACTTTCCAAACGCTCTTATGACAATAAATCGGTGGTGGGAGCTGACTTCACACTCCAATCACTGTCGGATCAAATCGCCAATATTGGCTACTCGAAAAGCTCTAAATTGGTCTTATTCGATAGCAACTTCAAAGTACTGGCATACCACCAAATCGGATTGGGTGAAAAAGGTTCCAGCCAGAACATATCGGCGCGACTCAAACAGAATGTATTTAGCAGCATCCTCAATCGCACCAGCCTAACACCTTTGTATGAAATGGTGACCTATGCGGGCGAACCTTGGTCTGTCACATTAACCCCGGTTTCACTCAACAAAAATGTTCGTTTATTTCTCGCTGAAGCGACGCCTCGTTCCGACCTTCTCGCTAACCTGCTATTGATGAGAGATAAACAGGTTTCTGTCGCCGTTTCTATGTTGATTATTTATTGTGTCGTCGTCTGGCTTATTGCGAATAAAATTGCTCAACCATTACAGTCGTTGGTAAGGTCGACGAGTAATATTACAAGATTTGACTTCCAAAAGGCTCGCTACCCAAAAAGTCACATTAAAGAAGTCGCCAACCTAACCCGTTCCATCGAGCTGATGGAGCACACGCTGCATGATTTACTGCGGTTATTGCGAGATACAGCCAGCAACCAAGATTTTTCACTGCTAGCCAAAACCATCACCCGTCAAAGCTACCTTGTGACCAAGGCAGAGACCATTGTCTTATATACCTATAAAAAGGAAAACAATCGCTTTGAGTCTTCAGCAAACCACGCCATCATTCCATTTAAAATCGATCTCAATGAGCTACTCACCAATACAGCATGGCTTAGTAATCAACTCAAGACCGGAGAAGTCATTCACTTAAACAATAGCGATAACGTTCTCACTCGCTATGAGGACAAACTTTACAATTCAGATATCTATATGTTTCCTTTAGTTAATCGGGAAAAGTTACTGGTTGGAGTGCTACTGCTTGGCTACGAACGTCCGATCACTCTGGAACAACTTGATAAACACGATTTTTTAAAAGAGCTACTCAGTTTTGCCGAGATCGCTAAAGAGAACATAGATCAAATACAGCAGCAAAAGCAGTTGTTGAAGGTCTTTGTTGAGTTAATCGCCTCAGCAATCGACCAAAAGTCACCGTATAATGGCGAGCACTGCCAGCGCATCCCTGAACTGACCAAGCTTATCACCAAAGCTGCTCAGGAAGATGATAACTACTTTCCTCAGTTTGGTTTAACCAACCAGCAATGGGAAGGCCTCTGGCTTGCATCCTGGCTTCATGACTGTGGCAAAGTCACCACACCGGAATATGTCATTGATAAAGCCACGAAATTAGAAACGGTTTACGACAGGATTCATGAAGTCCGCATGCGCTTCGAATTACTGAAAAAACAAGCTGAAGTGGATTATTGGCAGGGAGTCGCTGAGGGTGAAGACGCATCCTACCTAAAAGACCAACTCGATAGCTTACATCGGACACTCGATGCAGAGTTTGCCTTTATCGCTAAATGCAATAAAGGCCAAGACACCATGACACAAGACGACCTGGCAAAGTTAAATCAAATTGGTCAAAGGACGTGGAAGAGAACATTGGATGACCAGCTAGGCACTTCTGATTTTGAAGTCCAACGTGCTGGGCAACAAGCAAACTTACCCACAACGGAGACGCTCCTATCAGATAAAATGGTTCATCGCATTCCATGGCCAGCGGGCCACTTACCCCAAGAAAATTGGAGCGAGAAGTTTATTCTCACACCCGGAGAGATTAAGTTTAACCGTGGAGAGCTGCACAACCTATCGATCCCCAAAGGCACTTTGACGCAAGAAGAGCGTTTTATCATCAATGATCACGTCATACAGACCATTACTATGCTAGATCACCTGCCCTACCCTGAACACCTAAAAAACGTTCCAGAATTTGCCAGCGGTCACCATGAAAGAGTGGACGGACAGGGCTACCCACGAGGTTTGGCAGAAGATGATTTATCTATCCCAGCGAGAATAATGGCCATTGCCGATGTCTTTGAAGCCCTGACATCGAGCGACAAACCTTATAAGAAGTCGAAATCCCTAGAGGAAGCGATAGGTATTATGACCAAAATGGCGACATCAGGTCACATCGACCCAAAGATCTATCTACTTTTCCTAGAAAAAGAGGTGGACAAAACCTATGCAAGAATGTTTCTTTCCCCCGATCAAATTACCGATATTGATAGAGAAGCGCACATTCAAAAGGTGAAAAGCTATTTGAAAGAGCAATTTTGAGCCTTTGGTGAAGTATTCTCACTCTGGAGGCTCAAACTTTTACTGATAGCTCAAAATCAAATGGTATGAGTTAAAAAAGAACCCACCACTGATCATGATAACAAACAGGGCTAATAAGATAGTTTTAATGTTTACTTTCACGTCGTTGTCTCAAATAGGTTAAAACATTAACCGAGTAGAAAGCTTGCAAACATTGCAAGTAAGCAAATGAATTCAACTGCTTAATTAGCAAATTACTCGATCATCATCAACTATGAGGGTGCAAGCATATCGGGATTTATACCGGATGTATATAGCCGCTCGCTTCCACGCGTCTACCCGAACAATATGTTGGAAAAATAATTTTTCAAAAACAATCAATTAAACGTCATCATTTTGATACATTTACGAATTATTTTATTGCATTTTTTTCTAGTGACTCGCGGCCAATTCACTCTTACTTCTAATTTATCAATAAGTTACTAGGTATTGATTTGAATTTAGTAAATTAGACATGTAGTAAACTTTAAATGATTCCGCGCTTAGGTATTGATGTAAGTCAAAATGTCATGGACAATAGCACCATGTTGGAAGTGATCTGCATCACTGTTGTGCAAGACAAAGCCGCTAAGAAATCACTCATATATTCTTCGACTATTAGATTTGCACTATCAGATTAATTGGCATTTTCTACTATCAAACACACAGTCGCGCTGATAACGTTGGCGCATTAGTTTAAAGTCGCTCTCAAAGGAAAGATGATGGTAATACCCGAAAACAGCAGCATCGTTATATTCGGTGCCTCTGGTGATCTGACTTACCGCAAGTTGATCCCTGCCCTCTATCACTTATACGCTAGCAACCAGCTACCAAAATCTTTTGCAATCTTAGGCGTCAGTCGAACGGAATACAGTGACGAATCATACAGAGACAAGCTAAAGCACTCTCTACTTGAAATGGAAGAAACTGAACCTGAAGCGCTAGAAAACTTCATTCAGCATTTGCATTATCAATCGATCAACACCTCTGATGTGCAAGATTACGCAAGACTTGCCACTCGCCTTGATCAATTATCTCAGCACTACCAATTTGAAACTCGCAACACGCTTTTCTATCTCGCAACACCTCCAAGTCTCTATAGCGTTATTCCAGAAAGCCTTGCCGCTCACGGTCTAAATGATGAATCAGATGGTTGGAAACGACTCATTGTTGAAAAACCCTTCGGCTATGATTTAAAATCCGCGCAAGAGCTAGACCAGTCTATCCATAAGCACTTCCAAGAACATCAAATTTATCGTATCGACCACTACCTAGGTAAAGAAACCGTACAAAACCTTCTTGTATTCCGTTTCTCGAACGCGATGTTTGAACCGTTGTGGAACCGCAATTACATCGAATATATCGAAATCACAGGTGCTGAGCACTTGGGCGTAGAAGAACGTGGTGGTTATTACGATGGCTCTGGTGCTGTCCGTGATATGTTCCAAAACCATCTTCTTCAAGTTCTCGCGATGGTCGGTATGGAACCACCAGCGCAAATCAATTCAGATTCTATGCGTGATGAAGTGGTGAAAGTACTGCAATGCTTAAAACCTCTTGATGAACACGATCTACGTAATAACCTAGTGCTTGGACAATACACCGGTTCTGATGTTCGAGGTGAGTTCTTACAAGGCTACCGTGAAGAACCTGGCGTAGCAGATGATTCAAGAACAGAGACTTATGTCGGCTTAAAAGCTTACATCAATAACTGGCGTTGGAACGGCGTACCTTTCTATATCCGCACAGGTAAACGTCTGCCGACTCGTGTCACAGAAGTCGTGATTCACTTTAAACGCACACCTCACCCAGTATTTGGGCTCGACGCACCTGAAAACATGCTGGTGATCCGCATTCAGCCAGATGAAGGTATTCAAATGAGCTTTGGCCTTAAAGAGCCAGGTGCAGGCTTTAAAGCCAAAGAAGTGAAAATGAATTTCCACTACGCGTCTCTAGAAGAAACGCAAATGCTAACTGCGTATGAGCGACTTCTGCATGATGCCCTAAATGGTGATGCTACGTTGTTCGCACGTACTGACGCAGTTGAAGCTTGTTGGAAATACGTTCAACCTATCTTGGACTTCAAACAAGATCCACAGTCCTTGTTTGGCTACGCTTGCGGTACTTGGGGACCAAAAGAGTCAGACCAATTGCTTGAACGCGACGGAAAAGCTTGGCGATTCCCTTGTAAAAACTTAACAGATACGGATTACTGTGAATTATGATCAACCATAAGATTTTCGACACACCAGAACAGGTTGTAGAAAGCCTAGCGAACGACTTAAAAACCATCAGTGAACAGCCTAACGCGGCTCATATATCACTGTCAGGTGGCAGCACGCCTAAAATGCTTTTCAAGCGCCTTGCCCAAGAAGACTACGCAAAGGCCATTCGCTGGAACAACTTGCATTTTTGGTGGGGTGACGAGCGTTGTGTTGCTCCAGATGATGAGCAGAGCAACTTCGGTGAAGCCAAAGCGTTGTTGTTCGATCATATCGATATTCCTGCTGAAAATATTCACAGAATCTTGGGTGAAAACGATCCTGAAGGTGAAGCGCTACGCTTCGCTGAAGAAATGACAGAAATCGTCCCTTGTGAAAACGGCACGCCTGTCTTTGATTGGATTCTGCTTGGTGTTGGTGCAGATGGCCACACCGCATCCCTGTTCCCAGGAAAAACCAATTACGATGAAGAAAAGCTCGCAATAACAGCGGTACAGCCTGAATCTGGCCAGATTCGAGTGTCAAAATCCGCACGAGTACTAGAAGCGGCAAAACGCATCAGCTATCTCGTTCTTGGCAGCGGAAAAGCAGATATCGTACATGAAATTCATACCACTCCAGCCAATGAACTGCCTTATCCAGCAGCCAAAATTCAATCTAGCGCTGGTGAAACGGAGTGGTACCTTGATTTAAATGCAGCAAGTAAAATTGCCTAAAAGTTTTAACGGAGATACATAATGAAAGGTGATATTGGTGTAATTGGCCTAGCCGTAATGGGTCAAAACCTAATCTTAAATATGAACGACCACGGCTTCAAAGTGGTTGCTCACAACCGAACCGCTGCTAAAGTTGACGAGTTCCTAGAAGGCCCAGCAAAAGGCACAAACATTGTTGGCGCTCACACACTAGAAGAGCTAGTGGAAAAACTAGAGAAGCCACGTAAAGTAATGCTAATGGTGCGTGCTGGTGATGTGGTTGACGCATTTATCGACAAGTTAGTCCCACTACTTGACGAAGGCGACATCATCATTGATGGTGGTAACTCTAACTACCCAGACACAAATCGTCGTGTCGCTGAACTGAAAGAAAAAGGCCTACTGTTTGTTGGTACTGGTGTTTCTGGTGGTGAAGAAGGCGCGCGTTTCGGACCTTCTATCATGCCGGGCGGCTCTCCTGAAGCTTGGCCTGCAGTAAAACCAATCTTCCAAGCCATCGCTGCAAAAACAGACGAAGGCGAACCTTGTAGCGACTGGGTTGGTAAAGATGGTGCAGGTCACTTTGTGAAGATGGTTCACAACGGCATCGAATATGGTGACATGCAGCTGATCACTGAAGCTTACCAGTTCATGAAAGATGGCCTTGGTATGAATGCTGAAGAAATGCAAGCGGTATTCAGCGATTGGAACAAAACTGAGCTTGATAGCTACCTTGTTGAAATCACTGCAGACATCTTAGGCTACAAAGACGAAGATGGCGAAGCATTGGTTGAAAAAATCCTTGATACTGCTGGCCAAAAAGGTACGGGTAAATGGACAGGCATCAATGCGTTAGATGTCGGTATCCCACTGACTCTAATCACTGAGTCTGTATTCTCTCGCTGCCTATCGGCGCTAAAAGAGCAACGTGTTGCCGCTGAAAAACTGTTTGGTAAAACAGTCACACCAGTTGAAGGTGACAAGCAAGAGTGGGTTGACGCTCTTCGCCAAGCGCTACTTGCTTCTAAGATCATCTCTTACGCACAAGGCTTTATGCTAATGCGTGAAGCCTCAGAGCAAAACGGTTGGGATCTAAACTACGGTAACGTTGCACTCATGTGGCGCGGTGGTTGTATCATCCGTTCAGCGTTCCTAGGTAATATTCGCGATGCTTACGCAAACGATCCTGAGCTAGCATTCCTTGGCTCTGATGATTACTTCAAAAACATCTTAGACAACTGCCTAGCAGCGTGGAGAAAAGTAGCAGCTAAGTCTCTAGAAGTCGGCATCCCAATGCCATGCACAACTTCAGCTCTGACTTTCCTAGACGGTTATACTACCGCTCGCCTACCAGCAAACTTGCTGCAAGCGCAACGCGATTACTTCGGTGCTCACACGTACGAGAGAATCGATCGCGAACGTGGCCAGTTCTTCCACACAAACTGGACAGGTACAGGCGGTAACACATCATCAACTACTTATGACGTGTAACTGAATCGCTCGCGATTAACAGCTAACAAAGGCCAGTGGTATTTTCACTGGCCTTTTTGTTTTCCAGCGAAAAGTTATGAAGTGTCACTGAGTGGAATATCAGAGCGCGATGTCGTAAACCCTCTTCTCTTTATCATTTAAGCTCAAATGGTCTAGGAATCCACCATTTTATGATGGGGTCACCTTTATGACGTGGTTTCAAATACTTAGGTGCCTCATGTAGCCTATTGGAGCTTCCTCTGGCTACAGTATGAGAAAAATCATTTTCGTAATCTCTACCAAGCCTAGTGAATACAGACCGTATTTTTTTTACTATCTTCACAGGGCAACCAATAGACGACTTGTTAAAATTATAGTCAAAAGAATACATTGGCTGTAAATGTATTATTACGCTCTTCTGCTTTTCTCCACCACAGTATCTAGAATGCCACTCTTCGTACAATGGTGTTGTAGTTAAGACAAAAAATCTGACTCCACTATATCTAAATTCCCAACCATCGTCTTCATAGCTTCCATCCTTCATGGGAACCAAGGTTTTAAGCTTATCTATACTTTCAGAAGATATCGCATTCAGTACTCTATATAACCACTCTGCAACATCACCCATTGTTTTACTATAATGTTCTGCAGGTGCTTCAATAACAAAGCTATCTATAGGCTCTATATTATTTTCCTGAGAATAAATTATATGTTCAACATATTTATCAAGATCACTCCTAACTGAATGTACATTTTCCTCTATGGATACCTTGGTGTCCCACTCCGATTCATTTTTCCAAAAGGTTGCCTGTGGTGCAAATATACAATGTGTTTGTTTTCTAAATAACTCTGAGTCGCAATTATTCATAGTCATACCACAAATCCTTCGTATGTATCTCTCACAAGCTGCACTGCATGATCATATATTTGCTTATCTATATCCAAGGTCAATGTATCAGTGGTATGGAAACATGAAGCACGAACAACGTTGCCATCACTTGACTTTATTGCATCGGCAATAATTTTTACACGTTTGAAAATGAACTCTTCAAACAGAGCAACCTCAACTGTTTCAATTGGGTGACAACTGTCATCAACAGTATAAAATGGCTGAATAGCATTGTCTGTAAATGTAATTGCTACCCTAACTAGTCGCTCTTCAAACTTGCTTAGCTCTGGTGTAAAAGCCTTAAATATCTTCTCCACAATTAAATATAGCTGGTATGTTCTCCACCTAAACACCATATTTTCTCTGTATGTTCTGGCTTCCCCGATGACATTATTTATCGATGACAATGAACATATAATATACTTGGCATAACTATCGAGTATACTCTCCGACTTTCTAAGTGTAACTGATAGTAATTTATCTCTATTTTCACAAGAGTAATCATCAGACTGGAGTTTATGAACACGCTCATTTGAGAGTAGGCATACGATATTCCTAGCCCATAACTGATGCGTACTCTTTATATACTCATAGAATTCAAAATTAATTCTCTCTGACATTTCATTAATTTCTGAATCGTTCATTAGCATATCATCAACGCTAAAGTAGCAGAAATACCTCCTGATATTTTTCTTTAGAAAATTGATGTCATTGAAAACCTCAAACCCCCAAGGGCATATGCCTTCAAACTTCTTGCCATACTTAATGCTAATTATATTACAAAATTCATTTATGGTTTCACGCCACATATGATTATTAAAGTAAGTATTTCCATTATTAACTAAAGCTAATTCATTCATCCTAGATCAACTTATATTTATTGTTTATTTAAACCCACTGAATACAACTACAAGCATCAACTTTCTCTTTCATTTCCAGAGAGTTTATAAAGGGAAACTTTGCTTTTCTTTCCTGCTATCGCACCCAAGAAAGTCCAAATTAAACAGGCAACTATCATTAATTGGAGAATGTTCTTCCACCCACCCCCCTGTTCCAAAAAACCACCGAATATAACTGGACCAATCGCAGCAAATAAATAGCCAACAAATTGAGCCAATGATGACAATGCCACTGTTTCCTGCGGAGTGTTGGTTCTTAACCCAATAAAACTCAAAGCCATTATAAATGCACCGCTATTCCCAACACCCATGGCGATGACCCATACTAGAGACAGTGATGGCAATAAAAGAAATCCAACTATACTTGCTAATACTAGCAAGGTAGACATAATGCAAATATAACGCTTGTCAAACTTGCCTGATAAAATAGGGAGGAGTATTAAGGATGGTAGAACACCTGCCAACTGTAGCCCTCCATGAAGAAAACCTGAGTACTCCGGTGAATACCCCATATCTACTAGTATGCTAGGAAGCCATGTAATAAACGTATAGTTTACAAGTGATGTGAAGGCTAGGAATAACGTTACCTCCCATGCTACCCATGACTGAGCCATTGTAACTAGGCCAACAGACTCACTTTTATTTTTACTTATATCTTTGTCATCATTGAGTCTAATCGACCAAAGTATGAGAGGGATAATCGCCAATATCAATGTTGACAATAGAGCAAGCTTCCAACCAGAGAGCCCTAAGATAGACACATCCTGCGATATAGGAATATACACTGAAGAACAAACAGCACCTCCTATACTTATAAATAGCACATATAAAGAAGTAAGTTCTGAAACTTTTTCTGGAAAGTATTTCTTCACTATACTTGGCAGCATAACGTTAGAAAGAGCAATTCCAATTCCTATTAATAAGGTACCCAAAAAAAGAAGATCAATCCCTCCTAATGACCTAACTATGATACCCAGCGTAATAGTGCATATCCCTAGAAATAACGTAGATACGATTCCGATTCTTGAAGAAAAATAAACTGCGATAGGAGAGAAGAAAGCAAATGCTAATAGGGGTAGAGAGGTGAGAAAACCAGCTTGGCTAGCGGACAAGCTCAGCGAGGATATTATATCGTCAATAAGCGTTGCTGCACCTGTAACTGGACCTCTCATCAACATAGCAACAGCAAATATTGATACCGATATAAGTACATTACTATTTAGTTTTTTGTTCACACGTCTATACTCGGTTGGTTGATTATTCGTAAAAATACAAAGTAAGTTACACTAAAAAATCGTATTTTTAGTGATATAAGAATCTATGGTTTTGATGGTGATATCTAAGCGCTATCAAGTAATTCATTGAAGTCTACTTGCTGCTTTTCCTTGTTATAGCCAAGCACTGAGTGATTATGATCAATTGCGCAACAATGCTAGCTTATCTAGTGTTTTAATTAAGAATAAATTAGTTTTATCACTAAGATCTCTCCAGATAATAAGTATTTTGATGAGCAATCTATCTTAGGTTTTGAATTCTCAATCCTATACCATACAAATGCAACAATATGTCTAATAAAGTTGATCAGTATCAATAAATAATATGTATATTGTTCTTTTTTTAAACACGCACACTTTATATAGAATGCTTATGGTTTCCAATTCATATAGTTCTTGTTATTTATAAAAACGACTGACGAGCCACTTTATGTCGTCGTAACGCTAAGTTGTGACAAATGCTAGTTTTTTAAATCTGCATCTATTGATGCCTTTTCTGAACACCCACTCTTTAATGCACTCCTCCATTTGAACTTGTTGACATGTCAGTCAACCATTGATGTCCTCCGCCACATTTTTTACAACGACACAAATCAGCCCTAAATTCTACGCCTATAATATTCTTGACATGGACGATGAAAAATCATCTGACTGGTCATACAGTTAACGGATAAGATGAACGACGGGTGTATGAAGATGACAATAAATAAATATTATGTTTTTGCTCCCACGGAGCTTGAAGGTTTTCACTCTTATGCTAAACACGAACAACCTTACAAAGAACATCAACGCATAGTTATGGTTAAGCATGCGCAGGAGCTAGGTGGGTATAAAGCAACACGCTCAAATCGACATAAGGTGTAAAAAGGCTATTCCATGCTTCGTACTAGAATGAGCAGCTAATTTCTATCGCACTACGACATGCAATTGACAGGCATAGTAATCACGAACTCGGTCCCTTTACCGGGTTCGCTTTCGCAACTAATGTTACCTTTTAAGTTTAGATGGACAATGTTATAGACAAGATGCATGCCTAAACCCGTACCACCTGCATTCCTTGCTGTGGTAAAAAATGGTTCAAATATATGCGTTAAGTTTTCCGACGAAATCCCCTGGCCATTGTCTTTAACCGTGATCTGGATATGCTCCCCTAACTCAGCGACTTCAAGTTTTATTACCCCACCTTTTATGTCTTTATAACCATGCTCGATCGCGTTTGACAATAAGTTGTCGATAACCCGAGATAAATTGTTTGGATCGCACGTCACGAGCAAAGGTTTTGGACACTCATACTCAATAGACATGTCTTTTTCTATTAAAGTTGGCTTTAAGGTTAAGACCGTCAGTTCTAAGTGGGAATAAAGATCAAACGTTTGAATTTGCTCTGTCGACTGAGAAACGGCTAACTGCTTGAAGCTAGTGACGATCTCAGAGGCTCGCTTTAAATTAATTTGCAAAATCTCGCCAGACTCTTGCGTCTGCTTTAAGAACGTCATCAGATCTTGCTCAGACAGTGTCTCATTTTCTAGGTCAAGAATGACTTCTTTAGACTCCCCTGACAAAAATGAGGAAGCCGTGACGCTGATACCAATCGGCGTATTGATCTCATGGGCTACACCCGCCACCAACCTACCTAGTGAAGCCATTTTTTCCTGTGTAATTAACTGCTCCTGAGCTTGCTTCAGCTCAATGATGGATTGGTTTAACTCATCGGTTCGCTCCGCGACACGCTTTTCCAAGTCAGTATTGAGTAAACGAACCTCTTTTTCAGCACTCTCAACCTTAGTTACAGATTCCTCTAACTCCCTCATGGTATCTCGAGTCCTTTCTGCCATTCTGTTGAACGACTGGGCGAGCATCTCTATTTCATCATTAGATTTAATTTCCAGTTTTTCAAATGTCTCACCTGCCTTATACTTCAACACAGCTTTTGTCAGCTTTTTCAATTTTCCAGTAATGATTTGCGTGAGCAACAGCGAAAACACGACAACGATTCCCACAATAGCCGTCGCAAGCCACAATGCCTTATTTTGCTGCTCCATGATAGGCTCATCAAATATATCTTGCGGCTGTGCGCCGACTAACGTCCACGGTTGGTACTTGAGCTTTTTAACTACCACGTAATTATCCGAAGTCTTGTGAATGTCATGCAATGAGGTAAGTTGCGTGGCGAATATCGCGTCGTTTTTTGCATTCGCCAGCTGATTTTTAAATGTGCTCAATTCAACGTTCGGCCTCACATCAAGGGTTGAGTCAATCCTGTTCTCTTGAAATAACTTACCCAACAAAGAAGGCTCTAGCTTAGCCAGAGGTTTGAACACCAGCTCTGGCAAGGCGCTATGAGCGATCCTAAGGTTATTCTCATCAATCAACATGAAATAAGGAGTCTTGTTGACCGAAGCCTTGCTACTTATCGAATTAATGACCGCAGCAGCATTATACCTAAGCCGGATGATACCCACCTTCTTGCCCCTAAAGCGCACCATGGCACAAAAATCAATCGTACTGACACCGGGGAAGTTTCTAGAAAAGGTGATGCCGGACAGGGAAGGGAAATTGGTTTTGAGCAACTCTTGGACACATTCTGATGACGCTTCACTTTTACCCACATTCGGGCGATAAGAGTCCACCAAAATGATGCCACTCATATCCAAAAGCGCGTAAGACAATATATTAACGTGATCTTGTCGGCTTAGAGCGATAAGGGTATCCCTTACCATTTTACGATGAGATGCGTCTTTCGGATTGGTCAAATATTGCTTAAACTCGGGTAACAAGGCTTCGACTCGAACCACATCCAAATTGTCAGACATAAACGCATTTAGGTTGTCATACACCCGATTAGTGACATTAACTAAGCTTTGATTGGAATACTTAACGAGGGACTTTTTCGTTTCCACCTGATTGTAGACTTGCAATATCACGATTGGCACAACCGATACCAACAGAAAAGCAAGCACATACTTAACTCGGATGGAAGTCCTCATGTTGTTCTTTACTTATCAGTCGTTAAGATGACTGAGCTAATCATTTTACTGGTATCAGGCTTCCTAGATAAGGTGCCATTGTTTAAGTAGAACTCACTGTATATATCGGCATTTTTATACACTGAGTTTTCATAGTTCTTATCAAATACTTGCTGATTATCTTGCACGGTCAGTAACTTAATACCATCTAAGAAAATATCGTCCTCAGAGATGTTTAAGCTTTTCATCAGTAGTGCTTTGGTTTTCTCTGGATTAGCGAGCCAGTATTCAATCGCTCTATCGCAGGCTCGAACAAAGGCTTTCACATCTTCCGGCCTTTCGTCTACTATCTTGCCTTGAAAAGAAATGACATCAACGATCAGCCCTGGCGTTTGTTTGCTAGTAAAGATAACCTTACCACCCGCTTTTACCGCCCTACTAATATAGGGTTCCCAAGTATGGCCCGCGTCAATTTCACCCGCTTTTATACGTTCATAAACTTGATTCGCATCAGCGTTAATGAGCGTGACATCGTCACTTGTTAATCCTGCCGATTTCAGCATTTCAATAACAAACACTTCCCCAAATCCATCGAGCGCTGTCCCAATCGATTTACCTTTCAAGTCAGCGACACTTTCGATACCTGCTCGCGCGACCACAGCGTCACCACCTACAGAATCGTCAATGGCATACACCACACGGACATCCGCATCGGGATACTTTCCGCTCGCGCTAACAATGCTGCCTAAGGGTAAGGCTAATACATCGTATTTTTTGGCATAAAATTCAGAAACGGTGGGCAATTGGTCTTCGGAAAAATGAGTCGTAACCTCGATTCCTTCATCTTTGAAGAAACCCATCTCTTTGGCAATTGTGATAGGGTAATATCCAGGCCATAGGTTGTGGGAAACACTGAGTTTGCCAGCAGAAGGGCTCGGTGAAGTTTGCGCAGTTTCTTTCGGGCGCTCACTATCATACAGCACCGAAACTATGCCGAGTAAGATCACAACAATGATGATCCATAATAGCTTCTTATTCATCCATGAACCCTCGCCATATCACATCTATTGAGCATAGACGACCACTGGACAGCGTCAAATGATGAGAGCTAACGCCCAAAAAAGCTATTGGATTAACAAGAGTGCAAATCTCACGACATTAGGTCAAAGATATCCCGCCATCAATAACCAATGTGTGCCCGATAATGTATTGGGCGCTATCCGACAACAAGTACATGATTGCATCGACTACTTCGTCAGGGTGTGCAAAGCGCTGTACCGGGACAAGCTTCGACACCTCTTCTCTGATCTCCGGCTCTTCTTGCTGCTTTCTTTCCCAACGAGAAGTCCAAGTTACACCTGGAGCAACAGAATTGACACGAATACCGTTTTTAATCGCATCTAAAGCAACCGAACGAGTCAACCCTTCTAAGGCGTGCTTGGAAGCGCCATACATCGCCGCACTTGGCGTCGGTCGCAACCCATTGATAGACGATATATTTACGATTCTGGCACCTTCTGACATCATGTTAAGTTGATATTTCATGCATAGTGCGTAAGCCCAAAAGTCGTTGGTCATCGTACTACGCAGATCATCATCGGAAATTTGGGCAAATCGGCCCGCAGAAGCAATATCAGGAGAGGCGTTGTTCACGGCAATATCTAGCTGAGAATACTTTTCTTTGATATGACCAAATGCTTCTTTCAGAACCGCTTCATTGGAGATATCCATGCGCATATAGTCAGCTGACGTTAACTGTGGGTGCTGTTCTATCGCCTGCTTCCAAGCGTCAGCATCTCGAGAACAGGTAATCACCCGGTGCCCCTCCGCCAATAACCTCAATACCGTGGCTAACCCTATGCCTTTACTTCCACCCGATACAAATGCGACTGCCATACGATTCCCTCATACAATCAAAAACACAGAAAAGGCCAATATTATCAATAATCTTGGCCTTAAAATGTGGGCATAAGCCAATATACTTATACCCAGTTACTTCAAGATGCAGGAATCAAGGGAATATTATTTGATGTGCGACGCGGTGTAGGCTGGATGAGTACTACCTGGCGGTTTATCCCAAATTTGCTCAAGTTCTTCAAGCGATTTACCTTTCGTTTCGGGTACCCATTTCACAACAAAAACAATGGTAACGACACCAAAGAGGCCATATAACCAGAATGGAAAACCGCCATGATAGGCTTGATATAGATACGAGCTCTTCGAATTCATCATAGGGAAAGTTTGAGAGACAAGATAATTAGCAACCCATTGAGCGAAGACAGCAATAGACAGAGCTTTTGAGCGCACTTTATTGGGAAAGATCTCCGACAATAATACCCAAGTAACAGGGCCTAAGGACAGTGCGAAAGCCGCTATGTAACCCAAGACAAAAACGACAAGATAACCCCCAACAGCATCTAAATACGCAGCAGTGCCAATGGCAAACATAGAAATTGACATCACAGCTGCTCCCACAATCATTAAAGGCTTGCGGCCAAACTTATCCACGGTGAAAATAGCTATTACAGTGAACAACAGATTCACCGCGCCAACTAAAATCGTCTCAAACATAGCGACATCCGTGCCTGATGAGGTAAGGCTCTTGAAGATAACCGGTGCATAATATAAAAAGACGTTGATCCCCGTAATTTGTTGAAAAACACTCAGCGCAATACCAATCAACAAGACTCCAGTAAGCCCGGTTTGGCGGATACTTACGGCCTTCTTATTGGCTGACAACAAAGACTGCTCTATCTCTTGCCACTGCTCATCGATAGGCTCGCCTTTATTGATTTGGCGCAGCAACTCTTTCGCCTCTTTATCTCGCCCTTTCATGGCAAGCCAACGAGGAGTATCTGGAATGAAGAGTAATAAGATAAAGAAAAGCGCTGCAGGTACCACACCACTCGCGAACATCCAACGCCAGCCAACCGTGTTTAACCAAACATCATTACCGATTAGAGCAATGCCATAGTTGACGAAATAGATGAGCAACATACCAAATATAATGGCGAATTGATTGCAAGAAACCAGTGCTCCGCGCTTGTTGGGTGGCGCAATTTCAGCGATGAACATTGGCGATACCATGGATGCGATACCGACTCCAACTCCACCAACAATTCTAAAGAATACGAAGGATTCAAATGAAAAAGGCATCGCCGCCCCTACGGCAGAAACAAAAAACGCACCAGCCGCCATCAAAAGAGTGCCTTTTCGGCCATATTTAGTACTTAATCCACCAGCAATAATGGCCCCTATCACACAGCCTATTAGTGCAGAAGAGGCACCAAACCCTAACTCTGCTGGTGTTAAGTGAAAATAAACCTGTAGAGACTCAGCGGCTCCAGCTACCACTGCTGTATCATACCCAAATAATAAACCACCCAACGCGGCCACCATGGTAATCAACAGCAAGTTTGTCGACTTCTTCATTTTAGTTCTCCCCTTATCATTCTGATAATATTTTCATCAATTAAGGAGTGTCTCTGTATTACGTAATATGCTTTTATAATCGTAAAAAGCGCTTTGTGTGAACTAAATCTAGCAAGTAATATATAGAGTCAGTTAAATGGTATTTATAAATACAAAAGGATGGCAAAGTTGCCATCCTCATTAATAATAAATAAACTCACTTTGTAGAGCATCAACGGTATATAATATGACTCACCTTATTTTCAAGCATTTCTTGACTACCTGACACTTCTTTTGGATTTAAATTATTTTCCAGTGCGTAATTAGTAATATCTTCTAAAGAAAAGGACTTATTAAGAATTCTTGAACCTAATTCTCCATTCCAACCAGAATATCGCTGCGCGACATTTTCTGCTAACACATCGTCTTCTATCATTGCCGCTGCCCGCTCCAATGCCAGTGCCATGGTATCCATTCCACCAATATGACCGATTAATAAGTCTTTCACATCGGTAGATTGACGACGTACTTTTGCATCAAAATTCAACCCTCCAGTCGTAAAACCACCCGCTTTTAACACTTCGTACATGACAAGTGTGTTTTCTTCCACACTGTTCGGGAACTGGTCAGTATCCCAGCCAAGCTGGGCATCCCCGCGATTCGCATCAATCGAACCAAAAATACCTAACGAAATCGCGGTTGCAATTTCATGTTGAAAGCTATGACCCGCAAGCGTTGCGTGGTTGGCTTCGATGTTCACTTTGATTTCTTTTTCCAACCCATATTGCTTCAAAAAACCATAAACAGTGGCAGTATCATAATCGTACTGATGTTTGGTTGGCTCTTGTGGTTTAGGCTCGATCAAGATGGTGCCTTTAAAGCCGATTTTGTGTTTATGCTCTACGACTAGCTGCATCATACGTCCAATCTGTTCGCGCTCTTGACGGAGATCGGTATTCAACAGTGTCTCGTAGCCTTCTCTACCACCCCACAATACGTAGTTTTCTCCTCCAAGGCGATTAGTGGCATTCATTGCATTGAATACTTGCGTTGCCGCATAGGCAAAGATTTCTGGGTTCGGGTTACTTGCAGCACCAGACATATAGCGTGGATGAGAAAAAGCATTAGCCGTTCCCCATAACAGTTTAAGCCCGGTTTCTTCTTGCTTTTGCTCTAGGTAATCCACCATAAAACCAAAGTTTTCCACGTACTCCCTCAAGCTACTGCCCTCTGGAGCAACATCGGTATCATGAAAACAGTAATATGGCACGCTTAACTTACTAAAAAATTCAAAGGCCGCGTCGGCTTTGTTGGTTGCGACCTCCATAGGGCTTGAACCCTTTAACCATGCTCTGTCATAGGTGGGGTTACCGAACGGATCGGATCCTAGACCACAAAAGTTATGCCAATAACATGCAGCAAAACGCAAATGCTCTGCCATTGTTTTACCCAAAACAACTTTATTGCCATCGTAAGCTTTAAATGCAAATGGATTATTTGACTCTAGCCCTTCGTAGATTACTTTATCGACACCGTTGAAATATTCAGTCATGATGATCACCTTTTTTGTTAGTGGTGATAGGTTATCTTCTTTATTAATTCCAACAATTACGATATGTGTTATTAAACTTAAGCCTAGTGTTTAATGTGGTCAATCTCTCAATTTAAACTCAGAAAAATAAGCAACTCAGATGATTACATTGACCTTAAAAAATAGTCTACCCTTCTTTTTCTCGATATTCTTTTGGTGTCATAGACAAGTTTTTTGCAAATACCGAATACATATATTGAGTGGTTGGATAACCAGAAAGCTTTGCTATTTCTTCTATTGATTTATTTTTAGATTTAAGTAATTGGCAGGCCTTTTTCAATCGAATTGTGAATATTTGATCATGCACTGTCGTCCCTAACTCACTTTTAAATAATACTTCTAGTTTTGAACGAGAGACATTCAGCGCGTCGAACACATGGTAAGACTTTATACCTTTTCCAACGTTAACACGTATAAAATGCAATGCCGTCATAATCAATGGATGGTTTACCGCATGAAAATCACTACTTTGGCGATCATACACGCGCAGCGGGCCGATTTTAGTCAGGTCTGACACATTGGTGTCTTTCTCCAACATCTGACTGAGCTTTTTGGCTGCCACAAACCCCAGCTCGTTGCCGTTTTGTGCCACAGATGAAAGCGAAATACGATTTAAACTGCGTGCTACATCATCGTTATCAATACCAATAACGGCAACGTTCTCTGGCACGTGAATATCGGTGTTTGCGCACGCTTGGATAATATGTCGAGCTCTTGAGTCTGTCACCGCAACAATACCGATGGGTTTTGGCAATTGTTGAATCCAATCAGTAATGCGGTTCATACAAAAGGTCCAATTCCTCGCATTGGTATCAAACCCTCTAAATACGGAGCTGTTGTATCCACGCTCTTTCGTGAGAGAAAGAAATGCTTTTTCGCGCTCTTTCGCCCATCGGTTGTACGGACTGGGGTTGGCACCATAAAATGCTAAGGACGTTAATCCACGTTGAGTTAAATGATCAACCGCAGATTCAATCAGCGCTCGATTGTCTGTGGCAACATAGGGAAAATGGGGATAGTCTTTATGATGCTCGTAAGAGCTGCCGACACCCACTGTTGGAATCGTCGAGCCAGCCAAAGCGTCGGCAATATCCGGATCATCTAGATCGGCAATAATGCCATCTCCGTACCAATCATCAATAGACTTTCGATCAATCAAATAATCATCTTCCACGTAGACTTCCCAACAAGCACCAGTGGAAGCAATATACTTTCCAACCCCTTCAATTATCTCTCGGTCGTAAATCTTGTTGGCATTAAACAGCAGAAGAATTCGGAAAATTTTGCTCATATGGGTATCAGGGTTTTTCATTGTTCTACACGCTCTGGATATACTATGCCTCAATCGTCACACGGTAAAGCCTTTGAGGCGTGTGTACAATTCGCTAAACTTCTCTCGCCTGAGCGTATAATACGGATGTTTATCTTGATTTGGCTGATAGGTTTGCACCAATGACGTGGGCGGACAAATCACAGCAATATCAACGTCTGGTTTTACCCCTGCATGCGCCAATCTTGCCGCTCCTAGCGCTGGTCCAACATCCCCCCCAGCTCGGTAAGATACAGGCAAACCAAATATATCAGCCAGCATCTGACGCCAGAAAACAGAGCGTGCTCCACCACCGATTAAAGAGATATCGTTCGGACGGCCACTTGCGCTGTGCAACACATCCATTCCGTCAGCCAAGGCAAATCCCACCCCTTCTAAGATGGCCAACGCCATTTGTCCTCGCGTGGTCTCCGGTGTCAGTCCAAAAAATACACCTTTTGCTTCAGGGTCATTGTGTGGCGTTCTTTCCCCAGTTAAATAGGGTAGAAACAATAAAGAGCCAGCGGTCTCACATTGCTCTGCTTCTTCAATCATGTCTTTAACATCGAGAAACTGAGCCGTTTTAGTAAACCATGAAAGGCAAGACGCCGCACTTAGCATGACACTCATAGTGTGCCATTTGTCAGGAATCGCATGACAAAATGAATGCAGTGCGTTTTCAGGATCGGAGGTAAAGGAATCTGACACAGAAAAATACACGCCTGATGTTCCCAAAGACAGCATGGCTTGCCCTTGCTCGATAATCCCCACACCAATGGCACCCGCAGCATTATCGCCAGCTCCTGCAACTATAGGAACACAGGGCATCCCCCACTCAGACGCCACATCGTTATTCAACACACCTGTTACCTCAGTGCCTTCGTAAAGTGTCGGCATCTGATCTATGGTTAGCCCTGTTGCAGATAGCATCTCTTCACTCCAACACCGAGTCGCAACATTCAACCAACTGGTTCCAGCTGCATCCGAGACATCAGTGGCAAAGTCACCCGACATACGAAAGCGTAAATAATCCTTAGGTAATAAAACCTTATCAATTCGAGCAAAATTGCCTGGTTCATATCGCTTTATCCAAAGCACCTTAGGGGCAGTAAATCCCGGCATGACCATGTTACCTGTTATCTCACGGCAACCCGGCACCATTTCCTCCAGCTCAAGACACTCCTGAGCACTACGACCGTCATTCCAAAGAATACATGGGCGTATCACTTCACCGTCAGCATCGATCAATGTCGCTCCATGCATCTGACCTGATAAGCCTATTGCAACGACATTGGACAAATCTACCTGTTCTTTTAAGCTAAGCATTGCCTTATTCAGGGCACTCCACCAATGTTGTGGATTTTGCTCTGACCATAACTCTTTAGGGCGGGAAACCCTCAAAGGTTCTGTTTGTGACGCTACAATCACTCCTCTACCATCCAAAACAATGGCCTTTAATCCAGACGTGCCTAGATCGATTCCAATATACATGTTCACTTCTCGCAAGTTTTTAGTAGACAGTAAATTCACAGGCCGATCTCGGCAATTGCGTAATGTGCCAATAAGTTAAACAGAACTGTTTTTTGTGCGCTGGATTACGTCATATGGGGTGAAGAAGTGCTGTCGCTTCGAGTGCTCAAGAACAGATTATGCACATAAATCAAATTTCTCCTAAGCCTGAGTTAAATGATATTGTTTTCCTGGACATGACAAATTCAAAGAGCTTTTTATTTACAACTATAAATAATATTCAAAACGTATTGTTCTATTACCTAAAGGAAAGCAACAAAAATAGGACAACCTTAAATACTTTAACCGTACACCACCCTATTTTTAATCAGCTCGAATTTTCTATTGGGATAAATTATCTAAAACTAGGGTTTACTATTTCAAAAATGATGAATTTTAACTTTGAGTTCCGTCAGTTTACGATAAGAATTTTGGGTAAACGTTCTGACTTGACTGTGTGAGTACACAGCACAAGGTTGTATTTTACTGGAGTGAGAAACATAAAATGAGAGCCGGTTTTGTCGATGTAACAGGTGGAAAAATATTTTGGCGCAGTGTAGGTGAGGGTTCAAAAACACCTATATTGGCGGTTCATGGAGGTCCAGGCGGGTCTCATGATATTCTCCTAGAGCCTTTATCAAACCTTGCTAAAGATAGGCAAGTGATATTTTACGATCAGCTAGGAGGGGGACGCTCAGACAGACCAAATGACAGATCATTATGGACCATTCCAAGATTTGTAGAGGAAATTGCCATTCTAAGAGAGGCTCTAGGGCTTGAAAAAGTAATATTGGAGGGAGGGTCTTGGGGTACGACAGTAGTTGCCGAGTATCTGTTTACCAAACCAAGCGGTGTCGAGGCAGCAATTTTCTCAAGCCCTTGTTTAAACGCTAAAATGTGGAAAGAAGACGCTGACCGATTACGCTTAAAGTTACCAATCAATGTGCAAGAAACATTGATTAAACATGAAAGTGCTAAAACGACTCATAGTTCAGAGTACAAAGCGGCAATGTGGGAATACATTAAACGCTATGTATGCCTTATTGATCCTATTCCAGAGAAAATATTAGATGTATTTAACGATACGAATCATGATATCTATGAGTACATGTGGGGACCCAGTGAGTTTTATCCTACAGGAACTCTCAAGAATTATGATGCTACATCTAGGTTACCTGATATAGATATTCCCACTTTATTTATCTGCGGTAGAGAAGATGAAGCGACTCCTGAGTCAACAACATATTTTTCTAGTCTAGTCCCAGATTCGAGAGTCGAGATAATTGAAGGGGCTTCTCATCTCGCTCTGATTGAAAAAAGCGAAGAATTTGTGAGCGCCATTGATTCCTTTTTGATCAAAAAGGGGTAGCCGTTTACACAAGGTTTTGTTGAAAAGTGATGCTTAAGCTCACCTCGCACAGAGTTGCTCGATATCTATTCAAAGCTGGATGCATCAATGCAGCTAGTCTTCATAGGCGAATTCTATGGCGCTCTTTTCACATGTGCAATGTCCAGTAGCTCATCACCTGAGCACTGAAAAGCCTGTCCAAAACCTTTTACAAATAGGCCTTGTTTAGGATGCAGTTGATATAAATTGAAATCACTCAACTGCTTTAAGTCATCGATAATGTCACCAAATCGCTGTGCCAGCTCATCGATTACCTGTTGCCACATCTCCGTGTCTCGCATTACTGAATTGGCCGAGGCTTCAAAGGTGAGCCTTTTACGAGCGTAGATTTGAGTGGACTTACTCTCATCTTCAATCATCATAAAAGAAATTGTGGGGTTGTTATCTATATTGCGAGCATGTCGAGCCAGAGTTGAAATAAGAATGAAATATCCGTATTGGTTATGAACAAATGGTGCGTAACTAATATTGGGTTGTTGCTGTTCGTTTACGGTTGCTAGTTGAAGAGATTCGCAGTGCTGGATGAATTCTTGAATTTCTGACCTTACATGTTCTTGGAGACGCGTCTCCTTAGCTTGAGCCGGGTCTTGAGTTAGCTTATTCGTTAAGGGATTTGATGTCATACCAGCGGTCCATTGTGGGCATACTCCTATTTTAGACAATAAAAAACCCCGCTTTTTCAAACGGGGTCAAATACTGTCTCAAATAATAACTATTTGATTAGCTTTCGAAGCTGCGTGCGCGGCTGTGACCACGTTCACCGCGATGTGCACCACGGTTATCGCCACCACGGTTGCGATCAAAGCGACGCTCACGGTTACCACGGTTTCCATCTCGGTTACCATCACGACCACCTCGGAAGTTGCCATCACGGCTTCCACGATGCCCACCATCACGTCGTCCATCTCTGCGGCCACGTGACTCACGGAAATCATCGAAATCACACACTACCGCACCCACCTCTTTCTGACGAATGCGAAGCTTGCGTAATTTGCCTGATGCTTCAGAGTTCATAGACTTAGGCAACTGAACAAAAGTGTGTCCTTGTGCTAGTTTGATTGCACCAATAGACCCTTTGGTTAGGCCAAGTTCGTTGGCTAGAGCACCTACGATGTCTTTCACTTGAACGCCTTGCTCACGACCAACTTGTAGTTGATACGTTTCCCAGTCAGCATTGTTACTGTAGCCACGACGACCACCGTCACGTCCGTTTTCACGACGCTCTTTACGACGTTGCTTGTCACGCTCAATAGCTTCGATCATCGGATCTTGACCGACATAGAATAACGGACGTTTACCTTGCTGGCGCTTTAATAGCATGGCAGCAAGAGTTTTGGTATCGAGCTCTAGAGAGTCTTGCAGCTTGTCGATAAGCTCAGCAAATTTCTCTAACGATTTGTGTTCTTTTTCGGCTTCAAGCTCAGCACCGAGTTTAACAAGGCGAGCTTCAGCAACTTTATCACGCAGTGGCAACTGAATTTCTTCCATAGAAGATTTGGTTACACGCTCGATAGTGCGAAGCATACGGATTTGGTTAGTACGAACCAAAAGGATCGCCTTACCTTTACGTCCAGCACGGCCTGTACGACCAATACGGTGGATGTATGACTCAACATCAAATGGGATGTCGTAGTTAAATACGTGCGTAATACGCGGCACATCAAGACCACGAGCTACTACGTCAGTTGCAACCAAGATATCGATGACACCTTGTTTGATATGGTCAACCACACGCTCACGTAAAGACTGTGGAATATCGCCGTGTAACGCTGCCGCTTTAAAGCCGCGAGCAGACAACCAATCGGCTAAACGCTCTGTATCTTGACGAGTACGAACGAATACAATAGATGCGTCCGTTTCTTCAGTCTCTAGAAGACGAGCCATCGCTTCGTCTTTCTCAACACCTTTTACCACCCAGAACTGTTGTTCTACTTTGTCGACAGTGTGGTTCTTACCTGCGACATCAATGTGCTCAGGGTTACGTAAGAAACGCTCAACAATGTTTTTTAGCATTGGAGGCATGGTCGCAGAGAAAAGCACACGTTGTGCAGACTCAGGCGCTTGTTCCATAATCCAAGTTACGTCGTCAACGAAGCCCATGTTTAACATTTCGTCAGCTTCGTCTAGAACAAACGTATGAACTTCATCTAGGTGTAGGCGGTCACGGTTGATCAAGTCTTGTACACGACCAGGTGTACCGACCACAATGTGAGCACCTGATTTTAGTGCACGCATCTGATCAACAATGGAAGCACCACCGTAAATCTCTAATACTTTTAGTCCACGTACATTCTGGCCCAAGTTTTTGATCTCGGCTGCGACCTGAATCGCTAGCTCACGAGTTGGTGCAAGTACGATGGCTTGTGGTTTACGTTGCTCTAAGTTGAGCTTGTTTAGGAGTGGTAAAGAAAACGCGGCAGTTTTACCTGTACCAGTTTGCGCTTTACCAAGTGCGTCTTTACCTTCCAAAAGGTGTGGTATAGCAGCAGCTTGAATAGGAGTCGGGTTTTTGAAGCCCATTCCGTCTAGAGCTGAAAGAATAGAATCGTTTAAAGCGAGTTCGCTGAATTGTATTGCAGAATCTTGCATTGGGTTCCCACTAATATCATTTAACAAAAGGTCCCACGTGCTCTACCAATTCCAATACCAATCCAGTTTAGAGCTGAATCCATCCAGATGCGGACAAGTGTTAAAACGCATCAAGCGACTAGGGACTTACTTAGGGAGGCGGATTATTCCCTAAATACACAAAAAAAGCCAGAAAAAATTGAAATTCATCACAAATATTACGAAGAATAGTTAAAATTGCCTATCCGTTGTACATTAACCACATCATTACTATGACTATTACGGTCTTCAACAAATCTAAGCGGCATTATTTCAATGATAAAAATAATGCTTTCTGTAGTAATCAATGGCGGCAATGTTTATAGTGTCGTCAATTAAATACAGTAGACTAGAAGCCATGTTCCAAGACAACCCCCTACTCGCTCAACTCAAGCAGCAAATTCAAGAAAATTTACCCAAAAAAGAAGGCACGATAAAAGCCACGGACAAAGGCTTCGGATTTCTTGAAGTAGATAGTAAAACCAGCTTTTTTATCCCACCACCGTATATGAAAAAGTGTATGCACGGTGACAAGGTTATCGCCATTATTCGTACCGAGAAAGAAAAAGAAGTCGCTGAGCCAGAAGAATTAATAGAACAAAACCTGACTCGATTCATCGGTCGAGTGAAGATGTTTAAAGGCAAGTTAAACGTTGCTCCAGACCATCCCCAACTTAAAAAGCAGTCACTTAAAGCAAAGGTTAAGAAAGGATTAAATCCTGAGCATTTTGCCGAAGGTGATTGGGTAGTCGCCAACCTAATTCGTCACCCACTAAAAGGGGATAACTCTTTCTTCGTTGAAATCACGGAAAAAATCACCGATGCAAATGACAAAATTGCACCTTGGTGGGTAACACTGGCGGAAAATGACCTGCCTAACAGTGAACCAGCAGGCATTGATAACTGGCAGTTAAAAGATGATGAGTCACTGACACGCGCCGACATGACGCATATTCCTTTCGTGACCATTGATGGCGAAAGCACCAAAGATATGGATGATGCATTGTATGCTGAGTCCACTGAGTCTGGTGATATCAAGCTTACAATCGCTATTGCAGATCCCACTGCCTACATCACGCCAGACGATAAGATGGATAATGTAGCCCGTGAACGCGGTTTTACCATTTATTTGCCAGGCCGAAACATCCCGATGCTACCAAGAGAGCTTGCCGATGAAATGTGCTCGTTGCTTGAGAATGAAGTACGCCCAGCGCTCTGCTGCTCAGTCACTGTACATCATGATGGTACGATTGGTGAAGACATTGAGTTCTTCGCAGCGAATATCAAATCGCACGCTCGTCTCGTTTACGATCACGTTTCGGATTGGTTAGAAACAGGTTCATCGAATGAATGGCAGCCGAACGAACAAATCGCTGCGGTCGTAAAAAATCTACACAGACTCTCTCAAGTTCGCGCTAACTGGCGTGAAACCAATGCGGTTGTGTTCCCAGACAGACCAGACTATCGATTTGAGCTAAGCGAAGACAACGATGTTATCGCCATTCATGCAGATTTACGTCGCACAGCAAACCGCTTGGTTGAAGAAGCAATGATCACGGCTAATATTTGTGCTGGCATCGCGCTTAACAAGGCGTTTGAGTCTGGTGTGTTCAGCTCACATGCTGGCTTCAAACCTGAAAAACTTAAAGATGTCATCGAACTTGTCAATCCAAACGGCGAATTGCCGTTTACTGAAGAAAGTATCGCCACTTTAGAAGGGTTTGCAGCACTACGCCGTTGGTTAAGCCAACAAGATACCAGCTATTTGGACAATCGTATTCGCAAGCATCAAACCTACAGCGAGATGAGTGCTAAGCCGCTACCGCACTACGCAATGGGTCTAGAGCTCTACGCGACTTGGACATCACCTATTCGTAAATATGGTGACATGGTGAACCATCGCATGCTTAAGTCCATGATTTTGGGCAAAGCGCCGCTTCAAAAGCCAGATGAAAAACTTGGTGAAGAGCTAGCTATCCATAAAAAGCATCACAAAATCGCAGAGCGTAGTGTCTCAGATTGGCTTTATGCGCGTACGCTTGCTGAAGAGCCGAAAAAAGGCACTAAATTCACTGGTGAAATCTTTGATATTAACCGAGCGGGGATGCGCATCCGTTTACTAGAGAATGGTGCTTCCGCTTTTGTCCCTGGCTCTCTCATCTTGGATAACAAAGCGCGCATTAGCATGAATGCTGAAGAGGGAACCATTAGCATCGATAACGATGTCAATTACAAGCTAGGTGATACGCTAGAAGTCGTATTGGCTGATGTTAACATAGAAAACCGCAGTCTAGTGGCAAAGCCAACGTACGTCTTTGCAGAAACGAATACTGAAACACCGTCTGATTCATAGTGGTGTAAACTCACCGCAGCAAACTTCTCGCACCTCAGTCATAGAAATGCAGTAGGTGCGAGTACGTTCGCAAAGAAAGAGCGGTGTTGCGCGTCATTGATTACCAGAAAGACGCATAAGGGTCTTTTTCAATTTCGCGCATGATCTCAGTAAGATCTTTGCTCTGTGATAGGTGGGGGTAAGGGAGCCAATGATCGCCTGCATCATCTTCTCTAGGCACTGATAACAACCAACAGCCACGAGTGTCATTCCACTGGACACGAGCAACTGCGCTCATGTAGTCACAATGAGCAGAATCGAGTAAATAGTGCTGCTTTACGAATTCGACGCCATTATCAATCGTTTCAAAGTTAGATCGCCCGCCTAATTCTACAGGTACACCTTTATTTCTTTTCGAGCAAACCACCAACGCCCGGCTTTCCACCTGACGTTGTAGTATACTGACCAAACTCATAGGTAAGCCTCAATACCCACTAGCCCCTTAATACAGTATGTATTAAAAATCAAATTTGCTGTAGTAAAATTCACAAATTTGTCATTAATCTGGCATAGTAATTATAAAACTTACTTTTCAAGTTCGAAATTGGCGTAACAGAACGTGAGTTACTGTGTGTATGAATTGATGTCAATTACGAAGGGTTGGCCTTCGTAATCGAGAATGAGGGCATGCTAGCTTAAGTAGAGGAAGTGTTTAAAAACGGAGTTGAATAACTGACACTGCGATACAAGCGGGTCGTCTTACGCCTTCAATTTCAACTCGAATTTCTCTTTCGACTTCTAGGCCTTTCTTAATCGGCGTCACTTTTGTCAACGTACTTTTTGCTCGAACCTTGCTGCCAGACTTGAGAGGATAAGGGAAACGCACTTGGTTCAAACCGATATTGACGACCAATTTTGCCGTCGGAAAAAGTGGCTTATCTGGGTCTACGCTGTCGGTCAATTTAGGCAATAGAGCAAGGGTCAAAAAACCATGTGCAACTGTTGTTTTAAATGGAGACTCTGATTGAGCTCGTTCTGGGTCCGTATGAATCCACTGCATGTCTTCAGTCACTTGACCAAATTGGTTGATACGCTCTTGATCCACCAATATCCAATCGCCTGTATGAATTACCTCGCCTATTTTACCACTCAGTTCATCGTGTAGCAGCTGTGCTTCCGTCGTCAAACGGATAGGCTCTTGAATCGGTCCATCTTCATTAATTGCAGGTTGCTGAAAGTCTCTCACCCAGGAGAAAAACTGCCTACTATGAGTCCTATTTAAAAATTCTCCCCAGTATCCACGTAGCATGGGAGACATTTTCTGAACAAGTTCAGTGTGGTGTTTAGAGATAGATTCACCATGATGCTTTAATAGATTCGCGACTTTCATAGAAACCCTCAGAAATTAACCAAACAGTTGGCAACGCACTAATTTTGAAGCAGTTCACAGATATTAGCAACAACTTTCGAGCGTACACTCGTTAACTATTTGATGATATTTTTATACAATTCAATTAGTTATAAATAAAACATCATTTTATTAACGCGCCCAAGTTAGAGTTCTTACTCTAACCATAAAAATTAAACATGGTTGCTGTACGCCACTAACTTAACCAAAAATGACAAGTCTCACGTGTCAAAACATAATAAAAGTTAACTTTCAATTTTGGTGCCAATACAGATACACAGTTATCGTCAGGCTTTCTCTGCTCTTTAGCCCCGCACCGGACAAACAGTTAACTCAATGGTTGTTGAGCTTTTCTTCCACCCGGGCGATATTTGTCCATAACCTTGTCCAACGAATCGTTCGTTATTGAAGGGTTAGCCTGCTTAAGGCAACTTAATAGTACTTTTTTGTTTTCGAGAACTCGCGCGGAAGACTCAGGGCGATGCCCTCCTGGCGTAGGGTTAACATGGCGAAAGCAATCAACAAATTGCTGCTCAGTGACCCCCAAATCGTGGCTAATCTGTTTAACCGGCCGCTTAGGATCATTTTTCAAGATAGGTGCATCAGCTAATGCATAGGTAGATAAAAGGCTACAGACAAGAAGACTTAAGACTTTAAATTTCATTCACTCACCCTTATGTACAAGATTGACAATGAACAAATTGTCGTAAATATTTTCCGCTCAAATGACAGCTATCGTTTGAGGACATAATACTAATTTACCTGTTGATAGCTCTTTTGCTAATAAAACCATGGTGTTGTATAGCTGAACTTACAACTGGATCACATTCAGAAAATCAAAGCATAGCAACAGGTACAGAAATTTTGGACAACTTATGAACCCCGTAATCGATACCATTCTATCTCACCGCTCTATTAGAAAATTCACCGATCAACCTATATCCCCTGAGCAACTCGAGGCAATAGTCCACTCAGGCATTGCTGCTTCATCGTCAAGCTTGCTGCAGGCGGTTTCTGTTATTAGAGTCACTGACAAAGAAAAACGAGCGCAATTATCGGTCTTGGCTGGTAATCAACAGTACGTTCAAACCGCCGCTGAATTCCTTGTCTTTTGTATTGACTTTAACCGCCATCAAACACTTTGTGCAGAGTCGAAGCTTGACTTTACTGAGCTAACACTAATCGGAGCTATTGATGCCGGTATTATGGCGCAAAACTGTTTGATTGCAGCTGAGTCATTAAATCTGGGTGGGGTATACATTGGTGGCTTGAGAAACAGCGCTCATGAAGTGGACGCTTTGTTAGGGCTCCCGCAACATAGTGCAGTGTTATTTGGTTTGTGCCTTGGCCACCCAGATCAGAACCCTGAGAGAAAACCAAGATTGCCAGCAAACCTCATCTTGCATGAAAACCACTACCAACCGCTTAATGTGGATACCGTCAGAAAGTATGACGATGAAACCATGAATTACTATGCCAACCGAACAGGTAACAATAAGCAGCTAACTTGGTCAGAGCAAATTAGCGCTAAGCTAGGCAAAGAGTCTCGCCCTCATATCAAGGGCTACCTGAATGGCAAAGGGCTTGCTGTGAAGTAGTCCATATAGCCAAATGGCTTAAAGAGCGGTGTTGAGTGGCTTAACTTATTCTTAAGCGAAGGTTGATTAGCTTTGTAAAGCTAATATCAGCTCATGCCACTCAAGCAGCTCTTCTCTCAAATGCTTGGTTTGTTTCTCGTCCATTGAACGAATGATCGTGACAATATATTTGTTGGCCACCGACAAATTGTGGGCACGTTTTTTCTTCAGACCTGCTGGATAATAGGTTTCAGGAAAATATATAAGCTGATTAAAGTTGGTCATCAAATAGGTTGGATTTTGTCGATTCGCGAGTAACTTTTCAATCTCAAGCCGCAAATTAGATTGGTATTCTATCCACTCATTACTCGTAGCTAGAATATCTTGCGCCCAGCTCTCTATCGCCTGCTTCTGATCTGAATTTACCGAGCCGAGCCACTCCTCCGTGGTCTCTTGAATCCTGATAGCATAGCGGTTTCTAGACTCACTTTGCTCTCTCTCATTTAACCTTGCCGCCGTTTTGCGATGCTTTTCTGTTATGTGCGCCATAAAGTCATTCACTTGGCTATCGGATAAACTGCGCGTCAACGTCAAGATATCCGGCGCTGCTTTTTCAACTAATACTTGCACGCGCTCTTTTATACTCGCCTGAAGTGACAGCAAATCCTCTTCAGTGAAGTGTTGAGGGCTTATTTGTGCAACATACTCAAGCTGCTCGCTATAGAGTGGGAGCTCGTTTTGTTGATGCCATTGAGCATAGAGTCGAGTTTTGCGTTTAATTATCTCTTCTTGTTCGCCAGTCAATTCTACATATTCTTCTAAGTAGCGAACGGTTAACCAGTCGGCATTGCTATAGACAAATTGAGACGCAATTTGGGTGCTGCACCCAAAACAAAATAGACTCAATAACAAACCTATCCATTGTTTCAAAGCCTATCCCTACCCTAGATATTTGAATTCCTTTAATTACAATATATACCTAAGTGAGCTCAGGTGCTGAAATTAGAACATTGGAAAATAATTCATACAAGTCTGACAGCCGCTGACGGACTCCTTACATACATATCAGTATGATTGCCTTTCTATTCTATACGTTAAAAGATATGCAGAGGTAAACTACTTGTTATTCCAAGTACTCTTCAACTCTACCTCTTGGGTCAGCTGACCTAGTAATTTATGGACTAAATTAAGATGAAAAAAATTATTGCCCTCACATTCGTTACTCTGGCTTTAGCCGGCTGTGGCCAAAAAGAAGTAAAAAAAGTCGAGACACCGAAAGTAAAAAGCCCAATTTGTGACTCGACTGCCAATATGCCCGGAGGCTGGCAAGCAACGGAGGTCACCCCTGATATACACCAAGCATTAAAATTGGTCATGTCTCACATGGACACATCCAGCAAACTGGCGGGTATTGTTTCTGTCCATTCTCAAGTCGTGAATGGAATCAACTATGCAATTGAATATCGACTCAGTGACAATACGGTTTGGCACGTTATTGTCTATCGCAGCTTGAAAGGTGAATACGCCATCTCTCAACCACCGCAACCTGGGCCAATTTGCCAATAGCTAATGTTCATATTGCTTCAGTCAATGACTGAAGCAATTTTCTAACGCTCACATACCCTACCATTTATAGCTCATACGAAATCCAAACAAATTCGAACAAATAGTAAACAAAATCTTACTGAGTGGTAATTTTTGACCAATTAGGTTCAAAAATATGTAACTATTTCTTCATTTTCCAGCATTATTGCAATACAGATCACGGTAAATTACGGCGGTTTTTAACAGAATCCTTACACTTTCGTACGAGCATAATTTCTATAGATAATACGATGTAGTCAATTGATGCCTTTCGTACATCATCTTGGGTCATATTGCCCCTAATTACCTCTTCAAATATTGACAATAAAAAGGCAAATTTATGTTTGGTATTTTCAAGCCTAAATCACACGTTGCACCGTTGGATTCGGCAAAAATCGATGGTACCTATTCAAGACTGCGGTGGCAGCTATTTCTTGGAATCTTCTTTGGTTATGCAGGCTATTACCTGGTAAGAAAAAACTTTAGTTTGGCCATGCCTTACCTGATCGAGCAAGGCTATAGTCGCGGTGACTTAGGGGTTGCCCTTGCAGCGGTCTCTATTGCTTACGGCCTATCAAAGTTTCTCATGGGCAGTGTTTCTGACCGCTCGGATCCAAGATATTTCTTAAGTGCAGGCTTGCTGATGTCTGCTGTTGTGATGTTCTGCTTCGGGTTTATGCCGTGGGCAACAGGTAGCATCACAGCCATGTTCATTCTCTTGTTTCTTAACGGGTGGTTCCAAGGTATGGGATGGCCAGCCTGTGGCCGAACCATGGTGCACTGGTGGTCACGCAAAGAACGGGGGGAGATAGTCTCGGTTTGGAACGTCGCTCATAACGTCGGTGGTGGTCTAATCGGACCGATGTTCCTTTTAGGCCTATGGCTTTTCAATGACGACTGGCACACTGCGTTTTATGTCCCCGCCTTTTTTGCCACTATCGTAGCCTTGTTTATTTGGCTAACCGTAAGAGACACCCCGCAATCATGTGGCTTACCTTCCATTGAAGAGTACAAACAGGACTTCCCTGACGATTACGACTCGACACATGAGAAAGAAATTTCAGCCAAAGAGATTTTCTTTAAGTATGTCTTCTCCAACAAGCTATTATGGTCAATCGCAATCGCTAATGCCTTTGTTTACCTCATCCGCTACGGGGTACTCGATTGGGCTCCCGTCTACTTAAAAGAAGCGAAGGATTTTAACGTCGATGAGTCTTCTTGGGCGTACTTCTTGTACGAATGGGCTGGCATTCCTGGCACATTATTGTGCGGCTGGATATCGGACAAACTGTTCAAAGGTCGCCGTGCCCCCGCAGGCATTTTATTTATGTTGCTCGTTACCGTATCGGTATTGGTGTATTGGTTGAACCCAGCCGGAAACCCAACCATAGATATGCTAGCGCTGATCTCTATCGGTTTCCTCATTTACGGCCCAGTCATGCTAATTGGCCTTTATGCTCTTGAACTGGCACCGAAGAAAGCTGCGGGTACCGCTGCCGGATTAACAGGCTTGTTTGGCTACCTAGGCGGCGCAGTCGCGGCGAACGCCATTTTGGGCTACACCGTTGATAAATTTGGCTGGGACGGTGGGTTTATCGTGCTAGTGGCTGCGTGTATTGCCGCCATTGCCTGCTTACTTTATGCCTTCGTTGGCGAACGAGCACATCACAAACAAAAAAATGAAGCACTAAACACTGCAACTTAGATAAGGAAATCCTAATGAGACCGCTAAGATTGATATTTGCGTTGATGGCTTTTGCATTTGCCTCAATGTTATATGCTAACCCTGTTGTCATCGCCCACCGAGGAGCCTCAGGCTACCTACCCGAGCACACGATGGCGGCTAAAGCGTTAGCTTATGCAATGAAACCAAACTATTTAGAGCAAGACGTAGTAATGACCAAAGACAATCAATTGGTCGTATTGCATGATCGATACTTAGATCGTGTCACTGACGTCGCTAAGAAGTTTCCAGGCCGAGCACGTGCAGACGGCCGCTATTACGCAATAGATTTCACGCTAGCCGAAATTAGAACCCTTCATGCTACAGAAGGCTTTAATGTTGATAAAAACGGAAAGCAGGTGCAAATTTTCCCTGACCGATTCCCAATGTGGAAATCCGACTTCCGTATCCATACATTTGCCGAAGAAATTGAGCTAATACAAGGGCTCAACAAGACACTTGGATATAACATTGGCATTTATCCTGAAATCAAAGCACCATGGTTCCATCGTAGCGAAGGTAAGGACATCAGTTTAGCGGTTCTCACTACCCTCAAAAAGTATGGTTATGACTCGAAAGATAGTAACGTTTACCTACAATGCTTTGACCCAATTGAGTTAAAGAGAATCCATAAAGAATTGCTGCCAAGCTTACATATGGATCTTAAACTCATTCAGCTAATGGCCTACACAGACTGGAATGAAACCATGGTGCAAAAAGACGGCAAATTTGTACCGTACAACTATGACTGGATGTTCAAGCCGGATGGCATGAAAAAAGTGGCTCAATATGCTGATGGTATCGGCCCGTGGAAATCGATGCTTGTTGACGATAAATCGACAAAAGACCATATCATTATTTTGCCACTGGTTAAGGAAGCAAAAGCGGCTGGGTTGCTTATTCACCCCTACACGTTTAGAGCAGACAAAGGGCGCATCCCTCCATATGCGTCAAGCTACGATGATATGCTAGACATATTCATTAATAAGGTAAAAGTTGACGGCCTATTTACTGACTTCCCAGACAAAGCCGTACACTTTATCAACTCGAATAATACGCATAGCTAACAAAGCGTTATATTCAGTGAATTCATGGCCTCTTTTGCAGAGGCCATTTTTATACCCAAAACCCCTATTGGTATTGCCGCAAATTTCCGTTAGTTTTACGACTCCTATATATTCAATAACATTATTAGGTTTATTTATGCTAACGGTTAAGAGATTATTCACATCTATTTTATTAGCAACACCACTTGTCGCCCAAGCTGCTCCAACCATATATGCTCAAGCATCAAAAGGCAGTTTTAATGATGCTGCGTTACACCAGCTATTACAGAAAAAGCCAGAACTTAAAGCCAATATCATCTTCTCAGGTACACCACTAAACACCTATATGCAAGCTGAAAAGCATGACGGCGTTGCCTTTACCGCTATTGCGAACTCAACAATTAAAGGCAAGCTCGTCAGCGCCACCGTGAAAGCAATCGAACAATATAAAGTGACCAAACCCATTGCTTTTATCACCACACCGATTGATATGTGCGCGTTTATGAATAAACAAGACGTAAAAGAGAAACTGCCTGTCAAAGCCATTGCATCCCATCCCGCAGCGCTTGCCGAGGTCAGTGAATGGAACAAGAACCTGAAGGCGACAGAAATTGCTGTACCACAAGGCACTGCATATGCCGCTAAAGAAGTCTCTCTACACAAACTTCCTCAAGGTACTGCCGCGGTAGGTTCCTGTGTACTTAATGAAATTTATCCTAACCTAGTGAAAATTGGCACAAATATCCAAGATAATAAATCAAACCGCACCAGCTTTATGTTAACGGAATTATCCAAACGAGCACAGCCAATATCAGAATCCCAAGCTAAAGTAGAATTGCAACAAATTATTAAAACTGAGAAAAATAATAATAAGGATATTATCTGATATAAAACAATAGCCTAGGAGAGGCACCTAGGCATCCATTTACAAGAACAAAGATTTTATTATTGTAAAAGTCAATATAAATAACAAATTGTGTTATATACATTCCATATTTAATATGCGTTGTTACACATAGTGACGATTTGCTTGCAAAACGTGAACCTTTTTTATGCTAGATTTACTATTGAGTAACAACTTAATAAGCTAGCCATACTCGTAGAGATCGAATCACTGTCATTCAGTTGATGAAGAAAAAGCAGGACTACCACTGGCTAATTTGGACGTAATGATTTTTTCATCCCACATTAGAGGTAACCGTTATGCCTAGAGAAAGGTCAAATGCGATAAGTGAGCCGCCACGCACGACTCAGTCGGTTTTACCCCCAACCAATAATACTAATACACTGCCACCTATGTATAAGGACATGTTACAACTGTTCTCCAATACCAACATAGAAGGCCTTACCCTCATTGAAAAAGTGCAAACTGCGGTTGATGGTTTATCCACAACCAATGATTTAGCTGACTCCATTTCTCAGGCAACATCAGGTAAAGACTTCTACCTCACACGGGGTAAAGAAGCCGCCCAATCTGGCATCCAAAATTCCAAGGCTTATAAATACATACAGAAAATAATTACTGCGGTTAAAGAAAAACTAATAGAGTTTTTTAGACGCCATGGAGGAGATATTCTTGAACACATCAAGAATAAAATAATCTCCATGGTACCCAAACTGATTTTTAAGGTATTGCAGGACGTCGCACCCATTTACGGTGATATCAAAAAAGCCGCTACTGCGATTTATCCTGTATTACAAAAATCCGTTACTTACTATAAAACTCGTAACCTAAGTTCAAATACTCGTTACGCAAGTGCATCAGATGTCATTGAAACAGTACGTTCAGAAATTAAATCTGTCGCGATCGAAAAAGGGGTTGTCGCGTTAACGTCTGTTGGCACAATATTCATTGATGTGGGTAGTATGGGCATATCATCAACCGTGACGACCATATTAAAAGCTGTGAAAGCCGTGTTTGATTTCTTAAAAGGATTATATGACCGCTATGTAATGGTTAAAAACTTTAAGCAGTTTAAGAAAGAATGTACCCAGCTTAGACTTAAAGTCGGCACGCTGACCGCTACACGCTTTAAAGAATGGCTGAGACAACAAATGGAAACCATCCCTATTTTAGCCAGCTACATAGTTTGTATGCCCTGCTATAGCTCGCCATACAATTTCTTAGATATCGTAAATGCGAAGCCATCTCCACCATCAAGGGTCACTAAGCTCTATAGAAGGATTAAGAAAAAGCTTGGTCGTGGCGGCCCAGTTGATCCTGTTTTCTCCAACCAGAAAGATCTGCTGACTTCATATCGTTCGTTGCAAGATGAAGCAAGAGCATTTATCTCGGATTGCCCAATTCAACTGACCAGTGAAAAACCCGGAGCAATGCAAGTGTTGAACGCCGCAAGAGGCGAAACCAACTTCATCCCCGGTACTAATGAAGACGCTTTCAAAAAAGCAGTCAGGAAGCAAAAGTTCAAAAACCTTGTCGATGGCACAACGATAAAAGAGAAAATTCAAGATACCTTTACCGTCTCCAATCTGGGGGCGACGGCATTCGGGCAATTTGATTCCTACATGGATACCTTGAATGAAGAAGCTTAGCTAACTTATGTGAAATAAGTCCTATTGAAGCTGCGATGGCCCCACCACCGCAGCTTTTTTTAATACCTGAAATCTTGGGCCTGTTGACTCAACCAGGACGACACACCCAACATCTTCAGCGTGTCTTCGTGTACATTAGTTTATGGATAACATAGACTAATTGGGACTTCTAGGATTGAGAAAGGAACTCTCGGCATGAAAAGACTTCTAGTACTGGTATTTCTATCAGCTATTTGGACTACCCCCGCTTTGGCGGAAAAATGTGGCACGGTAACAATTGCTGATATGAATTGGAACTCAGCGAGTTTGATCGCCAATATCGACCAATTCATTTTAGAAAATGGTTATGGCTGCGACGCCCAGCTGATCCCTGGAGACACGATGCCGACTGGCACATCAATGATTGAAAAAGGCCAACCCGATGTCGCACCCGAATTATGGACAAATAGCCTTAAGGAAGCGTTAGATAAAGGTGTCAGTGAGAATCGACTGCGCTATACCGGACACGTATTGATCGACGGCGGTGAAGAAGGCTTCTGGGTCCCTGCTTATATGGTAAAAAAATACCCTGAGCTAAAAACCATTGAAGGCATCAAAAAACACGCAAAATTGTTTAAAAACCCTGAAGATCCTGACTCATCTGCCTTCTATGGTTGTCCTGCAGGCTGGGCATGCCAAATCTCAGCAGAAAACCTCTTCAAAGCATTAAAATTAAAAGATGCAGGCTTCACCTTGGTGGATCCAGGCTCTAGTGCTGGTTTGTCCGGAGCCCTAGCGAAAGCCAACGAGCGCAAAGAACCTTGGTTTGGCTACTACTGGGCACCCACAGCAATCCTTGGTAAATATGCCATGGTGAAAGTCGATTTCGGTACAGGCGTTCATGAGAAAGAGTTTGTGGATTGCATCACTCAGGCCGACTGTGAAAACCCGACCGTTTCCATGTACCCGGTATCCCCTGTCTATACCGTTACCACTGAAAAATTTGCTTCACAGTATCCAGACGTGAATCGCTACTTTGTCAAACGTGGATTTACCAACCAAGAGCTAAACAAACTGCTCGCTTGGATGGAAGACAACCAAGCTGACGGTAATGAAGCCATGCATTTCTTCCTCGAAAACTACCCACAAACTTGGCAAAGATGGGTGCCTGCCGATGTAGCAAAAAAAGTAGAAAGCGCACTTTAATCCAACAAACCACTCTCACGCAGTAACCCTTTGGGTTGCTGCGTTATTATAAGGATATTGATATGGCCAGTAGTGCTTGGATGAGCTTTCCCGAGATGGATCGCGCTGATCTTCGGTTGATTCGAAAAACATTAGACGGTGGATACCGCGAATTCTCTCGAGCGTATGGTGACGCCATTGAGTCTTTTTTTCATCCTCTCCAATCCTTTCTAATTTGGTTTGAAAAGCTACTAATTTCAACCCCTTGGTGGATTGTTCTCGCCGTATGCGCTTCGCTTATTTATGCCGCAAGTCGTTCGTGGAAATTAACACTAGGTGGCATCGTATCATTACTTCTGATTGGCTACTTTGGTATGTGGGAAGACACTATGCGAACGCTAAGCATCATAACGGTGTGTACTATGCTCGCCATAGTAATCGGTATCCCAGTTGGCATTGCGATGGCCCGTTCAAATCGCGTACAAGCAGGAGTCACACCACTACTTGATATCATGCAAACCATGCCTGCTTTTGTCTATCTGATTCCGGTGGTCATGCTGCTTGGCATAGGAAAAATACCAGGTCTTATTGCAGTCGTCATCTATGCCATCCCTCCAGTCATCCGTTTAACCAACCTAGGGATACGATTAGTCGACAAAGAAGTGTTGGAAGCGGCAACGGCATTTGGTGCCAATCGAAAGCAGCGCTTATGGGGTGTACAGCTTCCCCTAGCCATGCCCACTATTATGGCAGGCATCAACCAAACCATTATGATGGCCTTGTCTATGGTGGTGATCGCTTCAATGATTGGTGTAAAAGGGCTTGGCCAACCCGTACTGAAATCGATCACCAACCAATACTTTACCCTCGGACTACTCAATGGGTTTGCGATCGTCGCACTTGCTATACTGTTTGATAGGGCTTCTCAAGCTTACGCCAAGCGTGTGCAAGCACATCTAGGAGACAACAAGCATGACTAACCCCCTAGTCGAAATATGCGGTTTATATAAGATATTCGGACCAAGCCCCCTATCTGTCATTGATAAGATTAAAATTGGTGAATCCAAAGAACAAATTTTGTCAGAAACAGGCCACACGGTTGGTTTGAAAGATATTAACCTCAGTATCCAAAAAGGCGAGATTTTTGTGATCATGGGGCTATCTGGCTCTGGGAAGTCGACGCTCATTCGGCATTTTAACCGCCTTATTGATCCAACACTTGGGCAAATTTTTGTAGAAGGCGTTGATGTCACTGAACTTTCAACCAAAGAGTTAGAAGAGTTTCGCAGACATAAAATGTCGATGGTGTTTCAACGATTTGGCTTAATGCCACACCGCAATGTCGTAGATAACGTTGCGTATGGACTTGAAATTCAGGGCATAAAGAAAGAGCAACGATTACAGACAGCCAAACAATGGCTTGATACGGTAGGGTTAGCGGAGTATGCCGAGCAATACCCTTCGCAACTCTCTGGTGGTCAACAACAGCGCGTTGGACTTGCCAGAGCTCTATGTACAGACGCTGAAATCTTACTTATGGACGAAGCATTCTCCGCCCTAGACCCACTTATTCGAAGCGAGATGCAAGATCAACTCATTGAACTACAAAACGACCTACACAAAACCATCATTTTTATTACCCATGATCTAGACGAAGCCCTTCGACTTGGCGATCGCATCGCAATTCTGAAAGACGGAGAACTGGTCCAGCAAGGGACTCCGGATGAAATTCTTCTCAACCCCGCAAACGACTATGTAGAAGCATTTGTCAAAGACGTTAACCGAGCGAGAGCATTAACAGTGGAGGCGGTAATGCAGCCTCCTGCGCACCGGATTACGGCGGAGTCGATTGATGAAGCACTGAAACAAATGAAGAAACTTAAAAAGGACTACGCTTATCACGTTACTGACGACGGCTATCAAGGTCTTGTGACACGAGAAAACCTGCAAACCGCATTTGAAGATGTGTCCGTTGCTGGATTTAACGAAGAAATCTATGAAGAAATCCCTGCAATTTCCCCAGCAGCGGCGATTGAAGAAGTGCTACCAGACAGCATGTCCTGTGAATATTCTCTCCCTGTTGTAGACGAGGAAGGCAATTTGAAGGGTGAACTTCAGAAGCAAGCCGTTGCTGATATCTTTGCTGAAGGTACGGAATCTGAGCCGAAAAAAGCCGCGAATTAACGCGATTGTGATATCAAACTCGTATTGCTCAGAACCCTGCACCTTGGCGTAACTTAGGGATAGATATACTTATATTAAACAATATGTTAACAAGAAAAATTTATTAACACGATTAAAAAATTTTGTTTTAATTTTTGCTCAATTCGAACTAATTTCGCGTTGTCTCTACAACAACCGAATTGAGGACGATATGATAGATACTCAGCTACGAGTGGGTAGCACTATTTTTTATGATAATAAAACGTTCCCACGTGGCTTTGCTAAATCTGGCAACTTCACTATTTTAGAAGAAGAACTACTCATGCGGTATGGTCACACGATGGCAAAATTGGAATCTGGTGACCTAACACCAACGAACGAAGAGGAACAACACTTCATCAACACACTCTCCGACCCTACACTGGCCTCAACCAAACTCGAAAAAACCTGGCTAAAATACACAAAACTTGCGCGTGGTAGAAAACAATTTCATCCCTTAAACAGTAAGAAATCCGCTTCAGCGACACAAAGCCTCGTTCAGCTAGAAGATGAAGCGTCAGACGCTCTATTTGACGAAGATTAACGCGCAAAAGGATTCCCATCATGAGTTTTACCGACCTAATCAATCAACGCCTTGGCATTAGAGACACTTACATCGCTATTCGGCTGCATAACCACCAAACCGACCAATCCGAGCTTGTCACTAATATCCCTGACGACTTTCGAAACACCTACTACGAAAAGCGCTACAACGATATTGACGATTCATTTAGCTACACCGAACAAAACATAGGAAAACTATGTTTTCCAAATACGCTCAATCCAGACTATGAGTCAAAATTTCTACCTATCTTAGAGTCTCATGGATTTTTTAATCTCGCGTCTTTCTCCATTGGAGACGACATACAGCTGACTTGTATCATCACACAAACAAAACAAATTCAAGATGCGGCGCAAGAGTTTCTTGCTCTACGTGACAAGGTCATCCAGTGGTGCAGCATCATTGTTGATGAGTTTTGTGAGTTAGCAGATAGCAGCCATTTTGACTTTAACGCGATACCGAAAGCATAACGTTAGACTGGCATCAATTTCTTCTGTAGGCTAAACCGATCTGCATTCACCCCCTTTTTCCAATATCCTACAGCGAAAATGTTCAACCTATCGAATCCCATTTCCTCTTGTAGAATGGGGCGAAGTGAACGGATAGTCCGAGCCTCTAACGCTAACAATGTGTGAGTATCTTTAGACATATCTTGCGCAGTATCGGCAACTAATGCCTCTATTGTCGTCTGCGCTTCATCCTCAATAAACCAGTATGTGTTTTCAGTAGCGTCGTAATCTAGGTCAATAATATCTGCTCTTGTCGGCACCACGATAAAGGCTCTTACGTCCGCCTGCTGGCGAAACCTTGGGACATAACCATTAATCGCGTTGATTGAGGTCAAATCGCCTATCAACAAATAACTGTGGTGATCAAAATTAGTCAGTTTCATTGGCCCAGGCCCTGCGATGCCAACTTGGTCACCTACGCTTGCTTGCTTTGCCCAATCAGTTGCGGGGCCGTTGTGCCTATTCACCACAAAATCCAGCTCTAGCTCCAAGGTCTCAGGGTTAAACGCTCGAATTGTATAGGAACGCTTAACGCTACCGTGCTCATGATCATTTTGCAGTACAACCTTTACATAAGTACCTTCTTGCCCCACAGGGAAGCCTTTCAAACTCTCTCCTGTCACCGTAATTCTCCGAAGATGTGGCGACAAGTCGATTATCTTACTGACCTGAGTTTGACGCGCTTGTTTCTTAGATTTCATATATTGCCTCTGTTAAGTAAAAAATCAGATTAATTGAAAATTAGAAATAATGTTGATAAAGTCAACCATAAAGCAATATAGATGACAATGTCAACCATGTTGAGGGCAATAATATGTACAACGAACCATTAACAGAGCCGATCTATCACATTATGCGCTCATACAAAATGGCGATGCGCAAAACATTAAAGGCCAAGGAATTGGGTTTAAATAAGATGTATATCAAATGCTTATCATTTATATACACTTCAGAAAATTGTACGGCCAACGATATTGCTAATCACTTTCATCGCGATAAAGGACAAATCGCCCGTCTTGTTAAAGACATGATTGAGCGAGAATGGATAACCAAAGTGCCAAACCCAGAAGACAAACGAAGCCAAATTTTGATACTTACCCAGCAAGGAAATGATATAGCTCAGCTTGTCTCCGACACGCAAACTACTTTGCAAAAGAAAATGCAGGAAAGCTTAACTAAAGAAGAGACAGAGGCGTTTCGAGCCATAGCCAATAAAATATCCGCCAGTCTAAAAGTGTAACTGGCGGGAAAGTTAGTCCTTCTTTTAATCGTTAGGCGTGCAGAGTTTCACAGCTTTAGTCGCAATCATCGTCGACATAAACTGTTCAATCAGAAACCTTGGAGACGGGTGGTCATCTTCATAGAACCCTGCAATCAAGAAACCAGCATCTGTCTGCAAACCAATCTGTTCAGTCAATGTATGCCCGAACACAATCGCTTCTTGTTTGCTGATCTTTTGTTGGAGTTCCTCCGTACCTAGGCTACTAATATCTGAATAAGGCAGGCGATATTTCGGGCGCAGTATGCCTTGTTCAGCTAGAGAAGTATCTTTGTCAAACACAAACAAAACGGGGTTATAAAAGCTGGTCAGCAACACCCCGTTAACTTTCAAGACTCGATAACATTCTTGCCACAAGCCCTTGAGCTCAGAGATATATAAGTTCGAGATTGGCGAAATAATATAATCGAACGTTTGATCCGCAAATATGAACAGATCTCTCATATCACCTTTGATCGTCTCAAGCGTTAAGCCATCGCGTTGTGCGACAAATTCGTCCTTTGCAAGCTGCTCTTGGGAAATATCATAAACCGTAACTTTAGCACCAGCTGCGGCCAAAACAGGGGCTTGCTGGCCTCCAGCTGAAGCCAAGCACAACACATTTTTTCCTTTAATGTCTTTGGGAAGCCAGCTTGTCTTTAAAGGCGTTTTCGTTATATGAACAGCCCAATTCCCCAACTTGGCTTGCTCAATGACTTCTTTTAGCACTGGTTTAGACCAATCGCCTTCTTCTTTGGCAAAGCCATCCCACACTAAACTGTTATGTTCAATAACGTTTTGATTTTCTATCGGCATCACTATCTCCAATCAATTTTGATTGTTTTGCGCAAATATCCAAGTAAGACAAATACGTGAATATAGATTAAATATAACCATTGCAGGAAAACAGTGAGAGAGCAGAAACGGTGAATACAGCAACAACCAACGTGTCTTATATGTGCAATAGACACCCAAGTGTGCTGGCAAAGAAGCGCCTGACAGTAAACTACGCCTACTAACCCTGTTAATCCAAATAGTTAAAGTAAAATGGAAAGGGGGTTAGTTGTTCATGATGGCGATAGCTCCTAAAGTTGACGCGCACAGGCTAACAGATGATCCTATTGAAACGCAAGCAACCTACCCTCCAAACTAAAAAAATGCCCTTTGTCATCTACTACGCTAGAAAATTCGGTTATGAGTCTTTTATACCTGAATGTATAAAAAGACTTCAATCGATGTTGCAAACAAGCTGTACATAAAAAGAAAGCGGTTAATAAACCAAGCCAAGTTCAAACAAGCGCTTGGTTTATTCGGCACACATAGTCAGCAAAGTAGCTTGAACGCTATAAATTCCCTACTCCCCCGTCAACCAACATCTCGGAACCCAACATGTACGAAGAGTCATCGGAAGCTAAAAAGACTGCCGCTTTTGCTATTTCTACCGGATGTGCCATTCTTTTTAGTGGAACCAATTGCCTTACCTCGTCAATCAGTCTTTGTTGCTCATGTTCAGACAATCCAAATTTGCTGAATGCATCTGTATGGGTAGGTCCCGGGCTAAGAGTATTTACACGTATGCCACGACCTTTCAGTTCACTTGAAAGTGTTCGTGCGAGCGAACCCAAACCTGCCTTACTCGCTGCATACACACTACTTTGAGCTAACCCAATTCTTGCTGATACGCTACCACACAATATCATTGAAGCGGGATCAGACAGTAGAGGCAACAACGCCTTAATCAGGAAAAAAGGCCCTTTAACGTTGGTGTCCATCACTTTGTCAAAACAATGCTCATCCCACTGTTCAAGTGGTTTGTGCGTCACATCACCAGCATTAATATAAACGACATCCAACTTTGGAACTAGCTTTGATATCTGATTCACCAAGTCAGTTTGCTGGCCAACAACGCTTGCGTCATGTTCAATCAAAATAGCTGAATCCCCTAATGCGTTCCTCGCATTTGCTAAGCCATCTTTCCTACGACCGGTGATGATGACGGTGGCACCTTCATTCTGAAACTGACGCGCTGTTTCCAGTCCTATACCAGCACTTCCACCTGTAATAAGTGCGTATTTATTAATGAGCTTTTGTGTCATGAATCTATTTTCACTTGCTATTTACGAACGAGATATTCATTATTGCCACATTAGTATTATTTTGAAAGTAGGTACCTATTGGATACTAAAGAAAAAAATATAAATAGTGTGCAGCCTGTTAGCAGCTGCCCAATGGTCGACTTTGTCAATATCGTATCCGGTAAATGGGCCATCCCTATTCTCTATCGACTCATTGTGACTGATGATGTAATACGCTTTGGTGTACTACAACGAGCCATAGGAAGCATTACGCAAAAAGAGTTAACAAAACAATTGCGTGCTTTCGAAAAAATAGGGTTGGTGACTAGAAAGGTGTACCCTGAAGTACCACCGCGTGTTGAGTACAAAATCACGCCACTTGGGAAAACATTAAAGCCAACGTTAGATAGTCTGGCTCTCTGGATGGTAGAGCACAGAAATGAACTTATGGACGTGCATGATAACTAGTCACTGCCTTGTATGAGATAACGGATTTCTAATAGCATTTAAAATTTCAAAAATATAGACAATGAATAAATTAGAAAGTATGAAAGCGTTTGTAGCGGTATGTGAATTCGGGAATTTCACATCTGCTAGCCCAGCCCTTAACATGTCTCCAGTAATGGTCGGAAAACATATTGATTATTTAGAAAAACTGCTTTCTGTTAAGCTGATAAACCGGACCACCAGAAAGCAGTCCATTACCGAAGCAGGAAAAATATTTTTAAAAGACTGTATAGATATCATTGAAAGAGTAAGAAAAGCTGAGTCATTATATGACAGAGTTAATGATAAGCCTAAAGGCAAGATAAAAATAACTGCTCCTAGATTACTAGGTACTTCGCTAGTTACTCCAATCATCACCGAATATATTAGTAAAAACCCTGAACTAGAGATAGAGCTTGTATTGGATGATAATGTTGTTAATATCGTTGAATGTGGATTTGATATAGCTATTCGTATTGGGCAACTTAGAGATTCTTGTTATCTTGTTGCAAAAAAATTAGACCCTTATAGTATGGTGGTATGTGCTTCTCCAGAATATATTAAAATACATGGTACACCAACACATCCTACTGAATTAGTAAACCATCGTTGCTTAAACCATCTTAAATGGAATGATAAACTAGATTGGAACACCCTAATAAAAGATAGTTCAAAAAATATGGAGATAAAAAGCTCATTTTCTTCAGATAGTGGGTTAGCATTAAGTCACGCTGCCATATCTGGAGTTGGAATAGCTATGCTACCTTCTTTCTTAGTCCGTAGAGAAATTAAAAACGGAACCTTACTCAGTATTTTATCTGAATACCTCCCTAAAGCAAGAGAAGTGAATATACTAACTCAGCATGACAAAAATCCCGTTAAAAAAGTCAAGGATTTAGTTGGTTATTTAGAGAGTAGAATGAAAAATATTGACCCATGAAAATAAGGGGAAAATGAAAAGATAATTAAACATAGTCAGCCCACAGTTTTAAATAAATTAATGTTAGAATTTTAAAACACACTCTCTATTCACTTTCAAGCTTTTGACAGGTATTTTTATAAGCTTGAGAGTGAATAGAATTCTAGCACCTTAACAACCTTTAGTTCACTTTAATTGGTTGATCGTTTTTTATAGAAACATCAACTCTTTTTCTTCCAGCAGTTAAAGATAGAAAAAAGCCAACACCACTTACTCCGGCAGCAACAAGAGGTAATAGGTGTATCGACATCCCACTATTAATTGACTCTCCCCCCAACCATGCTCCTGCAGCATTTCCTAGGTTAAAGGATGCAATATTAAATGCAGATGCCAGAACTGGTGCCTTACCAGCCTCAGATAAAACATGGGTTTGTAATGATGGTATGGTTGCAAACGTTGCCGCCCCGAAAAAGAACATGGCAACAACTATGCTCAATGGCGACTCAATACAAAAATATAGCGCAACTAAAGTAGAAATTAGCATTAGCAGCGTAGCCCTCATTCCTGCTATAACATTCAAGTTACTGAATTTGGCGCCGATAGGATTTCCCAATGCCATGCCTACACCAAATATCAGTAATATCGCTGGAACATATTCACTTGGCATACCCGTTATTTTAGTCAGTATCGGTGATATATAGGTAAAAACTGTAAACGTACCTCCAAATCCAAATGCTGTTATTAGTAAAGCCCTTAGCGTATCTGGTTGTATCAAGGCGATAAATTCATCCTTTATATTTGTTTTCTCTTCAAACTCTATATTAGGCAATAGCTTAGATATCGAAAGAGCCGAAACTGCACTTATAATAGCGATGACATAGAAGGTACTTCTCCAACCTATTTCCTGGCCTAAGAAAGTTCCAATAGGAGCACCCAAAATATTGGCTAAAGTAGCTCCTAGAAACATAGCTGCGATCGCACTTGCCTGCTTGTTCGGTTCTACTAAACGGGCTGCAACTACTGCTCCCAAACCAAAAAAAGCAGCTTGAGAAAAAGCGGTAAGGAACCGAGAAACCAACATTGTCGTATAATTTGGCGACAAAGCACAGGCTACATTTCCTAGCATAAATAAAAGCATAAGCCCAATCAATACGGGCTTTCGTTTTAAACCCACTAGGAATGGTGTAAGGAGTGGAGCACCCAAAACCACGCCGATAGCATAGGCTGTGATCAGAAAACCTGATTGAGGAATAGTGATACTTAGATTCTGTGCTACTTCCTGTAACAACCCCATAATTACAAACTCACTAGTGCAAATGGCAAATGAACCAATTGCGAGAGCCCATATAGCTCTTGGCATGAAACTTTCCTTTAAAATTAAATATTATGAATTTGACGTTGGTCGGTATAATGCCGTTAATAATGGCTTGTTAAAATAGGGGGATTCTTTCTTCACTACAAACCTGTAGTTAGGAATACAACAATCTCGTTAGCACTTGATTAAAATCGCCTGATTGTTACTGATGGCGTAATACGCTTTGGTGTACTACAACGAGCCATAGGAAGCATTACGCAAAAAGAGTTAACAAAACAATTGCGTGCTTTCGAAAAATAGGGGTGATGGCTAGATAGGGGTACCCTGAAGTACCACCGCGTGTTGAGTACAAAATCACGCCACTTGGGAAAACATTAAAGCCAACGTTAGATAGTCTGGCTCTCTGGATGGTAGAGCAGAAAAATGAACTTATGAATGCGCATGAATAGGCACTAAACCACCGGTTCTTGATAGTGTAAACCGAGCATATAGATACAAATGCTCGGTTGACTCTTTAAATCACTTCTTCAAATATTCACCTTTGTTAGATGCTTCACGATATTGCTTTAACTTGCCTGCTGCTTGTGCTTTGGCTAAGCCTCGATTAAAGGCTTCTAGGAGTTCCTGAGCTCTAGGTGAATTTTTGGAAATAATGACGAAATATTCCCGAGCAGATAACTCTTTATCGTTAGGGACAATTTTTCCTGCTAGACCAAGCCTGTTGATCGCTTCAAAGCCGACATCCGTATCTTCAATCACTGCATCCAATCGGCCCGCCGCAAGCTTTTTATAGTTACTGTCTGACTTAGCAATGCGCTGGATTTTCAATACGCCTTGTTTTTCGAGCTTGTCAGTCACATAAGAATAACCAACCACGCCACCTATTTTATACTTTGCTAAGTCAGTCAATTGTGCCCAAACAATAGGTTTATCGGCTTGTTGAAACAAAGAGGAGCTAAGGGAGATGACTGGATTTGAATACAAAAATGATTTCTCTCGCTCGGGGTTTTTACTCCACAAAAAGGAACCATCTAATGCTCCTTTCTTCGTGTCTTCAAAGCCCCGCTTCCAAGGAAGGAAAACATATTCGACTTCATACCCTTCACCTTCGAACACTTCTTTAACAAACTGCGAGATGAAGCCATTTTCTTTCAATGTGGCAGACTGATAAGGTGCCCACTCTCCATTGGCGAGTTTTATCTTCTCAGCAGCGAAAGCTGAGAATGAAAACACGGTAAATGAGAGAAGAATAAGTATCCGTTTTATTACTCTAGTCATGAGATTCCCTTCCACTTTAGATGTAATGCTCCACATCTATATATTGGTGTGACCTTTCCTGGTCACTTTTTACTTTTCACCTACAATTATTGATAAAAATATTAGTTTTTGCCAAGTTATCATGTAAATAATTCATTTCACATTGGTAATAGCAACTCTAACTACGACGCTCTATCATTTTTTTGATCTTTTCTTTTAGCTCTTGGAACACACTCTTAAGTTCATCACTGGACGAAATGCGCATTTGCTGAGACAAATACGAATAAAAATCAACGTATGACAATTTCACTAGTGAATAGGCCGTGAATTGGCTGTTCCTCATCAAAACTTGCTGCTCCGCCATAGAAAAAACGTTATCGGGCACTTGAGCGATCACATCCCGAATGATGCGAGTTCGTTCCTCCCTAGACTCGTCTTGTGTTTTTTGTGTGTCTTTACTCGGTTTTCCGTAGAGTTTTATCATCAAAGAGTCAGCTAAATTGGTCCGTGCGCTTAGTTTTGCCTTGCTAATCGCCGTGTCAAGATTCAGCGCTACACCTGTGCCTACGCCATATACGCCCTGCCCGTCCGCGTCGGGATGCGTAACAGCCCAAGCAGGAATAGCCCCTGAGTTTGTCGAGTTCAATACTGGGGCACCAACAAACTGCGCACCAATGAGGGGCGAATCGACAGGTTTATACACCTTCGTTGTTGTACATCCGCTGACGAACAAAGCCATCACCAATACAATAAACACATTCTGTTGCATCTCAATATTCCAAAACAAGGCTCTGCCATAGCGAACAATGGATCTCTAGGCTGGCAATAGATACTGCTTTCGTTCACCAAGTAGATTCAATACCATTTGATTAAAGGTCATTATTTTCTTCGGTGTGACTCGTTTTTGCGCATAAATCAAACTCAGCTTTTGTGCTCTAACGGACCAGCCGGGGAAAAGTGGGTATAGTCTACCTTGTTCTAAGTACTCTTCAACTTGGTAATACGGCAGGCTTGCAACACCCAAATCCTGCATAACGAGCGCCAGCGCCGTTTGATAGTTGTTCGCACTTAAATTTCCCGTAACATTGACATGAAACTCCTGTGAACCGGAGATCAAATCCAGTGAATTCCATTCGCTTTTATAATTGTTCAATACAAAGGGCAACGCCTGAATATCAATCAACTCTGTGGCTTGATGTTGTGCGATAAAATCGGGGCTACATACCAACACATTGCGGATATAACCCAAATTCTTCGCAATGACGTCTTGGGGCAGCTTTTCATGGGCACGGATGGCAATGTCAAAATCACCTGACTCTACACTCTTCTCGTCAACGTCAAAGTTAAGTCTCAGATCGACTTCCGGAAACTGGCTAACAAATTGAGGAATGATAGTGCGACAAAGCATTTGGCCAAACTCAGGTGCTGCAGTAATTTTCAGCTCCCCAGACAGATCATGGGTCAGGTCCTTGACTCGCATTTCCGCTTCAATCGATAACATTCGAATTTGTTGTGCTTTCAAGAATAACTCGTGGCCTGCCTCTGTAAGGTCGATCTTACGGGTTGTTCGATGAAAAAGCTTAGCCCCTAGATGCTCTTCTAACTTTTGAATATGCCGCGATACCAGTCCTTTCGATACATCCAATGACTCCGCCGCTTTTGTGAAGCTGCTGGTTGTCGCTACACTAAGAAAGGTTTGAAGATGTTCAAGGTTCATCATTAACACCATTTTTTAAACAGTGTTATTATTTTTTACGGTTTTTCACTATTCGTAAAGTCAATATCATCCATTTTGTAATCAAATACAGGTGGAGAATATTATGAAAATCTTAATCATTGGCGCAGCAGGTACCATAGGGCAAGCCGTCACGTCAGCGCTTGAAAACGATCATCAAATCATCACAGCGGGAAGAAAAAGCGGTGACGTTATTATGGATATTACCTCAAATGATTCCATTTACACCGCGCTTGAGTCCGTTGGAACGTTGGATGCCATTATCTGTGCGGCCGGGGATGTCGGTTTTAACCATTTTGAAGATTTAACAGCGGCTGATTGGGAAAAGGGAATTAGAAGTCGATTGATGGGGCAAATCAACCTCACACAAATTGGTATGAAATATCTCAGTTCGCACGGCAGTATCACATTAACAGCAGGGATCATTGCCGACCATTCCATTGCCCAAGGTACTAGTGCCGCAACTCTAAACGGGGCCATTGAGCATTTCGTCAAATCCGTGGCGAACGAGCTGCCTAATAGGCAACGAATCAACGTCGTCAGCCCTTCTGTCGTTACTGAATCTTTAGGCGCGTATGGTGACTTCTTCCCCGGCTTTTTTTCAGTCGATGCAAGCGATGTCGCCAAATACTACGTCCGAGCGGTGCTTGGGGTTGAAACGGGTAAAACATTGAAAGCTTTTGGTGGCAACTAATCGCAGCAAATCCATAAAAAGAGTGTGCATCAAAGTACACTCTTTGATTTATATCCAGTCTTTACCCAGGTTAGTCAAATCGTCGCGCTAGATGTCTCTCGGACTCAAATACCCATTCATAAAAACCATATGTCTTGGGTCAACTTTAATTAATCAACAAGATAATTAATGATTGATTACCATCCAAAATTAGTGCGTTAAATTTCAATTAAAATCATAAATAACAATAATTTATATGGATTCCTCTTGAAATATTGAGCTCATTGAATTATTCCAATTCTGACGATATATTCCACTTATGGTCAGGAATCATACTGACTTAAGAACAAATAAAAAGACGGACATATGATCACCATATATCCGACTAGGAGGCTTCAGATTCGCTCATCTTCTGAAGAGTTTGGCTTGGACGCTTAAATTCAACCCAACCTTTGAAGGAGTAGATTATGCCTACACCACAATCAGTCGAAATGTCAGATTTTTCCTCACGTCGCAGAAGAAAATTCGCTATGTACGAGGAAGACACTACACTTTTTCAAGACCTAAACCCATTGTATAAAGATCTCCTTGATGTATTTTCTAAAGCATCTATCGAAAAAAGCATTGGCACAAAGCTTAAAGTCGTTGCCCAGGGGGCAAGTACAGCCAATACTGTGAAATCTTCTATTCAAACCACGGCTAAATATGTTCGTACGCAGCATAGCAAAAGTCATGGCTCTGATTCTCAAGACAGTGCATCTGAACAAATATCCTCTCAAGTCGTTGATAATTTAAAACAACATGCGATGAGTAAGCGTAAAGGGCTATCAAAGCACTTGAAATCGTCGATTTCAGAACAACTTGCGAGCAAACAGCAAGAATTATATGGCCTTGTCCCTCACATCGTTAAGACCATTATTAGTGAGTTGAACCCCGTCACCAAAGAGCTCAATGAAGCAAGAAAGGCGGCAATCAGTGCGTTAAAATCAGTGAAATTGCTGTCTGATACCAGTGGCCTAAGTAAAATAGGTACAACGCGATCGGCTTCGCTCATTATTGAGCGAGTTCGCTCTGAAGTAAAATCAGTCGCATTAAAACAATCTGGGTTACTCGTCCTTAACGCGGGCTTAATTACTATTAAGGTCATTAGCTTAGGTGTTGGAACGGTCGTAACCACCATCGTTAATGCGGTCATGGCCGTGTTTAACTTCTTAAAGGGTGTTTATGACAGGTGGCTAACCGAGCTTAAGTATATATGTTTCCAAGATCAGTGCCGCAACATGCTACTCAAAGCCGATACTCTAACCGACAAGCAATTTGAATCTTGGTTTTCTAACCAGATGGCGGAGATCCCTGTCATTGCGTGTTACATGATGTGCATGCCGAGATTCAGCTCCCCTTATGACTTCTTGAAGATCACAGACTCCACTCCGCCACCAAAAACTTTAGGAATCATTGTTTCACGTTGCTTGAAGAGGCGTTATCACAATATGTTCAAATCTGGCGAGTTTGATGGCTATAAAACCAGTCATCAAAAGTCATTGTACAGTGCCTATACCTCTTTACAGGCTCAGGCCAAAGAGTTTGTAAAAGAAGCGGTGATCAAGCTGACCAGTACTGACACAGCGGTCAATAAATTGCTGAGGGCGGCGCAAGGGGAAATTAACTATATCCCGGGTTGTAACTCTCAAATGATTAAATCAGCATTGATTAAAAACAGACAAAAGCAATTGGGCAAATATGGCGGCTATGCAGCAGGCCGACTGGAAGCGTTGTATTACACTAGAGAGCTGTAACAGACAAAGCATTGGTGTAGGCCAATATAAAGTAGGCTCACACCATGTGTTCTCGCGACCTAGTTCTTGGCAGGAAAATAGTAGTCGAATCTAACTGTTTGGTTTTTACGAGCAACGACTTGCTTACCTTTCGGGTAAATGGAAAATCTCCACTGAGACAACGCCTTTAGCGACGATTCATTAAAAATATACTCAGGCTTGGCATCAAGTACACGTATATTGGTAACATCACCCTTTTGGTTCACGTCGTAAGCGAGATTGACGTAGCCTTCAACATGTCGCTCAATAGCAAATTCAGGATAGACAGGGACGATACGAATAATCGGCTGGGTATAAGTATTTTGTGACTGATCGTACTGGACAATTTTTGCCTCAGGTACTTTTGGAGTCATGCTACAGCCGCCAACAACCAATAAAACTAACACCAATAGCAAACGCAATCGCATTTTTTCTCCAATTCTACAAAGGTAAAAGCTAAGCCATTAGAATAGATTGCCGTCCATAATGCAATCTATTGCGACGTCTAACTGCTACTTTCTTGCAATCACTGACTCCCGGGCCACTAGGCTACCTGGCACCATCGGTTTAGACGAGATCGGACGTGATTGTAAATAGTCAGTTAACTCTGCGATAGCCGCCTCAACCATCTTTTCGGACGGGTAGCTGATGCAGGTTAAAGGCGGTGTCAGCTGATCAGCTAGCGCGGAGTCTTGTAAAGATACAATCGAGACTTCTTGTGGAACGGACAAGTTAAAGTCCTTTAGCAGTCTCATTGCCACGGCTGCGTGACTATCTCGCATCACCAATAAAGCGGTAAATGAGGAATAACTGTTTAATAAGGCAAGCATGGCCTGCTCAACACCATCACTGGCCGTTACGATAAGCTGGCGATTCATTGGTATCGCCATGTTTTGCAGGGATGTTTTATAACCCTGCAACACTTGTGAAGACGCATGCCCGTCATCATCCAAAATCAAAGCCACACTGGAGTGTCCTTTGCTTGATAGATATCGGCAGGCGCTCTCACTGGCGAAACAATAGTCGTAACCAATAGCTCTATGATCGCCACTTAAGCCGCTATCGATGCAAACAATATTATCGCCTAACGCATCTGGCAGATGGCCACCAATAGCAATAATCGCGTCACAATGTCTTTTATTAAGCTCATCAACAACTCTTAGATACTCTTCGGGGGTGTCGGCAAAATTCACCAACATATATTTACCCATTTTTTTCAAGTGATTAGAAAAAAGAGGTAAATACGTCGACACTTGCCCCGCATCCGTGGTTGAAAGGATCACCCCAATATAATCCGAGCGTTGATTTGCTAAGTTCTGAGCAGCAGCACTGGGACGATAATTCAGCTCCTCTGCCGCTTTTAACACCGCATCACGACTGGCTGATTTCACACCTCGGCTACCACTCAATACTCTCGAAACCGTGGCTTTAGACACTTTTGCAAGTTGAGATACATCGGTGATGGTCACCATCTAACCTTACTCCATCAATATGGGTATAAAATCTAATAGCTTTAGGATATATGGAAACCGGTTTCAAGGATAGTTGATTTTTTACGGGTGGTTATTGTAATGACAAAGTCGCTTGGGAATTAGCCTGAGTTCAGAGCCATAAGATCATTGACAATGATCCCAAAACTCAATTAATCCGCAAATTCTTTTCAAACTGGGTCTAGCCTGTAAAAATATAAAATCAATTTCATATGTTGCATAAACGTACAAGTCAACAGTATAGAAAGGACAAAAGATGAGTGTAAAAGCTACAGAATGTTTTCAAATCAATTCAGGGTGTCAACAGTTTTTCTCTGAAGCCTCGCGCACCCAAGACACACAGCTTAGTCAGTATGTTCAAGTTTGTGATCAGGCAGGCTGCTCCAAAGACAAAAACACCGTCATAGATTACGTTCATACTGCAGTGGATGCTGGTGAGCTCCTTCTAGATATAGCAGATGCAGAAGACCTCGTTGATGGGTTATTTATTGCTATTGATGCCACAGATTTTATTAAAGATGTATTATCATTAATATTTGGTTCATCTAGAAAAATGGCTATACATATAATGAACCAAACTAGCTTAGACATAGTAATAACTGGTGATGGGGATAATGATGTCTACATTGACCATGGATACGAAGTATCTGCTCCCAAATTGGGTAGTATTCCTAAGATGGATAGTGAGGGAGATGCTAGTGTTGGGACCTATGCATTCTCCAACTGCTCTGGGGCACTTTATGGAACCATGGGAGCAATAAAAATGCGGTTAGTGGGAAGTGGCAATCCACAGACCGCTGTTGGATGGGTTGGTTCGAATGACGAGCAGTTTTCAATTGGATGGGAGGTGCCTTATAGTGGGGATAACCACTGTTTAACTCATGTCAATGAAGAAGGTAACTTCGGTCTTAAAGATTGGTATAAAAAAAAGGTATCGAAGCACGGAAAGTCTTCTGATTCATCATCATCTGACAAATATAAAGTTACATGTGCTCTTAGTACAACTAAAGGGGATAAGGCGACATTACTAGTGACAGTCACTGAAATCTAGAAATGGATCACTCCATAACCAACTTTTAGTATGCCTAACAGTTGTTACATTTGTAATTTCTATATAGCTAACAACTGGTAGGCTTGACTAAAAGAGCAATTTAACTAATACGTTTCGGAGCACGAACCGCTCTGTGTTTGAATTTGCTTCAAACACGAGGCATCGGTAAAGGTAGTTTAAAGTTCAGCAATATGAGACAAGGTTTCTGGATGGCGCTGCACCAATTTAAGAAGGGTTACAGCTTGTCCATTTGGGACACTTCGCCCTTGTTCCCAATTTTCTAATGTGCGAGATGATGTGTGCAATAAGCGAGCAAACACACCACGAGACATATTAAACTGTTCCCGAATACTAACAATCTCATCAGGTGAAATAATCAACTCATTGATGTCGTTAACTTGATGAGTTTTAAGGGTAAGCTTACCTTCTGAGTGCTCTTTAGATTCGACAAGAGCTGAGTTCAATTCTGTAAATAGGTCACGATTGCTCATTGCGCCACGCCTCCATAAAAGTCTTTAATTGTTTCTTTTGATCTGCGGTTAAGTCGGACATTTCGCTTTTGCCATAAATTGTCAGCAAATAAAAACGTCGTTTTTAATCGAGAAAGTAATAAATAACGCGGGAGCCACCACGCTTTCCCTTAGTCTTACTCACAACTCGAACTTTTCGCAAACCACCCGTCCCCTGAATTACATCTCCCTGTTTAGGGTTAAACATTAACTCAGCTTGAAAGAGTCTAAACTCTTCATAACTAAGATATTCATTACGGTATTTTTCAAAAATAGATGACTCAACAAATACGCTTTTCATAGGCCAAGTGTACGTAATTTACGTATAGATAGCAAAGTCATGCATTAACAAATGCATTTTAGGTTAGCTAAACTATCATTTTTTTGTGTACATCGATAAGTTCAGTAACGAGCTCTTTTGCGAGCATTGAAGTCATTAAATGGTCTTGTGCGTGAACCATGATGAGCGTCATTTGAGTTTTACCCTCTCCCTCATCCTGCTCTATAAGCTGCGTCTGAACTAGGTGCGCTTGATTGGCATAGGTTTGGGCCTCATGCAATAGCCCATCCGCCTCCTCAAACTGACCTTGTTTTGCACATTTCAAGGCTTCATAACAAAGACTCCTCGACTGACCAGCATTGATGATAATGCCCATGACTTGTTCTTCAAGATCCATCGCCATACTCCTTATTCCACCTCAAAACCGTTGTCTTTAGAGACTTGTGCAAACCACTCGCCACTTTTCTTAACACTTCGTTGCTGAGTCTTAAGATCCAGCTGATAAAATCCATACCGATTCTTGTAAGCATTACACCAAGACCAGTTATCAATAAATGTCCATAGGTGATATCCCAAACAATTGGAACCTTCCTCTAAGCCCTTGTGCAGCCATTTTAAATGTTCTTGGATAAACTCGATTCGATAATCATCTTGAATCTGACCATCTACTAAAAACTTTTGTTCTCCCTCGACACCCATCCCATTTTCCGAGATATAACAAGGGATGTTTCCATAATTTTCTTTTAAGTTCATCAATATATCGTAGATGCCTTTTTCAAAGATCTCCCATCCACGGTGCGGGTTCATTTTGCGTCCAGGCATCTCGTAATAATCAAAGAAATGCTCTGGCATAAAGGGGGCGTCAGGATTCACAGCATTTTCTCTTGCTTTCACGCGGCGAGGCTGATAGTAATTGACCCCCAATAGATCCACTTTCCCTTTAGCAATGAGTTCACAATCGCCTTCTCTCACTTCAGGCATTTGTTGATGTTCCTGTAATAGAGAAACCAATTCTTGTGGGTACTCGCCCTTTACCGCCGGATCTAAAAAGCTTCGGTTAAACAAGAGATCGCAAATTCTAGCGGCTTTAGTATCAGCAGGATGTTGAGAGCGCGGATAGGAAGGAGTGAGATTAAGAATGATGCCAATCTGACCTTTCAGTTCTAGAAGGCGATATTTTTCAACCGCTTTGGCATGAGCAAGCATAGTATGGTACGCGACTGTCACAGCTCGTTTAAAATCAACCACATTTGGGTAATGAAAATCGTACAAGTACCCGCCTTCTACTGGCACTATCGGCTCATTGAAGGTAAACCAGTGTTTGACCCTGTCGCCATAAAGCAAAAAACAGGTTTCAGCGAAATTAGCATAAGCGTCCAATACTTCTCGATTTTCAAACCCACCTATTTGTTGCATCGATAACGGCATATCAAAATGAAATAAGCAAATGAACGGCTGTATCCCCTGTTTAATTTGTTCATCAATAACATTTGAGTAAAACTCAACCGCCTCTTGATTAACACTACCCACTCCGTTGGGAATTAAACGCGACCATGAAATCGATGTTCGAAAACTGTTGTGGCCGATGTCTTTCATCAACTGAATATCAGCTTGGTAGTTACAATAAAATGTTGAGGCTTCTGTCGAAGAAATGCCGTTATGGAATCGATTTGGCTCATGTTTAAACCAATGATCCCAAATGCTTTCCCCTTTACCTGATGAGAAGGCTGCACCTTCTGTCTGAGTGGATGAGGCTGCACTACCCCAGTAAAAATTCTTTGGAAATTGATACTTCATCTTCACATCCTATTATGGGCACGAGGCCCCAAAAAATTTATGCGTTACACAGCGATAGGTTTGGTTTTTGGTTGTTGCTGCTCTTCCTCGAGTTCTTGCTTCAGCAGCTGCTTTTCGTAAGCTTTTAAAAACGGTAGGTACATCACCGCTGCCGTTGCCATACAAAATAGACTCATGACCACGGGAGCAAATGTCCAATTTGCCGCCCACGATGCGCCAATGGGGCCAGGTGTAGTCCATGGAGTTAGAGAAACAACGTGCTCTACTAACCCAAATTTGGTTGCAAACCAGGCTAGGCTGGCATTGACCATGGGAACAAAGATAAAAGGTAGGAAAAACATAGGGTTCATGATAATAGGAGCGCCAAAAAGGATGGGCTCATTAATGTTAAAAAAGCCAGGAACAATCCCCATTTTACCAATAGTGCGCAGGTGAGCGGCTTTACTACGTAACAGCAAAAACGCAAGAGGCAGCGTCGAGCCCACTCCACCAATCAGCAGGTAGTGATCCCAAAATCCTTGGACAAAAATATGAGGAATCGCTTCACCCGCCGCCATTGCAGCTTGGTTTGCTGAAAGGTTTGCCATCCAAAAGGGGTTCATGATACCGGTGACGATCAAAGCGCCATGAATCCCTGCAAACCACAACACTTGGCAAACCAACACCGCGAGCAAGACGGCAGGTAAGGTGTCTGAGGCAGAAACCAAAGGTTGTAGTAAAGACATAATGGCCTTGGGTAAGATCATTCCAGTCTCGGCTTGAACAAACAGATTTAACGGATGCAGTGTTAGTATGATGGCTAAAACTGGAATCAATATTTCAAACGAGCGGGCAACGCCAGTAGGCACTTCTGGAGGCAGTTTTATGGTGACTTTTTTTCTCTTCAAAAATGCATACACTTCGGTTGAATAAATCGCCGTCAGAATGGCGGTGAAAATACCTTGACCCGATAGGTACTGCATGGAAATCGCGCCATCTTTGATTGGTGCTGCAACCAGTAAAAATGACATCAAAGACAGCAATCCCGCCGTCACTGGTTCCAAATCATGGTGCTTCGCCAAACTGGCCGCAATACCAACGGAAATAAATATCGTCATGACCCCCATGCTCAAATTAAACGGCAGCATGAGTTGCTCGCGATAAGTCTTGGAAAAATCGAGCCAAGCCCGCGCAAAGCCCCAGCTGGTATCCGAAGAAAATGGAGGAAAGATAAACACCAGCATAAATGAACCCACAATCATAAAAGGTAATGCTGAAATAAACCCATCGCGAATTGAAGTAATGTATTTTTGTTGACCTAGCTTCCCAGCTATCGGAGTCACTTTTCGTTCAATGACATCGACCATATTGTCGTACAAAGCACTCATAATGTTGTCCCAATTGATGTGGAGTAAATGCAGATTAGTGGTTCGCTAAAATCAACGCTGGTTAATGAGCTCCAAAGCAAAATCCAGCACTTTGTCGCCCTTTTGCATTCCGTAATCCATCATGTTGATCGGCTCAACCTTGATACCAAAGCGATCCGCTTCTTTTTGCAGATCCGACTGCATGTACTTCACCTGAGGGCCGAGTAAAACGACTTGAAAACTGCCCACCTGATTGCTGAACTCCGACGCGCCATAGGCTTTTATTTCAGCGTCTATGCCACGCTCTTTGGCACTGGCTTCCATCTTTCTTACTAACAGAGAAGTGGACATCCCTGCTGAACAACAAAGCATTATCTTTTTCATTTGAGTACTCCTTTGTGGTTTAGAACCACGATTAATTTTCATGAGGAGCTATGACAGCCCTACGCTTCAGGAGTATTAATATGCGCCTTAAGGAAAATTTTGGAAACCGGTTTCCAAAACATTTCCGAGCCGCTGTGAAATCGATCATTACAATGGCTAACTTATCGCCAGATTTCGTGATCTGGATAAGATTTAGTAGAGGTAAAGGGTGCTAAAGCTTTCGTAAAGCTCAAATTGCAAACTGTGGACTAGCTGGCATTAATCGTGTTGTTTGATCGCCATCATTAATTATTTCGATATTATCCCTTACATTCGCCTCTGACTTAGGCCTGCCCAGGACCTGATATGAATCATTCACTTGCTGGCTTTGTTACTTCCCAATTAGAATTCTATCTCGCCCCTATCGCTCGTAAACTCGCACAAAACGTACACCTATCAGCTTTACGAGACGGCTTTCAGCTCTCTATGCCCTTTATATTTGTCGGTTGTATGTTTGTCCCTATCATATTTCCGCCATTTTCTGTGCCGCATTCAGAGTTCGCGACTTGGTGGGCCCATATCGCCCGCGCCTTACGGCCAACACTGCTTCCTACTTACCAACTCACTCTGGGAGTGGTTGGTCTTATCGTTGCTTTTGGTATTGCCACCAGCCTTGCGAAGCAATATAAATTGCCAGAACGAATATCGGGGTTAACGGGATGTATGGCTTTCTTAATGTTGGCAGGTATGGCGGACCCTACCCCACAGAACATTCGCTATTTGGGTGGCGCTGGCATTTTTACCGCGATCATCGCCAGCATCTATTCTGTAGAAGTAATACGTTTGTTTATCAAAAACAAATGGTATATTTCCATGCCAGAAGAGGTCCCATTGCTGACAGTTCAAAGCTTTCGTCTTATCGCTCCGATTATGATCATCATGCTGACATTGTCTTCTTTCAACCTGTTTCTCACCAGACACTTTGGTTTGCATTTCCCTCAACTGATTGAAGAAGTTTTTCATCCACTTCTCATGGCATCCGACACTTTAACGGCGGTGTTGATATCGATACTAATTTGCCAACTGCTTTGGTTTGTTGGCATTCATGGTGCCTTGGTAGTAACGGGAATTATGAACCCGTTTTGGATGTCTAATTTGCTGGCAAATCAGCATGCGATGGAGGCAGGCGCTGTAACACTTCCCCATATCTATCTGCCAGCATTTTGGGATTTTTTTGTTTTGATTGGTGGGGTGGGTTCAACGCTACCTTTGATCTATTTGGCGATCAAAAGTCGCTCAATTCACTTACGCTCCGTAGGGAAAGTCGGATTGGTTCCTTCGATATTTAATATCAATGAACCCATTTTGTTCGGCTTTCCTATCATCATGAACCCGATATTTATGATTCCATTTGTCTTAGTCCCGATGATCAATGCAACGATTGCGTGGTATTTAACTTCTGCGGGGATATTGGCCAAAGTGGTGACGATGATTCCCTGGTCGGTCCCAGCTCCAATAGGGGCTGCCTGGGCATCTAATGGCAGTTTCGCCAATGCTATGATGGTTGTACTCGCGATGGTTATTGCTTATTTTCTTTATCTGCCTTTTTTCAAGGCTCATGAAAAAATACTGATTGCCCAGCAAGAAGAGCGGCGAGGTGCTTTCCCGAGAAACCTTGCAACTCACCCCTCAAAGTGAAAACGTAAAGTATTGACAGCACGGCCGACTATATCAATCGGTCGTAATGCCTGTCCTTTTGACGATTTCCGTATCAAAACCATCAATACTGGTTTGGTTTTTCTTCACCCAATAGCGCTCGATTCCATCTTTACCTTGTTTCTCCGCCCAATTGGCCAAGTCATCTCGATCACTGACATAATCAAAATAAGGAACTGATTTCCCGCATGATGTCTGCACAGTATGAATTTTCTGGATGAAAATTTGCCTCATACCGTTACTTGGTGGGAACAGATCGACGTATTGCTTCCATTCGTCATCAAGCTGGTGGAGCACGGTGGCTTCTCCGTAGGTCCTAAGAATCAAAGGCGCACCTTCAAAAGCGCAAAACATTAACGTCATTCTGGGATTAAGGAGCACATGACTGGCGGATTCATTGCCACTGCCCGTTAAGTTTTGCCATGCAATGGTGTTTTCATCAATAACTCGTAACGAATCTCCGCCCTTGGGAGAAAGATTTACACTTCCTTCTCCAGCTGCGGTGGCAACAAAGTAAAGCTTTTGTTGCTGAATAAATTCAATATGCTTGTCCGATAGCTTTGAAAACTTTTGTCCCATATTTTCATCCTCAACTAACAAATAATTCTTACAATTTAGAAAAACACCAGAGAAATATCCAAATATTCAGGATACCCTATGAGATCTTATATTAGGCCCTTTCAACTTCACTTCACTCTATCACATCTTACCTTTTATGATAGCTATCGATTTTTCTATCCACTTTTGCAAACGCCAACATAGAAATATGACATTCGTATGACGAAAAATTTAGTTTTTTCTGTGTAATACCATTGAGATAAATGTAAATAATGAGTGACTTACCATCACGAAAAACTGTACATTAGCAATTAAATGTAAAATAATAGGGCGCAAATGCATTGAGCAGTACTGGTACAAGTAGACCTGAGCCTAAGAGTAGCAAGGTTGGACCAGTCAATGTTGTATCTATTGTCGAGTAAAGTCAGCTAACCAAATTCTAGGTGGAATTGCTTTATTCTCGAAGAAAAATAGATCTCCCTCAAAGACATTGAAAAGTGTCAGTTGCAAGATAGTAGCAAGAGCAATGCAGTATTAATCAATACAACATAACAGTGCGTCGTGCAGTACGGTTGGGCTTTTTCACGCAGGGAGATTTGGCGAAACTCCTGTCGTTAACTATTAATCAATTTTGTGCATTAAATAAATGAGTCAAGACAAATTCACCAATATCTATCGATTGCCAGGATCTATTCAAATTAGGATCGGCAAATGGCAGCAGACTTTTCGCGGCACTTCAGACATTGTGTTACACCAAGCTATTCAAGTCCGCAACAAACAATTTAAATCGAGAATACTTTCTCCTACTGGGTGGACGGTAAACTTGTTTGACAGCGAAGATATCTCTGTCACTCATCACGGAAAATATATACAAACGGCAATGCGCGCTCTAATTGACAGAAAAGTGGCCTACAAGAGAATTTACTTGTCCACTATGCCAATGGATCAGGCGGAGCCCGCTTTGGTGATGTTTAAACAAGAATGGATTCAAAAACACAATCGCGTAGCTAAAAAATACAATCATATAAAGCTTAAAGAGTTCTTAAGATACGCGATTGAAGAGCAAGAAACCTTGTACCCTTCAATACCTGAAGCTAAGTTTGATAAAATGCTTTGGAATAAACTGGTCACTTCTGAGCTTGGCCCTGCCAAAAAGTTCAATAACCCATTTTTTGTTAAGCAAGCATTAATAAAATAAAGTATGGCATATGAAGGTTTGCTAATATAAATAACTAACTCTCATTGCTATCTATATTTTTTCATAATACTTTGGTAAATCGTCACCCCATCTTCATTTTTTTTGGCCTTTATTCTGTTGAGGCCTTTTTGCAGCTCTTCTCGTACCGATTTATTTATTGACCTATTAAACGCGTAATATAAATAACCGTTATTTAGAATATATACAGTTTCGAAGATACTCGAATCTAAACCAGATTTCGCTGACCACCAATAAATGCTGTTTTCAGAGAAAGCCAATAAATCAATTCTATTTTTCAATAATAGCTCTAACAACCTAGTCACGTATGGCGCTTCTCGCATAGCCGCTCGAGGGATACCTAATGCCAAAAGCTTTTGCTCTCCTATATCATCACGGACAACGCCCACTCTATATTTTGCGATATCAATCGGATTATCAATTTTAACTTTCGAGCCCTTTCTAGTGATCAATACTAACTTGGCATCAGTAATTGGCCCAACCCAATTAAAAAGTTGCTCTCGGTGACTGGTACGAGTGGTTGAAAAAAGCACTGCTTTAGGGTTCGTTAAGGTTTCTTTATATGCAAAGGACCACGGCACCACTTGAATCTGGCTCGGTTTAATTTCCTGTCCAACCGCTGCCGCAGCTGCAACCAAAATATCCACCGAATACCCTTTCGCCACATCACCTTCAGAAAAATTAGAGGGAGGATAGTTTTCCGTGAAAAAAACGAGATCAGAAAAGCTGTTTTCACTTGCAGTTGCTAAAGAACTTGCAAGCATCAACGCCCATAGCATCCCTATTAACACATTGACGTGTAGCCATTGCATGTCGTTCCCTAAATGCGACATTATACGTACTCTAAAGCTAGTTGATAAATAATTTGTCGTCTAGAGTTTCACTATGTTTGTCTGGAGAACATATCGCCTATGTACACTACAGTTCTGGATTTCTGGTTTAATCAATTAACCCCCGACCAATGGTTTGCCGTCGACGAAAAATTGGATCAAAAAATACGAGAACAATTTTCCACACTTTTAATACAGGCCTCACGCGCCGAGCTTTTCGATTGGCGTCACTCTGCCAGAGGACGTCTAGCAGAAGTCATACTACTGGACCAATTTTCTCGCAATATTTATCGAGGAAGAGCAGAATCATTCAGCCAAGACCCATTAGCACTGGCCCTTGCTCAAGAAGCGGTGTCTCTCGATTTAGATATGGAACTGATACCAACCGAGCGTTCTTTTCTTTATATGCCGTATATGCACAGTGAATCGAAAAAGATACATGCAGAAGCCATCAAACTGTTTGAAAAACTCGATAATGAAAGCAACCTTAAGTATGAGCATTTACATAAAGATATCATCGACAAATTTGGCCGTTATCCACATAGAAACGTGATACTAGGTCGAGAGAGTACAAGCGAAGAGATTGAATTCCTAGCTCAACCCAATTCCAGCTTTTAGATACGAAGTCCACAAGCTTTGGGATTGTATAGGAAGATAATAAGGTACTGTACTGGGAGAAGAGAAAGCTCTGATGTCAACTAACATACAATTAGTTCACGGCGATATCACCACAGCGGTAGTCGATGTCATTGTAAATGCTGCAAATCCAAGCTTACTCGGTGGCGGGGGTGTCGACGGTGCTATTCACTCGGCTGCGGGCTCTAAGCTACTTTCTGCTTGTCGAAAGCTGCCTGACAACAACGGAATTCGCTGCCCACATGGCGGTGCAAAAATCACCGAAGCAGGAGACTTGCACGCGAATTACGTCATTCATGCTGTTGGGCCTATCTATAGTCAATCTCATGACCCTGAAACAACACTTCGCTCTGCTTATGCCAGTTCATTGGATCTTGCCATCGAGAACCAATGCCAAAGTATTGCTTTTCCTGCGATATCTTGTGGCGTATATGGCTACCCGTTGCCTGATGCAGCGAATATTGCTTTAACTACCTGTTTACTTAAACAATATGCCCAATTAGACATTCGTTTTTATCTGTTCAATCAAACGATGTTTACCCTTTGGCAACAGCAGCTTGATCGGCTAACTTAAACCTTGTCCACGAATTTGGTGATTCCTATATGAACTTGTTAACTGACTTACCCAGCAATTTGTCTGATGAAGTGTTTGAAGATCTTCTCTGTGCTGAGCACATTCGCATCGAGAGAATCGTCTCCAAGGGACACAGTTCTCCTGACGACTACTGGTATAACCAAGATGAAAATGAATGGGTCGTTGTGTTGTCTGGTGAAGGCTGTATCGAGTATGAGGATGGTAAGCAAGTAACGCTAAAGCCCGGCGACTATATTAATATTCCTGCAAGGACAAAGCATCGTGTTCTGCGCACTCTACCAGATACTGAAACTGTTTGGCTGGCCATATTTTATTAGGACTGGCGGGCAAAATGCCCGCCAGTCCTAGCTTTCTAAGTGATAACTAATTATGAGCAGGTGGCGTTAACACCGACCGTTGCAAAGGCTGACTCAACATCTGACGCACTGTAGCCTAAATCAGTCGCAGCTTTAGCAACACCACATCCGCCTTGGTCAAAGTTGCTGTTCGCAGACCAATACAATTGGTTTGCAACGGCAAAGACTTCAAAGCCTTTGCGGACATCCCAACCCTTTTTATTCGCTAGCAAATAAAAGGCCCGGTTGAATACTCCACTAGAGTAGTGAACGTTCAAGCCATCGTAATACTCTGAAGCATCATCGATCGATTTACCATCTTTTGATGGAGTATCGAAATATCTTAATCCACCGGTTGATTTGAAAATATCGGCACCCACAACCCAGTCAACTTTGCCTTTCATGTAGTATTCAGCCGCCTCACCCGCGATGTCAGAAAATGCTTCGTTAATCCCACCTGACATTCCTTCGTATACTAGCCCTGAGTTTTGCTCGGTAAATCCATGGCTGACTTCATGGGCACTAACATTGATATCCACCAATGGGTAGAAGGTAGTATAACCGTCACCAAAGGTCATCGACGAGCCGTTCCAAAACGCATTTTCGTAGTTTCTATCATAGTGAACGCGCATCATTAGCTGGAACTTAAGTGGCGCCGTATTCAACCAATCTTTATACATGTCAAACACAACTTGACCAAAGTACTGAGCATCGTTGATCGGTGAATATGCTCCATTGACTTGTTTATAGTTGTTGTAGTTGGAAGAATCCGAACAGGTATAGCTGTATGCTTTGTTGCCAAAGTTATAGCGCCTGTTTTTCATATCGACCGTTTTGACATTGGTCGTATCCATCGTACAAGTGGTACCGGTTTTATCGACCAGAAATGCTGGATAATCCTTGCCATAGTTGTAGTCGCCAGTTTTAACATTGCCACCGGGTCCGGTGCCGTGCTCTTCATTGTGAGCTAGTCCTTCCCAGCGTTTTATGATCTTCCCTGAATTCGCATCAATAAAGAAAAATGGTCGGGTCGGCTCTTCAGCTTCCACGTAGAAGTTAACCATGTACACCAACTGAGCCTTGGAATTACTATCTAGCTTAACCATTAACTCTGAGTGAGGATTTTGAAACTCAACATCCTCACCGGTTAGACTTGTCTTTGTTTCAAAGGCCTTTTTGGCAATGGACAACGCTTCGCTGCCCTTAATGTTGGCCTTCACTGCAACGACATCAGCGCTGATGCCTCTCAGCATTTGGCCAGTGACCTGCTTAGGCTCTTGTGCCGTCTTGGTGGCCACCACCGCCGTATCAAAGACAGGTACACCATAGTAGGTTTGTTGATAGCGTACTTTTGTCTTACCGTTTGGTAAAACGACCGTTTTTTTGACTTTAAACCCTAACTCTTGCGGTACGATACTATTTGTAGCTGCAAGTCCTTGTTCTAGAAGAGCATTATCATTGACTTTGACCATTTCAGCGGCGTTGGTTGAAAAAGCCAAGGCCGCTCCAATAGCAACAGCTAAGAGTTGACGTCTAGTAGTTTTCATTTTTTAAATCCTAGTATTTTATTGTTAGTTAGACTTCCTATATTCCACTGCAGGAAGGCTGGATTATTTTTTCCAGCACATAAAAGATGGCGTACGAATTCGTAACTTTCTAGAATTTCAAGTAATTTGTCATTTCAATGTGTCAACTTAACTAGACGAGAAAGACCAAATAAATAGAGTAAATACGTAATTTTCACAAATAACTCTTAACATTCAACAACTATAAGTGATAAAAATATGACAACATTTAAATAACCATTTTATAAACAAATAGTTATTACTTAAATTTATAAACTTATGAACATATTCGATAACAACAATGTCATTCACAAAAACCTGTATTAGTCCATGCGTTTTTCTTTGTTTTTTGAAGCTGTAGGACTGGCAAAGCGATTCCCTTGCTAATTTCGTCTATAGTTGATTAAAGGGTGGCACTAGGATCAATACATACTTCAGTGCACGATAACGATTAGAGAAATACGACGACAAGGTTAAATGGATTGAACTATGTTGGATCGCCTAAAAAACACCAGTGTTGGCTTGCAATTAAAGATTGTCATTACATTGTGCTTAATATTCGCATTTTCAGGCATTGCTGTTCTGGTTTATCACAACGCCTATTCATTACTGTTAAAGAAGACGTTAACCTCCCATCAAGCACAGATTGAAGCATTAGCTGAAACCATTGCAGGTCAATACAATGCCTATCTTGAAACCGCCAAGGTACTCGATTCCACCTTTAAAAACGGTTACTTGGCAGGTGTTTACCAAGAAGACTATAGCGTCGACTTTATGGGCCAGAGCATCAAAAATATTACCCAGTACGGAGAGAGCTTAGTCAACGACACCAAACTTGTTGATAGTTTTACAAGAGATACTGGATCGGTTGCGGCTTTATATGCACCACTTGGGAACGAGTGGATCGTTGTGTCATCGTCTCTCAAAGATCCCTCTGGGCAAAGAAGCATAGGTACAAAACTTTCACCTTCCCATCCAGGTTATAAAGCTTTAATGAATGGCGAGGAGTTTTATAGTAATGCTGTCTTATCTAATAAACGTTACATCACTTATCTTGCCCCTATAAAAACGGCTACTGGTAAGATTATCGCCATCACTTCTGTTGGATTGCCCGTTGAAAATGCAACCCAAGATCTGTTCAACTCACTACGAAATGTGACTTGGGGGGAAACCGGAACAACGGTTGTGGTTGATAACGATAATGCCCATCGTGGTGAATTTTTACTAAGTCAAGATACAAGCCAGACAGATAGGCTTATTCAGGAAGTAACGGATGCGGCAGGTCAGAGACCATTTTCTGTCATATTTGACTCGAAGAGCGGCCTAATCGAGTACCCATCTCAGTTCCCTGGCAAAGGTGGAACAGGTGAAAAGTATATGGTTTTCACCGAGGTCCCTGGTTGGAACTGGAAGCTTCTGGGTGGAACTTTTGTTGACGAAGTCACTAAGGAAAGTACCACTTTATTAGGTCTGATTATTTTGGTAGCCGCTATTATTGGTATTGCCACTCTCATCCTTCTTACTCTGTTTCTTAACAACACACTTAAACCTCTTACGACTCTCAACCAATGTGTGAAAAGGTTAGCAAAAGGGGAAGTCAGTATAGAGATACAAAAAGGCACCGCAGATACACAAAATGAGATAACCAGCTTAACCAATGGGGTTGCTGATATGGCATGTCAGCTTAAAGAGCTCGTCACTCAAATTTCATCAACAAGTGATGCGGTAAGCAACCAATCACAAAATGTTGCTCGTGACGCCAAATTAAACTTAAGTCAAGCTGACTCACAACAAAGTAAAGTTGAGCGAGTGGTTGCCTCTATCGATCAAATGACCGTTTCTGCTAAGTCCATTGCCCAACAAGTCGATGCTATCGTCGAAAATGTACGCATAGCCAACAAAGATAGCCAATCTGGATTAAACATGGTCGAAAATATGAGCTCAGGAATGAATGTGCTTAACGATAACTTGGCCCAATCATCCGATGCCATCAATCAAGTAGAGAAAGACAGTGAAGGCATTCAAAATGTCACGAAGATGATCGATGAAATCGCAGAGCAAACTAATTTGCTCGCACTGAACGCTGCAATTGAGGCGGCACGTGCCGGAGAGCAAGGGCGAGGCTTTGCTGTGGTCGCAGACGAAGTACGTACGCTTGCACAAAGAACACAGAACTCGGTCAAGGACGTGGTGACCATTATAGAGCAATTGAAAGCTTCAACATCAAGCTCGGTAGAACTCATGAGTCAAAGCCAAACTAACGCGACAGAGGTGATTGAAAAAGCGTTGCAAGTCGGTGAAGGTTTGAGGTCCATCGCCAACCAAGTCCACAGTATCTCGGAACAAGCTGAGACCATTTTATCGACATCAGAAGAGCAAGCGAGTGCTGCAGAAGAAGTCGCTGCGAACACCTTACAAATCAGCGAACTCAATAGGCAAAGTCGAGAAACAAGTGCGCAAACTTCAAGCAGTGCACAGGACTTGGAACAGCAAGCCTCTGTGCTAAAACAAAAAGTTGGCTTCTTCCACTAATTTTTCACCTTTCCACTGATATACTCAAGAAATTAGAAATCGAAACGGATGTAATTTTCAGGCACTGCTTACATAAACATACATTATGGGTATTTACACGCCTTGATAATTAGCAAAACCTAGCGACAACCGTTTGATTATAGTAAAATTTTGTCCTCACCATACATAACCATACACCATGCCTATTTACTTTGTGTCCCAACCTCCCTATATTTCCGAAGTAGTTATCTAACTACCCTTTGGGCTTGATGCTATGACATCTATTTGACAAATGAGTCATCTTTAATGTACACACTGTACCGGATTTCAACCAATTCACTGGACAAACACGTGACCGACGAATTTCTTCCACTGTGCCGACCAGCTACTGATGAAAATGACATCAATGCTCTTATTGATGTGGTTAGATCTGGCTGGATAACCACTGGCCCTAAAAACGCAGCATTAGAAAAAGAGATAAGCCAATTGACGGGCGCTCCTCACGTTGTAGCATTAAGCAGCGCAACCGCGGGCATGCATTTAGTGTTGAAAGCGCTAAACATTGGGCCTGGAGACGAAGTAATTACCCCATCTCTAACTTGGGTATCGACGGCTAATATGATTTGCCTAGCTGGTGCCAAGCCTGTATTTGTCGATGTAGACCCGAATACCTTGATGGTTTCATCAGAGCAAATTGAACCTCTTATCAATAAGAACACAAAGCTGATTATACCCGTTCATTATGCCGGTGCTGCATTAGAGTTAGACGCTATCTATGATTTGGCCAAGAAATACGACATTCCTGTTGTTGAAGATGCCGCACATGCGCTAGGGGCGGAATATAAAGGAAAACCCATTGGTGCCCGCGGGACCTGCCTATTTTCATTGCATGCCATTAAGAATATTAGCGCGGGCGAAGGCGGCCTATTGACAACCTTCGACGCAAAAATTGCTGACGCAGTACGCCGCTTGAAATTCCATGGTTTAGGTGTTGATGCCTTCGACAGAAAGGAGCAAGGCCGCTCGCCTCAAGCAGAAGTGATTGAGCCTGGTTTTAAATACAACCTGCCAGATATCTGTGCCGTTTTAGCCCTCGGTCAATTGAATCGAATAGATGCAATCACCGAGAAACGCCGGGTACTAGTGGAACATTACAGCCATCTATTAAGCACTGTTAGCGGGATAACCCCTTTATCCATCCCATCTTACCCGCATAAACATTGCCACCATTTGATGATCGTCAAAGTCGACCCAACCGAATTTGGCGTTGATCGTAATGACCTTATTGAACTGTTGAAACAACGCAACATAGGGTCAGGCATACATTTTCGACCTATTCACCAACAAAAATACTATAGAGAAAACTACGTCACTCTATATGGTGAACCGAATACAAATTTAAACCACACCGAGCTTGTTGGCTCACAAATATGTTCACTACCACTCTTCCCTGACATGTCACTAGGAGATGTCGAACGAGTAGTAGAAGCCATCAAAGATATTGCGAGTAAAAATGAAAAATAACCAATCTGTAGGATTTGTATCCATCGTTATACCCGTCTATAACGAAGAGGCGACACTGCCAGAGCTGCTACGTCGTACTAAAATAGCAGGGGATAGCTTAGAGCAAGACTATGAATTGATCTTAGTCGACGATGGGAGCAGAGATCGCAGTGCTCAGCTCATCGAAGAAGCAGCGAATCAAGATGGTAGCGCTGTGGTTGGAGTCATCCTTAACCGTAACTACGGACAGCACAACGCTATTATGGCCGGGTTTAATAAAGCCAAAGGCGACGTCATCGTGACACTGGATGCTGATCTGCAAAACCCACCTGAAGAGATCCCTAAGCTTATCGCAGAGATTGAAAAAGGGTTTGACTCCGTGGGCACCGTGCGTCGTAACCGTAAAGACTCCATGTTACGCAAACTGCCATCGAAGATGGTAAACCTATTGGTTAAAAAGTCTACTGGCATCGCCATGACCGATTACGGCTGCATGCTGCGTGCCTATCGCAGACACGTAGTGGACGCAATGTTGGAATGTCACGAAAGAAGTACGTTTATTCCTGTGCTTGCGAATGGCTTTTCTCGTCACACTAGTGAGATCGATGTCGATCATGACGAACGTGCAGATGGAGAGTCCAAATACAGCTTCATGAGCCTAATCAGCTTAACCTTCGATTTGGTCACCAGCATGACGACTGCACCACTTCGAATGCTAAGTGTATTCGGTGCAATCATGGCGGCACTGGGTATTTCGTTCGGCATACTGCTGTTTATATTGCGCTTTATTTTTGGAGCCGAATGGGCGGCTAACGGAATTTTCACATTGGATGCGATATTGTTCGTGTTCATTGGCGCTCAATTTATCGGTTTGGGGCTTTTAGGTGAATATATTGGACGTATATATTCAGACGTAAGAGCAAGACCGAGATATTATGTACAGGAAGTGATTGTGGGCCAGGCTGCTAAAGAAGCGCGTGAGTCAAGTAAGTAATTGTAAATTAGAGAAATTTGGAAAATATTATGAAAACTGTTGTTTTCGCTTACCATAACTTTGGTTGTGTTGGTATTCAAAGCTTAATTAAAAGTGGTGTAGAGATCTCTGCCATTTTTACTCATATCGATGACAAAAACGAAAATGTTTACTTCTCATCAGTCGCTAAACTAGCCGCAGACCATGGCATTCCTGTCTATGCACCAGAAGACGCCAATCACCCTATTTGGGTTGATAAAATCCGCTCACTTAAGCCGGACATGATCTTCTCTTTCTACTATCGCAATATGTTGAGCCAAGATATCCTAGATTGTGCGCCAAAAGGGGCATTCAACCTACATGGCTCTTTACTGCCAGCCTATCGTGGCCGTGCTCCAATCAACTGGTGCTTAGTCAACGGTGAGACCGAAACTGGCGTCACGCTACACTCTATGGTCGCTAAAGCCGACGCTGGAGATATTGTTGCTCAGCGTTCACTCTCTATCGGTGATGAAGATACTGCCGCCACGCTTCACCAACGTCTACTTGAACTAGCAGACACTATGTTGCTTGAAGTCATACCACAGCTGAAAGATGGCAAGGTGACATACACAGCTCAAGATGAATCGAAAGCGTCATGCTTTGGCCGCCGTACACCGAAAGACGGTGCAATCGACTGGAACAACGATGCACGCAGCATCTTCAATTTAGTTCGTGCAGTGACTGAACCTTTCCCAGGCGCATACTCATACCTCGCTAACCAGAAAGTTATCATCTGGAAAGCGAGCGTTAGCGAAACTCAATATGACAGCACTCCTGGGACCATTGTCTCTACTAACCCACTTGTCGTTGCCTGTGGAACAGGTTCAATTGTCATCGAGTCAGGACAAGTTGAAAATGGTCTATACCTAAACAGTGAACAGCTCACCTCTGAGTTGCACTTAGTGAAAGGCACACGTTTTGGCTCGGCAAACAACCTCAGTAAGAAAAAGCGCCAGAAAGTGCTTATCTTAGGCGCTAATGGCTTTATTGGTACTCACTTAACTCGACGCTTGCTAGAAGATGGCAATTATTCCATTTATGCGATGGACATGAGCTCTCATCAAGTATCTGAGTTCTTGGATCACCCTGACTTCCACTTTGTTGAAGGTGATATCACTATCCATAATGAGTGGGTTGAATACCATATCAAGAAGTGCGACATCGTACTGCCTTTGGTTGCTATCGCCACTCCAATTGAATATACCCGTAACCCATTACGTGTATTTGAACTAGATTTCGAAGAAAACCTGAAAATTGTTCGTGACTGTGTGAAATATAACAAGCGCGTGATTTTCCCATCGACTTCAGAAGTGTATGGCATGTGCACAGACGACGAGTTTAACGAAGACACGTCGCCACTTATTGTTGGACCAATCAACCGCCAGCGTTGGATTTATTCTACCTCTAAACAATTGCTTGACCGCGTGATTTGGGCTTACGGACAAAAAGAAGATCTGAAGTTCACCCTATTTAGACCATTTAACTGGATGGGTACGCACCTTGATAGTCTGGATTCTGCAAGAGTAGGCTCAAGCCGTGCCATTACTCAGCTTATCTTAAACTTAGTAGAAGGTACGCCGATTAAACTCATTGACGGTGGTGAGCAAAAACGCTGCTTTACGGATATCAATGACGCTATTGAAGCTTTGTTCCGTATTATCGAAAACAAAGACAATAACTGTAATGGTCAAATTATCAACATTGGCGCACCATACAATGAAGCCAGCATCAAAGAGCTTGCTGAAACCTTAGTCGCCAAGTTTGAAGCTCACCCACTAAGAGCACATTTCCCGCAGTTCGCTGGGTATAACCTAGTAGAAAGTAAAGCCTTCTACGGCGATGGCTATCAAGACGTTCAACACCGTCGCCCAAGTGTTGACAATGCTAAGAAACTGCTTAACTGGGAACCAAGCACTCACTTTGAAAAGACTATCGAAGAAACATTGGATTTCTTTTTGAAGGGTGCGCTAGAAGAGATGAAGCATGACCAATAGCCCAATAAAAGTTGGCCTACGGATTGATGTGGATACGTTCCGAGGGACAAGAAAAGGGGTACCAAAGCTGCTAGAAATACTGAACAAGTATGATATCAGTGCCTCATTTTTCTTTTCCGTCGGACCGGACAATATGGGACGCCATTTATGGCGTCTTATACGCCCCGACTTTTTTAAGAAGATGCTTCGTTCAAATGCGGGTAGCTTATATGGTTACGACATTTTGTTTAAAGGAACCATGTGGCCAGGCCCGAATATTGGCAAAAAACTTGGCCACGTAATCAAACAAACTGATGATGCAGGGCATGAAGTCGGATTGCACGCGTGGGACCATCATAAATGGCAAATCAAAATAGACGATATGTCAGCGGCTCAGCTTTCCCAGGAGATTGAGAAGGGCTATATGTCACTTCAGTCTATCACTGGTAAAGAGGTGGTATGCAGTGCTGTCGCTGGCTGGCGTTGCAATGACCAAACCATTGTAGAAAAGGAAAAGCACCCATTTCGCTACAATAGTGACTGCCGTGGTGAATCCATCTTTATTCCGAAAAACGGCAAAACGCCACAGATTCCAGTCACCATGCCAACCTACGATGAGTTGATTGGAGAAAATGGTATTACCGATGAGAACTATAATGACCACATTATTCAGCTCATCAAACCAGAAGGCCTGAATGTGTATACCATACACGCAGAAGTCGAAGGTATCCAATATGCGGATATGTTCGAAGCATTAATCAAAGATGCGATTTCTAAAAATATTCAGTTTGTTCCTCTTGGCGAATTACTACCAGAAAATGACGCCAGCTTACAAATCAACGCCATCGAAAATATTGCTTTCGAGGGCAGAGAAGGCTGGATAAGTCAGCAGGCAGTACCAAACTAGAGATTGTAATGAAATACCTGAAAAACTCATGGCCTGTGATCCTCATAGGCTATTTTTTGCTTACTTATATCTTCCCTTTAAATTTTCACGCGCTGTTCTCGCCAGACGAAATCAGGTATGCAGAGATTTCGAGAGAAATGGTGGCTAGTGGTAATTGGGTGGTGCCTCACTTTAATGGCCTAAGGTATTTCGAAAAGCCAATTATGGCCTATTGGCTGAACGCTATCTCGCAAATCTTATTCGGAGAGAATAACTTTGCTGTGCGCTTACCCTCCGCGCTGGCTGTGTTAGGCTCTGCTGCATTCCTGTATTTTTTTGTGGCCAAAGAAACCAAAAGCAAAAACATTGCTGGCATCTCTACAGGAATTTTCCTCAGTATGTTTCTGGTGGTCGCGGTCGGAACATATAATAGTGTCGACAGTGTATTAAGCTTTTTCTTAACCGCTTCCTTCGTGTCATTTTATTACGCTGTCATGTCAGAAGAAGCGCGGCAAAAAGCCAAGCTTTACTTTATTGCTGGCGCATTTTGTGGCGCGGCATTTCTGACCAAAGGCCCATTGGCCCTAGCACTACCAGTGATTGTCGTAGGTGGCTTTTCCATCTGGCAAGGAAAGACATTGTCGCTAGTGAAATACGGTTTCATCAGTGTACTTGGCGCGTTGGTCGTCTCTTTGCCATGGAGTATCGCGGTCTACCAACAAGCACCCGATTACTGGCACTATTTCTTTTGGATTGAAAATATCAAACGCTTTTTTGGCAGTGTTAATGTCGCCCAGCACGCTGAGCCTATATGGTATTATATCCCTTTCGTACTAATAGGTATTTTGCCTTGGCTTTTTGTTGCCAGCTCTTTACTTAAAGAAACCTTAAAGAACAAGGCTCACCCATTAATTCAATATGCACTACTTTGGGCCCTACTCCCTTTCATTTTTTTCTCGGCTTCTGAAGGTAAGATAGCCACCTATATTTTGCCGTGTATGGCACCCATTGCAGTGCTGCTTGGCTATGGGCTAAAACAAGTATTTGACAACCAATCTCGTGTATTCAAGTTCGGCCTCTGGTTACATCTAACAATAGCCTTACTGTTAGTCGTTGCTATTTTTGTCGCTTTTTACCTACATAAATTGCCCTTGGAGAGTGGTGAGGATGACAAAGTTTGGATTTTTGCGTTTATCTTTGCATTTTGGTCGGCCTGCATCTTTTATGCGATTAGAACAAAACGGGTGACATCCTTTGTTGTCGCACATATGCTGGCGCCGGTCGCATTAATTGGTTTATTTGGCCCTGTGCTTCCTAACAAAACCAAACAAGCGCAATTACCACAATACTTTATTGAGAAAATTGCCAAAGACATTTCTCCCGATACACTCATTGTGGCGGACTATCCTTCAACCATGTCCGCGTTTAACTGGTATCTAAAACGCTCAGACATCTATCTCACGCTCGGAAAAGGGGAAGTTCAATATGGACTTAGTTACCCAGACTCAAAATACCGATACATTGAATTTAGCCAATTAGGTCAATTCATTGAGAAAAAGCGTTTAACGCAGCCTGTATTGATTGAGTTTAGTAATGATGTAACTCTACCAAAAGGCTTTCCAGCCCCGAATAAAGTCATTCAATATGGCAAGTTCCGTGCGCTATTGTTCAACCAGGTAAACCAATGATTACTCTATTCCTGTTTATTATTTCGGTCCTCTCGAGCTCATATAGCCAATATTGGCAAAAAAAGACCGCGATGTTGATTGACAGCAACCCAAAGGCTTCCGTGCTAGAGAAAGTACTTAGTCTTCCGGCTTTGATGTCAATATTCTTTCTGTTTCTTGCTGCGGTAACTTGGCTGGGTGTGCTTAGAGAATGGAGTGTGTCCATTGCCTACCCAATGTTGAGTGTCAATTTCATCATCATGCTGTTCATTTCTCATTTTTGTTTCGGTGAAGACATTAAGTCTCGCCACTGGCTGGGTAGCGTCTTAATTTTGTCAGGCGTGGCATTATTAGGGAGCGCATTATGACCCAAAGCTCTGGCTATAAAGACGGCGTTAAATTTGCGCTACTTAGTGTGTTGCTAGTTACTGTTGCCCAAATATCAATGAAACTAGGGGTAATGAATCTACCATTTAACACTTTAAACGCTATTCATATAGATAGTATCTTGCGCTTTATTACACAGCAGTGGACACATCTTGCATGGTTAGCGCTTGGATTAATGTGTTATGCCTTATCAATGTTAGTGTGGGTTGTCGGCCTAAAATATCTGCCACTCAGTATCGCCTACCCTCTTCTTAGTATCAGTTATGTGCTGGTTTATTTTGTCTCTATGCTGATTCCTCAGTTTAGTGAACATTTTTCCATCGTTAAACTGTCTGGTATTATCCTCATCATTGTAGGGTTAAAAGTATTTTTTTCTGGAAGTAAGACGAAGTCGTAAACGCAAATCTCAATGGCGAGTTGCCATTCAGAGCGCAAGTATTTATATAAAAGAGGTTACTTCTATCAAGGAGCGATAAGGTGGCGTCATCGTTTAGTTAAAAATCGGAGTGTTATCTTGAATATAGCAGTCGCTGGAATCGGGTATGTAGGACTATCAAATGCGGTACTACTCTCCCAAAACCATCATGTCATCGCGTTAGATATCGATGAACAAAAAGTGGAGTTACTCAACCAACGAGTATCGCCGATAGTGGATAGTGAAATCGAAGACTTTTTTCAAAATCGAACGTTGCAACTGGATGCGACCACCGATAAACATCTTGCTTATCAAAACGCAGATTTCGTTATTATCGCCACACCCACTGACTATGACCCAAAAGAAAACTACTTCAATACCCGCTCCATTGAAGCCGTTATTCAGGATGTGATCGAAATTAACCCAGATGCAGTGATGGTCATAAAATCGACAATACCTGTTGGATACACGGATAAAGCCCGTGAGAAATTCAACACTAACAACATTATCTTCTCTCCTGAGTTCCTGAGAGAAGGAAAAGCGTTGTATGACAATTTACATCCTTCACGGATTATCGTTGGAGAAAAAAGCGAACGCGCGGAAACCTTCGCTCAGCTCATTGCAGAAGGCGCAACGAAAAAGCACATCCCAACGCTATTCACTAATTCCACTGAAGCTGAAGCCATCAAGCTGTTTTCTAACACCTATCTTGCTATGCGAGTCGCTTATTTCAACGAGCTGGATACGTACTCAGAAACCCATGGCTTGGATTGTCGCGATATCATAGAAGGCGTGTCACATGATCCAAGAATCGGCTTTCAATATAACAACCCATCATTTGGTTATGGGGGATATTGTTTACCGAAAGATACCAAACAGCTACTGGCAAATTATAAGGATGTTCCCAACAACCTTATCCAAGCTATTGTCGATTCCAACACCACGCGAAAAGATTTTATTGCGGAATCTATAATCGATAAAAAGCCAAAAGTCGTTGGTATCTATAGGCTCGTAATGAAGACTAATTCCGATAACTTCCGCTCTTCTTCAGTTCAAGGGATCATGAAACGCCTAAAAGCAAAAGGCATCGAAGTCGTGATTTATGAGCCATCGTTAGAGGATGATCAGTTCTTTAATTCTAAAAACTACAAAGACCTCGAACAGTTCAAACAAGACGTGTGCCTTATCGTGACTAACCGTATGTCAGCAGAGCTAGATGATGTCGTAGATAAAGTTTATACCCGAGATCTGTACCGACAAGATTAGCGCCTTTCGATAAAAAAATAGCTGCTTTCGCAGCTATTTTTTGTATTCCTTAAGCCTCGCCTACCGAGCATTATGTAGTAAGAATTCACTTAGCATCGTCGTAACAAGCTCTGGCTGCTCTAAGTTGCTAATATGTCCGGCATTAGGGATCTCAACCAATTGACTACCGGCAATTGTATCTTGCATAAGATATGACTCCATCACAGGCCTTGGAATATCTTCTTGACCTACAGCGAGCAGCACTGGAAGAGTAAGAGTTTCGATATCTTCCATCATGTCTCGCCGACCAAAAATCATACGACCCATTCTTGCAATTTCTATGGCCTGCTCACCTTTAATTGACTGCAGTCGCTCACTAAACGCGTTGACAAGTTGCGGCGATTGCTCCGCACCATTGCGAGCAAAAAACATAGGGACCACAGCTTGCAAAATCGGTGGTGGCACCATTTCCATACTAGAGATAGTATCTAGCATCGAAAAGTACTTTTGATGTGTTACCTCGGGTTCAAGGCCAACAAATGTATCCATCATGACTAGGCTCTTGATACGACTCGGTGCTAACAGCGCCAATTCTGCTCCCCACATTCCACCAACCGATAAGCCAATGATAGAAAACTGCTCCACGTCCAGATGATCCATTAACGCGAGCATGTCATTTGCAATATCTTTTAGACTGGATGTATTTTTCGGAGCAGAAGCAGACTGGCCGTGAGCCCATAAATCTGGCACGATACAGCGATAGGTTTGACTGAGCACCTCAATTTGGGGTGACCACATCTCGTGATCCCAAAGGTAGCTATGCCCAAACAGAACAACAGGCCCTTCACCTTTATCAATATAAGCGAGTTCCTGGCCATTAATAGTAAATTTTTTCATCAGTTTTCGTCCATTTTTTCTACTACGTAAGACTTACTTAAGCGGTTTAACTAACTCATCCAATCCTTCAATTTTGAGAGCTAAACACAATTGCATAAGCTGCCCAAGCTCTCCATCGGGGAACTGACTTTTGTTGGCAAACCATAGTAGATATTCTTCAGGGAGATCAATAAGAAACGTCCCATTATATTTTCCAAATGGCATTTTTGTCGATGCCAATTTCACTAACGAAGATTTATCAAACATCATTGTTACTGCTGTTCATCATTTTTTAAGGTGTACGGTGGACATATTCCACAATCACACTATTACCTTCAATGTAAGCTCTCTGGATTTCACCATCCACGCTCATTTTGCTCGTTAAGTGCACTTCTTTTGGCGTGGTTAGGTTATTCTGCACCATAGAGGGAATGACTTTACGCGGGTCTACATTAAGGTGGTCACAGAACTCGCTGACAAATGTCATAGAAAGAGGAGTTGCACCACGCAATAACTTAGAAAATTCTAGCTGAGATAAGCCTAGTCTTTTGACCATTTCCATTTGAGTGAGCCGCATCTTGGCTTTTTGAGACATCCATACTTGATTTAACGCTTCTCGATCTTCTTGGGTAAAATCCATCTACATACCTCCAAAAAACATACCGTTCATTCAACTACTCAACTTTACAGACATGATGTTACTTGGGTTATTCGCGGGTGAATGTTAATAGTGAGGCGAAGCAAATACCAAGTAACGAGAATTTAACAGTGTCGGAAAAACCTGATTTCATATTGTCAATATGCGGTGAGATTTAGATGAATGTTGTATAGAAAGTGACATCATCCAAAAACTATGAAATGATTCAACGTGATAGCGAATAAAAAGCCGTTAATTCAAACGCGTATGTTAGGCCTGAGTTAAGTGAACAACAAAAGTTGATCACTTAACCAGCGATTGTCAGAACCAGGTGGATAACCATTTTTTGAACCAATCGGTCAACCGCTTAAACCAACTTCCTTCCTCTACGTTTTGTAGAGCGACAAGATCAGCCTGTTTTACTTCTTTATCCTGAACTTTGTAAATAATTTTGCCTAACACTTCACCTTTGGAAATTGGAGCACTAATATCCTTGCTGTATTCAATAGAAGCAGTCAACTTACCCGCTTCGCTTTTTGGCAACGTGATATACACGGGAGTATCTAGACCAACCTCCACGTTATCTTTGTTCCCCATCCAGACTCTAGCGTCAGCGATCTTCTCGCCCGCATTATTTGGCTTAACGGTTTCAAAAAACCTAAACCCGTAGCTAAGCAACTGCTTACTTTCCATTTCTCGGCTTTTAGCACTTTTCGAACCCATTACAACAGATATCAAGCGCATGTCACCATTGGTCGCCGAAGTGGCGAGGTTATATCCTGCTCCACTGGTGTAACCTGTTTTCATTCCGTCCACATTAAGACTGCGATCTCTTAGTAATCCATTGCGATTGTACTGAGTGATCCCATTGTAAGTGAAGGCAGTCTCACTGTATAACGGATAAATATCAGGAAGATCTCGAATGATTGCTTGACCTAATTTCGCAATATCTCTTGGGGTAGAATACAAGCCTTGACTATCTAAACCATGAGGGTTGGTATAAGACGTTTTATCCAGGTTTAATTTATCTGCCCAAGAGTTCATTAGGCTCACAAAGGCTTTTTGCGAACCCGCGACATGCTCCGCAATAGCAACACTGGCATCGTTACCCGATTGCACTATCAATCCTCTATACAAGTCTTGCATTGAGACTTTAGTGCCCACTTCAATAAACATTTTTGAAGAATCAGGAAAGTTTTTTGCCCATGCATTGCTGCTAACCACTACCACATCATCCTTACTGATGTTACCGCTGTTCATCTCCTGACCAGCGACATAAGCGGTCATTAACTTGGTTAAACTCGCGGGATTTAGACGTATATCCGCATTCTTTTCTACTAATACTTTTCCTGTGTTGTAATCCATCAATATGTACCCCTTCGCACTCAAAGCTGGCGGAGATGGAATAATTGTTGGACTGGCTATCGATACTGGGGAAATCAAGGCCACTGCGAATGAGATTACTGCAGAGGCAAACGATGTGTTCTTCATAATGCCTTACCAAATTTCTGACCTAAGGTTGAGTATAAAGAAATGCTAAGAAGGATTTAGGGAGATTTTACGTTTTTTTACTTAAAATAAATATTTATATCAAAGAGTACAAAATTCATCACATTTTGATACATTTAGAATGCGACGAGACCCAGAAAACATACTGCAGGCTACTTCAAGTAGCCTGCTTTAACCAAACGCTTGCGCTCAAATATATCTCGGTATGTGAACCACAAAAATGTCGCCACAATTGAGAAAAACAAATAAGACATCGCGAATACAATTGGAGAGGTGATGAGATCAGCGGATAGACCCCAAGCAATGCCTGTCACTGTCACTGTCAACTTCGCAATCATTCCACATAGTAGTAAGAACAAAGCGAATTCAGGAAAGCGAGTACTTCTAAAAGCAAACCAATAACAACTAGCAACAGCAAGTGTGGCAATGGATAATCCAAGAACAAATGAATGCCAGTGATCAGCAGAAGCAACACCCGCAGACACGCTTGCCATTAGCACTAATACTAATTTCATCATTCACCTCAACAATCAGGATTTAAAATAACATAAGTGAAAACTTATTTTTCGATATTATCACCTTTTAGAGTCAGTAAATCAACTCTAGAAACGCTTAAATCTTGAAGTAAAAGTGTAAGAATGTGACTTGCTAACTGTCTGTTTTACAGTTAAGTATGCTGTATATAAGGGAAAAGAATAGAAAATAACCCATTTTCTTATTCAACTTCACAAATATCATGGTTATGCGATAAGTTTCATTAACCTGTTGTGTGAGGTAAAGTCCTAGCCAAAAACGTGCTTATGCTGCTTTTGGGTAGGACTCTAGCCCCTTATGCTTTGCCTTACGACTGTAACTACCTTTGCCTTTTTTCGCTTTTACTACTCGAGTTTTAAACAGCTTACTCGTCACCAGCGCTTTTAGTGCACTATCTTTTATCGTGCCACGCTCGATGTCGCACTCGTCGTATTGTTTGTTTTATGTCATCTAAGATTACTCCGTATTGTTGAAGACAGACTGAACCAAAACAACTTAGGTATGCCGCTTGGTCCATACGCTAAATTTGTTTTGGTTCAGCCGACACTATTTTACCGCCATAGGATAGGTAGATAAAGCTTAGTAATAGAAAACCTATTCCTGTTGCGAATCATTCTCAGTAAAATAATGTTCTTGAAATGATGATTTCGTAGAAAACTAATAAACAAAAAAACGTTTCATTGTTATGAAACCTGATTTTTGTGCTTCAAAAATGAAACCTAGCGCATAATTTTGTTTGAAAACAGAGAAAAATATGAGGATCGAGTCTAATATTCGTTGACTTGCAATGCGATTACTCTAAACTCGATTGCAGCTAGAAAGCAGTTCTTTGTTTACACATACATTTCGTTGGATTATTTGTAACTCCCCCGTCGTGTCGTACGCAATAGCAATCTACTTTTCCACGCTATCCGCGCCGAATTCGGCCCTATTGTTTAATTTAGGATATTTATTATGTCTAACACAGTTACTGGTACTGTAAAATGGTTCAACGAAACTAAAGGTTTCGGTTTCATTCAGCAAGAAAATGGACCTGACGTCTTCGCACACTTCTCTGCAATTTCTGGTGACGGCTTCCGTACACTAGTTGAAGGCCAAAAAGTTGAGTTCGTTGTATCTCAAGGTCAAAAAGGTCCTCAAGCTGAAAGCATTAAAGTGCTGTAAGCCAACCGCTTTTTTGTAAAATAGCCAGCTAGTTTAGCTGGCTATTTTTTTGTTTGGTAATTTTTCATGGCACTTAAACCTACTATCTATAAATTTCGAATCGCGGTAACCGATTTGAACCGCGATCACTACGACAACCTCAACCTCACTGTCGCCCAACACCCTTCAGAAAATAATAAACGCATGCTCGCGAGAGTACTCGCATTTTGCTTAAATACTGGCTCTTCTATTGCCTTCACGAAAGGGCTCTCTACCGTTGAAGAACCCGATATTTGGTCACATACTTTGGACAACCACATACAGCTGTGGATAGACGTCGGAGAGCCTGACTTCGAACGAATAAAAAAGGCTTCACATAAATCGGAGCAAGTAAAGATATACACGTTCAACGCCAAATCGGATGTATGGTGGCAACAAAACCAATCTCAACTTACCTCATTGAGTAAAGTAGAGGTCTATCAGTTTGAACATGACTCAATCGAACAGTTGGCGCAAAATCTCTCTCGCGGCATGGATCTGTCCGTCATGGTATCGGAGCAGTCCATTTTTGTTGATATGGACTCTGGTTCATTCGAGATAGGTTGGAAAACACTGCATGAATAACCTCAAACAAGCCCTGCTCGATACCCACATTAACCAATTGGAAATCATCAGCCAGTGCGAAGATATCTGGAACTGGTATTGTGACAACAACCAATCCCTGTTTGACAAAGCATGCCTAAACAAACCTGATAGCCAACCAAGTAGCCATTTGCTCGGTATTGCGACAAAACAACACATCGAATGTTTGGATAGATACACTCAACAATCAGAATCTTCGCTGGCAATGAATCAAGCACTTGAGAACACTCTAGGTGGGAAAGAAAATAAGTTTCGTCACATTGAGCAAGAGCAGCTGATTTTGACCACCCACATTTGGCTATATTTACAAGGCTATTTAGGCCTAGATTTTAGTTTGTCCAACGATTACGCGGCAAAAACGGCAAATAGCATCGCTCAAGTCACCAATCAAAATGAACAACCAATAAGAACCAAATTCCTAGAAAGCTACTATATGGGCACTCAACTTCATCGCCCGCAAACTCAATCAAGTATAATAGGCTGGTTTAAAAAACTGTTTGGTAGTTATTGACCCATATACCCTGTTAGAATACGCGCAGATTTAACTGTTGTTACAAGTGAGAACCTTATGAAATTAGTACGTTGGCTTTTAGGTAGATTGATCCTATTGTTTGACTTTTTGTTTCGTCCTAAAGGTATAAAGAGATCAGTACAGGAGCAGGTGCGAGTTGATGAACAATCTAAGAATTTAGCTTTGTATCAATTTAACGCCTGTCCATTTTGTGTAAAAGTGCGCAGAGCAATGAAAAGGCTATCAGTAAATGTTGAGCTTCGTGACGCCAAGAATGATGAAAAGTATAGGGAAGAGCTTTTATCACAAGGTGGTAAATCCAAAGTTCCATGCTTAAGAATTGAACAGAACGGCGAAGTCAAGTGGCTATATGAATCGTCGGATATTGTCCATTATTTAGAAAATCAGTTTCAACCCATGTAGGCTGGAACTCTATTTCCCTTTCTTCGCATTGAGGGTTATACCCAAATTACTTCGAGATGCGAGTTTCAGCGAGATAGATAAGGCTTCAATGCTAGGCAGGGATGTGAGGCATAGTCATTCTACGGTGAACATCCCTAACAACGCAGTGAAGCCTTATCTACTCGCCCTTTGGGAGCGGTGTGAGTGGCCCACTTTCGCGTCAAAGGCCTTTAAAATGGATGGCCATTCCTGCAGACCTTTTCCTTAAATTGGGCCACTCACACCGCTCTGAATCCTGCATATTGAAGTAACTTGGGTATATATAATCAGCTAATTTTACTGGTTGTTTTTACTGGTATTTATCTGTACTTTATACTCTCACCTAATTAAGGACTACCATGTTTAGTTTTATGACTTACCGTTGGCAACTCTCTGCAATGCCCAGTAGCCGGTAGGTCCAGTCGTGCCTGGCTACGAGTAGACGTAGCCAGTTTAGTCTGTTTTTTCTTCTCGTAGCCAGATCAACCATCAGGAACGAGAAGAATGAATAAGAATACCATCAGCAAGCCGCTGCCTTTCTCCGTCTCGCGTAAGTTACTTGGTTTCACTTATGCTTTGTCCGCATGCCTTTTGTTTTCGATAAAACCCATTTTTATTAAGCTTGCTTATGTATATGGTGGGAACGCCGTATCCATCATGTCGCTTCGGGCGTTTAGCTCTTTACCTATCTATATCACTATCGGTGTGGTGCTACTACTGCGTTCAAAAGCAAACCGAAAGGCGCTTAAGTGGCATGGCGCGGGAGCCGTAGCTATCGGCGTACTTGGCTACTACCTCTCCAGTCTGTTAGACATATTGTCGTTGCAGCATATTTCTGCACAGCTCGAACGGTTATTGCTTTTCTTATACCCCAGCTTAGTGATCTTAATAAACTGGGTATGGACAAAAAAGAAACCTAGTCAACAGGTATGCTTTGCAACTTTACTCGGCTATATTGGCGTAGCGATAATCTTCATCCATGACTTTCAGCTTGATGGTGATAGAGTCCTCACGGGTGCCACCCTTGTTCTGGGTGCTGCTCTCTCTTTTGCCCTATACGTCATTTTGAGCAAGCCACTCATTCATAGTTTAGGTAGCTTACTTTTCACAAGTATCGGTATGGGCAGTGCTGGAATTGCAATATTAATCCAGCTCTCGCTATCCAACACTGATATGTGCACATGGAACAGCCATTTGATTATACTCGGGTTAATGTTAGGTGTACTGTGTACGGTTATCCCCTCTTATTTAATGAGTGCCGCCCTTGCACGCTTGAGCACTGAACATGTCAGTTTGATGAATAATATAGGGCCGACCTTTACCACTGTTGCTGCCGTTTTCGTGTTGGGAGAATCATTTACCGCCTATAACTTCATAGGACTGGTCCTAGTCATGATGTCTATTTATTTACTTAACCGAAGTAAACCTTCGAAACAATAGCCATACCCAAATTACTTCGAAATGCGAATTCCAGCAACATGCACAAAGTGCTTTAAAAATGAAGCTGCACAAGTTGCTGGAATTTCAAATCAATGATTAAAAATGTCGTCAGATAAAGGGTTGCTATCACAGTACACGCAATGCCTAGCGTAACCTTTGGAGCAATCACGCGTTTTAACGGGGTTTTGGAGACCAAGGCCTTTTCACTTTTTAGTATGGACTTTTCTTGTTCTGATAAACGGTAATCACGAATTAGGCCATATACTGTACTCGCGATTTCAGCTAGCATTTCTTTTCCATTGTCCTCTCGGCCGAACTTTCCTTTAAACCCAAGCTGCAAAATCAAATAAAGGAACTCGATAACATATCGATACTTTTTCGGTTCAGGTTTGATCCTTTCTAGAATGAGAAAAAGCTTTTCTCCACCTGAGGTCTCGTTGTGGAACTCTGACAGTAGGCTTTTTTGACTCCAGTGACTTTTTTCTCCCCATTCTTGAGAGCAAACTGACTCATCAATGGCCGCACATATACAATAGCGAATCACCAATATCGACGCCCTATCCACGTCCATGTCATTGAGTTTTTTTTCCCCTTTACGGATTTCTCTTGCCATCTGCTCTCTAAGAGGCATTGGGTCATCCAGCCAAGGGATCGATGGAATACATGTTAACATCGCAACCAGCCAAGAAAATTGGTCAACCAGCGGGTTAATACCGATATTCGCTATTTCCAAATCGTCAACAACAATGTTACGTGATAAGTCGGGTGACGGCATCACCTCCATGGGCATTCCTGCCTCAGGTTGATACAACACAATGGTTGAGTCATTATCTTGATAACTCATAACTTCACCGCCCACAGCTGTAACGATAACCCTTTAAACTCTCCAGCAGTGTGAATAGCAAGGGCAGCACTTGACCGAAAACTCGCCCATTCCTCACTTCCTTTATCCAACTCAAAATAGGTATAGCCCGCGTGATAAGGTAAAGCCCTAGGCACGACAGGCATTGCCTTGAGCCTAATGCCTGGCAATTGTAAGTTGATGAGATCGCGTATATGGTCAATGGCCCCTAGCTTAGTTTGACTGACGAATTGGGTATGCAGAATATCAACAGAGACATCCGCTTTGACCGCAAGTACAAATGTCATGTTTTCCACCAGCTTTCTGTCTGGGATATCGGCTGACTTAATACCAAACTGCTGTTCTTTTATTGCCAACGGAATAGCACGCTGCTCAGACATTACACTTAACAAGCTCTTAAGATCACGTAAATAGGCGGAGAAGCATTGCGTTGCTTCTTGATGAACATATTGTACAAATGCTCTAGGCCTACGATTGGCTGAGCACAAGGTAGAAAGTTCACCTTCTGCTTGCAACAAGATTTGATAAAAATTGGCAGGATGCACGCCTTGCACCTTCGAAAGATGCCAAAACAGCGGCTCGTAACGATTTAATATTTGCAACAACATAAAATCTGCAACTGACGATACGCCTTGTTGATCCACTTCTCCTAGTCGTCGCACAATAGACTCAGCTTTATGTTGAAGCATTGAAGCAAACTCCGAGGCGAAATGGCTCAATACTGGCGATGCCTGGATATCCACACAAGGCGGTATAAAATCTGCGTCTAGAACCACTTTGCCTTCAGGGGATACTTCAGAGATCTTCAAGATAGGTATACCCGTGTAAGAACACTTATCTTCATCTTCTATCAGTAACTTGAAGTTCAGCTTTCCCACTTCGATATTAGCGACACCTACACTGTCATAACAAGCATCACACGCTTCTTGTGTATGAATGGAATACCTTGAATGTTCACTATCGGAACCAAACAGCTGAGATTTGTCTGAAGGCAGTGGACAGCATAAGAAAACCACTTTGTTTACCGTAGATGTCGGGACTTCCAGCACTTTTGGTAAATCAGCCAAAAGCGGCAACTCAAATGGCGTTCTATCCAGAAATATACCTTCAGCTTTGGTTAAACCAATTTTTCCAAGTGCTAAAAGCTCATTGTTAACTTCTAAATGCTTTATTCCCCAATGCAATGGGGAACTGAAAATATGAAATAAACTGGCTGACTTTTTTTGACTGCGCTCCAATTGCTGGAAGTGCTGTGGCCTCATAAACATCCCGTCTTGCCAGACCACTGGGTTATACATAGACATATTTTTACCCTTAGAAATAGGTTTGTTCAATTCCACGAGTGTTGTTAATGACGAGTTCATTACCTTGTACTTCAAGTTTGATGAAATATTCACTCTTCGCGTCAATGGTTTCAACTTTACGCCATGAAGATCCGTTGATGTCCCTAAAAGCAGCCGCGATCCCAAGAGCCCGTGTTTGCGGATCAAGAGTCAATGTTTCATGGAGTGTTTCATTCGGTTGTAACTCAAACTCATATCGCTTTATGTACTCATCACCTAACGATGCTTTATCATTTTCAAACAGTGCAAAAAAATCTAAGCTTCGAAACATGACTGGAGAAGTGAGCTCATAAAGCCTTAATATCACCGGAGAAGACTGCCCACTACTTCTTACATTCAGCTCCTTGGACGTATCTATGATCATCTCGACCGACGAACTGTCGGGCGTTAAACCTGTGGACTCTTTAAACTGATCCCACATGCTGCAACCCGATAACATAACTATCACTAAAACGATGATTATCTTACGCATGACTATCCTTAATGTATTGACTGTATTCCATTTTAATTCTTTGATCTGCGTCTTTTTCAAGCATATTGAGGCGGTTTAGTAAGTGCTCATCAAGCAAATCTCTGGGCATTTTCCAAAACATTAAACTCTGGCGAAAACGCCGACTCTTTGTATCTATTGACTGCCTTGAACTAGATATTCGAACTAACTCCTGCACCGTGTCTGTCGTCACTTTTTGTCTAGCCTTAGCAAGCCGCTGTTCATGTAGATTCATTTCCGCTAAAACTTGCTCAAAAAGCTCTGTTGGCTCAAGACGCTTGTCCTTGTATAGCGCTATCATCACCTCTGCTATATCTACGCTCTCCAACTCGATTGACTCTTCGCCCATTCGGCTCATTTCGTCGATGTTCTTTAGGCTAGTTTGAAAATGATCGATACATAGCCTCAGGCAGCGTCCTACACTACCAAAAAAATGGACATCACGTAGTAAGTCAGCATCACTTTTTATACCCAGACCTTTGAGCAGAGCGATCAGACAAGCATGGTCCTGTCTCGCCGCTACTCTTGTTGGGGTTGAAACATCAATCTCCTCGACACAGTTCTGGCTGACATCGCAACTTTTTGTCGCGTTTGAGTGGACGTGATTGGGCTCAGTTTGAACCGAGCGTTGTTGATTATACGTATCGCTATCCGCATTTGACTGCATCCAGTTGTCGGGGATCAATGGTGCTGCGTGAAAATATGCACCCATACTTTCAGAGTCATCGACTAACTGCCGAGTGCTTTTGTTAGCTGGCTGTGGATGACGACTATCAATGGGATCACATACTTGGGCTTCACTATCTGAAGTACTGGCCCCAGTTAGGTGCTGTATTGGATCCTGTTCCGTATGTTCGTAGCGAGTTGCATCGAAGAGTTGGTCTGTTGATTGGCCACGTTCACCCAGAACAACGTCGTTAGACTTAACGTCATTGGGTAGCAAACTATCAAGAGGATCTGTAGAGTCTCGATTGGGCTCTATGTCAATAGCTATATCTGTGTGAGTGGACATCTGATCAATAGTGATCGTAAGTTCATACTCTCCTAATGAAAGCCTATCACCTTGATGCAGAGAAATCGGCTGGCTTTTCTGTACCTGCTGTCCATTCAACAAGGTTCCATTCGTGCTTACATCACTAAAGTAGTAGTCATCACCATACATGGATATCATGCCATGGACACTGGAAATGAAACGATTGTTATCTAATAAAACAGCAGAACACCCTGACGAACGACCTATGGTTCCTCCCCCATGAGGCATTTCAATATGTGTCTCACCACGATAGTCTTCAGGGTGCTTTGTTAAATTGATAACCAACTGGTTAGTAGACATTCTTCTACACCATTAAAATAACATGGAAAGAGAAAGCTCTAAGCCTCCTATTCCATCATTGTAAACGGGAAACAAGTAGCTGATTTGAGGAATGATTTGTATATGAGCATTAGGGTCTGAACCTAGCTTGACTACCGTCCCTATTGTCGCAACTGCACGCAATTCAAACTGAGAAATATCTTCTAGTTGGGCGCCGTATTTAAATCCGTCACTATCTACAACCCAGCGATTTTTATAATTGACCATCCCTGCAGAGAGTCCAGCTCCAACGTAGGGAGTCAGCCAGCCCCAACTATTTAACGCATATTGTGGTACAGCTCTAAGTTCGTAGCTCGTGACTTCTTGATATATTCCATTCGGTGGCGCAGTGATAGAATCTTGAATATAGTTCAAGCCGAACCACCAACGCCAGCGATTATTATTTTCATCAATTGGCGTAGTATAAACTAAGCCAAAACTAGTGACATCTTGGCTACCACTTTCTCCTTGTTGATAATCAATACTGGTCAAATTTACTAGAGAAACCGTCCCTCCATAACGTTGCCCTTTGGCAAATAGTGGTGAAGATACAATGAGAAGTGTACACAATGAAATACAGTGAAAGATCTTTGACATCCCTATCTCTCTTTAAATGAAATTACATCTTAATCAGTCGAACCTGACTTACTTCAACTGAGAATTTCGCAGGGTGTAGAGGACCTTACCAACAAAATTTATTAATTCAATACTGTAAACTGAGTGGCTGGTTGAAAAGGAAAAACATCTGCTAAGTTAGACAAAACACCTATTAAGTTGGTTAATTTGCCTGTCTTCATGGAGCGGTACGCGCAGTAAGATAACGAGATACGCCCAACTTAAAACTGAATTAATCATAATTTTTTTTAATTGTAATAACTATCAATAGAATCTTTATTTTTTTTGAATTATGCCGCAAAGGTATATTTAATCGGGCGAGTATTATCAAATTGACTATCAACTCATGTTACTTTTACTGCTCTTTAAACTAGACAGATATTTTTAATAAGTCACTACAATGAGAAATATTAATCAACTAATTAATTCGACAAACCAAACAGATGAAGTCTCAAGTATAGAAAAATCAGTATTCACTACTCGCTTTCAGTTGTGTTTAAAACAATACAAAGAAATTAGTTTCTGACGTCAATGTGCACACTGGGGAATATCAAGTATTACTACACAGTTAGTCATTTTTACTGGTGGTATTAGAGATTAGCCTATTAATACATTAAGCATCATGATAAAAATAAAATATTCAAAATCGACGGTCATAACGTCACTATTACTAACATTATTCGCCGTAACGGTACTGATTGTAATATACGCCTACGTATTTCCTTCTGCTCCTCTTTGGACATTATTGGCGAGCATTTCTGTCGTTGTTTTCACGTTCGCACTACTCAACTGGATACTTTGGAAAAAAGGAAAAAATACAACACACACCTTGTCTTTAGAAAGCGAATCGGACGCTCTCATAGATTTACTAACTCCACTATTGCTTTCATCTATAGATAAACCTATCTATCTAATTTTAGGTACAATCGGAGCTGGAAAGTCGACCTTTTTATACACATCCAATGCAATCAAACCCATTGATCACACACGAACCAATGAGAACGACTATTTCAAGTGGTTTGAATCGGAAGAAGCCATCTATATTGAGCCCTCTCACCCAATGGTTCATCAAGAACATTCTCAATACAATGCCGAACTCTGGACAACATTCATTAAACAAATTGTCCAATACAAACCTAGAAAGCCAATTGCCGGATGTATGGTATTGGTGGACTTTGAGTACCTGATACTCAACGAAGCTGCTCAAGTAGAATACACGCTGAGTTTAATTCGCGACCACTTAACCATGCTAGGAGATAAGACACAGACTTCGCTGCCAACCTACCTGATCCTCACCAAACTGGATAAGCTGGACGGATTTAAAGAGTATGTTCATTACAGCCCAGTAAAATCTTGGCTGGAATATTTTTCGATCAACTTCAAGCATTGCAGCGGTAATCTAAAACAGGATTATCATCACTGCTATCAAAAATTACGTACCTCTCTAGAAACGTACTCACTCGACGCATCTTCTCTCGCAACAAACAATGAAGAGAAAAAATCAATTATTGGCTTTGCAAAACAATTTGAACTGTGTGAAGGGCTGGTTTATCAAGTCGTAGAGTCGTTTCATCAAGCAAAAAATGGAGTGTTTTACCTCGATTTACGGGAGCTGTTCTTTGTTTCCAATTTACAAAGTGGCCGCAAGTACAATCTACTTGCCAAAAGCTGCAGCCATTATTTTAACGTTCCAGTCATCGCCTCTGAGCATACTCAGCTGATTGAAACACCCTATTTCACCCGGTTTTTGGTTCAGTCGCAAATCCTCCCCGAGAGCGATTATAGTCGAGAAAATCAAGGATATTTAAAGAAAATTCAGCGTAAGAGCTACATGACCATCGTAGCCTCATTACTCATCGTTTCGGTAGTGGGCTTTTTCCTTATACAAACGCTTTCCGCCAACCTTCATGTCATCAATCAGCTACTATCGGTATCTAAAACGCAACATCGCATAGCACCTTCTGGGTTCAATCAAAAGCTTATCGAAGCCAGTAGTACGATATCACCCAGATACAAAGGCTGGACGATAGGTAATGAAGCCCTGCGACACGAAAAAAGCACAATGCTAGTAAGCCGTTTGAAAGACAGCACAAGTATCGCCTACCAATCACTAATCGATATCATCTCCACCGATCTAATGCCCACTATAGAGCAAGGCTATCGTAAACAACTCGACATTCTCAAAGATACGCCTGAGCTTGCTCTACCAATGTTGAAAGGCTATTTAATGCTTAAGTCCCCAGAAAAGAGAAACCTTGCTTTCTTACAGCACCAAACTCAAGCGATGCTATCAAAACAAGGGGTTTCTAGTGCTTTAAACGATGAAGTGATGAATTATTTAACCGCCTACTTCAAAACACCATTTCACGCTGTAGGCATTGATATGGAACTGGTTAGGTCAATACGAAGGGCATTACTGGCTCAACCTAATTCAGACTTGGTCTATGCCGAGCTAATCAGTCAAACTAAGCAAAAAGACATTGGCACGCTAAATTTGAAGCGGGCAATTGGTTTTTCATACAACGCAGTATTTAGTGACAACACGAACGATAGCAGACTTGAGTTTAGCAAAGTGTACACTGACACAGGTTTCAAAACGTTCTATAAACCCCAAGTTGATCAAATAGCCAAAGCCGTTACCGCTGATGACTGGGTATTAGGATTGTCGAACAATGTCATCCCAAGCGACGATGAACAACAAAGCTTTAAAGACAAAGTCAGACAAAAATATATCGACGACTATATCAGCCACTGGCGCAAAGCGCTGAGTGAACTTAAGGTGAAGCGCTTCAATAACATCATGGAGTTAAACAATGCGGTTGATCTAATTTCAGGCCCGTCGTCTCCATTTAGCACGGCCCTACGACTGGTTTACAACAATACTGCGTTCTCTCCCACGAACAGCCTATCCATGATAAAAGTAGATGGGAGCGATGTGTCTCAATCGGTAACCGATCAGGTTGCTGATACAATACAAAACTCCAAACTATCAAGCCATATAGTGATGAAAAGGGTTGAGCGCTCATTTTCTTCACTCAACCAGTTACAAAACCCTGAAACCGACAATGCGCCAACACCTTGGGAAGAGACCACATCATCGCTAAGTAGGCTTAGGACCTATCTAAAAGAAATTTCAGATGCACCAAACCCACAACTTGCCGCTCTCTCAGCAGCACGTTCACGTATGAAAGGTGTCGAGTCTGACCCAATCATCCAACTCAAACAAATCGCTATCAAGTCTCCCGAACCCGTCAAAAGCTGGCTTCTTAGCATAGTACGACAAAGTTGGTCAGTAGTGGTGCACGAAGCTGCGGAAGGTATTCAAAGCAAATGGGATAGCGAGGTATACAGTAAATACCGTCAAATAGGCCTCAATAAATACCCATTTAGCCTATCCGCATCTGAAGAAATTTCCATAGACGACTTCGAACAGCTCTTTTCTTCTGGTGGAATTCTAGACGAGTTCATTCAGAACAACCTTGCCCCGTTTTACGATACGAACTTGTGGACGGCAAAAAAAGTTGAAGGCCAAGTTTTGCCTTTAACCCCAGCATTTTTGGTCCAACTTAGAAATTACACCGTGATTAAAAATACACTCATTAACAAGGCGACTAACCGCTTTTACCTCCCTTTTAACACCAAGGTCTTGGATCTAGACTCTAGCGCAATACGGGCAACCATTAATCTGTCCGATTCACCCATACTTTACTATCAGGGACCAAGTAAAGTGCGGGAGCTGCACTGGCCCCCGAGCAACGGCAACTTTTCTAGCAGTATAACTATTCAAGATATTACCGCCGAAGGCAAACAGCATGTGCTGTCGGAAAACGGGCAATGGGCACTATTCCGACTTATTGGCAACTCAACCATCTCCAATGTCAAAGATGGCAGTTTTACCAGTGAGATCAATGTCGCTGGCCGTAAATTAAGCCTCAATATTCACCCACTTACAACAAGGAACCCATTTACTTTATCAGAGCTTTATAACTTTAACTTACCAAAAACAATAACTTTATAACAAAACAGTTAATAAATTCAGAAGGCAGAATCAATGATAACTAACGCTAACTTACAAGGACTCGATAGGCTTGATCGCAAAATATTATCAAACTTATTATCTAATGGGAGGGAATCCATCGCCAACCTGTCACGCAACATAGGGCTGTCGAGAACGGCGGTGGCAGAGCGGATCAATCGATTGGAACGAACTGGGATTATTAAAGGCTATACTGCCCAGATCCGAGTTGAAAGTGAAGGAAGAAAAACCGCCAGCTACTTGCTTATATCTTGTGAAAAAGGCAGAAAAGACGATGTGACCAATGCTTTAAGGGAAATACCAGAGGTGAGACTAACCAGTATTGTAGGAGGAAGCTACGATATTATCGCATTAATAGAAGCCCCCGATCTCCATTGTATCCATAACCTTTGTAATGAGATTGAGGCATTTAAAGGTATCCGAAGTCTCAATAATACCGTGATTTTACATCAACCCATCGCGCGATAGACCATAAATACAACAACACTATCCGATTAAAGGTTGTCTAAACCAAAAGAAAAAGGAGAGCCGAAGCTCTCCATTTCAAAAACTCAAGTCAGCAATTAAAGTGCTGCTTTCGCTTTTTCTACTAAAACAGTAAATGCTGCTTTGTCGAATACTGCGATGTCTGCAAGGATCTTACGATCGATCTCGATAGATGCTTTCTTAAGACCGTTGATAAAACGGCTGTAAGATAGACCATTTTGACGAGATGCTGCATTGATACGTGCAATCCATAGTTGACGGAATTGACGTTTCTTGTTGCGACGGTCACGGTAAGCGTATTGACCAGCTTTAGTTACAGCTTGGAAAGCTACGCGGTAAACACGTGAACGTGCTCCGTAGTAACCTTTAGCTTGTTTTAGAACTTTCTTATGACGTGCACGAGCTTGTACACCACGTTTTACGCGAGGCATTATGCTTCTCCTAAACTAAACGATAATAAACTAAAAAGAATTAAGCGTATGGCATCATACGAACAACTGCAGCCACTTCACATTTAGGAAGGATTGCGTTTGGACGTAGTTGACGCTTGTTCTTAGTAGTACGCTTAGTCAGGATGTGACGTTTAGTAGCGTGCTTGTACTTAATACCACCAGCAGTTTTCTTGAAACGCTTAGCAGCACCTTTGTTGGTTTTCATCTTAGGCATGATGAATAACTCCGCATTGTGATAGTTTAATTAACAATGTAATTAGGGCGAATAAAACCCTGCCACCTTCCCTTCTTTAAAGGTCAACGGCAGGGTTCATTACTTGTAAGCCGTTAATTACTTCTTCTTAGGGGCAAGCACCATAATCATTTGACGGCCTTCAATACGATTTGGGAAAAACTCCACAACTGCTAATTCAGCCGTGTCTTCTTTCAATCGATTTAGAACGTCAACACCGATATCTTGGTGTGCCATTTCACGGCCACGGAAGCGAATTGTTACCTTCACTTTGTTGCCGTCTTCTAGGAAACGCGTCAGGTTGCGTAGTTTTACCTGATAGTCTCCTATATCAGTTCCAGGACGGAATTTTACTTCCTTAATCTGGATCTGCTTTTGTTTTTTCTTCTGCTCTTTAGCAGCTTTGCTCTTTTCGAAGAGAAACTTGCCATAGTCCATCACACGACAAACTGGTGGCTCGGCGTTAGGGCTGATCTCTACGAGATCCATACCAGCTTCATCAGCTGCTTCAAGTGCTGCGTTGATTGATACAACACCAACGGACTCACCGTCAGCACCAGTTAAACGAACTTCACGTACGCCACGAATTTCACCGTTTAGTCTGTGCTGGTTTTGTTTGGCCGGTTGTTGGCCACGTCTTCCGCCTTTAATAGTTTATTCCTCCAGATTAAGCTTACGGGTAGACACCTCAGCTTGGATGTATGAGATAAAGTCATCCACTTTAAACTTACCGAGGTCTTTACCTTTACGAGTACGTACTGCAATTTCTCCGGCTTCCATTTCCTGGTCGCCACAGACAAGCATATACGGAACACGCTTTAAAGTATGTTCGCGGATTTTAAAGCCAATCTTCTCATTTCTCAAGTCTGCTTTGGCTCTAATTCCACTTTTTTGCAGTTTTTGTGCGACTTCTTGAACGTAATTCGACTGCTTATCAGTGATATTCATGATGACAGCCTGTTCTGGCGCTAGCCAAGTCGGGAAAAACCCTGCGTATTCTTCGATAAGAATACCGATGAATCTTTCTAGCGATCCTAGGATTGCACGGTGAATCATAACAGGCACATGACGCTCGTTATGTTCACCAACATAGGTAGCACCTAGTCGACCTGGTAGGTTGAAGTCTAGCTGAACCGTACCACATTGCCATGCACGATCTAAACAGTCATAAAGTGTAAACTCAATTTTCGGTCCGTAGAACGCCCCTTCACCCTCTTGAATTTCAAACGGGATCTCCATAGAGTTCAATGACTGTTTCAGTGCTTCTTCTGACTTGTCCCAAATTTCGTCTGAACCAACACGTTTTTCTGGTCGCGTCGAAAGTTTAACTACTATGTTGTCAAATCCAAACGTATTGTACGTATCGTAAACCATTTTGATACAAGACGTGACTTCGTCTTGTATTTGGCTTTCAGTACAGAAGATATGCGCATCGTCTTGAGTAAAGCCACGCACACGCATGATGCCGTGTAGTGCACCTGATGGTTCATTACGGTGGCATGAGCCAAACTCAGCCATACGTAGCGGTAGATCGCGGTACGATTTTAAACCTTGGTTAAAGATTTGTACGTGACCCGGACAGTTCATCGGCTTAAGCGCATATTCGCGGTTTTCCGATGACGTCGTAAACATAGCTTCGGCGTACTTGTCCCAGTGACCTGAACGTTCCCAAAGGACGCGGTCCATAATAAGCGGACCTTTCACTTCTTGATAGCCGTATTCAGTGAGTTTCTCACGTACAAATACTTCTAGGTCACGGAAAATAGACCAACCGTTATGGTGCCAAAATACCATACCCGGCGCTTCTTGCTGCATATGGAACAAATCAAGTTGCTTGCCTATCTTACGGTGGTCACGCTTCGCGGCTTCTTCCAAGCGTGTCAGGTGCGCTTTTAGTGCTTTTTTGTCATGGAAAGCCGTGCCATAGATACGTTGCAACATTTTATTGTCGCTGTTACCACGCCAATACGCACCCGCTACATTGAGTAAAGTGAAATGCTGGCAAAAGCCCATGTGCGGTACGTGTGGGCCACGACACATATCAATGTATTCTTCATGATGGTATAAGCCTGGGCGATCGTCTCTCGCTACATTTTCATCCAAGATTTCCATTTTGTAAGTTTCGCCACGTGACTCAAACGTATCACGTGCTTCTTGCCAACTTACTTTTTTCTTGATGACTTGATATTTGGTTTTAGCTAGCTCCTTCATGCGCTTTTCGATCTTTTCCAGATCGTCTTGCGTTAAAGAGTGCTCCATATCAATGTCATAGTAGAAACCACTGTCGATGGTTGGACCAATCGCCATTTTTGCTTCTGGATAAAGTTGCTTGATCGCATGACCCAATAAGTGAGCACAGGAGTGACGAACGATTTCTAAACCATCAATTTCATCTTTCGCGGTGATGATTTCTAAGCTTGCATCTTGTTCTATCAAATCACATGCGTCAGCTCGCTCACCATTCACACGACCTGCAATGGTTGCTTTCGCTAAACCAGGGCCGATGGATTGTGCGACGTCTAAAGTGGAAACAGGATTGTCAAATGAACGCTGACTGCCGTCAGGGAGAGTGATAATAGGCATTATTTTTCCTTTACAGTGGTGTTGCACACCAAGCAACACGTGTTCAGTTTCAATGGCTCTATCTTTATGAAACTATAAAGATAAGTCGTAATAGTGTAAGAAAAACAACCGACGCAAATACCAATGCATCTTTGTAATTCAACGGCATTGTAACGAATTAAGGTGAAATAACAATCCTTGTCAGCTTGTATACCTAAATTAACAACGCTGAGCCGATAAGCCGGACGTTGTTCGTTGTGTTTTCGCCATGACGCACGTGAGTGTAAAAGTGACGAGAAATGAAATTGCCATTCCAGCAACGAAGTAACCAATTTTCTCGGGGCTGATGGAAATAATCCCGGGAATTCCTGCTGCCCCTAAAGCTTGAGCTTTGACTTGGAAAAACGTCACAAAAGCACTAGATGCCGCTGCACCAATCATTGCCGCTATAAATGGATATCGTAGTTTTAGGTTAACGCCAAACATGGCCGGCTCAGTGATCCCCAATAAACCTGTCACTCCGGAGGGTATGGCGATCGATTTGAGTTTGCTGTCTCTGGTCATGACGCCCACCGCAAGCGATGCTGAGCCTTGAGCAATATTAGACATAGCAGCGATTGGGAAGATGAAACTTCCTCCTGTCACAGCAATATTAGCAAGAAGCTGAGTCTCAATCGCAATAAAGCTGTGGTGCATTCCAGTGATCACAAACGGCGCATAGATCAAACCAAAGACAGCTCCGCCCAAAGCACCCGCTGAGTCATAGAGCCAATTCAGCCCATCACCCAACATAAACCCGACGTCTCTTGTCACCGGGCCCACAAAAGCGAACGTGATAAAGCCAGCAATGAGTATGGCAAGTAGTGGTGTTAATAAGTTGTCTAACACAGAAGGAATAATTTTGCGTAGCCCTAGTTCCAGCTTGGCCAGAATAAAGGTCGATACCAGAACGGGCAACACAGAGCCTTGATAACCGACTTTTTGTATCTCGAATCCAAAAATGTGCCATGTTGGGACCGTGCCGGATACAGAGGCGCTTGCAAAGCCCCATCCACTGAGTAGATCTGGGTGAACCATCACCATACCTAGTGCTGCACCTAAGAAAGCGTTACCACCAAATTTTTTTGCGGCGGAAAAACCGAGCAAGACTGGTAGGAAAACAAATGGTGCACTAGCGAACGTGTTGATCATACTGGCTAAGCCAGCCAAACCAGGATTTGCGTCGATTACCGACTTTCCGTCAAAAAATAGGCCGTTGGCGGTGAGAACATTATATATCCCCATCATTAACCCACCCGCCACAATTGCCGGGATAATGGGTACAAAGATGTCTGACAAGCCTTTCACCAACCGCTGCAACACATTCTGTTTTGAAGCACCAGCGGATGCGACATCGTTCGTTGACATGTCATTGAGGCCCGTTAGTTTCGCAAGTTCATGGTATACCTGATTGACCGTCCCTGAGCCAAAGATGATTTGATACTGACCACCGACACTAAATTGACCTTTCACCCCCTCAATATTAGACACTTGGGCTTCCTTAACCCGGCTTTCATCGACTAACACGAGCCTCAACCGCGTTGCACAATGAGCCAGTGCTTGTAGGTTGCCTTTTCCGCCCAGGCTGTCCAACAGCTCTTCGGCAATCACAGGATAATTCATGCTTCACCTTCTCAATGACTTTTAAAATGATCAAACCAAATTGGGAACGTTTGCAATATAGTATCAATGACACATGTATTAAACCAATCGGTGTTGAGACTGTGACATTGATCTAGCAACAACTAGGCTACATTCACACAGATAAAAAAGCTCTCATCTAACGCTATGTTAGATATTGCCTTCACTATAGTTGTCAGATATATTGCAAACGTTCCCAATTGGTAATTATCAAAAGCGAGCCTATATGTCACCCACTAAACTTATCGAAATAGCTGGCGGCTTGAACAATATCCAGCGAATACTTATAGACGGCTCCAATTTAAGCCTATCGTTAATTAACCCCGTAGAAGAGCCATTACTGGACAACAACGCAAAGATTGAAAAAGTCGCGCAAGAGTGGCAACTCACTGTACGAACAGATGATGAGCTGAATGCTAAAGCTCTAGAGCTACTCTCAGACCAACTCGCAGAGCGCCATAAAGATGAAGTCAATAAGCTGTCTGTCCAAGACTGCTCATTTAGACCAACTTGGCATATTTCCCCTCCGTGTGGGCTACTCAACGACCCAAATGGTTTCATCTTTCATCAAGGCAAATACCATTTGTTCTACCAATGGAACCCATTTGCCTGCACACACAAAGATAAATATTGGGCACACCTTACCAGCACCGATTTACTTAGCTGGCAATGGCATGAACCATCACTCACTCCCTCTCATTGGTACGATAGTCACGGGGCTTTTTCAGGGCATGCTGTCAGCCATGAAAGCGAGCTATATCTTTTCTATACCGGAAATTCTAGGTTAGGGCATGATCAAAGCCGGCGTACAACCCAGTGCTTAGCTAAGTCATCGGATGGTATTCACTTTGACAAGCTCGGCCCCATTATAGATACCGTCCCTCAAGGCCTTACCCAGCACTTTCGTGATCCAAAAGTGTATTTTCGTTGTGGACGATGGAATATGTTGTTAGGCGCGCAAACAGCTGCGCTTGAAGGTAGGCTTGCTCACTATCAATCGGATGATTTGCTGAATTGGACTTACCAAGGTTTACTGGGATCAGAGCTTGGCGATCTCGGCTACATGTGGGAGTGCCCTGATTTTTTTGAACTTTCAGACCAGCCTTTTGTTGTAATAGGCCCTCAAGGGATACCCTCGCCCTCAAAGCACGATACTAACCCTCATCAAAATCGTATTTTTTTAGTTCAAGATTCAACTAACAATGGATTCACCTTCAAGCAAGGGTGGGCACTGGACCATGGTTTCGACTTTTATGCTCCTCAAACCACACTGGCAAAAGACGGAAGACGCGTCCTTGTGGGATGGATGGGGTTGCCCGATGATGTGGAGCAACCAAGTGTCGCAAACGGTTGGATACATCAGCTCACGTGTGTTCGCGAGCTGCAATACGTTAATGGCAAAATAATTCAAACGCCTGCTCGCGAGCTAGAGCGTCTAATGACAGAGCCTTTTACTCAAGAACTCGGCACAACACCTATCCACTTAAACACCAGGGCGTTCGAGCTAAGCATTAGTTTAGATAATGACTGTCAATTGATCATGGCGGATGATAACCAGCACCAAGTGGTTCTATCTTTTGCGTCATGTACTCAAACGTTTCGCTTCGATCGCAGCAACACCCTAATGACAAACGGAGATAGCATAAGAGAAGTAACAGAGGTAGGCCACAAAATTGATGTAACCATTTTGGCGGACAGCTCGTCCCTTGAACTTTTTATCAACAAAGGGGAAATTGTTATGAGCGGCAGAGTGTTTTTGTCACCAGGGGCAACCCATTTTTCATTGTTGGGAGGAAACAAGTCCGTTGTCATTAGGAAGGTAATGCCATGTTCACCACCCTTTTTACCCCTTTCTAGTAAGCCAAAGGAAACTCTGCATGAGCTCCATTTTTAGCACGTTTGTCTATCAATGCAATCAAACGTAAGCACGAGTTTACTCATGCCATGCCCTTCTCCGCCAATAAGTTCGAGAAGCATCTTAGCCGCGCTTTCTCCCGCTTTTTCAAACGCATAGTTGAATGTCGATAAAGCCGGATTATTAATATATGCCAGCTCATCATTGCCAAGGCCTAATACTTTCACCTGCTTACCAACTTCAATGTTTGCCTCTTGTAGAGCCTTGATAGCCCCTACAGCGATGCGATCGGTTGCGCAAAAAAGCCCGTCCAGTTGGGGAGTCATGGTTAGCTGGTTTTTGGTCAGTTGAAAGCCAGACTCCATAGTAAAATCACCGTGAGCATGGAAAAGTAAAGCTTGTCCATGCAGCGATAGAGCTTTTTCCAGCCCTTGACAACGTTCACCATCGACCGCTCGATCATCACTTTGAACCCCTATAAAGCCGATATGTTTGCAGCCTGCATCTATCAGTCTGTTACCAGCTTCAAAGCCAACTTTAATATCATCATGAATGACACTAGGAATATTAAACAACGACCCGTCCTGCCCAACAAGCACGACTGGAGCATGAGATTGATGAATTGCAGACACCAATTTACTATCGATATGAGTCGCAAAAAGTACAATACCTTCCACCTGCTTTTGATTCAGTACCTGAATAAACTCGAGCTCTTTATCATGTTGTTGGTGAGTATTCGTCAATAAGACGTGCTTGCCTGCCGAATCAAACACTTTGCTTAAACCGTCCACACCTTGGGCCACTGCATTCGATGACACCCTTGGTACTATTACACCAATCAAATTGGTTTTACGACTTTTAAGATCTTTGGCGACTTGATTGACAACATATCCGCACTCTTCAATCGCCTTGAGCACTTTTACTCTTGTCGCTTTTTTAACCCCATATTCGTTGTTGACGACGCGAGAGACCGTGGATTTTGAAACACCTGCCAACCTCGCGACATCGTGCAAACTAGCCATAAACTACCCTAGTATATTTTCTTATCTAGCAGCGTATTATACCCAAGTTATTTCAATATGCAGGATTCAGAACAATGTTGGTGGTCCAACTCAATGAATAAGGATAAAAAGTAGGGCAGCATTAAGTGGATAATACAACTTGAATGGATAATACAAATAGCTAAAACGGCAATTCAACCTGCATTCTGACGTTATCATCGTTGTTTTCATGCCACAAGTAATCAAACCTTACCCTAGGTTGGCCAGATTGCTTATTACCAAAGCCTAAGCTTAATTGTAGGCCGTGGTTCATCATCCATGCTTCGGGGTCCGTCGTTAAGTCCGGTGTATTATCACTTGGATAAATAGTGTTTTTAAAGCTTGTCCCCCAGCTCTGATTAGACTGGCTATTCGGTGTCCATATCCCTAGCCCAAAGTGACTACTTGAATAATTATCAGACAAAAACGGCTCTGAGCTGTATTTAAAGCCCCAATCTGACCAATAATTTCCTGAAGACGTTGTATTTGGCTTAAAGCTCAACTTTGGCAACTGAGCGGAGTAATTGGTGTTTGTTGCCAAGGTGTTATCGGTTACACTGGCGTTTGTGGTACACAGAGAGCCGCTGTTATCACTCGGGGCTGGGGTTGCCGAGCTTGCCTTATCTATAGCAGAGTTGGAATTGACCACCACGGGTTTACTAAGCGCGCTCGAATCTGGTGCGAAGCAATACGCATAAGACTGAAGCGGCAGCAACGCAAACAGAAGAGCAATTCCAATCTTATACATCTATCTAAAAACCTATTACTTCTTCAACAACATATTAAATCTAGTACACATCAAGCTCTGACAACAAACGTGCAACACCTGAAGTTGTGAAAGCGTCGACATTTTCTTTTTTCGATAATTTTTCTCGAATAAGCGTACTTCGAACGGCGAGCTTCTCAGGGCATGCTAGCACGCTCCAGCGAGTCATTATTTCATCTGCTTTACAAAACTGGTTAAACTTTACAAAATTATCCGGCCCAATCACAAAGGTTATATCGTCTGTACGGTAAATTTTTTGTAAGTTTTCTAACACATCGAATGTCGTCACACTCTCACCCGGCTTATATAGACTCTCTTCAATTCTTGAAAGTTCCAAGTTGAGCAGATTTAAATCTCTGATAAAGGCCTCGACGAGCTTGCAACGCAACTCGAAGTCAGCCATATGTTTGCCCCAAGCATGACAAATACTTGGTATCAGTAATATGGTGTCAAAATGGCTTAGTGATTCGATGACGCTCTTATGGCCCAGACTTGGCGGATTAAAAGCACTACCAAACACAGCGATCTTATTCATTTTGTATCCTATTTGTGCACTAAAGCGAGTTCACAGTTTTCTAATGAGACGAAATAGGTATGATATACCCAAGTCACCTTAGGATGCGAATTTCAACGAGATAGGCAAGGCTTCAATGCTAAACAGCGATGCAAGACACCATCATATGGTACTGAACGTCGCTATCAACGGAGTGAAACCTTGAGTATTTTAGCAAGAATCGCAAACATTAACGCTAGCAGGAATATTTTTAATGGAACAACAAATTAGAGATGAAATGAGAGTGCTGCCTTCTATCGATCCTCATTTTGAGATCAATCGAAGAGTGAACTTCATCAAACAGAAACTGCAAGAATCAGGTAGCAAGTCATTGGTACTAGGTATCAGTGGTGGGATAGATTCGACCACATGTGGAAGGCTGGCCCAGCTCGCAGTGGATGAGCTCAACCAAGAATCAAATAGCGATCAATACCAGTTTGTGGCAGTTCGCCTTCCTTTTGGTGAGCAAAAAGATGAAGATGAAGCGCAGCTTGCACTTTCTTTTATTCAGCCGACTCACTCAGTTTCTGTCAATATCGAAGCAGGCGTAGAAGGTACGCATGCCGCAACCCGCGCGGCCCTACAAGAAAGCCATCTACTGCCGGATGACAGCTCAAAAGTGGACTTTGTCAAAGGTAACGTAAAAGCCCGTACTCGAATGGTCGCACAATACGAAATTGCAGGCTACGTAGGCGGTTTAGTACTGGGTACCGACCATTCAGCGGAGAATATTACTGGCTTCTACACGAAATTCGGTGACGGCGCATGTGACTTAGCACCACTGTTTGGTTTAAGCAAACGTCAAGTGAGAGAGTTAGCCGCGACAATGGGCGCACCAGAAGTACTCGTGCACAAAGTACCAACCGCAGATTTAGAAGAGCTAAGCCCGCAAAAGGCAGATGAAGATGCGCTCAATCTGACCTATGAACAGATTGACGACTTTCTCGAAGGGAAACCTTTGCCGCAAGACATAGCCGATCGTATCGTAAGCATATATAAAGCAACACAGCACAAGCGTTTACCCATCCCAACAATTTACGATTAACCAGCATTTGGTCGACCCACTTTTACAACCCCGAAATACATCAAAGCCTCCAAAACGGAGGCTTTGTCTAGTGAGTGATATAGAAGCGTGTATTAACCGCGATAATAACGTTGTGGAACAAACGGCATCTTTTCAACGGTCATCGGCAGTTGTTTACCTCTGACTTCAGCGAACACTTCTGTACCAATGGATGCAAGATCAGCGCGAATATACGCCATTGACACTGGCTTGCCTGCATTCGGACCCGCAGTACCACTCGTCACGACCCCAATTTTAGCGCCTTCAGCGTCAAACAACTCGACGCCTTCACGAACCGGTGCTTTAGTCTGCCCAACAAGGCCAACACGCTTGCGAGTCACGTCTTTGGTCGCTATTTGATTTAAAATGATCTCTGCACCTGGGAATCCACCAGCTCTTTCACCATCAGCACGTCGTATTTTGCTAATCCCCCACAAGAGACTCGCTTCAACTGGTGTCGTCGTCGTATCAAGATCATGGCCGTACAAACATAGGCCACATTCCAAACGCAGAGAATCTCGAGCTCCCAAGCCAATCCATTCTACTTCTTCGTATGCGGTAAGCTTACGTGCCAAAGATTCAGCATGTTCGCTCGGTACTGAGATTTCATAACCATCTTCCCCCGTATAACCGCTGCGACTAACATAGCATTCGATGCCATCCAGCTGAACCTTGTTAATATCCATAAATAGCATATCCGCCACTTCTGGTTGAATATCGGCAAGAACCTGAGCCGCTTTTGGTCCTTGTAATGCTAACAGTGCACGGTCTTCGATCACTTCCAGTTTTACATCACCTGGTAAGTGTTTGGAGATATGTGCGATGTCTTGCTCTTTACAAGCAGCATTCACCACGAGGAAAAGGTGATCGCCAAAATTCGCAACCATAAGGTCATCAAGAATACCACCCTGCTCGTTAGTAAAGAACGCATAACGCTGCTTACCTTGTGGAAGGTCAATAATATCAACCGGAACCAACGACTCCATAAGCTTCGCCGCACCATCTCCATGTAGCCTTAGCTGCCCCATGTGCGATACGTCGAACAAACCAGCTGCATCGCGCGTATGCAAATGTTCTTTCTTAACCCCTAATGGGTATTGCACTGGCATTTCATACCCTGCAAATGGAACCATTTTTGCGCCACTCTCTACGTGTAGTGAGAACAATGGCGTTTGCAATAACTTTTCGGATTCTTGAGTCATTAGTATTCTCCATATAAGGGTTAATTCGTGACCCCGAATTAGCCCCTATCCAGTTTCGGTTGTTTTCAGTGTTTCCTATAATCAACAAGAGTGCCCGGCTTTTTCGATTTTAACAAGTAAAAAACCAACACAACCCCACATTGATAACATTTAAGAAACAAAAGTAGCATTGCTAAATATTGGTAATATCGCCCCTAATAAAGAGGAAGTTTCATCGTCCAGATTGTGAGCAAACGATTGCTGCATTTTAAGCAAACGTTTGCCTTCACTATTGGAAATTTAGTTTTATAAATAACTATCTTGCTGTAACCCATAAAATGTGCGCGTCATCATCACTTACTGACACCAACATATGCCCCATATTGGCGTCGTAATAAACACTATCACCTTGCGCCATTTTTACCGGTTCATAAAACTCAGAGTAAAATAAAATCTCCCCAGAAAGTATGAGAAGAAACTCTTCTCCGTCGTGTCGAACCCAATCGTTATACTCTTCAAAATTGCGAGCTCGGATACGACTTTTGAACGGCATCATCTTCTTATTTGAAAGTTGTGTTGCCAAGAGCTCGTGCTCATAAGTGGGGGTTGGATGAGGCTTCCCTTCCCCTACACGGTTTAACTCCCTTCGCCCTGTTGCCACTTTTTTCTTAGGTGGTTCAAAGAGTTGAGGCATGTCGATTTGTAGGCCATTCGCAAGCTTTTGCATTGCTTGAAAGGTTGGGGAAATCTGTTCGTTTTCGATTTTACTCAGTGTAGAACGCGCAAGCCCTGTTCTCTGACTTGCTTCTTCCAAGGTGATTCCGAGCGTTAAACGTATCTTTTTAATTCGCTCTCCTAGCTGCATTGGCGCAATGTTTCCTTCGCCAGATTCTCTGGATAACTTTATCGATGGATATTCACTCAAGGTGTCTTTTGACATACCTTTTCCCTCTCAATATTAGACGTCCTACTCAACAATTCAGCGACGGCAATAATCGGCAATTTCTCACCTTACCTGTTCTTCTATTAAAGCGTACTTTAATCAACTTTTAAAGAATTCATGTTTCGTATAGGAAATTTTTGATTGATTGTTGGCAAAACACAGGGTATGTTACTGGCTTGTTAGTTGATGAGATGTGCGCTCTATTTTGAGCAAATGAGAATGTTAACATTTACATTACTCATTTTTGCCCAACTTTTAGGGAAAATAAGTTGCCTGCTCTGACTCCTAATCATTGAGTCAACGTGCAGTTGTTAGTATAGGCCTAGCAAACCGACAACCACATAGAACACTCGGTGTGCTACAAAATCGGAAGGTCCTCAGTATGAATAACACATACAACAATCACAGCTTAGAAAGCTTTTTCACTACCAATTTAAACGCTACCGATGATGCGGTCTTCGCTGCTGTACAAAACGAAAACCAAAGACAAAATGAGCAAATCGAGCTAATTGCCTCTGAAAACATCGTATCTAAAGCCGTCATGCAAACACAAGGCACGTGCTTAACCAACAAGTATGCAGAAGGTTATCCAGGCCGACGTTACTATGGCGGTTGTGAACATGTAGACACAGTAGAAGCGATTGCTATCGAACGCGCCAAGCAGCTATTTAACTGTGAGTACGCAAATGTTCAACCTCACTCTGGCGCTCAAGCCAACGGCGCGGTTAAACTCGCACTATTAAAGCCAGGTGACACGATTTTAGGCATGTCATTAGACGCTGGTGGCCACCTAACGCATGGCGCGCGCCCTGCACTGTCTGGAAAGTGGTTTAACGCCGTTCAATATGGTGTCAGTCAAGACACGCTAGAAATCGATTACGATGCTGTCCGTGAGCTGGCTATCGAGCACAAGCCACAGCTTATCATTGCGGGTGGTTCTGCTATCCCACGCACTATTGATTTCGCTAAATTTAGAGCCATTGCTGATGAAGTGGGCGCTTTGCTCATGGTTGATATGGCCCACATCGCGGGATTAATCGCAACCGGTGCACACCCTAGCCCACTTCCGCATGCTCACGTTGTCACTACGACAACTCACAAAACATTGCGCGGCCCACGTGGTGGTATGATTCTGACTAACCACGAAGATATTAATAAGAAAATCAATTCCGCAGTGTTCCCCGGCTTACAGGGTGGGCCTCTCATGCACGTTATCGCAGCAAAAGCCGTAGCTTTTGGTGAAGCGATGGGGCCTGAGTTCAACTCTTACATTGATTCGGTCATCAATAACGCGAAAGTGCTTGCCGAAGTACTTCAAGCGCGGGGCTGTGATATCGTCACAGGTGGCACGGATACCCATTTGATGCTGGTTGACCTACGTCCAAAAGGCCTGAAAGGTAACCAAGTCGAAGAAGCCTTGGAGCGTGCTGGGATCACATGTAACAAAAATGGCATTCCATTTGATACTGAAAAGCCTATGATTACTTCGGGTATCCGTTTGGGTACACCAGCTGGAACCAGTCGAGGTTTTGGTGCAGACGAGTTCAAACTCATCGGTGAGTGGATAGGTGATGTATTGGATGGGTTAGTAGAGAGCCCAGAAGGTAATTCAGACGTTGAAAGTAAAGTTCGTAAACAAGTGAAAGAACTTTGCCGCCGCTATCCCCTTTACCAATAAATAATTTTAAATCCTTTTAGCTATTTTGGAGACAAAGCAATGGATAACACACTGAAGTTCGCAGATAGTCACGAGTGGGTTAGAGACAACGGCGACGGCACTGTAACTATCGGTATTTCACAACATGCGCAAGAGATGCTAGGTGACGTCGTATTCGTAGACCTGCCTGAAGTAGAAAGCGAAATTGACGCAGGTGATAGCTTCTCTTTGGTTGAATCTGTAAAAGCAGCTTCTGACATCTATGCCCCCGTCACTGGTGAAGTCATTGAAATCAATGAAGAGCTAGAAGACAGCCCAGAGCTCATAAATGAAGAGCCGTATGAAGGTGGTTGGATAGTGAAAGTCAAACTTTCTGACGAATCAGAGCTTGCTAATCTGAAAAATGCAGAAGAATACCAAAACTCTATCGAAGAAGAGTAAACAATAAACATTATTAAGCTGTCCATTTTTGGGCAGCTTTTTTACAGGTTCTCGTTTTTGTACCAATTGGTATACTTAAAGATATCAATGTAGGCACTGCGCCAATCATTGATAACTGAACCTTTAGAAGGTAAAGGATCCATGACTGATATACTTCAAAGCCCGCTTCTTAAGCAGCTGGGAACTCAAAATGAATTTGTTGGCCGACACAATGGCCCCAACAAAGCTGACCAACAAAAAATGTTGGATGCGATTAATGTTGCTAACCTTGACGCACTAATCGATGACACAGTCCCAAGCCAAATTCGTGTAGAAAAACCACTGTCTCTTGCTGAGTCCCTGAGCGAAGCAGATATGCTTGAGACAATGAAAGCGTTCGCCAGCCAAAACCAAGTGAAGCGTACGTTTATCGGTCAAGGGTATTACAACACCTTTACGCCAAACGTCATCCTACGCAATGTGCTAGAAAATCCAGGTTGGTATACCGCATACACACCTTATCAACCAGAAATATCTCAAGGCCGCCTAGAAGCTCTGCTTAACTTCCAACAGATGGTCATGGATCTCACGGGCATGGAGATCGCTAATGCATCTTTGCTCGACGAAGCCACTGCCGCCGCAGAAGCAATGACTTTGTGTAAACGTGCTGGCAAAAGCAAAAGCAAAGTATTCTTCGTTGCAGACGATGTTCATCCTCAAACGATAGAAGTCGTTAAGACGCGTGCTGAATACATAGGTTTCGACGTACAAATTGGTGCTTTAGAAACATTGGCTGAACAAGACGTATTTGGCGCGCTGGTTCAATATCCAAGCACTACCGGCGAAATCCGTGATCTGACGGATCTTATTGCTAAAGCTCAAGCTAATAAAATCGTCGTTGCCGTTGCCACAGATCTACTCGCAAGTGCGTTGCTAAAACCTGCTGGCGAAATGGGTGCAGATGTCGTCATTGGCTCAGCTCAACGCTTCGGTGTACCAATGGGTTATGGCGGTCCACATGCAGCATTTATGGCGACTCGCGATAAACATAAGCGTACTATGCCTGGCCGAGTTATTGGTGTGTCTATTGATTCAAATGGTAACCAAGCTTTGCGTATGGCGATGCAGACACGTGAGCAGCACATACGCCGTGAAAAAGCCACTTCAAACATATGTACAGCCCAAGCTCTACTGGCCAACATGGCAGCATTTTACGCGGTTTTCCATGGTTCAGAAGGTTTACGTACCATCGCTCGTCGCACTCACCACATGACTGCGATTCTTGCTGCAGGCCTCACTAAGTCCGGCTACGAATTGGCCCACAATAGCTTCTTCGACACAATCACCATAAATACTGGCACTCAAACCGCCGATATTTACAGCAAAGCGCAACAATCTGACATCAACTTACGTAAGTTCTCAGATAAACTTGGCATCAGCCTTGATGAAACAACGACCGTTGCTGATATTGATGCCCTCTTTAAGGTGTTTAACATTAAAGAAGACATTGCTGCGCTTTCCACAGAAATAGAGCAAAACGAATTTGCTGCTATTCCAGAAGCATGTCGACGCCAGTCTTCTTTCCTCACACACCCTGTGTTCAATACTCATCACAGCGAAACGCAAATGATGCGTTACCTGAAGCAGCTAGAAAATAAAGATTTCTCCCTCACACACGGCATGATCCCGCTAGGCAGCTGTACGATGAAACTCAACGCGGCTGCAGAGATGATTCCTGTGACTTGGCCAGAGTTCGGATCTATCCACCCATTTGCTCCTCTAGAGCAAGCGGCAGGCTACACTGCTCTAGCTGAAGATCTAAAGCAGAAGCTTTGTGAAATTACGGGTTACGATGATTTCTCACTGCAGCCAAACTCAGGCGCATCTGGTGAATACGCTGGCCTTATCGCTATTCAACGCTACCACGCAAGTCGCGGCGAAGGTCACCGTAACGTATGTTTGATCCCAAGTTCAGCGCACGGTACAAACCCAGCAACTGCGTCTATGGTTTCGATGAAAGTCGTGGTGGTCAAGTGTGATGATAACGGCAACATCGATATGGCCGATCTTGAAGCTAAGATTGAGAAACACCAAGACAACCTGTCTAGCATCATGATCACTTATCCTTCTACACACGGTGTGTACGAAGAGCAAGTCAAAGAAGTGTGCGAGAAAATTCACGCAGCAGGCGGTCAGGTTTACCTAGACGGAGCCAATATGAATGCTCAGGTTGGTTTAACCTCTCCAGGATTCATCGGTTCTGATGTTTCTCACTTGAACCTGCACAAAACATTCTGTATTCCACATGGTGGTGGCGGTCCAGGTATGGGGCCAATAGGCGTGAAATCGCATCTCGCCCCTTTCTTACCTGGACATATTGAAAATGGTGTGCAAGGAAAAGACTACGCGGTTTCCGCAGCCGATCTAGGCAGCGCTTCAATCTTACCAATTTCATGGGCCTATATTGCCATGATGGGTGCAGAAGGACTTACCGATGCAACGAAAGTCGCAATTCTGAACGCGAACTACGTGATGGAGAAACTGCTCCCTCACTACCCTGTTCTTTATCGCGGCACCAATGGCCGTGTCGCTCATGAATGCATTATCGATATTCGTCCATTGAAAGAAGAAACTGGCATCAGCGAAGAAGATGTGGCTAAACGCTTAATGGATTACGGTTTTCACGCGCCAACCATGTCTTTCCCTGTTGCGGGTACACTGATGATTGAGCCAACAGAATCAGAAGATCTGGAAGAGCTTGACCGCTTCTGTGAAGCCATGATCGCAATTCGCCATGAAATGACCGCGGTAAAAGAAGGTAAATGGCCGTTAGATAATAACCCATTAGTGAATGCGCCTCATACACAAGTTGACCTGTCTGCCGATGAGTGGAACCGTCCATACTCACGTGAGTTAGGCTGCTTCCCGTCAGCATCGACAAAAATTTGGAAGTATTGGCCAACAGTCAACCGTGTCGACAATGTTTACGGCGACCGTAACTTGATCTGCTCATGCCCTAGCATCGAGAATTATGAAGATTAGTACTCTTCTTTAATTAAAAAGGCGACTTAAATGTCGCCTTTTTTAATTTTTCAATCTGTTTATTTCTAACGTTTTAACATCTCAAAATAGCTTTTCATCATATCCAATATTTGATACGCACTATTTGACAGTGGTTTAGTACTTAAGTGGAAAACTGACAAAGGTATATCGTCAATTTCTATAGGTAGCTTTTGCAATATCCCACTCTTGACGTACTTTCTGGTTGAAATACTGGTCGACACCATAGCGGCTTGCCCAGATAGTACCAGCTTTAATCTCGCGTCAATATTATCAATTTGATAAAGCACACTGCCGTTAGCAACGATTTCCTTGTAATAATCGTTATAGAAATTATTCTTTGACGTTGCCAGCACCTCGAGCTTTGGAAATGCCCATGGGAACATCGTCATATTGTCTTCTGTTTTAAGAAATGTGGCTTTCGGCGACACCACCGCGTTAACTTCAACGTCAATAAAAGGTTTACATACCAACTGATCAACGCTATTTAAAATTTCTTTTGCGTCATCGTGGCAAATGAAAAAGTCTAGGTTGCCTTGCAATAAGTTTCGGTGCAAGGATGAAGGGTTACCCTCGGTAATAGAGACGCGTAGGTCGCTATATTTATCTGAAATAATTTTAGACATCAGCACACTACCAAGCGGTCCAACAATTTTTCCAAAACCGATTTTTACTTCACCAAAATCACCGTGATTGATCACATCAAGCACATTACAAATCGCTTTAGCTGAAGAGCACAGTTCTAAACATTTGGGGTACAATTGCTGTGCAGCATCCGTTGGATAGAAAAGTCGAGTATCTCGGTTAAACAACACGACGTTAAACTGCTTTTCTAAACTTTTTAGGCTTTTAGATATGGTTGGCTGCGAGACATTACAATCCTTTGCAGCCTTTGAGATACTACCAAGCTCATAGACACTGACAAAGTATCGTATGTGATTAATGTTGATATTTTCAAACCCAGTTTTTCCAACCTTAGCCGTCATAGAAATACTCTTAAAATTTAAAACGCAGCACACTGTATAATTAGAAATGTCAAAAGATTGTGAATTCATTCCAAATGAACTCACAAAACTAAGCGCGCGATACTAACTGCTGTTACCAAATAACACAAGGTGAACCCGCTATTTACATCATGTAAACAAACGACAATCAAGGCATTTAAAAGCCAATGGTTGACTTTCAAACAACCGTATTAAGTCTAAGATACTTATTACATAACAAGGTATTAGTACCCATGTATATTTATATATCAAAGTGCTGAGTGATCAAAAGGCTTGTATTGATTTTTTTACATCTGAGTATACGGCTTGAGCATGGCCTCGATCGTTCCATCCAAATACATTTGTTTAAGTTGTTCGGACAATCGATTGATCACTTTGATTGGCACTTGTTTGTTACAGGCGATTCCGCGTAGTGTACTAAAAAAAGCTAGCCGCTGCTTGATTGAGTCACTTTCTGACGACTGTCTCAATAAATAATTTGCGACGAGTATATCCGTCGCCCACACGTCGATACGTTGTCTACGTAGCTTATGTATATTTTGTTCATCTCGAATCGTCAGCTCAACATGAAACCCCTGACTTTGCAGGTATTGAGCAGTGGCACTTCCTAGATACGAGCCTATCCTTAACTTCGCAACATCATTAAGAGTCCGAATCGATGTGGTCGAGTCGGCATTAGTGAAAAACGCCGTCAGCGTTATTAAAATTGGGCTTACCCAGTGAAACTGCGATTCTCTTTCTTGGCTACGCTGAACGGGAAAAACACAACTATTGGGAAAGTGTTGCGCTGTCGCATAAGCTCGCTTCCACGGCATGATTGCAACTTTATACTCTAAACCTACATCTTTGAATAACTTCGACACAATATCAACGGCCACGCCTGATATTCGCCCCCCAGATTGTTCTGCATAGGGTGGCTGCGCCTCGGTCAACAGTGTATAGGTTTGGGCACTTACCGTTAACGAAGCAAATAAGAATGTGGCTACAAATGGTTTAAGCAGGTTCATGGGGTTACCTGATCTATCTCATCCCAAGCTTTCAACGATTCTTGGTAAGACAATGTAATGCCTGGTGGCTTTTCCTCATCCAGCACAGGTTTGGGAGCGCCGGGGCGAGCAAGCCAATAACTGGGCTCTCGACTTTTATTGAGCTTAGGCTCACAAAGCTGCTGCCCGTCCTCTGCCAATTTTTGTAAACGTCCATCCATTTCACTCGCCATCTTATTCATAGCTTGCTGCGGTGTTAACTCATCGTTTGATACCAGTGCTATATTTTTCCACCACAGATCAGCCAACTTAGGATAATCCGGAACATTTGTCCCAGTTGGCGTCCAAACATTACGAGCAGAACTTCGGTAAAATTCAATCAAACCACCATATTTATGAGCAACTTGAGTGAGTACATTCGAATGGATATCCGAAAAACGAATAGGCGTCAGTCCAACAAGCGTTTTTCTCAATGAAACCGTTTTTGATACTACAAACTGAGCATATAGCCAGGCCGCTTTACGACGCTCTAACGGCGTGCTGGTAAGAAAAGTCCACGCCCCGACATCTTGATATCCTAACTTCATACCCTGCTGCCAGTAAGCGCCTCTGGGAGAAGGTGCCATCCTCCACTTAGGCGTACCATCGGCATTAGCGACTGGCAAATCAGGTGAAGTGAGTGAAGCGGTAAATGCGGTATACCAGAAAATTTGCTGAGCAATATTCCCTTGTCCCGGCAAAGCGCCCGCTTCAGTAAAATTCATTGAATACGATTTTGGAGGAGCATACTGTTTTAGCCATTCCACATATTTACGAATAGCATAAACGGCTGCCGGGCTATTTAACGCTCCGCCTTTTTCAACCGATGCCCCAACAGGATGGCAATTTTCCACACGTATGCCCCATTCATCAACGGGCCTACCATTAGGCAGACCCTTATCGCCCGCCCCTGCCATAGACAGCCAGGCATCAGAAAATCGCCAGCCTAATGAAGGGTCATACTTACCATAATCCATATGACCATAGACTTTCTTGCCATCGAGCTCTTTTACATGAACCGTAAAAAACTCAGCGATATCCTCATAAGCAGACCAATTTTGTGGCACATTGAGCTCGTAGCCATATATTTTTTTGAATTTCTGCTTAAGTTCAGGTCGGGTAAACCAATCGTGTCGGTACCAATATAAATTGGCAAATTGTTGATCTGGAAGCTGATATAGCTTTCCATCTGGCGCGGTGGTAAATTGAATACCAATAAAATCTTCTATATCCAACGTAGGCAATGTGACATCTTTGCCTTCCTTAGCCATAAAATCACTTAAAGACACCACTTTACCTGATCGATAGTGCGTACCAATTAAATCACTGTCATTGATGTAAGCATCATAAATACTATAATCAAGCTCAGCTTGAGTGGAGATCTTCTTAACCACATCGTCCTCACCAGTAATTTCATGTATTACCTTCAACCCGGTAATATCTTCAAAAGCTTTGGCCAATGTATTAGCTTCATACCAGTGGGTGTCAATCCTTTCAGAAACGACTCTTATCGTCATATTTTGATAAGGCTTCGCAGCTTCAATAAACCAAGCCATTTCTTGCAGTTTTTGTTCATGGGTAAGAGTACTCTGCCCAAACTCTTTGTTAATCCAATAGTTAGCTTCATCTATTCCTGCATTGGCATGAGAATAAAATAGAAAATTAATGGTTAGACCAAACAATAGACTTTCCCTGCCAAATGATGCCCACCTCATAGCAAAACGCCTTAAAATCACCCTAGTGCATAACTGTAAAAATAGTCGTAAAAGCCTACTAGTGATAGATTTATCTTTAAAATACGTAAAAAGTATCAAGGCCTAATGAGATAATTGACAGGTAGGAGGTGTCGTGGCTAGAGGACATGATATCAATGAGATTAGCCTCCCTAGGTTCAGAGCGATGTGAGTGGTTCAGTCTTGATTAATTTTTTCTAAACCTGATATGAGTAAAATATGCGAATGCTTTTGCTGGTACTGATCGTAATATTGACATTCTGCGACTCCACCGTCATCGTCAATAAACATTACATCCATGACTGGAACCGTTTCTGAGATCAAGCCGAACACATCCGCTTGGGGCTTTACGTGATCACCAACAGCTAATCGATCTTTCTCACTCATTGCCAATACCATTGCACTTAATTACCGCTAAATGAGAGATAGTTTTCACCGAAAAGCACACAACTCATTAAACAGAAGCAGCGAAAAACACTGTCTAGGTAATTTTAAGTCTACATCAAATTTTGCCAAGCGTACGGACACCATCTGTGATAAAAGAAAGCCTCGGACTTCTACATCCGAGGCTTTCTTATAAGTCTATGATTTAGTTATAAGCTGTAGCAGTAACCTAAACTATAATCATCACCATTTTTGGCAACAAATTCTTTGTCTTCACTGCATACATTGGGTTTGCCGTTTTCATCACCTTTTACTAGGCTCACCCAGTGGCGCATGGCCGCCACCATTGTTTCACTTGAGTTTGCACACAACTTGGTACATGTTTCCAACTGCACATCCGCGATATTGACCAACTCAATATTTCCCGTACCTTTATGACAGCCAAACGTCACCTCAACATGACTACCCGCTGCGTCCTTCAACAAAATGGATGCTGGGTTTTCTTTCTCACCGTTGTAGGCCACGAAATGTTTAGGGTGCTGGAGACCACTGTGGCTCCCATCTTTAAAATAAGCCATGACGTGACGGTAATCGATAACATACGCCGTCACATTTTGGTGCGAGCCGCTTTCAAGAGGGAAAAGAGTATCTAATAATTGCTTTGCTTTGATTTGTTTTTCTTGTTGCTTCTTCGCGCTAATTGTTTCCACTGCAAACACAGCTTCAGCAACGAATGATTTTTCTTGATTTTCAATCTCATTTTTACCAAAAGTAAGCATGTTCATGGTCATCCCCTCGTGGATAATTCTTCAAACTCCGTAATGAAGCAAACATTTAATATTTAGTGATCTTGACTTCGCAATTTTGTGATTTTGCTTACTATGTAGCCTAGCTAATTTTTTACTACAATTTCACAACAAAAATTTTACAATGTGAATTTTACAAAATGTCGTTATCAAAAAGCTTAGTTCGCCAATCCCATTTCTTAGGCACGAAAATTCGTAACCTAAGGAAACGTAATCACTTGACGATGGAAGACCTGTCAGCTCGGTGTATTCGTTTGAATCCAGAATACGCTCCTTCTGTCTCCTATTTATCTATGATCGAACGCGGAAAAAGAGTCCCCAGTGTCGATATGCTAGAGGTCATCGCAGAGGTGTTTCAAAAAGACCCAGCTTGGTTTCTTGACGATGAACCCGAACAAACCGACATCACACCAGACAAGGGGAACCGAGGGGGAATCAGTGGTATGGCACTTGAGCCAAGCTTTCTCTTTTCCAACGAGATTTTGCAAATTGCCATACCTGAAATGTTGTCACAAACCGGAATTACTGGCAGACAGTTTGCACACCTGCTCATTCGAGCTCATCAAGAAAAAAACCAGAACCATTTTCCTGATTTAGAGAGAGCCGCTGAAGAGATCGGACACAAAAGGTTAAATCTAGCCGTCGATGATTTGACCGACGTCGCCAAAGGTCTTGGCATTGAAATTCGTTGGGTAAGTCGAACACCACAAGATGTGGTCGATGAACTTGGCGTCAGTGCGAAACAGCTTGTGACTTCCTTTTTTGAACCACCAAGTACAATTTACCTCAATGAAATTCTTAAAGAGTACCCCACGCGTTTAAAGTACGACTTAGCGGTTTATATTGGACATTGCATACTGCATAGCAAAGAAGGGTTGAAAAGTGTGCTATCTGTCGGGCATACCAACAGCTGGGAGAGTAACGAAGCCAACCAAGGTTCATCAGAGCTGAACTCAAAAGATATCCTCCAAGCGTGGCGTGATTTCGAATCAAGCTTTTTTGCTGGCGCTTTGCTCTGCCCTAAAGTCCCATTCAGACAATTACTAGACCGTACTGGATACGAAATTCAAGTACACAAAAAAGCGGGTGTCTCACCTTCAGTGGCAATGAGAAGAATGACGGTAGTGTCTCCCTACCCTCACTGGCACTACTTTGATGCCTACGGTCAAAATAAACTTAAGGCCGTTTACCGAGGAAATGGCATCCCCCTTCCTTGGGGGAATATGCGGAAAGTAAACGATCCATGCCAACACTGGGCGGTGTTTCGGCGCTTGTCTGAGGCTCAAGAAAGAAGTTCTTCACAAATTTCCATATTAAATGTTGGAGATGAGCCACGTATCTACTGCTGCGAGTCTATTAACATGACAGATCCCGCTGGGAACAATCGCGTATTGTGTGCAGGTATTGATTTAAATCCAGCTATTGATGCTCAAGGTGGAGATTCACGTCAAATCGCTGAAGAGCTGAAAAGCTCGTGCGTTTCCAATGGTGGAAGCGCAGATATTCCTAGACACATTAAAAAGGAATTCACTACTATTGCAAAAATACTAAATATCAACTGGATAGAAAGAGGAATTGAGTCCAGTGCTAGGCTCATTTGCTCCCGGGGAGCGGTCTGCCCTAGAAAACCCAGTTGCTATCAAGACTGTCAAAATACGTAGTTTCGAGGTAGGGAGTATTTTGAAAAAATCGCGAAGGCTTAAAAAGAAAAAAGCCAATCACAAAAGGGGTGATTGGCGGATATAAAATTGTGAACAAATACGTTCACTAACAACGTCAGTTGGCTAGGTAACCCTCGGCTTAATAAGGGTTACAATATACTAAGCACATAGTGTGCCAACTTTTGTAATTCATAAAAATCATAATTTTACAGTCAATTTCAATCAGTTTCAGCCTGATCGCGTGCATATGATTTTCGCATTTTGCAAACAATAATGAAAAACATAAACACCCCCTTGCATAATGCAAAGGCTATCGCTGACTAATTTTTATTAAAAACCCATATGGGCCCAATTAGCAAAAACAAACTACGCGTGGACAGTGATGGAATGTGACCTTCTACCTTATAACCGACAAATTGCGCCAGCCAAAAGAAGGAAAGAAAGCTAAGGCTTAAATGAAAAATGGGAAATATGAGTATAGATAGAGACCAAATAAATGCGGTTGAAGCTAAGGTAAAACCTAGCATCAGTATGAATACGGATAAAGATAATCGGAAATAGAATACCAGCACAAGGATATTGAAAACCCATACCCAATTAAGTGTCACTCCCAGAAGTTGAACCGGTGGAATAGACCAAATTAACCCCACAATACAGACAAAGATACCGGGTACGGTTACCTTGTGTATTTTCTGATTGATTGGGTTTTGGTGGCTTGATGAATATTCATCGAGCCAACATGACAGCTCTCTCATATTCCATTCCTTCAACAGGTTGAGTGTTTTATAACCACATATGGATATCGGTACTTGGTAATAAGCTTAGCTGAGACTAGGGACAGAGTTAGACTTTAAAAACATAGGTTTTGGGAAATATAGGGTCATAGTAAGCTATGATAACGAAGACAAGATCACTTAATCATATAACTACTCAGGTTAATTCATGCAAGATATTCGCGTTGAACTACTAAAAGCTAGTGATTTAGAGGACATTCTGGAATTCGAGCGCATCAATAAGGCTTGGTTTGAGTCCCAAATTCAACCGAGAGGAGACCAGTTTTTCACCCAAAATGGCGTTTTGGAGCATGTTAATGAATGTTTGTTATTTTATAAATGCCAAACCATGTTACCACTTGTTGTTAGAAACGCGTTGGGCCACCTTATCGCTAGAGTCAATTTGCACTGTTTGGATGTGAATAAAAAGTCCGCTCTTCTTGGCTATAGAGTCGACCAAAGAGAAGTGGGTAAAGGGATCGCTAGCGCAGCTTCATACCATATTATTTCTATGGCGAAACGAGAGTATGGCATCAACAACTTTGTCGCTATCGTCGCCAAAAACAACATTGCTTCGCAAAAAGTGTTAGCGAAAAATGGCTTTTGTCGCACTCGCTCATTTCAAAAATACGCAAAAATATCCGGCGAGTATGTGGATTGCTATGAATATGTTCTCGATACGGACTGAACATTGTGGACTTGTTTAGCGATATACAAAACCAAGGTGAATGGCTACCCATTGAGAATGGGCTCTTGTTTTGGTCGCCCAATTTTATACAAGCGCCGCTCGCGACTCAGATGTTTCATCAACTGAAAAGTGAAATTCAATTTGAACAAAAAGCGATCACTATTTTCGGGCAGCCAAGATTACAACCAAGGCTCCAATCTTGGCACGGCAGCGCAAGCTACTCCTACTCAGGCCTCACACTCACTCCCAAGCCTTGGACAAACACACTTTTCAAGCTAAAAGAGCTCTGTGAGAATACGTGTGACAGTGAATTCAACTCGGTTTTGGTTAACTTATATCGAGATGCTCAAGACTCAATGGGGTGGCACGCAGATAATGAGCCAGAACTTGGCAAGAATCCCACGATTGCTTCCATTAGCCTAGGTGAGACGCGAACGTTTTGTTTAAAGCACACTAAGTCGAAAAAACAAATTAAATTAGATTTGCCTAACGGCTCTTTACTTATTATGACTCAATCCACTCAGCACTTTTGGCAGCATTGCCTACCGAAATCCACCACACAAAAGTCTGAGCGCCTCAACCTTACCTTTAGATATGTCCTAGACAATGGCTAGTGCCTCCTAACCTCCATTCGTCATCTAAGAAATGGCATGATCTTTTCTATGTCGCCACTTTTCAAACACGATTGGTGTCGCCACGTTAATAACGTTAGCACTGACAATCACGACCAAACCAGCTAATTGTAAGTAGCTAAAACTCACATCAAAAAACAGCGCTTGCCAAATAGAGGTAAACAACAAATTGGTGAACAATAGTGGCGCTAACTGCGAGCTGGATTCAACAAGCTTATACGCTTTAGCTCTAAATACTTGAGTATTGATAATCAACACTGATACCACGAGTAGCGTCAATAAAATAATGATGTCACTGCTATTCCCAATATTAAAATGCGCTCCATGGTTGAAAAACCACCCCGTAAGCAATAACGGAATAAAAATGAGAGAAGCGAAGGCCAATGTCCAAGCATTAATTTCTACCGGACTTAAATCGCTTTTAGTCGCACGATGCAAACTCAATTGCGAGCCCGCATTAAAGACTCCAGCCGCTAAGCCTACCAATAGCGCGGGTTGAAAATGAAACCCAGACACATTACCCGACAACATCAATACACCAACAAAGGTCATTCCTAAACCAATAACCGTGCCCAGTTTAAGCCTTACACCAAATATTAGTTTTTCTAACAAAGGGATAAAAAGAGGCCCTGTCGCAAATAACACCACGCCTTCCACTAAGCTTAATGTGGAAAGAGAATAGATAAAGCATAATTGGCAAGCAGCAATACAACCGGCTCTGATACATAACGGAAGTAGCATCTGTTTAGGAGGAAAGCGGAATTTAGAGCAAAACAATATCAACATTAACAGCATTGAAGGCATGAAGAATCGAAGGAAACCTAACCATTCTATGCTTACCTGATCAGCAAGAAATTTTGACAGTAGCCCGCTTATCGAAACGCTAAACGTTGAAGACAGAATAAAAATATAAGGCAGATATTGGCGTTGCATAAGCCCTCCTTTCGCATAAATAAGCGGCATCAAAGCGCTGAAGAATAAATAAATTGTAAAGGAATGAAATCTTGTATAAAAACGATTAATATTAACCAAACAGTTAAGAAAAACTTACAATGAATAAGACGACGCCACTAAAATCTTTGTACTCCTTTGCCGCGGTAGCACAAACTGGCAGCATGTCGGCCGCAGCCGATATGCTTAATGTTAGCCACTCGGCTGTAAGCCAATCGATCAAATCGTTAGAGGAATATTTAGGAATTGAGTTGTTCCAACGTGTTAATAGAACCGTGGTACTTAACGCGAAAGGCAGGCGGTATTACAAGCAAATCTCACCAGCTTTAGAACAAATATCGAAAGCAACTCAATCGCTTATGGATAAAGGACAGTCACATAGGCTGACGTTGAACATGATCAATTCACTAGCCATGCATTGGTGGATCCCTAGAGTAGATAGATTTAATCAGTTCTCAGACAAATTGGATGTGCGCCTTTCCAACTTGCCAGGGCGCTTCTCTCTAGAACAAGAAGGCGTAGATATCGCTCTTATCCATGACTCGGCACAAGAATGGCAAGACTATTACTGCGAAAAGCTGGGCAGTGATGAATTAGTCATGGTAGCTAGCCCAGACATTGTTCCTGATAACGCCACTATAGAAGACTTGTTACATCAATTTCCCGCGATTTCAGTGACCAATGACAGGCGAAAAAATGATTGGAATATTTGGTGTAATGCACAGCGTCTGCCCATACCAAATTTTGGCCACAACCTTTCATTTGTCGCAACCATTCAGGCGCTGCAAGCCACCATTCGTCAGCTAGGGGTTTGCATCACTCATAAGATTTTTATCAAAGATTATGTGGCGCAAGGCTTTTTGATGGAAATTGGAGAGCCCGTTCCGAATCCTTACCAAGACTTCTATTTTGTCTGTCCACCGGATCAACTCAATAATGAATTTGTTTTGTTACTGAGATCATGGATCAAAGCTGAGTTTGCTAACTAACTTATTATTAATGGTAAATTGATGTAAAATCATCCACTCGAACTAAATTTACCCTAACTTAAAATTCAGCCCCATACGCATCAACACCCATATCGTAGGTGATTGATTATTTTGTTAATTTGGTTCAAATATTATTTATCTTCTATTATTAGTATGAGGCAATCTAAACTAGCGGTATAGAGTAACCAAAATGGATAATCTCGCGGGCACAAATTTGGAAGAAATGGCAGATATTCGGCTAAGCCGAAGACGCAATATTTTGCTGCTGTGTTCTTTATTGTGCAGCATCATTTTGTTCATATCCGGATCGCTCAATATTTCGGAAGGTCGATATGGCTTCGGTTTTTTGGAATTAACCGCCCTGATAACCATCTGCGCCATAGCGTGGTACTCACTCTACAATTTTAAAGCGAATTTTACTGATGTTATGTTTAGCGCCGTTTTGTTGTTTTTGGGTACAGCTTTACTATTTTATAATGGACCTATTCCCGGACGCTTTCTTTATTTATATCCGCTGATTGGCTGCTTAGTCTATGTCAATGACTTCAGAAATGGGCTAATTTTCAGTGTTACATTTTGCGTTCTTGCCGTTGTATCTGTGCTTTATACGCCTACCGTACTCCTACCTGAAAGCTTTTCTAGTACGCACTTTCTACTCAGCTTACTGGCATTGAGTGCGGTCTTTAATATCTCTTCCTATTACTATTCAAAAGCGGTTGATTACATTCATAGTCTGTATAAAGAAGGGATAGAAGACCTCGCGTATATGGACCAAATCACTGGGCTTGCCAATCGTTGGAGCTTCGAGCAGTGGGCATGCGATAAGTTAAAAGAAATCCGAACCTCTAAAGATTACACCGCGCTTGTTTTCTTGGATATTGACAATTTCAAGATGATAAATGATACCTATGGGCACGATATCGGTGATAAAGTCTTGAAGCACTTTGCTCATCGTTTAAAAAACAAGATCAGAAACAAAGATAGGAAAACGGGAAAACATGATTACTCCATTGCTCGATTTGCTGGTGATGAATTCGTTTTGCTTCTGTATGGGGTAAAAACTCAACGAGATTTGGACAATATTTTAGAAAGAATTTGTCATTTATTTCGCGATGGCTATCAAGGGACACAAAGGATTAACGAGTTAACGGTCAGCGTAGGTGCAGCACTTTTCCCAACTGATGCAGACTCGCTACCTGAGCTAACCCGCTGTGCCGACAAGGCTATGTATGCCGCCAAGCACGCCGGGAAAAACCAATATTGCTACTACAACCCACCTAGGCCCAACCCACCCCGTGAACAAGACCATTCAAATAATTCAGATGAATCAACCGTAGTTCCAATGAAAAGCAGTCAGAGTGACCTAGGCTCTTAAGCACATCTTCAACGCGCCACAACGCCAATACCCAAATCACTTCGAGATGTGAGCTTCAGTAAGATAGATAAGGCTAGTGTTGTTAGTTTGTGCTTGTCATGTACATCAACCAAAGGCCGGTGACACAAGCCACAACCAACCATATGGTATAGCGAAGTGTATTAACTTTTTCTTTTTTGGGTCTAACGATAGGCCGCATCGCTTTCTCTTTAACGGATGCGAATGTGGAAGTGCGACTACCCAGGGCTTCTTTTCGTTGCTGGGCTTTGTTTGCAACTTCTGTAAATCGATGCATCTGGTCGTTAGTAAAGTCCTTTTTGGGATCATAACGAGGATGCTGGTCTTCATGCTTTGGAACGACAGCCATCTTATCTCCCGAGTTTATTGCGTCATAAAATAATTATAGTCAAAAATTTAACGCATCATTGGCACCTAATTTTCACTCTCACTTGCAAAAGCTTTCGCACAGCTCTCAGCTATACTTATGAAAGAGACAATCTAGTATGACTTTAAGGTAAAATCGGCACACTTGCACACTTTTTGAACGCAAAGGAATGAACACAAAGGCTCAAAAGATTGCCTAGACATGTTGTGAAAGCGCTAGCAAATACAAGGAATACATTCAAAAACAAGCAATTGTTAGAATAAAGTGGCGAAACATGACTAAATCAGAAACGAGAAAAGCGATTCTATTCAGTGTGCTTGCTGTACTTACAGTAAGCTTTAGCACGTTAGTTTACGTGAGCTATCAGGATTATGTGGATCCTAAACATGTTTACGGCGATTGGATAGAAATTGGCGCCCCCTCTTACGACACGGATATTATTACCCTCAACGAAACAGGAGTGTACAAGAACTCACGTCTTGTCACGACCGAGTTCGAGTTCGATGGAAGTGAAATTTCTATCAAAACTGGTGGCGGCGAAACTGTCTATATCATCGCTGGCTCATTCGATTCCCCCCAGTTAAAAAGAGTGGTCCCCGCGACACCGAGTAAAAGGTTAATCAAAAAGGGTTACGAAAAAACCGTGCAGATGGATGGTGGTATTGGCGGAGCGAAAGCACGAAGAGCGGCACTCAGTGATCACTTCAGCGGGCGAAAATAAGCCTAGGTGACGTTCCGTTACAAACAACATTCACCTAGGCACGTATGTGTTTAACCTGTTAAGACGGAATCTTCAGGGTACTTCACCAATGAGGGTTCAGGCCTTGCCAGCATAAAGGCCAATGTCAGTGGGCCAATACGCCCAATAATCATGACAATGATTAGAATGATTTTTCCAGGCTCGGATAAATGTGCAGTCAGGCCTGCTGTCAGCCCAACCGTCGAGAAGGCCGATACCGTTTCAAAAACCACTTTCACAAAGCTGGCTTTTTCGGTAATCATTAACAAGAACATTGCGGTGGTCAAGAGAGCGCCGCTCACCACGATGATAGCAAGAGACTTGGTCACGATTTGCCAGTTCACAGTACGCTTAAACATGACAACATGCTTCTTTTGACGCAAAAATGCCCATGTTGCAACCACAGCGACGGTAAAAGTCGATACTTTAATGCCGCCCCCTGTCGAGGTAGAGCCAGCCCCTATCAGCATCAACACAATGACAACAAGCAGTGCCGGATGGGTGAAATAGCTCAAGTCGACGGAGTTGAAACCCGCGGTTCTCGCGCTAGCGGATTGGAAAAACGCTGACAGCCATTGACTCGATTCGGAAAGCGGCCCCAAGGTGAGTGGGTTATTATGCTCTAGTGCCCAAATCAATACCGTACCGGATATCAATAGCACAGGAGTCATTACTATCATGATCTTGGTGTGAAGTAGAAGCTGGGAAAAACCTTTGCGCCAGTTTTTCGCAATATCAACCACCACAGTAAAGCCCAAGCCACCGAATATAAACAGCCCAGCGAGTGTCAGTAGCACCAAAGGATCATTGACATATCCCATCATATTGTTGGAGAACAGCGAAAATCCCGCATTGTTAAACGCCGAAATCGCATGAAACAAGGCATAAAACATCCCCGTTTCCCACCCCAATTGTGGAACAAATCGAATAGACAATAAAACAAAGCCAACAAACTCCGTTGCAAAGGCAAATATGACTATTTGATTGACCAAGCTATGGATATCGACACTGGTGTCTTGTCCAAGAGATTCTTTTGCTAACGACTGCTGTTTGAGGCTCAATTTTACCCCAAACAAATACAGTAAAACCGCCGATAAGGTCATCTGTCCTAAGCCACCGACTTGCATCAGAAACATCAGCAAAATTTGACCTTCCGTTGTGAAATGCTTACCTGCATCGACCACGCCTAACCCTGTTACGCTGATCGCAGACGTTGCGGTAAACAGAGCATCAGTGACACTAAGCCCAGATACAGAGAAAACGGGTAAGGTTAGAAGCAAAGCAGAGGGAATAAGAACGCCGAGAAAAGTCAGTAGGATGACCCTAGGCTCATTACCTTTTCTCTGTTTCCTCTTGCGCTCAGTCGGAAACAGAGACGTAATTTTATCGTATGTGCTCATAACGATTTAATTTTTTTCGCCAAGGTGATTTTGGGTCCAACAATGATGATAACATCTCCAATTTCCAGCGGAGTGTCTAGTTCAGGGGCTTTTGTGATTTCTGGTCCGCGCTTGAAGCCAAGCACTTGAACATCACAATCTTTACATAGGGAAAGGTCAGACAGCGTTTTACCCATCAAACGAGAGCTGACAATGATCTCAGTCATAGCCATGCCACTGCCTAATTCATGAAACTCCAGTACGCGTCTATCTAACATCTTGCGTGCGACACGAATACCCATATCACGCTCTGGCATGATGATATGGTCGGCACCAATTTTCTGTAAAATCTTAAAGTGAAACTTATCGTTCGCTTTAACCCAAACCGATTGTGCACCTGATTCTTTTACCACTAGGGTTGCTAAAATACTAGAGTTCACATCAGAGCCAATGGAGATCATCACCATATCGTAATCTGCCAATTGTAATTCGGCAACGGTGTCTTCATTGGTACAGTTAGCTACGATTGCCTGAGTTACATAGGCAGATGCTTCACGGACTCTGTCTTCATCGATATCTACCGCTAATACTTGTACACCAGCGTCTTGTAGTTCTTTACAAACAGATAAACCAAAACGGCCTAGCCCGATGACTGCAAACTGCTTATCACTTGGTCTCATACTTTTGCCTATATATCGTCAAAAAAGCGGAGCTAAGTTTGCTCCTATAAGTTTCTCTTATCAAACTTTAAAATTACATTCTGACATGAAATTGACATAAAAATGTGAACCTCGTATGGATAAATTTCAATCGTCAAAATTAGGTTGATTTTTAAAACTTAGATTAGTAATTATAATCTGACTAGAACGATTAAAATCACCTAATTATGCCAGTGAAGGGCAATATTGGAAGCAATTGCACCTTTATTACTAACGAAAAGATGGAACATTATGAATGAATTATTGGCCCAGTTAAGGTCATATATCACGACTTTACCCGCGGATTGGGATACAAATGTCATTTTTATCACAGCAGCAAGTTTTGTTGCATGGATTGCATGGCGTGTTTTATATAGCCGGCTAGATCTATTGGTCGATAAGACCAAGTTCCAATGGGATAATTTGACATTGCATGCATTAAAAGCCCCGATCAGTACACTTATCTGGCTTTGGCCTGCCACGGTGTCAATTGGAATTTTGATACAAAATCGATTTCAGTCTGAATTGAACTGGCTCAGCACCCTCAAACATCTACTTGTTATTGCCATTTTTGTCTGGATTGTCATTCGCCTGATTAACAATGTCGAAAAGCATGTCCTGAGCCAAAAGAAAAGAGACGAAACAACGGTACAAGCTATCGCCAAAGTCACGCGACTTATCTTCCTCGTTATCGGCGGCTTAACCATAATGCAGTCGTTTGGCTTGAGCTTATCCGGATTACTTACCTTTGGTGGTGTCGGTGGTTTAATCGTCGGTTTAGCCGCCAAGGATCTTTTGGCAAACTTCTTTGGTGGATTAATGATCTACTTCGATAGGCCATTCAAAGTCGGCGACTGGGTCCGCTCTCCTGATCGTCAGATAGAAGGTACCGTCGAAAGAATCGGCTGGCGCATGACAATAGTGAGAACCTTTGATAAGCGCCCTTTATACATTCCGAATTCCGTGTTTAGTAACATAGTGGTAGAAAACCCTTCCAGAATGCTCAACCGAAGAATCAAGGAAAACATTGGCCTTCGATATGATGACAGCAAACGACTGTCAGACGTGGTGAGTGGAATAAAATCGATGTTGCAAAACCATCCAGATATCGATAACAACCAAACGCTCATTGTTAATTTAGTCCAATTTGGTCCTTCTTCGCTCGACATCATGGTGTACACCTTCACCAAGACGGTCAACTGGATACGCTATCAAGAGGTGAAACAAGATGTGATGTTGAAGATACTTGAAGTGATTCATAGCCATGGTGCCGACATCGCCTTCCCGACTCAAACCATCAGAGTCGACCCCCAAAGTGCTTCTGCCGTAGAAAGTTCAATACAGATAGAGCGTTAAACAAATCAAAAGAGCTACTGAACTTTCAACTCGCAGTAGCTCTTTCTAATCTAAAGTCACACTGTATTTTTATTTCATGTTATCTAACAACCAATAGCTGACCGGGTTGTCGGGGCACTGGAACGGACCACATTCAACAAAGGTAGAAATGACATTCAGCGCTACCACACACATCGCCAACAAGCAGGCAAATCGCCCAAATGTTGTCATCTCAAAGGTGCCATCTTTATTCCACTCTTCTCGCCATAAGATAAGTAAAATCGACACCGCAAAAATTGTGGCGACAAATAAAACAAACGCCCAAGTATAATAATGCATACCTAAAATTGGGCTTCCGTATCCTGGTGTACCTGGAATGACATGTAAGGATACCTGACGTAAAGCCGCAGCGGCACCAAACAATGCACCAATCAGTACGATCCCGTAATGACGCTGCTGTGGACCATATATGGCATTGAGCATAAGACCAAACATCACCATCGCAAAGCCCACTCTTTGCAATAGGCACAAGGGACAAGGTAGCTCATTAAGAGAAAGCTGCATCACAAATGCCATCAATAAAATGGCAGTCATGCCCAACAAACCTAAGATATTAAGCTGAGTAATTCGAGTACGGTTCATGAGGACTCTCCTTTACAATAATATGGAGAGTGTGTCGGTGGCATGATGTTTGAGCCAATAAAGACTCAGCACAAGCCCAACAACGAAAAATAGGTAGGATTTACACTTCTTACCCTTCCATGCCAAAACCATCGCAATAAACACGATGAGGAACAATAAGCTCATCATAATAGTGAGTCCTCTCCTAGCTGGTTAGATCCTCATTAAAATATAGTCGCTAATTGATTGATTCCAAGAATATTGATTAATTTGAATATATTCAATACGGATAAATAACCGACAGCCGTCTTTTTCACAAGGTGTTTTACGCAACTAGCTGGGTTACTTGAGCTTAAACTGGGTGAGTAAATCTCTCAGCTTGTGGGACTGCTCAGCCAGCTCGCTGGCTTGACGTATGCCACTTTCTGATTCAGCAAGAAATTCACATGCGACTTCACGTATCGTTTCTGTGTTTCGACCAATTTCATCGGTTACCGACGTCTGTTGCTCGGCTGCAGTCGCGATGTGAGCAGACATATCACTAATCTCATTCACTGCCTGAGATATTTCTTGGAAGGAGTCACTCGCATTTTGTGCGTCCGTCACACTCGTTTGGGCGAGATCATGGCACTGATTCATCACTTGAACGGCATCTTGAGTGGTAGACTGAAGGGTCGTGATCATAGCGTTGATCTCTTCAGTAGACTTATGCGTATTTTGTGACAATACGCGTACCTCATCGGCGACGACAGCGAATCCTCTCCCCGCTTCTCCAGCTCTCGCCGCTTCTATCGCTGCATTTAAGGCAAGTAGGTTGGTTTGTTCTGCAATATCACTTATGGTGCTGACAATGGAATTAATTTCTTGACCATGATTTTTTAACTCCATAATAATTTTAACTGCATCATTCACCTGATCGGATAAATTACTGATTGATGCCTGACACGTATTCGCGACCTGCTGACCCTTCGTGCTTATTTTTACCGACTCCGCTGAAGCGTTAGCCGCTTGCTCAGAGTTGGAAGCGATTTCTTGGGTTGCAGACGACATCTGGGTCACCGCAGCGGCGACCATAGTGACTTCATTTTGTTGATTATTAGCGCTTTCCGATAATTTTTCTGCGCTACGGGATGTATCGGTTGCTTGATCATCCACTTTATCTGTCACATCGTGCACATGAGCCAATAATGTCTGTAATTTCTCTACAAACTGGTTAAAATTCTCGGCAAGCAACCCGACTTCATCATGAGTTCGCACCTTAATTCGCTGGGTAAGATCGCCTCCTCCACTGGCTATTTGTTTTAGCGCATCGGAGACTTTGGTCAAGTTAGACAACAGATAACGAATCAGTGGATTTGAAGTAACGGCAACGATAGCGATCATTATCAACGCCGCGAGCAATAAAAATAGCGTTGTTGTTTTGATTGGCGCTAACATGACACTCTTCTTCCCTGCCATCACCAGCAACCATTCACTGCTTGCTATTTTTGCGCTCGAGAACAAGTAGGCTTCCCCACCGAGTTCTACCGTAGCTAGCTCACCAAATTGGCTTGATTTATTAATCATGCTTTCAAGTGGAATATTGGCACTAAGATCAGAATACGGCTTATTTCGTAACTCAGAGTTAGAGTGCGCCAAAATTAGCCCGTCATTAGTGATGAGAAACGAGAACCCCTTTCCTGGCGCGGGTAAGTCGCTAACATCTCGTGCCAGCGTATCCAAGTTGACGCTGGCCCCCACCGCTCCGACAAATTTGCCATCACGGTAGATGCCTTTGGCAATTGTGATGGTCAACTTTCCCGACGTCGCACCAACGAAAGGCTTCGTCACTATCACATTCTTTGACGCTTTCGCCATTTTGTACCACGCCCGAACTCTAGGATCGTAGTTCACCAGATGATTCGTAATTCCAGTATTTCGATACATCTCACCCGTCTCTGTACCGAAATACGTCAAATCAAAGTTTGAAGACTCATTCGCCTGAACCAGATGACTGGTTATCTGCTGTCTATTGGTCGTACTTTCCACCGCATCCGCCAACGCATCAATACCTCTTTTTTGTCCCTCAAGCCACAGCGATATCGCGTGAGCGCCCAACTGATTGTAGCTAGACACACTGCTAGCCAGAGACTGATGGCTTTGAGTCGACACACGAAGATAAGTAATGGTGGTGAGCAAAATCGTGGTGGCGACCAAAGCACCGATAAACGCAATGGTAATTTTATGAGTCAAATTGAGGTTCATTTACGTCTTCCCTGAATGGCAAATATCGTCAAATTACAGGAGCTACTGATACACTTCAGAATAGACATAACTTCAAATTTTCGCCTGCTGGAAGACAAGTGAAACGGGAACAGTGAATATAACTCACATTTATTGGGCGAGAATCCTGTGTTATTGCCGTAAACTGAGACTCAATATGTGTAAAGTGCAATTTTTCAACTATTTGTAAGCATTTTTTTCAGCCTATCCTATTCTTAAATAGGAACCTCTAAATAGGACTGTAGATATGCAACGTAAAGATCATGAACAAATGCCAATGACGATTTTGTTGGTCATCATTTCTATGATTTTCGTGTCATCGCCGCTGATTGTAAGTATCGCCTTTGACATTCATCCGCACCTTCATATCAGCTCTATGACGTTAGGTGTCATTGCTCTAGCAGGTGCTATCACATTTGCCTTAATCAAAAAAAGAAAAAAATAGGCATATACCCAGTGATATGAATATACCAACAACGATTGTAAAGTGAGAGGCGATGTACTCTCACTTTCGTCTGCTGTCCACCTAAATACTTCCTCCTATTGAAGACCAACCTACAAATACCTTAAAGTGTTCAAAGATTCGTCGGCGGCTACAAAGAAGTCGTTAGGCTTACCAAACAGCTCGTAAGCATTATAGGGTGTTTCAGTGAATTTACGTCAGTTAGAAGTGTTTTACTCCATCATGCAAAGTGGCACTGTTTCTGGAGCCGCAAAGAATTTAAATGTGTCTCAACCCAATATCACCCGCGTTTTGGCTCACACGGAGCAACAACTTGGTTTTCCATTGTTTGAACGAGTCAAAGGGAGACTCGTAGCAACCAACGAAGCGCGCGCCCTGCTTCCCGAAGCTGAGCGTGTTTATCAGCAGTTGGGTACCTTTCGCTCAATGACCAACAAGATAAAAAAAGGTGAACAACATATCAGGGTGGGTGCTCCCCCTGTATTGGCCTCCACAGTTCTAACGCCAATTGTCGCCAAGTGCTTAAAAGAAGAGCAGTTTTCAGTTGAATTATTGACTGGACATCAAAACCAAATGTGCGACAGCCTACTTAAAAATGAAATTGACTTAGCCATATGTTTTGGCGGGGAGACTCCTTACTCGATTGAACAAGTGACATTATTTGAAAAAGAGCTGGTCGCCGTTATCCCGGCCTCTCATGCTAAGGAAGCACAAAAAGCTTCACCTCTCACCATCTCTCACTTGTTGAATCTAGGCCTACCATTGATCGGTCTGGATGAACGCGATCCTCTTGGCAGACAACTGAATAACTTAGTGCAATCTTGCATTCCAGATTATCAATATGTGGTCAATGTAAGGAGCCATAATATCGCAGCGGATCTCGCCCTTCATCAAGCGGGGGTTGCGGTCGTAGATCCATGGACTGCCAGCCAATTTGCCCACTATTCTCAGGTCTCTTTGTTTAGCTTTACACCAAGCATCACCATTTCGGTTTCTCTGCTTCACGCAGAAAGTTATCCGCTCTCCATTACAGCTAAATCCTTTATTGAAAAACTAAAAAAGCAATAACTTCTTGTTATAGCAGAGCAACGGATAAGTATTCTACATTCGCAGATGGCGCGCCTAATATCTCTGTATCCAAGTCATTTCATGATTCGCATTCACAATGACTTGGGTATAGATTAAATAATAATATAGGCGGATAAACCATGAAGATAGCTCAACCTTACGTACTTTTCCTCGGTGATGTGACCGATCCTCTATCAGCAAAAACTGCACGTGGTATTTTGAAATGGCGTCCTGATGCTTGTGTGGGTCAAATTAGACTAAATGAAAACACCATCTCACTCGGCTTACCTGATTTCACCCTACAACAAGCGCTATATAAAGGTGCCAAAACTCTCGTTATCGGTACCGCAAACGCAGGAGGCGTCATCCCTGATAATTGGTTAGGTACGCTTATTCAAGCTGCTGAATTAGGCTTCGATATTGCTTCAGGCATGCATCAACGCTTATCCGATATTCCCGAGTTAGCTCAACTGCAAGATAAAACGCAAATTCGACTATTCGATGTACGACATTACGATGAGCCGTTAAAAGTTGGCAATGGTAAAAAACGCCAAGGCAAACGTCTTCTTACCGTAGGTACCGACTGCGCAGTTGGAAAAATGTTCACAGCCCTTGCCATAGAAAAAGCGCTAACCGAAAGCGGTACCCAAGCTCAATTCAAAGCAACCGGGCAAACAGGTATTCTAATCGATGGACATGGCATTTCTGTTGACGCTGTCGTGGCTGACTTTATTTCTGGTGCTGTGGAAACGCTCAGCCCAGCATTTAATGACCATGAATGGGATATTATTGAAGGTCAAGGATCACTGTATAACCCTTCTTTTGCTGGTGTAAGCCTAGGGCTATTGCATGGCGCACAACCTGACGCTTTAGTACTGTGCCACGAAGTCGGACGCCAGCACATTCGTAATTTACCGCATGCAGCACTGCCATCTATCGAAGACACCATCACTGCAAACTTGCAAGCCGCTCGTGTCACCAACCCTAAAGTGCAATTAGTTGGTATCTGTTTGAATACTTCTGCTATAAGTGAACAAGAGGCGCAAACATTGTGTGCAGATTGGAGCGAAAAGTATCAAGTGCCAGTTACCGATCCGGTGCGCTTTAGCATGGCCCCAATCGTACAACAAATCAAAGCAGTTTAAGGACAGTTAGGATGCATGTTAAAAGCGAACACCTACACATTCCGTTAGAGAGACCTTTCATTATCTCTCGCGGAGTGAGAACACATTGCGATATTATCCAAGCCACTTTAACCTACAAAGATTTTTCAGCGGTTGGGGAGTGCTCCCCAACCTCTCGTTATGGTGAAAGCATTGATTCTGTTTTAGAACAGATCCAGATCTTCAGCCAAGGGTGGCAAGATCTTACTCCGCAGCAGGCACGTACCGCTCTACAAAGCCAACCAGCAGGTGCCGCTCGAAACGCTTTGGATTGCGCACTGTGGGATCTAGAAGCACAAGTTAATGGCACCACATTTCCCAATCCATATTTTGCTATCGCGGCAAAAATCGAAACCGCAATGACCGTGTCGATAGACCAACCCGATGCGATGGCGAAACAAGCCAGAGATTATGTGGAAATAGGAGCCACATTACTAAAGGTCAAAGTCGATGCAGCAGATGTCGTAGAACGTTTGACCGTCGTACGCAATGCTGCCCCCAATTGCAAAATCATTGTTGATGCCAATGAAGCCTGGCAAGACCTTGATTTGGAGAACCTATTTGAAACGCTGACACCACTCAATATTTCTATGATAGAGCAACCCGTTCCTAGTGGGAAAGAAGCGCTATTAAGAAACATTCCCCACCCTATCCCGATTTGCGCAGACGAAAGCTGCCATACTGAGCAAGATATCCCTGCTCTCGTTGATTGTTACGAAATGATCAACATTAAACTCGACAAAACGGGTGGACTCACCGAAGCACTAAAGCTCGAACAAACGGCTCGCTCAAATGGATTGGACATCATGGTCGGATGCATGGTGGGTACGTCAACAGCAATGCAAGCGGCTTTTCCAATCGCTACCAAGGCTAAAATCGTCGACTTAGATGGCCCGGTATTGATTGGCAATGATTATCTAGCCGATCTGACGTACAAAAACGGGCATATCGTCGTTTATTAGACAGCCTATAATAAATAGAATATTAGAATGAGAAACCATTTCTAATATTCTATTTATTGATACTTTTACTTTCAAAAACCTAAAAAACAATAAAAATTCTTCCAAAAGACAAACTTGTGATGCAGATCTTTCTGTAATTAATCTATCAATGTTACAAGTAACTATTCTTTATAATTTTAAACATAATAATTTCTATCGTTATATTTAGCCCAACTCTTATTATTTTTCTTTCTAGTGAAGTGAAATAAATAATGAGTTGCAGTAGTCGTATATCGCGTACAACTTAAGCATTAAATTCATTAATAATTCAAGTTCTCACTTCATTATTTTGTTATTTAAAAAAAGCACAACCAGTGTGTTTATTTATCTAGCCAATAGGAGTATAAGCAATGAAGTCTTTAAATAAAATCGTGGTCGCTACTGCCATAACCTTTACGTCCATTTCCAGTTTCGCAGCATCGCCACTGTCACACACATCAAATAGCCAGATACTTGTTGTTAAGGCCACGGTACCCGCAACCTGTACTCTACAAATGATTCCCCCTATGGATTTCAATCAACTCAAGAACCAGCAAGAAGCCACAAGTACCACTGAAGTATCTGTGACCGATTGTTATACGGCTGATGGCAATACCCCTGTCGCCTATATAAGCACCAACACTGGTGAAGACAATCAGTACATTATGACAGCCACGGATAAGTCGGGAGCCACTATAAACTATGGGTTGTATACTGACTCCAGTTATAAGCCCTCAGAGATGATTACTCCATATAACGATGGTAAAGGGCACGGACAAGAAATTAGCTTAAAGAATGGACAAGGATCAGCAACCATCTATGGTGAAGTGCCAGCGGGGCAAGACTTATCGGCTGATGCCGACAAATCATTTACACAAAATGTAACGGTTGAAGTCGAGTTTTAGTCATACATTAATACCCAAGCAAACTGAATGTCATTATTCTTTTGTTTGGGTATTAAATCTTTATTTTTACGGTTACATCATTTCGGACTTATAATGACAAATAACGTTTTAAAATCAATCGCTCTTCTTATTCCTGTTATTGGGATTTCATTTACTTGTAATGCGCTACAACTCAATACGACATCATTAACGTTTAAGAATAACAGTAAACTGCAAACTTTAAATCTATATAATGAGTCTGACCAACCTGTATCCTTTCAAGTTGTCATATTTAAATGGCAAGTTGAAAACCATTCAGTAAAAAAGATTAACAGTGAGGACTTATTCCCTTCTCCCGCTATTTTCACTTTACCTGCACATGAATCACAAGCATTACGAGTTGGCCTGTTTGCTAACAATAACAGCAAACACGTAGAAACCTATCGAATTCAGCTAAAACAGATCCCTGACAAAGCCTCTGACACCCAAGCTAAAAATAGTATCAATATTCTTTACAACATTGAATTTCCGGTATTTGTCTACCCTAAAAACCCAATCAAGACTCAATGGAACTGGCAAAAAACAGGGCCTCAGCAACTCACGTTCACCAATTCTGGTGAATCTGTGCTGTCCTTTGAATCCATCAGCTTTATTGACAAAAATGGTCATCACGTCAAAGAGCAACCAAGAAAATATATACTGCCTGGTGTAAGTGTCAGCTTCCATGTTGATAACAGCAAAAACATCGTTTCAGTTCAACAAAAATTACGTGACCTATCATCGACCAAATCCACGCTCGTGACACTATGAAGCCAATGAGCAAAAAACAAATGAAGCTGGTCGCTCATATACTTATAATCTGCTGCGCGGCAGTTTCATTTGTGCCTACGGCAAAGGCAAATACTGACATCTCCTTGATGCTTCATACCTCGTGCCAATTGCAGACTAAGCCGCTTGATTTTGGCAATGTGCGCCGTTCTTCAACCGTAAGGCAAACCACAGCGTTCCAAATCACCTGTGGCTCAGCCAAGCTACCCAATGGCATTATCCGCTACCGTGTCACCATGTACTCAGTCGGAGCAAGAGCTAAGCTAGGTAGAGGGATGCCGTTCAAGATATTCAAAAAACCAGATTATCGACAACCGCTACTCAATGGTAAACGCGCTATCACCGGACAGTTCAGAATAAAAAATCACCACGGCGCAACACCATGGATCTCGGTTTACGGGCAATTAAAAGTGAGGCCCAATGTCACTGTATCTAGCCGTACCTCAGAGGTCATTGTCTACTATCAATTAAGTTACCTCGCCTAGTTTTACCCACTGTATCGCTACCAATGAATCCGATGAAACACGCAAAGCCGAATAACCTTGTTGTCACCTTGTTTCTGCTCTGCGCCATAACATCAAGTCCTGCAGTATTTGCGATATCCGTTCCCAAGATTTGCTTAAACATCAAAGCAAGTCCTCTATTACCTTCTATCAGTATCAATGGCAGTGCATCGCAAGTTTGGGCAGCCTGTCAGAAAGAGCAACAACTTTGGTTACCAAAAGAGGCATTTACCAAGGCCAATGTCGTGAATTTCAGCGGACTCGATATCCAAGAAGAAAAACATCAACCATTCGTCATCATTGATAAGAATTCCAAGGGCATTACATGGGATCCACGCTCTCAAGCTCTATCGTTAATCTTCCCTAGTTGGAGATTCAAAAAAGACCGGCAAAACTTACAGCAAAATACGCAAAGCAATTCGATCCAGCCTAGTTCTACAAATGGGGCATTTCTCAACTATAACGTGTCTGGATCCATGGTCGATCGGTCACAATACTATGCAGCTATATCTGGAGAGTTAGGGGTATTTACCCACCAGCAAGGCTTTTTTTCTCAGGCATTTGTCTACACACCGAATCAACTCAATAATCAAACTGATGATACGGAAACACCAGATTGGCTTCGCTTAGACACAAGATGGAGAAAAGATGATTGGTATCATTTAACAACGTTAGTGCTCGGTGACAGTACGACTTCCTCAGCACATTGGGGGGGAAGCGTTAATTTTGGCGGAATAAGCTTCTACAAGAACTACCAACTCAGACCCAAACTCGATATACGCTCACTGCCACAAATCAATCAAAACGCAACGTTACCTCAGGATGTCCAACTTAAAGTCAACGGTGTCCCAGTTGGTAACTATCAGGTCAATCCTGGTGCTTACCAGTTCTATAATATTCCCGTCACTGATGGCTCTGGCACCATTACAGTTACGTCGACAAACAGAAATGGTCAAGTCTCCACCTATAGCATTCCCTACTTCGCTGACACAAATCTACTAAAAGCAGGATTATCCAGTTATTCTTATCAATTTGGTTGGCTAAGGCAGCACTACGGCGAAAGTAACTCTGACTACGGCCCTGCGGCGGCAGTGCTCAACTACAACTATGGCGTGACCCCGATATGGACATATCAACTCCATGCAAGTCTGCTGCAAGAGCAGCAAACACTTGGTTCAACACAGTATCTTAGAACCGGCTCATTTGGCATACTGTCTGCCGATATTACGGCGAGTATGCAACACTCTCAATCCGGAACTCTAACTGGGCTTGGCTATAACATTCGCTGGGGAAACCTATCGTTAAACTCCAATGCTCAATATAGCTCTGAGCACTTTACGCAAATCTCAACGGCAAGTGATGAATCCACCCTGAATAATGGCCTACAAACCAGTGTTGGCGTCGCTTATTATCTCGGTGCATGGGGACACATTGCAACCAACGCCATGTACATTCACAACCAATATTCAGACAATCCGTCATCCCATATTTACACTGCCACCTACACCTTGTCACTCTCCAGCGGACTTAATCTCGTTGGTAGCTACCAAGCACAATATGGAGAGCAAAAGCAGTACTCATTTGGCATTAACTTGAGTTATCAGTTTGATCGCCATAGCTCGATGTCGAGCAGCAATGAACATACGCAATATGGAAACAGTCAGCTTGCTTCGTATATGACAAACCACGAACTGGGTGGAGGAAAGAATTTATCAACCAGTCTTTCAATGGGCCGTAGTGATGGACAAAACCAAGTCAGTGGAAGCGTTTACTTGGGCAACACGCCAAGTGGCGATTACAGCCTAAATTTTTATCAAGAAGATGCGAATAGACAAATCATCGCCAATGCTGATGGCGCTCTGTTGTGGATGGATCACCACCTTATGCTATCCCCCTCTTTGTACGATGGTTTTGCCCTCATCGAAACGTCTAAAATCGGTGGCGTTGGCATAAAACAAAACGGCCTTTCTCTCGGCCTCTCCAATGATGAAGGCGACTATGTCATCCCTAACCTAACCGCATACACCAGCACCAATATCGGTATTTCTCCAAACTTACCACTCAACATGAAAGCCATGGACCACCAATTTGACATCATGCCCAGCTATCGCTCAGGCATATTGGTCAAATTTGATATTAAGCGTATCCACCAAATCTTAGTCCGTCTGGTTGATCAGACGCAAAACCCCTTAGCGCTAGGGACTCATATTCAAGTGACAATTGACGGCAAAGAGCAAAAGCTGCTCGTTGGAAGCCATGGCCTCGCCTATTTCTCAGGCGAGGGGCACCTGTTTAAAGGCTCGGTATTAGATGGCGCTAAAAAACGGAGCAAGTTTACCATTCGCTTTCCGCAAAGTAACAACACAGTGATTAGAACTACGGCCGTGCTTCACCCTCCATTACAACTGGCTCGAAAACAACAGAATATAAACCGAACTTAGATGCGAAAAGTGGGTGACCAAACACCACCCACTATTCCTAAATTTGAATAGAATTAAAACTTCAGCCAATATTTGTCTGGGATATTTCGAGTGGCGTCAGATAAATTTGGGTTGGGGATATTGAACACACGGCGCTGCTTCATCTTCGCTTGCTCAAAGGTTTTCTTCACTAAGGCTGAATTGTCGAAAAATTCCAAAAAAGAGCCGTCTTGATAAGCTTTTTCAAAACCAGTGTTGAGTAGGTCAACTACAACCTTGTTCTGTGCGGCAGGTGAAACAAACAAGAACATAGGAAATTTATAAACCAACATCAACTTACTATCGACCACTAAGTTTGAATATTGTTTACGTTGGGCCAATTCACTATAGGGTTCAATGACTGCTCGGGGAAACAAGTCCGCACGACCTGCATCAACGATTTTAAAAATATTCTCAAAGCTTGGTACTTCTTTTACCTTAAATCCACCCGCTTTGAGCACACCGACATCAGCCCAACCTTCCCCTTGAATCATGCTAAATTTTTCAAGTTCTGCTTTTGTTGTTACGTTCGCCAGCTTAGCTTCTGTGGTTTTATTTGTAATAAATATTCGATGTCCTAACAAACCGCGAAAAACCGGGTAACGAATAGGAACCAGCTGACTTTCGAGTTTCTTATCGGCTCCCAACCAATCTACCGTCATTTTGCCCTCTTTGAGCAATTGCACTTTTCTCGATTGGGAGTCAACCGGGCGAGAATACGGCTTAATGGTGACTTGCTGTCCTGATTTTTTGGCAAGAAAGCCAATCAATTCGATGGCGTATTTATCAAGATCAGAGCCATCACGTGGAATTGGGTGAATAATTTCAACTGCCGAGATACTTGTAGCTGAAAACAATATCAATACGGCATAAAGCCCGCTGCGAAATAGTGTGCTCATCAGACATTCCTTTTTTGCTAGAACACTATAAAAACTAGTCAATAAATTCTTGATGTCAAAATTATCAATTGAGGGTTTTGGAATTGGTTTCTCGTTGTATCTAGTCATGCGTAATAAAAGATATTTTTCTTGCGCTTGCATAATACATTAGTGCTAATGTATTATGCTTGGCGCCTCTTGACTACATGGGTTTTGAATATGAAAGAAACATACACTCCAGGATTAGGTGAACTGTTAAGGCATTTTTCTGAGTTACTCGACTCTGGTGCTGCTAAAGCTTACCAAGACAAATCTCTTCATTATCGACCAAGATACACGCCAATTATGAGAGCCCTCGCTGATGGAAAAAGTACCGTCAGTGACATGACCGATTACCTTGAAATAACACAAGGAGCCGTTAGTCAAAGCTTGAAGTTGATGATAGAAGATGGTTTAGTCACCAAAGAAAAAAACTCTGATGGAAGAAGTTCCTATATTAAGCTCACCAAAACAGGTCAAACTTTGCTTGATGATCTCCAATCACATTGGCACAGCACTTTTACTGCCATCGAGCAACTAGAACAAGAAGTACAAACTCCAATTAGAGAAGGCCTCTTAAAAGGAATCGATGCACTAAAAAGTGAGCCTTTTAACGAGCGCTTAAGGCGTACTGAGAAAAGACAATTGCCCCTAAATACCAACAGCGCCGCGACTGTCAAACAAAGTCATTTCATTGCTGGTGGTAAAGACTACGCCACGTTTAGACCTAGTTACCCAAACCCTTTGGCAAAAGCATTGGCAGAACTTTCTCAACGTTCACAAAGAGTGCTAGATGTAGGTTGTGGGACAGGTCAGCTTTCCATTCATTTGGCTGACTACTTTGATGAGGTAATAGCAACTGATGTCAGCCCTGATCAACTCGAAAATGCCAGTAAAAAATCCAATATCAGTTATTTTCATTCCAGTGCAGAATCCCTTCCTGTCACAGACAATAGTGTTGATTTAGTGGTTGCAGCCCAAGCGGCCCACTGGTTCGAATTGCCGCAGTTTTACCAAGAAGCAAAACGTATAGCAAAACCTAGGGCTCACCTTGCGTTAATCAGTTATGGTGTGCCGCTTCTCAAAGGTGGATTAAACGCAGCATTCTCTCGACTTTATTGGCAAGCATTGGGATCGCATTGGCCACAAGAGCGCCGCCATGTTGAGAACGGCTATTTGGATCTCCCTTTCCCTTTTAACGAAATTGAATTTCCAGAATTTCAAATTCAGCAAAACTGGGACTTCGACCAACTAGCAGGTTACATCGGCACCTGGTCTGCCACCAAACAAGCAATAAAGAAAGGCGAGCACGCTGACCTAGAGAGTGCGATGAGCCAGCTAAAATCACTTTGGGGTGATGCAGAAGTGAAAAAAGACATATATTGGCCGATTTCTGTGAGGGTTGGGCAATTGTAGGGTTTTGTGACACTTTGAGTTACCTAGACACTTAAGATCTCATTTTATAGTTCATCACACCTTTGGTGGTGCATATGTACCTGCGAGTATGACGAAATAGTATGGCAGTTAGGGTACGGAAAAATTGCTTGGAAATAACAAATAACATCGAACCATCAAAGCTGTTTTTGGACAAAAGCCATTAAGTGAAAATACACTCAATGGCTTCATATATTCCAGAAAGGTTAATGAAAATCGATACCCTGTAGCGTCTTTACTGACGCCAGAATCAGTTTGAGCAAGTTAGTTTAACGATCTCTCATCCGAATTTCCGCACAGATGACTTCTAGTTTACTCATCCCAGTTACCGCTAGATAAGCATATCTTAGGTAAAAGGTATACACAGAAAATTAAGCGCACAAATCTAACATTTCGAATTCGGTTGAAACGATTGATATGGTCATTGAAAAATGAGTTTGATGTGTCGCTCTACAGGTTGGCGTCACACACTCTAAAGTTAATAAAATAGAATATCCTGCTATTTTTTGATAGCTTTTCATAGATACATCTATAATATTTATTTTTGAGTAATAATTCCATAAAATATAAGTTACCCAGCAATGATAAGTACTAATGTAATAGATGGTTATCTTATTGAAGCAGCTGACCTACTACCTGTTGAATCAATTGTTAAACATAATGATTTAAGTTGGAGTGTGCATTTTGAAAGTGGTGAAATAATCGAAGCTTTCTATTCTCCAGAGCAACACAAAATAACCCTACAAACAAATCTAGGTATACCACCAAAAAAGATTAGTCATTTTGTTAATCGTCTTTTACTACAATATAGCTTCAATTGGCCAGAGTCAGGAGGAATACAAATGGCTTTAAACCCTGATGACGACTCTGTTATACAAATTTTTCAGCTTTTCTCTCACGAGCTGACGGTACAGATACTAATTAACACGTTGTTGGCTTTTTTTGAACGCGCAAAAACATTTAGTGAAATGATCATAGACGAGAATTTTCTAAAGAGTTCAAATAGTGATGATAACCACTCAATTTCTAATAAATTCATGATCGTTTAACTATATTCCATAATTTATTCCCACTATGAAACCCATATGACTAATAATACTATCAACCCAAATTCGTTTAGTTTTAATGACTTATATTCATTGAAAAGCACGATCCCAGTTGGCCATGAAATTCGAGGTAGAAATTCTCGTACGACAAATGGAAATATAGTCTTATATAGTAAGTCTGGTGTAAAGGATAGTAGTATTACAATAAAAAATAAGACCAGTAAATGGCCATTCTCTACTAGTTTTTCAGCCAGGCAGAACAGTTATGACAAAGGACGAACCGAATTCAAAGCCGCGTTGTTACATTTATGTGGTCAATCCGATGCGAAAAAGAAACAAGTAGAGCAACTATTTCAAAGTATCGTGTCTAGAGAACCAAGATCTGATGGACATAGTGGAATTGTGACAGGCAATGATGTTCAATCAGCATATAACATCTTCAATCAAAGCACTAAGCCACTTTCTTCTCACAAAGTGTCTGATACTTTGGAGGTTTCTAGCCCGGAAGTTTCGGAGGTACATGAAGCAAAAGAGGTAAATTTAGTAAAAACCTTGAAAACTGCTCCTAGGTTAAAATCTCACATATTACCTAAACATGAACTGCTTCGGCAGAGTAAACAGTGTGAGGTAGCAAAGCAATCAATACTAAAGAATACAAAGCTACAGTCAGATGATATATGTATTGTTAACCCCAACATGGAGACTGGCGTTTGTCACAACTATGCGCTGCACAACGAGTTCCACTCCAAAGAAGTAAAGCTATCAAGTTCATTGGTTCCAAGTAAGAGCTCTCTCCATCGAGATTATCTAAAGTTACTGGAAAAAGATCCAAATGCTGTGGTTGCTGTTTTTTATCAAGGAGGACAAATTGGACATACTGCTCGCTACGACAAGGGCCTTGACGCGTTTGTACATACCTTACCAGAAGAAGCCTTATTTACTTGTCCACCTGAAATTTTTAAGAAAAGGGGTGGATACACAAAATTAGAAATTCTAACACCTGACATGAAGCCAAAATTAGAGAAAGAAATAAGGGAGTTAGATTTTCAGGAACAGAAACAGCAGCAAAGTGTGAAATTGAAGGACAATCAAGTTGTAGCATTGTTACAGAAAAGGCTTGAGGATGCTGGCCTCTATGATGTGGGGCAGCTATTAGAAGATGAAGTAGAATATGCGTCTCCAAACGATCAGAAACTAGCTGCTTTATATAAAGATATTGAAGCTAGGCAAATAAAATCTGGAGATGAGGGTATGGTACAATATTTAGCCGAACAGATAGTCGCTCGTGATATAGATTTTGATGTCGATGATTATTTTAAAAGTAACTCCGTTTGGCTTTAAGGCCCTGTAAATAATTTGTATTATACCCGAGCTACTTCAAGACACAGGATTAACATCATTCCAAATGCGTAAATACGAGTAGATAAGGCTTTACTACCCTTTCACTTGTCAGCATTTTTAGTAGGCTAGCATTGAATGAACAAATATGCATATCAAAGTATTGAGATTCGTGCTTTAACTATTCAGGAGAACTTCATTTGGGCAATAACTAGCCCCTTGGAAATAAGGGCTATGAGGGTTTGTTACAGTTGCGCTGTTCGGTAACCAAACCTCGCCAAGTAGTGCCAGACTTTCTTGACATCTTGCTCGTCATAACCCTGCTCTGTAACCGCTGCTCCCAGTATTCTCGCGTTTATTGTACCGTCCGGGGCTAGCTCTTTCGCTAGGTCAATAAACTGCTGTCCACGATAGTCAGGGTGACAGTTCATTTCTTCGAGACTTAACTCATAACCCTTGTGCCATTTTATTGGGACAGCCAAATTTAAGGCATGTTTCTCTACAAGAGTAGAACGGTAAATTGGGTCTAACACAACACACTCGACATCATCTTTTAGTGAAATAACACCATGTATATGAGCTTCAATATAATCATCAAGTAAATCCGCATTTGAAGAGGATGCTTTATCGATGAGTGCCTTAACACGGTTATAAACCGCGAAGTCTTTAGGCTCAAAGAAGCTATCTGGATAGCAAAATGTCGTTCGTTCCAAGGTATGGGGTTTCAACTGGAAGTAAGAAGAACCAAAACGAGGCGAAGCTCCCATCTCATAATTGCGAAAATTTAGAGCGCCATATTTAGGCCGAATACTGTCGGATGCATTGTCGTATGCAGCATCGAAAACTCTGTGCTCCCACCGCCAGCGTTCACCGCCAGTATAAGCAGTTAAACCACCATTGCTCGTGCCAGTTTCGAATTGGGATTTTAAGACACCATCATTTGCAATCGCCTGAAGCAGAGATTTATTGTCAGAGGTGTAGCGATCTGGGTGAAAGTTAATGGTCACAGCGCAACGAATTGGGCTCTCCGCCCCCACAGACTTCAATCGGATATTTTCAATTGCTTGCTCTACTGCACGGTTAACCATGAACTCTCCTGTTTTTAACGACAATACCAACGTGTTAAGGCGAAAAACTATCGCTTATAGTCTCCACATATCGCAGCCTCTTGTCATTTACTTTATGAGCCCATTAAAGCCTCTTTCTAACTGATACCACCCAGTCAGGTACATTACTTCGATACCAATTTATGTATGTGGATGCTGCTGGATTGCCTCGGCTCAATAATAAGTTGACCACTTCAACTATTATCCAGCATTTGGCAATGATGAGATGCCTTTTAAGTTCCTGTATCGACAGTGAGGGATTATATGGGACATATTTTTCGATCACTTCCTCGTAATCGGTAATACTTCCCAGCCCTTTGACCAAAGGAGCCAAGTCTATTGCCGGGCTTCCCTTACCAAAACGCTCCCAATCGAACAAGACTAACTCTCCATTGCTCCTTGTACCCCAATTGCCGTCGTTGGTATCACCTGAAATGAGCCCTGGGTACTCAAAGAGTTCAGAGGACTTGCTTTGAATATGTTTGACAGCATATTGTTCGTCTTTAGATAGTTTTAACGCTTGAAAAGCTATATCTGTCGCACTGTCTGACCATTCGTGCTTTTTTACTTCAAATGTCAGAGAGTATTGTGAGAGGTGAAGATGGGCTATTTGCTGAAACATATTTGAATTGGTTTGTAACTGCTCAAGCCCCATTCGGTTGGGGATATATTCGATGAACAAATCATCTTGTGTTACCCGAAGAAGTTTCGGCGTATTAATCCTCTTCAGATTTGATGCGGCGAATTTGTAGAAATTGATTTCTACGTCAGATGCACCTTTCTTGCGAATACACGGCGTACCTTCAATATCAGTGAGCGCAACATAAGCTCGCCCCATCTTGGATAAATCCTGTTTGTTCATCGCGTTTCTTTGTTTAAACGAATCAGTGGAGCAAATATTCGTTCAGTATGTTTCACTGTGAGCTCTTCACTTCAATTTGATTTGGGTCTATCAATAAGCTTTTTCTTTTGAAGGGTATACTGCTGGGTAAGAACGGATTCGACAGCTCGATAATGACGCGTTCATCCAAATTCGCTTTACTAACTGTGTCATGGAAGAATTGGTTAAAAGTGTCATCAAAACTGCCGTCTTCAATCATCATTTCTAATCCTCGCTCGACTTTGTCTCTTAACCTTCTGCCCTTGTCTGTCGGCATAAACCATACGTAGCGAACAAAATCATAGTGCAATACGATTGACTGTTCGATCGCTAACTCAGGAAAACTCGTGCTCCACTGCTGATGCTCGTCGAACACTTCTTGTATACCTCTCGGGAAAGCGTCAACGTTGCCGCTCGCCACCAGCGAAAACATCTTCGAAAATTGGCTTTCTTGAAATACGGGAATGCCGTTGAATTCATAAACTAAAATATCATTCCAACCCTGACCTTGAACTAGCTTCAAGTGTTGCAATTGTTGGATGGTTTTTATTTGGTCAAATTGAGCTTGTTTGTTTTTATTGATTAACATAATTCGCCAGCCTAACAATCCCCGATCCAATGGGATTCGAATAGGCAAAAAGCTGTGCTCCATGGTTTTGGTGACGGGTCGGAACACTAAGTCAACTCTCTCTGCTTCGAGTAAGCGTAGCAACAAGGACTCACTCGCCTCAGTATCGATTCCTTTCAAAACATAATAGGTATTGTCATCAGACACCTTATCCAAGGCTTGCTCAATAAGCGCGACATGGTAACGAAAGCGCGCCTTTCCTTCATAAGGGTGCATCACATAAACCGTTTCTAAGCCATAACTGCTCGTAGTGTGAGAGCCTAGAGTGATAAACATTAATACCGCAACGATATGTGCACAGCGCATAAGAGCCTACAAAAAAAGAAAGTGAACAGTTTAAAACTAGTTCGCTAGCGCTATTCACGCAAACGCACTTGACCATACCTTTGGCCTCTTCAGCGGCATTGATTGCGTGAAATGTGATATAAGTGTCAGTAATTTATCGATATTTTAATAGATACTGGATGAGTCAATAAGCAACAAATCCCTTACCCCAACGCATTGGGGACTCTTATGCCAACATGAAGAGGAGGCTCTATGTTATATGGAGACCCAGCAGTGAACGCATCTGGAATGCCCTTGGCTCATGGTGTTGTTTTTTCAAATATCGCAAGGCACTTAAATTGCGTCATCATATCGAGATCAGTCGGTAAGTACGCAACCCAATTAATTCAAGAAAACTACGCAACCAAAGGGTTTCACGTTAAAGCAAAATCATGCAACTGGGGGCCTATGGCAGGCTTTGTCCTCGCCGATCCCCGGTTTTCAAAGTACGGCGCTGATAACGGTAGAAAAGTAGCGGGTCAACAACGAGCGATCAACGATGCCATTCATCATGGCGCGGGAAAAGCTGGTCTCTACATCACAGAAGAGCGTAGGCTTGAGCTGATTAACCTGTTCAATGGCGATCCGACCACCACCTATAACGAAGTGCATGTCCTAGACAATGAGAAACATGTATCCACGTCGAAAGGAGGCACACAACTCGATTTTGTATTGAAACGCCAGCTTCCCAATCGAGTACCTGGTGGCGGTGCTAAGCGATTATGGGCAGTCTGTTATCGCCACAGACATCAACACCCCGACGACGCGGCGTTAGGCGCAAGAATTAACACCAGTGTTGGCCGCCTGTATCAAGTGATGGGGCTTACCGACCCACGAGGTGATAGAGCCACTAAAGCCACCTATCGAGGAGTTATGACCGGTGACTACGACTTGTGGGGCTGCTTTCCGAGAGAAGCAAACTATGACCCTGACAACCTTGATAGGCGCAGAGTACGTAACTCAAACAACGAACTGTTTAACTTTGGCCACTATGAAAGATATGAACATCGCCATATTGGCAACATGAGCCGAAGATTAAGGCTTGTCCGTGATCGATTAAATGCAGGGTTTAGAGCCGCAGGGTATCAAGGTGGCAATATGGTACATCACAGTGACGAAGCTGGACGCCCTATGGTGGATAATATTGAAGTGGATGCCGTGGCCTTTTTCCCTACCGGAGAACGACTGTTTTTCTCCACGACAGAGGAATATAAAGATTTTATCCAAATGTGCCGCACTCTAGGCTTCAAAACCCTCCTAAATGCTTGGTGGCACCTTTACAAAGAAATGAATCAAGAGCAAATGGATAACGTCATGGCAAATCGCAATCATCACCTGGCCGTACTCAGTAGTATCAAAGCCATGGGCGCAAGAGCTCCGATATGATATCGCTTCCCAAGTCTTATCGGCCAACTGGCCGATAAGACTCAATTACGACTGTAACAAAAACCAGCATTCTGTCACCAATTCTGTATCTGCAACTTCATGGTCAAAATTTTGATAACAGAATAGGCAGGGAAAGTCTTCCAACGATTCACCTGACTGCGGTAACCAATCACGCAACACTGCATAAATAGTGTCACCAATACTGTCGCGAGATCCTTTATGAACCGCGATGGCGTATTTTCCTTCTGGCAGACGTTTATCCAATATGTTCTTATCTTCAATGACTAGGCTTTCAGGAACTGTCAGTGCCAAATCAAACCTAAACTTCTCAGCGGGCGTTGTGGCTGGATCATCATATGCAAAACCAAATGCATCTCCGGCAGAAGGTTTTACATTAATAGGTAAAGACTTTGCCCAAGTCACCAACCGATTGACACTCTGCCCTAACCCGCTAGGATCTCCTCTATGTTCAAGCACTGCCAACCTACGTGAACTGACCTGTTTAACGATGACATCCATCGCATTTTCTCCTAATTTTGAGACTATATAAGGAGGGCTTTCCCATACACGCCAACTACCATCGGATCGGAATTGTCCAGGCGTTGAGCCACAAACTTGCTTAAACGCTCGAGTGAAGGACTGTCGAGATTCAAATCCGGCCTCTAAAGCCACTTCAATAATGGGGCGCGTATGATCAACAACCAATTGGTGAGCAGCACGTTTAAGCCTCAACCAACGTATGTATTGCTGTAAAGATAACCCTGTGTAAGCGGTAAAAAGTCGATGGAAGTGAAACTTCGAAAAACAAGCGACTTTACAAAGAGTATCTAACGATAGCTCTTCATCTAAATGTTGACCAATATAGTCAATTGTCGCTTGCACACGTTGTTCATCTTTCATTCCAGATTCCTCTTTAAACCTGCCACAAGCTTACTCTTCCCATAGATTACAGGTTTAACCATTTTTGCTTTTATTGCCTTTAGACATGATGGCATATACTAAACATTAGATAATATGGCTGAACATAGGAGTTGGAAATAAAGATGGAATATCATGTCCATGGTGATTACCTCATCGAACATTCTGGCGATATCTTAATCGTCCGACTATTTGGTAGCTGGAATAAAGAAGCAGCCATACTGTTTTCCCAACATCTTAAACAAACCGTGAGCCAATTCAACGGGCGTCCTTGGGGGAATATGTTAGATATGTCGAAGTGGAATCTGGCGACACCAGATATCTGGGAAGTGGTTGAAGAGCTCGCCCATTGGACCGATCAAAACAACCACCGATTCGAGGCGGTTGTTACAAACAAAATCATAGAAAAGCAGCTGATGAATCAAAGATTTGAATACAGCCCTCGGTTAACCAAGGCCTTCTTCCCTGATGAAGAGTCGGCACTGAATTGGTGCCGACAACAAAACGAGAAGTTATGTGAAATATAGGCTAACTAATGCTGATATTTCAGCACATTAGTGGTATTTCTTTGTTTGCCTATGGCGCTGTTAAGTTGCAATAATAACAACACACCGGTCACCGCTAAACCAATGCCAATACCAGACCAAATACCAGATAAGCCAAAATGAGACATCAAAACCCATGCGGAAGGTAAACCAAACAACCAATATCCCACTGCTGTAGAAACCGTAGGGCGATTAACAATCTTCATTCCTCGGAGCAAATTAATCGCCAGTAGCTGCCAACCATCGACCACAAAGCACAGCGCAACAATCCATATCACCGAATTAAACAGCTGTGACACATCCGTGTTCGTGGCGCTGATACCAAATAAAGACTGGATCGCATTTGGCCAAAGAATAAAAATGGCAGACAGCACGCCACTGATCGCCGTGACTAACACAAAACTATGCCAGGAAGTCCGTTTAATGCCTGCAGGATTGTCAGCACCGTAGTCTTGTCCCACCATGATTGCCGCCGCCTGAGATAAGCCAAAGTTGATATTCCAAGCAAAGCTCAAACACTGCAGTAAAATTTGATGGACGGCCAACGCAACAACACCAATCATTCCAGCCAGCAGTGTCCCACCATAGATTAAACCATTCTCCAATGTCGCCGCGAGTGCGATAGGCACACCTAGTGACAACAAAGGCAAGATCAATTTAAACGAATACTCCTTGAGATTTGACCACGGTGCAAATCGGTTAAATTCATGGCGGCTAAATACCCACGCACAGTAACCAATCATCACAAGAAATGCGGCTAACGAAGAGCCATAACCCAGGCCCGCTAATCCCATATTGAACACGAAGGCGAAACAGTAGCTAATGGGCACATTGATGAGTACGGTCAAGATAGACATAACCATGATTGAACGCACTCGACCAAATGCACTTGTTAGCCCTCGTAACACGAGTAACAAAAATGAAGGTAGTAATGCCCATTTCATTGCATCAGCATATTCCATCGCACTTTTTACTATTTGTGGTGACTGGTCTGCTAACACTAGCCAATGAGGGATAAAGACAAAGATAATACTGATAACGATTGTAAGAACAATCGAAAGCAATACGGCCCCTTTTATCGCTAGTCGAATCTGTCGCTCTGCATGCTCTGGTCTGGCGGCACGTTGACCAAAAGCAATGGCGATTAAATTGGCCACACAACCGACAATGCTGCTCGAGACAACAAAAATAAAAGTATAGACAGACGCACCTAGCCCGCCAGCCGCTAGAGCATCGACACTGATACGCGACATCATCCAGACGTCAGTCAATACCAAAGCAACTGAGATAAGCTGTGAAACAATAAGAGGTAATGCCAAATAAACAATTTTCTTCATTTTTAACTAAATTTTATTTCATATATTTGGGTTTCTTATTCAAAAAATACTGAATAATAGTTGATTTATACGGGTAGGTTAATAATTTATGCGCTACCATTCAATTAACATTTATGTCATGATGACATTCATTAAACTCATGCGAAAACGTAATGACTCCGTATCCAAACCTTCCCCATTCTCATCATGCGCTAAAAACGTTTGAAGCAGTGTCCAGACTGCTCAGTTTTACACTCGCAGCAGATGAACTTAACGTCACACAAAGTGCGGTAAGCAGGCAGATCAAACAACTTGAAGATGAACTCCACACAACACTTATCACAAGAAAACACCGCGCAATAGAACTCACCCTACGCGGACAAGAGCTCTCTTTCGCGCTCAGCAAAAATTATCAAACGATTGATTCGCTTATTTCTTCTTGGCAGTTGCAGAGCAAACAACGGCTAGTAATAAAAGCCAGTTTGAGCTTCACAACGCGGACTCTCATTCCCAAACTGAATGAGTTGTACGAGCGATACCCAGATTATGAAATCATCATCGTTCCCTCACTAGATGGGGAGGCGAGCGTCAACACAGATGACTACGATTTACTTATATTCTGCACTAAGCAACCTGATGATTTTCGCCACTGGCCCAATATGATTTTTCTCCGTGATGAGTACATGGCCCCGGTATGCGCGGCCAGTATCGCGGAAGAAGGCAGTGATCTCGACTCGATCTTAGCCATGCCAAGGGTTCACTCGACGCTCGATCACTACGACTGGAAACTCTGGTTAGCGAATCAGAACGTGGAAGATGTCAGTAACGTTCGCGATATCTCGTTCTATTCACTTGATGTGGCATTAAGTGCTTGTTTGGCTGGCCAGGGCGCAACAGTGACGGACCTTTTACTTGTTCTCCCTGAGCTGGAGCGCGGCTTCTTAAAATGCCCCGATAAGGTCAAAGTCCAGTACAGCGCCTGGCAATATTTTTGTTACAAACGCAACAACTCGCCGCTTATCGATGAAATCATTCAGTGGATAGGTGAACAATCCGAAAGAGAAATTCAGCAACTGCAAAAGTTGTCAAAACGTCATCATTGGACTGGAGTAGTGAAATGAAGGTGTTGGTTATGCACTTGCCACCGTCCCGGCCACCCAAAACTCGTTTTCTCTAGATTGAATTTGTTCACCTAGAAAGTCGACAAACCGGCGTATTCGCGCGGTTCGGCGTAAGTCGCTATGAAGCAGTATCCAAATGCTACGATAAGGAAGTGGTTTTTGGAACGGTGCACGAACTAGATCTGGATGCCTATCCCCAATGTTACACGCTAAATAGGCCATACCAAGACCAGAAGCGGCCAACGTGATAAGGGGTACAAGCTCCGAGACTCTATGCTTTAGTGTTGCTTTAGGATAGAAACTGTCTCTTAGCCAAGGGGCAGACGTGTCCTCTTCAGGCTCATTCCAACCAATAAAATGCAATCCTTCACCCGCATTATCTTTCACTTGATCGGCATACTCTCTCGTGCAGTAAGCGGCCTGTGACATTTGAACCAAACGTCGACCAACCGCATCGTCATACACCTCGTAGGCCACACGAATCGATACGTCGGCCTCTCGGCGGTTGAGGTTAACGATGTCATTACCAAACTGTAAATTGAGCGAGATATCGGGATGACGCTCGGAGAACAAAGTGAGGTCATCCATAATTGAGGTCATCGCCATACCATGTGGCATGGACACGCACACTGTCCCCACAGGCTCACTATCCCTGCCGATAATCATGCGAGAGGCAGACAGCATTTCATCTTCCACTCGTTCAGCAAAAGGCAGCAATTCTTCACCAATTTGTGTTAACACTAACCCCTGCCTAGAGCGGTCAAACAGCCGACTGCCTATTTTCTCTTCCATAATGGAGAGCCGACGAGTCAGTGTCGTATGGTTCACCTCAATACTTTCCGCACCACGACGTAAACTTCCCGAACGGACAACCGCTAAGAAAAACTTTAGGTCGTCCCAATTAAACGCATAGCTCTCGTTGTTTACCAAGTCATCACCTGTGGTTCATTTTTGAAACACCGTGTTCATATTTACCTATATACAGTTCATTTTTCAATCATGATAGCTTAATTACATGTCAACAATCACAGAAAGGGAACGACATGCATACCATTAAAACCGTACTCATCACTGGTGCCAACGCTGGGCTGGGCTTCGAAGCCGCACGTCAACTGGCGTCACAAAAAGGAATCACTAAAATTTTTCTCGGATGCAGAAATCGTAAAAAAGCAGTGGAGGCAAAAGACAAACTGATTTCACTGACCGGTAAAGATATATTTGAGGTACTGATACTTGACGTTTCAGATTCAAACTCAGTCCATAACGCCGTATCCGAGCTTAGCTCGCCTATCGATGCCGTGGTTTTAAATGCGGGTGGTACAGGTGGCAAAACCCCTCACCAACTCACCCAAGATGGTGTTACCAATATATTTGCGAGTAACGTGCTGGGCCATGCTGTGTTGGTAGAGTCACTGATAAAAAGCCAGCTTGTCACTTCCACGATTCTGTATGCAGGGTCAGAAACTGCAAGAGGAATACCCAAAATGGGAGTTGCTAAGCCAGAACTGAGCAGTACTTCCATAGAAGAGTTCACTGCGATAGCCAACGGCAATAAGTTTGGCTCCAATGCTGATCCTCTCGATGTCTATGGCACGATCAAATTGACGGCGACATTATGGATGTCATCGATGGCAAGGCAATACCCACACCTTCGCTTTATCACCATGAGTCCGGGAGGAACAACAGGTACGAATGGCATGGACGATTTGCCCGTACTCAAAAAAATACTGTTCAAGTACATCGGTAGCCTATTCATGCCACTAATAGGCATGATGCATAGCGTAGAGAAAGGGGCATCACGGTATATCGAAGGGCTGCTGGACCCAAGGTTTGAAAGTGGGCATTTCTACGCCAGCCGAGCTGGCTCCCCTACCGGACCTGTTGTTGACCAGCTATGTCTCGAACCACTCTTTGGCAACGTTGTCGCGCAAGATAATGCTCGCAATGCCATTCAAAAATTCTCATAAACCTAATTCGTCATTAATGGAGCACTACGATGGACTTAACACTACAAATTCTGATTGGATTGATCACCTTAATGCTTACTGGAATGGGCATCATGTCTATGTTTGCCCCAACAAAGATGGTCACTAACTTCGCACTAGAGCCCGTTGGTAAGGCTGGCCTCAATACGATTCGTTCCGTTATAGGGGGCCTTTTTGTAGCCAGTGTTGTCATGCTTGCTAACGGGCTCATATCGGGTGATACAGAAGGTTATTTCTTTGTGGCCATTATCATGCTGGTCGCTGCTGCTGGCCGAGTCGTTGGGTTGATATTGGATGGGTTTGATAAAGCGGTCGTACCGCCATTAGTTTTAGAGTTGGTTATTGCTGCAATACTGCTTTACGCCCATATGAAAAGTGGTGGGTTTTATTAATCCATAACCTAAGCTAATGATAAAACCCAGTGTACCCAAGAAGCCATTAACTACTTGGGTATACCTGGTTTCTACCCAAGCTTTTCGCTTGATATAGGTTTTCATCCGCTTTGGCGATCGTTGCATCGATGGAGACGTTGATGTCATGTTCAGAGATACCAAAGCTTGCAGTGAAGGTTATAGTCTCAGTATTGTATTCAAACGAGCTTTGCTCACAGTTTTTTCGCACTCGCTCTGCAGCAGTAATTGCATCGCTCATATTGCAGTTGGGGAGAAATATCAAAAACTCTTCGCCACCATATCGGGAAGAAACATCGACCTCTCTTACCGACGACTCTATCACATTAGAGAATAATTTGATGGCAATATCACCAGCCTCGTGGCCATAGTTGTCATTGATTTTCTTGAAAAAATCAATATCCGCTATGATGACACAAGCTTTTTGGTTATTTCGATTTAATCGGTCTTTTTGGCTATCCACTTCCTGAAACAGTGCTCTTCGATTTAGCAACCCCGTCAAAGAGTCTCTAGTTGCGTGAAACGACAGCTCAGAGTTACTGTCAAACATAAAGCTAGATAATATAAATATGCTGACCCCACTTAGGTAAGCTGGCGCGAAAATCAAGTTCCCCACCATCAACTCGTGAAAGTAATAAGCCCGTGTATATTGGTCAGTACTGATGATTTCAAAAATGTTCATTACCATCACCACTCCCCACATAGACAAACTTATAGCCAGCATTTTGTCGGCGATATTTGGTTTTGGAAAACGCGTAAAAATGGCCAAGAGTATAATTGCAATATTAATGATGATATACGCTGATGTGGGTATCAGATTGTAAGGGACGAAGAATATCAAAAATAGCTGAACAACAAAGGCAACATAACAAATATACTCCAATCGCTTTTTTTCAAACCGGATCATGTTGCCTAACGTAAGGCTAGTAGAGGCCAATATAATCGACATTTCTAGTATCAGTGGCTCAATCACATATTGAAACCTTGGGATTCTGTCGAGCATTACCATTGCCACGAATACAAGTAAAAAATAAGCCACGAAGTAGGGTTTCGATTTTCTTTTTTTATCAGGCTCTTGAATCAACAATATCGCCGAGGTGCTAAAGAGAATAATGACTAAAATCGACAGTATAAGTGAGTTATTTACAAGCATATCTTCCCTATATGATTGATGGTCTGCACTGGTATAGATCTGATTACCATAATCTTAGTACATGAGGCTTCGACAATAGAGCGAGTTGACTGTTCACTCAAATTTCGGTTGTCAGGCCAATTTTTTAGCGGGGCACAGGCATAAGTGGGGGATCTCATGCGAGACTCAACGAGCTAGGTAAGGCTTCAATGGTAGAGCGAACAATATGGAATGGATTTTATTCCTATTGAACTCTTCCCATCAGTGATAGCGTAGGCTAAAGTAGCGATTGTCGATATATTCTCTATAAGCCGCTATAACTTAACTATCCAATGTCCGAACAAACGGTCATCGGAAATGTGAGAGGGAGAGAGAAAAATGCACTTAGGTTCGCTAACAAAATCGATGTTAAAGATTGTTTTGTTTCTCACTTTGGTATTGGTGTTGATCTGGACGTCTACCATCTCTGATACTAGCGTCTCACGCCCTATCCATTTATCGAACAATCCACATTTAGGGCCCGTGACAATCACGGGCGATGGTGCGGTTATTGCACGCAGAGATTCGAAGCTGGCAAAATAAAAGTGGCCATAGTTTCACCAGAGCACGCCCTAATTGAAGAGCATTTTCTCTATCACCCCCGCCGCTTTTAACCCATTACCAGTGACCACACCCACCGTTGTTTGCTCAGATAAAATAATCTCTCGCTTAATCAGCTGTTCGACTCCAGCAAACGCCAATGCTGAGGTGGGCTCGATGAAAAAGCCCTGCTTACCCATCACTTCGACTGCTGATTTGATGTGCGCCTCTGAAACGGGTATAAAGCCTCCACAAGACTCTCTCACAAACCCAACTATTTCATTGAGGCGGGATGAACATTTGATTTTGATTCCTTCTGCCAATGTGTTGGCCGATCCAACCCGGATATCTTCACCATTAAAGCGCTGGACAAAAGGTTGAATACCCATGGTTTGTACACCAAAAAGCCTAGGTATTTGCTTGATTTCTCCTGAATTTCGTAACTCCATAAACCCAAGATAAGCCCCCGCCAATAGGCTTCCATTTCCGACAGGTACAACAATATTGTCTGGTGCGCGATAACCACATTGCTCCCATATTTCATAGGCGATAGATTTAACCCCTTCTATAAACAATGGGTGCCAATTATGTCCAACATAATGGCTGTTATGGGTATCGATACTTTCACGAGCAGCTGTTGCCACCTCTTCTCTCGAGCCTTCAATCTCGATGCATTGCGCTCCGTAGACTCTGGTCTGTACGGTTTTACTTGGCGATGTACCTTTGGGCACAAAGACATTGCACGTCATTCCAGCTTTAGCGGCATAAACGGCGTACGCCGAACCACCGTTGCCACTGGAGTCTTCAGCAATACTAGTGATTCCTTGAAGCTTAAGATAGTTCACCACCATCGCCGCACCACGGTCTTTAAACGAGCCCGAAGGCATCAAAGAATCCATTTTGACTAAAATAGGACATTGTCCAACTTGTGCCTTCGCAAGTGGAGTGATGGTTTCATCAAACGTCACATGGATATCTTGCCGATGTAGCGGGTACGCTTTGCTGTATCGCCACATGGTGAAGTCCGTATCGACAATATCCGACTTATTAAAAGTAACATTAGTCTTTACCCACAGCGCAGAGCCACACGAACATTGGACTAGCAATGGTGTAGCGTTCCACTCACTACCACAATTCATACATAGGTATTTCATACCACTCTACTTCCTGTATTTTTGCATCGATTGGTTTTAATTTATCGCGAAACGAGGAGCCCCAAAAACGAATCTTGCGTATAGGTTCCATTCCAAAAAGTAATGATTTCATCTAACACTTTGAAGGTATTAGATGTTTTGGTTTACATATATATGTGATCTAAGTTTAATTTTTCTCACTTTTGATACAGAGGTAATGATTGGGCTTTCAACACAGACAAAAAAGTGCTAGCTCAGCTAGACTCCACTTTGAAACCAAACGTCAGGCTATAAAAAATATTACTTCAAAAGCCAACAGCATATCTGCGACAAGCCGTCGGAGTCGCTATAAGAGTGGAGAAGAATGATGAACTACGAACAATGGGACAAACTTGCCAACGCATACATCTTTATTATCGGCGCTATGTGTGTGATATATATCTTCCGAAGTTTCTTTTCAACGAACTTCAAAACCAGCTCCTTACAACTCCTTACCACCTGCCTTTCGCTGCTGTTTATCTACGCCATCATGTTAATCGATAAGAATTGGCAGCTGTGGCCAACATTTGATGTGCAATACAGTATTAAAACCGCTCTGGCCCTCGTGTTCGTCTGCTATTTTGTTGTCCACGGTAGGCTATCGAGATGGCTAGCGATAGTGTCGATGCTCGGCTATATAGAACTTATGATGTATCAGAACTTCTATAGTTGGGTAGACGTTATAACAACAGCGATTGTCATAACGCCATTGCTGATATTTATTCAAAGCCAATCGTCCAACATTTTGGTACCAGCTCGCAGCAAACACCAAGTCACAAGAATTTAGTGCAAGAAAAGGCCAAACGAATCAATGATACGAGACGTTTGGCCACACTGATATAGCAGGCTCTAGAAACTGATTGTACGTACTGCACACACAAACATGACGATAGAAAACAGCATTTGCAGCTGCTCTTTGGATAGCTTTACAACCCACTTGGCCGCCAGCTTAGAGCTTATCATTGCTATTGGAGCCATAATAAACAAAGCAGGTAGATATAAATAACCCACTTGGCTTCCTGTATTCATACTCGCCACCTGAGTCGTGCTCAACATTCCGATGGTAACCAACACTAGAGAAACAGAGCTACTCACCAATGCACCCATTGCGCATGCAGATTTCACATCAATGCCACGCTTCACTAAAGATGAAATGGTTAACTCGTTGCCACTCACGCCCAACAATCCTGATACCACACCGATTTTCATGCTCATTCTATTCGATAGTGATTTATAAGTACGTAACAATAAAGTGCGCTCAGGCAGCATGCTATAACCAACTTGCACCATCATTGCAGCTAACAGCAAAGTCACAAATTGAGTCGGTATCCAATAGGAAATTGCCGTACCAACCATTAGCCCCGGAGCCAAAATTGGCAACATTTTTCTATATAATGCCCAGTTAAGATTGCCATTTTTTTGGTGGATCCATAAGCTAAATATCTTACTCATCAGTGAAATAGCCAAAGAAGTCGTCGTCGCAAAGTGAATTACGACATCACTGGGCCCAAATTGCTGGTTAAAAAACGCCATTAAAACAGGAATGAGAACTAGGCTAGCACTACCACCAATCAACCCAACCAAGACACCGGCAATTAAAGCCATAAGTGCTAAATTTACGAACAACATCGTAGTCTCCACTTCTTAAAGCTTTCGTCCCAATGCCCACAAATCATTTTACAAAGAGTAGATCAACGAAAGCACATCAAAAAGAATCTATTTTTATTCCAACGGGCAACACGACAGCACTCAAGAAGAATGAAAACAGAAAAATAATAGAAAGATTAATCTAGAATTTTAGAGACAACTCGGAGGCATTAATGGTTTAGAAATCATAGTGCCTCCGTGAGTAATGTGAATAGTGAAAATTGCTACGGAGAAATTGTTTCACAGATTTATTTGTAGGTAAAGATATTTGTTTATTGGATTTAGAAATTCACGAAATAAATATTAAATAAAATATAAAAAAGGGGTTTACATTTAGATTGGCTCAACTATCATATGTCGCAACCAAACTGCGGGCTAATAGCTTGCTTTCACCAACTAAGCGAAAGTTTAAGGAGACAAGATGTACAAACTCTATACTCCTCTACAACCTCCTTGTAGACACTAATACTGCATCCGACGAAACATTACTGTGGAAGAAATTCCATTTAACTTATTGTTTTAGCGCCTTAATATTTTCAAGGCCAAACGGGGACAGCGTTATGTATCGCTACTTTCCACTACAACCACCACCCATAGCTCAAATTGATCGCTAGGCATTCTTCTTGGCTCTGCTTTAGCACCTGTTCCTCAGGTCTGACGCTGGTTCAAGGATTATCTTAACTCACAAAATGAGTTAGCCTCTCGATACATTTATTTCGCCAAGCATTATGCCTAATGTTATATAAAGTAACATTGGCGGGCCTTTTATATTTATTAAAGTTCATTCTCACTGAAAAGTATTTTCAGGGTAGTGCTTTTGCATACTTTAAATTTCATCAAGATATCCATTTTAATAATGGAGGGTTTCTTATGTCCCTAACATTACAAAAAACATTTCCAAATAATAACAATAAGCCTTCAAGTCCTTTTGTTCTTTCATTTAATAGCAAAGATATTGTTGCCTTTATTATCTTCGTAGCATTTATCCTACTATACCGATACGGTTGGCAAGACATGCACCGCCCGTTGAATGACTTTCAGCCAGAGACTCAAGGCAGCCTATCTGAGCTACCTTATGACATGTTACGCACTACCATGCGTTTAGTTATCGGCCTGTTTTTCTCGTTTATTTTCGCAATCGTCGCAGGGGTTGCCGCTGCCAAAAACAAGCATCTTGAACGTGTCATTCTCCCTTTCATTAATGTCATGGAGTCAGTGCCACTTCTCGGCTTTATCACCTTTTCCACGATCATCTTTATTAATTTATTTCCTAACAGCGTCATGGGCTTAGAGGCTGCGGCAATTTTTGGCGTCTTTACTGGGCAAGCATGGAACATGGCATTAGTGGTCTACCAAACATTGAGAATCGTGCCAAAGGAAGTCGAGGAAGCGGCGCAGTTATTCCAACTCAATGCTTGGCAAAAATTTTGGCGTGTCGAATTTCCTTACACTATCCCAGGGCTCCTGTGGAACACAATGGTATCTCAAGCCGCCGCATGGTTTGCCATCGTTGCTTCTGAAATCATCCCACTAAATGGTAAAGACATGCCGCTACACGGTGTGGGAACCTTTATTCAGATTGGCTTGGATAACGCTGATGTGAAAATGATAGTATGGGCAGTGATTGCTATTATTTTGAACATTCTATTGTTTGATCAACTTTTCTTCCGACCACTTGTTCGTTGGTCTGAGAAATTCAAATACGAATCCATTACGACTTCACAACACAACACCTCTTGGTTTTATGATCTGTTGAGTAGCACTGTTTTACTGCCTAGACTATTACAACCCTTGAAAGTTATTGCAGAAATCGCCATCAACGGCAGTAAACGTTACTTGCCAACTAGGCAAAAAACGTCACTGCTACCAAAGTGGTTAAAACAACTCAGTGTCATGGCTTGGTATGGCGCCATCCTATATTTCTGCGCTACCTGGCTTTACAGCTTGTGGAACTACGTACCTCATCACGAAATTTTGGCGATGGCACCGCTGATGTTGGAAACGACGCTTCGTGTTGCTGCAGCCATGCTGCTCAGCTTAATCATTGGTGTGCCCGTCGGTGTATGGATCGGCCTAAGCCCTAGAGCCACACGAATTGCACAACCCATTATACAAATCGGCTCCGCGCTGCCACCAAACATATTCTTTCCGTTTGTAACACTCGCGCTAGTCGCAACGCATATGTCACTGAACCTTTGGACCATCCCACTTATTATGCTGGGCACCACTTGGTATGTGCTGTTTAACGTAATTGCAGGTGTTTCCACCTTACCACAGGAGATGAAAGAGCTGGCTATTCTATTTAAGCTAAAAGGCCGCACATGGTGGATGCGCTTTATGCTCCCAGCCATCTTTCCTTATATTTTAACCGGCATTATCAGCGCGGCTGGTGGGGCGTGGAACTCTGCCATTTGTGCCGAACTACTGCAATGGGGCAGCAATACCGTACACACTTCTGGGCTTGGCTATTACATCTCCAAAGCCACTATAGACAACGCTCTACCTCAGGCTGCTCTAGGCTGCGTGTCTATGTCAGTGTTGGTTGGGATTTGCATCGTATTCATCTGGAGACCGCTCTACAAGATGGCAGAGCGCAGATACAAAATTTCCTAAACCACATATACCCAAGTTACAACAAAGTATTCAGTAAAAATTTTGGAGACAACAACATGACTAAATTCAACAACCAAGTGCAGAACATTCAAACCAATGAAAACGTAGTAATGATGGACTTGCAAGAAATTACCCATACGTTTGAACAAGGAAAAGAGCAAAAAACGGTACTAAGCAACATCAATCTAGATCTACACGAAAATGAAGTGATCGCTATTTTAGGTCGGTCAGGTACTGGTAAGTCTACTCTGCTGAGAATCATCGCAGGTCTTATTCAACCTTCTCTTGGCTCCGTACATTATTGTGGTCTGCCAATGCAAGGCCCCGTTGCCGACGTTTCTATGGTCTTTCAGAGTTTTGCTCTACTTCCTTGGCTTTCAGTGCGAGACAACGTTGCCTTTGGCCTAGAAGCTCAAGGCATGCCGCCCGCTCTACGCTATAAAAAAGCCGAAGAAGCGATAAAAATGATTGGATTAGAAGGTGAAGAAGAATCGTTCCCAAGCGCGTTATCTGGGGGTATGAAGCAACGCGTTGGGATTGCACGAGCCTTAGTCGTAGAGCCAGAAATACTATTAATGGATGAACCATTCTCATCCTTGGATGTATTCACCGCCTCTCGTTTAAAAGACGACATCATTACCTTGTGGGACTCCAATCAGCTAAAAACCAAGAGCATGATTTTTGTTACCCATAATGTCGAAGAGGCAATCTCTATGGCAGATAGAGTTATCGTGATGGATAGTAACCCAGGTCGAATTAAATCCGATATCCGTATTGAGTGCACCCGTCCTAGAAACATTGAGAGCCAAGAACTTAAAGGGTTGAAAGCGCAGATCGTAAGCCAACTTATGCACAATGACTGAGTTGTATTTGTAGTCTAACACCGCGCATAATTTGCGCGGTGTTTTCAGTAAAGTAATTGTTGGGATGACCTGTTTTGTGTATAGTCACGCCTTTCATTGGATGATGACACCACGATATTAGATGTGGTGCTAAAACAAGGTTGTGTATTATGATCTCAAATGATGCCGTCATCATGGGCATTCTCGCCGTTATTTTAGGCGCAGTGTTTATTACTGAAAATAGCCAGCACCCCTTTTGGCGAAAGTTTTATACTTTCATTCCCGGACTACTTCTTTGCTATTTTCTACCTTCCCTATTAAATAGCTTTGGCATTATAGATCCCGGCCAGTCTAAGCTGTATTTTGTCGCAAGCCGTTATTTACTTCCAGCCGCTTTAGTGCTGTTGATCATTTCCGCAGATCTTAAGAAAATTTTCGGACTTGGCCCCAAAGCCGTCATTATGTTTTTCACTGGCACCATCGGAATCATCATCGGTGGCCCTATTGCAATCCTGATAATCGACCAGTTTGATCCTAACCTCGTCGAAGGCGACGTGTGGCGAGGGCTGACAACCGTTGCGGGCTCATGGATTGGCGGCGGTGCCAACCAAGCAGCAATGAAAGAGGTGTTTAACGTCAACAATCAACTCTTCTCAGCCATGATTACCGTTGATGTTATCTGTGCCAATATTTGGATGGCTATCTTACTTATCTTGGCAGGTCGACAAAAGAAAGTGGATAAGTGGCTCAAAGCAGATACAACCGCCATTGAAGAACTTAAAGTAACAGTATCTAAATATGAGAAAGAAAATGCTCGCCCTATCACAACGACGGACACAATCAAAATCATCGCGATTGGTTTTGGCTTAACTGGCTTAGCGCACTTTTTCAGTGATCTAATCGCCCCGTGGATTGCTCATGCTGCGCCAGAGTTGTCTAAGTACAGCTTAACCTCTGGTTTCTTCTGGCTTATCGTATTAGTGACCACGTTTGCGTTGATTGCCTCATCCTTCAAATCAGCCAAGAAGTTAGAACATGCCGGAGCATCCAAAATCGGTTCTGCATTTATTTATATCTTGGTGGCGACCATAGGTATGCAGATGGACATCACTGCCATCTTTGATAACTTGGGTTACTTCTTTATTGGTATCACGTGGTTGACGATTCACGCGGTCTTGATGATAGTGGTCGCTAAATGGATACGAGCTCCATTGTTCTTTATGGCCGTAGGCAGCCAAGCCAATGTTGGTGGCGCTGCGTCAGCCCCCGTCGTCGCTGCTGCTTTCCACCCCGCACTTGCGCCAGTCGGAATATTGCTTGCCGTATTGGGCTATGCACTCGGGACATATGGGGCTTACATCAGTGGATTATTGATGCAATACTCAGCGGCATTGGTGAATTAACACTCTGATATTAGGTTCAAATTCTAAGGTGTGTTAATCAGCCTCCATGAATACACTGAGGCTGATCAGCAACAGGGTTGCTTAGTGTGCAACTAGTGATGAGAGTTCTGGTGACGACTTGGTCGCTGTGAACTCAATTACGTCATACTTAGCAACAGAATGAATCATAAATGGATCTTCAGCTAAAATAGCGTCCAAAGCCTCTCGACTTTCTGCTTTCGCTAATATGACACCACCACTACGTGGAACTTTACGCCCAGATGCTAGAAAATGCCCTGACGCATAATAACGCTCTAAATAATCCACATGATCAGATAGATGAGAATCGACTTCTTTTAAATCAACTAGATAAGTCAAAGATACAACAAACATTCTTCTTCCTTCTTGTTTTACAATACATGCCCCAATGACTAACGACCCACTTCGACATATTTTTTCTGAGGGGATCGTAAGTAAACTAGGGTCAACACCAACATAGCGGCAACGAAAATCACCCCCACTACGTTTACACCTTGCCATCCTAACCCAGCCAAAATGACGCTGGTGACCAAAGACGTCACAGCATTTGAGCCAAATACGACGAGTTCATTGATACCTTGGTAACGAAATTTGTCTTTGGCTGCATAAGTTTGGGTGAATATGGTTGTCGCGCATATAAACGAGACATTCCAAGCTACGCCTAATAACATCAAGCCAATATAATAATGGTGTAGGCTAGTACCAGTTAAGTTGGTCACTAACGAGGCAAGAAATAGTACAATACCAAGAATCACCATATTCACATTGCCCAATTTCCGACATAGCAAACCTATAAATAATGAAGGGAAATACATCGCAAACACGTGCCCCTGGATCACGCTAGCGATTTCATTGAGCGTGAAGCCATTTCCAGACTTCATCTGGATGGGGGTGGAAAGCATGACCAAGGTCATTAAAGAGTAAGATAGAGCCGCAATCACCATTGGCACCCAAGGGGAAAGCTTGGATGCTTTTGTCAGTTTACCAACTGAGTGCTGTGGGGTTTTGGCTTCTGGCTTATAGAACAGCAAAGCAACAAAATTAAACACCGCCATCAGTAGAATAAACGCAAACGAACCCATGTACTTAACCGATAACGACTCTGAAAAATATGATGGAATAGACGTACCAATAAATGCACTTAACACATTGCCGAATAACAAAATCGAAATGTAGTTGGTTTGCTTTTTCTCTTCCAACCCTTCAATGATGGAAAATCGATACTGAAGAATAAAGGAGGCGTTAATACCAAACAATGCCGATGCAAAAGTGAACAAATAAAATGATTCTAACTTAAGTGCCCATAATGCTAACAGCGCGGCCACTATCGAACATGAGCTACCCAAAAGTTGGCCTGTCTTTCGGCCTATTTTGCCCATCAAATTCGCTGAATATTTCGCCGAAATTGCCGAACCCAGAATTAAAAAGGTCAGAGGGAGCGTCGCCAAACTTTGACTTGGTGCTAGCTCTAAGCCAATTAAGCTTCCAAATAAAGTCATTGCAACAGAACAAGTGGTACCAAAAATCTGTGCTGGGAACAGCGAAAAAATATTATTGTTCATGCTAAGGTTTATTTTTCTTTACGAACCCAAAATTGGGCGAATTCAAACTAGGGGTGCAAATTAATTTAACAGGCTACTTGTAACCTATAAACCACGTCATACAAAACGCTTTCATATAGAGAAAACGTCAAACTAAGATTACTCACCTTATCAAGCCCAAAAGTAGGAGGACAGATTTGCACCTCAAGACAAAAACGCTCAGCCATATCGCCATTAGCTGCTCCAACATAGAAACGTCGTTAGCCTTTTATCGTGACCAACTCGGGTTTAACGTGAATGATGCCCTGGGCAGCGTAAAGGGAAATGTTAAATTGGATATAGGTAACGGCACTTACTTGGAGCTTTTCCCTTTTAACGTTTATCAGTCAAGCCTACAGGGGACACTGGCCCACTTCGCTATCGAAGTCCACTCGATAGATGATACGCTCGCCTTTCTAGAAGAAAAATCTATTCCTGTCCTTCGAGGCCCTTTCACGTTGAACACACCCAGTGGTTCTCTCATTAGCAAAGTCGTTTTTATACTTGGCCCAAATCAAGAGGAAATTGAGTTTGTAGAGCGGGCAACGCAACAGTATTAATATTGTTACTAGGTTAATTATCAACCAAACCGTAACGGTATACGCATCTCATTTATTGATGTAATTACTTACTATATTGCATATATATCAAAGTGCCACTACTTGAATAACATCTAATTGTTGGAGAAATAATTGATAGTAGTATGCACTCATTGTAGTGATAATCATCACAAGCTTGCCTACTATTAATTTATTTTCTTTAATTTTTTTGCAATCACCTGTTAACCTTTTCGGCTGCTCCAGAATGACTCTGGTGCATATAAGAAACGGGAGTGTTCAGAATGAATACCAAAAAACCAATGTCTTTAACCGGTCGGGTCCTGCTCGGTATGTTTGCCGGTATCGTCACCGGGTTTTTACTTAGGACGTTATTCGCTGATAACGGATTTGTAGATAATTACATTGTCCACGGGCTGTTTGAAGTCGGTGGTAAAATCTTTATTGCTAGCTTGAAAATGCTGGTCGTTCCGCTTGTGTTTGTCTCTTTAGTGTGCGGTACAAGCTCTTTGAAAGATCTGTCAACTCTCGGACGGATGGGTGGTAAAACGCTGGCGTTTTATATTGTAACGACAGCGATTGCGATAACCTTGGCTCTAACAATGGCGACCCTTTTCCACCCAGGAAGCGGAGCAGATTTGACCTCAGCCGCGAGCTTTAACCATACACAAGCACCTTCGCTGGGCCAAGTCATCGTTAACATGTTCCCTACCAACCCTATCAATGCAATGGCTGAAGGCAATACACTACAAATCATTGTCTTTGCTATCTTATTTGGTATCGCTATCAGTGCAGCTGGGAAGCCAGGAGAAAGAGTTGCTGCTGTCTTTATGGATCTCAATGAGGTCATCATGAAGTTGGTAGCATTGTTAATGCATGTTGCTCCATATGGCGTATTCTTCCTAATGGCCAAGTTGTTTACGGGTTTGGGACTAGATGCGATTCTAAACCTAGCGGCTTACTTCCTTGTGCTCGTTGCCACGTTACTGCTTCATGGCTTTGTTACTTACGGATTGATGCTAAAAGGATTCACTGGTTTAAACCCAATGACTTTCTTTAAGAAGATGGAAGACGCCGTCATGTTTGCATTTTCGACGTCTTCGTCAAATGCAACAATTCCAGTGACTATGGAAACTGCTAAAAACCGTATGGGAGTAGATAACAAGGTTGCCTCGTTTACTGTCCCGCTTGGTGCAACCATCAACATGGATGGCACCGCGATCATGCAGGGCGTGGCGACGGTCTTCATCGCACAGGCATTCAACGTTGACTTAACCATGACGGATTACCTAAGTGTCATCCTCACTGCGACACTTGCATCAATCGGTACCGCTGGCGTACCTGGCGTCGGTCTCATTATGCTGGCGATGGTACTCAACCAGGTTGGTCTACCACTAGAAGGTATCGCTCTAATTATGGGTGTTGACCGTCTACTGGATATGACTCGTACCGCGGTTAATATTACTGGTGATAGTGTTGTGACGATTATCGTTGGTAAGTCAGAAGGCGCGTTCGATGAGTCTCGTTATAACGATCCAAATGCTGGCCAAAAAGAGGAAGAGGTTCACTTGTCACAAGTAAACCAAAGCTAATCTTTTCTTGATTAACGCGCCCCGAGCGATATCTGTCGGTCGGGGCGTTTTTATATTATCCCATGTCATTTCCATACCTTTCTAGGGTGCTTCAGCCTGCTGGGTATATAGCGCTAAAAATCATAGTGTTATGTTGTTTAGTTTTTAACAGTTTGGATACACCTCACTAAGATTTGATTAAAATCGGGGTAGACTGTCAGGCACTCAATTAAATGGAGCAACTGTTATGGATAGACGTTGGTGGGCCATTCTTGGATTGATCGGCCTAGTTCCCTTTCCTTCTTTCTCAGCTGAAACCTCATCCACTTCTCTTTCGCTTACCCACTCTAGCATTGGCATCGCTGCTATTATCGTATTTGCTGTCGCCTACATCGTTGTCATGCTGGAAGAATTTCTTCAATTGAGGAAGTCAAAACCTGTGCTGTTAGCGGCAGGCATTATTTGGGCCATGATTGGCTTTGTCTATCAGCAATCCGGGCACATTGAACTCGCAAAGTCAGCGCTTGAACACAATTTATTAGAATATGCCGAGTTACTGCTGTTCTTACTTGTCGCCATGACATACATCAGTGCCATGGAAGAAAGGCGAGTATTTGATGCCTTACAGGCATGGATGACAAGCAAGGGTTTTGATTTTAAATCCTTGTTTTGGCTCACCGGAATTTTAGCCTTTCTTATTTCCCCAATCGCGGACAATTTAACAACCGCATTGCTTATGGGTGCGGTGGTGCTCAAAGTAGGCGGCGGTAATACGCGATTTATTAATATTGCCTTTATCAACATTGTGGTTGCTGCTAATGCTGGAGGCGCTTTTAGTCCGTTTGGAGACATTACCACCCTGATGGTTTGGCAAGCGGGATACGTTTCGTTTTCTCAGTTTATGCCACTTTTCTTACCGTCATTGATAAATTACTTAGTTCCAGCCCTGATCATGTCGTTCTTTTTACCCAATTCCAAACCCCAAACGACTTATGAACGCGTTGAGCTAAAACGAGGCGCAAAACGAATCATTGGCCTGTTTATCTTAACCATCGCTACAGCTGTCGCTTTCCACGCGGCATTACATTTCCCTCCAGTGATCGGAATGATGATGGGGCTCGCTTACTTGCAGTTCTTTGGCTACTTCCTTCGAGTAACACTTAGACGTTCATTGTCCAAAAAAGCCTCCAAAGCGATTGCGGAAGGCGATGATAGAGCGTTAAAGAACTTAGGTTCAGTTGTGCCTTTTGACGTCTTTAGCCGCGTCTCAAGGGCAGAGTGGGATACGCTGTTATTTTTTTACGGCGTTGTTATGTGTGTTGGCGGGTTAAATTTACTCGGTTATCTGGCGATGGTATCGGACATTATGTATACACAATGGGACCCAGTGTGGGCCAATGTTATGGTGGGTATATTATCGGCCATCGTTGACAACATTCCTGTTATGTTTGCCGTATTGGCCATGGATCCGAGCATGTCGATGGGAAACTGGTTATTGGTGACGCTGACCGCTGGAGTGGGAGGAAGCTTATTGTCTATTGGCTCTGCTGCAGGGGTGGCGCTGATGGGTGCCGCTCATGGAAAATATACCTTCTTTGGTCATTTAAAATGGGCTCCAGTTATACTGCTCGGCTATATCGCCAGTATCGCCGTGCACCTCTATCTCAACGCATCCTTATTCAACTAACGATCTGAATACGATGAAGCAACGCCTCTGTCTTTAAGACTGGGGCGCGGCTCTTTTCCAGCGATTGCCCATTTTATATTTTGCACAAGTCGTGCACGTCAAATATTCTCCTGTGCCATGGATGCTCATCACCAAATCGTCTCGCTTTTCCATCGATGAGTTTCTTAATATGATGCGCACTTGACCGTCTTCCACCTTAAAATTTTTCACCACTTGCATATGCGGTGTCACGTATCTCATCACCCCGTGTTCAAAGCGGATAAAGCTGGCCTCTTCTTCGTCACTTTGATAAATACCATTAAAACCATAGGTATCACTATCTAGCACACGTTCTATTTGCTTTTGAAAACACCCCTGCAAAATTAGTGCTGATAGACCAATGACTAGTCCTTTAGATACTGCTCTTATATCCATATCGTCCCCTATTCCATCACACCTTCCAACTTCAATAACTTCATCTTGCGGTCCATACCACCGGCATAACCGGTTAACTTGCCGTTTTTGCCAATCACTCGATGACAAGGCACAATAATCGAGATTGGATTTTTGCCGTTGGCTAACCCGACCGCTCTTACTGCTTTTGGGTTACCTATCCTCTCTGCCAACTCTTGATAGCTGATTGATGTGCCATAAGGTATCGTTGTCAAAGCGTGCCAAACCTGAGTTTGAAACTTTGTTCCCTGTGCGGCCAGTGGCAAATCAAATGATGTTCGTTGCCTCGAAAAATACTCATCCAACTGCTGCTTGACCTTATTAATTATTGGACAGTCATCAGATTGGCTACCGAGTTGTTCTGGCTGCGTTGTCTGGGATTCAAACCAGACTCCCAACACACCTTCATCGTTAACTTGTATTGTTATCACCCCTAAAGGGCTTTCTATACACGCATACCGTTTCATGATTGATGGCTCCAACAGTGAAATGTGGCATAACTTCCCCAAGGGGAAACGGATTCTCTATCTAAACTTGGGAACTTCGCCAGCATTTTTTTCACCACCAAATCGGTCTCAAGAAAACAATTGGGTAATGAAAGCCCTCTTAACTTGGCGTAATCCGTTGTCCATGGACCAATGCCCTTTATTTCTAACCAATCATTCACTTCGCTATCAGGGTTATTGAGGTAAAATTCCGCAAACCTACGAAGTGTTTGTTTACGGCTTTCTGGCATACGAAGAAAGCCTAAATCTATCGCCAAAATCTCCCGTGGTGTTGGAAAATAAAGGCAACCACTGCTTTTTCTATTTGTATTTGACACTAAAAGGTTTAGCTGAGTTATTGCACTTTTCACCGATACTTGCTGGCCTAATATTGCTCTAACCCCTGCTTCCCATACATTCCAAACACCGGGAATTCGAATCCCTGAGTATTTAATTAAGGGTTGTGACAATAGCCTAAGCTGATTTTCAACTTGCGCAATGTCGGTATCCACATCAAACATTTTTCTTATTTGAGAAACTAATCCCCTTAATTGGGAAATATCCGTCAGCTCAAACTCTACTCTTAATTTATTTTGTATTGGATAAGCTTTAAACCACCCCGAGCAATTATTTAACTTGAATGTCCTTTGATAACTCGTTGCATTTATTTGCTCTACTCCCTCTATCGCCCTTGTTCGATAAAAATTTAGCATGAACTGCCAATTAATTTCGCCATGCACCGTTAAGTCAATCACATTACTCACTTTTTCTAGACTGTGAGTGCTGCGTATTTCAGAAGGTGTCAATTTTAGTTGTTTTATAAATGCATCATTAAAACGACGAACACTTTTGAAACCACTTGCAAAAGCGATGTCAGTCACGCCCATATTGCTAGCGCTGAGCAATTGCTTTGCGAACATTAACTGTAAGTAGAGCGCATACTGTTTCGGTGACATCGAAAGGTACTTATTAAACAACAGCCTTAAATATCGGTCACTAATGCCCAGCCTTTCAGACATCTCGCTCACGCTGGATTGATGCAGCTCACCCGCCTCAATCATCTTCAATGCCCGAATGAAGGTCGTTTCAACTCCCCGCCAAGCCCACGAACTCGGCGCACTGTCAGGACGACAACGTAAGCAAGGCCGATATCCGGCATTAAGTGCTTGAGCCTGCGTATCAAAGTACTCAACATTTTCTTCCTTCGGTAAATTGGCAGGGCAGATAGGCCGGCAAAAAATACCTGTTGTTTTAACTGCAACAAAGAATACTCCATCAAAACGGGCATCGCGTGCCAACCGAGCTCGTTGACATTGTAAATCTGTTAACTGTGAATAATTGGACAAAGTCATCAATAACTCCCTAATTTTACCCAATATTTATATTGTATCGAGCAACAGCAAACCTTCTAGCCATTTTCGGAAGTGAAAATAATCCTTGCCAAACCCCCTAAGTTTTTACTAAATTTTCTAGGACAACGTCACAAAACCTATTAACAAACATAATTAAAAGTAAAGGATACTGGCTATGGTCCTACATACATGCACTATTAAATTAAATAATAATCAGATACTGAAATGTACCACCGTCGAGCAATCACTCGGAATTATTGAATCCCAAGAAGTAAATAGTATTAGTAATGTAATCTTGGATGTCGATGACGGTAACAATATTAAAACTTACCAACATCTCACCCTAGAGGAGTCAATAGAAAGCCTCATGAACTTATAACCCACATTATTTTCTCCGGCCTGATATCAGGCCGGTACCCTCGAGTAAAACCATCCGCTATACATATCTCTTCTACTTTGGTTGTAACAACGCACTTATCATTTCGTGAAGAACAAGATATTCATCACAAGCTATCCCTAATCAGCCGCTTTGTCATAAAGTTGAAAAACAAATCCGCATAATAGTGCTCAAGTACACCGGTAATCAGCAATTAAAATTATTTACGACTACAAAATGCATTATCGATCACATTAATTATTCATTTCAAATCACAGAGGTGGCTATGTCTGAATTTGAGTTTCGCTTCGGCAAGAAACGATTTTATGATAACGTGAAATTCCCACGAGGCTTTGCAAAATCAGGGGACTTTACCCTTGCAGAAGAAGAGTTGCTGCTCCTTTACGGTGACACCATGCTTGGGCTAGAAAATGGGGAACTCTTACCAACCAACTCTGAAGAAAAACGCTTCCTTAAAGTTCTCTCCCAGCCTCAAAAAGCCAAATCGAAACTCGAACGCGTGTGGGTGAAATACACTCAGCTTGCTCGGGGTAGAAAACGCTTCCACTCTCTCAGCGGCTCACAAATGGAATCAAGAAAACCTTCAGACGACCATCTGTCATCTGTAGCATAAAAATTATTAATGACTAGATTTTATCAGTTGTAAATTTTCGATATGAAAAAAGGCTGCCTAAACTAGGCAGCCTTTTACTCTTTTCACATTCATTCAAAGGATCATCTCGATGATGATGGGGAAAATATTGGCGTCAGTCGCAAACTTAATTTATAATGCAAATTATCTTTCAAGCCAAACTGATTTGGATAGAGGCATATCATGAGATTAATCCCACTGCATACCGCATCCCAAGTAGGTAAGTGGTCCGCTGCACACATCGTCAAACGAATTAATGAGTTTAACCCAAGCGAAGATCGACCATTTGTTCTCGGTCTCCCTACTGGCGGCACTCCACTGGCCACTTACGAAGCTCTCATTGACATGCACAAAAATGACGAAGTTAGCTTCAAGCACGTCGTCACTTTCAACATGGATGAATATATTGGCATTCCAGCCGATCACCCTGAGTCCTACCGGACTTTCATGTACACCAATTTCTTCAATCATATTGATATACAAGAGCAGAATATTAACCTGCTTGATGGCAACGCGAAAGATAACGAAAAAGAATGCCAGCGATATGAAGACAAAATAAAATCTTACGGTCAAATTCATCTATTTATGGGTGGTGTTGGCAATGATGGTCATATAGCTTTCAACGAGCCTGCCTCGTCACTTTCTTCTCGCACGCGAATCAAAACACTGACTGAAGATACACGTATTGCTAACTCGCGCTTTTTCAACAACGACATCAATCAAGTGCCAAAATATGCGCTCACGATAGGTGTCGGGACGTTACTGGACTCAAAAGAAATTATGATATTGGTGACAGGGCACAATAAAGCGCTTGCATTAGAAGCGGCTGTGGAAGGCTCAGTCAACCATCTATGGACGGTCTCTGCTTTGCAACTACATCCTAAGTCAGTCATCGTGTGTGATGAACCAGCCACTCAAGAGCTAAAAGTCAAAACCGTAAAATACTTCTCTGAGCTAGAAGCGAAAAACATTGAGGGATTTTAACCGCAACAACCCTCAGTCTGTTGCATAAAATTATTGGGCGAGCGAGAAAGCTCGCCCATTTTCTACCTAATCACCTTCAGCAATTTTAGCAACCTATCACCGCTAATAATGACAGATCGATTCGTGTAGGATTTCGATAAAGAGCCTGTTTTGCCCGTATGGATAAAGTATCCTTTGGTTTTTCTTTTCTTACAAAGATCATCAAAGGCTTTCACATGATTGGCGTTAATGTAGTTAGAATATCGTTTCGACTGGATTAAATACCATTTACTCCTAACTTTTACCTGTCCATCAATTCCCCCATCGTGGCTGTAGGCCTGATTTCTCCGTACTTTATATCCTTGGGATTCAAATGCTAACAATACCAATTCTTCGAACGCATAAGGGCTCATTTTACGCATGTATCTAATTGCTCTCGCAGGAGAAAGACGCCGAATACGTTTCTGTGCTCTTTTTGCCTGCCCAATGTACATTTGATGAGATTTGGGCAAATTCTGAGGTTTAGTACGGTTTCGAAATAGAACCATTAAACTCAGTGCGCAGCAACCCATTGCCAAAACAAACCACCAAATGTTGGTCACTGTTAGGACAGTCGCCAGTAATGAAAGTAAAGATTTAAAGTAGATGATTCCCTTTCGTACAAATTCATGAACGAATAGCGCAACCCACGAAATATGACTGTAGTTAATTATTGTCTCCCCCTTGTTTAGGGCATACTGACCCAAACGCTCACTATTAAACTTTCAACACTTAATTAACATATTAGAGGCAATGCAATAATTTAAGTGTTTGAATTTTATAATAAAGAGATTAAGGTCAGGTTCAATAATTATCTACTTATTGAGGTTTACTGGGCTATTTAATAAACGAAATCCTTTCGATTCAGAAGCACTCTGAATAATAAAGCTAAGCGTTATACATTCGATCAAAGTTTTTTACATTCCAACCTATCATGATTTGATCACCAATTTTTAACACGGGAAGCGAGCGAGCTCCAATCGCGTCTAACTCCTTCCTCCCTCTTTGCAACTTTGCGTTGGTAAGGCGGTACTTGATAGCTTTGGAGTCCAAATAGCGCTGCGCATCTTTGCAGTGGGGACATTTATCTTTTATATATAGTACAACTCTTTTCACAACAACTTACTCATTGATTTCTATACTCGTGCAGCGGCTAGTTTCACAGGCTACTGGGACGCAGCTGTATTTTTCTGAATGGCGTCCACAAACACTTGATCTATACCTTCAATATTTTTCGCTTTTGCTTCCTTAACCAAATCCACCGCTTTAGGAACATTGTTGGACGTAACCGCTGCTTCAATTGCCGTCCGGTAATACTCAGATTGCGACATTACTGGTACGGATCTCGGCTGGGTGTCGAACATTGATTGAGGTTGAGCTTGATACTGGCGGACACTAGCACTGGCATTTTCTACATTAACCGTAATGATCCCCTCGTTAGAATGGGGAACCTGAATATACTTTTTAGGTAGTGTGAGGCCTTGTTGATTTGCTTGAACATACTTCGGATTAATCACTTTGGAATAACCATCAATAGCTGATGGGTTAGTATAGACAATCAAGAAGACGTCACCACTTCCATAAGGTGGCTGAAACGTCTTTTCAGCCACAAGGTGACTACTTAGATCAAGATCTGGCGGCTGATACTTAAACTCACTGCTATTAAAAGACTGTATTATATTTCCCTGAGCATTCATGATGACCGCAGAGGGATAAAAAACACTACTTTTTATTGCACTAGAAATCTTGATATCGAGGGCACCGCTGTCAGCAGGAATATTAAAAGCAGCAACAGGGCTATCGATTGATCCCGATTTTAGATACTGAGTATGTTGATTTATCTCAATGGTGGCAGTACTAGGTACAGTAAGAGTTGTGCGTTGCAATTCAAAAATCGAATGCGATGTTCTTTGACTGACTGGTATCGATTCTTCTACCGTAGTGGTGACACAACCTGACAAGAACAAGCTGCCTACCAATAAAATTAATCGAGTTTTCATACGATTACTACCTCTGCCCTATTCCATTGAGAAGACTCGGACATTCACAAAATTTCTGCTGATGATAGCGACCAATGCGTATTGTGTCTATTATCTTGATTCGCTTAATTTCAGGCTGTTTATCTACAAAAGAAAACGCTATAGTTCAGCGTCTCCTTTTCAATGGATCGTTATGATGAAAAAGCTGTTATTTGTAATTCTTGCCACCCTCGCACTCAGCGCATGCACGGACTCTGTAGGCTCAGTAAATTGGTGTAATCAATTGAAAGAAAAACCAAAGTCAGAGTGGACCACAGACAATGCGGTGAACTTCGCCAAATACTGCGTTTTCCAAAATGAGGTGGGCAGCAAATCTTGGTGTAAAGACATGAGTAATAAACCAAAAGGTGATTGGACTGGCAACGAAGCGGTAGACTACGCCAAATATTGTGTTTTTTAGCTCGCCTATACAGAAATAAACCAGCATCCAGAATGATGCTGGTTTGCCCATTCTATGCCGACTTCTGGTCAATTTGGCTACGATAAAATACGATATCTTCTATAGTGAGTACCGGCATATTATGCTGTTGAGCAAAGGTAACGATTTCGGGCGTTTTCGCCATTGTGCCATCTGGATTGGTCAGCTCGCAAAGCAGACCCGCAGGATTTAACCCAGCTAACTGCATTAAATCGACTGTCCCTTCTGTGTGCCCTCGGCGGCTGAATACACCACCAGAGCGAGCGCGAAGTGGAAATACATGTCCTGGTCTCGCCAAGTCCGAAGGCAAGGCATTTGGGGCAATGGCTGTTTTAACCGTTGTAACTCTGTCTTGTGCAGATACGCCAGTTGTCACACCATGTTTCGCTTCAATAGTCACGGTGAATGCGGTTTGATTTGCACTATTATTGTCTTCAACCATAGGTGGCAACTCTAATTGATTGGCGCGCTCTTCGGTCAAACACAGGCAAATGATGCCACTGCATTCACGAATCATTAATGCCATTTGTTCAGGCGTGATGTGCTCCGCCGAATAGATTAAATCGCCTTCGTTTTCTCTATCTTCATCATCAAGCAGCATAACGCCTTGACCATTTTGTAAAGCGAGGATAGCGTTCTCTACGCGAGAAATTGGTGAGCCATATTGGGCAAGTAAAGATGTCTGATTCATGGTTACTCCTTCAGTTACTACCAGAATCAGGGCTATTTGAGGGACAAAACACAAACCACCAGATCATCGTCAAAGTTATGATCTAGTGTGCGTTAATTCTCTCCCATCCGGACTATCACCGTCGGCTCTGGCTTCTCACCAGATCTGCTGACCTCACAATACGTGAGCGCTCGCGGGCTTACCTCATTTGAGACATACCGCCGGTGGGGAATTTCACCCCGCCCTGAGAATTATTTATTGTCCGTGTTAGCAGACGGAGTAAGGTTATTACAATTAGACTTCGGATGGAACCTAAACTGCGCTTTTATACCCAACAGATACCCAAGTTACTTCGAGATGCAGGATTTAGAGAGAGTATATAAGGTAATTTAATCAAATAACCCCTACATAAGGAGAAACTAGTCACATTTCTTTATGAATCAGATGGATAAGTGAAATAAAATTACAGTAAGGATATATTATGATTCTCTCAACGTAATTTAACAAAGCGATCTCTATAGCTTCGTGAGCACAGCATAACCTATGACTATGACTAAAGTACGTTCTCGCCCCTATCCACTCGGAGCGACGTTAGATTCTAACGGTTGTAATTTTTCTATTTATGCCCCCAAAGATAATGTCAAGTTGGTTCTGTTTGAAGGCAGCGGACATCACTATCATGTGCATACGCTTAATAACGTCGACAACGGCATCCGCCATACGTATATTGACGAAATACACGCTGAGCAAAGGTACGGATACCTAATTGAACTTGAGGGCATTCCTCATCTAATTTCCGATCCTTACGCAAAAGCACTCGATCAACCACTACATTATCAGCCACCTTTTTCTTCTTTGAAAAGCTTCCAGTTGGCCAAATCTGTCGTAATTGATGACGATTTCGATTGGCAACACACTGTAAAACCCGCCATTCCAAGAACCCAATTGGTTCTATTTGAAACGCATGTAAAAGGGGTAACTCAGCTCAATCCATTGGTTGAAGCGGAACATAGGGGAAAATATTTGGGACTAGTGAGCCCGGCGATGCTGGACTTTTACAAACAGCAGAACATTAATGCACTCCAGCTTCTTCCTATTGCCGCCTGCATGCATGAACCGCACTTGCTCGAAATGGACATGGTCAATTATTGGGGATACAACCCTTTCTTGTTTATGGTTCCGGATCCACGATACGCCCTATCCAACGCGCCTTTTGAACTAAAAACGGCCATACGAGAGCTGCACAAACATGGTATCGAAGTTATATTAGACGTTGTGTATAACCACACCGCTGAAGGAGGAGAAACTGGGCCTATTTTCAATTTGAAAGCACTTGATGAGCACTACTACCTTTTGCATGAAGAACAACACGTCAATTACACCGGCTGCGGAAACACGCTCGATCTGACTCACCAACCAAGCCTAAACCTGGTTATGGATACGCTCAGATATTGGGTGACGGAGTATCAAGTCGATGGATTTAGATTTGACTTAGCTGCTACGCTAGGCAGAAATGGCGATGACTTTAACTCCGAGTCAGCCTTTTTTAAAGCCGTTGCTCAAGACCCGATTCTGCGTGACGTAAAACTCATCGCTGAACCTTGGGATATTGGGCCAAATGGTTATCAAGTTGGCCACTTCCCCACGGGTTGGAACGAGTGCAATGACCGATTAAGGGATATAACTCGTAGCTTCTGGCGAGGTGATTTCGGCTTTTTGAATGAGTATGCCACAAGAGTAATGGGCTCAAGAGATTTGTATAGTGCATCTGACTGGCCATACAACCTGACAGTCAACTACATCACTTATCACGATGGGTTTACCATGCAAGATCTTGTCTCCTATAAGCATAAGCACAATGAAGCGAACGGTGAAGAAAACAGAGATGGGCATGGCGATAACCGTTCGGACAACTATGGCACTGAAGGAGAAACCAAAAGCCCTCGCATCATTGCTATTCGTGAGAAGCAGAAACGTAACATGATGGCGAGCTTACTCTTTTCGTTTGGAATCCCTCACATTCTCATGGCAGATGTACTATCGCACTCTCAACAAGGCAATAACAACGCCTATTGCCAGGACAATGAGATCAGCTGGCTTGATTGGACAGACGATACGTCGAAACGCCAGTTTCAGCAGTGGTTAGCGGGTATGGTTCAAGCAAGGCAACAATATATGGCTCCGATCATCGAAGGCTTTTGTGGAGAGAAACGAAATCACAATCGCGTGCTTTGGAAACGATGTAACGGCGAGATAATGGATTATGAAGATTGGAATCAACTGAACTCCCTCGCACTGCATATAAGTATCGGTCAAGATGGTGCCGGAGAGGAGCTTTTTTACTGTATTAACCAAACAAGCTCCCCGACTCGTTTCGTATTGCCTTGTGATAATGAACAACGTTGGACCATGGTCTGCAATACCGCCTGCTATGACCTCAACATCGAAACAAACAAACAAATTGTATTGTTGGCCTCTACTTCCATGGCTATTTTTTATTTCAACCCCGATTAGGGGAAATACCTAAACAACAATGGGTGGCTAGGTCAGTCACCCAATCATTCCTTTCAATCCGTTTTCATATTAAAGAGATCTCGCTCTAACAAATTGTTTACAAAGACAAAGATATTCAACGCACCCATTATATGTCTATTGTTGATTATGCTATGTTCTTGCCCCGAACGTCAGTACTCGATTTCAATTCCCACTATTAAATCATCTGATTGATTCATTGACCTAAAAATACTAATAAATACACCCCATAAGTTTAGGAGTTTATATGATCAGCTTGCTTGGTCTCATTGGTGCACTTGCACTGCTCATCTACCTCACCATCCGAGGGATGAACCTTCTCATCGCTGCACCACTTACGGCGATGATCATTGCGCTTACAGGAGGGCTATCCCTCATGCCAAGTGGCACGCAGAATCACGATTTCATACACAGTTATATGAGCGGTTTTACCAGCTTTATTTCCTCTTGGTTTTTCATGTTCTTGCTTGGAGCACTATTTGGCAAATTAATGGAAGACAGTGGCTGCGCTGACAGCTTAGCTCGGTGGATTGTAAGCAAATTGGGTATACACAATGCCGCTCTGGCCGTTGTTGCGGTCTGTGCCGTGTTAACTTACGGCGGGGTAAGCGTGTTCGTGGTCGCCTTCTCTGCTTACTCAATTGCCCTAAGCCTATTTAAACAGGCTAATTTACCAAGAAGATTTATCCCCGCAGTCATGGCTTTTGGCTCGGTGACGTTTACCATGACTTCCGCAGGCTCGCCAGAAATCCAAAATTGGATTCCGATTAAGTACTTGGGCACTTCTCCGTACGCTGGTTGGCAAGTGAGCCTGATCGTTGCGGTATTTATGGCCTTATTTGGTTACCTTTGGATGCAAAGAATGCTGCGTAAAGCCGTGGCCAATGGCGAGCACTTTCAAGCTCGTGAAGGTGATCCCGTCATTGAAGACAAAGCCTTGCCTAACCCAATGATTGCTGCGTTACCCATTTTTGCTGTGCTGGTAGTCACTTACCTAGGACACAATGCCTTTGCCCAATACGCACTAATCTTAGCTCTATTATCTGGCTGTCTCACCGCCTGGTTGTTAAACACTCGATACATTTCGAATATAAGTATGACAGTAGGTAGTGGTACCACTGGTTCTTTGTTAGCAATCGGCAATACAGCGGCTGTGGTTGGATTTGGTTCGGTGGCGAAAATGTCTCCTGCATTCGCCGGAGCGGTTAACTATTTGACGGCGATGCCAGGAAATGAGTTAGTAGGCGCAGCCGTTGCGGTATCAGCGATAGCGGCAATGACAGGGTCAGCATCCGGTGGTCAATCCATTGCGTTACCTTTACTAGCACCACATTACCTTGATTCTGGTGTCAACCCTGATGCGCTACATAGAGTGATAGCCATTTCATCAGGTGCTTTGGATTCATTGCCTCAAAACGGCTATGTGGTCACCACCATTCGCTCTATTTGCGGGGAAACACACCAAGATGCCTATGGGCCGGTAGCAGCACTTACCGTTATCATTCCACTTATAGGTACCGCGATTGCCGTGGCTCTATTTCAGTGGTTCGGTTAAGCGTAAAGCGTGACTATTGTAAAAACGTCTGCGATACCTGAAATTCAGGTATCGCTGTTACGACTTACTTATCTAGAATACTTTGCCCAAGAAAGCTCACGCTTCGAGACTACGGTCTTGCCTATTGGTGCCAAAGAAATGACCGCTAGCTTCAGGTGCTGTAGGGAAAACGGAATCCCTATAATTGTCACAAAGCACGCGACGGCGGACACCAAATGACCAAGGGAGAGCCAAATTCCAGCAACAAAAAACCAGATAACATTACCAATGAAGCCTAAAGGGCCCGTTCCAATATCTTGTTCACGAAAAATCTCGTTTCTTGAAACGGCTTCATAGCCAAACGGGAAGAAAGAAAATCGGCCTAATACAAAGCACGCTTTTCCCCAGGGAATACCAATAATACTGATGAATGCAATAAGGCCAAACATCCACCACAATAAGCCCATGATCACCCCGCCTAATAAAAACCAAATTATATTGCCTATTGTTCTCATACGTCCTACCTAAATGCTCATTTGCGTTCTTTACCGGAGTGACCTCATATCCACAACTCACAGTAATTTCACTTGACTATATCTTGCTGGACATTACAACTGAATTGGTGAAATTTCTGTCATGATTTCGCACAAATTTAATTCACCAAGGTTATGAATATAACAAAATACATCTAGGCTTGGCTAACCCATAATACCCTGCCAGATCGCAGTTAAGCCACTTACCAAACACAACACAAGTGCACCATAACGAATTTTGTCTTTGGGTAATGAGTGAGTCGTTTTACGCGCGATAAAATAGCCTAGCCAGGCTGGGGGCAACAACGGAATGGTTATCCATAGATGATGCAATGTGAGGTAACCAAATGGAATTTGAACAATCAAAGACATAATCGAACTGAAGACAAAAAAAGCGGCCAAATTTCCTCTTAACTGATTGGCTTCTTGGTGCTGGAGTAATAAAGCCATTGGCGGCCCCCCTATCCCAGAGCTGGTACCAAAAAAGCCCGAGAAAAAGCCAGCAATGCCCATTCGAGTGGGCGTCGGATCGATTCGAAAGGGAAGCAAGCTCACCACAACGGAAAACAGTACCAGTAGACCAAGCCACAACGATAGCATTTGGCTAGACACCATCACTAAAAGAAACCCGCCCGCAATTGAGCCAGGAACCCTGCCATATAAGGCCAGTTTTAACCCACCTACTGACACATCTGAGCGATATTTGATCGCATTGAGTAACGCGACAAACAAGGCAACAATGACGATTGGAGCAGGCACATAACTGGGTGAAATCACAAATAACAAGGGTGCTGAAACAATGGCCAATCCAAAACCAATTGCGGTTTGAACAAACGATCCAATAAAGATCAGCAACATTGCAATAAGAGCAGGAGCAGTAAACCACTCGGACACTACGTACCTCCGGTAAATACATTCAACCTGTGCAAACTAGGTCTCGATACTTGAAGCGTGAAGAATAGCATTAATTAAACGAAAAGAATTAAATTTACATGGCTTTAACACAGGAGTATCGCCTCCCAAGATTTTGTAAAGCTCATGTAAAATGATCAATTAATCGATTGTCTAATTATTGTAACTCCAATCTATTTCTATATACTTCACGCCCTAAAATATAAGCGAATGAAATCTATTCGCAATTTAATCACTTTATATAGAAAAAGCATCATGAAAAAACTTAAGCTCGGATTTTTACTGTCTACTTTATTAGCTTCTGCAGCATCCTATGCCGCTCCTGGAGCGTATGTAGGGGTTAACTTAGGGTCAGGTCGAATGGATACCCCCGATGTTGATTTGGCTTCTTTGGCTACTGGTGGTGCTACAAGTGCTTCCGATGAGCTAGGCGGGGGAGCCGGAAGTATTGACTTGGGCTATCTATGGGGCCAAGAAAAACTTAACTACGGTATTGAACTAGGTGCCTCAAAATATGCCGATAATAAATATACTGTAAACTATGTCGGAGAAACTCTAAATAGGACTTACAAGGGCTATAACGTAGACCTTATGGGTGTCATCAAGTATAACTTCGAATCACGCTACAATGTGTTTGCCAAAGGCGGTGCTGCATACACAAGCCAAGAGTTTGACGTAGACAAAGCTGGTGTCCTAAACAATCACTCTTCGGATAAAAACCATAAAATTCTACCAAAAATCGAGCTCGGTGTAGGCTATGACTACCAAAACGGTTTTGGCGTAAATGTCGCTTACAGCCATATATTTGGAGACAGTCCAGCAGCGTTTACCGATTCAAACGCTACTGCAGATGACCTTAACAAAGTCGCCTCTGTAGATATGTTCACTATAGGTGTGACATACCGCTTTTAAGCCTAACCTAACGAGAGCCCCTTCCCAACTAGGGGTTCTATAAATTTGCTAGTTTGCCTTAAAACTCAACTCTCACCCGTATCCAGCACCGCATCACTTTTAATAAAACCATGGGTCATTAGCTTGATATTGTGGGTCATTAAGTTTTTAAAGAATTCTTCTGAGTCTTCAATACCTTTGCATAGGTCAAAGACACCAGCGGGAAGGAGAAATGGAAACATGACCAAGCTTATCCAGGACAAGCGGCACATTCTAGGATCCATATCCTCACGAATGACTTCATTTTCGATAAGTTTGCTAAATACCACTTCGTATAGGGGTTTGGAGAACTCATCCATCAGGCGCTCTACTAGCTTCCTTTTAGCATCAGATGGCGGCATGTTCATGGCCTGAGTCAATAGTTTGGGGATCATGGGTGCTTTTAAGAATTCATCAGCAATTTTGCTGATCAACTCAATCAGTGAATCACCCGTGGGGTTTTGTACCAAACCTTGCAATTTCTGATAGATAGGGCCCGTCGTTTTTAGAAACATCGCTTCAAACAAGCCTTCCTTACTGCCAAAGTAATAGCTGATCATAGAGCTATTCACTTCTGCTTTATTGGCAATCATGCGAATAGATACTTTCTCATATGGCATACTTGCAAATAAATCTCGTGCACAAACAAGCAGTTTTTCACTGACATTGTCATCCACGTTGGGCCTACCTACTTTTCTCATCGTCAATTCTGTGTAAATTAAATGCTAATTCCTACATTATATACACAAGTTGCTTTGAGATGCTCAGGTATATACCTGAGTAAGCGCGATAAATACGAATAATTACGTTTCCAAAAACATGGGCGCTCCCTGCCCATTTGTTACTTATGCCATAAAATTAGCACTAACTGCACAACCAAGCCGCACCGCGAATACCGCTGCTGTCCCCATATTTTGCTTTGCGGACATTAAGGCGTACTGAATCTGAAAAAACATATTTTTCCATAGCTTGCGGCAAATCTTGATAGAGCTCATCCACATTTGAAAGCCCACCGCCAAGCACAATCACATCAGGATCAAGAATATTTACGATAGACGCAAGACAACGTGCCATCTGATCCACTAACAATGAATAGGCTTGCTTGGCTTTCGCGTTCCCTTCACGGTATTGCTGCATAATCTCAACAGTGGGAACTGGTTGTGAATAAACCTGTTCACCCGTAACACCAAAACCAGTGCCAGAGATAAACGTCTCTATACAGTTTTTGCGGCCACAATAACAGTCTCGCTCAGGGCCATCGATATCAGGCTGATAACTTGGCAATGGATTATGTCCCCATTCGCCGCACAGCGCATTTGGGCCAACAATCACTTGTTTATCAAATACGAAACCACCGCCACACCCGGTTCCAATAATCACACCAAATACCAGCTGACCCTCTTTACCTGCGCCATCAACAGCTTCAGATAGTGCAAAACAGTTTGCGTCATTAGCAATTTGGACTTGCCTATCAAGTTTTACTTCCAAATCATGTTTTAGGTCATTGCCGTTAAGAAATGTACTATTGGCATTCTTAACCAACCCAGTAGCCGGGCTAATAGCACCAGGCAAACCCATACCAATTTTATCGATACGGCCAAACTCCTCTTCACACTCGGCTACGAGGGAAGCAATTTGCTCGATAAAACCTCGGTAGTTTCTCTGTGTCGGTTGTCGCTTCTTTTTTAACTCATGACCTTCATCATCGAGGACACACACTTCTATCTTGGTGCCACCAATATCAAACCCTATCAACATTCAACCCCCCTATAATCATATATATTTTAATTCTTTTGCCTCAGTTATACGCCCTAGCCACTCGGCCTTTGCAGCTCATTTTGTAGTTTTTGGCATACGCTGGAATGAAAACAGATTGTCCGACTTCAATGGTGACCGATTCTCCCGACGAATGGCTCAATTGCAGCACATCATCAATCGGTAAAAGTATTTCAGCACTTTGCACCTCAATTAACCGTTGGCTCGATTGCGAGTACACCGAAAACTTAAAGTCACTGACAGGTATTGAGTAATGTTGTGCCCCCTCCTCGACAGTGGGCGGAAGTACCAGTGATTCTTGCGACTTTTCTTGAAATCGAGTGCAATGAACTAATTCGTCCACGTCCATATGCTTAGGTGTCAAGCCTGCTCGAAGAACATTGTCGGAATTGGCCATGATTTCCAGCCCAGCTCCTTTGATATAAGCGTGAGGTGTTAAGGCATCTAAGTACATGGCCTCACCGGGCTTAAGCGTAATCACATTAAGCATGAGTGGCGCAAATAAGCCGATGTCTCCCGGATATTGCGTTGCCAACTCGACTATCAAGCTATTTGTTGTCGATGTACTATGATTTTTGGCGTAAGTGATAAGTTCGCAAACCGCCTTATCTTTAACCTCGCCTTGCAAAGAAAGTAGCTTTGTAAAGAAACGTTCTAAGCCAGCTGAGCTGACATTTGCCGAAAACTCTTCAACCAGATCCTTTATCGCATTGATATTGGCCTGCTTGAATAATGAAACGATACTGTCGAAACTACGAAATCCGTTCATGGCTTGATAAGGGGTCAGAGCGTAGACAAGCTCTGGTTTATGGTTAGGATCTTTATAGTTCCGATAGCTGGCTTTTAAGGGTATCTGCTGCTCTTCTTCTCTTGCATAGCCTTGCTCGGCCAACGTTTTGCTAGGATGAACTTGAATAGACAATGCACTGTCTGCTGCCAAGATTTTGAATAAATACGGTAATTGACCAAACTTGGCTTTGGTAGCGTCAGACAAGAATGCTGCTTTGTTTTGTTCGATAAGCTCAGCCAGTGAGATTTTTGTTCCATCAACAATAACTTGTGAACAACCATTTGGGTGTGCTCCCATCCAAACCTCTGCTTGGGGTTGTTGGTCTGGGTTCTCGATACCAAATAGTTCCTGAATGGATGTTGTGCTTCCCCACGCATAATGTTGAATGACATTGTGCATGAGATAAAAGCATGAACCTTGGACGTCCGACATTTTGAAATCACCTTAATAAAAAAGCTCCCGAACATGCCTGACCGGGAGTACAACAATTGGTTACGCCTGCGGGAGAGACTCAACCAGGAGCATATGCTAGAACACTAGCGCGTTGTAGAAAATTAGCCCTCTCCCAAAAGAGAGGGCCGAAAAAATTGACTTCTTTAAGCCACAGCGAGTGCCGCCGAGCGCTGTTTACGCACTTTTTTCAATGTGACACAAACAAGCGCTGTTACAATGGCACCGACCAGCATACTTAATAATGCCAGCTCAGGCTTGTTCATTGCACCAAGCAAAGCAACTACGGGTCCACCGTGTGCCACGCTGTCGGTAATGCCAAAAGAGAATGCCATAACTGCTGCCACCATTGAACCTATCATATTCGCTGGAATGACAGAAATAGGATCTTGAGCGGCAAAGGGAATCGCACCTTCAGATATTCCCACCAGTCCCATTGCGCCAGCAGCTTTACCCGCTTCAATTTCTGCCTCTTCGAAGATATCGAGTTTGCGGCCAATAACGGTTGCAATCGCCATCCCTAAAGGCGCAACTGGTATCGCGCAAGCCATAGCGCCCATGAATTGAGTTTGCCCACTGGCAATCATACCCACCGAGAACAAGAAGGCCACTTTGTTAAATGGGCCACCCATATCAAAGCCAGCCATACCACCAAGTACAATGCCCAACAACACAACGTTACCTGTGCTCATCGCTGTGAGAAGCTCTGTCAGTGAATGCATTAAACTTGCGATTGGTGCACCGATAACAAAGATAAATAGGCCTGATATAAACAAGGTACCTGTGATGGGCGCTATCATAATTGGCACGAGAGGCTGAATAAATTTGTGGTAATTTCTGCTTGCTACCCACTTTACAAAATACCCCACCAGCAAACCGGCAATGATCGCGCCAATAAACCCGGTGCCAGCATGTGCGCCGTAAAACGAACCGTTATTAGCAATCCAGCCACCGATCAGACCTGGGGCCAAGGCTGGCCTGTCTGCAATCGCATAGGCGATGTAGCCTGCAAGAATAGGGATCATCAGTTGGAAAGCAACCACACCGACATCCAACACCTTATTCCACATGCTGCCGTGAGGAATTTGCATACCAGATGGCGTGGGTTGGCCACCGATAGCAAGAGATAGCGCAATCAGAAGACCACCAGTCACTACGAATGGAATCATATGTGACACCCCATTCATCAGATAACGGTATAATTCCGAACGAGTGCCTGTCCCCTTATCTGTGGCGCTAGAAGCAAGGCTTCGCTCGTTAGTCTGATAGGGGCTGGCGTCTAACGCTTGTTGAATAACACCAGTGGCATCTTTAATTGGTGCTTTAACGCCTGTTTCAATCAGCTTTTTACCAGCAAATCGTGCCATATCCACTTGCTTATCGCAAGCCACAATAATGGCGTCGGCATTGGCAATTTCTTCCGTGGTAGGACTGTTTTTAACACCAATAGAGCCATTCGTTTCTACTTTGATTTTGTACCCTAGCTCCGCAGCGCCTTTCTCGAGTGATTCTGCCGCCAAATAAGTATGGGCCACACCCGCCGGACAGCCTGTCACGCCAATCAGAAAACCGTTTTCTTCTGATGGTTCAGCGTGCTCAGTTTGATCTTTGGCAAGCAACAACTCAAGCGCTTCCCCCTCATCAGTGGCATTGAGAAAACGCTGTATAAAGCCCTCTTCGATCAGCTTAGAGGACAACTCAGCGAGCACTTCCACATGATGGTTGGCACCACCGTCGGGAGAAGCAATCATAAAAAACAGCTTCGATGGCAAACCATCTTCTGCACCATATTCAATACCAGACTGGCTAACGCCAATGACGACTGCAGGTTCAACCACTGCCGCACTTTTGGCGTGCGGTAGTGCAACGCCATCTTCAAACCCTGTATTACCCAGCTCTTCGCGGGCAAGCACGTCCGCCAAAAAATGTTCTTTGTTATTGATGCGACCTTGCTGATAAAGAATCTCAATCAATTCTTTAAACACATCATCCTTGCTCGTTGCTTTGAGATTCAAATTAATCAAATTCTCATTAATTAATTGAGTGATCATTTGTCCCACCTATATTTGGAATAGTTGTAAACGTTATTCTTGCCCCAGTCACTCAGGCATATAAATTTCTTTATTTCTATTAAATTTTCGAATTTATTTTGTAGCAATATAGCGAGAAGCAATAGTGCAGTAATAATGCATTTACTGGATTATTGTAACATTGTTATATAAACGTGATCTTAGTCTTACTTCTGTCAATAACTAAAATCCTTTAACGAATAATATTTAATCATTAAATTTCAAATAGTTAGTTTTAAATTCTGTAAAACTTTGTTACTTTCTCATATTCCAATACTCATAAACAAAATTTAGAATTGGACATAAGTACCAGTTAAAGACTCACTAATTAGCAGTAAATTCAGGGGGTAAGTCAATGGACAGTTTTAAAGACATCATTGAAACATCACTCAGGGATAGAAGTAATTTTAATCGCATTTGGTTTGGTGGTGATCATTCCACACCTCCACCATTTAGCTATCAAGTGAATTTTCCACGTCTTGAATTAGTACTCAGGGGAACCTACATCAATGAAATTGAAGATCAAGACCACGGCATTAGTACAGTGAATATTCTTCAAGGTGATGCGCTATACGTTCCACCAAACTGTTGGAATAAACCGCATTGGCAAGAATCTTGTCTAGTGCTAAGCCTTCTGTTTGGCCGACGACAATTAGGTTTTAGCTTAGTAGGGAAAAAAAAGGGGCAAGAGGGGTTTACAGACGTACGTAAACACAGCGTACCAACAAGGACAGGCCATGCTATCGATCATATTTTAGAAGCCATAAACGCATTAGCCCGTGAAACCAATAAACAGCCAATGGATGAGCATCTACTTCTAGCACTACTGCATTACTGTAGCAGTATCCTAGATCAGCCAAGTAATGCGACTCACAATCGTGGAGAGGATTTATATCAAGGCATATGCATTTATATACAAGAAAATTTTCATCGCTCCATTACCCGAAGTAATATTGCCAATCGCTTCAATATATCCCCTAACCATTTGTCACGCATGTTTCGCAAACAAGGACATATGACGCTGGCTGATTATATTTCTTGGGTAAGGATTGATAGAGCGAAATTTATGCTCAAACGTTACGATTTTAGGCTGGCTGAAGTGGCCACTCGTTGCGGCTTTCAAGACGTGAATTACTTTTTTAGAGTATTTAAAGCGAAAACGGGCGTTACCCCTAGTGAATACCGTGCCAATTCTCACATTGGCGTATAACTCGCCATCACATGATATAAGATTACTTTGATGAGGAATTCATCATTGTTATTCAGTAAATGACGTTGATTTTCTTCGATTAGTAGCCAACGAGTTAATCGTGTACAAGCGAGCAAAATATCTCTTTCCTTGGTCACTGGCACCAACAAAGTGATAATAATTTCTGGGTTGGGTCGTTCATCTGCCCATGGCACAACGCAATTGGTGTGGTGAACGACGAGAGTGAGCTTATCCACCTTATCGTGGATAATATGCGGTAAGGCTATCCGATCGCTGATTAAGGTAGAAGAAATCGCTTCTCGCGCTTGTAATGCTGCTAATAACTCATCGGCGAACTGGGGGTTAGTCTGCAATGCCGCGCAGGTGAGCACTTCTATTTTGCTCGCCGCACCTTCATCAACAAATGACCAACGAGTGGGCACCGCTAACTTTTCAAAAGGAAGCTGGCGAAAATCTTCCTTTGCCATACGCTTTTGGCTATGTGTCGTAGCAATCAAATGATGATGTTCGGAAAAGTACTCACTAAACACCATACATGCGAGCTCTGCGTCGAGCCCTTCAATCACCAATTGGCACAAATCTCCAGCACAGTTTTTGACGCTCATTGCCTTTAAACTCTGCTCAACGTTAGCTTCTTTACCTCTAGATAAGTTGGTCAGAACGATGACGGAGCGAAACAAACCCGCAATAGTTTTTAACTCATTCAGCTGCCAACCAGGGATCCCCTGATTGGCAACGTAAAACGTCACTCGACTGGCAATCATACCGTTAGGCAGCGCTCTAACACGGATCCCACACTGGTCAATACCTCTTCAATAGAAGCATGCAGAACCTTGCGGTTGGTAAACCTATCGGCCTGTTCCACTTCAACATCGGAAGCAATGAGTACAACATCGCTTTGAGCAATGTCGTTGGAGGTAAGAGGATTTTCGATACCCATCGCGCCCTGAGTTTCGACTTTTAGGCTAATGTGGCGCTTTTGCGCTTCTTTACGTAAACAATCTGCGGCCATATAGGTATGGGCAATACCAGTAGGGCACGCAGTAACAGCAATAATTTTCATAGTAGGATCAGGCAAATTATAATTTTGTAATTAGTAACATATATTAGACCCTAATATTGTCTACGCACGCCCTATTTCGTCAATCTTATTTGCTGCGGGTTTAGTGATATAAACGGATTTTCAGATTTTTGTTAACGATAAACCACAAGATTATAAAAGATATTTATGGATCGATTGATCAAAGCGCAACTTTTCGACCAATTCAATCGAGGTCTCCTGACAGGTCTCTTCAAACTGCACACCATATTTCCAGTATTGGTTAGAGCGTTTTTTATTTTTTATTACCCCTTGCACGACTGGGCTATTGTCAGACAAGATCTGTAACTCAATGTGGTTGCCCACTTTATATTCATTCGCGGTTCTGCTCACGACAATTTGGCATCCATTCGCCGAAATGTCGCGGATTTCACAAAGAAATTTCCTCTCTTCTGGCTCCAAAATGCCCTCCAGCGCAATTTCCAGCCGAGCTTCAGAGCGCAAGTTGTAATCGACTTGAGTTGCGCTTGGTAAAGAGACAATGACAATACTATTGAGTCCAGCTTGCACGACATACTCAATTTTACTTTTGAAATAAATTCTAGCGCCTTCGCCTTTTTGAGAAATCGCACATGCTTTAATCGGAAAACCTCGCTGGAAAAATACCGCAAACTCTTGAGGCGTAACCACTGGGCTTTCAATAAAAAGCAAGTTGTTGGAATGCATGCCGATATATTTAGAGCGACATCTTAGTGTTTTTCCGGTCGGCGTTGAAATGTTATAGGCCATGTCGCTCATTGCATTTACCTGAGCAAACGCATCTTCACCGTTCACCACGTGACTTTCATTAAGCGCTTCTTTATCGTGTGCTGAGGCTTCACCTGAGTGAAAATCTGACGATTGCGGCTTCTCCGCTCCTTGGTCCATTAATTGAGTCATACTAGCCATCCTCGTTACTTATAATTATTCTTTAATATATATTGCATAAATATAACCCGCGCAAGAGTTCAGCACGACATATTGAGCAACTAGTCACTATGACACAAGGTTAAGCTGATAATAATCCAACAAAAAAAGCCCCTTTTTAAAAGGGGCAAAAATACCATCGCTTATAGTTATAATTCCTCCACTTTCGCAACCAAGTTAGCCAAACTCTCCGTTCACATAACCCTGAGTTCGGTCATCTTGTGGCTGCGAAAAAATAATTTGAGTGTCGTCATGCTCAACCAACTCACCCATTAAAAAAAACGCGGTTCGATCTGATATCCTACGAGCTTGCTGCATGGAGTGCGTCACTATCACTATGGTGTAGTTCTTTTTAAGCTCTTCCATCAATTCTTCGATTTTATGCGTGGCTATTGGGTCAAGCGCCGATGTTGGCTCATCCATTAAAATAACGTCGGGTTCCATGGCTATTGTTCGAGCAATACATAAACGCTGCTGCTGACCACCCGATAACCCAAACGCCGGGGTTTTCAGCCGATCTTTCACTTCATCCCAAAGCGCCGCTCCTTTTAAGGAACGCTCAACCACATCATCAATATGCTTTTTATCTTTAATACCTTGAGCGCGCAGTCCATAAGCCACATTTTCATAAATACTCATCGGAAATGGATTGGGTTTTTGAAACACCATGCCCACCTTAATACGAAGATCGGCCACATCAATATTGCCGTAAATATCCTCGCCATCCATTTCAAGCTTACCCGTTATTTTCACGCCTTCAATTAGGTCATTCATACGATTTAAGCAGCGCAATAATGTTGATTTTCCACAACCAGATGGACCAATTAGCGCGGTGACTTGGCGGTTGGGAATAGGCAAGTTAATCGCTTTCAGTGCCTGATTATCACCATAAAATAGATCTAAATTTTCAATATCAAATTTGTTCATTGTCTTGTTCTCTTGTCCACTGCTAGTAGGTTGCAGTATTGAGTTTTCTCGCGATTAACTTGGTCACCATATTAATCAGTAAAACAAGCGCAATCAGGACGGTAGCAGTGCCATATGCCTGATTCCATTCATCAACGGTAAACAATTCCGTGGTGAGTTTGTATAGGTGGACAGTCAGTGTTCGGCCTGAGTCGAGCAGTGACTCGGGAATTCGTGCCACCATGCCTGCCGTTAAAAAGACTGGCGCCGACTCTCCGATGACACGTCCAATACTTAAAATCACCGAAGTTAAAATACCTGGCATCGCGCTTGGCAATATCAACCGCCAGACGGTATAACGCTTAGAAGCACCTAAGCCATAAGATCCTTCGCGATAGGTTTGCGGGACCGCCATTAACGCTTCTTCGGTGGTACGAATTATCACAGGCAGTATCAGAATGCTTAAGGTCAGCGCACCAGATAAGATTGAGAACCCGAGCCCCAAAATGGCGACAAAAAATGTCATACCAAATAAACCAAATATAATCGATGGGATACCTGCTAGTGATTCGGTGCAAAAACGGATCACTTTGACCAAACGGCTGCCCACCTTGGCATACTCAGTCAAATAGATCGCCGTCATGATTCCAAGTGGCGCTGCAACCGCGATTGACGCAAGCACCATATAAATCGTTGCGACAATCATTGGAAAAATCCCTTGTTCATCACCAGTACGGGTATAAATATCTGTGATGAAATTCCAATCTACGTGCTGCAAGCCATTGGACAATATGTACCAAATAATCCAAAACAGTAAACCGACGGTGGCACCAGCTGCGAGCCAAACAAAACCATTTAATAGTTTGTCTTGAAACTCTCTGGTACGTTTGAGCTTGGCTTTATCCATGGTCATTACCTCGCCTTCTCACGATTTAGATAAAGTAACGTAGCGTTGAGTATCATAATAAACGCCAGCAAAACTACACCCGTTGCATACAGAGCGTTGGCGTGAACACCACTGGCGTACGACATTTCAATCGCAATATTTGCCGTTAACGTTCTTGCCGAATCTAAGATACCTTGTGGCATGGCGGGCGCATTGCCCATCACCATAATAATGGCCATGGTTTCACCAAGCGCTCGCCCGATACCTAAAATGATACCGGTCATAATTCCAGAGCGGGCCGCAGGCACCAACAGCTTAAAGATGGTGTATATTTTGGAAGCACCTAACGCGAGCGAGCCTTCTTTGTAAGAGCGAGGCACTGCTCGAATAGACGTTTCCGACACCGTGATTACGGTGGGTAATATCATGATACCTAGAACAATGATCCCAGCTAAGATCGTGTTGCCAGCAGGAACATTGAAGGTCTGTTGTATCAATGGCACGATGATAACAAGACCAAAAAAGCCATAAACAACGGAAGGAATACCAGCCAGCAGTTCAACCGCTGGGCGGATTATATCGGAGACTCGCTTGGGCGCTACTTCGGCGATAAAGATGGCTGTTAGCACACCGATGGGCACGCCAACGACAACCGCTCCTAGCGTGGAAACCACAGATGCCACGATCATGGTGGCCACGCCATATAAAGCAGGTGGCAACCAGTCTTGACCCCAAACAATACCTAAAATACCCGCTTCTTGGAATGCGGGAATACTCTCCATTACGATAAAGTATGCGATCACAGCCAGTGATACGATACCGACGATAGCGTTGGTTAATAGTATTCCGTGAAAAAGGCGCTCTTTCCAATCGACGCGCTTTTTCTCTCGCAAACCCCTTTTCCTAAGTGGTGTCGCTCGAGTATCCATAAACTTGTCACTATTTGTTGCGATGGTCATATAAAGCTCTCACTATTCGATGCATTACAACGACATGTCGAAGTGAACATAAAGCGCTCAGCCCAAATTGGAGCTGAGCAAAATTTAATATAGTTGAAGATGACTTAGTTGACTGAAATGTAGCCTTTTTTTGTGACAATTTCTTGAGCTTGCGGAGAAAGCATCCATGTTAAAAACTTCTCAGCTTCGGGAGAAGGTTGACCTTGCTTGTACAACACTAAAAATGGTCGCGCGACTTTGTAGCTGCCATTTTTCACATTCGCTACCGTGGCGGGTGTTCCATCCACTGATAGGGCGTGAACCGAGCTATCAACCGTACCGAGTGAGATATAGCCAATGGCATATGGGTTAGACGCAACCATGGTTTTCAGCGCACCATTGCCACTGGCGACTTGAGCGCGTTGTGAAATTGCAGACACTTTTTTGCCAGCAATTTTGCGCTTAAGCTTCATGATGTCTTCGAAAGCGCCGCGCGTACCGGACGCCGTGTCACGAGTCACAGCAACGATGGGTTTGTCTGCTCCACCGACTTGCTTCCAGTTGGTCACCTCACCTTTATAAATGGCAGTGACTTGCTCTGCAGAAAGGTTTTTCAACTCGTTACTAGGATTGACAACGACAGCGATTCCGTCACGTGCAATCACTTCTTCGACCAAGCTGGGCTCTTTTTCAGAAGATTTTAGGTTGCGTGAAGACATACCAAGATCCGCAGAACCATTTTTCGCCGCTTTTACACCAGCAGAAGAACCAGGCCCTTGAACCTCAATATAAACATCGGGGTGTTCTTTGCTGTAAGTTTCCGAGAACACTTCCATTAGGGGTGTCACACTGCTTGACCCTACTGCAGAAATGGTTTCCGTCGCAGAAACTGGGGTTATAGTCATAGCACTGAAGAGTGCAATTGCACCGATCACTGTCTTTTTCATCACATTTTCCTTTAGCGGTTAAAGTACCGTCAGTTTTACTTGAACGGTGCCACTGTAAGTGAGCTATGTGACATTTATGTTTCATTTGATTGAAGGATGGATGACAAAGATAATAATCATGAACAGATTAACGAGATACGCATTCAATATTTAAATGTTAGTCACATTGCTGCGTACCCTGCATCTTGAAGTCACTTGGCTATAGAGAAAACATAAAAAATGGCCGCTTACCCAAACTGAGACAGCGGCCATTTTAAGAAGAACGCCTCCTTGCTATGACGACAGATTTTTACAAGGAGACGTGAGCTTAACTATTAGCGAAAAGCGATTAACCGAAATCACCCGAAATATATTGTCGTGTCTTATCTCTAGTCGGGTTCTCGAATAGTTGTTCGGTTACGCCGAACTCTTCTAATTGACCAAGATACATAAAGCCAGTGTAATCCGAGATACGTACCGCCTGTTGCATGTTGTGCGTCACGATAACAATGGTGAACTTATCTCTTAACTCGGTGATCAAGGTTTCAATAGCGGCTGTCGCAATGGGGTCCAACGCTGACGTTGGTTCATCCATCAAAATCACCTCTGGCTCTAATGCGATAGTTCGCGCAATACACAAGCGTTGCTGCTGACCACCAGACAGTCCATTGGCATCGGCATTAAGCTTGTCTTTTACCTCTTCCCAAAGGTGAGCACGCTTAAGTGCTGATTCGACTTTTTGTTTGATTTCCGCTTTGGATTTACCTTGTAGTTTTAGACCAAACGCCATGTTGTCATAGATGGACATTGGAAACGGCGTTGGTTTTTGGAACACCATACCGACTTTAGAGCGCAGATCGTTGACGTCCGTTTTCGAGAAAATCGTTTTACCATCTAACAGGATTTCACCCTCAGCGTATTGGCTACTGTATAGATCGTAAATTCTGTTCATCGTGCGAAGTAATGTCGATTTTCCACACCCCGATGGTCCAATTAGCGAGGTGACGCGGTTTTTATAAATCGGCATTGAAACATTTTTTAGTGCTGGCTTAGTTCCTTTTTTGTAGTAAAAGCTGAGGTTTTGGATCTCCATGCGATGTTTAGGATGAGCTACCTCATCATTTGACGCTAGGTTCATAGTCATTGTTGTCATTTCGCTCTCGCTAATTACTTCTGCTGCTGAGATATTCATGCTTTTCTCGCTTTCATCATCTTAGGCAACAGAGTCGCCAGTATATTCATTATCAAAATAAAGACTGTCACTATCAGCGCACCAGCCCATGCTAGTTGCTGCCACGATGTATATGGGCTCATCGCAAACTGATAGATTGTCACTGGCAAGTTAGCCATTGGTTGGCTCATGTCTTTTGACATAAAGTTGCTGTTCATTGATGTGAACAGTAAGGGGGCGGTTTCGCCGGAAATACGGGCAATCGAAAGTAAAATCGCAGTGATGATGCCCGGTGCCGCTGCTCGATAGCTCAATTGTGTGATGACACGCCACTTAGGTGCGCCTACACCGGAACCCGCTTCTTTTAGGGTTGGTGGTACGAGCCTTAGCATTTCCTCCGTAGAAGAGACAATCATTGGCAGCGCCAACACAGCCAGAGAGATGGCCCCTGCCCAACCAGAATACCCTCCCGTTGGTACCACGATAATTGCGTATACAAATAGGCCAACCAATACCGATGGCGCGCTCATCAACATACCATTTAGAAAACGCACGTATTCTGCAAGGCGATTAGACTTATCTTGATCTGCAAGCCATGTTCCTGCCAACACACCTATTGGTGCCGCGATGACAATACCGACAAAGGTGATCATCAGACTGCCGATTAACGCGTTTTTCAATCCACCGGCCTCACCTGGGCCTGGCGTCAACTCGGTAAATACCGCCCAGTTGATTCCCTTCCAACCATCCAGCACTAAGGTATGCAGAATATTCAATACAATAAACACACCTAACAGCGCAGACGCGGAGCAAAAGCACCAAAATAATAGATTTTTCAGTTTTCTCGTGTTCATCATGAATCCCTCAATAAGCGCTTAGCTAAGACCATGACAATAAAGGTGATAACGAAAAGTACTGCACCTAAACCAATCAAAGAAGAAATATAGATAGTGCCTGTCGCTTCACCAAACTGTTGTGCGATTGTCGATGAGATCGTGCTCGCAGGCATAAATAGTGATTCAGTAATGTTTGCCGAGCCACCGACCACAAAAGCGACCGCCATTGTCTCGCCTAATGCACGCCCTAAGCCCAATATGCCTGCGCTAACAATGGCATTTTTGACTTTCGGGATGAGCACCTTAGTGATGACCTCAAAGTGAGTCGCCCCTGTACCGTAGGCAGCTTCTCGCAGAACATTGGGGATGGAGCACAAAGAATCTCTCGCCAATGAAGTCATGATTGGCAAAATCATGATGGATAAAATGATGCCTGCGGTGAGCAAACCGATACCAATTGGCGGACCATCAAATAAGGGACCAATGACAGGCAGCGTCGCTAAATGCTCGGTTGCCCACATTTGGAAGCCATTGGAAAACCAAGGTGCAAACACGAATAGCCCCCACATGCCGTAAATGATGCTCGGCACCGCTGCAAGCAGTTCAATCGCTTTACCTACAGGTTCACTGATCCAGCTAGGCGTTAGCTCGGCTAAGAAAATGGCTGTCCCTAGGGAAACCGGAACGGCAATAATGATGGCGATGAAAGAAGATACCAGAGTGCCGTAAATTTCAGCTGCAACGCCAAAGTGGCCGCCTACTGGGTCCCATTCACTTTTGTAAATAAAGCCTAGACCGAATTTTTCAAATGCTGGCCATCCACCGTGAAACAGTGAAACCACCAATCCAGCCAAGACTAGAAATATAATTAAAGCGCTAGAAAGACTCAATTTGTTGAAAATTGAATCCCCATTGACTTTATTTTTGAATGTCGTTGTCGTCATAATAATTTAGTCACCCCTATTCACTCAGGCTCATTAGCCGAATGAATAGAGGCGTTTAAGCTCAGGTTATTACTTTGTACTCGCTAGCGTTTTAGCGGTTATCACTTGCTTGCCGTCGTGAGTAATGTCGTTTTGCCATGTTTTTCTAACCATGTTGATTAGGTTTTGTGGCATTGGTACATACGATAGTGACTCAGCAGCTTTAGAACCTTCGCTGTATGCCCAGTTGTAGAACTTAATGACGTCTTTAGTTCTTTCTGGGTTTTTCGGATCTTTTTGAACCAAGATGAAGGTCGCTGCAGTCATTGGCCATGACTCAGCACCAGGCTGGTTGTTTAGTAGCAAGTAGTAACCAGGAGCGTGTTTCCAGTCAGCGTTAGATGCAGCAGCTTGGAATGTCTTCATTGAAGGCTCTAGGTACTTACCGTCACGGTTTTTCATTGCCGTATACGTCAGCCCTGTTTCTTTGGCGTAAGCGTACTCAACATAACCGATAGAGTAAGGAGTGCGAGTGACGTCGTTAGCCACACCAGCGTTACCTTTACCACCTAGGTTAATGGCTTCTTTTGGCCAGCTTACCGATTTAGCGAAACCAATCTTCTTGTGCCAAGTTGGGCTCACTTGATCAAGATATTCTGTGAAGTTAAATGTTGTGCCTGAGCCGTCAGAACGGTGAACAACGTATATTGTGTGATTTGGAAGCTTGAACTCACCTTTTTTGATGGCTTCTTTGTTCAGTGCAACAATCGCAGGGTCATTCCACTTCTTAATTTTGCCTAGGTAAATGTCAGCAATAACTGGACCACTTAGTCTTAGCTCACCCGGCTTGATACCTGGTACGTTGATGGCCATTACTGTCGCACCCATTACTGCTGGCCACTGAACTAAATGCTTCTCTTTCAGTTGCGCTGCCGTTAATGGAGCATCAGTTGCACCGAAATCTACTGTCTTCGACTCAATAGCTCTAATACCCGCACCCGAGCCAACACCTTGATAGTTAATTTGAACATTCGTATCTTTGGCGTACTCTTTTGCCCATTTTGTATAAATTGGGTAAGCGAATGTGCTACCAGCACCATTGATCGTAGTTTGAGCACAAGCACCAAAAGATGCTGCAGCCATTAACGATGATACTAGAGCTGATTTGATAAGTTTCACAATATATCTCCGGATATAGTTTCATTGGTTTTTCGGCCAAATGAACGTTTTTCTTCACATGTTCATGCAGACCGAGTTAGTTTTAGTGTTCAAGTAAAACTAAAGAAAATGATGTCTTTTCTATATGGCCAGCTGGCATTTGGTCAGCTGACGAGACGGAGATTAGAAATTCAATATGACAGATTTATGAAAGATGAGCTAAAACCCTCTGGTAGTGAACAACAATTATCGACACCCCTTAATTTCTGATAAGAAAACTTCACAAAAAGCCGAGAATTAATCAATCCTGACGAATGTATGCATCAACAGTAATATCACTTTCCTATCGTTATCGAGAGTCATACGGATATTGATGTTACACTCAGTGTCGATTAGACTTGCCGTATGGATATGCTAGTTATCTTCAAAATTTACCTGCTTTATGGCCTGATGTTTTTCGCCATATTTTTCGCCATACTATTCAGAAACTTAGCATATAGCCAAATCCGTCTCGCCTCAGCTTTACCGATTTTTGCTGCGTTTGGGCTCATTCATGCCATTCACGAGTGGTCTGAGTTATACCTGCTTATTTATCAACATGAGTTTTTTCCATCCCCAGCTTTAACTTTATTTAAACTGCTAAAATTATGGCTTTCTTACATTGTTTTAGGCATTTTCGCTTGGAAATTGGTAGCTCTCACCAGTTGGCGCTATAAAGCCTGGGTGAGGACCTTGGTTATCGCAGTATTAACCCTATTCGTGGTGAATATTATTTTGCGTTACTCAGATGAAAGCTTTACTTTTTTTGTCCACCACACGGAAATACAGATACGGCTTATTTTCAGTTTCGGCGCAAGTTTGCTGGCAGGCTGTGCTCTGTACAACTACGCCATTTCACTGGAGTTTGATGGACACGGCTCATCGATCCCGTTCAAGTTAACTGGGCTAGCACTGATAACTTACGGAGTCTCATCTGGCATCTTTACTACGGAACTGGGATTATGGGTGTTAACACTGCGCGTCTTTTCTGCTGCTGCCCTACTGGTGACGTTATGGTATGCATTGAGAATATTTGATGACGAAAGAGACAAACAGCTGCAAGGCGCACTCAACCAGTCTTTGCAAGACGCTAAGCTAAAAGAATTAGGCGAACTCACTTCAGCAGTGGCCCACGAGATCAAAACGCCAATCAGTAGCGCGATGATGAGCTGCGATTTACTGGCTAATCAAGTGCCTGAGAATGAAGACTGTCTAAGGCAGCTGGATAGAATTCGCTATGGGCTATCTCGCGCTGCAGAAATCAGCCAAGAGGTGCTAAGTTACGCTCACCACAAGCCTCTACAGCGAAAACCCGTGTATTTACACGCCATTATCGAATCTTCACTTTCACTCAACCAATATCGACTCACTGATTTTCACGTTGATTTGGATGTAGACCGTGATCTTATAATTCTTGGTGATGAAGGTTTACTAGAGCAAGTCGTTAGTAACCTTATTGCCAACTCAATTGATGCAAGTACGAGCAAAAAATATCTACGCGTCGAAGGGCACCAAGATAAGCTTAATGCAACGGTGCGAGTGGTCGATCATGCAGGCGGATTACCAATAAGTTTGATAGATAAAGCGACACAACCCTTTTTTACCACAAAGCCGAAAGGAGAAGGCACCGGAATGGGATTAGCCATTGCCAAACAAATTATTTTACAACATAACGGTACGTTCACACTGTCCAACAGTGAAGGTGGCTTGACCGTTGAAATTCAAATACCAAGGGAAATCTAATGACACTGAAACTGCTTCTCGCTGAAGACGATGAACAATTAAGAGAAGTATTGATTGAAGCGCTGACTTTAGAATCATTCGACGTTTCCGCATACACCAATGCAGAAGACGCACTCGATGCAGCCGCAAATGACCATTTTGATATTGCTCTATTTGATGTGGTCATGTCTGGCATGACAGGCATTGAAGCGTTGAGCACCTTAAGGCGACTTCACCCTAATATGGGGGTCATTATCACCACAGCATTTGCAACGGTCGATATTGCGGTTGATGCAATGAAAAAAGGCGCGGACGAGTTCCTTACCAAACCGTTTAATCTCGCGACTTTATCCATCACATTAAAGCGGGTACACGCGGAGCGCGCGCCCAAAACACCTATAGATGAAAGAAGTGACGATCTCATATTCAATGCCTTATCCAACCCAATTCGGCGAATGGCGGTCAAACAGCTGAAAGCACACCGTAAATTGAAATTTATGGATTTGTGCCGCGTTGTCGGTGTGGAGGACCATACCAAATTCAACTTTCACCTCAAACAACTGGTCAATTGTGGCCTGGTCGAAAAAGAACAAGGACGAGTCTATTCGCTTACCGAAAAAGGCTTGCAAGTCTATTCCAGTATGCTGAGATAATATCCCCAAAATAGGCCCTCCTTAGAAAGGAGGGCGGAACCTCTAGACGATGGCAATGCCTTTATTGCGAAGGGAGTTTTGTAAATAACGCATGACAAACCAAAGAGCCACGCCAGTTACAAATGCCACGAGGCTCATGTTCAAAAAGTAGTCGCCGTAGTTATGGATGGAAGACAGTTTATCTGTGCCATGCGCTACAGCTACGAGCTTACCAAGCTGGCCAGAAATCAAATTTGACATCGATGACGCCAAGTACCAAGCCCCCATCGCAAAGGCAATCATTCTTGGGTGACAGTACAGACCAATCATAGATAGGCCAACCGCACTAACAAAAAGCTCTGCTATGGTGATTAATAAGTAGGAGAGTGCAACATAGTTGCCACTAGAAATGCCTGTCGCGTAACCAGATTCAGCCCCTAGCCAAAGGACTAGAATCGCCAATCCAGCTAAAATCACGCCGACTGAAAACTGATAAGGAATAGTGAACCCTTTAAATTTCCTATAGAAACGAGGCAACAAGCTACCTACTGCTAAGATGATGATAGGATTGATCATTTGGAACTGAGCTGCCTCCAGTTTGACGCCCAATATCTTCAAGTCAGTGTTATTCTTGATAAACATAACCATGGTTGTCGCCATTTGGTTATATAGAACAAAGAAAACGATAGCAACAAGTATCAAAAAGGCCGCTACCAGTTGTTTGGTTCTATCCACGCCTTTTAGCATCATGGTTCGTGCACAGAACAACAGGATACCTACCGTACAACCGAGCCCAATCAGATAAGTGCTTAGATGCGGCTTAAGGAAAGTAACATAAGTCACCAAATAACCAATGACCAAAAAAGCTAAAACCGGAATAAGACGTTTTAACGTCATTTTCGATTTATCCATATTATCTACTACGTTGTCGTAGAGCTTACGTTTAACGATGAAGTTCATAGCCGCTAAGGCCTTACCTACCACAACTAAAGCCAGAACTGACATCACGCCAAGGTGGCTGTTCATCAACATAGGTGCAAGCCCGATACCGATGAGCGAGCCTACGTTGATTGCCATGTAGTAATATGTCATTCCAGACTTGCTACCAACATCATCGTCTTTATAGATTCGACTGACCAATGCCGAAGAGGGAGACATGACCAGAGCATTAACAACTGGCACTAGTGCGTAAGCCAAGATGAAAGCCTGAGTACCAAATACGTGCACGTAACTGCTGCCCACATAAACAAGAGCGTAAGCGATAGCTAATAGAGAGACACCCCATGTGATACCACGGCGGATACCTAGGTATCTATCGATAATCATGCCACCTATGAATGGCATTAGATACCCCATCGCTTGAGTAACCCCCATGAACTCGTACGCTTGAGATTCTGTCATCCCCAATCCATCTTTCACCACCGGCAGGGTTAAAAACAGAATAAAGACCGATATAATTGCATAAGATGCGAACTGGCCTAGAAAAGTGATCGTTGTAACATTGAATACTTGGCTTCGAATCAGCTTGGGTGTTTGAGCTGTGGTTTGTTGTTCTAATTGCAAAATTCGACTCCGCTGTAACTTTTAACTTTAGTCATTTATATTTTCCTTTTTATTTAACAAGTTAATGCACATTGATAAATTTGATGTTCTAAACGAAAATGTAACATAATGCATATATAAAAATTACGCAACAATATGAATTTATTAACTTTTTTATAAATAAGGAGCGCTCCTTTTTTAAAAGGACATACACCTTCAAAGCTTATTAAAGGACATACACCTTCCATCCCATGCCAAAAGAGGACACACACTTTTCTTTGGTATAGGCCTTATAAGGACACTCACCTAAATATCAGATCAAAAGTACAGCACCAGCACTGAGTAGCGTCGAATTTATGAGTTGTTTTGGGCTAGGACATAGCTCAACGAAATCAGAGCTATTTACTGAATTGTTACTGAAGATAAATTAGTTAAAGCATGAAATATCGGGCGCTTTCTAGAGAAGAACTTGCTCATTAAGCTGTATTGAGACTACCACCTAGCCATCCAAACAAAACGAATGGATACGTTTCCGGCTCGTTTGCCGCTTTTGCATTGCTAGACTGCGTGCGCAACCAATCGAGCTAGCTCTGGCTTTCTCCAATTGTGTACAGGCTAGCATCCACTGCTTGGTGGTTAAATTCAGCCGATTCAAGATAGAGGGAGTACTCTCTTTAAGAGAAGCTTTCCCCTCTCGATATTGACGAGCGCTCCAATCCACCAACGTTAGGTAGTCGATGAGACGGAAAGGAAGTCCTTTTATCTGCTCATTATTTTTATTGCCTATGAAGTCGGCTAATCCTGACACAAATGCCTGGTCTCGCTTTAAAGCGCTAACCCGTGCCTTTATCGATGTGTGTGCAGAAGTTTCTGGCATTTCTTCAATTCCTGCTCGCACTGGGTTTAGATCTACGTACGCCATAGCCGCTATCAAAGCTTGTTCATCCATCAACGCTTGGCTTTTGAAACGACCTTCCCAAAAATGGCCTTTACATCCGTCTTCTTGGTTCGCTCGGCAAGCGATATAAAAATTCAGCTCTTTCATAAACCAACTGAGGCTGTAGAGTCGTCTACGCCACTCTTCAATTAAGATCTCTACCGACTCTCGTTCAGCTTGGTTACTCACCTCACCACGCAACCAGCGCTCAACCAATAATGGTAGGCGATGATTTTGTCCCCATCGTTGTACAACCCGCAACTTCGTCAGGGTATCAGCTCCCTCCTTATCGAGATAAACGACGAGATGGTAATGATTGCTCATCACAGCATAGGCGCAGATATCCACACAATAGATATCCGCAAGTTGATAGATTTTTTCTTCAACCCAAGCTCTCCGATGCTCGTAGCTCTTCCCTGTTAACTCATCTTCACCGCATAAATAAGAGCGACGCACGCAACGCGATACGCAATGGTAATAGGCGGTAGATTCAAGGCAAATCAATTGCTTTCGCGCAGTGGTCATTCTATTCACTTCCGTATTTCGTATTGGATATTGAATAGTTTGCAAAGTGGTGAAGAAAAAGAAATCAAAGAGAAGTCAACATGCTACACACAACATTAAAAGTCATACTTTGGCCACATTTAGGCGTCTGTCCCCTATACCCCACATTACCCCACATTGGCTATTTTTTAGTGCCTGTCCCGTATACGAACTAAAACAAATAGTTCAAACCAATAGAGACCGTTGAGTGTTCATTGTCTAAGCCGGCGGCATTTGGTGAGAAAGAGGTCGCGCCTGTGCTGGTGTTAACTGTTGTGGTATCCGCTCGTGCTTCAAAATACTTAGTGTAAACATATTCAGCGTAAATCTTAGTTTGAGAAGAAAAGCGATAACCATAGTTAACTGACAGTGAGACAAAATTAGACAGCTCATTACTGTCATCATAAAACCTCAAATTACGTAAATAGTGGTTGTCTACATCCTTGGCATATACCCATGGACTCCATTTCACAGAGGTGGCAAATTCAGATCGGGATCCCAAGGTGTATTCTCCAGCGAGACCTAAGTAAAATACGCTGTATTGTTGCTTGTAATCGATTACAACAACATCGGCAAAAGAACCAACATTTGCGCCGTTATTGTAAGAAAAAGTCCCGCCTATTCCGTCCCATTTGAATTCGTTATACTGATAACCGCTGAGTAGCCCGACTTTATAGTTGACTTGTTGTACAAACCAATAGATAGAGTTTAAGTCGATTTCAAACGCATGTCGTAACTTGGTGTCAGGATGAATTGAAATATCGGTCGGAGAAGATTGATTCGCATCCTGCCAGTCTCTGTCCTCCATATGAGCGTCTCCATTGCTCGTGAGTACTGACCAAATACGTCCTTGAAGTGTTAAGTCTGACTCGACGTCCCAGATGATACCCAATTTGATAATTGGCACATCCTCAATTTCCCAATCAAGTTGGCTAAGCTTTCTGCCCGAGCTTTCATACACCAACTCTGTTGATGATCCATTTAACACGCCAAGGGAGCCCTCAAAAGTAACATTGCCATTGTTACTCGCCGCCCTAGCTTCAGGTGCGAAAAAAAGAGGAATTAACAACAAGGAGAATTGTTTCATAAGGGGGTATAATACTCCGAGGAAGCATGTATCGATAAATAAATCGATTTTTATTTCAACGTGTTATCGAACAAATATTCAACATTTACTTCAAAACGTAGGGTACAAACGGCAGAGGGTCAATTTGCCGGAACAGGCCATTTAATAAAACGTGATCTTGCTGCGCACCTTCTGATGTTTGCTAAAGGGACAGGCACCATTGTAAGAAGGACAGGCACTATTGAAAAAATGCAAAGGCTGAATTCGCCTTTGCATTTGATATTTACATTCTCCTCTTCACAATTGTAATTGCGTGTTAATCGAGTCGATTTCTTCTCGCCATTGTTTCTGTAAGTTTGGCTTTTGATGCTTAGCTCGCCTGTTGAGATCGTTTTCCAATAAAGACTCCAACTCAATCAATCGTTCAAGTAACTGATCTTGAGTGGATATTGGACTATCTATCCCCTCCTGCATTGGCTGTTCTTTTCCCTTTTCGCCGTTATTTAATATTTCCGGGTACTGAAGCGCCATTTGGAAATACACTTCCTCCGCTGAAAGATATTCCACCAGTTGGCCATTTTGTATTAGCCAAAATCGATTACAACTTTGCTCAATCAAGCTACGGTCATGGCTAACCAACAATGCAGCACCTTGAAACTCAGTCAGGGTTTGGATGAGTTCTTCCTTACCCTCCATATCAAGATGGTTCGTCGGCTCATCAAGGAACAAAAGGTGATGACGAGCAAGTGTTAAACCTATAAATAACAGGCGAGCACGTTCACCGCCGCTCAGTGAATCGACCGTTTGCTGATGTCTTTCATAGCCAAATCCTGCTCGAATAAGTGCGCGCTTACACTGCTCTGAGTTGGTCGCGCCAAAAGAGACAAGAGCATCACTGAGCGTATCTTGATCGCGCAGCTGCTGCAGTGACTGATCGTAATACCCCAAACGACATCGATGGTGAAACGTCACTGACGTCAAATCACCTGCGTTATATGCTCCATGCAGATGGTTAAGTAAGGTCGATTTTCCACAACCGTTTCCACCCAATACAGCAATACGGTCGCCACTTTTGATTCGTATTTCTCCCATCTCAAAAAGTGGCTCACCGCTATTAGGCGGTGTCACATGATAAGGCTTGATTGCTACCAAGCGATCAGCGGGTAACGCCTCTCCATGTAACTTAAGCACCCAAGGTGCGCCTTGACTTAACACCGTTTGTTCTTCTTCCAAACGCTCCTTTCTCGCCATCATGGTTTTGGCTTTTCTGGCCAAATCCTCGTTATCGTAGACTTGCCCCCAAACAGCCAGCCGCTTGGCGCTCTTCTCAATGCGGTCAATTTCCTTTTGCTCAGATAAATGACGTAACCTGTCGGTTTCGTCTTTTTCCAGTAAAGCTTGTCGCGCTTTGGAGCAAGGCATGGAGAAATGGTGTAGACACTGATCACGTAGAATCCAGGTCGTATTGGTTACCGAATCTAGCAAGATCTGATCATGGGACACAATCACAAAACTGCCTTTCCATGACGAAAGAAATTTCTCTAGCCAGATTAGAGAAGGTAAATCAAGGTGGTTACTTGGCTCATCCAACAACAGTAAGTCAGGTTGGTGTATGATTGCTCGGGCAAGCAACAGCCTCATCTGCTGACCGCCACTGCAATTTGCCACAGGCATTTCCCTTTCCGATAAATTAAATCCTAGCTCATCAAGCAAAAGTTCTGCTCGCCAATGCTCATCATCGGCTAATTGAACCGTTAGCGCGGACAATACCGAGGCAGAGTGCAGCGATACGGGAATATGCTGCTCTACATATCTCATCATGCAGTGATTGGCTTTCGCCACCGTGCCATGGCTGGCCTCCAAAGTACCTGCCAAGAGTTTTAGTAACGAGCTTTTACCACAACCATTGTGTCCAATCAGACCAATTTTGTCGTACTTATTGATAGTAAAGTTGAGTCCACTGAAGAGTGTGCTTGACGTATAGGAAAGAGTAAGGGATTGCGCAGTTAATAAAGTACTCATAATTTTCTCAAGAATTTTGGCCATACAAGGCCGTTGTCATAGAGCTGACAATAATCCTGTGAGCTTGAGAGAAAGTACTCGAATGACGTGAACGTCGTTATTTAATGTTTCGCTCAAGTCGAGATTATCGCAGCGCGATATCTAAAACTCTTGAGCGAACTCGATCGCCAAAACAACGTGGGGTTACTGAACACCACATAGACATAGAATCCTCCTTGTATTTCGTTAGTAAAGTGTGACCACTTTAGGTGAATCGATAACAGTATTCTAACCACTTGTTGTAGGATGTAAATACGCAATAAAAAGCGGCATCACACTGGTGACACCGCTTACAAGGAATTGTAGAAATGCTATCGACTGTACTACTTATTCATCGTCTTTCGGAGCCACTTTCTTTTTAGGTATAAACACTGCATCACCCACTGACACATTTTGATGGAAGCTCTTGTCGCGTTTTACTGGCTTCTTAGCTTGATGCTTTGTTTTTACGTTTTTCTTATGCTGCCCAGTTGATTTGCCTTTTTTGGCGTTTGGTTTCTTCGGTTTCAACCCTTTAAATTTCCCCTTTAGATCTTCAAATGCGCTAAAAGATAAATCTTGCTGTAAATAGGTTTCGACCCGTTTAAAGCTCGCCCAGTCTTTAGGCCCAACCAAAGATACCGCATCACCCTTGTTCCCTGCTCGGCCAGTTCGGCCAACGCGATGGACGTATTCTTCTGTGTGCTTTGGCATGTCAAAGTTGATCACGTGCGTCACGTTCGCAATATCCAACCCACGTGAGGCAACATCGGTTGTGACCAAGATTTTGAACACGCCACGCTCAAACTGGCTCATAATCGTGTTACGTTGGGTTTGGTTTAAATTCCCACTCAACGCAATCGCCTTTAGGCCTTGCTTGTTCAGCTTATCTGTCAACCTATCAGTATCATCTCGAGTGGCAGTAAAAATAATCGCCTGGCGGTAATCCGCCTCCTCCAGCACTCGGTTCAGCAGCGCTTCTTTATGATCTAAATGATCACACAGGTAAAATTTCTGCGTAATGTCTTTGTGTTCTTGATTCGATACACCAATGGCGATACGTCTTGGCTCTTCGAGCATTTCAGAAGCAATATCGTTAACTTCAGCGTGATCAAGAGTTGCAGAGAACATCAACGTCTGTCTTCTGCGGTGATTTGCAAGCTTGTGAATTTTTCTTAGCTCAGCTGCAAACCCAAGATCAAGCATTCTGTCTGCTTCATCAAGAATAAGCGTCTCTAAGCCATCGATATACAATGAACGATGCTCTAGGTGATCGGCCAGTCTACCCGGTGTTGCGACGATAAATTTTGGATAACGTCGGAGCGCCTTTACTTGGTCATTAAAGTTTTCACCACCAACAATAAGCGCTGCCGTATAAGATAAGCCACCCAGCATACCACGAAGCTCACCATACACCTGTTTTGCTAATTCACGAGTCGGTGCCAGTATCAACCCCCTTGGGTCGCGTGCAGAAAATGCCTTGTTCTTTAGCGATTTATGAAGCATAGGAAGAACAAACGCCAAGGTTTTCCCTGAACCAGTTTTGGACGAAGCCAGTAAGTCTTTGCCTGCAATAGCAACGGGGATGGCTTGCTGTTGGATATCCGTCGCTTGCTTAAAAGCATAGTGGTCAAGGTTTTTTAGTAGGCGGTTGTCTAAACCTAACTCTTTAAATTGCAAAAGATGCTCCTCTATTAAGGTTTCTCAATCATGTTAATTTCACATAGACTCTCCAATGCGAGGCGAGCGCAACTGAGAGACTAATAAAAAGCAGCGTATAATACCTCAACCAATGTAAGAAGGCCAAAACTGTCGGTGTTGTTTCGTTAAAGATACAAGTTATAAACGAGAGACTCCTGTAAAAAACGCTAATTTAGCCACCATACAAGCCTTGATTTCACATAAAATTTCATCTCAGCAATGAGACTTCAATCAATAATTCGAGGTATTACTTGAATAGTTAGGATAAATTGGCTTTTCAAATGTGGGTCATTTGTAGGATAGTGTCTACACTTTATTTCGTCACTATATAATGAAGAATGTGTAGGGCGACTTTTGATACTTAGTTAATACAAAGGAACAGTATATGAACAAAATCATTCTGGCAGCTGCAGCTTCTTCTGTACTTCTACTCGCTGGTTGTGCAGCAACGGATACGGAAACCGCGTCAAAAGTAGACGCTTTGACCAATAAAGTTGATGAATTAAGCCAAAAAGTTGATTCGTTGTCTTCTGAGGTTCAAAAGAATCAAGCGACATCAAAATCCGCTCAAGAAGAAGCCACTCGTGCCAATGAGCGAATTAACAACATCGCACAATCCTACACTAAATAGCTTCATATAAAGAGGGCCTAAGTTAATTAGGCCCTCTTCAGATTTCTACTGAAATATTCTTACTCTCAGCCGCTATGCGTTCGTTGGCGCTTGGCTTTCACAAGTTTGTTCGTTGTAGTCTAGCGTTGTACCACCAAGGCCTTCGAGTTTAACTCGAACCACCATGCCCGCTTTCACAAAATCACGTAATTGCTTACAAGCGACGCGATAGCTCGCCGTTTGCGAAGTCGCAGGATCCCACATGTAGCGAGTCCCCAAAACGCTTTCATCAAAGTAAATCACACCGTTATCAAGCACTTTAACATGCTTAATATTCGCTAGATCTTTTTGTGCAGTCGCAATGGTTTGTGGAGACGCTGTTGTTTTGATATTGGCAGGATTAATGGTTTGACAACCGGTCAACGTTAGACCTACACCTGCTAGTAATAGACTGAATTTTAATAACGTTTTCATCACGCTCTTTCTTATTCTGATGCTAAATCGCGGCGAATATAAAAGAATAATGTTGTCCCGTCTAGGGCCCATAAAGAGCAAAATTAGCTTTCCGCCTTAGTGATATCATCTATTTATTTATATATATCAAAAAGATAATGAACACTAGTACGTATTTAAGGCCTGAGAAACTATTTTTACATTTGCTTACATATTCAATTTTAAAGTACTATACCGCACTCATACCACCTCTTTATTCCGTATTAAATACTAAATAAAAACAATGTATTAGTTATCATCTAACCTCTTTACGTTACCTACTTACCCATTGCCTCAGTTTAAATGATCGACAGTAATGCAGGCCACTTGTTCAGAACACACCATCTAGATCTCTTTTTTCTGGACCAAATAATTAACCACCTGATTTAAAAGTTAATTATATCAATAAAACTTATCTCAAAGTTTGAGTAATAAACTTCGAGAATAATGAGATCTCAACATCATTTTATTGGCTATATGAATGATTTACTCGCTGTTACATTTTATCTTTTTGTGCGCTTTTCGAGCGCATAATTAAATAGGATGTAATTAAAATGAAAAATGGATGTAAACTATCATTCCTTGCTGCTGCCATCATGGCTACAGCGTCGGTTTCAGCTAGCGTCATTGTCGAACCGGTTCCGGTTAACTCTCCTTTTATCAAAGATGTAAAAGGTAATATTATCGAGGATTACTCTCGCCAGTCAGACAAATCCGTTCCATTATTTTCAATGCGAGCACTGGTTCAGAGCTCTGAACAACGGGGAGATTGGTTCAATATGTCAGCGAACTACACCAATGTACAAGGTGTAGGCGCCGACTATGTTTATGGCTCAGTCATTCCACCATTGAAACCACAACCGATAATCGTTGCAGTACTAGACTCTGGTGTGGACATAGATCACGAAGATTTAAGGAACAAATTGTGGACCAATAAGGGCGAAATCCCAGATAACGGCATTGATGATGATGGTAACGGCTACGTTGATGATATTCACGGCTGGAATTTTCTGGGTAACTCTTTTGGCGTGAATGTCGATCAGGATACATTGGAAGTCACCCGTGAATACAAAAAATATCTTGAGTTGGTCAAGAATCAGCAATGGATTCCACCTAGAAAACGGGAATATTATAAAAAGGTTGAAGCGGAATACCTTGAAGCCGTCGCAAACTATCAACGCTCTCTAGAAACCGTAACAACGACACTCGAGCAAGCCAACCAATTTAAAGAGACGATCACTGAGCTTACCGATCACAAAGACTTTACCGTTGACGGGCTTCAGGTGTTATTAACTCACCCAGATCCAAAAGTCGTCCAAGCTGCCGAAGGATTATTAACCATCTTTGATTCTTGGTATTCCTTTGATTATTTGGAATCTCGCAAAAACAGTTATCAAACCTCTCTCGATTATCACTACAACTTAGAGTTAGATACCCGTCGGGATATTGTCATGGATGATATCAATAACCCATGGGAAAAGGGCTATGGTAACAACGATGTTAAAGGCCCCGTTGGCTCACACGGGACTCACGTAGCTGGGATTATCGCTGCTCAGCGCAATAACGGCATTGGCATCGACGGTTTAGCCGATTACGCTCAAATCATGGCAGTGCGTATGGTGCCAAATGGTGATGAAAGAGACAAAGATATCGCCAACGCTGTTCGTTATGCGGTCGACAATGGGGCAAAAATCATCAATATGAGTTTTGGTAAAAGCTATTCCCCTCGCAAGTTTATCGTCGACAACGCATTCCGTTATGCCGCACGTAAAGGCGTGCTTATAGTGCATTCTGCTGGTAATAGCAGCAACGACAATGATATCAAACCAAGTTTCCCCAACCGCTTTGCCAAGTTCAAATGGTCTAGGCCCATCTCGACATGGCTGGATGTCGGTGCTTCAGCGCAGTACGCGAATGACTCTCTGGTCGCCAGCTTTAGCAATTATGGTAAAGAAACCGTAGATGTCTTTGCCCCTGGCTACCGGATATTGTCATCCACACCAAACAATACTTATGCCGTTAAAAGTGGCACCAGTATGGCAGCACCAGTGGTTTCAGGAGTAGCGGCCATGGTATGGTCCCGCTATCCCGACTTATCCGCGGTTGAGCTGAAAAAGCTGTTGATGGACCAATCTCGCCCTTATCCTGGCCTTCTAGTGAAAAATCCATCTTCCCCACAAGACTTGGTACCATTTAGCGATTTATCAATCTCTGGAGGTGTAGTTGACGCAGAGTCGATTTTTGCCAACTTGCAAAATCGTTAGCACGACAGCGATTAACTCGCTACTTTAACGTCCTTCCCTAGCGGATCTTCTCACTAGGGAAGGATTTTAAATGGTGCACACTCCACATTCCCCTATCGCAATACCAAATCTCCAACTTAAAAGCGCAAGTTCCAGCGAGATAGATTATCTGAAGAGAAATCACACATATATATAAATAGCCTTGGATTTGGGCATGTATCTATATACATTCTGCGCCCTATGTTTCACTTCACCTATAACCTATAACCTATAACCTATAGCAAAAACAACACTGTAAATTGGAAGGGAGTTCAATGAAAAAGCTACTTGTCGGTATCGTATTTTCTTTGCTTGTAACAACAGCGAACGCAGCAAGTTCGGTGGATCTAAATAAATCAACTAAATCATGGAATGGTAATGATCTGCCATCCATATCGCTGACTTCTCCCGAAGTTACGATAAAAGAAATCATCGTTGAGCCAGGAGAAAAGCTGCCGGTGCATCTACACCCAGTGATTAATGCAGGCATCCTGCTTTCGGGTAAACTCACCGTCTATACAGAAAACAAAGATAAAGTACTCCACCTGGAAGCAGGGACACCAAACAACACCATCATTGAAATGGTTGACACCTATCACTACGGTATAAACGAGGGCAAGATACCTGCTAAGATCGTGGTGTTTTACGTCGCAGAAAAAGACGCAGCCGTCACGGAATTAAAGCACGATCACTAGGGCGCGCCCTACTTAATCAAAGCTTACGCCCAAACTCAGGAGTGGCAATTTCAACTGGCACTCCATTTTGGGCAAGAATCACGGCTTTCACTTTGTCATCAGACATATGAAATTCATCCAACCACCAACGTAGCTCCTGAGGAATACGTAGAATTTTTTTGCTGCCATCGCTTCTTGTTAGTGGCTCATGCGCTTCAACGAATACACTGCGATCTGGCTCTAAGGTCATTTTGATCGGCTCATCAATGATCGTTACCTTTTGACCAACTTGTGAGTGCTCAAACAACCATTTGATGTCTTTCGGCTCCATGCGAATACACCCAGAGCTCACTCTCAGCCCTATGCCGAAATTCTTGTTGGTACCATGTATTAGATAGTCTCCGACACCATAAGCCAAACGCAACGCGTAATCGCCAAGGGGATTATCTGGGCCAGATGGAACGATTTTAGGCAATGTAATGCCTTTATCAGAATACTCTTTTCGAATGGACTCAGGAGGCGTCCATGTAGGGTTCTCTCTTTTTTGACTTATACTGGTCTCCATTTCTGGCGTATCACGACCAATCCGCCCAATTCCTACAGGAAAGATGTGTACAATGTTTTTGTCAGGCTCAAAGTAATAAAGCCTTAACTCAGCCAGATTAATGACAATCCCTTCTCGCGGTACATTCGGTAAAATAATTTTCGTTGGAATCGTCAGCACATAACCGGGTTTCGGCAAAAAAGGGTCTACACCTTTGTTTGCTGCCATCAAAGACAAAAAGCCAACGTCATATTGCTTGGCAATATCGGCTAGGCTCTCCCCTTTTTTGACAACGTGGTATTGTGTACGGCCAACAATTTGGCTGCCTTCCATTGGTAATTGATAAGTTGCTGCTAGCGCTGTCAGGCTCGACAAACCCACCATTAAAATCACAACTTGTCTAATCAACCTTGTCCACATTTATTTATACCTTTTCCCTTTGGATACCCTAAGGTTAGCCTTGTTTAAGCTAAACAATCAACCCATCTTCGCACTTGAGGAAACTAAGAACAATTTGAGAAAAAGAAATCTTCTTCGAAAGGCAAAAAATCATTTTCTTTACTATTGTTATGTTATAACATTCGCAACATTATCAATAAACATGCTATTCCTTCGCTTTGTTGATGTCAGTTCGGAAGGGATAGCGACAACATTTAGTATGGAGTACTTCATGAAGTTTCGGTTTTCGCGTTTCACTTTACTGGCAGCAGTGCTTAGCCTGTTTGCATTCCAGTCTTTTGCTAAGGAACAACCTATGCAGGTGACTGTGAGCATCGTGCCACAGAAATATTTTGTTAACGAGATTGGCGGTAAATATGTCGAGGTGAACGTTATGGTCCCACCAGGCGCCGAGCCTGAAGACTACGATCCAACCCCTCTGCAGGTAACTAAGCTTCATGAGAGCAAGCTTTACTTTGCGGTTGGCGTACCATTTGAAACGACTTGGTTAGAAAGATTCCATAGCGCTAACCCTAAAATGACCATCGTCAAAACCCAAAAAGGCATAGAAAAAATGCCAATGGAGTTTGATGACCACGGCCACCACCTATCTAGCACTGCGGGCATCAAAGACCCACACATCTGGCTATCGCCTGCGCTAGTGCGTATTCAGGCAATGAACATTCGTGACGCGCTCACTAAAGCAGACCCAGAGCACGCCCAATATTATCGCGAGAACTACATGAAGTTTGCTAAAGAAATCAATGCAATTGATGAGCAAGTTATCAGTATTACTTCAAAGATCCCTGCGAAAGACAATCAGTTTATGACCTTCCATCCTGCATGGGGCTATTTCGCTGCTGACTATGGTCTACGCCAATTCCCTATCGAGCAAGAAGGCAAAGAAGCGAGCGTTAAACGTTTAAAACAGCTTATTGATATTGCTAAAAAAGAACACATTAAAGTTGTATTTATTGAACCACAATTCTCTAAACAACAAGCAAAGGTGATCGCGAATGAAATCGGTGGTAAAGTTGTCGCCATTAACCCTCTCGCAGAAGATTGGGGACAAAACCTTGTCTCTATTGCGAAAGCGTTCAAAGCAGCTGCAATTTAACCTATACATATTGAGATAAAATGGAAAGTATTGTCGACGTCCAAAACCTGAGTTTTGCTTATAAAGGCAACTTGGTTCTAAAGGATGTCAGTTTTAAACTTAAGAAGGGCGACAGGTGCGCCCTTCTTGGCCCCAACGGGGGCGGAAAAACCACCTTGGTAAAACTGCTTTTGGGCCTAGAAAAAGGCTATCAAGGAAACATTAGCTTATTTGGTCGCCGTCCAGGTAAAGCACCTGATCTTGTGGGTTACGTACCTCAACAGCACCATGTGAAACCTATTCTGCCTATTCGTGTGAAAGACGTCATTCTCATGGGCACAACAAAAGCGCAATATAAGGATAAAAAAGCCCTCAAAGAATGGCTTCGAGAAGTGGTTGAAGTGCTCGAAATTGAGCATATACAAAGCAGTATGTTTTCCGAGTTATCAGGAGGACAGCGTCAGCGCGTCCTGGTCGCAAGAGCATTAATGGGGCATCCCAAACTGCTTATTCTCGATGAGCCAACCAGTAATGTTGACCCAAATATGACCGCGTGCTTTTTCCAGCTATTGGCAAAACTGCCAGAGGACATCGCCGTACTGGTTGTCAGTCATGATCTAAGTATTCTTAGCCACAACATTAATCGTGTATTCGGTCTTAACCAGACCATCCGCATGCAAGAAACCGCCGAGCTCACACCAAGTATGTTGGATCACCTTTATGGTATGAATTGCCATCACCTACATATTCAAAATCAAATCATTAAGCCTACGCAATGCGAGCTTGAACATTGTGAGGAACATTCATGATTGAATTGCTTAGCTATAACTTTATCCAGCATGCCATCATGGCAGCGGTATTGGTTAGCATCGCTGCAGGCATTATTGGTGTGCTCGTCGTGGTCAATCGCTTGGTGTTTCTATCTGGCGGCGTCGTTCATACTGCGTATGGCGGCGTGGGGCTGGCTATCTTTACTGGCAGCACGAGCATCATGCCAGCGACACTAGCTTTTACTAGCTTGAACGCACTACTTTTAGGCGTAATTAGTCTTAAAAAGCATGAACATATTGAGATTTTTGTTGGGTTAATATGGTCATTTGGTATGGCTCTGGGGGTCATGTTAATGGCGTTAACCCCTGGCTATGGCGCGAATTTAGCCAGTTATCTTTTCGGTAGTATTCTCACCGTCCCTATCGATACCATTTACCTAATGCTGACGATAACCGCGATAGTAGTCTGCTATACCATCTACAATTATCGCTCTTTAGTATTAATGGCCTTCGATTCAGAGTTTGCACAAAGTAAAGGGGTCAAAATCAAGCGCATCTACCTATCGTTGTTGGTATTGGTTGCCATCACTAGTGTGGTGATGGTGCAAGTTGTGGGTATTATCATGGTCATTGCTTTATTAACAATGCCCGCCTATTTGGCCTCTCAATACGTCAAATCGACAGCAGCCATGATGATACATAGTATCTTATGGTGCTTGATATTTACCTTAGTGGGACTGGTGATTTCGTTTTATACCAACTTGCCATCTGGCGCGACTATTGTGACCACCGCATCGGCATTTTTGGCGCTAAGCTTCTTAGTTAAAGCCATCGTCAAGTTGGTCAAAAAACCAAAACAAGCCGTCACCGCTGTTTAAACTCACTCTGAGCTAGGGGCATCGCCCCTAGTTACCTTATCCGTCATTATGTAAATGATCTCCAACCTCTAAGGCTACACGGCTACTCTCATTCAAATTTCATATAACAGCCAGCCTTTAAATAAGCGATGAAATATCGGCCAGAAAGATCAACAAATTTGGTTATTACATGCTAGTATTTTATAAATTTCTCAATAAAATGTGACTTAAGTCGTAGGGAGAACGGCGAATTATGACTAGTATCTCCTCAAATTATTGAAACCAAATCAACATATGCGGTTATATGACTAAGGGTGACAAGGTCATTGAATATCAATATAGCCCATATTAACAACGAACCTTTTATTGGAGTTCTACGCTATGACGACCCCTCATATTAATGCACAAATGGGTGATTTTGCTGAAACAGTACTAATGCCTGGTGATCCGTTACGTGCAAAATACATTGCTGAAACATTCCTAGAGGACGTTAAGCAAGTATGTGACGTTCGCAATATGTTTGGCTTCACTGGCACATACAAAGGCAAAAAAGTGTCTGTTATGGGCCATGGTATGGGTATCCCATCTGCTTGTATCTACGTACAAGAGTTGATCGCTGAATATGGTGTGAAAAACGTTATTCGCGTAGGTAGCTGTGGCGCAGTGCGCAAAGACGTCAACCTGATGGACGTTGTGATCGCTATGGGTGCGTCAACAGACTCTAAAATTAACCGCATGCGTTTCAACGATCATGATTACGCAGCGATTGCTGATTTTGACCTGCTAGAAACGGCAGTTGCTGAAGCAAGAAAACAAGACGTGGAAGTAAAAGTTGGTAATGTATTCTCAACTGACGTCTTCTATCACCCACAAACTGACATCTACGAGAAAGTAGAAAAACTCGGTATGCTGGGTGTTGATATGGAAGCAGCTGGTATCTATGGTGTTGCTGCTGATCTTGGCGCAAAAGCACTCACTATTCTGACGGTTTCTGATCACATCATCAAAAATGAACAGCTAAGTTCTGAAAAACGTCAAAAGTCATTCAATGACATGATGGTTGTTGCACTAGAAACGGCAATCAACATCTAATGACTCGAGGCCAACGGTAAGCACGGTTGGCCTTACATTCTATAAGGGGAGAAGTAGTGCCAAATGAAGGGCTACCAGTAGAAATCGAAGGGTTGCAACTCAACTTTTGTAAAACATTGGCGTGTGACAACTTTGGATTGAGCGATGCAAAACATTATATTTTGCAACACACCAACCCTCATAGACCTACGATGATATGCCGAGACTGCGGTGCTTTTCCCCCCTTGCTTAACAACCTAGAAGTGTTAAATGAACTTCGTCGCCTGCGCAACCAACACAGCGACGGCCTTCCCACCTGTAAAAACGAATCTTGCCATAATTGCGGCCTCGCCGTTCAAAACCACCAACATCTGTATCAGTCATTTGGCTTCAGTGGAGATAGACAAAGATATCGCTGCAAGAGTTGCCATACGACCTTTGTCGACAAGTGGTCTGGAGAAAACAAAAAAGTCAGCTTTCAAGAAGCTCTGTTGGGTCTGTTGTTTACTGGCTATTCAGTACGTGAAATTTGTCGCAAACTGCAGATCAACCCAAAAACCTTTTATGACCACTTAAAGCAGATTTCAAGCCGATGTCGACGTAAGTTGGCTGAGTTTGACACACGTTGGATGCATGGTTCAACGTCCTATGAGCTAGCCTCTCACTTTCAAGCGCTTCAACCAAATAGTAAAAATGGGGTTCTGTGGATCGCAACTGGTGAAGCCAATAGTGGCTACATCCTATGCCAGCACATCAACTACTCTTCTGATATTACACCACCACTCGAGTCAAAGCATGACCCGTACAAAGACAACGCTCGTCTGCTACCCACAAATTTCACACCTATACAAAAAGGCATAGTGAAAAAGCCAGGGACTAAATATTCATCTGAACGCCATCATGAGAGTGAGCACCATTTTGAACGTATTCACGAGCGTATCGATGCACGCTATAAAGCGATCCTAGAGCGAAATAATGTCGAAGATCCCATGGAAGAGTTCGACCAATTACACTACCCAACAAAAGGCACACTGATACGGCCTCAATATACCTCTCACGCTCATTATCTGCATATTTTGGATTGGTGTGATGACAAGAACAGAGTTTCTTTGTATTTGCCGCAAGATCCACTGCTACGCTCCGCCGCCATCAGTGTGAACCTTAATCGGATTAAACAGCAGAACATCGATCTACTGTATGTTGAAGAAGATAAGGACTGGCAAGACACACAAGCCATCAAGAAAATAGATATTGCCCGGATGGGATGGTGGCGAGATCGCTGGGCGATTGCCAATCAGAAAAATGCGGCTAAAGGTATATGTTACCTCGCGGGTGACAACTTCGCGCCTGAGTTTTGGTTAAAACAAGCCACGCTGAAGAAAACCCAGTTCTATCAAGATCGTTTCCAGCTGCTATTTTCCTCGTTTATCAATGAGCCAAGACGCAAGTTTCGTCCAGCTGGCATACTCCCACTTCTCGATATATTCAGAGCATGGCACAACTTGTGTTACCAAGATAAAAATGGACTGACGGCTGCACAGCACCTGAAACTTGCCGATCATCCTCTCACCTTGTGTGAGCTACTCAAGTAGCGCGATTTTTGAATCAATACTGTGAGCTACTTCTGTTTTATGCCATACGGCATAAAAGCAAAAGCCCAAACACTTCTTATACTTAACCCTAATACTGAATAAGGAATCTAGCGAAAGGACTTGGCGCTGTGGATAAAAAGAGGCATCTACTTGAAGCAGAAATTCAGCAGTTAAAGAGTCGAATTGGTGCTGAGCCAGAAGCCGTCCTTGAACTCGCCAAGCAATACGTCGAGCACTCAATCCGCATACGATTTGCAGAAGGTTCTATTGTCAGTTTAATGATCATGTCCCGCTGTTATTGGTGTTTGATGGACTACCGTAACGGCCTCAAATGCATCAAGAAAGCCAACAGTGAACTCAATTCTCTTGATACCGACGACTATCGCACCGAAATCTTACATCTACACGCGTTACAATATTGGGGCCAAGCCAAATATTATTCAGCACAAAAGTTTTGGGTCAGTGCGCTTGAACACTCTTCGCTAACTGGTGATGCCGAAATTCAAATTGAGTGCTTAATTGGACTCGGTAATGTGTGGCGTATTACACAAGATTATCACTTGGCAAAATCCACGCACGAGCTCGCGGTAACCGTAGCGAATAATATGCGCTTCGAAAGCCTTGAAGGCAAAGCCCGCATACTCCTGAGCTGGGATCTGTATTTACTCAACAATTTCATCGAAATGCTAAGCGTACTCGATGGCGCAGAGGAAGTATTAAGTAACGCGCCAGACACAACGTGGCAGGCCGAAGTATGGGACTTTAGAAGCTTAGCACTCCTCGCATTGAACCGCAGTGATGATGCCAAACTGGCGGCTGTCAACGCCCATGAGCTGGCAAAAAAACATAACCTTGTTTGGATCATGGCGCGATCATTCGTCAATTTAGCCAAAATTGCACTACTCGAGCATAATATTGATACTGCTGCTGAGCTATTATCCTGTGCAGAAGCATCAGCGAAACAATTTAAAGACAACGAATTACTCTCGCAAATATACTTTCATCAATCTCAAGTTGCGCAGCAACAAAGCGACCTATCCCGCGCACTCAAAGCGTTTAAAACCTACCGACGTTACTCGGTGGCAATGGTTAAAAAGCAAACCTCTGTTGCTAACCTTGATACCGCCCGCGAATCAAAAAACAAATGTGCCCAAAAAGCGAGACAGCTTATTCATCGAATTCGAGAACAGCACGAATACCACCCAGAAAATCGTCTCAATCAAATGGTGTCGGAAACATTTTGGTGGGAACAACTTGTGTTGTTTAAAACCGAGCTACGGCACTCAAAACACAGCATCATTCTCATTCGTCATCCCGATCCTAGTTACTTAAGTATTTGCGCAGAAATTGCCCATTGCTTATGCGGACCTCAAGATTTACTTTCTCTTTTAGGCAAAGAAAGGATCGGAATTTTATTGTCGGAAAAAGAGCAAGAAGCACAAAGTATATTCAAAATACTGTCTAAAATGATCGAACTTTACCCCTGGGCTCGCAAAGGGCTGCGTGGAAAACTACCCAACTTATCTCTGCAAAACATACTGACTTTCCCATTTACTTTAGAACAATTGGAGGAGCTTCCCTTTGATGCAACTACAAATGGATACCCTGCTTGAGAAAGTATCTGATTCGGGGCTAGATGCAACGTCAGTAGACGGCAAGGACGCGCTCAAATTTTGGGACAAGGTTAGGAACCATTTTGTCGATACCCCTTCAGAGAGAGCACTTTGTTATGTCATCAGCGCTAAATACCAACATGAGTTGAAACAGTATCAAGAAGCAATCGATGAGCTTCTATTGGCGTTAAATCTGCTCGAGCAACCAGATAATACCGAATTTGTTTTGTACGTAAGGCACTGGCTAAGTAAGGCCTTTATTCGGCAGGGCAATTACCAGCTCGCATTGAATGAATATATTGCCAGTTCAATCATCGCTGTAGAGAGGGGGTTTATTGATCAATACGTCCAAGCCGTGATGGGAATGGGAAATTTGTGTTTCTTCTATGGAGACTACGCTCGCGCATTGAACTACTACAAGAAAATTGACAGCATCGATCACGCCATTAAAAGTCGGCGGCTGCGTTTAAAATATAAAATCTATCAACTGTCATGTTATTTGAAGCAAAAAAAATTTAAATCAGCGAAAGCACTCATTAAAGAGTGCATTGAACTGAGTATTCTTATTAGTGACAAAAGCCTATCCGTTCGAGTGTGTATTTTACAAGCGCGTTTGCTGCGCTACGAAAAACACTATCGAAAGTCTCTGCTTGCCCTTGCTGAAGCACGTAAAAATCTGCGTGAAGGTCAAACCAAAAATATCAGTAACCTACTGCAAATCGAAATTGCTTTAGGGCTATATGAAGTCAGAAAATTCGATATCACTACGCTGTTGATGGAAAATGTCAGCAAGAAAGTGGACGCACTCGATTCGCCGGTGTTGAAAAAAGCCCTCAATGATTCACTCAGCTTTCTCCATGAAGGTTTAGGAGATTTCCAACAAGCCCTACACTTTGAAGAACAAGCCTACAATACGGAAATCGAACTTATCAGCCAAATCCCCATTGGCGATTTAGGTGCTGCGCAGCTTAGGCGACTGTCTCGGTATGAACTACAACTCAAGCTTATTTTGTCGGAGCTAGAAAACCGTGAGCTGAAAGCGACCACAGAAACCCAAAAGACAACCGTTGCTCAGCTCCAACAAGATGTGTTTACCGACCCACTAACCATGCTGCACAATCGACGCTGGCTTGACGTTAAACTCAAAGATCTTCTTCTCCATGAAACACCGTTTATCTTGTTGGTGGTTGATATAGACCATTTTAAATCCATCAATGACGAGTTGAGCCACCTAGTTGGCGATAAAGCCATCGTATCCGTATCACAAGAGCTTGCTCTACACTTTAAATCTAAGCAGGCTTCCTGCGTCCGATTTGGCGGCGAAGAGTTTCTGGTTATTTTGGAAAACACCACTATCGAACAAGCCCGAGCAAACGCAGAAAGATATCGCGAGCGAGTATATCAATTCAACTGGCAAGAAGTATTGGGCGATCGCGGCTTAACCGTCAGTATAGGCATTACTCAACATATCTTGGGCGAAAATACTCAGAAAACATTCTACCGAGCGGATAAAGCACTCTATCAAGCAAAAGCAAACGGACGTAACCAGACATGCGTTGAGTTTTAATATTCCCAAGCCGCTTCCCTTACCCCCAGCGCAATACATTCACTTCATTGCCTTCCTCAGGTTTGATCGGAATGTTTAATGACAACAGCAATGAAACAATTGCCATGCCCGCGCCAATAAAAAACACAGACGAAGGTGATACGAGCCATATCAATCCGAATGAGATAGGAATAACAACAGCAGCAATATGGTTAATAGTAAATGCGACGCCCGCAGTGGATGCCATATCCGCTGGATCGGCAATTTTTTGAAAATAGGTTTTAATCGCTAAGGCTAAGGCAAAGAACAGATGATCCACGACATACAGAATCGCTGCCCAATGGGATGACTCAACTAGCCCATAGCCAATGAACACAAACACTAACCCAACATACTCAAACATGAGCGCTTTGCGCTCACCAACAACGCCAATAAGCTTGCCTATATGCTTAGCAAATAAAAAGTTAAACAGGTAGTTAATTAAAAACAACAAGGTGATATCGGCCGCGGTATATCCGAATTTTTCCACCATCAAGAAGCCCGCAAACACCACAAATATTTGTCTTCGTGCTCCACTCATAAAGGTCAATGCGTAGTAGAGCCAATAGCGTTTTCTTAGCACCAGCTTTTTCGTCTGAGGAGTATCGGTTTTGAACTCGGGGAAAGTAGCGAATAACCACAAAACAATCGCTAGGCCAGCGCCACCGCTAATCAGATACACCCATTTAAAATCCAACTGCGCCTGTTTTAACAAAAGCCAAAGGACGCCATAAGTGCATAAGGACGCCAACGCGCCTACTGATATCATTTTACCTAGCATTTCCGGGGCTTCATCTTTACTTAACCATTGCAACGACAGAGATTGCTTTAGGGTTTCAAAGTAATGAAAGCCAGTAGACATGAGCAATGTAGTCAAAAGTAAGCCCGATAGAGATGGAAAAAAGCCAGTCAGCGCAGTACCAATCGTCAGCATCAATAAAGACAAAATAAGAAAGCGCTGCTCTCTAATAAATAGCAGGACAAACACGGCCGTGAAGGCCAAAAAACCTGGTATCTCACGAACGCTTTGCAATAGCCCTATGTCTGCGCCATCAAAGTGTGCGCGTTCAACGACAAAGTTGTTCAGTAGCGCCATCCAACTCGAAAATGCTATCGGCACCACAACAGAGATAATTAGCAGAAAGTTTTGAGGTGTTTTCCATACTTTCTCATACTGACTCATACCACTCCCTATGGTCTTGAACAAAACGGTCTTAGTCTGCCAAAAATTATAAGGCAAACCGTTACAAAATATGCCAGATTAAAACTATAGCAAACGAATGGAGTATGACGTGAGCGAAGCAAGAAACGCCAATGACAGCAAAGAGATGACTGTCACAACATTAAATTTGTTCAACTATTTATCGCCGCCCAATGCTTTCTATAGCCAAGAAAATATCTATACAGAGGCGCAATGGCTGCAAAAGCAAAATTGGCTTGACGATCATTTGTCGAAACAAGATTCCGATATTGTCGCTTTTCAAGAGGTATTCAGTATCGAGTCTCTCCATTCACAGGTTGCAAAACTCGGCTACCCTCATTTTGCAACGGTAGATACCCCCTTTATTGAGCACAACTTCTTATATAGTCAACCTGTGCTCGCCCTCGCCTCGAAGCATCCAATTGTCGACGTTCACCCCATGAAGATTAATAGCGCCTTATTGCCCTATGATGCATTTGAATTCAGTCGTTCGCCAATTCATGCTGTTGTCGATATGCCAAATCTGGGCCTAGTAGACATTTACGTTGTCCATTTCAAATCCAAACGCTTAGAACTTGAAAACGAGCGAGAGTTACTCGAAGTTAATCGATGGAGCTCAAATACACTGGGACTTTGGTATTCCACCGTCCAACGCGGCTTTGAGGCCCACCTGTTATTTACCTATGTTGTCCAAAACAAGCACAAACACAGTCGGCCATTTATGCTGATGGGCGATTTCAATAATGCGATAGAAGGCGACGAATTTGCCTGCTTTAAGCCCTCAGGTACTAGTCAAAATCATGAACTGGCGAGCTATGGATTCCACGATGCTTGGCATCTTGTTCAACATCACACCCCACGCCCACCCACACACTATTATGGCAGTCACTCTCAAGTATTGGATTATATCTTGTTATCGGACGAGTTCAGCCCTAGCTCAGCCAATCGACTGGCGACTGTCAATGGTTACTCTGTTAACGATAAGCACCTCATCGATCCAAGATCTGACCAAGACCTCTACAGCAGCGACCATGCCTCAGTGTCCATTAACATTTCGTTCGATTAACTCGACTCACCACTATGCAATCATTGTTACCGATGATAAGTTGATGTGAGTCAGTGCCCAAAGTGACTAATTGCTAATAAGAAAACCAATAAGAACAATAGAAAGGAATACTATGGAAGTGATCATTCGTCCCACTCAACTCAGTGATGCACAAGCTTTGTGTGATATTTATAGCCAGCCTCTTGCACAACGAGAGACACTGCAACTACCCAATTCTTCTCCTCAATACTGGGAACAACGACTTAGTCACCTTAGTCACCCCCTACGGGCTTTTACACATTTGTCGCAGAAGTAGATGGCAAAGTTGTGGGTAATATTGGCTTTGAGCACAATCAGCGACCAAGAAAACTGCATTGTGCCACCTTCGGCATTGGTGTACATGATGACTATCAAGGCATGGGAATAGGCAGCAAACTGATACAAACCGTGATCGACCTTGCCGATAAATGGTTACAAGTAAAACGCATTCATATTGAAGTCAACACCGACAACCAACGCGCCATTCAATGTTACAAAAACTTCGGTTTTGAGATTGAGGGTGAGAGCATCAACGCTTCATTTCGAGATGGCGAATACATCAATACCTACACCATGGCACGACTTAATTTCTAACAAATTCAATAGTTTTTTAACAACCCAAATGGGGATTAGTGAAACATAAATGATATATTTATGAAACTTGATGTGCATAGTTATCTATGTTAGAACAAACAAGCTGGTTATTCATACTGCTGTACAAATAGCGATTCATATCATCCAACAATAGGAGGTTACTATGGAAAGACGTTGTCCAAATTGTAATATTGAATTGGTGAAAAGAAGTATGACGTACGTTTGCCCGCGCCACGATATCGGTGAATGTACTTACGAGCCAACTTATTTCGACAAAGCCGATGACTATGCCTACCCCAAAAAGAGCGAGGTTGTAGAGCGCGAAGCCGATACTGTCACCTAAGCTCTCAAACGATATGAACTCGTAATGTATAGAGTCGTTTCCATTGCTCACCGAACAACGTGGGCAATGGAATTTTTAAATCTTCTATCTCGCCCAATCTTCTTCCGTCACGATCACTTCGATCAGACGTACAAATTAAGCCCAGAGTTAATTTATCGCTATATAGCTAACATCTCCCAATTGCATAAATAACATTATTCGGATTTTTGCACTATACAGTTGAAGGCGTTAACAAAATTTCAACATGGAGGAGATGCAATGGCGAAGATACAAGCAGTAAAAAACAAACCAAAAGTTTGCTTGGTATTACAAGGTGGGGGCGCTTTAGGGGCCTATCACATTGGTGCCTATCAGGCGATGGAGGAAGCTGGCTACACCCCAGATTGGTTCGCTGGTATCTCCATTGGCGCATTAAACTCTGCCATCTTGGCAGGCAATCCACCTGAGAAGCGACTTAGCAAGCTAGAAGAATTTTGGCAAAAGATATCTTGGCCTGGCACAGATTGGCAGATCCCAACCAGCTTTGCGCCATTTTTTAACACGGCCAGTGCCGCCACTGCCCTAATTGCCGGCCAACCTAGCTTCTTTTACCCCAGGCCCATCAACCCTTGGTTCGCCTGCCCCGGAGAAACCGCAACCAGCTTTTACGACACTCAGCCTATTTTTAATACGCTCGAAGAAATGGTCGATTTCGATCTCATCAACAAGGGTAAAACCCGCCTAACGGTTGGGGCAACTCGCGTGACAGATGGTGAGTTGGTATTTTTTGATAGCGATAGTGATTCGATGAATCCCGCACACGCTGTTGCCAGCGGCTCCCTACCACCTGGATTCCCACCGACCCAAGTGGGGGATGACTATTATTGGGACGGTGGCGTTGTCTCAAACACACCACTCAATGGCATCCTAGACTTAGCCGGAGATCAAAGCCTGCTGATTTTTGTTGTCGATTTATGGAACGCGGTCGGGGACCTGCCGAAAACAATGAGTGAGGTATTATGGCGCGAGAAAGAAATCCAGTATGCCAGCCGCAACAGCCACTCCGTTGAAGCGCTGATTGCGCAACGTAATCTCGCTCATGTCGCCACCAAGGCGCCAGATCTCATTGACAGCAGCCAAATACCAGACGTGCCAGCTCTCACTGACGGCACAAAAATAGACATTGTCCACATCACCTTTGATCCACTGCCTGGCCACATTCCGCTCAGCGACGCTGAGTTTTCAAGGCGCTCTATCCGCTTGCGTAGCGAGCAGGGCTATCACGACATGAAGCAAGCCATTTCAGAAACGCCTTGGACTCAGCACACAGCGGGTTTACCCACACACTTTTATAAACGACAGAAAAACGGCTCCTGGTTAGAAGACAACAAGCCTTTAAACCAGAAGAAAAAAGATAACGTTAAGCGCATGCCAAAGCGGAAAAAGGCATCATAGAAACATAAAAATGAACCTTGAGCCAAATCTCAAGGTTCACTTTAGTAATCAGCACTTTATTGTTGAGAAACTAGGTTCAAGGACGCTAACGCCTTATTCACCGTCACTAAACTGCTGTCGTTAAGCGGAGTTTTCCATTTAAAACTATTAATAAATCGAAATACATTCTGAATCTGGATAGATTTTAGCGATTTAATGGGTAATTGGGCCATCGAAGTTTGCCTTTCAATATGAGCATTTCCAACCGCTAATGCCCACAGGCCAAATTCCAATTCAGTCAAACCATCTGGACCTTCATTTTGCAATTCAAGCTCTGAGCTATCTATTGCCTGTTGCAAGATACCGCGAAATTGTTGGTAAATTTGATGATTAATCTGGCGCAATTTGTCGTTCCAACCGATTGAGCTTTTCTGCATTATGGCTTCGTTAGCCATAAGGTGCTCTAATGACTTATCGAAGGAGTATAGGTTCAGCACTTCATCACTCACCAAATGCACACCCAATAATTTCTCTGGTGTGGTCATAGGCAATTCAAAATACGGCTTAAATAATTCAAAGCGATGTTTCAAAAACGACACGGTTAATGCGACCAAAACATCTTCTTTCGCTTGGACGTGTTTATACACCGAGCCCATCGAAATCCCCGCTTCTTTCGCTATTGCAGACATTTTAAAATTAAGCAGCGAGCTCTCTTCAATGACTTTTGCAGCAGCATTTAATATCAATTGCTCTTGCTGCGCGTATCCAAAACGTGGCGCTGGGCTCATATTCACTTCCAAAGGTAATCAGTAATTTTATTCGAACAGGTCTTATTTTCGCATAAACAAAAACTAAATCTATCTTGACAAGTCACACATAACTTATATAGATTTACATTCGAATTTTATTCGAACAAAATTCAAATCACGTAAAACACTAATTTGAGGAGAGGAATATGCAGTATCGTAGACTGGGTAATACCGATTTTAATGTCAGCCAATATGCGCTTGGCACTATGATGATGGGTTCGATGGGCAACAATGATCCTGCCGAATGTTTGCAAATGGTCCATAAGGCCCTTCACTCTGGTATCAACCTCATTGATACGGCTCCCTTTTACTCGAACGGCGAGTCAGAATCGTTGTTAGGTGATGCTTTACAGGGCATGAGAGAACAAGTGGTAGTCTCAACTAAATTTACCTTGAACCCGGACAGATCACTGCCACTGAAAGAAGAAATCACCCAACAAGTCAATGCGAGCTTAAAGCGCCTGCGTACCGACTATATCGATATCTATCACCTAGCCCGCTTCGATTACACAACACCGATTGCAGAAATTTTGCATGTTTTGAATCAACTGGTGGCGCAAGGAAAAATCCGTGCTTATGGCACCTCTATGTTCTCATCCGATCAAATCGTTGAAAGCCAGTGGCAGTCGAGCGAGATTGGTGTGCCCTCTTTTGTCTCTGAGCAACCGAATTATTCCATTTTATCGCGCAGTATTGAGGCGAACGTACTCCCTGTATGCCAACGTTTTCAAGTCGGCGTTATCGTATGGAGCCCTCTTGAAGGTAGCTGGTTAACAGGACGTTATCTCACACAAGAAGATTTAGCGGGCAACAACCGCATCAGTTTTTCAGCAAAATGGACCGGACGTGAGCTCGATGCGAGTTCACCAGCTATTCTTGCTAAACTCAATTCGGTCCAACAGCTCAACAAGGTTGCGGAAGAAGCAGGGATAAGTTTAAGACACATGGCTATGGCATTTGCAACCGCACATCCGGCCATTACCAGCGCGATTGCGGGGCCACGTACGCTCTCACAGCTGGACGACCTGATCGAATGTTCCAATTTGGTCCTCTCGAACGAAACACTAGATAAGATTGACGCTATTGCCGCTCCAGGCACGAACTTCAGCGGCGTTAACCTAACAGCCGTTCCAGAAGGACTTCGCTCTGTAGAGATGCGCAGGCGAGAACCAGTTTAACTCTACTGAGCGATCAGTCGCTCAGACGGGCGGCACTCAGTCCCAAACAATCCACCACTTTGAGGCACCAGATACTCATGAGAGTACAACAACTACAAGAACGCGGCTTTATTGCACTCATGGCCCTTTTAATGACGGTGACTGCACTGGGCACGGACATCATGATGCCCGCTCTATCGCAAATGAGCCAAGATTTTCACCTTGGGCACGCCAATCAGATCCAACTTGTTATTGCCGTCATCTTCTTTGGTATGGCATTGGGCTTTTGTATCTACGGGCCATTGTCCGATGCGTTTGGTCGAAAGCCGATACTCTACCTAGGGCTTTCCATCTATATCGTGGGGTCCTTACTGGCTATTTTCACAACCCATTTCAACGTATTGCTATTTGCTAGGGTGCTTCAAGGCTTTGGCGCAGCGGCCTGCCGAATCATCCCAGGAGTCATGATTAGAGATAAATTTAGCGGTGATCGCATGGCGCAAATATACTCGTTAATTATGGTGCTGTTTATCATAGAGCCCGCGGTGTCCCCTTCCATCGGACAAGCATTTCTTTTATTTAGCGATTGGCGATTTTTGTTTGTTGTTTTACTCGTACTCGGAATCGTATGCGCTTTTTTGGTGTGGAAGTATCAGGAGGAAACCCTAGCGAAAGAAAAACGTATTCCATTAAATACCAAAAATATTCTTTCTGGTGTTAAAACCACGCTGACCCACCCAGTGAGTGTAGGTTACACACTGATATCCGGGCTCATCGCTGGTGCATTCACCGCGTATCTTTCTACGGCTCAGCAAATACTACAATCACACTACCAACTAGGAGCACATTTTCCATTAGTGTTTGGCGTGCTCGCTTTGTGTATTGGAATCGGCTCCTATTTCAACTCCAAGTTAGTGATGACGTTTGGCATGAACCGCATGAGCCTATGGGGAGCAGGCACTCAGTGTGTGTTGTCATTATTCTTAGCACTTTACATGTTATCCAGCCGAGAACTTTCTCTCACCAGCTACCTGTTATATTTGTCTGTCACCCTGTTCACCATCGGTATGTTGTTTGGCAACCTTAACTCATTGGCGTTAGAGCCCATGGGTGAGATAGCGGGCATTGCGAACTCTGTCATCAGTGGGATCCAAGCGCTGATGTCTGTGTTCGTGGGGATAGCCATTGGCTATTTTTATTCCGATTCTGCCTTTCCGTTGATCGCAGGTTTTTTCATTACTAGTGCTGTTTCCGTCGTCTACCTTCGATACCTAGCACGCTTCTCCGACAGGCAAAACTCCGTGTCTATGTAACCCACCATACCCAGCTCCCGTTCATTCTGTTCAGGGAGCTGAGGTTTGGATAACACCAATCAACCAATAAAAATTCAAAATAACTACAAGAAAATAAATTCACAAAGAAAATAAACCCTTCACCGCATTGATAAAGTTATCGATCCAGCTTCTCATTTTTTTATCGATTTTGTTAAAAGCATGTGATGACGAGTTCATAATATTTGCCTGTTCCATTAAGGTCTATCGTAATTTTGTGATAATCATTGCGATAGGTTGCATATATAAAACGTTAAGGAAGCAAATAACATGAACAGTTGGCTAACTAACAAGGGAAGGAGCGTTTTAGGGATAATTGCTGCTCTACTCATTTCGCCAATGGTCTTGGCGGACAACTACACGATCGGCACAGGGAGCCAGAGTGGCACATACTACCCATTAGGAGGCATGCTCGCTAACGTTTGGAGCAAAAATATCCCAGACTTTCATATGCGCGCTGAAGTCACCGCCGCCTCGGTAGAAAATGTGATTAAAGTAGCGATGAACAAGCAGTTAGTTGGTATTGCGATGGAAAACGTCGTTATGCAAGCCTACGAAGGAAAAAAGCCCTTTCCTAAAGCTATGAACGTCTCTGTACTCTACGCACTCTATCCTAATGTTGTCCAATTTATTGTCCCTGCAGACTCAGATATCACATCCATAGAACAGTTGAAAGGCAAGAGAATTTCACTGGGTGCACCCGGCTCTGGTACTCGAGTCAGCGCGATCAATATTTTAAAAGCGCTCGGTATCGACGAAGATGATATAAAAGGTCAATCGTTGAACTACACCGCAACGACCAACGCTCTGGCAAACGGTCAAATTGACGCTGGTGTGATTGTGGGAAGCTTAGGGGTTGGAGCGATTACCGAACTTGCACTGACACGCCATATTCGAATTTTATCCTTTAGCAAACAAGAGATGACCAAGATCGTCGCTGCATACCCTTACTATGAAAGTATTGATGTTCCAGCAGGCGTCTACAAAAATGTTGCCAATTTTCATGCTCCTGCGGTATGGAATGTTTTAGTTGCCAATAAAAACATGAGCAACAAGATGGCCTATGAACTCACGAAAGTGACCTTTGATAATATCGACAAAATTCGCGCTTCTATTGGTTTGCCCAACATATCCAATGTGCAGGAGCTGCATCAATTGACAGGCTTTCCACTTCACCCTGGTGCCGAAAAGTTTATCAAGGAATACAAAACTGAGCATACCTTATCCGCCGTAAAGTAAACCCATATATACCCAAGTTACTTGGGTATCATCTAGCTTGATCAATGGAGTTGATCCATGAATAAACACAGTTTTAGGTTCCACCAAGCGTTAACCGACAAACTTGTTCACATTGCCACAATACTCGCCATTGGACTGACTGTTTTCCAGCTATGGCAAGGCATCACAGCCAGCCTTTCTGCACCTGTGTTCCGTCCCCTGTACTTAAGTTGGGTTTTGTCCTTGGTGTTTTTGGTTTATCCGTTTAGCAAAAAAACCAAATCAAATCGTTTGTATGCTGCTAGCCGCTTGATCGATTTTGGCTTGGTGATCGCCGTTTGCTGGGCTGGGACACAGTTGATCCAGTTTGACTACGACGACATCAGTTTCTTGTTAAATGGCCTGCAACCGGCCGACGAGATCGCTGGCGCTATTATTATCGTCGCTCTGCTAGAAGCGACCAGAAGAACCGTAGGCTTGGTCATGGTCGCTATCGCGGCCATGTTTCTTCTCTACGCTCTGTATGGCAATCTGCTACCAGACACCATTGCCAGTACCGGATTTAATACAGAAGAAATCATTCGTTTTCATATCTTTTCTACCAATGGCATCTTTGGCGCGCCGCTTGCCATTGCCGCAGGCGTCGTGTTTATCTTCGTATTATTTGGTGCTTTTTTACAGGTCACGGGGGCTGGGCAATTTTTTATCGATATCGCCTTTGCAGCCGCGGGGAAATACAGAGGTGGTCCTGCTAAAGCCAGTGTGTTGGCGTCCGCCGCATTAGGCTCAATTACAGGCTCAGCGATTGCTAACACTGTCACCACAGGCTCTCTTACCATACCTATGATGAAAAAGCTCGGCTATAAACCTGAACAAGCCGCTGGCATAGAGGCGGCAGCATCAACAGGGGGGCAAATTATGCCACCCGTGATGGGGGCTGGAGCTTTCGTTATGGCTCAATTTACTGGTATTCCATATAGCGAAATTCTCATCGTATCTATCGCGCCAGCGATTCTCTATTTCCTGTGCACGCTATTCTACGTGCACTTGATGGCCTGTAAGCTTGGTATTCAGGGTATGCCTAACACAGAGAAAGTGCTTACTGTGCTAAAGAAAGGTTGGCACTTTTTGGTCCCCTTGCTCCTTATCACTACTCTGCTGCTGATGAGTTACACACCCGTCCTTGTCGGTATCGCAGGCTGCGCGGCCATAATCATTGCGGCGATGTGTAGAAAGCAAAGTCGCATTACCCTGTCTAAGCTGATCGAAGGTATGAAAACCGGTGCCATCATGGCGTTACCCATATCCATCGCCTGCGCAACTGCAGGAATCGTAGTCGGTGTGGTAGGCCAAACAGGTATCGGGCTGCAGTTTACGCAGTTTTTAATTGCTTTATCTGGTGGACAACTTTGGTCCGTATTAGCATTGATAGCGGTAGCTGCAATCGTACTAGGCATGGGCCTGCCAGTTACGGCTGCCTATATCGTATTGTCTGTTATGGCAGTTCCCGCGTTAACCAACCTCGGCGTCGGTTTACTGGCTGCTCACATGATCGTATTTTGGTTGTCGCAAACTTCTAATGTCACCCCACCTATCGCATTAGCCGCATTTGCTGGCGCAGGAGTGGCGAAAGCGCGGCCGATGGCTTCTGCCATTCAAGCTTTCAAGCTCGCGTTAGGTTTTTTCTTCATCCCAACCATGATGGCGTTTTCGGGACTTATCTGGGTACATGGACAAAGCATGGATTTTGTCGTTTCAATATTAGCGACAATTGGGCTCATTATCGCCTTTGCAGGAGGCATTGAAGGAAGGCTGTTTCATGTTTTGCCCACCTATCAGCGTGGGCTGCTTCTCACGTTAGGCGCTGCCATGATTTTCAGCTCTGATCCTATACGGTTAACCTTACTGGTGGGTATTGTGCTTATTGCCATATTGAATCACCGCCGAGCTAGCACCCAACTACTAGACTCAGAGCAACCATGTGCCTCAAAAACTTAACCCGCATCCAATCTATCCTCGCCCTCAAATAGAGGGCGAAAGATGTATATACCCAAGTGACTTCAAGATGCTAGGGGTTCATAATTTGCTGAGTACGCTCAAATACATCCAACCCCTGCTGTTTGAGCCAATATGGAATGTCAATCAGTACCCAGTTTTCCGACAGCTTGTCCCCTTTCCGATAATACACATCCACCACCTGCATATCGGCACGAATTTCCCCTCCCGGCATGCCCAGAAAACCGCCAATAGGCGTATTCGATAAATTTGGCCACCCAAAGAAGCAAGCAAAGTTACCCTCAGCAAAGCGACATACATGACCATTAAATTGTTTATCTTTGAGATTATTGCGAAATGGCAGTTGGTGCTGCTGTTGATAACGAGGAATAGTGTAGGAGGCGCCAATGCCACAGGGCCCGTACCATACCATGTCTTTACACCAGCTTTTTTCTAATACTTCTGGTGGGCAACTCATTGAACCACTCTCATTAAGGGCGCTGAGATCATCGACCATCTGATTGACAAGGGCTAACGTCTCGGCACCCTGTTCTTCTGGGGCATCATCAAACAGCAAGCCATTGTGGTCACGAGGTCCCGGATAAACAAAGTGTCTGCCCGTCGAAGGGGGTAAAGGATAACAACCTGCCTGTTCCATCACACCAAGTAAATCGATAAATAAGCCCGTTTTAGTGATTTTGCCATTCTCTACACAATTAAACTCTGCATAACGAATGTTGACCATTTTTCTGGTCGCGCGAATACCTAGCCAATCCTTATCAAAAAGCCCCATAAAGTGGCCCATACTCATCACCCACTGCTCACCATTCATCTCATTGTTGCCAGCAATAAAGATATCCTGACGCCGTTGCAATCGGGTCATTGATTGCAGGAGTGGTGTCCAGAACGCGTTCGCAACTGCAGTGATTCCTGTTTGTTCGCGAAACGGATACACTCCTTGCCAAACATAGTCCTCACTAACATAATCGTTGAGCACACTCACCACAGCATCTGGCGCGGCTCTTTCCATCGCATCAAAATATTCCCGTACTACACGTTTTGCCTGCTGAAATTTGCTCATACTAATTCCTAATAATGTTATTGTTATCTGCTGACGTCCGATACTACCCACAACCTACTCAGTAAAACCGTGATACAAATCTCTATATTTTGAATACGTATCCAAACCAATAAAAAAGCCACGCTGTACGAGCACTTGCCTCGAATAGCTAATCTGATAGTCTAATTCGCTCTGGTCATAGAAAAGGAAGTAACCATATGAAAGTTAAAAATTTAATGGATGAGCCAACACACCTGAATCAATTAGCAGTTTGGCACCACCAAGAATGGACACATTTAAACCCAGGTCAAACGCTCGAAGAGCGGAAGGAAAAAATGCGCCTTTATCTTGGGCCTGAATTACTTCCAAGCACATTTATCGGCAAAGTCGATGAAGAGTTGGTCGGCTCTGCGGCCATTGTCGAGTGTGATATGGACAGCCATCCAGAGCTATCACCATGGTTAGCCAGCGTTTTTGTCGCAGATAGTTTTCGCCAACAAGGATATGGCGGCCGTTTGGTCAAACATATTATGAGTGAAGCCAAAGCCGCTGGTATTGAAAAGCTGTATCTGTTTACCCCTTCGCAAGCTAAGTTTTACGCTAGCTTAGGTTGGAAGGTCCACAGTGAGGAACGGTATCGTGGTGAAAACGTTACGGTAATGGAAGTCTCCCTACATAAATAATAATAAATCTCATTTGCATTTATAAGTTATAGGTGGCATGGTAATGCATCATTGGTTTAATCATTCGTAGAGCGAGAACAATGGACACACCGACTCCTTGCCTTAAACTCATTCGAGATAAGATTCGCTTCGGCCAAGAGCCAGATAACCCGACACTGGTTTCTCTTTGGCTTCACGCTGAACAAAACGAGCTAGATCACCACTTGTCCACTCACATCCTACGCCAGTCTTATGAGGCACAGTTTTACTTATTACTAGAAGCGATCGTTGATGAGCTGGTTTCTCGTCAATGGCGCTGCACCTGCCTTGACAACATTTATCGCCCCCTGAGTTGCTTGCAAAAACTCAGTAACTCTAAGGCATCGTGTGAAAGAATCAGAGACTTAATGAAAGAGCTGGCAGTGACAAGTCGATATGTCGAGCACAGCCTACGCATGTAAACGAGTTAACCCTACGAGGAATACCATGAATAATGTTCGGATAGAAAAAGACAGTATGGGCGAGTTAGAAGTGCCAGCTGATGCACTGTATGCTGCCCAAACCCAGCGGGCAATCAACAATTTCCCAATCAGTGGACAAAGTATGCCCTCGTCTTTCATTAAAGCGTTGCTGCTAGCGAAATATGCCGCGGCGCAAGCCAATGCGCAATTGGATATCATACCAACCTCAATGGCAGAGGCGATTTGTACATCAGTGAATGACCTACTTAATGAGCCTAACTTCATGGATCACTTTCCCGTTGACGTGTATCAAACCGGCTCAGGCACCAGTTCTAACATGAATGCCAATGAGGTGTTAGCTACCCTAGCAACAAAGCACTATGGACAGAATGTTGGTGCCAACGACCACATCAACTGCGGCCAAAGTAGCAACGATACCATTCCATCCGCCATTCATATCAGCGCGGCCATAGAGCTCGAAGAAAAACTGCTTCCGGCGCTTGCGCATCTAGAGAAAACAATACGTAAAAAAGCATCAACGCTAGATGGTTATGTGAAAACCGGGCGCACCCATCTCATGGATGCCATGCCAATCCGACTGAGCCAATCTCTTGATGCATGGGCAGATCAGATAAAGCTCAACATTAAACAGCTAACCGAATACCAGCCTACTATTCAAAAGTTAGCCCAAGGTGGGACCGCTGTCGGTACGGGTATTAATGCGCATGCCAAGTTTGCCACTGCGTTTAATAGCGCACTGAGCAAAAAAACGGGCATACCATTTGCCGCCGCAGAAAACTTCTTCACGCATATCGGCACAATGGATACCGCAGTCGGTTTGTCAGGCCTGCTAAAAACCTCTGCGGTATCGCTGCTGAAAATCGCGAATGACTTACGCTGGATGAACTCAGGGCCATTAGCTGGACTTGGTGAAATTGAGTTACCTGCGCTGCAACCAGGATCGTCGATCATGCCCGGTAAGGTCAACCCTGTAATACCAGAGGCTGCCGCTATGGTGGCCGCTCAGGTGATAGGAAATGATGCGACCATTACGGTAGCAGGACAATCTGGCAACTTTGAACTCAATGTCATGCTGCCAGTGATTGCTAAAAACCTGCTTGAAAGCATCGAGCTGCTGAGCAATGTTTGTACCTTACTTGCCGATAACGCCATTGCTGGATTCACGGTAAGAGAAGATAAGCTTAACGAGGCGTTAGCACGTAACCCGATACTGGTTACTGCCCTTAACCCCATTATCGGCTATATGAAAGCGGCGGAAATTGCCAAACTGGCCTACCAACAAGGTAGACCTATTGTCGACGTTGCCGCTGAACATACCGATTTAAGCCGAGATGAACTCGTCGAGCTGCTGTCACCTGAGAAACTCACCCATGGAGGCATTCATCAGCAGTGACGGCTCACATGTAGCTAAGCATACGCCTGAGCAAACGTCAGGTTCAGGCGTTCAGCACCTTCTTTGTGCCAATAATCTCTTCTCTTTCCGCAAAGCTGACTAACCGGTCTTTTATGCCTTTCGAGTGTCCATGCACTCGGATCTCCGCCAATGTATCTTGCATCGCTTTGATCGAAGCACGCTGTAAGTCACTTGGATCGACGACTAAGTTGTAACCCCACTCTTTCAATTTATCTAACGCGACAACAGGCGTTTTGCCGCTATAAAACATATTCAGTAATTTAGGGTAGTGTAGCTGCTGACCAATATATTTAATTTGCTCTTCAGTTCTCGGCGCTTCAACAAAAATCATATCCGCTCCAGCTTCCATATATTGATGGGCTCGCTCAACGGCATCTTCAATGCCATTCACCGCAATCGCATCGGTCCTTGCAATCAGGTACAAGTCATCCCCAACGCTGTCTTTAAATGCTTTTATTTTGTCGGAAAATTCACTGACACTCACGATTTGTTGACCATCATAATGCCCACAGCGCTTAGGCAATTGTTGATCTTCCATATGAACGCCCGAAACGCCTGTGGCCTTAAAACGTTTCGCCGCAAATGACACGTTGACTTGGTTCCCGTAACCGTTATCGAAATCCCCAATGACCGGAACAGATACCGATTCAGCGACTTGATATAATATATCCGCTATCTGCGTGTAGCTTAATATTCCCAAATCAGGCAGCCCTGTACTTCTAGAAATCGCGCCACCAGAAGCATAGATTATTTCAAAGCCTGCTCGCTCCGCCAATTTTGCCGATAGCCCATTGTATACACCTGGAGCCACAAATAGTTTATCTTGAGAAAATAATTCAAATAATTTGTTCATAGTAATATCTCTTATTTGTATATATTTTTAAAAGCCGTTTGTATCAATCCACCATTGGATAGATATTGAGATTCCAATTTCGTTTCAACGCATAGCTGGGCTGTAAACTGGATATCATGTATAGCACTTTTAGCAGTTACCCGGATGAGCCGTTCATTGCCTTCTATCGCTGTAAAAGAGAAATGTTCATCGCCCACAATACCTAAACTTTGGGCGGAATCGCCATTGATGAATGAAAGAGGGTAGACGCCCATCGCCACCAAGTTACTACGGTGAATTCGCTCAAAACTTTCTGCAATGATCGCTTGAATCCCCAATAATGCCGTGCCTTTTGCTGCCCAGTCTCTGCACGACCCCGTCCCATATTCCTTGCCCGCTATCACTATCAAAGGCGTGTTATCTTTGGCATATCGCTGCGCTGTCGAATGGACCGTATCAATTTCGTTCGTAGGGTGATAAACGCTGTATCCCCCTTCTTTTCCCGGCACCAATAGATTTTTCAAGCGCAGGTTGGCAAATGTCCCTCTTACCATCACTTCATGGTTGCCTCGTCGAGCACCATAAGTATTGAACTCTTTTTTCGAAACATGGTTAGAGAGTAAATATTGTCCGGCTGCCGAGTGCTCATCAATAGCCCCAACAGGAGATATATGGTCGGTCGTAATACTGTCGCCAAGCTTTAACAATACCCTGGCATTATGTATTTGGCTTACATCACTGCTAACTTCAGTATCAAAGTAATCTGGGGATTTGAGGTAAGTAGACTGCTTAGAAAAAGAGTAAACTTGGCCATGTTTCACGGGTAAACTATCCCACTCTTTAAAACCAGAAAATATATCTTGGTAAGCCTTTTCAAATAATGATGAATGTAGATGTTCAGACTTGATCTGCGCTATTTCGTCTCGCGTTGGCCAAACTTCCTCTAGGTACACAGGCTGATCATGTTTGTCGTTACCCAATGAGTCGGTTTCTTTATCAAATTGGATCTTGCCGAAGACGGACAGTGCGACAACAAGCAATGGAGACATAATGTAATGAGACTTCACCAGAGGGTGAACCCTACCCTCAAAGTTTCTATTTGCCGAGGTAACAGCGGTCACAATGAGATCTTGAGATTTAATCTGATGCTCTATCTCATGGTTTAAATCACCAGAGTTTCCAGCACAAGTTGCGCACCCATATGCGACAATATTAAAGCCTAGCCGCTCAAGGTAAGGTAGTAGTCCTGCATTCGATAAATAATCGTGGACCACTCTAGAGCCTGGCGTGAATGACGTCTTAATGTTTTGATTGACCCTTAGCCCTCTCTCAACCAATTTTTTTGCCAGAATGCCCGCACCAATTAATAAATCAGGATTCGAGGTGTTAGTGCACGAAGTAATCGCAGCAATCACTATGTCACCATGGTTTAACCCTTCAACCTGATCCTGTCTGTGTGCTTTCTCTATACCGTAACCTTGTCTGACAGCGGGCGCTGTTAATGCATCGGTAAAGTTTCGTTTTAGATCTTTCAGCCTCACTTTATCTTGAGGTCTTTTGGGGCCTGATAGAATAGATTCGATATCACAAAGGTTAATCTTCACCACATCTGAATACTGGGGAGTGATCGTAGAGCCATCTCTAAATAAACACTGCTGAGCCATGTACGCTGCCGTTAGTTCCGCATACTCCCCACGGTTGGTTTGATGATAATATTCCATGGTTTTTTCATCGATTGGGAAGTAACCCATTGTCGCGCCATACTCTGGTGCCATATTGGCGATGGTCGTCCTATCATAAACCGATAGCTGCTCAATTCCCTCGCCAAAAAATTCAACATAGCAATTCACCACGCCATGTTGTCGCAGCCGGTTGGTAATGTATAACGCGACATCGGTTGTCGTCACTGTATCGGTGATGCTTCCAGTGAGATTAACCCCGATCACCTTCGGCAGCCGGATGACGTAAGGTTGACCTAACATGACGGACTCGCCTTCAATACCACCGACGCCCCAGCCGAACACACCAGCGCCATTAATCATAGTGGTATGTGAATCTGTTCCGATTAGCGAATCTGGGCAAACTATTGTTTTATCACCGTCTGTAGAAAAGCAGATACCTTTGGCCAAATATTCCAAGTTGATTTGATGGATAATTCCTTTACCTGGGGGGATTAAATGAAAGTTATTAAACTCTTGCGCTCCCCACTTGAGTAAACTGTATCGTTCCTGATTCATCTGGATTTCACGTTCAACATTTTGACTCAGCGACTGATTCGTTCTGACGTGATTCACTTGCACAGAATGGTCAACGACCACATCCGTTCGAACCAAAGGATTGACTTTTCTTGGCTCAAAATCTCGCTTAATCGCCTCGCTTCTGATTGCCGAGAAATCCACCAACGCAACCACACCAGCCAAATCATGCATCACAATTCTCGTTGGCATAAACGGAATTTCTTTATGGTGGTGTTGATGTTCTACCCAGCCTAACACTGTTTTTAAATCATCAATTGTTGTAAACGAAGCATCCAAATTTCGTAGCACGTTTTCGGCTAATATTCTGATTGAGAAAGGTAATCTCGATATATCTATGTCTAATGCGTTTGCTGCTTTAGTAATACTATAACCATGGTACTCTTTATCATTACATCTGAAAGAAAACTTTGATTGTTGTTTTAATTCCATCATACTGACCTCATCATACTTGCAAAAAGCAAATAATCATTTATCAACTACGAAATATCTGGCTCTTTAAATAAATTATTTATTCAAGCCAAAAAACAAACCTAAACCACCTCAAGTGAATAAATATAGAATCTCTATAAAGCACTTGAAAAATAGTCATTTCAATACATGGCTTTATATACGCTTTGACAATAGTATGCCTATAAAACACAAAATGGTTTATTAAATTAAACTAACATGTCTGTTAGAAGCTATGTTAAATCAGCCTTTCTCCCAATATCTGCAATAGCCAACTACACTGATACTATGTTGTCACAAATTTAATATAGGGCCCATGCTCCGATTCCTTCTAGCCTTCTCACTCATATTCAGTGTGTTACCTGCTCAGTCTCAAACCCAATCTTGGGATGACATCACCTGGATAACTGAAGAGTTTCCACCATGGAGTTATACCGAAAATGGTGAGCTCAAAGGCTTTTATATAGACTTGTTAGAAGCGATTTGGGCTGAGCTCGGAGTAAATAAAACCAGAGACGTAATCCAAGTATTGCCATGGGCAAGAGGTATCTACTACCTGGAACACCGACCCGGGACGGCACTGTTTTCTATCGCTAAATCCAAAAGTCGTGAAAAACTCGGCTTTCAGTGGGTTGGCCCAGTGAATGCCAATAATCGATTGGTCTTCACTGTAAAAAAAGATAGCCAATTAGCCATCTCTTCGATGACAGAGGTTAATACAGGATTTGGTAAGCAGTCTATCGGCGTGATTAACAAGGATATTAGCGAAGAGATTTTTCTAGAAAACGGAGGAAGTGAGGCAAAATTGCATCGACTAAACTCGGGCAGTGCTTTAGTCAAAATGCTGGTTGCTGGCAGAATATCAGCCATATACTACAAACACTTTCAAACCTTTTATCACATCAGAGCGCTAGGTTACGACGCTACTGAATTTGAATCCATATACGTGGTTGGTTCATCAGGCCCAAATCAAGACAGCTATTTTGCTTTCCATAAAGATACGGATTCCAAGTTAGTAGAGAGTTTTAGAACGGCGTTTAAAACGCTGGAAGAAAAAGGTGTCATTAGTGATCTGCTGCTCAAATACAGTCCTCCGAAGTTATCCTCTGAGTAGCGACGTTAACGTATAGGTTTTTGTACATGGCTAACTGATTAAATCCCGGTAAGCTCTTGATATAAAAACCGATAAGAACAACAATATGTTAACTTAATTGCAACAGGGAAAGACTGATGATTTTGTATGAAGTAAACCTCGATATTTCCGATTCCATTTATGATGACTATATGGCTTGGCTAACCCCCCACATTAAGGAGATGCTAAAGTTTGAGGGCTTTATAAAAGCCGATATTTTCCACAACACAGAAAGCGAAATCGGCGTGAAAAAAGTCACCGCCGCTTACTTAGTCGATAGTGAAGAAAATTTAAACCACTACCTCAGCGAGATGGCCGCCAGTATGCGCTCTGACGGCATCAATAGATTTGGAGATAAGTTTTCCGCCACTCGAAGAGTGTTAAGGCTGACGGAAAGTTATGAAAGTGAAGTGAACCAACTTTGATTCAACTTCTACAAGCAAACTGAATATTTAAAAGCTTTGTGCAGACTTGTCTTTATTCTGAAGTAGCCCATTCAGAATAAAGACAACATTGTTGACTCGAGATATTAAAACTCGCTAGTATCAAGCAACCAGTTCCCAAGGAGTCTACGCCGTCATGAACAACTAAACCTGTTCGTCCATTTTTTATCATTATTTTTTTGGATACACAGGGTTAGTAGGCGTAGCTCACTTTCCAGCATTTCTACGCAGGCATGGTTTTCCACACCATCAATATTTGAGGTCTTAGCGTAGAATACATCTCTGTATATTAGCTACGGCTGTTGCCCCTACCTTAAGGAGGCAAGAATGCCAGTTCTACACGCAACTAATATTAGCTATCAGTTTGAAGATGGAGAGACTCTATTTCACAATTTGTCATTCACAATGGTAAAACAGCGTGTCGCTTTAGTTGGACGTAACGGCGCAGGAAAGTCGATATTGGCTTCTGTTATATCTGGAGAAAAAAAGCCATCCACAGGTGCTATTACTCTTCCAGACTCTCACGCGGTATACCATCAACAGCCGTCAGAATTGATGTCCAGCGAACTTTCTGTCGCGCGATTCTTAGGTAAACATCATGTCCTTAAAGCAATACAAATGATCGAGTCTGGTCATTGTTCACAACACTGGTTTGACATTGTTGGTAATGAGTGGGATTTGCCGGAGCGCCTTAGAAATCAGCTCACGAACTTGGGGCTACCATCTGATCCTTACATGCCCTGCTCTCAACTAAGTGGCGGTCAGCTGGCACGACTGCGCCTTTACCAAATATTTCAAAACGAAGTGGAACTTGTTATTCTTGATGAACCTTCCAATCACCTTGATGCGTCAGGTAAGCAATGGCTGATTGAATCAATGCAAAGCTTCCCAAGATCTGTTCTACTCATCAGCCATGACCGTGAACTGTTATACCAAATGGAAGAGATTTGGGAGTTATCTAGCCTAGGTTTGCGAGTTTATGGCGGTAATTACGATACTTATACCGAGCAAAAACGTACTGAATCAGAGTCGGTTGAACGTCAGCTTAACCAAGTCAATAAACAAGCTAAATGGCTAAACCTACAAGCGCAGCGTAATCGAGAAAAGGCAGATAAAAGAGCGGCTAAAGGCCGCAAACTAAACAAAGAAGGGAGCCAATCCAAGCTACTGCTTAATAGTAAGAAAGACAAAGCCACTTCACGCGTTTCTAGTCGCAATAAAAGTGAAAAATCACGTCAAACCACCCTACAACACACCGAGCTCGCGCTAAATGCTAGAAAAGAGCATATCGCTAAACAGTATTTATGTTTTTCCAACCATTCAATTCGCTCTCGCAAAGTCATCTCTGTATGCGAAGGCGTGCTACCTTTTGGCAATGCAAAACCTATCACGTTTCAATGCCATTCAAATGAGAAACTGCACCTAACAGGCAACAATGGCTCAGGTAAATCAACCTTGCTACAAGTAATTACCGGGAAAGCATGCCTAAAACAAGGAACACTACTAGTTAATACTCCATTGTATTTTTTAGATCAACATTTTACGGCAATACGTCCAAAGCTCAGTATTCTCGAAAATGTGATTCTACAATGTGATAAGGCGGCAGAGATGAATGCTAGAACCTTGCTTTCAGGTATCGGGTTTACTCGTGAGCGCGTATTTCAGTTAGGTAATACGCTCAGTGGAGGAGAGAAGATGAAGTTAGCGATGCTCATAGCTAGCCAACAGGCCACCTTGCCTTTGTTATTACTGGATGAGCCTGATAACCATCTCGACCTCGACTCAAAATTAACCTTGGCAAACGCCCTGAAAAAATATCGAGGCGGTTTCATTCTTGTTAGCCACGACAAAGATTTCGCTGAAGAAACGGGAATCACTCGACAGATAAAATTGTAGCTAGGCTCCTTCTAAACGAATAACCCGAACAAGCGGTGTCTAAAGTTGTTGCCTGAGCGACTAAACAGAAGCCATGAGTAGAACACGGAACCAATGAGGACACCAACAAACCCACCGCCAAGGAAATTTATGGGAGACGCTAGTGCTCCCCATAGGGCAAATTGTTTTGCGAATACGAAACAGACAACATTGCAAACGCTGAGCACAAAGGCAGATATCGCGAATCCACTGAAAAACGCCACACGGCCAAGCTTCAATTTTGAAAGTAGTAGATAACTTAACGCGCCCATCGTTGACCCCATTGCCAAACCACATGTCGCAGCCCAAATTAGCGTTGTGATTGGATATCCAGGATAAAGCACTAAGCCATAGACGACCCAAAGAACAAACTCGCCAAACAACGAAAGCCCAATCGCCCAAAGCAACATTAAGCGTGCTCTATCTTGTGAAGTGTCTTCGAACATGGTTATACCCTCTGTCACATAATCCTATACATCGTAAACCTTGACCTTTAGGTAAGGTCAATATAATTTATTTTTATGCAACCATATTTATATCATCTAAGCTAAGACATTAAGCGGTAGAGGGAATTACCGTTTGCATAGAACATCCAAAAATACACAAAGTCAAATGAAATTAACCAGTTAGGGATCGACATGGCTAAAACAATCGTATTTTTTAATCTCGCAGACATGCATGAGCATGGACTCGCCAAAACCAGCGTTAAAGCATTGGAGAATAAATACCCCAAATATTCATGTGTCTATGAATTTTTCGCTGGGGCCAACAAAGTTTATCAGATTAATCTATTTGGCCTACTCAAAGGCGATTCCGACCCCAAGTCTGGTGTACCTGAGACCCCGATAAATCTGATCAGCCGACCTGAAATAGCAAACAACCCAATACTCCGAGAGCGCTCGGCTATTACGATGCTTTGCAGCACAGCGGATAAAATTATGCTGGGTATACATGGAAATTTTGATAACACCGAAGAGGGTTTTGCTGGCCTTGGTTGGGGTTGTGGCACTGGGGTCGTGGGGTCTTATCGAGAGTTTACTAAACTTCTATCCAGTTTCTTGATGCCAACCAAACACTATAAGTTGTCTCTTATCGTCTGCTTTGGCGCTAGATCTCAGAACTATAAAGTGAACCATGACGGTGACATTGACGAGTACGATATAAAAAGCAGTTTTGCCTACAAATTCTATTCACAGATCTGTACCAAATTTAACGTGACCATGACTGCCCGAACCGGGTCAGTGAGCTTCGATAGCCAAACTGGTCGATCTTTGGTTCAGTCAGAAGCCGCCGTTCGCGCAGCGATAGAAGATGCAGAAATACAATCGGCCGAACAAACAAAACGCGTGGCAAGAGATTACCAGCAGCTACAAGAATTTATGACGCGAAATGAAGACGGGCAAAAAAAGTATATGGCTATGTTGGAAAGAATGGATAACCCCCACGCCCTACCCCGTAACCCACCTGAACGAATCATAAAATCGTACAACACTATTCGAACTAATGTCAGCAATCTCTCTAGTCTCTCATCTGAAATGCTGTCCAAATATGGGAAGTTTGTGTATTCCTACGATGCGGGTGTCGTCACTGTCTGTCGAAAGTATGAACAAGGACAAAAAGTCATGAATGTGCTTTATCAAGGGGCACTATAGTAGGTTTAATCTTTTAGAGTATTCATATACTCCCTTGGCGTAACGCCAAACTTTGCTTTAAACCTCTGGCTGAACCTGCTTTCTGATTGGTAGCCACAGAGCTGTGCCAGTATCGATACTGGCATTTTCTCTTTTTGCATAAGGTTTAACGCATGATTAAGCCTCACATCAGTCAACAATTCTCTAAACTGAATGTCTTCTTTGTTCAAATGGCGAATGAAAGTGGCGCGGCTCATAGCAAAGGTCGCTGCAATAGAAGTCAGTGTATGAGGTTTTGCTGGAGAGAAAGAAAGATAGTGACTGACTTTTTGGCTCAGCGTTAATTGGTTACTGGCAAATAGGTAATGAAGCACGCCTTTTTCTGCGAGGTGCTGATATAAAGCCATCAACAAAAAAGTTTGTGTTTCACCGCTAAGATCTGACTTGCCTAGCTCACTGAGCGCATTCAACATATTCAATAGTGCTTTATCACTTTTGATAATTGGCACGGTATTTTTGGTGAGAATGCTTTGACTTAAACTGAGCAGAGCTTCCGTTGGTTGGCAAAAGAAGCTAAACACTTTCGACGAAAAGTAGCCGTTATGTGGTTGATTTTCGAAGTTAAGAGAAGTTGCAGCACCACAAAGTAGAAGTGATGTATTGGATATGATCATCGAATTATCGTGCCAATACAGTTTTTTACTGCCCGACAGTACCTGAATTATACTGGGAGAATGAGCCTTTACGTTTCGCAGCTTCTGGAGCTGCTCTGCTCGGAAGCGAGTAACTTGATAAAGGCTCTTGTCTATTGAACTAAACATCCTAACGAGTATAGGTTGCCGTCAAAGTAGATTTGGCTATTGCAATACTATTTAAATTGAATCCAACAACAGCTGACGTTGCGCCTTCAAGTTCTAATGCACTTTCTGGTAACGCCCACACCGTAAATTGATAACGATGCATCCCATGACCTTCAGGAGGACAAGCGCCACCAAAACCAATCTCACCGTAATCGTTGCGAAGCTCGATTGCACCGAGTTCTTGCATGTCTACACCACGAGGAAGTTCTGTCGTCTGGGCTGGAATATTGAATGCAATCCAATGCCAAAAACCACTGCCCGTTGGCGCATCAGGGTCAAATGCAGTAATAGCAAAACTTTTCGTGCCTTGGGGCACATTATGCCATGACAACTGAGGTGATAAGTTGTCGCCACTGGCTCCCCAACCTGAAAACTCGAATGTTTTCGCCATTGGGTGACCTTCTTTGATATCTTCACTGATTAAAGTAAATTTTTCGGTGCTCATTGTTATTTCCTTCACTTCGATAAGTGGGCTTATTATAGAGCCGCCAAACATTCAAAACCTAACATTAAGTCTCATAATTAACAGCATCACCGTGTAATATGATACTTTAGGTACACTTAGTGAATTAAAGGAAATAAACCGCTCACGATTTACCTAAATACGGGGTTAAAAATGGGCTCACCTTGTTCGAGCAACTGCCAACCTCTACCTGGATGCCCGCTTGCTGTAAAATCTCAATACCTTTACCGCTATTTCTAGGATCGGGATCCAGCATAGACACCACGACATTTTTAATCCCCGATTGAACCAAGGTTTTCGCACATGCTGGGGTCCGTCCAACGAAGGAGCAAGGTTCCAACGTGACATAAGCCGTGACGCCTTCCATGGTGCCTTTGTAAGCCTTCAGCGCTTCAACTTCCGCATGATTGCCGCCGACTTCTTGCGTGTGGCCTTGTGAGACGACTTTGCCATTTTTGACCAATACACAGCCAACGGGAGGGTTCGGTTTGCATTCAGGCAGTGCCTTTCGTGAGACTTCCAAAGCCTTCAACATATACTTTTCGGACATAAGTACAACATTACTAAAGTGTTCAGTTTTGCGTGCTCCGAGTATACGCCTGCCATTATCTCTAACTCAAGCCTTGCTACACGCAATATCATTACTCATCTTTACCGACTAACGCTGCCCTTTATTATTCGCGTGAAGTATTGCCTTGATCTCAGCCAACTCTTGTTTGAGATCGGAAAGTGTAGGTTCGTTGTCTATCTTAGCTTGTTCTTGCTTCGCACTGGCATGTTCTTGTTCTAGCACATTCACAACAATACCAATCACCATATTTAAAAATGCAAACGCGGTAAAAAATATAAAAGATAAATAGTAGAGCCAGCTAAGTTTATACACTGTCATCGTCTCATACATCACATCCGTCCAATCTTCAAATGTCATCACCCGGAATAAAGTGAGAAGGCTAATCGATATATCACCCCACAAATTAGGATTTATTTCACTAAAGAATGTGCTTCCCACAGCGGCGTAAATATAGAAGATAATAAACATCAGCAGCATCACATAGCCTAATTGGGGCAATGCTTTGATCAATGAGTTCAGTAGCATTCTCAGCTCAGGAATAATGGAGACCATCCTAAGCACTCTGAAAATCCGAACCAAGCGACCAACCAGGGCGAGCTCACTATCTGAAATGGGGATTAAACTCACTATCACAATAAGCGTGTCAAACACGTTCCAACCATTATGGAAAAAACGCTTTTTGTCTTTTTCTGCTGCGAAGCGAATGAGGATCTCAAACAAAAAAATCAACGTGATCATCCAATCGAGAACGTGGATGAGACGTAGCACAAAATCAGGTAACGAATAAGTCTTCGCCCCTATCACCAATGCAGAAAAAATAATGACACCGACAACAAATAGCTCGAAGATTTTGTTACTTCTTAGCTGCTCAAACCTAGCTTGCCATGACAGTGACGATTCCATTCTTTAGCCTCCTTTCCAACACCAAAACCTTAGTGTTTCCCTTTAGCGTACTTCATGTACGTACATAACAACTTTCTGATTAATACCTTAAATCCAGCAAAAAGTTCAAACTAAAAAGCCCCATAATTTTACGCTCATAGGGCTTTTATATCGTTATGTGATTTAAACGAGTAATTTGAGTCTATGGCACACCGTGCCCTTTTGAAGCGACCCAGATTCTAAACCATTGTTCGCGGCTTAATTCAATATCTAAAGCTTTAACCGCTGTTTTTACACGCTCTATTTTACCAGAGCCTAGAATGGGTAAAGGACGACTTGGTAATCGGTTCACCCAAGCGTAAATCACTTGGTCAATAGATGAAGCACCAACTTCCTCGCCAATCGCCTGTAGCTCAGTTCGTACTCTTTTCGCTTGGTCACCGACACCATCAAATAAAGCACCACCAGCAAGACAAGACCATGCCATCGGTCTGGTACGCAGCAATTGAAGTTGATCCAAAGTACCATCGTGAATCACATTAAAATTGAGTGGGTTTATCTCGACTTGGTTGGTCACCAAAGGCTTATTTAATCTGGATTGCAATAAATCGAATTGATATGGGGAAAAGTTAGACACGCCAAAATGCTTTACCTTGCCTACTTTACGTAACTCATTGAACGCTTCTGCGACTTCATCCGCATTCATCAATGCATCGGGGCGGTGAATGAGTAGTACATCTATTTCGTCAACTCTCAGCCTTTCTAGAGAGTTATCAACGGATTGATAAATATGTTTTGCGCTCGTGTCATAGTGATTGATTTTTCTATCTGGCGTTTTGTCACCACACAGTTTGATATCGCATTTAGTGACAATTTGAATTTCATCGCGAACCGCTTTATCTATAGCTAGCGCTTCCCCAAACAAATTCTCACATTCATAATTCCCATAGATATCAGCATGATCGACAGTGCTGATACCAAGTTCAATATGTCGCTTTAAGAAGCTAAGACGCTGTTGTGGCGACATGTTCCATTCGGCTAACCGCCAATAACCCTGTACTAACTCTGATAATTCTGGCCCTTGCGGTGCGACCAGCGCTTTTGCAACCATGAGTTTCTCCTTTAGTTAATCTCACCAGAGAGTAAGTTGCTTAAATGTTTTTCTCAAGCGTAACTTCGACTAAACAAACATTGCGCCATTGCTAAATCACTAACTCAAGTAGCCTGTAATTTACCACGTTCCGATAAGTACATAACTTACTGTAAAGTAATACATTTCACCTACCTTTGCAGCCCCTGCAAAAGTGCTTTGCGTTCATCGTGTTGTGACATGGATCACCAAGCATTAATCTCTCCCTCATTGAAAGCAAATAGAGACCTGAGAGCGAACCATGTCAAAGCATCACTGGCTATATACCATCCTCGCGTGTGTTGTACTTTATGCAGCCTACTACACGTCTGGATACTTCTTTGTTTACAACAATGATGCGTATGTCAACTCAGACTGGGTTAATGTTCCAAGCCAACTTGACGGCAAAATAGTTAAAGTCTTGGTTAAGAATCACCAAAAAGTGACTGTTGGACAGCCATTAGTCCAACTCGATGCCACCAACTACTCACTCGCTCTGAAACAAGCACAATCCGCGTTAGCTGCTACTAACAGCACGATAGATATCGACAACTCGAATATTCACTCTGCAAATATCAAGCTCACACAAGATAAGTTTCAACTGAACTTAGACCAAAAAGATCTCATGCGAGATGTTGCGTTAGAAGCCAAACACTTAATTGCGAAACAGTCAGTAGATGCCGAACAAACCAAAACGAAAATCGCTCGTTTGCAAGTCGCCAGCGATAAAGTCGCACTCAGCAAAACTAAGCAACAACTTCTGCTAGATCAAAAAAATGTGCAGAAACTGCAAGCGACAGTCGCCAAAGATCAATGGCAGCTGAACAATACGACCATTCGGGCCAGTGTTTCTGGGTATGTGAGTAATCTTGACCTACAGCCTGGTGATTATGTTCAACAAGCGGACAACTTATTCAGCATCGTAAAGGATAACTGGTGGATCACAGCAGATATCAAAGAAAGTAACTTGATAAAGATTCAACCAGGGCAAACCGCCTGGGTTTATCTAACGAGCAAACCTGGCCACTTATACAAAGCCCATGTCGTCAGCATTGACCGTGGTGTCGCACGCTCACAAAATGAAACAAGAGGTGGCCTGCCCTATGTTGCGCCAGCGACCAGCCTGATACGCTATGAGTATCGAGTACCAGTAAAACTTCAGCTCGATGAACATATTCCCGGATTGATAAAAGGACTCAGCGCTAAGGTATTTGTGTTCCCAGCTTAGAGCGTGTAAATCATGATAAAACTCAACAATATTCGATATCAACATGCTGCAAGGATCGCACTAGCCGTTGCATTAAGCATGACCGTTACACAACTTCTTCATCTAAACGAAGTATACTGGGCAGGCATTAGTGCGGCCGTCGTTGCTTCGTTTAACGAAGTCGGTCATGTAGCCAGTAAAGCCAAGCAACGTATTGCTGGCACAGTGTGTGGCTGTGTACTTTGGGGCATCATTTCATTCTTTTTTCCATCTTATGGAGCCGTCTATCTGCTCACTTTAATTCTGGTAGCGACACTCGCCTTTACCAATTCCAAGCTAGATCTAAGACACAGTTATTTCTGGCTCTACGGCGCGATCACTTTTTTGCTGTTTAGCACACCTATGGGGCTACCGAACGATACGATAGTACAACTTCATATTGCGCGTATGTACGAAATCATCATAGGCTCTGTGATTGGCTTAGCCACTCACTGGCTAAGTTTTAGCTATCGCGCTTCGAAAGAGCTCGACGAACTGTGGGAAGAGTATCAAAACCAATTTGGCGAGTTTGTTTGGAAACTATATTCTGATTTGAAGACAAAAAATTATACCCATCAAAGTCAGCTCCTATTCGAAGTCAGTAATATCCTTGCCAGCACTAAAAAGCTGGAAGCGAAAATAGCTTCTGCTCAGATGGAAAGAAAAAACGCTCGATATATAGAAAAGATCCGCTTGTGTCGCCAAATCGAGCACTACTTGTATAGTATCAATCATTTGATCTCGGGTTTAAAGGAAAATAAACCGCAAACAGACACTACTACACGTGAGCAAACAAACAACAAAGAAAGAGACTTAGTCGTTAAGTTTGTCGATACGGTATTTAATCACAGCTCTGAGCTTAGCGAGCGACGTATAACACGTATCTCACAATATGTCGTTAAACATCTACTCACTCAAGATGAATATGTAGAGCAGTTTTGGCATCAGTCGTTAGGCTTCATTCAAAATATCGCCAAGGCCATTGAACCTAGCAAACCATATCAACGCCAATGGACCAAACAAGTCACTCGCTTTGAATATTTTAACGCCCTAAGATGGACACTAATTGTTGTGTCATTACCTCTATTTTGGTTATTCCTTGGTTACCAACCCAATGTACAACTTGCCATTACCTCTTTACTTGTGTTGATGTTTTATGAGTCAAACGCAATGCATAAAGGTAAACAAAGGCTGCAGGGCGCAGCGGTCGGATTTTTGTTAGCGGTGCCTGCTTTGGCCATCATAAGTGGAAACCCCATCATTTATTTTATTGTCATACTGGCGGTTAGCTTTGCGTTAGAAGTGACTTTTTTTGCAGCAAAACACAATTACATCGCTCTGCAAGGTGTTATATGCTTTGTTGTTGGCATCGGCTCTGATTCACATCTCGACGCTTCAGTGTCACGGGTTGTGGGCATATTTTTTGGTCTGGTCATTACCTATCTCATTGTAAGGTGGATATGGCCAAAAAATTTGCAGCGTGAGAAAGAAGTGCTAGTAGCACAATCACAGTTTTCGCTGCAGCAATATATAAAGGCGATTAAAGATAGTCGTATACACAGCTATCTTTTTGGCCAAGACAGAACGTTCAATAGCTACTGGCACTGGCAAATCGAGCACGACTTAAATCAGTTGAAAACGGTGGATGTGAACAAGGCCTCTGAATATCTCAATATTTACAACAAATTAAGTCACGACGCCTTTCTTCATTCTTCTCCTATGCCAGGTCATCAGCTAGATAAACATGACGTGTTGCAGCAACTTAGAAATATTTACGAAATAGAACAAAGGCTGTTGAACGTATAGTGATTCTAAACTCTACTTAAGGGTGGAAGGACAAAACAATTCAGGCCCCAAAACGGGGCCTGAAATAATTAGCAATTTACAATGTAAAATTGTTATACCCAAGTTACTTCAAGATGCAGGATTCAGAGCGATGTGAGTGGCCCAACTTAAGGAAAAGGTCTGCCGGAATGGCCATCCATTTCAAAGGCCTTTGACGCGAAAGTGGGCCACTCACACCGCTCCCAAAGGGCGAGTAGATAAGGCTTCACTGCGTTGTTAGGGATGCTCGCCGTAGAATGACTATGCCTCACATCCCTGCCTAGCAGTGAAGCCTTATCTATCTCGCTGAAACTCGCATCTCGAAGTAATTTGGGTATAAAGCAGTTAAATATTTCGTCTTGCTTCAACGGCATCAGCCAACTCGCGCAGTACTTTTTCCGTATCTCGCCAACCGATGCATCCATCAGTGATAGATTGACCGTACACTTCCGCTTTGCCATTCACCAAGTCCTGACGACCTTCTACTAAGTGAGATTCAATCATCACACCAAATATGGCTCTATCGCCTCGCGCTATTTGCGCTGAAACATCTTCAGAGACAATCATTTGTCGCTTGAACTGTTTAGAACTGTTGGCATGACTAAAATCGATCATCAACTTTTGTGGTAAATCAGACGCCGCCAATTTATCCTTGATTTCACGCACGTGCTCAGAGCTATAATTTGGCTCTTTGCCACCACGCAATATGATATGGCAATCTGGGTTTCCAGCGGTTTCAACAATGGCAGAGTGGCCGTACTTAGTTACTGACAAGAAGTGATGTGACGCGCTTGCCGAGCGGATTGCATCTGAGGCGATCTTGATATTACCATCCGTGCCGTTTTTGAAACCCACAGGGCAAGACAAGCCTGAAGCGAGTTCACGATGAACCTGAGATTCAGTGGTACGTGCACCAATGGCTCCCCAGCTAATTAAATCGGCCACGTATTGAGGCGTGATCATATCGAGGAACTCACTCGCTGTCGGAAGTCCCATATCGGTCAAATCGAGCAGCAATTTACGACCAATACGTAGACCATCGTTGAGTTTAAACGTGTCATTCATGTAAGGGTCATTAATTAGCCCTTTCCAACCTACCGTAGTTCGTGGCTTTTCGAAGTAGACTCGCATTACAATTTCAAGCTTATCGCCGAGTTCATCTCTCAGCACTTTTAATCGCTTACCATACTCAATCGCCGCTTCTGGATCATGAATTGAACAAGGGCCTACAATCACTAAAAGACGATCATCTTTATCATTCAGAATATTATGAATCGCTTGACGAGACTGAAATGTCGTTGAAGACGCAGTTTCCGTCGCCGGATATTTTTCCAATACAGCTACCGGCGGTAGTAGCTCTTTTACTTGATTAATTCTTACATCATCGGTTTGGAACATTGCTTCATTTTCCTATTTCATCACTGCGCCCGATTTCACGGTGTCAATCGGTATCTCTTCTCTCTAATGGGAGTAACTTATCGGTTTACACGCAACAGTGCAATCATTAATTTCAACAAAAGGCAATATTAAGTTCGACTTTACATTAATTTCATTTTGTAAACATTAATATACACCCATTTATGGTAAAAACACTCCACCTGCATACCCGTGATTTGAATGCACAACCATTATTTTTGGCCGTTAGCTATACTGATTCAATAAATATATGTGGGATGGATCAGGGAAATGGTGGGAAGAAATGTCCATGGTTCTTGGACGATGAGTTTTGAAGATAGAATTCTAAAGACCAAAGTCACCGGGGCGACCAATGCTGAAGCGGCTAAAATATGGCTTTTGGAAGCAAAGGAGTTAGTTTTATCTTCTTCAGAAGCTGATAGCACACCTTGGGGTGTGTTGAACGATTGCCGCGAGTGGGGGACTTCTGGCTTAGACGATTGGGAATCACACAACCAAACTGTCGATTGGTTAACTCGCCATAACTGTGTCATTTTCGCACTTGTACTAGCGAGTAAAATACAGCATTACTCTGTCGAGCATGGTTTCGTCAATCAGAGCATCGTTAACATTTTCTCCGATTATGACGAAGCTTACCAAGCCTGCCTCAACAAACTGAGTGATCTCAATGGCGGGTAAGCTTACTTCAATAAGTAGTCTATCTCTTGGTCGCTACAAGTACTTTCCATCCAATCTCGTGGACTCATACCAATTGCGTTGGCCACACTCATATTGTGCCTTTGTCGATTCTCATTGAGCATAGTCTTAGCCATCATCAGCTTATCAAGGCGATGGGCCGAATTTTTCTCATGATTTTTCATTACCCAATGTAGCGGCAACGCATCGAACATATTGCCACTATCAGATAAGCTTTTTAAACACTCCCAGTGATGAATATGACCTTTCTCAGCCGAGATATGCAGCGGGCTAAAGCCCCTCTCGTCAAACATAGAAGTGTTTTTCTCTGGCATATAATATGCGAGATCTATTGAACGATGAAATGCAGCGAAGTGAACAGGCAACTGTCCCTGAAGGTTTTTTTGACTTTTAAGTGATGGACGTTGCTGCGCGATCAACTTCGCGTAAGGGTTATTGATCATCAAGGCGTAGTGCAGCATATTATTGCCATTAGAACAGGTTTTATCGCTAACTGGGCCACATTGTTGAATCGTATCCAGAAACCAATCGCAGTCTTCATTTTGAAGCGACTCTAATGGGTTGTAAAACAAGGAGAAAAGATCAACCAAGCCCTTGTTTTTTCTGAACACCTCAATAGATATTTTCTTCATCTAGTACGACCTTTATTGTGAGTATCAATAAAATTTATCTGTTCTACAGTCACTGCTCTCAAACATCCAAACATGACAAGTCAATTTCTATGTTCGTATAGCTCAACATTGGCGTTGATAATCCCCACGTCTCGCAAGGTATCTAACGCTGAATCAGCACTGTCAAAAAGCATAACTTCGTTATTTGATTTCGAAAGGGTCAATATTGAAGTGTCTTTTGTCTGGATCTCTACGATATAACCCGGCCGGTGCTCTTTAACGATAACTTTAACGACATAGCCAAGAGACTCCATTATCTGCAATTTTCCTTGTGTAATCAAAGACATTTTCATACCTATTAATGAATCGACAATTTAACTAGGAAATAGCGGCAAACAACGCAATAGTTGCTCGCAAAAACAATTATTTCCAAGGCCAGGTTTATCTACCATGAGAAAGCGCTAGACTCTAGCATACTCTGTTTCTGGTTTAAATATCTTAAATATAACAAGTGATTAGGTTACGCTACTTATTATTCGCATTTTGTCTAATGCAACTTAGGCACATACTCAGAAGGGTTCTATACTTCCACACTCGTCCAATGATTATCCCAAATAATCCCTGTGTTCACTCGCCGTCTTAGCGACTCCTCTTGTGCAAAGACAATTTGACCTGAGCCAGAACTTAAACAAATCATGTCTTCTCTTACAGCAACTCCGGATACATCCATCAATGGGGCGAGTTCAACAAGATTGCGGGTTTTAATTGACCATATGCCGTAGCAATTCCCGCGTGGAGAAGTAGCGACGACATACTCCTCGTTACACGCGACGCTACCTATGTAGCCGTTAAATCTATCCCACTCTTCAGGCTCTGCATAAAACTCAAAACTTTGCTCTGTCATTTTATGACCGGCGAGTAAAGGGCGAGACTGTAACTGCTGCGCATTGCTTTGCTGACCAAAAAACACCATATCAGTCTTCGAGCAAACCGATAGGTGACGAATACTTAACTGATGGTGCGTCAGTGTTGCTTGCTCCAGTATCCGACCTTGCGGGTTCAAATAGATGAGGCTAGGCTGCATGGTATCCAAGTTCTGTTTTTGTCGCCCTTTAGTGACAATGCCTCCAACTGCAACGACTATTCGGCCATCTTCCATTACCGATAATTCATGTGGTCCAACACCAAACCCCGTTAGCTCATCAACTTTGTTGAATGCTCTATCGGCGTCATAAACGCCGACAATTCCTCTGCAAGTGCCAATTTCTCCCTCACTGGCGTACAACCAACGTCCGCAGTTAGAAAACGCCCCATGTCCATAGTAGAAGCGCCGAGGTGATGACTTTTCAACGTGAACATTTTCACCCGAAGTATAATTAAATACAGTGAAATACGTGCCAGGACGGCGAGAAAATACCACAGCTTGTTGAGAGTTTGGCTCGATGGCTATCCCATGGCCACGTTCTGGCAGAGGCATGCGCAAGATCGGTGTGCCAGCCTTATCGATGACAACAGCAAGATACTCGTTAGAAGTACCCGCTTTTGCTGTTCCAATTAAAGCAGGTTGATCTTGGTCTAGCCCCGCCGACAACATTCGTGACTGGCAACCTAATAGCGTGGGCGACAAAGTCAGCAGCGCGGCTCTAAGTACTGCTCGGCGCGTATGGTCAATCGCCATCAGTGGAATTAAATCCAATAGTGACGCCCAATTTGACTGGCACTTGATCTTGGATCAAATACCTTAATTGATATAGCTTATTAAACTGCAATAGAAGCGACTGGTAACCTTTATGAGTCTGAAGCATCTCAAACAACGTATGCTGATTTGGCCAACTCGCGAGAATAGATTCAAACTGAGCTTGAATGCTGTTTGCAAGCTGCTCATCACCTCGACTTCGCAGAATCCTATCCATGCCATGGCCATCTGCGACATACAGTCTTTGCAGCGCGAGAACATTGAACTTGATATTCTGTATAGAAGTTTTCGAACGCCAAGATTCTGCAAAGTAAGGCTTTGGATATCCTATTTTTGCCATTGTCAGCGATAACTTTTTCATGGTGTAGTCAAGCTGATGCGATAATAAAGAGGTATACGTTGCGAGCCATACTGAATCAGTCAGCTCTCTCCAAGGGTTGTCTTTCTCCCATGCTTTACTAACCGCTAAGGCGTTACGCTCTAGGTTTTTACTTATTGCAACAGCAAGATCACAACTATTGTTATCTTGGCCCAACGTCGATGATGAATCATAGAGTAGCCACTCAAGCGAGCCTAAGCCTTGCACAGCAACGCTTTGCTGTGAGATCTCTGTTGCTGTCCAAGATTTGTTCTGCTGCAATAATCTGAGCATTTTTCGCCCTGTGGTATTCTTTTTATCTGGCCAAAACTGTATGTTCCAGCTTTGTTGTAGCGCCTTTTCTGGCCCCACTTCTTGACCCTGTAAAGCCATCCAGGCTTGCATCGTTTTATACCACACAGATTTTACGCTAGCGTCTGAGTTATTATTTTTCGGTTGAGAACAATACCTCTGAAACGCTAACGTTAAGGTTTTTGCTTGGTGTGCAAAATGCTCTGCCGCAGCGCACTCGACACCGTATACCGATTGATTACTATTGGCGACTGTAGAGTCAGTGCTTGTTGATAGTTGGGTTGACTGACAACCAACCAAAGCCAAGCTGAGCGGATACAATATAAACTTCAATGTCAGTTTCATCTGCGAGCCTCCTACAGAGAATTCAAAAAAGCGATCAAGGCGTCACGTTGCTCATGGTCAAGTTGCAACACGTTGTTTTTCGAGTTTTCGGCTTCGCCGCCATGCCATAATATGGCCTCCATTAAGTTTCTCGCTCTCCCATCATGGAGAAAATAGGTATGCCCGTTCACTTCTTCGGTATAGCCAATCCCCCATAATGGTGGAGTGCGCCATTCTCGACCATTAGCAAGGTACTCAGGGCGATGGTCCGCTAAGCCTTCTCCCATATCGTGCAAAAGCAAATCTGTATACGGGTGAATAGTTTGGTTTGAAAGTGCAGGAAGCCCCTCTCGAAAGCCCGTTTTAACGTCCGTCTTGTGGCAGGCTGCGCAGCCAGATTGAACAAATATCGATTGTCCTTGCTGCACTTGTTCGTTGTCTGCATTGCGACGGACGGGCACGGCTAGATGTTGAGAATAGAATTCGACGAAACGTAAAATATTATTGCTGACTTCTGGTTCTCCACCGCTAGGAAGCTTCGCGCAAATCTCTTGTTTGTCTGTGCAGTTTTCATTAGGGAAAAGCGCACTTGTTAGACCAATATCACCATTAAATGCTGCTGCATTTTGCTGCATTAGTGTAGGCTGACCCGCTTTCCATCCAAAACGGCCGACCGCAAACTTCTCTTTTTGTACATCCCATACCCAGTTAACTTTCCCTGATACACCGTCAGCTCCTGAGTTTTGCTCTTCCGCCCATTTTAAAAGAGTTGCTTCAGGAATACTCTCCAATAGCCCTAAACCAATCATCGGCGGCGCAACTCGAGCAGAGAATTGTGTTCCAGGGTGCATAGGGCCATATTGCAAATCGACAATTTCGACCTTTGGTTGTCTTAACGTCACCTGAGTCCCATCGGCAAACAAGATCGATTTGTCACTATAAGTAATATGGACTCGCCCTTCAGACAGTTGGTTTGGCAAAGCAAAATCTTGCAGCTGGCCACCGTAAGTTGGCTCAGGCACTACACCCTCACGTTTTAAGGTTTGTTTTTGCACATCTGTCGATGCAGGAATACTGAGACGGACAAGCATAGATACTGCATGGGGATCACCTTTCTCAGGAGGGTGACCTCGTCCATCTTTTATATGACAATTCTGACAGCCGTTAGTATTGAATAAAGGACCTAAACCATCTCTGGCGTCGGTAGAAGCAGGGGCTTGTACCCAAGGGTTACGAAAAAAGCTATTTCCAACACTAAAGTCGAGTTTTTTGCTCAGTGGTAGGTTAGATGCAGGCAAAGAAAAGGCATTCGGTCCTTCTTTTTTGACACTTGTTGCGCCACCGGAGCGCGCATCAAAAGCAAAAGTTTGACTAGAAGCGAAAATGGCCAGAATAATTAGTGAATAAAACTTCAAGTGTATCTCGTATTTCTATAAGTTAGGGCAAACAACAAAGGGCTCAAACGAGCCCTCAATTAAGCGTAATTGGTGTCAGAAATCATGGTCTGCGGTATCAGGGTTTAAGTCGGTAATGCCAATAATGCTCGCCGCCCTTTCAATCGAAGCGGTCTGATTGACTAAGGCCACAATTGCGCCATTAACTATCTTATGACCTCGCTTGTTGTTTGCGGCAATGAGCTGATCAAAGTGTTGGTTGTCTTTTTCTGCAGAATCAACAAGCTTGTGAACTTCGCTTAACGCATTATCAAAGTCTGTTTTGATTTGTCGCTCCGCTTGCTGATTTGTTTGTGCCACTAGGCTTGCAATACTTGCACCACGCAACGTTGAGCCATCGACTCGTAGATAAGTTCCGGTATAAACATTGTAGATACCTTTCTCATTGTAATAGTGTGAATAGTGGGTATTGTCGGAAAAGCAATCATGCTCGTCTTCAGTTGAATTGGCTTCAAGTGCGACTTTCATCCGTTCACCAGCCAGCTCACCGAGTGACAGTGACCCCATACCAAATAGAATTCGACGCAAGCCTTTTTCCGCAGACTCATTCAGTAGGGTTTGCCTATAATTATTTTTACTATTCGCAGACCACTGCCCTTCCATCCAGGTGAGATCGTTGACCAATAAATCTGCTGCTGCTTTTAAGTATTGGCTACGGCGATCACAATGACCATTAGTACAACCTTTACCAACAATAAAGTCTGTGTAAGGTCGATTCCCTGCCCCACTCTGGGTACCATTCAGATCTTGTCCCCATAACAAAAATTCAATCGCATGATACCCTGATGCGACATTAGCTTCAGAGCCGCCAAGTTCGTTAAGCTTCACTAACAACTCAGCGTTGAGTTCACTGGCATCGATGCTATTGTTACCCACTTTTATTTTTTCGTTGGCTACTATGTTCGCAGTAGCACCTTCATTGCCTAGCTCGTACTGATAGTCAGACGACACATAGTCAATCAGCCCTTCATCCAGTGGCCACGCATTCAGCTGCCCTTCCCATTCATCGACAACAGGGTTTCCAAAGCGAAAGACCTCCGACTGCTGATAAGGTACACGTGATGCGCGCCATTCATTTTTAACCTTCTCCAAACCAGATTTTGAAGGTGAGGCGAGAAACGTATCAATTGAGCCTTGCAATCGCTTTGCCGTAATCAATGCATCAGAATATACCGCATGAGCGAGATCGGCATAATGTTCAACAACTTGTTGCTTGGTTACCTCTGCACTGGCTGTGCTGCTAAAGGTCGCAGTGAAGGACATGCCCAACACCATCCATAACTTGTGAGTATCCATTTTATTCTTCCTTGAACCTCTTTTAGGCATCGAGTGAAAGTTGCCAATAACCCAATCGCTAATGAGATTAATTATTAATTACATTTGCAGAATGTAACTATTATTTTGATATTTGCAATTCTTTATCATTGAAAAACAAAATGGATCACAATTAAAAAGATATAAGATGGGAATGATTGGATTGATTATATGAGCATGTTTTCACTGATATAGAGAGGGAAAACTGTCGAATTGTTGGATAAGAACTAACGGTTTAGCTCTTCAAATAACTTGGTGTTGGATCTACTCTCGATGAGTCAGGTCGCAGAAAATAAAAAATCGCCCGCGTAGCTGAGGGCGAAAAAATAAGACATCAATGTCTTAAAATATAATGAACACATAGGAAAAAACAAAAGCTAATGCTCTAAAATTACGCTATTTCATCGGCTCTAATGATATTCGCAATTCGTGATAGCGTATTGATTGACGTAACATGCTCTTCTTGATCAGCAGCAGCGCAAGCATCTTCAATAATAGTGACTTTATAGTCTCGGTCATGCGCGTCACGTGTCACCGCTTGGATAGCCCATGTCGTGCTTACCCCGCAAACGTACAGTTCATCGATTTTATTCGCACGTAATACAGGCTCAAGTGTTGTGCCATAAAACGGGTTCACGCGTGGCTTCGCCAGTACAAAATCCGTCGATTTCACATCTAAATCTTCATGAAACTCTGTACCAAACTCTCCTAACTCGAGAGCTTTAAACTCGTTAGCTTTACCGAAAACTGGTGAGCTCTTTGGCTGAGCATGATAGTTAGACTCAAATCCAACCTTCACTAAAATAGTTAGCCAATCGTTGTCACGAGCATATGAAAGCGCTTTATTGGCATGTTCAATAGCGTTTTGCTCTTTAGTGTGCGCAGCACAAGAGGGAATTTTACCATCTGGGTGACAAATATCGTTGATAAAATCAATTACGAGAAGTGCTTTACTCATCTTTTAAAACCTTTCTTAGTGGGGTAAGCAACCGCCTTAAGTCAAGCGGTCAGTCTATTTTTCATCTGCAAACAGTATATTGTTGTAGCACTAAAATAAAAATCGATATACATTAACTAATATGTAAGGTTTGCTAACAAATCAATATGAGAGATCTCCCTCCTTTAAAAACGTTGCCCGTATTTTTGAGTGTTTGCCATCACTTAAATTTTACAAAAGCGGCTGAAGAGCTTTGTATTACTCATTCTGCGGTGAGTCAAAACATTCAAAACTTAGAATCTTTTCTGGGCAAAAAACTAATAAACCGGACAACTCGCCACATGGAGTTAACCGCAGAAGGAGAGCGCTACAGGCAAAGTATTGAAGAAGGAATGAATCTCATTGTCAGAGCAACACAACGTGAAATGCAGTCTGACAAACAAGTGTACCTCAATTCTATCCCAACACTTGCGCTAAAATGGCTGATTCCAAGGTTGCCAAACTTTACTACTTCGTATCCTGATATTGAATTGAGACTATCTGCCATATCATTGTCTGACTTTGATATCGATGCGGATAATTTGGACTTGGCGATAGGTTATGGGAGTAGCCCCGATTGGTGGCCTGAAAGTGTTGCCAAAGAGTGGATTCAAGACCAAATATTACTCGTTGGACAGCCAAGCATTTTAGAAAAGTACCAATCATTGGAAGAAATACTCGCCAATGAAACTCAAATTTGGGTAAAAGATCGATATCGACAGCCAGATTGGCAGCAATGGGCATCCGCTAAAAATCAGTCACTTAGCGCCCATACGAAAAAGCAAGTGTTTGAAAATTCCACTCAAGCTATCCAAGCGGCCATCGCTGGACTTGGCATTTTTGTCACGCATAATATATTCGTAACCGACGAGCTATCTTCCGGGTTACTCAAAAATTTAGCTGAACCTGCTGTGACCATTGACTCTTGGTACTACATACTTTGCCGCCCAGACAAAGTACGCAGCAAAAACGTTAAAGCCGTCATTCAGTGGCTTATGGAACAAGTCAAAGATTAGCGTGTGTGAACCCAAATCACATCAAGTAGTGGTCAGCTAACAAAGCAATAAACAGCATCATCAAATGGTAAATAGAGAACTTAAATGTGCTTATCGCTGATTTTTCATCTTGATAGTATTTTAGCTGCCAAGCGGAATAAATAAATCCGGCACTCAGCACCGATGAAATGACCAGATAAATAATACCCGACATACCCACTAGCACAGGCAGTAAGCAGACAATACTAAGCAGCACCGTATAAAGCAATATAGATGTTTTGGTGTACTCTACGCCGTGGGTAACCGACAGCATGGGGATCTTAGCCTTGGCATAATCGTCTTTCCTGTGAATCGCTAAAGCCCAAAAATGAGGAGGCGTCCATACAAAAATAATCATGACTAACAGCCAAGCGTGGGCGTGCAGTTCTCCGGTCACCGCGCACCAGCCTAATAATGGAGGCATAGCGCCTGCTAACCCAGCGATCACGATATTTTGTGGTGTCGCTCTTTTCAGATACATAGTGTAAACCACCGCGTATCCCAGCAAGCTAAATAAAGTCAACCAAGCGGTGAGCTTATTCACGCCCATATACAGTGCCACGAAACCAACCACACCGATGGAGGTGGCAAACATAAACACTTTGGATGACTGAATATCCCCGGAAGGGAGAGGACGTTTGAATGTTCTCGCCATAACCGCGTCGATCTTTTGATCGATGAGATGGTTATAAGCGGCAGCTGAACCCGCCATCAAGCCAATTCCCAGCAACCCAAGTAAAGCCTGCTGAATAGGTAACGCATCTGGTAGTGCCAAACACATCCCGACTAACGCTGTCAGGAGCATAAGCGCCACAACTTTTGGCTTGGTCAAAGCTAGGTAGGTTCTCCAAACGGGTTTTGAGCCTGTTTTCGACAAGCTCAGCTCTGAAGTCACAACTTTACTCATTGAACACTCTCCTTGTTCAGCTCCATTACACTGACAGGCTGCCACATTAAATAATTAGCATATAAAACAGTCACTAGAAGCAATGCCGCGCCAATATTGTGAGCTACCGCTACTGCTAAAGGAAGGGCAAACACGACATTGCTAACTCCGAGTAAAATTTGCAACGCCAGTACGATGAGCAAGTACCAGCCGACTTTCGAAAGTAATTCATCCTTCTGCCGTAAACATTTGACTGCTAATGCTATAACAACAATCGCCGTTACGATTGCACCAATTCTATGAGCCACGTGGATCGTCATTCTTGCTTCGTAATCTAAAACACCAAATTCATAGTTGTCATAACCAGAGTGAACTAGCGTAAAAGCGTTCACCACATCAAGGTTATTGACCCAATCTCCTTCGCAAATAGGCAGCCCCGTGCACATGAGCGCAGCATAATTTGACGACGTCCAACCGCCTAACATGATTTGCCCGATGACAAAGACAAAAGAGATCATCGCTAACACGGGAAGAATGGGAGAAAAGGATTGATAGCCTGTCGATAATCGCCGATCGGTAACTTTCCAATATAAGATAAATAGGGCACTAAGAAGAGCAAAACCGCCCAATAAATGCCCCATCACGACGATAGGCATCAATTTTAAGGTCACTGTCCACATTCCAAGTAGCGCTTGAAATACGATCAGAGAACAAAGCCCTATCGAGAAAGTTAACGGGACTTTTTTCTGCCATGCGGCAACAAATGCGATGACGAATACTAGCAGCCCTAGGGTACCAGCAAAATATCGGTGAATCATTTCAAGCCAAGCTTTATCGGCCTCGACCTCCAAGCCAGGAAAAAGAATATTTGCACGTAAAATATCTTTTCCATCGGTGGGCACAGCAAAATGCCCATAACACCCAGGCCAATCCGGGCAACCTAAGCCTGCATCTGCTAAGCGCGTGTACGCCCCAAGCATGATAACAATAAACGTTAGAACTAAGCTCAACCTTACCAACACTTGCAATTTCATACGCTCTCCTTAGCTTTGCATACAGGTTGTGACAACTTTGGCTCAATCAGCAATCTATCTATTCTTTGTTCGCTTTACCCCACTCGAGATAACTTCAACAGTTTTTTGAGATCAGCCAGGAGTCCCTTCGATTGAGAGACCAGCATATTGGCGTTGTCTGGCTTCGGGTAACGCATAACGAGCTGTCCTAATGGGTCAACAATGACGTATTCGGAATCATGTACTTGAGAGGTAAACGCGTTACTTACATCTATAAATTTGAATGGGTAATCTTTTTTGACGGAAACGTCACTAGTGGGGCTTAAGAAAACAACTGGAGTCACCCTTGCTTGATATTTACCTAATGCGGTATAGCTTTGACCAAGCAAATATAGCTGCTGACCACAAAACCTATCGCACTTTTCTGGCACAACAAAACCTAGTTGCCAGGTTTGACTTTGTAGCGGATTTTGTAATCCCAGAGATTTGAAACTGACTGAAGGCTCAAACAACTCACCGTTATTTGTTACCCCCGATTGGTACCAGTTATTACTCAAAATGAGCTTCGCCACAATGACGGGCAGTACAAACAATACTACTAAGCTAATGAGTATAAGGCGACCTCTAACAACTCGATTTTTCACTACGTACTCCTAGGGTCTCGTGACCTATTATTAGGTCGTTGTTTTTATGTACCTTGAACAGATTTATGCTTGTGTCTAATTCTTATTACCGCTCGGCATAGTACCCAGCCAATGAGTATCACCAATGCCATTGCCATGGAGAACCATTGCAGTGCGTAACCAAAATGTTTTTGCGAGCTGAGAGGCACGGGCTGCCATGGTTGAGGGTATAGCCAGCCTTGTTGGATCGGTTGAAACAAATAGGGCTTGATTTCAACGCCAAACACCGCTTCTAATTCACCCATATTCAAATTTTGCACTCTGATTGGCTGAGTATTTTCCAGCCCTAGTTCATTGCTAAGAGGGTTTGATAAACGCTGGTATATTCGACCCTGCAAACTTTCTGGCTTTGATAACCACTCAATAGTTGGTAGCTGGCTTCTGTCTTTACTGCCTTTTACGAACCCTCTCTCCAGTAAAAAATAACGGCCTTGCGTACTAACCATCAATTGGTAGGCTAAATACCCTACATTACCTTTCAACGTTTGGTTGTCTAACAACAAATATTTACCTGCTACAGGAGTTACTCTAGTTTTCACTTTTTGTCCTGTATAGCCCATATTTTCATCACTCTGTCCCAGACTTAAAAACTCATCAAAATCGATAGGATCTTTTGCAACGTTTATTTCAAGCTGTGACTCAATTCGTTGTTTTTCATATCCACGAGATAGTTGCCAGAAGCCTAATTTGACCAATAAGAAAAGTACGACCAATGTTAATACTGCACATGCCCAAAAGTTCTTTGATTTCAACAATATTAAAAGAGGATTCGTTATGGTCTTAGTGTTCAAAATTGCGTTAGTTTTTATGCTACTTTTCATCGTGTTTAACCTTGCAAAAGCAATGGTTCAAATGGTCAAAGAGCCGTCCAATGACACTGAAAGCGTTAAGCCTATGAGCCATTACTTAGGTAGACGTGTTTTGTTATCTGCGATCGTTGTCCTTATGCTCATTATTGCGCTGACCAGTGGCTGGTTAGAACCTAACCCAAGGCCATATTAACGGCCTAAAAAACCTCTATGTCCTGCTCATCACAGGACATAGACAAAGATAAACAAGCTCAACCAAACCACATCAACGAAGTGCCAATACCAGCTTCCAGCTTGGAATGCGAAGTGATCTTTGGGAGTAAAGTGATCTTTGGCAATGCGCCCTAGTAAAACGATAAGGAAAATGGTACCTAAGCAGACATGGAGTCCGTGAAAGCCCGTTAGCAAAAAGAAGGTATTGCCGTACACACCTGACTGCAAAGTAAGTCCAAGTTCCTCGTAAGCATGAATGTACTCTATTGATTGGTAATATAAGAAGAAGCCCGCCAGAATGATGGTGATTTCTAACCAGACAATCAGAGCCATGCGTTTGTTTTTTTCTAGACTGACGTGTGCGAAGTGTAGCGTTACCGAAGAAAGTAGAAGAATGATGGTGTTCATTAAAGGCAGGCCATCCCATGGCATGGCTTGTGTGAGTTCACCCGCTGGCGTTTCAAGCAATGGCCAAACAGCTTCAAAGGTTGGCCACAATACCTCGTTTGTCATCGCATTGTTCGACGCACCACCCAGCCAAGGCACAGAGATCATGCGAGCATAAAACAGCGCCCCAAAAAATGCGCCAAAGAACATGACTTCCGAGAAAATAAACCAGCTCATCCCCTGCCGAAACGAGCGGGTAATTTGAGGAGAGTAATAACCTGATAGCGATTCGGTAACCACATTAGTAAACCAACCCGCCAACATATACAAAAGGATAACGAAACCGATGGCCAGGACAACATTACCAAATACTCGGCCCGTACCACCCGTTTCCATATGTTGAACCGTTAGTCCCGCACCGACGGCCACTAAGAAAAGTGCTATTGCCCCGACTATCGGCCAAGCGCTGTGCGCCGGGACATAATAGCGTTGAAATTTTGAACTCATAACTTCGCTCCTTGTTGTGAGCTAATTTCCATATTGTTTGTAGACTTGCCCTTGGCTAATGTATTGTCCTTATTCACTTTCTCACTGATATTAAACAAGGTGTAAGACAGTGTTAGGGTATGGATAGACTTGGGAATATCTGGCTCTATATAAAAAATCAATGGCATCTTTGCTTCTGACTTACCATCTAGTGGTTGCTGATTGAAACAAAAACACTCGATTTTATTAAAGTAGGTAGCACCTAAACCTGGAGACACCGAGGGTACAGCTTGACCCGTGGTAAAACTGCCGGACAAGTTTTTTGCTATGTAATTGGTTTGAATCACTTGCCCCGGATGCACTTCCATCACTTTTTGCTCTGGCACAAATGACCAAGGCATATCGGGATTAATGTGAGACATAAACTCGATTCGCACAATACGAGAGGTATCGGGTACCATACCCTTGGGTTGAATAGCAGAAACCGTATTGGTTTTGCCATTAATCCCTAATGCATCACACATAACGTCATACAAAGGAACAAGCGCAAACCCAAAGCCAAACATCCCTACTACCGCTATCAATAGCTTCACGATCAGCGCTTTATTTTTATTTTCCACTTGCTCCATTACTGCACCTTATCAATCAATTTTCGGTGGAGTTTCAAATGTATGATGAGGCGCTGGGCTTGGCACCGTCCATTCTAATCCTTCGGCTCTCTCCCAAGGTTTCGCTGGCGCATTTTCTCCACCACGAATGCACTTGATAACTAACCAAAGGAATATGAGTTGAGATAGGCCGAACGCAAACCCACCAATCGAGACGATTTGATTCACATCAGCAAATTGTATGGCGTAGTCAGGAATACGCCGTGGCATACCCGCTAAGCCAAGGAAGTGCATAGGAAAGAATAGGAGATTGACAGAAATGATTGAGCACCAAAAGTGCCACAAACTTAATCGGTGATCGTACATATGTCCGGTCCATTTTGGCAGCCAATAGTATGCGGCCGCCATAATGGAAAATACTGCGCCTGACACAAGAACGTAATGGAAATGCGCGACAACAAAATAGGTATCATGGTATTGGAAATCAGCTGGTACTATCGCGAGCATCAACCCTGACAAACCGCCAATGGTGAACAAGATGATAAAGGCGATAGCAAATAGCATCGGTGTTTCAAATGTTAACGCGCCACGCCACATCGTCGCCACCCAGTTAAACACTTTAACTCCCGTTGGCACCGCAATCAGCATAGTGCAGTACATGAAAAACAGTTCGGCAAAAACGGGCATTCCAGTGGTAAACATATGGTGGGCCCAAACGATGAACGACAACAAGGCGATACTGCATGTCGCGTAGACCATAGAATGGTAACCAAACAGCTTCTTACCACTGAAAGTAGGGATAATCGCAGACACAATGCCAAACGATGGCAAAATCATGATGTACACTTCTGGGTGGCCGAAGAACCAGAATATGTGTTGGAACATCACAGGATCACCACCGCCAGCTGCATCAAAGAAGCTTGTGCCAAAATACTTATCGGTAAGTACCATGGTGACGGCCCCTGCGAGAACCGGCATGACTGCAATTAATAGGAAAGCGGTAATCAACCAAGTCCAAACAAACATAGGCAACTTGAACCACGTCATGCCAGGCGCTCGCATATTGAAAATCGTGACAATGACATTAATGGCGCCCATGATGGAGCTGATCCCCATGATATGGACTGAGAAGACAAACAAGGCCGTACTGTCTGGCCCGTAGGTAGTGGATAACGGGGCGTAGAAGGTCCAACCAAAATCAGGTCCGCCTCCTTCGGTAAACAAAGACGCGAGCAATATCAGAAACGCAAAAGGCAAAATCCAAAAACTTAAGTTGTTCAACCGAGGCAACGCCATATCTGGCGCGCCAATCATCATTGGGATCATCCAGTTTGCAAGGCCGGTAAATGCAGGCATCACGGCACCAAAAACCATCACCAGCCCATGAACGGTGGTCATCTGATTAAAAAAATCTGGATCGACAAGCTGTAACCCTGGTTGAAACAGCTCAGCCCGAATCACCATGGCCATCGCACCACCAACCAAAAACATGATAAAACTAAACCATAGGTATAAGGTGCCTATATCTTTGTGATTGGTAGAATATATCCAACGAGCAATGCCTGACGGTGCATGATGATCATGGTCATGACTTATATCATGCTCATCGACCGCGATAGTGCTGTTGGCTCCTCCCAATTCGGCATCAGCGACTGGAGCGGATTTTATCTCATGTTCTTTAGACATCGTCATGGTCACTCCTTGGACTCTTGGTCTATTACCGCATTGACATCCGCCGCTTGGACAACGTCTCCCATATCGTTACCCCACGCATTTCGTTGATATGTCGTTACCGCAGCTATTTCTTGTTGAGTTAGTTGGTTGGCAAAGGCTTGCATCGCTGTACCACTTTTACCGTTGATAATGATGTTTAGGTGGTCAGTAACGTCTCCTGTAGCAATTTTACTTCCTTTAATCGCTGGGAATGCTCCTGGGACGCCGAGCCCATTGAGCTGGTGACATACCGCACATCGGTCAATGTACACTTGCTCACCAATACTCATGAGCTCTTCTTTCGGTAACACGTTACCTAATGCCGCTTGAGCGGCTTTTCGAGCTTCTGCCATTTCGATTTTTTTGCCAGCAAGCCATTGATCATATTCACCCTCTTCAACCGCTTTCACCACAATCGGCATAAAGCCATGAGCTCGGCCGCAAAGCTCGGCGCACTGGCCTCGATAAACGCCCGGTTTATCGATTTTTGTCCACGCTTCATTGATGAAGCCTGGAATAGTGTCTTTTTTCACCGCAAATGCAGGTACCCACCAAGAATGAATCACGTCATCAGACGTCAATAAAAATCGAACTTTTCGGTTAATCGGCAAGACAAGTGGATTATCAACTTCAAGAAGATAGTTAGCCCCCTTGGGCTCTTCTCCATCAATTTGCTTCGCTGAGGTCGAAAGCAAACTGAAAAACTCAACATCTTCACCAAAATAGCTGTAGTGCCACTTCCATTGGGAGCCGGTAACAATTACTGTCAGATCTGATTGACTAGTGTCTTCCATTGCAACCAATGTTTTTGTTGCAGGTATTGCCATTGCAACCAATATAATGATGGGAATCACCGTCCAAATGATTTCTACTTTGGTGCTTTCATGGAAATGCGCTGCGACAGCCCCTTTGGATTTACGGTGATAAATGATGGAGTAAAACATGGCTCCGAAGACAACAATCGCGATGACAACACATATCCAGAAAATGAGCATGTGCAAATCGTAGACTTTACTGCTGATGTCCGTGACACCCTTCGTCATATTAAATTGTTGTTGCTCGGCGGAGACAGCCGGATACGTAGCACCCAAGAACATGAAACCGGCATACAGCCCACGCTTGCTTATTGACCTATTCAAAAGACTCTCTCCTCTCTACCCTGATTTTTAAATATGCCTTACTTGGCAACGGTCTTTTCGCGTAAAAGCCCTGAGCGCTATTCCAACTCGTTTAGGTCTCCCTAAATACAGCGGATTTATCGATGCGCTTGGTGGGTTTTGTTATATTTATGTAAGTTAACGTTAGTTAACGATTTTGATTAGTTCAAGAAAGTCCTAGCGCATAAATTTTTTACATTCATTTCTGATGCTTACGTCAATAAATGATAAAAAAATACCAATATTTTTGAGGTGTGTATCACTGAACGAATTTATACTAAATAAGTAACATTTTAGTCACTATATTAAACTTAGAATTCGACCTCTAATTAATACGAGTAAGGCTTCAAATATGAACCCCAATGTGACCCACTGGTTAGAAAGAGATCCAGACCCACGAACAAGAGAAGAGCTGCAATATCTTATCGAAGAAAAGATGCTCGACGAGATAGAAGACAGATTCAAAGGTCGCCTAGAATTTGGCACAGCGGGCCTACGCGGACTTATGGGCTGTGGTCCAAACAGGATGAATAGACTTGTCATTCAAGAAACCGCTACCGGCCTAGGGCACTACCTGATTCGACACGTAAAGAACGCCGTTTCAAAAGGCGTCATCATTGGCTACGACGGCCGATTTGATTCCAAACAATTTGCTCATGATACTGCCTCCGTATTAGCCGCTCTGGGTATTAAGGTATACATCACGAGTAAAGAGTCGCCAACACCGCTCATTGCCTTTGGTGTCAAGCACTTAAATACGGCAGCCGGTGTTGTCGTTACTGCCAGCCACAACCCTCCGGAGTACAACGGTTTTAAAGTGTACTGGGAAAATGGCGCACAAATTATTCCACCTCATGACAGAGGCATCGCAGCTGAAATTGAAGATGCATCAACAAAAGCTATCCCGCTCATGTGTCTTGATGATGCCAAGAAAAAAGGTCAACTAGAGTGGCTGTCTGATGAGTACTTTAACGCCTATCGCCGTTCAATGGTCAACAGCCCAATTTTGGGTAATCATACCAACCCAGCTTGCCTGACCATTGCTTACACTGCCATGCACGGAGTGGGCGCAGAGATGGCGGAAGGGCTCTTACACGATATCGGCTTTAAAAACGTGTTAAGTGTGGTTGAACAACGTAGACCTGATCCTAACTTTCCTACTGTCAAATTTCCGAACCCCGAAGAAGATGGGGCGATGGACAAGGTCATCGAAATGGCTGAATCACTCAAAGCGCAAATTGCTTGCGCCAATGACCCAGACGCCGATCGATTCGCCGCAGCCGTACAACAACCGAACGGCCAATATAAGATGTTAACGGGTGATCAAATAGGTGTACTCTTAGGCCATTACCTGCTAACGAAAACTGATCCCACAAAACAACTGGTCGGAAATACCATTGTTTCCTCTCGTTTACTCGGGAAAATTGCTACCGAAATGGGCGCTAAACACTACGAAACGCTCACTGGTTTTAAGTGGCTCAGCAATATGGCTATGCAAATCGAATCCGAAGAGCATCAGTTTTTATTCGCCTACGAAGAAGCCATTGGCTATACGATTGGTAAACAAGTTTGGGATAAAGATGGTATATTTACTTGCGCGGTATTCGCACAGCTGGCTGCTGAAGCGTACAACCAAAACAAGACCATCTGGGATTACTTAGAGTTTCTATATCGAAAATACGGACTCTATTTGAACGCTCAAAAAAGTATCCACCTAGAGCCCGACTCTAAACCCATCGGTGATCAGTTACGGAAAAACCCACCAAGCCGTATCGCGGGATTACAAGTCGTGCAAATCGATGATTTTAAAGAGTCTCTACGTTTTTACATCGATGAGCTGACCCAACCGTTACCTTATCCAGCCAGTGATGTGGTGATTTATTATCTAGAAGATCAATCTCGGATCATTATCCGCCCTTCCGGCACCGAGCCCAAAGTAAAATGCTACTATGAGGTCGTTGGCGAGATAGCCCAGCAAGAGAGCTACCTCGACGCCATGAAACGTGTGGAAAGCCAAATGGAGACGTTAGTCTCACAGCATCAGCAGAGTTTAAGTCAATTGGATTAGAGAGTTATGCCGATTTGGTCTAATTGACGATTAGGCCAAATCGGTACCGCTTCACTCACTACGACTCAAGTTCAATTTCTGCTTGAGCTAACAAGGCAAACTCTTCTTCTGCACTTTTTGCTACCCGTTTATGCTTACCTGTTAAGAAGTAGTAGCCGACACCGACAAGCAGCAATGCCATGGTGTAGAGAAACGCATGTTCGTTGTAAGCAAAAACACCGGTCAGCGCGACAAGCGACAGCAATAGAGCAAGGCCCGAGGTCACGATGCCTCCAGGCGTTTTATACGGCCGAGGAAGGTTTGGCTGTTTAATACGCAGTACAATATGACTGGCTGACATCAATGCATAAGATACCGTTGCCCCAACAACTGCCATGGCAAGAATGAGATCACCTTGGCCAGAAAGCGAAATCAAAAAGCCTATTATCGCGGGGAACACCAAGGCTCGAACTGGCACCTTACGTTTGCTCGTTAGTGACAGCTTTGCAGGCAAGTACCCTGCCCGAGATAAAGCAAACGTTAATCGACTGTAACCAAAAATAGTTGAAAAAAATGATGCGATTAAGCCCGCAAGCCCAAGGATATTAACCAAAATAGCAACATGGCTGTGTCCTGTGGTTTTGAGGGCATCAACAAGTGGTACCGCACTACTACCAATGAGTTGAGCGCCCGCGGCACCCGCGAGTAAAACCACCACCAATACTGCGGTCACCGTTAATATCAACATCGCGCCAATAGTGGCTCTAGGGATATCTTTCGCGGGATCTTTTGCTTCTTCAGCTGCCAAGGGTACGCCCTCAACGGCTAAAAATAACCACATCGCAAAAGGTAACGCTGCCCAAACTCCATAATAACCGAAAGGTAAAAAGCTATTTCCACTCCCTTCTGGAACAATATCGAACAAGCGTGTAGCATCGAATTCTGGAACAAGCGTAACACTCGTCAAGACAATCGCAACTATGGCTAAAGCACTGATGACCATCATCGCTTTTAACGCTTCACCCGCCCCATAGATATGTATGCCGACAAACACCAAATAAAATACCGCGTAGACAAGTGGGCCGTTAAATCCCGTTAGTTCATGAACCGCAGAGCCAATAAAAATGACCACAGCCGCTGGTGCCAATGCATACTCGATTAATACGGACAGTCCTGCAATGTAACCTCCTAGCGGCCCCATTGCTTGGCGTGCAAAGCTACTGCCTCCACCTGCTGTGGGGATGGCGGCGGACATTTCCGCAAGAGATAGCACAAGTGCAAAGTACATCCCCCCCATTAATAACGCCGCGATAACGAAGCCACCCCAGCCTGCTTGAGCAATACCAAAATTCCAACCTGCGAAGTCTCCTGAAATTACGTAGGACACGCCCAATCCCGCGAGCAAAATCCATCCACCTGCTCCTTTTTTTAATTGCCGTTTGGCTAAGTAATCTTCATTTGCAGACATAGACACTTCCTTCTCAAATTTGGCTGAATCTTGCGACAGCCAATGTTAAAAGAATGTTTCAGTGTATCTTTATGCAGGAAATCTGACTTACTTTGTACAGTAATTACATGGATTTATAGTCAAACTTGAGAGCACAAGCGTGATTAGTTCAACGTTTCACAGCGTTTATGGAAGGTTAAATTGCACAGAATAAATAACGGCGTTGGTGTTTACCGGGAGAAACAAGTTGTTATACATAAATCGGTAGCGAATACCCATAGAGACAGTGTCATTGGCTTGCCACAAAATAGCTAGAGCACCATTGAGAGACGCTCTCGATGTTTCAGACATAACCGCTAAGTAGCTCGCGTCACGAGAGAATTCTGTTTCATTCCATCCAACAATACGAAATTTTTCCTCCATTATCTTGAAAGTATAAGCACCTCGGATGCCAACGATTCCACCATTAAAACCGTTGTAGCCGATGCTTTGTCTTTGGGTATTGGAGTATAGCGCGCCAACCCAAGGGGCCACAAACCAACCTTGGCCTTCAAATCGATAACTTAAGCCCATCGCTCTCTCATCCACACTAAATCCAGGACCATCCACTGAATGGCTTTGAGCATAGAGCCGCAATTCTTTAAACCCAGTTTTATACGCGACACTGCCTTTCAACCTAGTTCGCCACTGCTCTGAGCTCTTATTGAGATAATGTAGGGAAGCGGTACCGTACAATTCTCCCCAATCAAAGCGGCTTCCACCATACAGAGCCACACTGGTGTTATCCACATAAGGGGAACGATCTTTGGTGCCGGGAGAAGGCACATAATAATTGGCTGCCACTGAGCCAAAACCGGACAAATATTCAGCTTGAGTCTCAAATATCGCAAAACTGCTAAAGAGAAAAATAAGTGGAGTAAATCGCTTCATCCAGCTACCATTTTCTCTCGTTGGTGATATTTATTGTGTCGCCGCTTCATAACTTTCTGGTCGTTTCTCTTGCATGAGGCGTTTTGCCGCACTTTCTAATTTCGGCAACAAGTGTGCATGTGACTTGTGAATATAGTGATAAAGGGGCTCGTATGAGATAACAGGGCTGGCCACTTTTATTTGCGGGAATTTATCTTTTAAAGAAAGGTACATCACTTTAGGAGCAAACCACACGTCCACCCGGCCTTTCTCTAGCATCATTGCCCCTTGCATGCCAGAATCTACTCGGTAGATTTTTTTGTATTCCTTCAGCTTTTCTACGTAACGCATGCCTAAATGCGCGGCGACCACCTTATCTTCGATTTCTGAAAGGTGGGAATAATACTCTGGGCCAACACTAAACAAAAATATTTCCATATCTGCTAGCGGCACATCGACCCTAACCAGATTTTCTTCGTTTTCAAGGTGACCAATTCTCAGGTCTAACGCATCATACTGCCCCTGATTGGCACTCCTTAGCGCCCTTTCATTTGGCAAGTAGACAAACCGGACATCTATACCCAACGCATTGTAAATGTATTTCAGATCGGGCTCTAACGTGACACCAAATTGCTTTGCAAGCTCTGCATCTCTATACACATTGCCAATTGCTATCGTCATGGTTTCTGCGTGAACATTCGAGGATAAAAGCGACAGAGAGGCTAAGGCGAGCAGAAAAGCTTGATGCCTTCGCCTGATTGGATGAATGAATAACCGCCGCCAAATCGACATTTTGTTTGCTATCCCTAGTCTTGTGACACTTTACTACCCATAATCATAGACTAATCCGAAACATCAACAGGGTTATCGCATTTTCAACGTTTAACTTAAAGACAGCACCAACCCCACTAAGATCATCGTAACGCCAGCCATGCGAGCATAACTCCACGATTCTTTTAGAAAAACACAACCCATAATGACACCAAATACAATGCTTACTTGACGAAGCGCTACTACAAGACTGACGTTTGCCGTCATATCCATTGCAATGAGCACCAGTCCGTAAGTCCCTGCCATCATTACGCCCGCCACCCCAGCTTGCTTTTTAATCTTCCATGCTTGCCTGATTTCGTTGGTCTTAAAGGTAAAGAGGCACCAAACCAATATAGGTAGAGCGATAGCCAAAAACTGAACGCCCAAATAGAAAATGGCGGTATAAGTATCACTCATCACTTGCTGGGTTAACTTGGATGCCAAACCAAGTGCATGTTTATCCACGATGGAGTAGCCTGTCGTACCAATGGCGGCAATGAATGACCAAAAGACGCCAAGGTTGCAATAGGATCGCCATTTTAAGTCGCGCATACTGGTTAATGGCACCAATACGCATCCCAAAGTGATTAACACAAACCCACTCCACTGAGTCGCATTGAGTAAGCTACCAAGAAGGGAGGTCACTATCCCAACCATCAGTACGGGCAAGGCTCGGACTATTGGATAAATCACGCCGATTTCAGCATGTTTGTAGGCAACGATCAGACCGACCAAATAGACAATTTGGAAAATGCCACTCGCTAACACCATAATCCAAAATGATTCGGGTAAAGTATGCCAACCTATTTCAAGCAAATACCAAATAATATAAGGCGTAAGAATCACCGACACTGTCGCACTAGCGGAAAGCGTAAACGCGACACCCGAACCACGACTGCTCTTACCAAGAATATTCCAGCCAGCATGAAAAACAGCGGAAATGATGACTAATGTCATCGCAAAGGTGTTCATTATCGCGTCTAGACCTGTGACAAAATTGGTGATAGATAAGAGGTCACTTGCATTTGGGTATAGCTATAAAATAAGCTTTGCTCAACCTCTTCGTTGAGCGCTAACAATAACGTAACTTATTGAGCAAAGCTATGTTTTAGAAGGGCAATCACGACACTTGTTTGACTTCACTCGTTGCAAGACAAATTTCAATCGATGAGCCAATATCGTGCAACTGACGGGTATTACGAAATAAGGTATCAACGGTTAACAGCACTGAGTTCGACTCAACTTGATAACGAATAATATTCCCCAATAGAGCGCGCTTTTTCACCGTGGCTTGATAAACGTCGCTATAGCCTTCTCCACGAATCCTGATATCATTTTCAATGATGTATATCGACTCAGGTCGAATCGCTACTTGGTCTACCACCTGATGCAACCCAAACTGCTCGGCTTCATGTTTATTTAATATGTTAAAATTGCCGATAAACTGAGCGATAGAGGTGCTAGCAGGTGCTGTGTAGATAGATTCGGCATTTCCGGATTGTATAATCTGCCCTTTTTCCATCAGCAAAATACGATCAGAAAGGGCCAATGCTTCTTCTTGATCATGGGTAACCAAAATAGTGGTAATATTCAGCTCTTTCTGAATCTCCAGCATTTGATCACGTAACTGACGACGAATTTTGGCATCAAGTGCCGAAAACGGCTCATCAAGCAATAGCAGTTTAGGGTGAACAACCAGTGTCCTCGCCAAGGCAACTCGCTGCTTTTGCCCTCCAGACAAGGAATGCGGATACGCGGACTCTTTTCCTTTTAATTCAACCAACTCAATAACTTGTTTCACTCGGCTTTGAATTTCATCTTTGCTTTTGCCATTCACTTTTAAACCGTAAGCGATATTTTGCCAAACCGTCATATTTGGAAAGAGCGCGTAAGATTGAAACATCATACCTATCTTGCGATCTTTTGGCGCAACCGTCGTCATATCTTGGCCTGCTAAAATCATCTGACCTCGGTCTAATGGCGTTAGCCCAGAAAGGCTGCGCAGCAACGTCGACTTACCACAACCACTTGCGCCGAGCAAACTAACAAACTCACCTTGGTTAATATCAAAGGAAATATCACGAAATACCGGATTCCCAGAAAATGATTTTGCTAAATTTTTAACTTGTAGATAGCTCATGATTTTTTCCTATTTGTTAGCAAGGTGGCAAAGAGTGTGATGAGTAAAGTGAAAGCAAAATAAGAAATCACGATAGCGCTTTGATAATGACCACTGGTACCCATTTTTTCGTTATAAATGAAGACCTGTAACGTTTCATAAGCACTACCTACCAGCATCTGAGCATAAACAAACTCACCAATTAAAATTGAAAACGAGAGAAACACTGAGATGAACAGCCCCTTTTTCAACATCGGCACCACGATTTCAAAAAACGCTCGAAACGTGCTGCTGCCCAACAGGTGCGCCGCATCCAACAACTCGTGAACATTAATCCCATGCAAGTTATTGATAATACTTCGGTATATGTAAGGCAAGGCAATGGTGACATAGATCAAAATGAGCATCCATGGTGATCCGACCAAAGTAAATGGGCCATTCGAATACAGGTTCAATAAGCCGATACTCGCCACCACAGGCGGCAAAGCAAAAGGAAGTAGTACAAGAATTTCCATGTACTTTTCAAATTTTGGGAAATAATAGTGAACAACGAAAATGGCTGGGGTCACAAACAATACGCTGAACACTATCGAAGCGATGCAGATCCAAATTGAATGTTCAAAAGCCGTGATAAACAACGGATTTGACCAAAGCACTTTATACCAATGTAAGGTAAAGCCACTAGGTAAAATGGTGGATGCCCATTCATTGACAAAGGAATAGACGGTAATTCCCAGTAACGGCAACAGAAGGAACAACATAACAATCGCGATGATCAAATAATGCTTCAATTTACTGCTTTTCATCAAACGACCCTTTTAACAAAAAATGATTAGCAATCGAGATCACCACCAACACCAAAATTAAGATCAAAGCCATCGCACTCGCCATATCTGGTTGCAAGAATATACTTCCACTAATCATGTCCGCGATTCGAATGGTTAATAAATTAAACTCACCCGAGGTCAGCGCGTATGCGGTCGCATAAGCGCCCATTGCATTTGCAAACAAGATAATAAATGTGCCAAGAATCGGTCTGGATAGCATGGGTAACAAAATCTTGCTGTTGTAATCGAACCCGCTTCCACCGAGCAAAGATGAGGCTTCTTTCCATTCACTTTGTATGTTGTCCATGCTCGGATAGATGAGTAACAAGCCTAAAGGAATCTGGAAGTAGCTATAAATCACGACAATGCCATCCAGTGAGAAGATATTGAAATTGGTGACACCGAAGTGTTTTAAAATGAGGGTAAATACACCACTTAGGCCGAATACAACGATAAAAGCAAAGGCGAGCGGCACGCCACAGAAGTTGCTGGTCAAATTCGAAAAAGACAAAGTTACGTCGCGTACTCGCCCACCCACCTGATGGACAGAATAGGCGCACAATGTCCCTAATATAATACCAATCAAGCTTGACCAAAATGACACTATCAAACTATTGGTGATGGCTTGATAGTAAAGTTTGTTCGTGAAAATCGTAATAAAATTGTGTAGCGAAAAACTGTCATTGTCCAAAAAGCCATGTATCACTACCCAAATCAACGGAGCAACCTGAAAGAGCAGAAATATTAGGATAAGTGGAACAAGACAAGTCAGCGCTTTTAAAGGGACGCGTTTATTGATCATAATTCGGTTAACTGCGAGTAAAAAGAATATTAACCGGGGTACATGCCCCGGTTAATCGTTAACACCGTATGTAAGACTTAGCTTAGATAAGGCATGACATATTGTTGCCAATTGGCAGGAATAGACTTAACTGTCTTAGTCCATGCCGAATAGTTTTTGATATGGAAGGTATTTTTATATTCTGACGCTGGTAGTAGTTTCTTCTTGATTGCTTCAGGTAACTTGACATCGCTACGAATTGGACGCGCGTTACCTTTAGCAAAGTTAATTTGCCCTTGATCACTGAGCATATATTCACGAGACAGTTTTGCCGCAGCTAACTGCTTACCGTTAATATTTAGCGCAGTAGAGTAGCCATTGGTGACCGCTCCATCACTTGGGATCAGCACTTCGAAGTTACTGTTATTTTTAAGTAACGCGTGCATGTTTAGCGCATTAAAGTCCCACATAATGGCAACACCGATACCACCTTTAGCAACGTTGGCCAACGTTGGTGTTTCTAAAGTAAGGCGGTGGTTTTTCGCTAATTTTTCAAAATAGGTGTATCCCGGTTTTAGGTTGTCTTCATTGCCACCCATAGCATGGGCCGCAGACAACAACGCCGCGTTAGCTTGACCCGCACTACCAACTCGACCGATAGAGATCTTGTAGTGTCCATTGACTAGATCATGCCAACTTGTAGGGACAGTCTTCACTAGGGATTTATCAACGAGAAAAGCGATAGTACCTGTATACGAGAGCATACAGGCACCGTCTGGCGTCTTCGCCCACTCAGGAATTGAGTTCCATGTTGTTGGCTTAAACTTGGCTAGTAAGCCCTTCTTATCCGCAATCTTACAATAACTAAAGCCCACATCACCGATGTCTGCGTTGGCGTGTTTACCTTGGGCGATAAAGGTCGCAATTTCTTGACCTGAGGTCATGTTGTTATCAGTGTGTTTGATGTGATACTTATTCTCAATATCTTTCCATGTCTCAGAATAATTCGCCCAATTATTAGGCATTCCGACACTGTGAATTTGACCTTGCTTCTTCGCTTCTTTTGCCAACTCTTTTAGCACAGAAGGCGTCGCAGTGACGGCACTTTGTGCTTTGGAAAACGCAGAAGATTGAGTGTTTGATGAGGAGGGTGATTTACTTTGGCTACAACCAGCTAGCGCAACCAATGCAATCGCACTAATAGCAATGGTTGACGCGATGGATTTCTTGTTCATAAACCTAATCTTTCATTAGTAATAATATGGCGATGGAGCCTAATTATTATTCTTGAAATATTTCAAATTAATTAAGATTACATTTCACAGCCATTAATAATTAAGGAGAAATACCAAATTTCATTGATTTTCAAAATGTTAAATCACATCCCATTTATTTACCGAACCTGTGATAATAAAAATAATCGAAGTTTTCATGACTGCATTCTCAATAAACTTCCATTTTATTTGGATTATTGTTAATTAATAGAATGATGAGTCTATAAACCGGTTATCACTTCTGTTAGGGTTAATTGGAGTATTTTAATTAGTGAGAAATCAACATGTCTAAACCTTTATACGTATTCGACATGGACGAAACGTTAATTAGCACCGACTGTGCGTCCTTATGGCACGAATTTTTAGTGGCAAAAGGTATAGCGATACGTCCAGATTTTATAGAAGAAGATAAGCGATTGATGACGCTGTACGCACAAGGAAGAATGGACATGGGCGACTATTTAAAGTTTGCCATTTCTCCCATTGCTAATATCCCTGTCGAAGAGGTGAAATCACTAGTCTCGGAGTGTGTGGAACAATACATATTACCGAAACAATACCCTCAATCCATTACCCTCATCGAGCAGCTTGCCCGCGATGGAATCGATATGGTCATTATCTCCGCGAGCGTTACCTTTCTCGTGGAGGCCGTTGGCAAACGCATCGGCATTCCCAATGCGCTAGGCATCGATTTGGTTGAAAACCAAGGCTGTTTCACCACCGAGATATCAGGCATACCAAGTTATCGCGAAGGTAAAGTCACTCGATTACAACAATGGCTAGCATCACAAACAACCGAGTACTCTGTGATTCATTTCTATACCGATTCAATCAATGACCAACCTTTGTGTGAGTTTGCAGACTTCGCGTACCTAGTCAATCCATGCCCTCGATTAAGAGCAATCGCAGACCAACCAAACTGGACCATTTTAAGCTGGGGTTGAAACCGACATTTCCGCGCAACGTCAAAATCCATATTTCACAACGGTGTTGGTCACTGGGTAGGTCCAACTTAATGAAAATATTTGAATCAAGAGAAATATCACTATGAGCAAGAAGGTCATTCTTGTGGTTTTGGATGGTCTGAACTTTCATGTCGCCCAAAACTGTATGGGCTACTTGAACGGATTAATCGAACTACAAAAAGCCAAACTTTATCAAGTGACAAGTGAGCTGCCTTCCATGTCACGACCACTATACGAATGCATCTTAACTGGCGTTCGCCCCGTCGAAAGCGGCATCGTCAACAACGATATTGCCCGGCTCTCTCACCATGAATCCATTTTTAGCCTCGCAAAAGCGCAAGGTAAAGTCACTGCCGCTGCGGCGTATCATTGGATCAGTGAGCTCTATAATCGCGCCCCATTTAATGCCAAACGCGATAGATTTACCAGCGATGAAACACTCAATATCCAACATGGCTGCTTCTATCACTGGGATCATTATCCAGATGAAGCCCTGTTCCTTGACGCCGAACACTTACGATGCAGCCACGAGCCAGATATCTTACTTATCCATCCGATGAATATTGACGACACTGGCCACAAACATGGCTTAGATTCACGCCAATATCGTAACAGTGCGCGCATGGCAGATATCATCCTTTCAAACTACCTTGAGACGTGGTTAGCTGATGGATACCAAATTATTGTTACGAGCGATCATGGTATGAACAATGATCTTTCTCATGGTGGGATTTTGCCAGAAGAGCGACAAGTGCCTTTCTTTGTCATTGGGGATGCTTTTACTCATCAAGATTGCGAAATACGTCAGACAGATATTTGTGGTATTGTCTGCCAACTGCTCAACTTAGATCACAACAAACCTTACATACCGGAGCTACTAGCCCTGTAAAACACCTGCTAGGCGTAGACTCATTTGCGTCTAGCTTAGTTAGCCTCATTCCTACTGTCATAAAAAGTTCAACCACTCGTCAACCTACTCTAATGTGGATTCCAGTATCCTGCGCATTCATATTGAAATACGCAAATCAGGTTGGCGGACATGACTACCGAATTATTGAATACTCTCACCAATCTTTATGACGAACTGGGGCACATGCGATATGGCGAAGATGTGTCTCAATCTCAGCATGCCATGCAATGCGCCGAGTTAGCAATAAAAGATGGCGCAAGCGAAGCGCTCATCATCGCCGCTTTACTTCACGATATTGGCCATCTACTGGAACAAACAAGTATTGCCTACGGAAACTACCGGCACGACAAACTGGGCGCTGAATACCTTAGCCATTGGCTCCCCCCAGAAGTAACAGAGCCAATCCGCTTGCATGCTCAAGCAAAACGATACCTATGCGCCACAGTGCCAAATTATTACGAAACACTGTCAGCGGCCTCCAAAGATTCCCTTGCTAATCAAGGTGGTGTGATGTCTAACTTGGAGTGTCTGTCCTTTGAAAAAGAAACCTATTTTAAGCAGGCTGTGCAGTTAAGGCGATGGGACGACGAAGGTAAGGACATCACGCTCAGCCACGAAAATTTCAGTGGATATTTGCAACACCTACAGAATGTAGTTCCAACCAATCAAAGAGATAACATTGTATGAGTAATAGTGAAGTGTTCAATTTATACGGTTACAAAGTCCTTGCTAAAGCGCTATCGCCTAGCGAAATCTCACAGCTTGATACCACGGACAGACAGCTCACCGCACAAGCCAAAGACATTTTACAACAAGTACAACGCAGCGGCTCTTCACTGGCTCAGTTTTATAAAACGTCACCAAAACAACTCATTGTGGTGCCAGAGAGAGACGATCCGACAAAAGTATGCCGAATAGAATATTTAACCGAAAGCCACGAATTCATTAAGCGCACATTGGTTCCTAAACTTGCCAAACTCATACAAGATGAAATTGGTCAGCCTGTAGCGTTATTTAAAGACAAGTGCAATGCCAAAAATCCTGGAGGCGGAGCATTTAGGCCACACCAAGATGTCGTCGCCTATCGTCATTTCGAGCCTAACTATCACGTCACTGCCGCCATATTTCTCGACGAAGCTACACAGGAAAATGGATGCCTGAATTTTGCAACCAATTACAAGCAGTTGGATAAGGCGTTATTTGAGTCAACCGAGCTTATCAACCAACAATATCTGCCTGTCTTCCCTCGTTATCAAGGAGGAGCCCTGCATGGAGATATTCAAGAAGAAGTTTGTAAACATTTAGATTGGCAGATGCTTGAAGCCAAGCCTGGTGACGTAGTCTTATTTGACTCTTACGTCCCACACTATTCCGAAGCAAACCGCTCACAACACTCAAGAAGAGCCATGTTTTTCACCTTTAACCTTGCCGGGCAAGGCCAGTACTACCTAGATTACTACCGGATGAAATATGAGCAATACGATAATCCCGTCTTTCACATTTCAACACCTTCGGAACATTTAGCATCTGAAGACGCTGGGCAATAGATTCCTTAATTTTATGCTTGCATCCCTCAAGTGCCCTATCGCACTTGAGGGTATAGGCTGGCTAATATTTAGTCAAACAACTAATTAAACCCCCAATTTAATATAATCCTTTCCGGAATTTAACCACAAGCTGATATTCGGTTAACTAGATGAACAAGGTTATTCATGTCTCGTTCACTCTAAAAAGAATAATATACGAATCAAAGGAAACATTAATTACAAACGTAATTTTAACACTGAATCCTAGGTTAATTATTAAGCTTATTTGGAGCGTATATTATGAAAAAATCAATTCTATCTCTCTTAGCCATTTCTGCTTTAGCTTCAGCCAGTGTTTTTGCCGCGACAAGCACGCCAACAAACGCTACAGCTGTAAATACCGTTTCTTCTACAGCAATAACCCAGAGTACAGGTGACGTCCAATTCAAGGTTACGCCAATGAGTAATTTGACTAATGTAACTGTATCGGAAAATGGCCATGCTCTTAGTAATTATCCAGTTCAGCTAAAAGGGGCAACGACAACGGAAACGTTTACTACAGATAAATCCGGCACGTTTTATATTCCTGCTGTAACACATGCAAATAAAAGTTATACATTGCTAGTAAAAAATCAAAATGGTCAAGTATTCAAGAAAACGGTATTTATTTCTGACCCTGCCTCAAACAACTAACGACGAATAAAAGTCTAGAACACGCAGAATAAAGGGGCTCGCCCCTTTATTCAAATTTAGCTCTGGTGACGTTCACGTTATTGGGCATGCCACTCAACTTCAACTAACGTTTCTTCTCCGCATTTAAGGCGACATACAAACACATCGCCTTGATGGACCTCACCCACACCTTCTGGTGTTCCAGTCATCACAATATCCCCATCACATAATGTGGTGTATGATCGAAGCTCATCTAAGATAACACTTGGCGGATACATCATCTGTTTAACATGACCGCACTGAACCCTAACACTATTAATGTACAACTCAATCTGAAGATCAGACATATCGATACCTTGTAAGGACACAAAGCGACTGAATACGGCGGAATTGTCGAAACTTTTTGCCCGCTCCCAAGGAAGCCCTTTTGCTTTTAGACTTGATTGCAACTCTCTTTTGGTTAAATCCAATCCAACGCCGACCCCATGGTAGTCACCATCTTGCACAAGAAAGCAAATCTCAGCTTCATAATGCAAAGGTTCATGATGAGAGGCGTAAAGCTGATGAGCGATGCTACTAGCAGGCTTGTTAAACACCACCATTTCATCAGGAACAGAGTTGTTTAGCTCTTGAATATGATCCAAATAATTTCTGCCAACGCAGACCACTTTAGTTGGAACAATCACTCTTTCACCCATTGTTACTGAATACATGTCACCTACCTTCGCCGCTTCATTTTTTCTCTTCAATTTTTGCTATTGTAGCCGAAATTATCATCACTATTCGAATTGTTATCAGTACGCGCTACTGTGTTGCCCTAAATTAGTGATAACTCACTAAATTGGGGCAACTTTTTGTTCCGAGCTGTTACTCAATGCCCATTTAATTAGGTATGTCGTTTTGGCACGTTGATTGCTCTGCTCTAAGTTGCGAATACTACGCACGTATTTGCACTTACATCTTGTTGTTCTGTACCTAAGCTCCCTCGTGGTGCTTTTAGCGTCGAAGACCTTGAAACGTCATTGCTTAGGTATTGGGATTGTTGTGACTTTCATGTCCTTTGCCTCCAATTTATTGGAGGCATTTTCTTTTTCCATTTCACTCACTATGCCATTATGCTAAACCAAACCATGACCGCTACTACAAAAATCAATGGAACATTCTCCTATTAAAGGGGCAATATGGATGCTCACTGCGGGCCTTTCCTTTGCCTTAGTCAACAGCTTGGTACAAGTTGCAAGCATCCACTATGGATTAACCTCAACCACTGTTGGGCTGATCCAGTACTTTATTGCCCTCTGCGCCATTTTGCCTTACTTGAATTCGTTAGGCATTCGAGAATCATTAAAAACTAACTTTCTCGGCATGCATATCTTTCGTGTGTTTTTGTCTGTTATTGGCATTCAACTTTGGCTGTGGGCACTCGCCTACCCTGTTCCCATTTGGCAAGGCATCGCCCTTCTCATGACCTCTCCTTTATTTGCAACCATAGGCTCAGGCTTGCTGTTGAAAGAAAACGTCGGTGTGGCGCGCTGGGGAGCAACACTGTTTGGCTTTATCGGAGCCATGATCATATTAGAGCCTTGGTCTGACGCTTTTAGCTGGGCATCCATGCTCCCCATTGGAGCCGCTTTCTTTTGGGCCTGTTACTCCCTAATGGTTAAGAAGCTGTCTGCAACCGACTCTCCCTCAACGATTGTCGTCTATTTGCTGCTACTGATTACCCCTTTTAACCTGCTACTTGCCTTTCCCGAGTGGACAACACCGAAAGGGGCCACCATCTGGATCATATTAGTAATCGCAGGGGTTATGACGGCGTTGGCACAGTGGGCCATTGTCAAAGCATACTCGGTGGCGGATGCATCGTTCGTGCAACCTTTCGATCATGCCAAATTACCGCTAAACGTTCTGGCAGGATGGCTGGTCTTTCATTGGGTGCCGCCAGGTAGATTGTGGCTAGGTGCAGCCATTATCATTGCATCGGTTGCATTTATTACCCATTGGGAAGCAAAAAAACAAAAATCAATGAAAGAAACAACTGAGTGACAAGTTCTACTAATACAGAGCAGACATTCAGGAGCAAACGCACATGACCACACCAATTAAAGTTACCTTATACCGCTGGGCAGGAAGCTGGGGGCCATTTAAAGTGAACATCCCCTGCGGTGAGTGCACACTAACTAAAGATATCTTATCGGACACGTTTGCCAATGAGCTGTCTGACGTGCCTATCGATTTGGAAGTGAAAGACTGGCTTTCTAATTGGTGGGAACCTTTAAAGGTTGGCGCTTGGCATGCGCCCATTATTATGGTGGAAGGAAAAGTCATCAGCCAAGGCGAAGCGCTGAACCGTGGTGTATTGGTTCAATCTGTCATTCAAGAGTGGACCAAACGAGATACCTTAAAAGGCAATATTGTTTACGGTAAAGCCACATGCCCATTCTGTGTCAAAGCCAAGAACTTGTTAGACGAAGCGGGTATCGACTACCAGTATTTTGATGTCGTCAAAGACAGCTCAGCGTTATATCGAATGATCCCTGAAGTTAAAGCCCATATTGGTCTAAAAACACCCGTTACCGTACCGCAAATTTGGTTAGACGGACAATACATCGGTGGTTCTGATAACCTCGAAGCCTGGTTAAAAGAAAAAGGCGTCACTGTGATTCCTGATAATGTTGTGGACATTGAATCGAATCAGAGCTCTGCAGGTTAGACCCAAATATCCATTTGAGCCAGACTGAGATATTCTGGCTCAAGATTTACCCTTACTACTCTCGGTGTAGAGTGAGTTTCACTCCTCTTTGCTCAAATTAGCACATGCTCAATTTTTAGTATGTAATACATTAAAACCGATAAGAAAACACGAAAATCACCATAGAGAATCTAACAAACTGGCTGCAATCGCACTAAACTTTACCGCAAATCGCCAACATTAAGTTCTTTGGGTAAAAAGCTGTGAGGGAGCACTGCAAATGAAGCTACTTTTAGTGGAAGACGACTTAGAGATTGCTGGGTTCATTACTAAAGGTTTTTTCGAGCAAGGTCATTCTATTTTTCATGAAACTGAAGCAAAAACAGGGCTTATTCGTGCCGCAAGTGAGCATTTCGATGTCATCATATTCGATCGCATGCTACCGGGTATGGATGGTATTGATGCTGTACGCGTGCTGCGGCAAAGCCAAGTGTATTCTCCTGTACTCATCCTCACCGCTAAAGACAGCATAGGAGATAGAGTAGCTGGCCTTGAAGCCGGTGCCGACGATTACATGGTCAAACCATTCGCTTTTGAAGAGCTCAATGCCAGAGTTAAGGCTTTAGCTCGCCGCCAGCCATTTAGCGAAAACTCAACCCAGTTAACAGCAGGTCCACTTACATTGGACAAACTTAGCCGAAAAGTAACGCACTCTGGTATCGAGTTAGAGTTGCTGCCTCGTGAATATCAAATACTTGAGTTGTTACTTTCCAATCAAGGGGAGCTCGTTACTAAAACTATGTTGCTTGAACAAGTATGGGGGTTTCAATTTGACCCTAATACCAGCCTCGTTCAAACTCATGTCAGCAGACTGAGAAACAAAGTAGACAAAGCTTTCAACACCGAGCTAATTAAAACTGTACGCGGGGCAGGCTATGTCCTCTCTTTCTGAGTTGAGCTCTGGTACGATTTGGCGATCCTCTACATTTAAATATACATTGATCTCCTCTGCACTTTTTTTCGTCTCAGCTTTAATCTTGCTGGGTATCGTTGGAGGGGCATTTCTTTATAAAACCAATCAAGCTGACAAACAGGAGCAAAGTGAAGCATTTATTTGGATAGCCGAAGAGATTGATAAGAAAGGAATTAGCTGGCTTAATGAAGAATTTAGCCTTGAAGCAAGTGATCTGAACGACCTATCATTCTGGAATAGTCGAATTCAGAATAATCAGTACGCCATATATCTTGATGTCAATAATCAAAGGTACGGATACTTACCTCTTGCTAAAGCCACGTCAGGTTGGAGCTGGCAACATATAGACATCAGCCAAACTGACGAACATGGTGAGATTCATATTGAACACCTCAACATCAGGGTTCTTCGTCGGAGCTTTGATAGTGGTGGAACACTGGTCATCGCGGCAAATGAAAGCTATGACTATCAGTCCACGCGCAGTGCTATTTTAAGTGGGCTAGTATGGGTGTGTCTGACCGCACTACCACTGTCTGTGTTAATCGCATACCAGCTAAGTCACAAAGTGTACCAAAGGCTAGATTTGCTTTCGGATAGCCTAGAATCTATTGGGGCATTAGACCTTGGAGAACGTTTGCCCACATCAGATAAAGCCGATGAATTTGACCGTCTATCGATGCACATTAATCAAATGTTGGCTAGAATCGAACACCTCAATACCAATATTGAAGACGTCACTATAGGTATTGCGCATGATTTAAAAACCCCACTAACTAGGTTAGCCAATCAGCTGCAGTTAATAGAAATGGATCCCAACAACTCAGGCGAGCACGCAGAAAAAGCACAACATCAAGTCGCTGCTATGCTAACCACATTCAATAGTCTTTTGCGCCTCAGTGAAATTGAGTCAGGCAAGAGAAAAGCTCACTTTACTCCAGTAGATTTGTCCGGGCTGATTGATAATCTCGTTGAAAGCTACAAGCCCGTTTTTGAAGATCATAAGCTGCAACTCTCAAGCGCAATTGTACCCGGAATCTCAGTTGCCGGAGATACCGAGCTACTCAATCAAATGGTCATCAACGTATTTGAAAACAATATAAAGTACACAAAAATCAATGGGCGGGTATGGGTGCACCTTCAACCTTCTGAGTCAGGGGTGATGCTGCAACTAGGAGATGACGGCCCCGGTATTGATGCAGAGCACAAGGAACGCATTTTCGAACGCTTCTATACAGCCGATGCAAGTAGAAGCGAATCCAGTAATGGTTTGGGGCTTAGTCTGGTTCAGAGCATTGCCCACTTACACAATGCCACGATCAATCTACTGCCGGAACAGAAAGGCGCAGTTTTTAACATTCATTTCAAATGATAAACCATACAAAATTGTAATATTTGTCATAGGATCATGTAAACATCTCTAAGGTTTTCTCTACATATACTCCTTTTAATACTTTTAAAAAGGCAAGGAAAACCAAGTGAAATTACAAAGAACAAACACAATTTCAGACATTTTATCAATGAAGCTTTTTTCAGTACTACTGGGGGTAATGACCGGGTAGCTGCGATAACCACCAACTTTTAATGTTGGTACATACTCGGCGCGGTTCATATTCCCAGGTACGGGTTGTGTCATGGAAGACTAGCTGTTACTGATTTAACGTATTGGTAAATAATATCCCTCTAAAACCTGAAAGTACTGTGCAGGGTGTTCAATGGTCAAACTTTGCAACGCACACAACGTTTTAGAGATGGCAATTAAAGCTTACTATTATACGTAAGACATAGTCGTCTACTAGGATGATAGTTGAATGTATCTTTTCATTAATGCAAAGGAAGTTAAAAAATGAGAATCACTTTAGTTATATCAGTACTTGCTCTGGCAGGGTGCTCGACTATGTTTAATAGTGGCAGCCAAACGATACTAGCAAAAACCTCAAATGATGCCAAACCTAAAGTTGACATTACAACCCCTAGTGGGACGTATCAAACTACCCTACCAACAACCATAGTAGCGGTTCCTTCTACAAATACTGAAGTATCAATCACTGTTGTAGATCCTTGTTATGACCATGCAACCGTGGTGGTCAAAAAGTCTGTGACGCCTTCATATTGGGTAAACATTTTAAATGGATGGGGGTTTCTTATTGATGCAGCAACCGGAGATATGTGGAAGTATGACAATAACGTGATGGTACCTCTTAAGAAAAAGCAGGGTAATGAAGGGCTTTGCAGTTGAATGAGCACAAGTTCGCTTATGCAGCTCAGCTAATAAATAGAGCTGCATAAACTGGGTGCAATGGAACGAATGATATGAACGCCTTCTCACACCCATAAAGTATTAATAAAATTAATCCATCTTCATATAAAGTAAATCTTACTAGATTGACTGGAATTATCATCAGATCTAACAATTAAAATATGAGTAGCCATCCATTAGGATGGTGGCTAATTCATATTCATCCGTTAACTTTATTTAAAAACTCGCAGATAGGGTTAATTTAAGATAAGTATCACATTGATTTTATTTGTAAGTTTTACTGTGATTTATGTTAAATTTAATAACTTATTTCAAAGGTATAATCCCTTGTAAGATAGACTGGTATCTTGATTTGGTAGCTACCTTATTATAATAAAGCCATATCTTTATCATGGATTAAAATATATATTATGGAAATAATACTAAACCTAAACAATCATTTCTCGGCGACAAAGAATTTAATTAACTGTAAGTTAGGTGGTATTTTTAGAGAAACGACAAACACTAGACAATTAAGAATGTTAACAAATCTAGAAGAAACAAACTCTTTTAGACATGGAGTGTTATATATAGATTTATTGATACAATTGTCTGATAGTAAAAAAATATTTCACAAGAATAAAAATAAAATACTAAGATGCAAAAATAGCACAATTTATTTTAAAAATAATCATGTACCTTTATTTAGTGATTATAAAAAAATAATCAGGATGACCAAAGAATACTTAGCCGCAAGAGTTTTTCTAAAAATTATAGCGAAGTCTAATGTTGTAGAGTGTCACACAGGTGAAAGTAGGTGGCTTGATCGATACGAAGGTATGATGCAAGAAGAGTGTAACGGGGCGGTTAATGGAGACTTGATGCTTTACTTTTTCGATCACTACCCCAAGAAAAAATTAGAGGAGTTAAAGAAAAGAATAATTAGTTATCAAAAAAGACAAAGATATTTATCATTAAAAAGAAAATCACTATATTCATTTGATAAATCGGATTATCTAAGTAAACTAGAATACTTAGTCAATTATTACCAATCTTTTAATACTATCTTGAGCGGTATAGATGTTAACAAAGCGAAGGGTTGTGAAGGATATTTAAGGAGAATGTTAATTGATCTAAATTCTGAGTATATATCTTCAAGGGAAACATCTAAAAATATAGCGTATCTACTTAAAAAATACAATAACGAAAAAACAGATAAAATAGAAATAATATTTAAACAGTCATGTAAAGACGTAACATATTTAAAAGACGTAGAGTCCTATATTAAAGAATTAATTAAAACATATAACGCTTACAATCGTAATCCAACATACAGAGTGAGTTATGAAGATAACGAAGAACTAGACAGTATTATAAGGTTTGGTGACAAAACAAGGCTATAAGAGTGCATTATACTTTATAATAACTATATGGGGTTTTGGTCATTGAACCCCAAATACTGAAGTATCAATCACTATTGTAGCTCCCTGTTATGACCATGCAACCGTTGCGGCTGAATGAGCACAAATTCACTTATGCAGCTCAGTTAAAAAATAAAGCTGCATAAGCTCTACGTTAGATTGCCTTCTGTTTCCCTGGTATGTAATTTTTTCTCGAGGTCTTAACCTGGCGAGGCTGTAACAGTTGTATCGACATAAAGGCTCTCATTAACTCGTTTAAGCAGGCTATTGGACTACGATCAAGAATTTTCTCTTCACCCGTATATTCCTTAAGGGCAGTCAACCTCAAACAGTTACTCACTTCTGTATGTTTAGATTCTCGATGAACCCTCAATCGCTCAATAATTTCTAATGCGATCGCTTCTTTAAGATGTTGTATACAAAACATACTGTCACACAAATTATCATAGGCTTTATGGACCGTTCTTTTCTTCTCAGACCCTTTAATGGGCGTTGTAGTCACCTCGGCAGCAGGTTTTAATGATAAGAAACCTAGTGAGCTCTCGCGAAAGAATTTTTGATTTTGAAAGGCTGTCAAGTCAGTCAACATCACCAGAGTTTCTCGAGGCATGTCCTTTACATCTAATAATACTCGATTTGAACCCAAAGAGCCTGACTTTATGCGAAATGATGTGTTTTTACCATGTTTTGGCTCGCATGATGAAAAAACAAAATCATCATTTGCAACCAAATCAATATCAAAGGCTGGTGTATTCTCCGTATTAAACCGAACACCTGCATCTTCCAGTGCAACGCGCGATAGTAAGGTGATAAAGTGGGCGTCTCCTTGTGACAAAGTCGTTAAGTTGGCATTGGTACAATGCACACCTTGATATTCTTGATCCAAGACATAGCGATGAAAGTAAATTTCTTCTCGACTAAACGGTTGCAAGCGCTGCTTCATTCTTACGATATTACATGCCGAGAGTTTTTGTATCGCCTCAAAGGGGTCTTGATTCATTTTATAAACGCGAAATCCAAACTCATTACGAGGAAATTGATTCCATTTATCTTTACTCAACAAATGGCGGTAAGTTTGAAAATACTTTCCCTTATACAATTTACGGTATGCTCGCTCTGCATCCCTACTAGCGGAGGCGATTTTAAATCCATGAAGTTCCAAGAACTGGTCCATATTATTTAAATAGTTGTACATGTTTGCATCCGATATATTTTCCTTCCTGACCCTATAATCTATTGTATCGGGCACTTCATTTGAGCTTAGTGGTTGGTCAGGAAGCAGCTCTGTTGTATGTATATCACGATGAAAAAATGATTGATACTTCCGTGTGCTTCCTGACTGATAATAGACATGCAGACTCTTTCGAAGGTCATCTTTATGATGGGTGAGTAGCTTTCCAGATTGGTAGTGATTATGCTGATATATTAATTCATCAATTATACTTTTGGTTTTATCTATAAATTTTAAATCCGCTCTATTTTTCTCCCTTGAAACTGTATAAAAACCCTCCCCTTTTTTATACCAGTAATCAAGTAAAATATCCATTCTTTTGTTGACTTGTTTTACTGAAATATACTCATTTCTTAATTCTGTTATTATTGTTTCTATATGATATTTCACCATATCTTCCTTAAGAAAATACGGCTCTTTATCATTGGATAATACCAGGATTGAGAACAATAATGACTCACAACTATCTTGAAGAAATTTCAATTTATTTAAGTACTCTGACCTCAAATTGCAGGTGCTAACTACAGGGTTTTTTCCTTTTTTTAAAATGACATTCTTTTCCTTTATGAACTCTAGCTTACTTTTAGAAAATACAGAAAAAAAGTCAACAAGGACTTTCCCGCTGATCTTTTCTTTCCATCTTTCATATGAAGACTTTATTCTTTCTGATTGACTTTTATTGATATAACTGTATATATCAAATACACGAGAGCGTTTTATTACGTCTTTTAAAAACCTTGCTGCCAAGTATTGTTGATGCAATTCAATCACGATTTTACTATTTGACTTTTTAAAACACAGAGTATCATCAATGCAGTAAATATAAGACTCACTATGTTTTCTATACGTTGAAATACTATTAGACAATGCAATCAGAAGATCTATTGCTGCTTCACTATCTACATTTTCTCCATTGACAAAAAAATATTCAACGGGATTAAATGAACTTCTTTTTATATGTCTTTCTATACCTGATGTTATAGTTTCCTCAACTAAAAGCCTAGAACCAATTAAGTATCCATTTAATTTTTTTACGACCACATCTTCCATGTTAAACCCCCTTAGAATTTTTAGTAAAATCAGATAACAACTTATTTTACTAAAAATATTAGGATTAAATAATCCAGTTAAATTAACACTATATAAAGTAAATCTTACTTATTTAAATTAAGATAACGATAAAACTATCATTTAATTTTGATTAGAAAGAACTCAAAGACAGAGTTACACAAAAAACTTTCAAATAAACATCATTTCTATTGTATTTGTAAGATTTACTATACTATATGTTATATTTAATAAATTACGTTAAGTAATTAATTCATTTAATATATCCTTTCTTTATTCAATGGACTATTTGTTATAATCCAGAAAAATAAGTCAAAACTTTTTATATTGGTTAAACATTATGGACATATTACTAAACCTAAACGACCACTTCGCTTTTCTTGATAAATGAGTTCACAACCATAAGCATTCAGCTTGGACAGTTGTACATCCAAACTTTGACCCGTCGAACTGACCCGAGCGTAACCAACATTAGATTTGGACATAATGCTATCAATTATTGTAAGAAGTTTTGATTTTATAGTTCTGATAGTATTTTTGATAGGTTATATATAGGCCCATCAAAAAGTATATGTTTTGATAACCAAAAGAACAAAGAGTGCATTTTCGAACGCTTCGATACAGCCGATGCAAGTAGGAGCGAATCCAGTTATGGTTTGGGGGTTAGTCTGGTTCAGAGCATTGCCCACTTACACAATGCCACGATAAGTCTACTGCCAGAGCAGAAAGGCGCAGTCTTTAACATTCATTTCAAATGATAAACCATACAAAATTGTAATATTTGTAATAGGATCATGTAAACATCTCCAAGGTTTTCTCTACATATACTCCTTTTAATACTTTAAAAAGGGCAAGGAAAACCAAATGAAAATACAAAGAGCAAACACAATTTCAGACATTTTATCAATGAAGCTTTTTGCAGTACTACTGATATGTTTTTTAGCTTTTCATTCATCCACAATTTTCGCACAAATAAACCATCCTTTTGACAACTATATATATGCCCCAAACGGTGATCATGAACGACAATCTCTACGCTTTTACTCTCAACCAGCTGCTATGGGAGTAAGACCTGTTCTGGTGTTCATTCATGGCGGATACTGGCGAGGTGGTAGCAACGAACCAAATCCCATAATCGGTGAAATAGCACAGCAAGGTGGAATGCATTTAGCCTCTATTACCTATCGGTTTGCAACGGATACGGCGCCTTGGCCAGCTCCGGTACAAGATGTGAAAACTGCGGTGTCATGGCTCAAAGCTAATGCCTCAATGTTACGAATTGACCCCAATGCCATAGTATTAGTCGGTGAATCCGCCGGAGGGCACTTAGCCGCACTAGCAGGACTTAGTGGTGACCGATTTGATACCAATATTTATCCTGGATTTAATGGCGATATTGCCGCAGTGATTTCCCTTTTCGGGGTATACAATATGAAATTTACGCTAGACTACATTGAAGGATTAAACAACACACTCCACACGTTAAATTGTGGCACAGAAGTAGATGTTTGGACAATCGGGGAGCTGGTTGATTGCCCACTAAATGATTACGACCCTAACTCGTTTGTTCAGTGCGAAGCCAAATTATTGGAAGCCAGTCCAATCAGTTACGTTCATCATAATAGCCCTCCGATTTTTACCGCTCACGGAGCTTTAGATTGCGCATCACCTGTTAGCCAAGCCATTGAGTTTAATTCTGAGCTGGTTAAAAAAGGGGTCGTCCACAAAACCGTTGTCCGCACTAAAGGAGAGCATAGTACTGACAGCTTACAACTGAATATCAAAGAGATCCTAAGCTTCTTATACAAGAGTAAAGTTCCAGTACTAGTACCTTAATTGTGGCTCCAGGTTTTGTGCTGTCGTCATTCAAGAGCATGTCGACCATAAAAACCAAATCAGAACTCAGCAAGCCAGTTTGAGCCAGCATTATAGTTGGCTCAAACTACTTACAACTGGTGAAGATTACGAGCGTTTTGGCTGCTTATATGTCTTCCCCGCCGCTTGATAGGTATGCTTCTGCCTGACTTTAACCATGCCTGATGTCTTCTGGCATGTCCATTTCGTCAGAAAGACTCAGCACCCTAAATCCACCATTAACTACCTCGGTCGCTATCTCAAATGTTCCCCGATTTCTGGGACAAAGCTAGCCCATTATCGCGGGGAAACCCCGCTCTCCTTTCGTTATCTCGACCATCATACTGGAAAATATGAAACGGAGCATCTCACCCAACAGTAGTTCAGGCAGTGATAGTTAGGAAGGTGAAGGAGACACAGCACTGTGTGATTGTACAAATAGAATTTTGTGAAAAAACCTCTCGAAGAGGTCTTTAGAAAAATAAATTGCTTCTAATTAAGAAGTTATTTATTTTGAAGACATATAATGAATTTTTCTAAGTTGGGAATGTTTTTTTTAAGCTTATCCAATGCTTCACTATCTGAAAAAATGCTGTCCATCAATCGTTTAATATCGCGACTATTTTCAATATCCTTCTCAAAGCTAGTTAACATAGACTTACACTTTAGCAAGTTATTAATCTTTGGAATGTTCTTCATTATGCTCTCTGGTTGAAAGCTCTTTATAGAGTCAACTTTAATGTTATAAGCCACTAACGCTCCCTCGTTATGATTCATTACATCTGGTATACGGATATTCAAACAAATATCCATGTCCTTAAGAACCATATCTATTCCAGATTTTAAACTCCTAATTTTTCTAACTTCCAATGCAACATTTTGATCATTCGAGAGTCCAGAAGAAAAATCCCCTAACACCAAGACCTTGAAGGGAAGCTCTTTACCTTTTTTAAGCTCACCATTTACTCTAGTGTCATAAGCTATCATAAATCTAGACTTCGGAATAATGCCATTAACGCTCATAAGCTCTCCACTCTATGAAAATTGACATCAAACATTAACCTTTCGATTTAATATATGCATTATTTGGTTTGGCAATGCGATTTTATTATAAAATAAGACCAAATAAAGAATAAGAATCGAACGTACACTATATTTTCATAGGATTTATCATAAGATTTATCATAGGAGGATATCTTACCGGACATATTATATAAAATACAATTTAATTAATCTAACAAATAATAAAGGAAAAATTACAAATGTTATAATTTCATTGAATAGAATTTTCTCACATGGATCATTATTATGTAGTATCAATTAAAATATAGCACTTACTGTTTGAATTTAAAGGAAAAATGAACGCTAACAATATATAAAGAAACTCTAAAAACACAAAAATATTATTTTTGTTATTTATAAAAAATTTACAAAAGTTAGGTCATAGGATAGAAGCCACTTAAATATCTATCTCAAATAGCTTGACGAATCACATTACTGACATTATTATTATATAAGTACCAACTATCCTCTTTGAAAAGTCTACTTCTAATCAATAAATGAAAATTCATTATTCTATATACATAAAAATCCTAATTAACTTTCAATAGAAAGTTCATAATCATATTAATTCTTCTAAAGTTAATCTATTCATGCCAATAGAGATAAGGTAAGTCATGTCAACTTTTACTATTTTTTTCCATGGAACAGGATCTAACTCAACAGACCTTAATAATACAGATGCTTATTTTCAAGGAGAACTAATATCCACCCTAGCCAGTTTAGCTGAAGGAAGGCTGTTTTTTGACTACTTAGAGGTGGATGGCGTAGGTAGTGGCAAGCAAGATGAGTGGCTCAAACCAACAAATAATAGCTATGGGAATGAACGTCTTGGTCGTGATAAATACCTCGGTAATGGAATTCAAAGCAATATGGAATATGCTAAAGGTATTGTGACTGCAAGGCAGGACTTCTCAAAATATGGACAAGAGCATTACATAGTTAGAGCTAAGCGGCTATTGCACGATATAAATGACCAAGCAGAAGTTAAATCATTAGCGGCTGATCTATACCATGCAGATAAAAGCCGCCTTGCATTACTGCAAAGACATCGATGGGAAAATCCGATCACGACAGTCAACTTAATTGGTTGGAGCCGAGGAGGGGTAAGCTGTTTTGAGTTTGCCAATTACCTTTATCGCGACCCAAAAACACGAGACATAAATATAAATATCTTTGCTTGTGATCCAGTTCCTGGAGGAAGAAATAAATTTAAAAATTACAAGCACTTAAATTCAAATGTTCGCCAAATAGTATGCTTATTTGCTGAACATGAACGTTCCACTGGCTTTAAAGCGAGAATGCCAACCTTACATGGAAGCACCAAATCATACGTTAGCTTTATTCCTGGTCGTCATGCGACATTAGTGGGTAATGCACATTCAGATGGGGCCAAAAGTGGTCTTGTTATAGCCAAAGGCCCATACTTTATCACCCGAGACTTCGCTGAAAAAGCCTTGACTGGCTGGGGAACTCGGCTCCGCCAAGTAACGTCTCTCACTCAATCAGAGCTAATGGCTATCTACAACAGAATCATAGCCAATGAAGATGTTTACAATAATATGGGCTCGAGCACTTATATTCCAAGTCTGGGTTCTATGAGCAACAAAAAGAAATGTCGAAATGCCTACAATGCATTAAGAGATACAAAAAACTCGATGAACCCATATGATGCCCATAGGAAAATGATGAGCAAGAAATCAGCAGATATCACATCACGAGTGAAATACGATACAAAATATCATCGTCCGATAAGTGCTGGAAAGATAGATATTGACGGACTAAATAATAGAAGTAAATTTAAGCCATATATTTCCAAACATCACAAAGATACGGTAGAAGGTCATCGATATGTGTTGACGGGTAATCCAAAGTTTATTGATGTAGATCCGTTTGAGACTAAAATGGATGAAAACATAAATATCCAAGAGTCGTATTGTTGAATACCCAACATACTGGGGAATAGTTTGAGTAGAACGGTCCAGTTACCTCGGCCGTTCTACTCACACAAAACCCCTATAGGCTCTTTGACATGTCCCCCAGCCTGGCCAATTATTTATCTCAACGATCCGAACAAGATGAGAGTGTTCAACAATAGCTTGTGTTATCAAGGGATAGTGCCAAATGAACGTATTGAGGGTAGCTACATAAAAAATACGGTCAAACTCCTGTCCCTGATTGGATGATGACCCAAGAGCTCAAGTTAAACAATACGCCCAATAACCCTAACGTTTTCTTAAGGCGAGAGCTGGTAAGACCCCAGAACTCTATACACTCTCAGCTTCTGAAAATACTGTTTTTCGCACTCATTTAGTGACAGCCCACCATTAGTACCTTAATTGTCGCTTCAGATTTTGTGCTGTCGTATTTAAGAGCCTATCGACCAGCTTCAGCATTAAAGCTGGCTCAAACTCACTTACAACTGGTGAAGATTACGAGCGTTTTGGCTGCTTATATGTCTTCCCCGCCGCTTGATAGGTTTGCTTCTGCTTGACGTCAAACTGACTATCGAAGAACCAAGCAACAAACTTAATGACATCATCGCCAACATTCATAATGTGCTCAACGTATTCCTGCTCGTTACCTTGTTCATCCGGTTGGGTGGTCACGTGGTAAATGCGCTGCTCTCCCTCAGCATCAGCTAATGCAAATTGACCAGACAGAGACTGGGCAGCGGTCGCGATTTCTTCATCTTGGTTTTCTTTCAATAATTCAAGCACTTGTGGCAAATCTTCTGCTTCACACAGAGTCACGACTAAAGATTCAAATTCGTTTTGTTGCATTACTTTTACTACCTTGATAATTTGCCGAGCATTGTAACCCTAAGTAGTAACAAAGTGCAGTAATAAGGCACGATTTAGCCACTTGCTCAGCTAATGAGCGCCGTACTTGGTTAACACTTCAATAAAAGTACCGTTTGACTTGATCTCAACCAGGCCCCGATTAAATATTTGTATTAATGCTGTGGAGCTTGGGTTAGCTTTGCTTGATGCGATATGGAGAGTTTTATAAGAAACAGGCAAACCAGAAAACTGATAGTTATCTCGGTTCAAACCGTATTTTTCTATTGTCGCTAGAATGGCTAACTTATCCCCAATAGTGAGATCGATTCGATCTCGCATCAGCTTCTTTAGGTTGGTAACCAGATCATTGACTTCAGCTTTATCAAAATTATCTGCTTTATCAAACGACTCACCATAGTTATACCCTCGAACGACTCCGACTGTCTTACCACTTAAACTCTCCAATCCAGAAAACTCAAAGTCATCCGTCGCCCGTTTGACAATGACCACCTCGTTGGTCAGGTATGGCTCACTAAATAGTAAATATTCCGAGCGTCCAGCCGTGTACCAAGCGGGTAATAATAGGTCGGCATTCCCATGCCTGACCATAAGTAACGCTCTCGCCCATGGAACAACCGTCATATCCAGGACACTACCTTGCGTCTTTAACGCTTCATCTACAATTTCTACGGCAATACCAGGTCTGTTTGGGTCTAATGTAATGAATGGCGGCCACGGGTCAGATACTGCCGTGACAACAGAGGCATGAAGAGTGGGTAATAAACCAAAACTCAGCACTAAGGCAACAAGCAATTTCATGTTGTTCGTTCCATAAACGCAATTCACTCCAATTATGCTCAACTGAGTGAGTATCTATATCTATCACTCACTTATTAACTAACTAAACTATAGTCGATAGGAAAAATTGCAGTATACGATACGATTTGGTGATATGTCGTCTATTTGGTCGCCACAACCGAATGATGTGCCTCGAATTGCTTTACGCCACCCAATGTTTTTAGCAGAACCGCAGCCATAACCACACTGATAAGCAGATAAAAAGAGCCGACACTTTGCTGGCTTGAAACCCACCATTTCACAATGTATCCACCTGCAATACCTGCAACCCCCATTTGAACTGCGCCGCTTAGTGCTGACACGGCCCCTGCTTGCTTCTTATGTGGCGCTAATAACATGCTAATCGACAAGGGAAATGACAGCCCTTGAGCAATCGTCATAACGGTCAATGCACCTATCAAGTTAACTAACGATAGTGGAGTAACGATAAGCCAAATTCCTGACAGCGCAATGAGGCTTATCGCGAACATTAACACTTGGCTGGTCGACAAATAGCGATTGAGAATATGCAGACTTGAACTCCCCATCATCAATCCGGCTGAGGGGATGATCATATATAAACCGTAAGATTCGACCGTCAAACCCAATTCCTTTTGCAGCAGGTAGGGGAACACAGATACCGAAACAACCGATGCCAAATAGGTAAGCCAGTTATAGCTTGCACTAGCAATGACCTGCGGCTCTCTCACTAAGTGCCAATAATTGGATAATACTGCAACGGTATCGAAGCGTTTTTTCGGATAAGGTAGGGTCTCTGGTAACAGCCAAGTCCCCAGCACAAACATAAACAGTAGGTAAATGAGTACAAAGCTAAATACCGCTTGCCAGCTGATATGAAATGCAAGCCAGCCACCCAATGCGGGTGAAATAACAGGGATTATCGAGGCTGTCATTGCTAGATAAGTCATAGAGCGAGTTAAGTGGGGCCCTTCATAACTGTCACTTAGCACACTTCTCCCTAATACAGAGGCACTACCCGCTCCCAAGCCTTGTAACACTCTCCCGACAATCAACCACTCAAAACTGTTGATAAACATCACACACATAACCGTGCCAAACAGGTACACGCCTTGGCCAAGGATGAATACGGGTTTGCGGCCGATAGCATCTGAAAGCGGGCCATAGAAGAGTTGAGAAACACCAAAACACACCAAAAATGCCGTCACCAATATTTGTGCGTCAGCCCTTGTTATTGACAAAGCTTCACTTATAAGTGGTAATGACGGTAAGTAAATGCTCACACCAACCTGCCCCGTCGCGATAATCATCAGGGCGAGTAACAACGGAGCTTTATCAAAGCTATTATCATGTGTGTTTTTCATAAAAACGATATTCTGTTCCCTTTCCATAGGAACAGTCTATATTCTTAACCTATAAATGATAATAAAGCATTCAGGAATTGAATTAATTCCAAATAAGAACTAATAAGGCAAGGTATGGATTGGATTCAAAGTGTTCAAACCTATTTAAAAGTAGTGGAAGAGAAAAGCTTTAACGGCGCAGCAAGAAAGCTAAATACCACCAGCTCAGCGGTAAGTAAAAGGATTCACTGGTTAGAAGAAAGAATTGGTGCCCAATTATTAAAACGTACCACACGCTCAGTCACTCAAACTGAGGCAGGCGCACTGTTTTACCTGCGGGCCAAAGACCAGCTCGATGGATGGCAATCGGTGGTGGATGAGACTCGCTCAGTTAACCAAACGCCTGTCGGTCTGTTAAAAATCGGGGCAACGTTGGCCGTAGGTTCCAAGTTCTTAGTCCAATATTTAAATGATTTTTTGCTGAAGTATCCAGATATTCGTATCCAGTTGACGACGACCACACCAGGCCAATTGCCGGAACTGAGTCTCGATGTCATCATCAGCCGAGAAGTCGAGCAAATCAACTCTCTGAGCTTTATCGCTACACCTTTGTACGATTACAAAGCAGGTTTCTATGTTTCACCAACGTATATTGACCGGTTTGGTTGTCCAGAAACGGTTGAAGAGTTGCAAAGCCATAATGTGCTTATCTGGGGGGAGAGGCCGCAACGTGAGATAAGGCTCTCACAAGGCAAGAGAATTATGCTTTCTGGGAATTTTTTTACCACTAACCCAGAAGCAATATTCTATGCCGCCAAACATGGACTAGGTATCTTGCTGTCTGGCGATATGATGATTCGTGATGAACTATCGCAAGGCATACTCACTCGAATTCTTCCCGACGTTACCGCCGATGAAGCTGTCGTCTATGCTTATTACCCCAAGTTGGACTACAAACACACGCGTACTCATTTGTTTCTCAACTACTTAAAAGAGCGGATGAAAGAAAACCCACCGCTATGACAAAAAAATCCTAGCAAAAAAGTGCTATAAAAACTTGCGCTCTAACTGCATGAATTTGGCTAACAATTCGCTGAAGGTAAGATGTAGTAAGGAATTTCAATTGATTTTTATGCAAATTGATCCATATTCATAAGGAGAATATAACTAAAATATTGTGAACTTGGTTCACAACAACGTGAGTTAACCAGTATGGCTAGTGAAATAAAGGTTAGCGGCGAAATTATCAATTTTGGAACGATTAATAATATCTTACTCTTAGAAGGAAATCAGTTACTGGATGAAGTGACTCAAGTACTACATCAGCATTTTAAAACTTTCAGTACCAGTATCGTAGAAATTGATAAGCTGCACTACAACGCTCGGACATTATCCCACTCTTCAATAAGAGAGACATTTTATGAAGAGTCTTACCAACTTCAAGGCACTCCCTGCGAGCATGTTGTTAAGTCCGAGCAACTTTTCTTTCTTTATCCATCTGATCTACAAGGAAACTTCCCTTCAGACACCAGCATTAGCCAACACAACATCATGGCTTATCTTGGCATCCCTTTACGGGCAAAATCAGGCGAAGTCTTGGGAATATTAGCATCGAAATTTCAGCATCAACTCATTGATGCTGAAATGGTTATCCATTACCACCAAATTTTGGCGAATGTCGTAGTACATGGGCTGAGAATCAAGTGGCTTACTGAACGATCTGATTATTTAGTCAACCAGCTCAGCTACGAAGTTTCTCACGACAACTTAACCGGATTAATGAACCGTAGCTGTCTATCTGACAAGTTAGAAACGCTAACAAACTCGACTTTAGAGTGCTTTACACTCGCTTATCTAGATATTGACAACTTCAAACATATTAACGATGCACACGGAAACTACATTGGCGATCAGATCATTAAGCATGTGGCAAAAGTCGTCGCACAAAATGTACCAGAGACTCATCTGGTATTTCGTATCGCCGGAGACGAATACGCCTTCATCACTTTTTCCAATGATCCCTTGGAAATATGTAAAAAAATCAACGAGCAATTACAATCTGGTTATTCAGATTCTTCACGTCATATAAAGTTAAGCGTCAGCTTTGGATTAGCCCGCAAAGCAGAGCAACACATCAATCCCGACCAGCTGATTCTCAACGCAAGCCTTGCTTTAAAATCGGCCAAGCAATCTTCCTCTCAACATACCTGCTGTTACGACACTCAGCTTAGCGTTCAGTACTACCGACGCAACATGATCATTGAAGCCTTAAGGTACGCGTTAGAAAGTACCGACGACACTAGCAATCAAATTTACGTTGTGCTGCAACCCATTGTGAAAAAGAACGTCAGTGATTGGAGCCACTTTGAAGTCTTAGCCCGTTGGAAAAATGACACGCTTGGAGATATTTCCCCGATTGAATTTATAGAGGCGGCGGAGGAGTCGGGGCTTATCAAAGAATTGGGCGAACGCATCGTAGAGCTGGCCTGTATGGCAAAGCAACAATTTGAAGCCAAATTAGGTTACAAGATGATGTTTAGCCTCAATTGCTCTGCACATCAACTGAGCGCTCCATCTCAATACCTTGAACATCTCACCAGCACCATCCGCCGGTTTGGTTTCTACCCTCATGAATTCACCATCGAGCTGACAGAAACCGTGCTGTTAACCAAAACCAATCAAGTGGAATCAATACTGGGGAAACTCCGTACTCTAGGGTTTAAAGTTGCGCTCGATGACTTTGGTACCGGTTACTCAAGCTTAAACTATATACACAGTTATCCTATTGACTGTATAAAAATAGACGCGACCTTCATTCGCAATATGCTTCATAATCAAACATCGGAAAGAGTGGTATGGTTAATCATCCAACTTGCTAAACAGCTAAACGTTGAATTGGTTGCCGAAGGGGTTGAAGATGAAAAAGCGCTAGAAAAATTGCACGCGATGGGCTGTGAACAAATACAAGGCTTTTATTATTCACAACCTAAAGCGACCCAAGAAATGATAGACATATTGTCTCAAAAGCCAAACAAAAAGCTTTGTGTCATCAATGGCTAAACTCGCCTAGCTCATCAAAACATGTTTAGCTATCTAGTCCCGGCGTACTGTTCGTCGCCAGCTGTAAATGTTTTTCATTCAAAATTGCGTCTAAGCGTTTGCGCTCAGCAATAAACTCTCGCATTTCACTTTTTGGCACCGAATGCGCCATAGGGATTTTCGCTGTCACGGCATTCACTGGACGGCCTTTCACAATCAACTCATAGTGAATATGCGGCCCAGTCACACGACCGGTGCTGCCAGAAAGCGCAATCTTTTGACCTCTGGACACTCGCTGACCTTTTTTGACCAACACCTTGCTCAAGTGGAGATAGCGTGTTTTGTAGTTATTACCATGTTGAACAACCACATATTTTCCGGCGTACGGGTGATTTCTAATTAAAGTCACGACCCCATCTCCGGTTGAGACAATTGGCGTTCCAGTCGGTGTCGCCCAATCTGTACCATTATGCGGTGCAATTCTCCCCGTCACTGGATGACGACGCGTGGGATCGAACGAAGAGCTCATTCGATAACGGCCAACAAAAGGCTTGCGCTGGAACGCTCTTTCTAAACTGTGGCCATCTTTGTCGTAGTACTGTCCGTCTTTATACAAATAGGCGGTGATGACTTGACCACGATTAAACAGCTTAATGGCTTGTATTTCTTTGCTACCTGTTGGCTTGCCAGCAACAAATTGACGCGCTTCTACTACTTCGAATCTATCACCTGCTCTAAAGTCACGGGCGAAGTTTATTTTGTCCCCAAGAATCGATACGATTTGGTCGATTTCATTGCTGCCAATACCTAATTTGTTGACCGATTGAGAGAAGCTTCCTTGAATCGTGCCAACTAAAGGGTATTGTTTCCAGGTGCCAGGGACAACGACATCTTTATAGTCATAACTACCATCGTCTAGTCGAGAATACACCGCGCGTTCAGCCAAACTGAACTCAAGCTCCATTTTTTGCAGATATTTATGATCGGCTGAACGCCAAAATCTCAAAGTATCACCAGGTTGCAATGTATCGAGCTTTAAGAAGTCCAGATCGGTTTCCATAATTTTCATCATCTCTTTGTATGAAAAACCGAGTTTGTTAAATATCACACTCAGACTGTCGCCAGATTTAATGACATACTCGTAATCTGGCATATCGACGGGTGGAGGAGTCACATCAAGAACTGGATTGCTGTCACTAAGCCGAGGCACGCTTACCGACACAGAGGCATTCGAGAGATCGTTGTTGAGAGAGGTCAATGCCACCGCTGCTGCTACTGGTAAGACGGTAAATAATATCTTTTTCTGCATAGGTAACGCAGAAAAACGCTCAACAATCAGCTTGGATACCACAAGATTCCTCGAAATAACGACTAAATAAGCTGCAAAGACTAAGGCTTTCTGAATAAAAAGTCACCCCCTAAAGGTCCCTTCCCCTCTAGAATCGAAGCACCTTAACACCTCGTTTTTGATATTTTACAGTATGATAGGCTAAACATTAATACGATAAGATTTCGATCAAACTAGGCGGGGCTTAGCGGCATCGGGCTTTTCAATTGTGCGACAAAAAAGACGCAACCGCGCCTTTTTAGTCTAATTTATCTAGCAAAAGACATGTTACAAATTGTTATGTCCTCCAAAGGCCTAAAGAGCTAGGCCTAGGTAATGGCTAACATTACTGATAGGTGGAGACTAACCCATTGTCCTCGCCATGCCCATTGGGTTTATATTGGTCAGCATGAGGATCGTTCAGCCACTTTTCATCGTCTATCAAATAACGAAATTCAAACTGCCCATCTTTAGGTAAGCGAGCTTTATATTTGTAGGTTTTCGTTTTGGCGACTTTCTTCATTTCGACTGGTTGCCAATCCAAAAAGTCGGCAACCAAAGAGATGGACTTGTTTGCCTGCTCTGCTGGTACTTCAAAAGTCACCTCTACTTCATTTTTAGTTTTAAAAAAACGTTTGCTGATCATCCTAATACTCCCTACGCCTACTAATATGTGAACCATGTCATATCAAAATCAAGATTAGATAATAGGCAATTTCACTGAGTTCTACAATAGACACTATACATGTCAGTAGGTTAGCCATATTGAGCGAGAGAAGTCCTGTTTCGCGTTAACGCTGATTTTTAAGTGTGCTCAACTGGTAATGGTCCGATACCGCAACAATGACAGATCGTACGCGGTTCATCGAATTAGACAGAGAGCTATCGTCTGCCACTTCCATGCGAATTAAATCGCCTTTTGACTCAATCGCATCCACGCTAATGCTATCTCCAATCCACTCACTGTCCACTAAAGTGACAACCTCGGTACTAGGATCAAAGGAAAACGTACTCAAATAATACCGCTGGGCGTTGCCGCCATCAGACAGAACAACAATAGCACTGTAAGCTTTTTCATCATGGTTACCCAACGGCAGTACCGTTTCGATATCGATTTGCACAAGTCCTATTGAGCTGCCATTGTTATATCGCCCCGATGCCATGTGCGTTGTATAGTCAACGCTCTCGATATTCGCCCGAGCTTTGGTTTTTGGAACGGTGATAATAAGAGGCCGGGTAGAGCTTATCCCAAACACCTGATAAAGGATGGGTTCACCGGGTTGTGGCCCACCACGGCTATTCATGTCGGCAATCTGACTCGATTGATATAGACGATAAATGACCAATATCACTGCCACAATGGCTATTAACGCACATAGCTTAGTGATAATCGAACCTGATGTCTGGGCCTTCATTGCTTTCCACTTTCAAACACACCTAACATGAGTGTATTCATTCTGTGAATATTTTGCTTATACGAAAAAAATTATCGATTCGTAAAATGTAGGGAAACTTAGAAATGAGTCAATGTAATTGGGCAACGATCTCGCAACACCACGCTGTTTCCGTGATGTAGCTCGACCGTTACGTCTGATGAAAAAGAACATCTATTGATGATGCTTGCTGCTTTTTCGAGTGTCCCAAGTGCGCTCGGCTTGTTCAAAGTGCTTGCCTGTCGCATTAAACAAGAAGTCACAACCTTTTGGTATCCTATCTGCTGGCACGACAACCTCAATGTATACGCCCGTATTGGCATTGCTCGCCTCACATAATGCAGATTCAAGCTCACCGAGTGTGGTGACCCGACGAGTTCGCCAGTGACAACCGAGATCATTGGGTAAGTTGGCAAAATTCCAAGTCGGAATATCATTGTAGTTTTCATCAGGGTAGCGATTAGTCACTCTTTCGGCTAAATAGCCGCCATTGTTCACCACAATAAAAATAGGTTTTGCGCCATAGCGTTCAAATGTGCCCAGCTCCGTTGCTGTCATTTGATGGCCGCCTTCTCCACAGATGATAACACAACGCTTGTTTGGCTCTGCAATACAGTTTCCTAATATGGCTGGCGTGCCCCAGCCAATTGCGCCCCACGATAGCTGCGCTTCATGCTCTACATCATCAGGTAGCTCCGCGCGAGCAGAGAAACACATTGACGCCATTGCCGTATCCGAAACAATAATATCGCCTTCTCTGATGAACTCTTGCAACCTTTCATACAACGGCTCGTAATCTATTACATCGTCTAGTTGACCACTGGGCAGTCCAATAGCCACGTCGCTCACATCCAAAGAAGGGCATGATTCAACGAGCTGAGTCGAGAACTTGCTGGTCAAAGCATTCAGTACATCGTTCATTTCTACATGGTGGTAGACCTGTTGTCCGATGGCCGTCGAGTGCGGATTGATTTTGATTAAGCTACTGCGATCGAAGCGCAAAGTATGGAGGCCGTTGTTAAAGTCATGGTTTTCGGTCGCGAGTGCGACGATGCAATCGCTTTGCTCCACCCATGTAGTGACCGCCGAATCTGCCCAGCCGGACCAATGCCCATTATAACTGCCTATGTAATTCGAATGCTGCATAGAGAACACGCCGCGATCTTGGTTGGTTTCAGCAAACGGCAGGCCCGTTTTTTCAACAAATTTAAGCGCTGATTCCACGGCGTTGTACCGACGCAGTGAATAACCTGGTAAAACGCAACTTTGCTTAGCAGTATTTAAGCGTGAATAGATTTCCTCAACCACTTTTTCTAGCGTTGCCAGATCGCTTTGTGGCTGCTCCAAAGGAATGTCGAGAGCATGTTCAGGAAACACCACTGGAGAATTAGGCACGTCACGTGGAAATGCCAAGTATACCGGTTTAGAGTAATACTTCATTGCCGCTAGTACGCGCCGAGTCTCGTAAACACAGTTTTCAGGGGTAATGACCACAGCGCTGTTCTCACCAGCAGTGAGAGGGCGAATCATATCAACAAACACATCATAGCGAGGTGATGGATCACCAACCATATGGTGATAACGTGTGGTGCCGTCTTGCTCGACTAGACTGGGCATACCCGCCAGTGCGATCACTTTTGAGTTCTCCGCGTGAGCACCAGCAATCCCGCCAAACGTGCACAGCTCCCCAGCGCCATAAGTGGTCACTAAAACGCTGGCTCCTCTAGTTCGCGCGTAACCATCTGCCGCATAACTCGCGTTGAGCTCATTTGAGCATCCAATCCAGCGTAGCTGCTTATCATCCATAATGGCATCACACACTGGGTAAACAAAATCACCTGGCACCCCAAAAGCATCGGTAATTCCAAGCTCTTTAATTTGACCAAGTACATATTCAATGACTGTCATTTCGTTATTCATAATCAGCAACCTTTTATCCAAGTGCCATTGGGACTGGCACTTGTATTATTACGAGAGATTCAAAAATCGATAGGATTTGCAGCCTTAGTAGCCTGCTTTGTCGTATGGACCTTTACCTTTGCGATAAACCAGTAGAGTGCGATTAAACGACAGCACCACATTGGCGTCTTGGTCATAAGCACGGGTGATGACCGTAACAATGCCTTGATCAGGTCGAGAGTTGGACTCTCTTTTATCAATGATTTCGGAAGTCACACTCAGCTTTTCACCCGGAAACAGTTCGCGATGTAACTTCATATCGGTCCAAGCCAAATTGGCGACCACTCTGCCAAGCGCCCTTGTGGTACAAGCGGTCATGGCTCCCATCCAATAGGCTTCGGTTACTGGGCAATGACCATTTTTACCTTGCTCTGGAAAGAATTCATTGTAGTAAATAGGGTCAACATATTTGGGGCTCCATTCCATTGAACGCTGCGCATGTTCAATGGCTTCCTCCGGACGCACAATTTTGTAAGCCGCGTGCTGGTAGACTTCACCAGGTAGCAAATCCTCATAATAAATACCTACCGTTTCTTTTAGCGCGCCATCTTCTTCAAGTTTGTAGGCAGAGAATTTTTCATCGGTGAGATCATAATTTAGCTCAGATTGACCATAGTATGGGTGACGGCCTTTTTTATAGATGCGGATGTTGTAATTGACCTTAGTGACCACCTCACCTCTTTGATTTACACCTCGAGTTTGCACCGTAACCAAACCACACTCAGAGTCTTCAAGGTTTTCCACCGCTAGCACTTCACTTTCGCCATACAAGGTGTCTCCACCAAACACGGGTTTGGTCATCGCGATATTAGTGAATTCCACAATACGGTCTTTACGGGCAAAGGTTTTCCAGCTACTTCCAATGATTTTTTGCAGCGTCATGGTGCTCACCCCCAAACAGTGTCCCCATTCGGTTTGTGACGCATAATGTTCATCATAGTGAAGCTGAGCAGAATTCATGGTATCTGTGGCTTCATCAACATTGTCTTGTTGACTAATAGTGATGCCTGGGCGATGACGAAATACCTGACCTTTTTCAAACTGTTCAAAGTCCAATCCAAAGGTTTCTCGGTAAGTGTTTTGATTAATTTTTGCGTATGCACTGAACATGATTGACCCCTTATTTAATTAAACCCATTGTTTTGGCTTGCTCGGTTAATTCTTCTCTGAAGCTTGGATGTGCAAGGCTAATAAGCGTCCTCGCCCGTTGGCTATTGGACATGCCGGCTAAATTGGCGCAGCCAAATTCTGTGACCACGTGTTGAACGTCGGTTCTTGCGGTAGTAACTATGTTGTTGAGCCTTGGCACAATTTTGGAGAGTTGACCGCCTTTTGCAGTAGACGCGGCGGCCAAGAAGCTTTTGCCTCCATTAGAGCCGCTTGCTCCACGAACAAAGTCAACTTGTCCTCCCGTTCCGGTGATTTGTTTCCAAGCCACCGATTCCGACGCAACTTGACCAAACAAATCAATTTCGACAAATGAGTTGATAGATATCATGTTGTCTATCTGCTCAATCACTGCCGCATCGTTCACATATGACGCGGGGTAACAGAGCATCGATGGGTTGTTATCGAGCACATCGTAATATTCTTGGCTCGGTAACATTGCCACATTGAATACCGTGTGGTGACGATGCAGCTTTTTGTATTTATTGGTCACATTGCCATTGTTAATCAGATCGATTTGAGAACTGCACAGAAGCTCGGTATGAATGCCGAGATCATTTTTCTCCAGCAAAAACTTACCTACCGCATCAGGCACGCCGCCGATACCTAACTGAATACAAGCCCCATCAGGAATATGGTTGATGATGTGCTCGGCAATAGCGTGGTCGGTTTCTCTTGCAGGTTTGTTCGGCAGAATCAACAAATTGCTGGTATGTTCAACGATGGCATCAACGTCACTGACATGGATAATGCCGTCGCCAAAGGTACGTGGCATTTTCTCATTGACTTCAATGATGATGCGCTTGGCACGTCTTGCTGCAGGAATGGAAAAACTGCCATCCAACCCAAAGCTAAAGTAACCATGTTCATCCATTGGCGAGACTTGTAACATATGCACATCTGGGTCACCTTCTTGAGTCAGAAAGCCAGACTCCATATGACTAAAGTGGCCCGGAATAAACTCTGGGTATTGCACTTTGCCAAGGTGGTTTCGCGCCGTTTTTAACAAGGTACCAATTTCACCACCCATAAAAGGAAGCTGTAGGTGAATGGTTTTTAGGACTTCTGGGTCGTTAAAAAAGCTCACCACTTCAGCTGAGCTACGGAATAAATAGGTCTCAATTGGGTGGGAGAATAAGCCATTTTTTGCCGCTTCAGCATACGCTTTACTGACCGCGACAGGGGTTCCGGCGTAACAACCAAAAGTGACAAAGTGAGCATCTGGCAAAAAGCGTTCGATCGCTTGTTCTGCAGACATGAGCTTAGATTGATATAGATCTTGAGCTCGGCTAGTGGGTGTCTTTTGTTGATTCATCATAAGCTCCTAATATTCACATCCGACTCTTTCAAGAATGTCTTGGCTTCGTTTTACCACCGGGATATCCAGCATTTTGCCTTTGTATTGGCAGGCTGAGCCGTTGGCTTGCTTGAAGGTAATGAGTATCTCTTTGGCTTCGTTGACCTCTTCTTCTGAAGGTAGAAACGTCTTGTTAATAGGCGCTAGTTGGGCTGGGTGGATAGCAATTTTGGCGTTAAAGCCCATCGCTTTAATTTGCTGGGTTTCTTTGATTAGCCCTGGCTCATCTCGAAAGTCTAAATAGGGAACATCCCACGCCACAATGCCAGCATATTTCGCCGCTTGAACGATACGTGCGCGATACACTTGCGTGTTGTCAAAGGTAAGGTCTACGCCTAAATCTGCCGCCAGATCCGCACCACCAAAACCAATCGCAACCACATCAGGATGAGCAGCAATTTGATGAGCGTTTTCAAGCCCTACAGCCGTTTCTATCGCCGCGATAAACTGAACGTTTTGCTTTTTGCCTTGGTTCAGTAGCTGCGCATACAACTCGATTTCTTGTACGTTTTGTACTTTTGGTAGAAACACAACATCGGGCACGACTTTGTCTCGAACTAAACACACAATATCTTTTAGCCCAGCATGGGTACTGATAGCGTTAATACGGACTGCTGTGATCATAGGGTGATCGGACGGAATAGATGGATTGTGTTGTAGATAGTCAATCAATATCTCTCTTGCTTGATCTTTGTAGCGTAGAGACACCGCATCTTCTAAATCTAGCACCACCATTTGTGCGCTTTTATTCGATCCTGATTTTTCAAATCGTTCGGGTCGATTGGCTGGCGTGAATAACAGTGAATTACATAATTCGGGTCTTACTTTTTTCATTGTGAACCCCACTTAGTAGAAAATAAATTAGGTCTTAACGGACGCCTTCCAATTTATTTCTGGTAGGGATGTTTAAACACAGAGGATTAAAAAAAATCGATTGCGCATTTTGCAACAATCGAATTATATATTTGTTATCAACCACTTAATAAAGGGGTGGAATTTATTGGATATAAAAGGCAGCAGAGTTTTAACAGCCACTGCCTTTTAGCATTAAAATATTAGGTAGGAACTTAACGTTATTTAAACTTGTATTGTACGCCGACCATAAATGTAGTGATTGAAGGGACTACTCTAGAATCTCCTAGAGCTTGACTATTACCAACCGAGCTTGCGGTATCGCCAAAGTAGTGTGTTGTCGATGCGTCGAAACTCAGCTGTTCATTAACGTTATAGCGAACGCCTGCTCCCAGCAGCGGGTTAAACTCTGATGAGTCATTATTGTGGCCGTTACCATCGTAATTGATGCTAGAGAACATAAGTGCCATGCCACCTTTACCAAATATCGACCACTGTTTATTAACGTGATACGCGGCAAAACCCGCGAAGTCCCAAGCTGCGGTACGCGCTTTCACGTTACCGGCGGTGGAGCTCACATTCGCGGTGCCAAAATAGGTATAGCCACCTTCTAAGCCCCCCGACCAATTATTCTGCACATCACTCTCATAGCCATAGGAAAAGCTGTAGGCGGGTTGTACATCTGATGACGTCGATACGCCTGTATTTGATAATACGGGCACACTTTGATATCCCATTCCCATTGAACCTGAAAAATAGCTGCTACCTGCAAACGCAGACGATACCCCTGCCACAGATAGTCCAGTTACTAGTAGGGTGGATGTTACAAGCTTTTTCATTGGTAGGTTTTTGCTTTTCATTGTTTGAATAACTCTTAAAAGTAGTATGTAAAAGTGACCAGAATCACATATCTGGTGAGGAGGCATACTATCAGCATTCAGTAGTGGTCGGATGAGAGAAATTGCAAAATTAACATCAAGATGGTCAGTGAAAAGCAAATTCGTGCCATAAGATCTAAGTCAATGATTAGCAGTGTTAATTTTATATCTCTTAATACAGATTCCGCACATCAAACCATAAAATAAAACTATTCAACATGACGTTCTGCCATCGTTTGAGCATGTATATTGACGTTGCCTTACTTATTTGCGCCTTACCTATCTCGCTGAAATTCGCATCTTGAGGTGAGTTAGGTATATAGTATTGCGGTACGCCATTAAGAGAGCAAAATATGTTATCTATAGAATCATTACCCTATCTTATTTCTGTTGTTGAGTGCGGAGGCTTCTCTGCGGCCGCAGACCAGTTAAATTGTGCTACCTCGACGGTCTCTAGGCACATTCAGCAACTGGAAAAAGATCTGGGCTCGGCTCTCTTTATTCGCCACACCCGTAAGCTCTCTTTAACTGAGGAAGGACGAATCGTATATGAAAGAGGGTTAGAAATATGCTCTCAAATCGACATGATGGAGAGCGCTGTTTTCAATCGACACCAAGAAATAAGCGGATTGGTCAAAATCAGTGCCCCGCACTGGATGTGCGATAACTACATCGCGCCTTGCTTGCCCAAGCTGCATCAAAAGTGGCCTAAGTTAAGTATTTCGACAACGATAGAAGCTGGCTATATTGACCCCTATTTAGCAGAGCATGATATCTATATTTGCGTCACTAAACCCAAAGACTCATCTTTGATTATGCGGCCGTTTCATTATCCAGAGTTTTGGCTTGTGGCAAGCCCTGAGTACCTGAAAAACAAAGCACCTCTAAATAGCGCAGAAGATCTACATCATCACGATATCCTGGGGCTCAAACGTTCTAATAAGCATGCGACTTGGAGTTTTAAACATAGGGATAAGGAAGACGTGGAAACGTTCGATACCTCAGGGGCGTGGTTCACCTATGTCAGCACTGGCATTGGATATAAAACATGCTTAAACGGAGGGGGACTGTGTGTTGTACCACGAGCTCAAGCCGAGCATGATGTAAGGCAAGGGTTATTACGAAGATTGTTGGTCCAATACAGCTGGAGTACCCTAGGCGAGGATCAGGATTCGTATATTGTCTACACCAAAGAAAGCGCGCAAAGCCCAAGAGTCAAAGCCGTCATTGAACATATCTTAGACAACATAAACAGCTAGTTAATACGTAGAATTTAGTCAATTATATGGCGAAAAATGCGTGCTACTCACCTAGTCGGTCCTTTCTAATTCATATAGCATACGCTATTCCCAAATCACACCAAGGTACCGAATGCAAGGCGGTTCATGTGACTTGGGAATAGGTCAAAATGAATGTGACACTCGTGCTATACCAATCATTTGATGAAAAATAAATAATCACAAAAAGTGAATAATATTGCATTTTATTTTTTAAATGGATATTATCCCTGCAATCCCATTTTCTAGAATTAGTCTGTAGACTTAACCGTCTTAATCATTAGGAAGTTTTATGGAAGAAAACGTTCAACACCTGGACAGTAACCTAAATAAAAATAGTCTTTGGTTGTTTTTAATCCCTTCTCTTATCGGCATTTTTCTATTTATGGTTCCTATCCACTATCAGGGTGAGTTAACCATTCCCGTAGCGGTATTAGCAAAATCCATCAGAAGCTTTTTTGGCGACAGCTTGGTTGCCATTAGCACAGCGATTATTGCCCTTATGTCCGTGGCCTCTGTTTTAGTCAAATTGCTACAGCCCAAGTTGATTACCAACAACCCATTTTTGAACAATTTGTTAAACCCTAGCATGACATGGTTGGCGGTACGTGTGATCGGTGGCATCTCGGTGGTGCTTAGTTTTTATCAATTCGGCCCAGAAATGATATGGAATGAAAACACAGGAGGCTTGGTGTTACACGACCTGCTGCCAACATTGTTTTCTGTATTTTTATTCGCTGGACTGCTTCTGCCACTATTACTCAACTTTGGATTGCTAGAGTTATTTGGTGCCTTACTGAGCAAAATCATGCGCCCAGTATTTAATTTACCTGGACGCAGCGCTATAGACTGTATGGCTTCATGGTTAGGCGATGGTAGCGTAGGTATTTTGCTCACCAGCAAACAATACGAAAACAAGTTCTACACTCAACGTGAAGCCGCCGTGGTAGGCACAACCTTCTCTGCGGTTTCCATCACATTCAGCCTAGTGGTGATTGCACAAGTTAACCTTGAGCACCTGTTTCTGCCTTTTTACGCAGCCGTATGTCTAGCTGGCATTGTCGCGGCGATCATCATTCCCCGCTTGCCACCATTGCGGAATAAAAAAGACACCTTTATTGATGGTACCACCCGAGACAAAGACATGGACGCACTACCAAAAGGCCATACTAGTTTCTCTTGGGGTATGGAGCTTGCGCTCAAGAAAGCCTCTCAAGTCAAATCCGTGAAACAAGTTGCCAAGGAAGGAGTTGAGAATGCGGTTGATATGATTTTTGGCGTGTTACCCGTTGTAATGGGCCTTGGTACCATTGCTCTGGTTATTGCAGAGAATACTTCGGTATTTAGTGTGTTAGGCCAGCCTTTCATTCCACTGCTCAAGATGATGGGTGTCCCTGAAGCCGTCGCGGCATCAAAAACTATTGTGGTCGGGTTTGCGGATATGTTTATTCCTTCCATCTTGGTAACGCCAATTAGCAACGATATGACAAGATTTATCGTCGCAGCAATGTCGGTGACCCAGTTGATCTACATGTCTGAAGTCGGCGCTTTGCTGCTTGGCAGCAAAATCCCAATCAATATCGTTGAGCTGTTTATTATTTTCATTTTCAGGACATTGATTACCTTGCCCGTCATTACGGCTATGGCGTATCTGGTTTTTTAATGAATATTTATGTGCTATACCCCGTCGCTGGGTATAGCAAAAGTGCCCTCATTACGAGGGCACTATCAAAACCAAGACAACAAAGTGCGCCCTAGTTGACAATCACCGTTTTCACATTCATAAATTCATGGATGCCTTCTGCCGACAACTCTCTACCAAACCCTGATTCTTTAATCCCACCAAATGGCAGACGTGGATCAGAAGCCACTTTGGTGTTCACCGCACACGCACCTACCTGTATTTTCTCCCGAGCAATACGCTCACCTTTCTCTAAATCTTGGGTAAATACAGCGCCAGCTAAACCAAATACTGAGTCGTTGGAGATACGGATCGCATCTTCTTCATCTTTTGCTTTCACCACGCACACAACGGGGCCAAATAGCTCCTCGTGATACGCTGGAATACCTTCTTTTACATCAACCAGTAATGTTGGTTGATAGAAATACCCTTCTCTTTGCAAAGGCTTACCACCTAATAAGCAGGTGGCGCCAGCGCTGATGCTACGTTGGACTTGGTTATCAAGTTCATGCATCAAGTCTTCACGCGCCATAGGGCCGATATTGGTCGATGGGTCCATTGGATCATTACACTGATACTCTTGGACTTTCGCTTTTACCTTTTCAACGAAGGTGTCGTAAATATCTTCTTCCACAATGAGGCGTTTAGCAGAAATACACACTTGACCGGCATTATCCAAGCGCGATTCAATGCATTGAGACACCGCATGATCCAAATCGGCGTCTTTTAAAATCACATATGGATCACTGCCACCTAGCTCTAGCACTACCTTCTTCAAGGCGGTTGCCGTTTCAGCTCCCACAATAGCACCAGCTTTACCACTTCCGGTCAACGTCACGCCTTGGATAAGTGGGTGCTCAATGATCGCCTGCACGACATCAACGTCAATCACTAGACTTCTGAACAAATGCTCTGGGAAACCCGCTTCCTGGAACAAGGCTTCAATTGCCAATGCCGCCCCCGTCGAGTTCGGCGCATGTTTTAGTAACGCTGCATTGCCACCCATGATGTTCGGTACAGCAAAACGCAGTACTTGCCAAAACGGAAAGTTCCAAGGCATGATGGCAAAGATGACACCAAGTGGCTGATAAGATACATAGGTTTTGCTATGTGCAGCTTGAATTTCTCTTGGCTGCAAGTGGCCTTGCGCCGTCTCCGCATAATACTCACATAGGAAGGCACACTTTTCGATTTCACGTAATGCTTGGGTAATGGGCTTACCCATTTCTTGCGTAATGATTTCAGCGTATTTCTGGCTATCTTTTCTCAGTAAAGCCGCAACATTTAAAATCAGCTTACGCCTTGTTTCCCAGCTGCTCTCTCGCCAATCTTTCTGCGCCTCTCCAACCTCTGCAATAACTGACATGACCTTTTCTTCGGACATGATTGGGTAACTATTTAGTTGAGTTCCAGTAGATGGGTTAATGACATCTAATGTTTTCATAGTGCATACCTTTCGTGTTCGATAGCGCTATTCGCGCGTATCAGTAATTCGCTATTGCCTGTGTTATTTCACTGTATCGTTTAAGTGATGGAATAACTTCATGTTCTCGCTGTAATCGACAGGAATGACGATCACCGTTGGTTTCGATGTCACCGAAAATGCTTCCTTAAGCGCTGGAATGAGCTGCTCTGTAGACTCTAATCGAATACTGTGGCAACCAAACGATTCAGCGACGCTTTTGAGATCCGGATTTTCCAAGCCCACATGTGGAGAATACTCGTTGAAATGCATTTCTTGCTTCCACTTTATCAGCCCGTAGTTGTGATCTTCCCAAACCAAAGTGACAAACGGTACCTGCAAATTCACCCCTGTCGTGAGCGCTTGAATACTCATCATAAAACCGCCATCACCACACACGGCAACCACATTTTTTTCTGGGTATAAACGCTTAGCTTCTAGTGCGCCTGGCATGCTACCACCCATCGAACAAAACCCGTTGCTGATAAAGCAGGTTTTTGGCAAACGCGCACCATATTGTCGGGCTACCCACATTTTGTGCGCGCCGACATCACTGACCACGATATCAGTATCAGACAACGTCGCACGGAGATCCTGCAAGATACGTTTTGGCTTCATTGGGAAGTGACTATCACATTTGTCGCTGTCCAAATCGTGTTTGATCGTTTGCTGAATCTGTTCGAAGTAAGGGGATGGCTTGCAATGCTGGTCTTTTAACGAGCTGTTAAGCTGCTGTAGTATGGTTGGGATATGGCCAACAATTTCTAAGCTTGGCATATACTTCATATCGACTTCTGCTGTCTCTGGACCGATATGAATAATTTTCTTCTCTTTTCCTATATTCCAGCGAGCAGGTGGGTACTCCACCAAATCATAGCCAACACAAATGACGAGATCCGATTGTTCAAAAGCTTCTATCACCAAATCTTTCATGCCCATACCAACGCAATGTAAAGAGCGTGGATATTGATGGGAAATCGCGCCCTTACCCATAAAAGTATGAGTGCTATAGATCGATGACTTTTCGGCAAAAGCGTTGAGCGGCTTGTCGCCTTCACTCACCACCGCGCCATGACCGACAAGTAGAATCGGCTTTTCACTTTGCTCCAACAACCCTAACGCTTGTTGAATGTGATGCTCTGAAGCGGAAATTTCGAGTTCGAAGTCCGCTGGTTTAAGTGGCAACGCATCAGTGTCATGGTGAGCTATGTCTTCAGGCAACTCAATCAGAACCGCACCTGGGTTACCCGAGGTTGCAATTTTAAACGCCTTGGCAACCACTTCAGGGATAACACTGGCATCTCTTATCGTTGTAGACCATTTGGTCACCGATTTAAACATCGATACCGAGTCCATATTCTGATGCGACTCTTTGTGTAAGCGAGCACTGTCCGCTTGACCAATAATGGCAATAAGTGGCGCATTATCCATGTTTGCTTGCGCGACACCTGTGATTAGGTTGGTCGCCCCTGGGCCTAAAGTGGCCAGACAGATCCCTGGGCTCCCCGTCAACTGACCATGCATAGTGGCCATAAAGGCAGCTGTTTGTTCGTGACGTGTAGTGATAAAGTCAATCTCAGAAGATTCGAGGGACATCATCACATCGGCATTTTCTTCACCAGGTACACCAAAAATACATTTGGCTCCCTGAGTTTCCAAACATTTCAAAAGGAGATCTGAAGCTTTCATATAGGTTCCTATCTGTTAGCGAGAACGCGGAATAGAGTTATACCCAAATTACTTCAAGATGCACAATGGGAGGCTGTGTGAATTCTCCACCTTGAAGTAACTTGGGTATATTATCTATAACACAATTGATTCACAGATACATGTATGGCACAGCTTAAGACGGCTGTTTCTGGTCAATTTAAGGTTACATAAATATTAACTGTATACCCTAGTTGACGATCTACATATTCACTTTCTCATCAATAGATCGCTGTTTTTTATGGTTAATCAGCGCCTCTGAGCTATCAATGGCTTTCACTAACTTTGATTCAATCGTAAAGCCATCACAAATCAGAGTGAAAATTACCTCCTTCGCTTCGGGAGATTCAATACATTGAGGCAACAAGAAATCACCTTTCTTTAGGACGGTATAGGACTTAATCATCATCTCGCTCCTTTAGTGAACTTTGTTCGTTTTCAATATTTTATCGTCAACATGAATGACCTAGTTGCACTTTTGAGCCGCATACTAATACTTGTTCGACAACAAGACATATTCCCAAGCTATCCCAAAGTTAAGAATGTAGGCAAGTAGACAAGCTAGCGAGAAAATTTGCTCCGGTACTCTCTTGGTGATATCCCTTTATAGGACTTAAATAACCGGTTGAAGTTCGACTGATTGTTGTAGCCAACACACTGACAAATATAGCTAATACTCAAATGAGTGGTTTCAAGCAGGTGTGCGGCTTGGCTCAGCCTGATTTTTTTTAACCTCTGACTAAAACTCTCACCAAAATGATGTTTAAATATTCGATTTGCCGTTCTGGGGCTGCAATAAATACATTCTGCGACACAACCCAAAGTGATATTTTTCGCATAGTTTTCATCGACAAATTTTGCTATTCGATCCACTTTATCTTGCTCGCACTCAAAGATATCACCTGTACACTGTGTCGGCGCACTTAACGTCACTGCCGTTTTACTGGTCGCCAGAACGGACAGGCACCTGAGTAGAACTGCAAGCTGTTCTAAACTGGAAGTTCCGTAATCAAGAGTTCTAATCACTTGGTAGGCACCCAGTGCCGTCTCCTGACAAAAATACATCCCTCCAAGCGCTTTAAGAAACAACTCTGAGAGTTTATGCATTTCACTACAATGAGTTAGCATGGAGGTAAGCCAGTCTTTATCTAACCATAATAAGTGCCTCTGAGAGCTTTCATCTATTTTATTCAGCCCTTGCAAGCTATGCGGTACATTGGGCGGGATAAGCAGCAAGCTCGCCTTTTCAATATTGATATCCATATTACCCACCCGAACCGTGCCGTTATATCCAATGAGCAACGCCAGCTCATATTCGT
>NZ_JAMKMR010000010.1 GCF_023634645.1 Vibrio sinus
TTTAACAAAATTCAAAAAAGAATATGGCTCAACCTAATTTACGAATTAAACTCATCCCTAACCATCTCCCAAACCCCAATCAGGATTGGGAGAGTGGTACCGATAATCCCGCCGTATTCAATGCCTTTTGATGTCACATTTGCAGTCAATAAATCAGGATGACCAACCGCTAAAGCAACACCCGCACTTATCAGTGCCAAGCCCTTTTTAGTTGAAGGCTGGTCGAGATCGATACCCATTTTATCTTTGATAAACTTCTTCATAACACTTTCCATTGTTTCAGGTATTTGAGCGCAAATGCGGCCAGTACTGCTGCTAACACCGTGATTGCTACCCTTTTCCAGTCTTCTGAGTTCATGCCATCCGTACCCCTTCTTGCGCTTGTTCAAGCGAGTAGTAGCGCCCGACTTCCATTACCGACATTGCATGCAACATCTTGGCTAGAGTGGCATCGCTGCTTAGGTTGATAGGCTCATTGGCATTGATACCAAGTTGGCTTGCTACAAAACTGGCGTAGTTATCCGAGTCGTTCTCATGGCTTGGCGCAAACTTGTAGATGATCTCTTCTATGGTTTCGAGTCCGTAACGGCCTTGATAGCTATCGCGCAAAAGGATTGCTCCCGCCCGAAAACCATATTCGGGTGCTCGAAAGGTTTCAAAACGGCTATCCACTGACGGTGACACTTTACCTACCCAATTGTTATTGGCATTACTTTCAATATTGAGTGGGTTGTTTGCCCTCACCCCACGAGGCGCACTACCAATCGAAATACCACCTGCTTTCATCGCTACCCCCAACACCAATACAATGACTGCTGCTATCAGAACCGGCATCATTACATTTGCACCGAGAAATCTACTGGAAGTGAAGAAGCCATCACTTCGCCATACAACATCAAAACGCCCTTCACGCTACTAATAGAAAACGAACCACCATTCGGCTGTATTTTGCTTTCTTCGCTGAGCATCGGACGGAGATTGTTCGGATCCCCTATCAACTTCATTTCAAAGTTGGAAAATCCACTAAGCTTCAACCTTGCCCCACCATCGCCATAATTTAATCGTGGCAAAGCCCGGAGCGGGCCAAACATATCGCTACTCCAATACAAATTACTGCCCATTGCATCGGCTGGGTTACCTGTCACATACACATCCGCGTCCACAAACAGATTTAATATCGGATCATCGGTATACGGCTGGGTTGTCGGATAAAGGTTAGAAAGCTTTGCCAGTGAAATGGTTTTTGCCCCTGAGATAGAGCCATCTGCGATCGCTATTTCTTCAACATCTTGTGAGATTAAAATTTGTTCAGGCACTTGCATCACGCCTGAGCTATCTTTAATCACAAAGGGCAAGGTAATGGCGCCGCTAATCATCGAGTTAACATGCTGTGCTATGTGTTCTATTTTGTTTCGGTTACTACCCGTCGGTAGAGTAAGGTCACCCATGTTCCTAAACCTCTATAATGTGTACCGAGTCTGCTGCATCGCCCGTGATGACTAGCTCTGTGCGTGTCGAAAGTTCTAACCGCTCTCCCGCCTCGAGAGGAAAGTCACCAGCAACCCAAATACTTTGTGAGTTGCTAGCACTCGCTTTTATCACCACTTTTTGCCTTGCTAGATTCTCTGCAACGGTCAGTGGCAAGTTGCCTTGTTGGGCGTTAATGCTACTGCTAACTTTTTGTGCAATTTCTTGGTCTGCTGCGATTTCTACAGCGGGTAACTGAACCACTTCGACAGACTGATTTTCCGCAATCTGCACCGCTGGCAGCTCACTCACTTTGATGGATTGGTCTGCAGCAATCTCTACGCTGGGCAAGCTACTTACCGCTAGACTTTGGCCGTCTTCGATTTCGACTTTCGGCAAGCTATCAATCGAGACAGATTGACCGTCCGCAATTTCTAGTGCTGGCATAGCGCTTACAACAACGCTTTGCCCGTCGATATTCGCGGGCGGGACAAAATCCCCATAACCGAATTCCAGCGAGATTTCTTGGTCAATATCGGAGTACACCAATACCCGTCCTACGCTTTGAGCGCTTTTGACTACCGAGTGCTTTTTCACTGTCACTCTATCGCCAAGTGAAGTTTCAAACTCCACCTCTTGAGAAGCCGATTCAAGGTATAGCCAATTACCCGCGATATTGATGGGAATAGGGTTGTTAGCACGTAAACTTAACTTCATCGTTTCACCGCCATAATTGCTACGCCGCCTAACACTACCGAGATGACCACCATCATGATCACTTGCTGCTGCTTGTTCTCACTCGCTCCGCCATCTTGGTTAAACTTGGCTAAGTCCATCAACGCATCAAGGTTCTTGGTATTTTGCTCGGCTTGGTTACCCGCAAGCCCTGCCATCACCTGCAGGTTTTCGCTGTGACTCGAAGAGATGTCTTCCAACGCATTTTCTGCAAAGTCCATCGAGTTCACGTTGACCTGATTGGCATGCTCTAATGCTTGCTCAAACATCTCACCGCTTTGCTCGACTAACTCGCCGCCTAGCTCGAAGGCATGTTTGACGGCTCCGTGATCGGTAGCCGTGACATTCACCGTTGAATTGTTAACACCACTTATCGCCGTACCAAGGTTGTCACCCGATATCGCCGTTTGGCCGCTGACGTTGGTTGACTGTGTTGTATTACTTGAGCTTGATTTACCACCCATGATTTACACTCTCATTTCTAATCGTGTGGTTTTCTGCAAAGTTTGCTCACTGGTATCGAGTGGCCTGACTAACCGAGCTAACCCATCAAAATAGGTCTCCGCTGAGATGTTTGAGAGCCCGCTTCGCCTCACGTATTGAGTCAATTCTCGAATACCACTCACTACCCCATGACCAACCACACCCCATAAGTAATAAGAATCGTCTAATACTTCTCCTGCGATAATGAGGTTGTGGTTATCACCTTGCAGCTGATACACGCTGACCCGTCCCGCTTTGACTTCACTTTTCAGTAATTCAAAATCTTTAGGGCAAGCACGAAAGGCGACTTTTAACCGCTCAACTGCTTTTGAGCACTGGCTGACACACTCGATCATTTCTTTAGCATCCAATAAGCAATGGCAAGCACCACTGCACCGAGTAACCAAGGGCTAATACCTTGGCTGCCCATGTTGATGGCACCAATAGTCTGACCGCTGTAGTTGCCACTGCTGGCCGTCGATGGCCCTGCATCCCCTCCCGAAATAGGCATTGAACCGCTATTGGTTAACCCGCCTCCGACTGCTGGTATCATGCTCGCCCCTTAATCAGCATGTAGCCGACAATTAGCAGCACTCCGATAGCGATTAACTTGTTGGATCCGTTTGAAACTTGAAAGCCAAGAAAGCCGCCACCGAGAAACACTGCTGGAAGTAAAAAAGGCATCTTGATTACCTCCGCTTCATCACTAGCAGCACGACAACTAAACCAAACACCATTGCCGCCCCCATGAGTACCATAGGATTGCTAAACAGTCCTTGAGATGGCACCGCTAGGGGCTGGCCGTCTGCGGTTTGTCCTTCGACTTGGCTTTTACGCGCTTCATCCGGATCGCTGGCTTGTTGCTTTGATAAATCATTTTCAACACTGCCCGTTATCCAAGAGCTGCCCGCACTGGTTACCGAATCGAGTAGCTCACCACCTGCCTCACTTAATGAATCTAACCAACTCATCTTGCCCCCTTACGCAGAGGGCTTAGGCACAGCGACTTGCTCAATGGCCTCAATAATCAATGGCACACTGCCCGACGCGCTTTTCTCGAGCTCAAACTGCAGTGCTCGCACCGCTTGCGTCTTGAGCTTACTTTCAGAGCCAAACCCAGTTCGAACAAAATCAAGAGAGAACCAACCATCATTTTGCTCAAGCCCTGCATACGACAAGTCAAATGCGTTGTCTTCTTTGCTGACGTTCATCTCTTCGCGATCATCACGCAGCACTCGAGCTCGAATAATGGACGAGTCTTTAAAGTGAATACGTTTGATGCTTAAGTAAGGTGAACGCTCCGACCAATCAAAAGGAGTTCGGCCTGCAGCACTGGCAAACCAAGTCAATGAATAGAGCCTTGGCATAAACACACGCTGCGTTTGCGCTTCAGTAATATGAGCCCTTGCTCGAATACTTGGTGCGGCTGCACTTTTCGACACAAGCTGGATATACACAAACCAGATTTCGCCTGGCAATGTCACCAACTCACCTTGGCGCACCCCTAACTTAGTACGCATGGTCATGTCAGAGAACGGGATTACATAGCGACCTGCTGAAACGTAGTTGGAGCGGTGCTCTTGTAAATCCACCATGTCTTGACCAGACAGTGAAATGATTTCTTTACCGTTGTACGTAATACGCACCCGCTCAATGTCCGCTGGATCAGAGATGTCAGTGACTAGCTCAAGGTTCTGGTACGTTGGGCCAGACACCAAGCGCAAAGTGGCTTGATTGCCCCACGCGACACCTTCGACCGGATCAAGCTCTTTCGGACGTGGATTAAATAGCGTATTTAAAGCTTCCATATCGCCCCCTTAAAACCAGCCAGAGTCGCCGCTGATCACTTCTTTTAGTGATTGCAATGTCGAGATGTTGTTAATCACCGCTATAACCAACAGCGTTGCTAACACCGTCATCAACATCGTTTTGTTGCTTTTACTCATGATTCGCCTTTATTAATGTGAACAAATTCATCATGAGTTATGAAAGGCTAAGTTTTGGAGGTTGGGAAGGAGCGTATACCTATAGGTTGAATGGACTACCTATAGGCTGAATGAAAAAGATCAAATTTATATATTTTGTGAACTCGATGAAAGATAAACATCACATTGCATAAAAAAGTACGTAAAAGCTCTAGCTCAACCTAGAGATCTTGCTTCTAGATATGGATAATGCCGACCATCAGTATTATTACTAGGACGTAGTGTGGAAGCAATTATCAAGCTTATATCCCAAGCATATGATCTTAACGTAACTTATGTAGTTATTTCACTAGTATTCATTTTCTTGTACAAGAAACTCAAGTTAAGACAAGATCGAGCTAAAAAGGACAAAATCAGTCGCATATCTACGATGATAAGTGAAATAGAGAGAAACAGCCCGCTAAAATATCACTTTGTAGTTGAACAACTGTTTTTACAAAGGTTTGGAGTTCTTATAGATTACCCAGCAATAAAGTACTTCATGAAATCAGAAAGGCCAAGTGCTAATTTTGTCAATTATGTACTCGGAAAGAAATATGTTCAGTTCGATAAAAATTACTCTTCTATTTCGTACAAAGAAGGTTATAAAAGAAAAAGAATAGGAAGGCTTATTAAGTTAGATTTTTTCTTTTATGGAGTATTTTCTTTTGTGGGGCTACTAATTATATTTAGCTTTCCTAATGTTACTATCAGCATGCAGCCTTGGGCGAAGGTAGCATACCTACTAAGTGGTGTTTGTGCACTTATTGTTGCGTATATCTATATAGATGATTCAGTAAGGCTTCAGTCAGCTATAGACCTTATTGAACAAAACCAAAATTCTCGAACGATCAATAGCCCTTTAGCCATTAAGTAATATTTAGGGGCTATGGTCCCCCTGAGCACAAGCCAACCTATTCATTTCAACATTCCCAATTCCATCCCTAACAAGCAGATACTCAGCAATAGGTTGGCCGATTTTCTGCTTGTTCACTTTAGCCGAAGTTAATGCAGCAATATCATTTATATTGAGCCCTTTCTTATCAGCTAACCACTTCGCATCTGACATCGAGTTCACTGCGCCGATCCACCATGTTGATGACTGTTCAGTCACGGTTTTGGGCACCTCTTGCCCTCGCTGAAAAATAGAGTGGATTACTAAGCCATACTGACGACCACCACGCAGTAATTCACCCGCTTTACCTTTTAGCTTTCCGGTTGTTTCCGCACAACTTGCTAGCTCTTCTATCACAACATGCATCTTGGAGGCTCGACCGTTCCCAAGCGCCCACACCACCGAGCTGAAAAACTCTAGCTCTTCTGATGTTGCGCCATTTCTAGGCACATAAGCGAGCTTAAATGACTTACCTCGCTTGCGAGCAAGAATTAAGGTTTTTAAAAACTCAGATCGAACACTCACGCCAAAGCACATTTGCCCCTGAAATTTTTGTCCTGCGTAATTTCGGTATGGATCAAAAAAGACGGCTTGAGAACCTTTTGGCACTAGCCCGAGATATTTCACAGCTGAGGTTTTCCCGCCGCCTGTTCCGGCGACGTAAATAACGTGCTCTGCATCGTGTGCTGGGTTTGAGTTTACTGGATTAGGCAGCGATAGAGGCTGATTCTTTCTTGGCATTTTTTTCCTTCTCCCTTTGACGCTTTTCTTCTTTTAGCTCACTCAGGTGAAGACGTGAGGAGTAAATTAAATGACCAAGCGCGCACAACAAAACAAGCTCACCTGCATAGCTGCCACATGCAGCCAACCATTGACCACCATATTTAGCGATAACTGGCACCGCAGCCTCACTCACTTTTTGCTTACCTTCTTCGTCTAGTTGAAACTTCACACCTGAAATAACAGAGGTAGCTATTTCTGTTACACCAAATACAGCCCCTAAAGAGGTTTCTATCATCGCGGCTGTAGCTGGCGATACCTCGTTTTCTTTAGGTGTTTCCTCTTCCTGTTTTTGCTCCTCTGCTTCGACTGCTTGCTTTTTCTCATCTTCATGCATCGTAGCTGCGCTTTTAAAAAGCGCGCTCCAGTGGTCTTGAGCCGCAATACTCTCTGGACTATCAATTGTCTCCATCAGCAGCCTCCTCCACTTTTTTCTTTGGCAACAACGTGCGAACCATCCAAGCCCCTGCCATCAACGCACACAAGAACATCAATACACGCTTTGTCGAGAATATTGAGTGCTTTTCTTCCGGTTTCACTTCGGTTAGAGGCTCGGTTAAAACTTGGCTTTCAACGTTGCTGGTACTGACTTCTGAGACAATGACTTCCACAGGCTCTTTAACCAATGGCTGATCGGTATCTAACGTGTTTTCATCTTCAGCCATATTGGTTTCGATGAACGAATTGACACTTTTGCTGATCGAGCTGTTACCGCATTTAGGGCAGCGATAATATTTCAAACCGAGGTTGCGACTGTTTTTCGGGGGCTCTCCCTCAGCAATCAGTTTGCCTTCCCCTACGTTGTGAACCGTGGCTACCGAACTGCAAACCGGACAAACAACCGCTCCCCTTACTGGATTGTCGTACTTACTCATTCACCACCTCACCGTCTTCCATATCAAAATCTTGTATCAATGACAGCTCGTCCAAATCACTTTGAACGCACTCACGGTATTTAAGGCGAGCCACCGCATTTAGGCGGGTAAGATGTTCTAGCTTTTCGAAAAAATTCTCTGATAAGCCGATAGCTTCAGGCGATACATTGCCTGAAAAAAACATCTTGGTCGCTTTCTTGATAAGCTCCTGCATATCCATGTCCTTGAACTTAGCGACTTCCGATTCAACACTGGCTGCTAGCTGATCGGCTGCATCCAGTGCTAACAAATCTCGGCGACATTCATCTATTGAAAGTTTTTTCATGGTGTTTTCCTATTTTCATTACGTCATTAATCGCCCTTGCCTGAGTGACAAGGTAGTGTATTGGTCTATGGGAACTTTGAGCCCTCGAGAGAGGGGCTGAATGAGGCATTGCACTCCGGTTTGCTTCCATCCGGTCGCAGTCATTAATGCCTTTTCTAAAGAAGAGATTTCAGAGTTACAGTTATTTTCAGTGCTCCAAGGTAATGCGCTCCGCGCATTTTGAAGACGCTGCACGTCTTTTTTCTTCACGATGCTATAGCACTCGCTAGCGGTTTTGATGAGTTGCCCCAACCAAGAAAAACCGATCACCTTTTTGACCGTTTCACCGTATTGGTTTTGCTTCTCTTCATAGACCACTTTCGCTTTACCTGCGAGCTTGCAAAACAGCGCCCATTTTGAGGTGTCAGCTGCTACATAGAGTGCTTTTAGCTCCGGATCTACCTCTATTTTCTCTTTGGTAGATCGACGCAAATTGCGCCATAACGATACAGGTTCACCACCAAACTGCTGAAATTGACGAACTCTGTGAACCGATGACCAGCCCCTTACTCGGTAGGCTGCTTCTTCAGATTCGTCCTCAGGCATATGCTTGCCATTGATGTTTTTAGAGACATATTTCGCCATGTACGCAGTCGCACCACCTTTTTGCGGATCGGCTTCTTTCACATCGAAGCGAGGAGAAATATTGTTGCCTAATTCCTCCCTGTCTTCTTCAATCGCACAGCCTTCTAGGATGGAGATAACTTGATCTTTGTCTTTGGGTGAACAAAATAGAAAATAGTGCGCGTGACTAGTTGCATCTTTATGAGGTTCGGCAACACGAAAGCCGAAATACTCAATATCTGTTTTTGCAATCAGTGCTCGAGCTTTCGCCCACTTGTGCATGAGAGCATTATGGCCTTCTTTTACTGACGCGCCATTCCATTTGCTCGATACTCGGTGATATTTACTCGGCAGTGTCCAAGTGATGAAAAGCGCAGTGAACCCTAAGTCTTGAGCCAGCTCTTCAAAGCCTCGACAACGTACCATCATTTCAATACGCCGATTCTCTGGGTTGGCCGTTGTGCGTTTTACCACTTCCGCTAAATCGAACGCCTCCCCTGTGTCGTTATTCATGACTGCCATAGCTTCTACAAACTTGGTAGCTTCACGTTGTTTGCGTTTCCAGTTAGAAAAAGACATGGCACTAATGAAAGGGGCTTGGTGTTTTGACTCTCCGACTCTCTCGAGCGCTATTTGGGTGTACTCGATATATTGAGTACGAAGCTGTAGCAGCCGTCCTTCAATCCATTTGTCCGACTGCATTTTTAGCGCTGCAATTTCTAAATCTCTCTCGAGTTCATCCGGTTTATTTTTGCGCTTTTTGAAGTTGATATTTGGCGGGTTAACGTGAATGAAACGAAGCTGTTCACGTTGTTGGTGATACACATGTTCAAGCGCGTCGAGATAACAATCAAACTGCTCAGCTAGGCTTTCATCACATAGCAGCATCGAGCATTTATCTGAGTAGACCTTTGACAGCTTCTCTACCGCATCGTCACGCATCAAAATGTCATGGCTTAGTGCTTCAGCCTTGGCTTTATGCCGACAATCGACGAAAGAAAACTTATCTTCGATAAATGCGGCACGCTTTAAACCGAATTTAACCGCTTCTTCCGCGGCTTTAATGAGGTTAGCTTGAGTGGGGTTCGCTCGGTTAAGCCTAGCAGTTATCTTTCGCTTAACATCCGCTCGAACCATTGGCGGCAACCGAGGAAAAAAGCGGCGAGTGAACGCCGAACCTTGAAGAATATCACCCACACTCATTGCCATGCTTACCCCCAACAATCCGATTCATTACATTGGTAACGAAGCGGTTTAGCTTTTCGCTTGGCGTTTTTATCTAAACCGTGTTTTTCGCGTAGTTTTTGGATAAGAAAAATAGAGCGCTGACGCTTCTTAGGATCTGGGCAAACCATGCCCTGCATATCAGGGCACAACTTATGAATGGGATCAGATACTTGCATAAGACTATCCTCGTATTAAATGGCGGCTTTCCAATGAGTAAATTCTTGAGCTTGCTCTTCGGCAAACTCTTCGAGTGCTTTCATGTTGATAAGAATGCGCCCTCGCCTTCCTCCTTCACGCTGAATCACAGGGAGTTTTCCGTTTTGAACCTGACATTTCACAGCGTCGACGCTAAAACCTGCGAGCTCGGCGTACTTTTCTGGGGTCACAAATGGGGCATAGTGATTGAATGATTTATTTCCTGACGCGTCATTATGGTCTATCATGCTTTACAACCTCTCATTGAAATACCAATGATGTTTTACTTTGTTTGTTTAAGGTTTATTAAATACGCAACAAGTTTGTGTTTCAATTGTTTTATTAAGGTTCATTATGCGTGAATGGTTTCTGAGCTCTGAGTTAATAGGTCTAAAAGGCATGCCCAATTCCCTAACAGGCATTGGACAAAAAGCACGTAGAAACAACTGGTTAAGTAGAAAGGCTTCTGGTAATGGTCGCGCAATGGAGTACCATGTCTCCAATTTTCATGAGGATGTGGTCAAAGAGCTCGAAGCCAAGTACGGCAAGGTTTCAGGCGCAAATGGCTCATCTATTTATGCTGTGAATGAGGTTTGTGAATCGGTTCACGTTCCTGAGTTCGACGTCAAAGCCGCAGCAGGGGCTGGAATACTTGTCAGCGGAGAACATCAAATCGGTAAGTTTTCGGTTTCCGCTCAGTTAATTAAAGATTTAGATCTGCATCCAGACCATACCGCTGTCATTTTCTGTGCAGGTTCTAGCATGTTACCGACGATTAGCGACAATGATCGTATTCTAGTGGACACGCGAGAGCTGACTGAACCGGTTAAAGATGGGGTCTATGTCATTCGTATTGATGACATGGTGTATGTAAAGCGCCTCAAATGGAATATCTTGCAACAAGGGTATGAGATCGTATCAGATAACCCCGAGTTCGATAGCTTTTCCATGTTTGGGGAAGACCTAAACCGATTAAAAATCATCGGTCGGGCAGCAATGGTCATGCGTTCTCTATGACGATAAAGAAAGAAGGCGACAAATGGCAGGTAGATATTCGTCCCGCTGGTCGGGCGGGTAAACGCTACCGCCGTAAATTTGATAAAAAGTCTGAGGCATTAGCTTACGAAAAGCACATTCTAAGCACAGCACATGCAAAAGAATGGTTAGATACGCCTAAAGATAAACGCCGACTTTCTGAACTCATTGAAATTTGGTGGCTTAAAGCGGGTCAGTTTAAACGAACCGCCAAAGCCTACCACAGCATTTTAAAGCTCATCTGTGAAGAACTTGGCAACCCAACAGCCGATAAAATCAATGCAAAGCTAATAACTAACTGGCAATTAATGCGAGCGGATAAAGGCCATAAATCGAGCACTATTCGCAGAGCGACAAACTGTATCAGTAATGTGTTTACCGAGCTGATTGCAACGGGTGACTTTGCACATGAGAACCCGCTGAAAGGTATTAAACGGCCTGTAGAAAAACGCCCTGAGATGACCTATCTCACTCTCGAGCAAATCGAAGTGCTCCGAAACGCAGTGAAAGACGATATTGAATTGCTAAACGCCGTCGATATTTGTTTGGCTACGGGGTCAAGGTGGCGTGAGATGATAAGTCTTAAAAGCAGCAACCTATCCCCTCATCGGATCCGCTTTACCGAAACTAAAACGGATAAGTCGAGAACTGTGCCGATTAGCGAAGAGCTGTATAACCGCATTTATCCAAAATATGGTGGCTCACTTTTTACTAGCGATCCGCAGCAGAAGCTACGCAGAAAGATAAAGACGCTTGGCTTTGACCTACCGACAGGCCAAAAAGTACATATCTTGCGACATACGTTTGCAAGCTACTTCATTATGAATGGCGGGAACATATTAACGCTGCAAAAAATTCTAGGTCATTCAGACATTCAACAAACGATGGAGTACGCTCATTTAGCACCGGATTATTTGCAGGATGCTGTGACTTTAAACCCACTATCTAGGATCAATAGTGCTTGAATCTTTATATGATTAGCAAACAAATTTATGCTCATATCTTGAGCGAATCCTAGTTGGCTTCTTCTTGAATGGTTTGAACACGGATGTAAGAAATGAAAGCTGAGTGGCAAGATTTTTGGCGAGACATTTTAAAAAATATAATTGATAAACTCTTAGTCGGTGGAATAGTTGGAGTGGCAATTTTTCTAAGTACTCAATGGCTTGAAAGCTACAAACAGCTGAACTCAACAAATATAGAAATAAATCAAAAGAAAATTGAAAAATTAGCTGAGGTTTGGGAACAAGCATACTTACTGGATAAACACTTTCAAAAATACGAGTCCATATATGTTGAAATAGATAAAACATTTAAGGGGGCTCTTAATTCCATGAAGAATAATTTGAAACATGGTGCTCATGTAAAAGATGAAGAGCGCAAAATTTATGACTTAGAAGCAAAAACTAAGGATAAGTACTCCAAAAAACTCGCCGAAGCAAACAAGGAGCATCTTAGGCTATTTCAGAAAACTTTAGATAAAAACCGTTTTTGGATAGAAGATAAGTACTTAATACCACTTGAAGAGTACTCTCATGCAGTTGGTGAGCTTGCTCGGCTTTTACCTTTAAAAAATGCAGACTCTATAGCGAAAGCTCGCGTTCTTGAAAAGAGAATCAGTAGACTCTCTATTACGATAAATGATGTAAGAAATGAAATTTTGCATGATGGTATATAACAACTAGACATTCCTTAGTGTCCACAAATTGACCACATAATTTATTTTTCGTCACTTTTTATCATTTTTCGGATCGTTTAATTATGTTGTATTTAAATAACTTTACGTTTTATGACTTCTCATGAAATGTAATTTATTTCCCTCCTAAGGGGCAGGTCATAGGTTCGAATCCTATCGGGAGCGCCATTTTAAAAGGGCTAAGCGGTTAGTAACCACTTAGCTTTTTCTCTTTTTAAAATCCTGTGTAGCAAATATGTAGCAGATTTTTTGTTGATTAAAAAACGATAGTGTTACTCAGCGCACAAAATTCCTATCTGTACTTAGTTACTCCGCCGACCAAAATACAAATTACGATGCCATTTGTGTGTTTATGAAAAGCGAAATCCTTTCTAGTTAGAAATTTGTGCCGAAAGAGAAATATTCGGATTAAAAAGTATCAAGCACACGAAAATACTGGTTTGGTCTGATCGACAGAAGTTGTATTGAAACGGATTTTACAGCTCTTCCCAAAGAAAAACGGTAAACCTACTAACGTGATCATATTGACCTGAGTTAATGTCTATACAGACCTCTCTTCCGTTTTGAATTTACTTGGAATAGACGTTCTTCTACCACAAAACACCGATGGCATCAGAACAGAAGTTGCTCCATTTAAAACAATGGAGGGCTAAATAGGTGACCCGTATCCTTGATGAACCTGTCTACATCTCCAAAAACATCTCCCTATTGCTCCTCCCTTTCAGCTTCCGAAACTTGCACGTTTATGTTGAACGGGCATTCTTATTTTCCGCTGTGGTTTCTTAGAGTCTTCAATAGCCCTGGGTACCTTTTTTCGATGTGGCTCCTCCTCAAAGTAGCGAGAGATCGATTTCCACGATCGACATGGGAAATTAACCCTGACTCTTTAAGAACTTTAAAGTGATGGGATCTAGTCGCTTTAGTCACAGAAAGGTTGAAACTGGAACAGTGCCTTTCAGCTCCTTCTTCATCATTTATTAAATCAATGACAACTTTAAGCCGTATTGGATGAGCTAGAGCTTTGAACACTTCCAGAAGCTCTGAAGTGTGTGGGTATGGAGAATACTTAATCATATAGGATCCTATTAAAATAATTAATAAACCATTGACATTGAAACTAAATGCACATATTGTTTGCCCCTATTAGAAGGTTGGCTCCAATACATACGTATGTCTATGTTCGAACCATGGGCAATAATAATTATAATATTTATAAAAAACAATGTCAGAAAACTAGGAAATAGCCCCAGGAGATATGATGCAGATCGATACAGCTTCAATATGCTCGAAACTCAAGCATTTAGAAACCAACATGTTTGCCAAAAAAGAATATGAATCTAGTTGCTCTTACACTACCACTGTCAGTAAAGAGTTGGTACATAGAGCCGCTGTGAGCGAAGTGTTTTTAACAGATGTAAATAAACTTGGATATGAGCGGTTCATTACTGGAGCACACCTACCAAGAACTCATTCATATTATAATGATATACCATCTGAAGAGAAATATTATGATAACATTCTCTTATTAGAAGTATGTCGTCAGTCGTCAATAATCATAACACATCACTATTATGAAATTCCTTTGTCGGCTAAGTTCATTTTCAATGAAGCCAAGTTTACCATAAATAACTTTCACGCACTCAGGGTCAAAGAGACTGCTTCTAATGTACTAACAGAAGTTAATGTTATCTCGGAAGACAAAAGAAATAACAAGCTTATCGGCCTAACATTCGAAATGAAAGTTTATATTGATGGCCTTCTTTGTGCTACTAAATTAATGGATATAACATGGCTAGAAGCAGCACTCTGGAAGAAGATAAGAAGAAAACCAATTAAAGATGCCGAAGCTTTATATGAGAAAAACTCAGTTGACACGCCGACAACCCTAAAGCTTGAAGAAAGTGAATTAGTTGGCCGAGGAAAATCAGATAACGTCGTAATATATAAACCCGAAAAAGCTGAAGAAGATAAGACTAGGTTTAAGATATTTGTAAATGAATATCATCCAGCCATATTTGACCATCCTTTAGATCATATCCCTGGGATGTTAATCATTGAATCATTTCGACAATCTTCTATAAAGTTCCTACTAGATAACTACAGATTGAAACATGATGATATCTATATGAAAGTTATAAATATAGATTTCGTCAAATTCGCGGAACTTTTGATTGATACATACTGTTATATAGAAAATGTGTGTGTTGACGAAAGGACTAATGATATAAAGATGGTTTTGTCAGTTAGACAAAATAACTCTATTTCTGCTCTGGTCAATATTACTTACTCCGGAATATAATTACAATGAATGACATTATTATCTGGTTTGACTTCGGAGGTGTGCTTTCTCCTCCAATCAATACTCTATTCGATATTTACTTCGAGAAAACTGGTATTCCTCCAGAAATTCTGAAAGAAGCAATGGAAAAGGTCGCTAGTGATATGGGGCTGGAAATGTTATCCCCAATAGAAAATGCTTTAATTTCAGAGAGAGAGTGGGGAGTAAAATTAGAAGAGTATATAAACTCTGCATATACAGAAATCGATACCTCACAAGCTGACTTCAAAATGTTTGGTAAGCAATGGTTTGGAAATGTTGAACCAAACATACGTATGATTGAAGAATTTAAAAGGCTTAAGAACTGTGGCGTAACAGTAGGTATCCTTACAAACAATGTAATTGAATGGGAGTCCCATTGGAGAAATATGGTAGGGTTGGATGATGTAGCCGACTTTATTGTAGATTCCTCTAAAGAGAAGCGAAGGAAACCAGAACCGGAGTTTTATTATCTGGCTGAACGGTATTCTGGTCGATCGGGTGATAAATGCGTTCTTATTGATGATCTTATTGTTAACTGTAAATCAGCTGAGAATCGAGGTTGGAAAACAGTTAATTTTATTAACAACGATCAAGCCATTTCAGAATTACGAAGTCTTATCAGAATATAGAAAATGAATGTAAAAGTTAACAAAAAACTGGCTCGAATAGATGATGTACATAATTACGACCCAGAACCAGCATATAAAGTAATCAAACAAGCCACATATAAAAGCCATGGAAAAATCGAAATTCTAAGTGGGCATGAGGCTTACCATGTTATAAATTTCTCAGATGTCAAGAGAATACTCGGAGACAACAGGTGCATTAGGGGGCCCTCAAATGATATGGGAGGCCCTAGTATACTTCCAACACTAACTCCTAAAGATCTTCTTTTAAACTTAGATTTTCCTGAGCATACGAGATTAAAAAGGTTTGTCTCTAAAGATTATAGTAGAAAATCTCTTCAATGGTTGGTTAGTTATATAAATACCATTACCAATGACTTTATAGATCATATGCTAGATGGAAGTGAACGAGATCTATTTACTGAAGTTCTTGACAATGTATCTATATATACAAATTGTAAGCTTTTAGGTATAAATTTGGAGGATAGGCATTATTTTAGAAGTTTGGCTAAGACCGTTCAAATTTCTGACAAAAACGATGTGGAGAATTTAACTTATCAGTTTGAAAAATTGTATAAATACTTAATGGAGCATGTAAATGGAGATAGGACTAGAGAACAATATGGATTAATTGATAAGTTTATTGAAACTGGAAAGGAAGTATCCCCGCCACTAAATAATGGTGAAATTGTCTCTTTACTTCTTGGTTCCCTTCTAGGAGGGGACCAGAATACACTAACAGTTATGACTAAAATCATTTATGCAGCCATAAGTATTCCTGAAGTATGGTCTGACTTATCTTCTTTTCCGGAACTTAGAGATAAGTATATTGAAGAGTTTTTAAGACTGACAAATTTGGGAAATACGTCGACATTTCCTAGGATAGCCAATCATGATATATCTATATCTTCGGGTGTAATATCAAAAGGTTCCGTTATATATGCTGATGTTTTTATGGCCAATAGAGATCCAAGTGTTTTTGTGAACCCACTAGAGATAAATCCATATAGGGATAGTGTCCGCCATCTACAGTTCGGCTATGGTATGCATAACTGTATGGGGCAAGAACTAGCACGAATCGAAATAAGAGCGGTAATAGATGTATTAGTCACTCGACTTCCGCAAGTTCGCCTTAAAGAAGGGAAAGAATTAATACGTTGGTCTGAAGGGATTATCCTCCGAAGACCTGATTCATTACCCATTACTGTGATTGAAGAGTGATAATTTAAATATGAGTAGTTTAAATAAACCAAGCGAGTTCCTAATTCTTTGTTCTGTACTCCTCGCGGTTTTTGTTGTTCCGAGCTCAATATCTGGAACGGCAATAGCCCTACCATATATTAGCGAATCTATAAAAACTGACATGTCAACTCTTCAATGGGTCGTTAATGCTTTTAATCTTACTTTTGCGAGTTTCACTCTGGTATGGGGGAAATTGTCGGATTTACTTGGTAAGAAAAAAGCTTTTTTATATGGTGCATTTATATATGCATTAGCTTCATTATTATCAATGGTAGCTAAAAATGTATTATTGTTAGATTTTGCACGTGCTATGGCGGGTATAGGTGGTGCGGCTATATTTTCATGTGGTAGTGCCATATTCATTCATTTCTTTGATGGAGATAAAAGAACTAAAGCATTTGCTTTTTTTGGCACCACAGCTGGGTTAGGCATCACCTTAGGCCCAACTTTGTCTGGTTTATTGATCGACATATGGGGATGGCACTCGATTTTTGGACTTCATGCACTTTCTCTTATACTTGTATTAGTTATCGGGTTGAGAATACCCAAAGATACTGTAGAAAAAAACAATAGTAATATAGACCTTATAGGGGGGATATTATTCATTTCAGGTATGTTTTTTGTAATTCTTACTCTTTCGAAAGGCTATGACTGGGGGTGGAATAATAATTACACAATCACCTCAGTTTCTATATCACTATTCTTGCTCATTGCTTTTCTAATTCGAATTAAAACTACTCCTAACCCTATAATTAGTTTAGAGCTAGTACGTAATAGGAAGTTCTTAGGATTTATATTAGTCCCTGTAGTGGCAAGTTTTACATTTGTAGCTTTATTAACCTATTTACCTACGTATTTTACTGCGGCTAAGCAACTATCTGCATCAAGCGCAGGCATGATGATGCTGTTTTTAACTTCTCCAGTATTAGTGTTTCCATTGGTTGCCGGTAAGCTTGCATCAAAAGGGGTCTCCACCAAAAAGCTTATATATTGTAGTGTATTGAGTATGCTAGCGGGCAGTATCATTTTGATTATGTCTATATATTTTCGAAGCGATGTTGTGCTACTTCTTCCACTTTCTCTCATTTTAATCGGTGTAGGCATGGGGATGTCTGCAGGCCTAATAGACGGAGAAGCGTTAAGCTGCGTTCAGGCCTCAGAAGTTGGTATGGCCGCGGGGTTATTGAACACTTTCCGGTTAGGCAGTGAGGCGATAGCCGTCGCAGCATATGGTTCGCTACTAAGCTCTACTCTATCAAGGCTGATCCCAAGTCATATTCAAACTTTTGGCCTACACAATATAGAAGAATGGATAACCAGTGTTGCTTCTGGAAATTTCTTTGAAATGGTATCAAGTACTTCTGGCATTGATAAGTCTCTATTAACGAATACATTAGTAGACTTATATACAACCGCATTTACCATTACAAATGGCGTTCTAATTCTCGTTTCCTTAATTGTTACACTAACTATATTTTCCCTTCTGAAAGAGCAAAGGAGAGTCGAGCAATATGTTGAACAAGGAAAAATAAAAACTTAGTGAAAATATAGAACATAGTTACTTTATTCTTGTTACTATAATAAAACTCAATAGCCCCCCATATTATATGGGGGTTGTTTATTGTAGGTAAGAGAGTATTAAAATTTGTCTAGCTAAAAATACACTTATTCACAGAACTCCAAGTTAAAAGATGGCGCTAGCTTTGATTCAAAGCGCCATTGCATAAAACGCGTCACGAACCACTAGAATTGGATACTGCTTTCAGTGACATTAATTTGTAATGACTGCTTTAGGCAAGTAATCTGCGCTATTACAATTTGAATTAAATCCCGCGACAACACATGGCTAATGAGATAATGAATGCAAGTTCCCAGTTTTGGGAAGACAGTGACTATGCAAGAGAAGAATATGTCAGTGAACCTTTTAATGATGAAACACTTACGCAAGTAGAAAAGGAGTTGGGCTACAAACTTCCTGAGTCATACATAAACCTACTCAAAACACAAAATGGCGGTATTCCCATAAACACATGTGCCCCTTCCAACGAACCAACATCTTGGGCCTCAGATCATGCTGCAATTGCAGGAATATTTGGAATTGGACGTGAAAAGAGCTACTCGCTTTGCGGTTCACTTGGAAGCCAATTTATGATCGATGAGTGGGAATACCCGAAAATCGGTGTTTATATATGTGATTGTCCTTCTGCTGGTCATGACATGATTGCATTGGATTATAGAGAGTGCGGAAAAGATGGTGAACCTAAAGTCGTTCACGTTGATCAGGATGATGATTATAAAGTGACATTTCTTGCTGAAAACTTCAGCGAATTTATCAAATCTCTCAAACATGAAGATGAATTTGAGTAGTAATCCGAAAGTATAATTAGAATTGCTGTCAGGCTGAATCAAGCTTTCGAGATTAGAGCCTGACAGAGTGATGTGGAGACCCTGTAAATACCTATTCTATTGGTTGTACGCTATTGGCTAAATTGGGTTCAACGGCTAGATACTTCGGTTTACATTCGGTTGTGTCCAGTAAGACTAAGCGAATATCAAGCATTATCGGCGTAGCTGCGCCAATAGGTAATATCTTCGTCACTAAGTTCGGCTCCCCACCCGCCTTTATCCGAGAACCTTGAAAACTTAAAAGGCGTGAGTTTTGGAAGGTCTACCTCTGCCCGTTCAATAACGGTTTGTAAGGCAGAGATCGAGCCTTCATTGTCACATGCTCCCCAAAAACTTCCCCAAAGTATACTAACTGTACAATGAACTAATTCTTGGAAGTTGAATTCAGACTCATTGGCACTCCTGAGTAATTGACGAACTTCTTCATCAAGCTCTTCACCAATGCCAAAGTTAACTAAGTGTGTTTTTTCCGATTCCCAATCCTCAAATTCAATCACTCTGCCAACTAGTGGCCATTTCCACAGAAACTCTAAAAATTCAGCAACATGACGGTGATATAAGTGATGTTTTTGACAATACGATTCAAATACCCTCAGTGCAATACCCTCTCTCGCCGTTAGGGATAGCTCTCGACATTGTTCTATATACTGACTGTTTTCAAGACTAAACATTTATTTCTCATGCAATATTAAATTATTTATTTAGTTAATAGCTGACGATAAGCCACTAATTAGAAAATATTCAAGGGGTGGAGCTAGCTGATATAACTCACCAAAAATGGTAAGACCACAGATTCCCATTCAACAACTGTGAACAGACCGAAGACTGCCAAGTTTTGCGTAGCAAATTTGTAGTATGTACTTATTATGACACCTAGAACAAAACAACCTTGATGCCTGAATGAACACTTACCCTTACACCATAGTCAACCGTTCTAACTTCATCATATCTAGAACCAAAGCATTTTGAAGAAGCAAATTCTAAATACTCTCCAGTGTCATCTTTTCTGCGTCTTAGGCATTCACAGCCGATTAGTCGCATCAAGAATATTTGTTGACCATTGAGCAAGTTAATCAACTCAAACTTTATATCACCATCATACTGATGAATGGTAACACTCAGCCGCAAACCGTCTTTTTCCACAACGTATAAATGATAAGTAGAATATTCCTCTACTTCCGGTATTACTTCTAATACACTGAGTACGTCTATTTCATCCCAATCTAACAAGTAGCCTCCTAAAACGTTTATTGAAACCGAATGTTCTACCTAAATAATCCCACATTCTTTTGCCGCACATACAGATTCATAGCGATTACTAACGCCAAGCTTCTTATTGGCATTTTGCAAGTGAAAATGCACTGTTCTTGGTGAAATATTGAGCATGCTTGCAATGGCTTGAGTTGAATATTTCTCTGCGACGAGAAGCAAACAATCCAGCTCCCTTTGACTTAGCACTCCACCTCTACCGTTTTCATGCGATATCAAATTAACAGAAGCAGAGAAATAGTGCCTAGCTACTGCACTTAAATCAAACTCAAGGGAAGGCCACTTATCAAGAAAGGATTGTTCGCGCATGGCCACGATAACGAAATGGGCAAAATCGTGGTTCGGTCCATGAACAGGAAAGGAAAAGCCGCCTACTGCGCCAAAATCTAGCGAGTCTTCACGCATTTGCTTTTCACGTTTTGAGCCTGCATCTTTCAATTGCTCTGCAACCAACCATTTTTGAGGTAAGGAGGATTGATAGGAATGGAACAAGGTGGTATCGAGGGTATTATAATTCTCACTGAGAAAATGCAGATTCCAATTTATATAATCATCGGAACAAGTATTATACTGCACCTTTTGAATAGCTTTTGGAGGTTGCTTGTAATAAGTAAAGGAAAACGTATTGATATCGTAATAGTTCAGTATTTTTTTGAGCCTATTGTTTAGCTCATCTAGGGATTTCGACTTTGAGAAATCACGCACCTGTTGATAAATAAGCTTCTCTTTAGACATCTTCTGGCTCATTGTGTAACGGTTCATGCCCTAATACTAGGGTTCATTCTGCCATAATCGCGCTACCCGTAATCGTCGGTCATATCGCAAACTTGGCATTATTTACAATCTTAATATTAAAATTCATTCATTACTTTCAAAGAATAAAAATCCATTTAATTACATCGATTTATAACCAGGTTGATACCATTCTAGCCTCCCTACCTGTCATGGATATCAGGTGAACCTCATTTTCTCTCAAGATATAACGTCATTTTTCATGGAATGAGCAGCACTATGACTATCATCCGAAAACGATCAATGCTAAACCCAATAATAGTAGGGGCCAGCTTGCTAATAACCTCAGCAACACTGCCAGTGATGGCGCAAACGCTAGAGGCACCTAAAAACGTGATTGGTTTTTTCCAATCTTACGACTCGTCCAACACATGGACCTTTAATGGGACAGGAGAAAACTTAGCCGACTCCGGATATACCACCCTTGTCGATGCATTTTGGGTCAACTACCCGTATTGCTGGGGAGATGGCTCGGGTACGCCTGGTGCTGGCAGCCCTATTCCTTCCTGCCTAGGTATCGTCAATGCCCCAGGGCCAGGAGAGAGTAACACTATCGATAGTGATTTCTGGGATTCGTACTCTGGTGAATCCGCCCCAGATACCGCAGGCGAAGAATACAATAACTACTGGACATCTCTTCACACCACGGGGCCTGGCACGATCAGTAAGTTGCGAGAAAAGATTGACAAAATAGGCAACAACACGATTTCTGGACAAAAAATCAAATTGCTTGCCGGTATCGGAGGGTGGAATATGGGAGGATCTGCAGCAGGCCAACCCCACACACCCACACCACCGGAAGACCCTGCATGGGCAGCTTTGCTTAAAGACCCGAGTGCGTTTGCAACAGCGATGTCTGACATCGTCAATCTCACGGTGAATGGCAACAAACTTTACGATGGTATTGATCTCGATATTGAAACCCTCTACGGACTCGGTTGCGAGGAAGACACATGCACAGAGAGCGATAAAGACAGAGCGGTTACCAGTTTAGTCAGCGCCATCACAGACTTTAAAACACTTGAACCAAACGCCATTCTTTCCGTTTCTCCTCGAGCGGCTGACATTGCCTGCGAGCAAAAATATTGCAGTTGGAGTAACGCTGAAGGTTTAGGCTTTATGGGAGAAGTATTGCAACAGCTCGCCGAAAAAGGTGTTTACGTCGATGAAATCAATCCACAGTTTTATAATGATGACGGCGCAAGAAATATTCCCAATGCCAATCAATCTGGTGAGCTGAGCTATGGTGATCAGGTTGTGGGAATCCTGCAAAAGCTGAAAGAGACGGGTGCTCTGGGGCCAAATACATCGTTAAATATTGGTGTATTAGCTCAAACTAATGATCACCAAACCGATACTGGTGGCGCTTCCGATGAGGGAAACCCTGGGGTGGATAAGGAGTCAGTCAGCAAACTTTGGGCGCTTCTTAAGCAAGATCCTGCGATAAAAGGCAGTGGTGTTAGCATTAATGGCATTATGACATGGGCTGTAAATCTTGCTCTCAACAATACTGGCATAGGCGGCAATGTAAGAACCTTGTCATCTCCAAGTGGTGATGTCGTTCCTTATAATTGGCCCTCAGAGCTGTTCACTGCGCAAGACGATTCAGCTTCATCAACAGATACTGATAATTCTTGTTCAGAAAGTGGCTCTAACTCATCAACGGACACTAACGACTCGAGTTCAACCGAAAACACCAGCAGTTGTACCTTGTCTATATCGGCTAACAGCTCATGGCAAACTGGTGCCGTGTTTAACGGTACTGTGACCAATAACGGCTCGGAGCCAATGAAAAAATTCACTCTGAAAATTAGCTTAGATGCCAATACCATCTCTTCTCCCGCCCTCGCGGGATCATGGGTTGGAGTAAATAATCAAGACAATATAACAGGGTCGACCATCACTATTTCTGCAGATACTTATGACAGCTATAATGGCTTGATGCCGGGTGAGTCGCAAAATGTAGGTTTTCAACTGAGCGGTAATGTCATAGGTACGCCAACTGTCCTGAGTGCAAGTTGCCAATAAGGCTAACACATCATTGGCTAAAATGACCGTACCCCGCGTTTGAGCGGGGTTCTCATTTAGACAGGTTGAATGCTCTGTCCATCGTGCTCGAACCAAGAATGCAAATTGTACCGCTCAACCCTCCCTAGACACCTGAGTTCTGAGCCATTTGGTAAAGCATTCTCCGGCAGGCGAGCTTGTGTGGGAGATTAGATAATACCCCGCATCAGCCTCTATCGTAGAAAGCGGGGCAACCAGTCGGCCACTAGACAATTCATCTTGAATGAGTGCACGCCTGGCTAAGGCAATCCCTACCCCCGCTTCCGCTGCCGACATCGCCATATCGGCTCGGTTAAAAAAGTGGCCTTTATCTAGTGGTAAGGTCACACCATTTCTTTCAGCCCAAAATTCCCATTCATGATGACGAACGGCGCCTGACCAAGGCTTTGCATCATGCAGTAAGGTCACTTCTGCCCATTCTTTACCAGTAATAGGTTTCTCACTTAATCCATCATATTTTGCGAGATAACTACGACTCATTACCGGAACAAGTTGCTCCGCTAACAACATCTCGGCATTAACGTCACGATAAGGTATTGGCCCGTAATCTATAGCTAAATCGAAGTCAGTGGCCTCTTGATCCACCAACGCACTTTCGGCATATATTTGAATTTGAATGTCTGGATACAAGCGATGAAATTCTTCAAGTCTGGGTACGAGCCACTTAAATGCAAACGATGGAGTGAGCCTTAGCCTCACCTCTGAAATTGTTGATACCTGACCTTGAATCGTCGCTATCGCCCTGTCAATATCTTGAAAGCTTGACAATGCCACCCTGTGCAAGAGGCTCCCCGCTTCGGTTAATGTCACTCCCCTCGAATGGCGATTCAGCAGCGTGGTGCCAATATTTTCTTCTAGTTGCAGTAACTGCTGACTAACGGCGCCAGTCGTCAAATGTTTTGCTTTTGCTGCACTAGTTAAACTGCCATATCGTCCAACGTCAACAAATGTCATTAGTGCTGACGCCATATTGCTTCTTAAATGCTTCATAAACAGCCTTTAGAATTTCTATATGCTGATATTAGTTCTTATCGATTGTAGCTAAGTTGTAAAACGCACAATATAGCAAGTAGAAAGTTTTGGGAGGCTGAAATGAAAGTTGTCGTTTTAGGTGCAGGCGTCATTGGATTAACAAGTGCATGGTACCTTTCTCTTAAGGGGTATCAGGTTACTGTAGTCGAGAGACAATCAGAATGTGCAAAAGAAACCAGCTTTGCCAATGCCGGGCAGATATCGTATGGATATTCTTCTCCTTGGGCCGCACCTGGTATTCCGCTTAAGGCACTAAAGTGGCTCACTCAAAAACATTCTCCACTAAAAATCACACCAAGCTTATCGCCACTCTTGCTGTCTTGGACAAGCAAAATGTTGCTCAATTGCCGCATGGCCCAGTATAACCTCAACAAATCTAGAATGCTGCGCTTGGCAAACTATAGCCAAATTTGCCTACAAGCACTCAGAGCGGAGACAGGAATTGAGTATCAAGGCCGTCAGTTGGGAACGCTGCAAGTTTTTAGAAATACTAAACAGCTGCAATCCATAGAGAAAGACATAGCTTTGCTCAAAGCCAGCAATATAGCGTTTTCATTGCTTGATACATCCGGTTGTGTAGAAAAAGAACCTGCACTTGCGCATGTTCAAAACAAAATTGTTGGTGGGTTACACTTGCCTAATGATGAAACAGGAGACTGTTACCTTTTTTGCCAGCAACTCGCAAAGCTGGCAAAGCAAGCGGGGGTAGAGTTCTGCTTTAACACCAATATCTACAATTTGACAACAAGCAATGGTCGCATTCGATCAGTAGAAACCAGCGCGGGCTCAATACAAGCGGATAAGTACGTCATCGCAGCAGGAAGCTATTCAGCGAAATTGCTCTCGCCATTAAACCTCCAATTGCCGATTTATCCAGTAAAAGGGTATTCAATGACCTTGCCAATAAAGAACGCTCACTGTGCGCCACAATCGACGATCATGGACGAGTCCTATAAAGTAGCACTAACGCGATTTGAAGATAGATTGCGGGTGGCTGGTACCGCAGAGCTAAGCGACTTTAACCTTTCACTTCCTGAAAAACGGACAGCAACCATAAATCGCGTAGTGAACGAGCTCTTTCCTCACGTTGGAGATCTTGATAAAGCAGAATACTGGACTGGCTTAAGACCAATGACTCCTGATGGCACTCCCATTATTGGCGAGACACCGTATAAAAACCTCTACACCAACACTGGACACGGAACTTTAGGCTGGACCATGGCGTGTGGGTCAGGAAAATTACTTGCTGATATTATCAGTGAAGCGCCTCCTCAAATTAGTTATCAAGATCTAAATATTAGTCGGTATACAAGCTAGTTATATTTAATTAAGTTATACCTCTCTATTTAACCAATACAGTTAACTAATTAAATCTTCAACTAACTCCCACAATAAATGATTTAGTTATTCATCAGAGTAACCAGACATCACATATAAAACATATGGTTTCATGGTTAACCATAAAAACCCACTCACATTATTCCTATCTTCTATTAGCTTATAGCCAAACAATGGGATAAGTTTGAAAGACATCGAATAAACACAACCATCAGACAAGTACAAATAATAAATAAGACAAATAACTTCAAGCTATAGCATATCAATATTAAAAGAAAACAAGGTTTACAATGCCATTCACATATATTCCAAGCACAACAAGGTCACGCCTACAACAAACAATAGATAAATATATTAGTTCAGAAGCAAACGCTATTAAGAAAAAGTTTATGAATAGTCGTCTTACTGAAGTAAAAAAAAACACAGCGAGAATATTACGACAGCGAATTCGTGATACGTCCACGACCGTAGATCAAGCAATCAACGCGATCAAAGTCTGTAGTGATACCTTCATTCAGCTTGAGCAAACCCACAAAGCCAAAGGGCACGGCAGGTCTGAAGTTATGGTGCAACGCTGTCTACAAATTCTCGCTCCATTTCGAAGCAATGAGCTGCTTATTCGAGACATCAAAAAACAAGCGCTCTTGCAACAAATCAGTAAAAAAATGAAGGTTAAGTCTTATCACTCTATTTTGAAGAGAAGGAAAGCAGGGATATTACAGTGGTTATATATGGAACTTGAAGGAGGCGGAGCGGCAGATTTATCATATAAGGATGCCATTAAATACATAAAGGACGCGTACGACTCGCTAAAAGACTTCCATGAAGAGTTTCCAAATGAAAGTATCAGCAATGAATTGACTTTACTTCGTACCCTTTCAGAGCAAATTGTCCCTTACTTAAAATACGCGGATGTATACGAAGACGAAGATTTCTTGTTTGATATCGAGTATCAGAAGTTTAAAAGTTATGCCCCTATTTACCGCAGCCTACCAATCAGATTGGCTTCGCTTAACGAAAACAATAGGTTACAGAAGCTGTCGTTTCTGTTTTTCCTTAGTTATGGCAATCCTACTGTAGTACAAGTCCACAATAACCAGATTGAACTTAATTATGACCGCTCCCAAGACAAGATATTAGGCATACGCGATACGTTTAGTGAAGACAGTCCAGCCGTTGGAAGTCCACAGCGACATGGCAGTTCTCTCGATTTGGGTATTGGAGAAGAGTCGAAATTTAGACTGCAAATTAGCGTTGAAAACATACAATATTTCGATGTTCAATGCCCTACCAGTGTCCTTATTTACACAGGTCACTTAGCCATCTTTCAAAAAGCTCGGATATTAGCCCTATATAGTATCGAAGAGCATATCAAAAAAAGCCGCTCGCAAGTTTATCACGATATGCTTTGGGGAGAAGAGATACACACGATAAGACTAAGTAAAAACATCGTTAAATCTGCATTTAAATACAAAAGGTTATACAAAATGATGAATGCCTTGTATGACCCATCTCTACCCAAAACATATTCGCCTACACTAGAGAATCTGATTAATGAGTTCTGTGCACGGTTATCCAGCGATGGGTTAAACGAAGGCGATATTATGACCACATTACAAGTGCTTGATAGAATCAGCTTAGAATCAATGGTCAGTATATCATCCATACTCACTGACGTGATGAATAACATTATTCGTGATGGCTATCAGCTAACCAATAATACCTATGCAAGGTTAGCTCTAGGATTCGAGCAATTTAGCGTTTTGTGGCACAACCGAAATATACCACTCGACAATATGAACGAAAGAGATCGTGAAGTCTTGAGAAGAAGGCTCTCCCAGACAGACTACGATAGCAATAATTACTTTAGCGCTGACATGTTATTTATATTATGGCGAATATTAAAAGCAATTGGATGGAATTCTGACTTACTCACCGCCATCGGCCAAGCAAGGATAAAAAGTAAAGAAACGGGTTATTTCGAAAAAGCCATCTATACCTACTTTTTGGTATCTAACAATTCAGCATCAGAAAATGTGGGCTTAGTTTATGATGGGATCTCATCCGTAGGCAGTAGCCTGCTGCGTTCACCACAAAATCTACGCGATGCCATTATGCGTTATTTTTCCGGTTAGCGTAAATATAGGCTCTCTATCATCCTATTTCACAATATCGAGCCGAGTTCTACGCTGAATCTCTTCAACGAGCTCATCGTATCGATCGATGTGATAGTGAATGGTCATTAGTCTGTGGTCGTAATGATCCAATAGGTGCAAGCGTTTCATAAGGGGTGAGCCAGTTTCATACCCAGCAATATCACTCCAATAAATCAGGCTGCCGTTTTTAGGCATATGCGTTGGCCATAAGCCCTCTTTGTCCATAGAGATATTACTCTTGGGGAAAGCCAACGCATAATAGATTGAACGAAAACACAAAAACCCGAAAAGACCAATGGCAATTAAGCCTTCAACAAAATCTTCGAGATAGAGGGTGTGGGTTTTGGCGGGCAATATCATCAGAGCGATGCTTCCGACTAGCATACAGACAAAGAGCACAATTGACCAAGACATCCACTTTTTAGTCCGGCTTGCGATAAAAAAATGCCTTGCAGATATACTCTCCACACTTCCTCTCCAAATTCGTATCAATTCAACGCCTAGATGCTCCATGAAGTCAAGGCGTTGGTATTGACAGATTAATGACTAAAAATCCTATATTGGCGCGTATTATTACTTATCTAGCATCCAATAGAATATTGAAATCTTATTTATCTAAAAAGGCATTGATTACAACCAGTTATTAAGATGAATATCTATACCCAAGTTACTTCAAGGTGCTAAATTCAGAGCAACCAGATAAAAAGATCCAAGGAAAAGAATCCCAATCTGCTCTAAATTCGATAAAATACCCGATAACTCTTCAATTGAGCAACTTCTCGCTTCTATTGGCAAGGTCCAAAATGCATTCAAAATTAAAATGTCTCACTCTTTCATTGCTCACCCTATCTGTTGGCGCATGCTCTTCTTTATCTTTTCATTCACCTGAAACCTCGGCGCTGATTGCCAAAGCTAAATCTGGTAACGCCACCAGCCAAGCTCGCCTTGGCAATAACTACTATTACGGTGATGGAGTACCTCAAGACAACCTAAAAGCGAGAAAATGGTATGAAAAAGCCGCAATACAAGGTAATGCGGTTGGCGAACAAGGCCTGGGTAACCTTTACTACCTTGGAGAAGGGGTCAAACAAGATTATAAACAAGCCGAAGTATGGTTTAGAAAAGCCGCAAATCAAGGTAACCCTGAAGCCCAGGCCCATTTAGCCCAACAATATTTGTTAGGGCAAGGTGTTTCTATTAGCTATAAACAGGCATATTTTTGGTATTCGAAAGCAGCTAAACAAGGAAATGCCCACGGCCAATATCACTTAGGTCGAATGTTTTATGATGGGCAATATGTGCAGCAAAGCTGCCCATCGGCCCTAGAGTGGTATACCAAATCAGCAAAGCAAGGTGATGAGCTAGCGGAAGCTATGTTGGGCGCGATGTACCTAAAAGGCCAATGTGTAGACACCGACTACGACAAAGCGAATTACTGGCTTAAAAAGTCGGCCTTGAAAGGCAATAATATCGCGCAAAATGACCTTGGTTACATGTATGAATATGGTAAAGGTGTAGCCAAAAATGAAAAAGTAGCATTGCATTGGTATAAAGAAAGCGCACAACAAGGCAATAACGACGCGCAATTTCATATGGGTAACTTTTATCAGCACGGACGAGTTGTCGAGCAAAATAATCGTTTGGCTGCAAAGTGGTATCGAAAAGCGGCCTTACAAAACAATACGAACGCCATGCTCGAAGAAGCGAAATTGTACGAATACGGACAAGGTGTTAAGAAGAACCTCAAAAAGGCCTATGGCTTGTATCTATATGCCGCACTCCATGGCAGTAGTTTGGCAGAGTACAAGATAGGGCAAGCGCTAGCCTATGGCCTAGGTGGGATTAACAAAGACGATAAACAAGCCTTTATCTGGTTTAGCTTAGCGGCTCAACACGGCAATGTCGACGCGCAAAATCAGTTAGGCTGGTTTTATCAACATGGTCTAAGCGTACCTAAAAACTATGCCAAGTCCATTTATTGGTACAGCAAGGCCGCAGCAAGCAATTCTGCTGTCGCAGAAAACAATCTGGCTAACATGTATTTTTGGGGATTCGGTGTCAATAAAGACTATGGCAATGCACTCGCCTTATACACAGAATCTGCAAAACAACATAATGTCGATGCCCTTATCAGTATCGGCTATATGTATCAAAAAGGGCTTGCTGTAAAACAAGATGATGCAAAAGCCATCAGCTGGTATTTTAAAGCCGCCACGCAAGATGAGGTTGCTCCGCAGGCAGAGTATCGCATTGGTTGGATGTATCAGCATGGTTTGGGTACCATGAGAAATAACCACATTGCATTTAAATGGTTCTTAAAAGCCGCTCAGCATGGCTCAAGTGAAGCACAGTATCAACTTGGTAGAATGTATCAAACTGGCCACGGCACTAGTAAGAACTATAAGCTGGCGTTTGAATGGTATAGCCGTGCGGCACAACAAGAAAACTATAGTGCGGAAGAAGAGATCGGTAACATGTACCGCTTGGGACAAGGGGTTAAAACCGACCTCAACGCTGCATTCTCTGCCTATCATATAGCGGCAATCAACGGCAATACCGACGCTGCAATCGATGTATCTGACATGTACCTCTCACCACCCCAAATGATCTCTAGAGACGATGTAAAAGCCTATGCGTGGTTAGAAGTGGCAGAGAAACATGGCAGCCTAAGAGCAAAAGAGCGACAAATGTTCTTGCGCCCTCAGCTAACTCAAACTCAGTTGAGTCAAGCCAACTCCTACGCAGAATCTCTGGAAAGAGCGCTGGCAAGGGCGCAGCAAAGTTAGCTTGTTGGACCCAAAGGTAAAACATCTAAGCTGAATGTTGCAAGTTATAGCTTGATAAGTGCTCACTGGTATCATGAGCTCTTGTCTGCAACTCTAAACTGTTTGACGAAATTTGATTGGTCTCTTCTGCCAAGCTGTCTATTTGCTGATCGATCAGCTCTAAGTTTTTTAGTAGCGATAACATGGCATCGCTTTGCGACACAGATGAGCTCACGATGCCATGATTCACCTCGTCGGCTTTGGAGATATCCGCCAACGCTGTCTCAATATCCTCCACCGATTCTTCAATCGATTCTACACAATGTTTGCTGGCATCTAACCCCTCATCGGTGAAGGTGATTAACTGATTCGACACAGAGGCGAGATCAGACAAGATGCTTTCCACTTGATCCGTCGAGGTTGAGGTTTTTTCTGCTAGGCCACGGACTTCATCAGCAACCACAGCAAAACCTCGACCATTTTCACCAGCCCGGGCAGCTTCTATCGCAGCATTTAAAGCCAGAAGGTTGGTTTGCTCGGCAATATTACGAATAATGCCCAAGATTTCACTGACTTTATTGACTTGATTACTTAGTTCATTGGCTGATTCCGACGTTGCGTTGCTTTTCTCAGACAAAAGCGTTATGTCCTGCATGGCTTTCGCTAAGCGTTTTTGGCCTTTGTTGACGCTTTCTACCGCTTGGCTTAAAGAGCTGGAAGAGTGATTGGCATTTTCTTTTACCGACTCAACTGACTCTTTGGTCTGCTCACCAATTGACACGGTATCTTTAATATCATCTCGCTGCGAGCCGACTTTCGAAGTCAGTGATTCAATGTGATTTTCAAGGTTGTCGGCAATGTCGGTCACGACCAGAGAGCTCTGATGAATCGGATTCAGCGTCTGCTCGATTTTGTCGATAAAGAAATTAATATGCCCCGCCAACACACCTAATTCATCATAACGCTTTAGGTTAATTCTTTTTTTCAAGTCACACTCTCCAGAGCCTAGTTCTTCACATAATGAAGATAAGTTCTGCAGGGGCTTAAGAAATACCGTACGTAGAATAAGCAGTAAAACAGCGGTAGATAATGCGATACAAACTAGACCTAGAATAAATGCCTGTTGGCCTAGTGATGCACTTAATATGTGAAGATCTTTAAAATGCCAATAAGAAACCGCAAATCCGGCTAATGCTTTCTTTTTACCTGCATAAATAGGGACGGCATAAATCAACTGATCGCCATCATCCAGCAATACTTGAGCATCAGACCAATTGAAAGTGCTAATGTCGGCTTTGCTGATTGATTTGGAGGTGGAAAATAGTAGGGATTTATTCGGCAAATAGATATCAAATCGAGTTAAGTTTCCCTCACTGGCTTTTGAAGCGGCATCTACCCTTTCAGTAATACTATTTTGCTTTTTGAATCTGACCGCACTGCCAAGCTGCTCACTTACCGAAATCGTTGCCTGTTCAAAGGATTTCTTGCTGAGTTGGTGAATGGCGTTCGTGCTACTGACCCAAATGCTGTACGCCACGGCAGCAATGGCCACCAACATCAATATTGACGAACTAATAATGACAAGCTTATTTATTGTTAACCGCATACAAGTCCAACTCCGACGAAATCTATTCCATTCAATGCCATTTCGGCCTAGGTCTATTACTATTTACATTATTGTTAATAGTTAATTTTTAGCGACCTAGCAACGAATTGAATAAGAGTTTTATCTTGTGTATTAACTATGAGATCTTAAAAAAGTGGGACAATGACTTAATAATAGAAAGGCAAAAAAGAATCGAGAAAAGGTCGTTCACTTGAGCCCAACCCAAGAGTTGCCCTTAGGTTGGACTCAGTTAATCTGAGTTAATCGTCTGTCAAATAAGATAAAACAACCGCATTGAATTTATCTGGCTGCTCGACAAACATAAAGTGATTACCGCCATCTTGCTCTTCAAATACCTCTAATTTTGCGCCCTTAACTTGCTCTTTCATCCATTGGTGAGATTGCCATGGGTGAAGGCTCGCTCGACCAGTAATGAATAAAGTGTCAGCGTCAATTTTCTGCATCACATCTCGGTAGTCTTGGCAAATGTTATTAAGGTACAGCCGACTCGCCGCAAAACCTGGAATATCCATGCACTCAAGCAAGAATTGCTTTTGCTCAACCGTGGCGTACTTGGTGGTCATGGCATTGACTATGTTTGTAGCGATTTCATTAGGATCTGCAGTTAAAAATTGATTGGTTAACTGGTGTACCGTGCCCGCTTCGTAGATAGCACCTAACTGGCTTTTTTCTTCATCACTCCACTCAGGATTGGCTAACAATACAGAAGGCTCATCAACTACCACCAACTTTGCCAACCGCTCACTACCAAACAGGTCAATGTAGTTGTAGATCATCGCCGCCCCTAAAGAGTGAGCGACAAAGTGCGCTTTATCCGCTTTTAAATGATTCAATAAGTCATCTAAATCTTTGGCAAACCGGCTCACTCGATAACCAAACTCCACTTTTTCAGACGCGCCGTGGCCTCTTTTATCCAAGCATACAACGGTAAAATGCTCACTCAATGCCTTCACTTGCTTGTTAAACACGTTGGCGCTAAACCCGCCACCGGGCAACAAAATTAATAAGGGCCCACTTCCTGCTTGCAGGTAATGAAGTTTAACTTGATCATTGGTATAAAAATATTTTGATTGCGCTACTGACATATATACTCCGCCTTATTGCGACGATTATTTAATCAAATGGGCATATACCCACTTTTATTTTTACTATCTATTTACCACGCTTTGTCAATTTTCATTCATTTTTTTGGACATTACTCAGATCTTTGAAATGTCTCTAAATGTGATCTTCATTATTGCTTTTCTACTGCGATTTTGTATGACCGTTTACTCGTTGTTATTAATTAATTGATATATAGACTTTTTAGATTATATCTAAATAAAACAAATAGAGTTCAAATTATCAACACTTAAACATAGCGAAATTTATTGGTAACAATTGCAATAATACTAGCTACTTATTAATAACCTTAGAATTCATTTTTGTTGGTTGCTGTACGGTTAAGATTAGACCACACTCGCGCTCCTACAGCGAAATTAGCGGTAAAACATTTGTTTCAGTCGCATTTTTCACCAAGAATTTTAGAACTGTTTATTAAAGAATAAAGGTATTTACAAGTTAACTTAACTCATGAGCTTATCATTCTCAGCGCCCTCTAAGAGCGCTGCTTTTATCTATCATCATGAACTTTAAGTGCATATAGACATAGTATTCAATGTCAGGAGTACATAAATGAATTCACCTACATCACCCCCTCCTTCGTTTGGAAAAATATTTACTACATCTTTGCTTGTCTTTGGTAACGTATTAGGCGTTGGTGTACTAGCGCTGCCGATTACTGCTGGCTTAGGCGGTTTTGTTCCAGCACTGATTGGTATTATCGGAATCTGGTTTGTCATGTTATTCGCGGCTTGGATCATTGCTTCTCGTATCGATCCGGCAAAGAAGAATTTCGATTTACCCTCATTTTATGGTCAAGAGCTAGGTAACACAGGCAAATGGATCGCCATTATTTGTAACTTAATCATTTTATACGGTGTGTTAGTGGCGTATTTAAGCGGCATTTCATCCATGATAAGTTCCCTATTTTCTTCGCTGTCGAGCCATAATACTCTTATTACTTTGGTTTATTTTTGTATCACGACGGCACTCATCATTTTTGGATTAAAAGCGCTTAAAAGCGGCATGATGTTCCTCGTCGCGGCCACTTGGGTAAGCTTTATTCTAATGATAGTGACTGGGTTCTCCCACTTCGAACCTCAGTATTTAACCTTTAGTAGCTGGAAATATGTGCCCATCGTATTGCCTATTGCCGTATCAGCATTTCACTTTCACAACATCATTCCAACGGTTTCCAAGTCTCTAAACCATGACCAGTCTGCAACACGAAAGTCTATTTTGCTTGGCGTATTTATGGGCTTAGTAATCAATCTGGTATGGGTGTTAGTTGTACTTGGTACTTTACCGCAAAATGGCGCAGGCGCTCATTCCATCGTATATGCTAACTGGCATGGCCTAACTGCCAACGTGCCAATGTCTGAGATTTTGCACAACAAAGTATTCTTATATTCTGGCTTGGTCTTTGGCTTGCTTGCGGTTACATCTTCATTTATGACCAATGGTGCCGGGTTATTTGGATTTATCCAAGATTTAACCACGACCTATCTCAACACAGAGAATAAACTGCTAGTGGGAGCCCTATCTTTCCTCCCACCGCTGATTGTCACTTTGCTTTACCCACGTTTGTTCTTAGCGGCGCTTTCTATCGTAGGTGGTGTTGGCGAAGATATACTATTTGCCGTGTTGCCAGCGATTGTACTTATCAAGCTTACCCGCAGTAAGCAGCGTCAATATCAGGCTGTCGGCTATGCAATGTTGGTGGCGGGCTTGTTTATTTGTCCGTTCGTTATCGGGCAAAAGATGGGCATCATTCATCTTCTTCCCCCCGCAGTGATTAGCTAATCACTGCTGCAATGCCTCCCAAACGGACTTCTTGGTTAGAAGCCGCTTGGGAGGCTCGATTATTTTTCTGGTCTTACCGTTAAGTTGATGTCTTGCAGATAGTGATACTGGGTGTCATTTAATGACGTCACTCCAGGCAGCGGAAAGCTGTTGAATACCGCAATTTTCACTCGATTATCAAACTCAAAATTCCCACTACTTTTCACGATTTTTACCGAAACTAAGTTGGTTTCTCGATCAATATGAAAGTTAATCTCTGTACTTAATACCCCAATCGCTTTCTTTGGCACATAAAGGTTACTCTCAACCCTCTTCTGAATGGTATTAGCTACCGTAAGCACCTGTTGAGGGACAGTATTAGTGTTTTTTTTCACCACCGGCTTTTTCGCCGTAGTATCTAACCCTTTTGTTGATGAAGCCGCTGCTGGTTGCGGAACCACGGATTTATCAAGCTGAGAGACTGAACTCTTTTCCGGTTCGGCTTTGCTCTCTTTTGAGCTTGTATGTGCGCACCCACTTAATGCCACTACAGATAGAAGCATAACGCCAGCATATCTAAAACTCTTAAACTCAAACCAGTTCATCGAATTATTTGAAGACAAAGAAGAAACAATACTCATGGAATCACTTGTTCTGTTAATGCGTCTGCTAAAGACTACGCGGATAAGGTAACAAGTCAATAAATGAGCAATCCATTTTCCGATGCTTCACTTAGCAATGACCTAAAAATAACAAAGGGCTAGCTAACGCTAACCCTAAACCAAAACACTTATGTGTATTTACGACTGAGCAACAAGCACAGATTCATGGCCTCGTGCAGGGCTTTTCGGAACCAGAGTCGCTAAACATAGGGACACCACAGCCATTGCCGCACCTAAATAGAAAACCCATGAATAATCAATCATCCACACCATGCCAAGCAGTACTGGCAACACTACCGCAGCAATATGATTAATGGTGAAAGACACGCCTGCCGTTGAAGCAATATCTTTAGGATCAGCGATTTTCTGGAAATAGGTTTTGGACGCGATAGCCATAGCAAAAAACAAGTTATCGGTCACGTACAAACCTGAAGCAATCCAGTGGTTATTGATTGCACCATAAGAAATAAAGACAAGGATCAGGCCAATGTATTCAATCAATAAAATTCGGCGTTCACCAATGTGAGCAATCAATTTACCAATTTTTGGCGACAGCCACATGGTTGCCACTTGGTTAATGATAAATAGAAGCGCCATGTTCTCTACCGAGTAGCCGTATTTCTCCACCATCAAAAAGCCGGCAAATACAACAAAGATTTGTCGGCGCGCGCCCGACATAAAGACTAGCGCGTAGTACAACCAGTATCTTTTTCTCAATACAAGGTGTTTGTGTTGCTGAGACTTTTGTGGGATTAAAGGGAACTTAATAAACATGTATAGCGCAATTAAACAGCCTATAATGCCTGCAACAAGATAGACCATCCAAAACGGCATCTTAAACAGTTCCATCGCAGCCCATATACAAATGAACGTCGCCAGCGCGGCCAGCGCACTACGGCCCATCAAAGTGCCCATGAACTTAGGCGCCTCATTTTTACCTAACCATTGAATTTGTAGCGACGTATTCATGGTTTCGTAATAATGATAGCCGGTCGACATAATAATGGTGGTCGCGTACAGACCATAGGTTGTCGGGAAATACCCCGTCAAAGCGACACCAATAGAAAGAACAGCAAGCGACAGCACCGCTAAGTATTGCTCCTTCATCAATAGCAATAGAAAAACTGCTCCAAAGGCCAAGAAACCTGGGATCTCTCTTAACGATTGCAGCCAACCAATTTGAGTACCCACAAAGTTGACTTCATCAACACTAAAGTTATTAAGCAAAAGCTGCCACACCGAAAAAGTAATCGCGGCGCAGATTGCACTTAATAATAAAAATTGTTGAGACTTTTTTGTGTTATCTGACATCAAATCTCCAAAAATGTTAATTGAAATGACAGATTCACATTCTATAGATAAACTTGATGTCTAGATTTATCAATACTGACACATTATTTATTCAATGCGCCAATTTATAGAGAAAGAGCAATTATTCCGGCCAGTAGAGGCCATTAGTGAAGAGAAGCTACCCAACACAGTCGGTATCGAACACTCACACCAATGGGGCCAATTACAATACGCCACAGAGGGTGTCCTTAATGTAAAAGCGGGCAACCACAGTTTTGTCATTCCCCCTCAACGCGCCGTTTGGATACCTTCAGGTGTTGTCCATCAAGTCAACAATACGGCGCCAGTTAGCTATCGCAGCTTACATATAGATAATGTGTTGGGCCAACGAATTGGCGAAGACGTTAAAGTCATTCAGGTGTCATCATTTCTGAGAGAGCTCATACAAAGAGGCTGTAACGCATGGCAAGGAAAATACCCTATCAGCGAGCTCGATACTGCATTAATGACCTTACTCATTGAAGAAATCTACCAAGCCCCCGTCAGCCCTCTCCATCTACCTTGGCCAACGGATCCCAGACTGCAAACGGTCTGCCAAATATTGCACAATAACCCCGGAGATAACCGCAACCTAGTGGCACTTGCGCAATCTTCAGGAGCCTCAGTTCGAACACTCAATCGGCTCTTTATCAAAGAGTGCCAGCTTAGCTTTACCGCATGGCGACAAAAACTGAGAATTCTCACCGCCCTTGAGCTCTTACAACACAAGCGCTCTATCACCGACGTCGCCCTTGAACTCGGTTATGAATCCAGCTCTGCGTTTATTACGGTGTTCAAAAAACACCTACACTCATCGCCAAAAGCCTATATTCGTAGCTTGCCTTAGAAATAAAATTTCTCTCAGCTAACGGAGACAATGGTACCTATTCATAACCAATGAATGTATTAACCCCAATTTTTATCGTGTCGCTACCCATTTTTCCGCTGGAGCATGGTATTCCTCTTAATAATTTAATCTAATGGCGCCAACGGTGTAATTGATTAAATTATCAGCATGAAAAAGAGCAATCTAGACTCCAATACGGGCCATCGCTTTATCTCAAAAGCTAAGACCGCTTATAAAATCCATATCCATACTCCAGACGATACAGTGCTGCACCGCTCTGTTGGGTTTGTGCGTATTGGTGAAGAAAAAGGTTTAAAGAAAGCCATTCGCCTTCGTAACGAGTTGGGGCTGGCTATGTGGGGCAAGTTTTGGAGAAGGTTGCTCAAAGATCCTTACTTGATGACTCGATTACCCCATTCTCTTGAGCCAAAAGTTATCTATAAGCCCAGACCTAAGATAGACGATCCAGACTTTAAGGATGAATGTTATATCGCGGCCTGGAGAAATTATGATAATAAAGGAAATTTGATGTACAGAAGTGTGGTTTGCTCGGTCAATAAACATGGCAAGCTTGGCGCTTACACCAAAACAAAAAAAGCCCTGCTGGAAGCCAATAAAAGTAACCTAGAAATTTTAGAGTATATGGGCCGTGTCAGCTCCATCGATTTGAAATAACCTTCTTTTAGCAGTCTACAGATACAAAAAATGCGGCCATATCATACGGCCGCATTTTGCATATCGTGTTTGTAGATTAAGCGTTAGCTTCTCTTTGGCGAATAAACTCTAACGCCATTTCAATTCGAGACATCACACGCTCTTTGCCGATTAATTGCATAACAGCGTCAACAGATGGAGACTGCCCACCACCTGTTACCGATACGCGAAGGGGCATACCAATCTTGCCCATGCCGATTTCAAGCTCTTCGCACACCTCAGTGATGACGTTGTGCAGATTTTCGGTTGTCCAGTCTGAAATCTGTTTAACTTTCTCTAACGCGAGTTCTAGCGGCGCTTTTGCCACACCACGTAAATGCTTCTTAGCTGCAGCCGCATCAAATTCAGAAAAGTCTTCATAGAAGTAACGAGATTGCTGAGCCAGCTCTACTAAAGTATTGCAACGCTCACCAACGAGTTTGATGACTTCCGTGATAGCCGGACCATTGATCGTCGCAATGTTCTGCTCATCTAAATGCCATTGTAGGTGCTCGGCAACGTATTCTGGGTCTGAGTTTTTAATGTAATGGTTGTTTAGCCACAGCAGCTTATCAGTGTTAAATGCCGAGGCAGACTTACTGATGGCATCGAGACTAAACAGATCAATCATTTCTTGTTGGGAGAAAATCTCTTGATCGCCGTGCGACCAACCTAAGCGAACCAAATAGTTGTTCAGTGCGTTAGGTAAGTAACCTTCGTCACGATATTGCATGACGGAAACCGCACCGTGGCGCTTAGACAATTTTGCACCGTCGTCACCCAAAATCATTGCGCAGTGAGCGAATGTCGGTACAGGCGCTCCCAACGCTTGATAAATATTAATTTGGCGCGGCGTATTATTAATATGGTCTTCACCACGAACAACGTGTGTAATGCCCATATCCCAGTCATCTACTACCACACAAAAGTTGTAAGTTGGAGAGCCATCGGTTCTGCGGATAATCAGGTCATCGAGCTGATCGTTGCCAATCTCAATTCGGCCACGAATTTGATCATTAAAGACCACACTGCCCTCTTTAGGATTGCGGAAACGGATTACACAAGGGTCACCGTCTTTTGCCGACTCATTCGCAGCTCTAATTTTTGGGTGGTTGGCATCATAGCGCGGCATTTCTTTATTCGCTTCTTGTTCTGCGCGAACTTCATCTAATAGCGCTTTCGATGCATAGCATTTATAGGCTTTATCTTCCGCTAGCAGCTTCTCAACCATTTCATTGTAACGGTCAAAACGCTTAGTTTGGTAGTAAGGACCTTCATCCCACTCTAAGCCCATCCAAGTCATACCTTCCAAAATCGCATCTACCGCCTCTTGAGTAGAACGCTCTAGATCAGTATCTTCAATACGAAGTACAAATTCTCCACCTTGGTTTTTCGCGTACAACCAAGAATAGAGTGCAGTACGAGCACCACCTACGTGAAGATAGCCGGTTGGGCTAGGTGCAAAACGCGTTTTAACCGTCATTTATTGAATACCTTTACTAATAATCTGTCGCTGAGTACTTCTTAACGAAGCAAATTTGCGCGCCATTCTATCACTCACACATCGATGACTCCAATTCTCTCTGGCGAATTCTGCATCTTATCCCCAACTTGGGTATACACTTTAAGAACTCTATATTGATAACGTCGAATAAGTTAGGAAAGCGCTTTGGTTAGATTAATCACATTGTTCTTGGTGTTAGTAGGCACTAGCACCGTTGCCGAGCCCTTGTATTGGAGTGCACAAAAAGGGCACACCACCTTAATGATTTTGGGCTCTGTTCATGTCGGGGAGCAAAGTATGTACCCCTTCCCTAAGACAATCACCAAATTTCTAAAATCCAGTAATGGGCTGATTGTCGAAGCGGACATCAGAAAATTTAGTCCATCTGATCTACCCGCACCCACAGTAAAAACCAAAGATGTACTCAATCGTGCTGAAACGGGGAAGCTCAAACAAATCAGTAAACAGCTTGGTTTAAATACCCAAATTCTGGAGCAATCCCCACCTTGGGCGACTGCGTTAACGCTACAAATAAGTCAATTTCGTCAACTCGGGCTAAGCCCTCTGCTGGGTGTTGACAGCTCTATGATGGCACTGGCAGAGAAATCACACGTACCGATATTGGGGCTAGAAACCGTGGGGTTCCAATTTAGCTTGCTCACTGGCTTACCTGACGGTGGCAAGTTTTTGCTTGAGAATACCATCCAACAGTTTGATAAAAGTGCAGAATATGGCCAATGTCTGATAAAAGCATGGAAAAGTGGCGATGCTTCAGTATTAGAAGATTTCGCTCAGCAAACCTCTTTCTCAAAGGATTTTGACAACAAATTTATCTACAGCAGGAACAAAGACTGGGTCGACAAACTTTCCTCTCATCAATTCTTACCCAAAAAAGAGGGGCGGTATATGGTTGTGGTAGGCGCACTTCATCTAGTCGGTAAAGATAATGTGCTCAGCCTCCTGCAGCGCGATGGATTTACCATTAAGAAGTTATCCACCAGCCAAAAAGTACACTGCCAAATTTGATTTTGTCTAAAGTAAAAAGTTTCGACAGATACAAAAAAGCCCCGACATCTGTCGAGGTTCTATGATGTGGTCGGTGAAGAGGGACTCGATCGGACTGGCGTTCCAGCCCCCGACCCTCTGGTCCCAAATCACTATTAATCGATACAAAAAAGCCCCGACGTCTGTCGAGGCTCTATGATGTGGTCGGTGAAGAGGGGCTCGATCGGACTGGCGTTCCAGCCCCCGACCCTCTGGTCCCAAATCACTATTAATCGATACAAAAAAGCCCCGACGTCTGTCGAGGCTCTATGATGTGGTCGGTGAAGAGGGACTCGATCGGACTGGCGTTCCAGCCCCCGACCCTCTGGTCCCAAACCATTATCAATCGATACAAAAAAGCCCCGACCTCTGTCGAGGCTCTATGATGTGGTCGGTGAAGAGGGATTCGAACCCCCGACCCTCTGGTCCCAAACCAGATGCGCTACCAAACTGCGCTATTCACCGAAATTTCTACTGCTTGTTCGAGCAGTCGGGCGTATATTACGGATTCTAAGTCTGAAAGCAAGCCATTTTCACCCTCCACTATCCGTAGCATGAATCGATTGGTCAGTTTTACATCAAAAATAACCATCGTGATCCTCTACGCACCATTTAATCCATATTAGGCACTTTAGTTCATACCATTGATCCAGATCAGTATCGAATCATTTCTTTAGATTTAGCCTAGAACTTGTCTTCAAGACGATATAGGTAAAATTATGGACTTTTGGCTTGATCTCCTTTTTGGTAATGCAATCGGACTTTCGTCTGTATTGGTGATTCTTGGCGCACTGAGTCTCATGCTGTTTTATGGCGGCTATTTTATCTATAAGGTGTTGAGCGACAAATCTCCTCACTAGAGATCGCTTAGCTTCTATTTATTTGACTTGGGTAAATAGAACTGTGCTTTGCACCGAAGTAGATGGGCTGTCTACTTCGGTTTTTTTTATCTGACTACCGGGTTTGCGCTTCTATACCAACTCAATCCAACCTTGATATACTCGCACTATGGCATGATCTTCATAGCGAATCTCGCAATGTCTCACGACGACTTAGACTTATTCAAAGAAATGATGGCGGACGTAAAGCCAATTCAAAACGATACTTCTGAGCTGAAAAAAGCCTTTCATTCTACCGACACTCATGCGGCCAAACGGCAAGCCGCGATGTCTCTAGATAAAGATGACCCAGATTACTTATCTGTCGATCATGCACCAATGAAAAAACCAGATGATATCGTCGAGTTTAAGCGTGATGGCGTCCAAGAAGGCGTTTATCGTAAATTGCGGTTAGGCAAGTACCCTATTCAGGCCAAGCTTGACTTGCATCGAAAAACACTAGAAGAAGCCAGAAGTGAAGTGGTTAAGTTCTTGAAACAGTGTATCCATCTTGATATTCGGACAGTGATCATTGTCCACGGCAAAGGAGAAAAATCCAACCCACCTGCATTGATGAAAAGCTATGTTTCTCACTGGTTGGAACAAATTAAAGACGTGCAATGTGCTCATAGTGCGCAGCGGCACCATGGTGGCAGCGGCGCTGTCTACGTTTTACTACGAAAAAGCGCAGAGAAAAAGTCAGAAAACAGAGAGAGACACCAAAAAAGAATGGGGTAATTTTATTCTTACCTGATCTCAGGGTGGCGAATGATACTTAAGAGAATATTAATAATGTGAATAATTAGAGCCTATTGATATACTTAATTGTAAATATATCTGTCATTCCGAGGCTCAGTTTGTCACCGAAGAAAATTTCTAGCACATCATACGTCGCCCTTCTGGCTTTGTATTTTACCGTATTTCAAAATATCGCATTGTGGAATCACTTAGTGAAACTGGTGTCCGCAGAGCCAGTAAAAATAGGGTTTCTCATCTCGTTACCAGTATTCGTTTTTATCACCATGTTTGTGTTATTTACGATAATAGTTTGGCCATATGTGTATCGAGTTCTAGTGGGTGTGCTTATCCTTCTTTCCACTCTCGTGACGTACAGCATGTTCAACTATGGCAACTACTTCAACTATGGGATGATTGTCAGTGTCTTCCAAACAAACTCGGCAGAATCATTAAGTTACCTTTCCTATTCTGTGGCCATTTGGTTTGTATTGTTAGGAGTGATACCAGCCATCTTATTTTGCTATTACCTCAAGCCCGTTTTCAACCGCTCTGTGGTAAAAACTGTACTCGCTAAGCTCTCCGGGATTGTTGCTGCAATACTTGTCTGCCTATTCATCGCGGCACTTTATTACAAAGATTATGTCTCGTTTATACGCAATCACACCGAAATAAAGTCACTGTTAAACCCAACCGATTACATTACGTCTACCTATCGCTATGAGCACTATGTCTATGTGGATAGCAAAATCCCGTACAAAAAAATTGGTCTAGATGCGACCAACACACATAAAGGCCAGCAGCACAATATTCTGGTGTTAGTGGTCGGCGAAGCCTCTCGCTCGATGAACTACTCACTCAATGGCTACCATAGAGATACCAACCCTGAGCTCGCCAAACACAAGGTTATCAGCTTCCAAGACGTCAGTTCTTGTGGCACCTATACCGCATTATCTGTACCGTGCATGTTCTCCGATATGAACAGATCGAATTACAATGAAACGATTGCTCATCATCAAGATGGGTTGATGGATATCTTAGCGCATGCTGGTTTAGACGTATCTTGGCGAGAAAATGACGGCGGCTGTAAAGGGGTGTGTGACCGAGTCAAGCATATAGAAATGACGGCTAATATTGACCCAGCACTGTGCCACAATGGGACATGTTATGATGAAATTCTGCTAAAAGGCCTAAAAGAGAAAATTGCCAATGCCAAACAAGATACGGTGATCGCGCTACATTTGATAGGCAGCCACGGCCCCACCTATCTATACCGATATCCACCGAACTTTGAAAAGTTCAAACCAATTTGCAACACCAGTAACTTGCAAGACTGCACCAGTGAACAAATTACCAATACGTACGACAACACCATTTTGTACACAGACCATATTCTCAGTACCGTTATTGACACGCTTAAAACCTCTGCCGGTAATAACAATACCGCCATGTTTTATCTTGCCGACCATGGCGAGTCTTTAGGCGAAAATGGTATCTATTTGCATGGACTGCCCTATAGTATTGCTCCTATTGAACAAAAGCGTGTGCCCATGATTGTTTGGCTATCGAAGGCATTTCAAACTAACAATGGCTTGAATGCTGGCTGTTTAGAAAATGAAGCTCAACACAAAGACACCTATTCGCAAGACAACCTATTTCACTCTATTTTAGGCTTGATGGATGTGACCACCCATTTGTATAAGCCGGACCTGGACGTATTCCGTCAATGTAGAAACTAGAGCGTTTATCTAATACGTATCAATACCTTGATAAAGCACAAGCCGCGCAAAGTGGCTTGTGCTTTCAATAGAAAGTCTCCACTGACATATAAAAATTTAGCCCTATATTTGAAACGTTTTTGTCAAAACCCAACGATTCAGGTTGTTTGCGGCATCGAAAATATAGATATCTCAGCTTTTGAGGCATACTCGGGTTAAATTCTGGTTCATTTGTTGACTAAGCCAAGTTAGAAATACTGTTATGTCCCGCAACCACCGCCTGTTCGAACTATCTATCGTGATATTGCGACTTTGCAAGCACAAGGGGCAGAAAAAGTTTATGGCAAAAGTACCTAACCGAACACTTAAAGGCGGACACAAAAAGCTTGGCTTGTTCTCCTTCGTCGCTAATTTTAGCCAAGCAAGTAAGGAGTTAGGTAAATATGGGACCTAGAACTAAAAAATTAGTGTTGGAGCTAGAAAAGGCAGTTGAACTTCTCCGTTCATGTTCTGAAAATCATTGGGCAGACTGGCTCACTAAAAGTGCTAATCTGCTGCGTCGCGGCCAATTCAGTGGCATTGAACATTTTGAAGGCGCTTTTGGTGGAATGGGCAGTATTAATGACCTTGTGCTAACTCCAATCAATGGCCATACAATGCAAAAATCAGAAGTGGACTTTTACAATGAAAAGTTGCTTAGTCATTTGTCTATCGCTCAAGGTTTAATAAAAGAAATACGTGACAATATGGAGGTGAATTAAATTCACCTAACAAACGCATCAGCCTTTATTACCCTCCACCACCCACGTGCACTACACCGCTCATTTAGGTATACTAAGCTCCAACTTTATTCCGTTGTGAAACGTTAAGACATCACCATGAAGCAAAAACATTCAGATAACACCCACACTTCCCAGCAAGCTACCAAGCGTCTCAATAAGTTTATTAGTGAGACAGGTTTTTGTTCACGCCGCGAAGCAGACAAGTTAATTGAGCAAGGCAGAGTCACGATTAACCAAAAGGTGCCAGAGAAAGGCACTCAAGTCTCTCCGGGAGATGAGGTGTGTATTGACGGCAAACCCGTTCGCGCAAAAGAAAAGCCAATTTATATCGCTTTAAATAAGCCCACTGGAATCACTTGTACCACCGAAAGAGATGTACCAGGTAACATTGTTGACTTTATTGGCCACCATAAACGAATTTTTCCTATAGGCAGGCTCGATAAGCCCTCAGACGGACTTATATTTTTGACTAACGATGGCGACATCGTGAATAAGATTCTTAGAGCGGGTAACCAACACGAAAAAGAGTATGTGGTTCGTGTCGATAAACCGATCACCGCTTCTTTTGTTAAACAGATGGCCGCTGGGGTCAATATTCTCGATACCGTCACGTTGCCTTGCAAAGTAGAGCAAGAAACCAAGTTTTCTTTTCGCATCGTGTTAACACAAGGATTAAACCGTCAAATTCGCCGCATGTGTGAAGCGTTGGGCTATCAAGTTCTTAAACTTAGACGAGTTAGAATCATGAATATCACCATTGATGGTATTCCAAATGGTAAATGGCGCTACCTCTCTAATGAAGAAATTACCGATATTCTAGCGATGTGTGAACGCTCAGTTGGCACTGAAGAAGCTTCTCGAGCGGATGATAAAGGTCGAGCAATAAAGAAGGCAACCGATGCCAAGCTGTTTGATAGCCGAGAAGAAAACCAAGCATCCAAAGCAAGACGCAATCAAAAGCAAAAGACCTACCATGGTCATGATGCAGATAAATATCGCAAATCACCTAATGCAAAAAAGACTGGAAGCAAGCAAACGAAGAGCGGTACTGCCCGAAAACCACGCAATCGCATCGAAAGTGATAAAACATTTGCCAACCAAGCAGATAGCAAACCAACACCATCAAGTCGCACCCGAGTAAAAGGAACCTTAAAGCTCGGCAAATAACACTCAGAATAATTGTTTTCTGCGCCGCCAAAAGCGGCGCTAGATACTCTCGAAGTGCGGTTATTTCGTGCCGAATATTTTATCGCCCGCATCGCCCAAACCCGGAACGATATAGCCATTTTCATCTAACTTTTCATCAATGGCTGCGGTATAAAGCTCTACATCTGGGTGCGCTTTTTCTAATGCTTCAATACCTTCTGGGGCTGCGACCAGTACTAAGACTTTAAAATTACTACAGCCTTTCTCTTTCAACAGATCAATGGTCGCTATCATCGAGCCACCTGTCGCCAACATTGGATCGACAATCAACGCTATCCGCTCATGAATATTTTTCGCGAGTTTGTTGAAATAAGGTACAGGCTCCAGAGTTTCTTCATCTCGATACACACCTACGACACTAATGCGTGCACTAGGGATATGCTCTAATACGCCATCCATCATTCCTAAACCTGCACGAAGGATAGGAACCACTGTCACCTTCTTTCCTTTGATTTGGTCCACTTCAACCGGACCATTCCAGCCATCAATCGTTACTTTTTCAGTTTCAAAGTTTGCGGTCGCCTCATAGGTCAATAAACTGCCTACTTCTGCAGCCAATTCTCTAAAACGTTTTGTGCTAATGTCACCTTCTCTCATCAAGCCAACTTTGTGTTTAACAAGGGGGTGCTTAACTTCAACGACTTTCATTTCCATCTCCAGGTGATACAGGGAATATTGTGAATAAAGAACTGCTGAGATTATATACCCATCCCTATCTATACCCAAGCTGCCTAGCTGAGAGTTTCGTCTTAATCGACTATCAATAAATCAGATTGAAAAAGTTTGCGCAAACGTTTGCTCTTTTTGATCAACCACTGGTAGAATAGCGCCGTTTTCACATCCAACATAAGACCGAGGATTTCCCGTGAGCGGTAACAATTCTTCTTTAAGCTATAAAGACGCTGGTGTAGATATCGATGCAGGCAATGCACTTGTTGACAGAATAAAAAGCTCTGTCAAACGTACTCGTCGCCCTGAAGTCATGGGGGGGATCGGTGGATTTGGTGCGCTATGTGAACTGCCAACCAAATACAAGCAGCCAGTTCTGGTATCCGGTACTGACGGTGTAGGAACAAAGCTGCGCCTGGCGCTAGATATGGGTAAGCACGATACCATAGGTATCGATTTGGTAGCCATGTGTGTCAACGACCTAATTGTCCAAGGCGCGGAGCCATTATTCTTCCTCGACTATTACGCGACAGGGAAACTCGATGTCGATACGGCCGCTGACGTTGTGTCTGGCATTGCTGAGGGCTGCGTTCAAGCTGGATGTTCTTTGATCGGCGGTGAAACTGCTGAGATGCCTGGTATGTATGAAGGTGAAGATTATGACGTAGCGGGCTTTTGTGTTGGTGTGGTCGAAAAAGAAAACATTATTGACGGTAGTAAAGTCTCAGCTGGAGATGCGCTCATCGCGGTAGGTTCTAGTGGACCTCACTCTAACGGTTATTCGTTAATTCGAAAAATCTTGGAAGTCTCAGGGGCGAGCAAAGAAGAAATGTTAAACGGCAAGCCAATTGGTGAGCACCTTCTTGAACCTACGAAAATCTATATTAAGTCCGCATTAAACCTGATTGAAAAGCACGATATCCACGCCATTTCTCACATTACAGGCGGCGGTTTTTGGGAAAATATCCCTCGTGTACTTCCTGAAGGCACAAAAGCCGTCATCGACGGCAGCAGTTGGCAATGGCCAAGCATTTTCAACTGGCTACAAGACAAAGGCAATGTTGATACCCACGAGATGTATCGCACCTTTAACTGTGGTGTAGGTTTAATTATTGCTCTACCTCACGCTCAAGCAGAACAAGCCGTTGAGCTTCTTACAGAAGAAGGCGAGAAGGCTTGGGTAATCGGTGAAATCGCGCAATCCAACGGCACTGAAGAACAAGTTGAGATCCGATAAATATGAAAAATATTGTTGTTTTAATCTCTGGTAATGGAACAAACCTACAAGCCATCATCGACGCTTGTGAAAGCAACATAACATCAGGCAAAGTTACGGCTGTCTTCTCTAACAAAGCGGAGGCTTACGGCCTAGAGCGCGCCAAACAAGCGGGCGCTGACGGTGTATTTGTGGACCCGAAACAGTTCGATTCACGAGAAGCATTCGACCGAGAACTCATGTCGCAAATTGACACCTATCAGCCAGATTTGATTGTTCTCGCAGGCTACATGCGCATTCTTAGTAATGAGTTCGTTCGCCATTACATGGGCAGAATGCTGAATATCCACCCTTCGCTGCTGCCTAAGTACCCTGGTTTGAACACATACCAGCGCGCCATTCATGCCGGTGACGAAGAACATGGCACCAGCGTACACTTTGTGACAGAGCAATTAGATGGCGGCCCAGTCATACTACAAGCGAAAGTGCCTATTTTTGATGATGATAATGTCGAGCTACTAACCAAACGAGTTCAATCGCAAGAGTATCGCATCTACCCTCTTGTCGTTGAATGGTTCGTCGATGGCAGGCTTGAAATGAAAGAAGGCAAAGCGTTTCTAGATGGTACCCAGCTGGGCATTCATGGGTATGCAGAAGAGTAGAGTTTAAGCGAAGAATGTAACCACACAGCCAAATACTTCAAGGGATACCAGTGTATCCCTTGCACTATATTTGCCGGCGTTTCTTTTTTTCTTTTGGCTTCGCGTAAGCAACCTCTTTAAGTTGCTCGGCATTACCCTCAATAAGCTCTCCATGATGAAATAGCCCATACTCTCCGGGCTTCATTCGATGCCAAGTTTCATCATTGGTTAATGGCTGAGTAGCAATCACAGTTACCACATCGTTCGGCGTCGTTTTCTCACGAAAATTCACCGTCATTTCTTCATCAATCAGGCTGGCTTTACCGAAAGGTGCACGACGTGTGATCCAATATAAATGATTGGTGCAGTACGACATCACGTAATGACCATCAGACAGGAGCATATTAAACACGCCTTTTGTCTGCAATTGGTCGCAACATTGAGCGATAAAGCGAAAAACGTCCGTCATATCAGCCGGAGGCTTAGGAAACTTACTTTCTAACTGGCTAAGCAGCCAACAAAAAGAAAACTCGCTATCGGTCTCCCCCACAGGGCGATGACGCCCGGTTGGCCAATCTTCATACTCGGCTAGCTGTCCATTGTGAGCAAACGTCCAGTAACGCCCCCAAAGCTCACGCGTAAATGGATGAGTGTTGACTAAGCTGACCTCACCACGATTGGCTTGCCGGATATGGCTAATGACCGACTGACTTTTGATCGGATAGTTTTGTACCCATTCAGCAATTTTCGATTGATAACACGGGTTATGATCTTTAAAAGTACGAAAGCCTTTTCCTTCGTAAAAGGTAATCCCCCACCCATCACTGTGGGGGCCCGTATTGCCCCCTCTTTGTATCAGTCCAGCAAAACTAAAACAGATATCAGTGGGGACATTGGCGCTCATTCCGAGCAACTCACACATAGGCTACGTCCTCCTAAATTATTCCATCTCTTTTTCGATAAGTTGGATAATGATATGGATAATTTTAATATGGATTTCTTGAATTCGGTCAGCATAACCAAAGTGCGGAACTCGAATTTCAATATCTGCGATGCCAGCCATTTTTCCGCCATCTTTACCCGTTAGCGCGATGGTTTTCATCCCTTTTGCCTTTGCCGCTTCAATAGCATTCAAGATATTACCTGAGTTACCCGACGTCGATAGACCAAAGAGAACGTCACCTGAAGCGCCTACTGCCTCTACGTAGCGAGAAAAAACGAAGTCATAACCAAAGTCGTTACTTACGCAAGATAAATGGCTTGGATCTGAAATGGCAATACCTGGGTAACCTGGGCGGTTGTCTCTGTAGCGACCTGTTAACTCTTCGGCAAAGTGCATCGCATCACAGTGTGAGCCACCATTGCCGCACGACAACACTTTTCCACCTTGTTTAAACGAGTCAGCAATCAGTTTGGCTGCTTTTTGAATTTGCTCGATGTTGGTTTCATCGCTAATGAATTTATTGAGTACGTCCGCCGCTTCGTTGAGTTCATTTTTTATGAGATCTAGGTACATAGATTTTCTCTTATCCATCAATTTGTGAGTACTGAGCCAATTTCTAGCGAAAAGAGCCTTTTGAGTATTTACCCCATAGGCCGATTTTACATCAAGGTTTGCACACTTCGATAGCTCAAATGTAACAATTGCCGCTTTAGTGATTAAATTTTGTCTTTTCTCTCAACAACGAAGAAGGTTGTGGCCCTTTTTGATCAGAATGTGCGGGATTTAAGCAATAGTGCTAATTTTTTCTTTACAAGGTGATAACAAAAGAACACAATAACTGGTATGACCACATACCAGTTAATCTATTCTGAGACACGAGGATAATAAAATGGCGTCATTACTCGCTTTTATTGCTTTCTTTGCTGTACTGCTTATTTGTCTTTATCAACGTAGTTCGCTCAAAAGCACACTACTTTTTCTTACCGTTCTTATGGTTGGTTTTTCCTTCCTTGGCTTGACGAACCCAGTTGCTTGGATAGCCTACGTCGTTATTGCAAGTTTAATTTCCATTCCAGCCATTAGGCAAAAGTTAGTATCTAGACACGTTTTTCAGGCGTTTAAGAAAGTCCTACCTGAAATGTCGCAGACAGAAACCGAAGCGCTTGAAGCCGGAACGGTTTGGTGGGAAGCCGAGCTATTTGCTGGTAAACCAAATTGGCGAATGCTGAACGCCATTGATCAACCTAAGCTGAGCCAAGAAGAAAAGGACTTCCTAAACGGCCCCGTCAATACAGTCTGTGCAATGGTTAATGACTACCAAGTTACCCATGAGCTTGCGGATCTACCCCCTGAAGTTTGGCAATACTTAAAAGACAATAAGTTCTTTGCCATGATCATTAAGAAAAAGTACGGTGGTTTAGAATTTTCTGCTTACGCACAGTCACTGGTATTACAAAAGCTGACTGGCGTGTCCGGTGTACTTTCTTCCACTGTGGGTGTACCAAACTCCCTTGGCCCAGGAGAGCTACTTCAACATTACGGTACACAAGAACAAAAGGATCACTACCTTCCACGTTTAGCCGAAGGCAAAGAGATCCCATGCTTTGCTCTAACTAGCCCAGAAGCCGGATCCGATGCTGGCTCAATCCCTGATTATGGTGTGGTATGCCACGGGGAATGGAATGGTGAGAAAATTCTGGGCATGAGGCTTACCTGGAATAAGAGATACATTACGTTGGCACCCGTTGCGACTGTATTAGGGCTAGCCTTTAAGTTGCAAGATCCCGACAATCTACTGGGCGATAAAAAAGATATCGGTATCACCTGCGCATTGATTCCTACCGATACGGCGGGCGTAGAGATTGGACGTCGCCATTTTCCATTAAATATTCCGTTTCAAAATGGACCAACTCGCGGGGAAGATATCTTTGTTCCTCTCGATTTCATCATCGGTGGTCCTAAAATGGCTGGCCAAGGATGGCGTATGCTAGTGGAATGTTTATCAGTCGGGCGCGGCATTACCCTTCCTTCTAACTCGACTGGTGGGGTTAAAACTGCGGCGTTGGCTACGGGGGCATATGCTCGTATCCGCCGCCAGTTTAAACAGCCCATTGGTCATATGGAAGGCATTGAAGAGCCACTTGCTCGCATCGGTGGTAATGCGTACGTGATGGATGCGGCAAGCACTCTAACCGTAGCAGGCATTGATCTTGGAGAGAAACCATCGGTTATATCCGCCATTATCAAATATCATTGTACTCACCGCGGGCAGCAAAGCATCATCGATGCGATGGATGTGGTTGGTGGTAAAGGGATCTGCCTTGGCCCATCAAACTTCCTAGCCAGAGGCTATCAAGGCGCTCCCATTGCAGTTACCGTTGAAGGAGCTAACATACTTACCCGTTCAATGATCATTTATGGTCAAGGCGCTATTCGTTGCCATCCTTACGTGCTGACTGAAATGCAGTCTGTACACTCAGATAGCTCCGATGCATTAAGCACATTTGACACCGCACTTACCAAACATGTTGGATTTACCCTAAGTAACTTGGTGAGAAGCCTTTGGTTTGGGATCACTGATGGACGTGGCTCGAACTCGCCAAGCAAGGATAAAACTCAACGTTACTATCAGCAAATCAACCGCTACAGTGCTAACCTAGCTTTGCTGTCTGATGTCTGCATGGCGACATTGGGAGGCTCTTTAAAACGCAAAGAGCGCCTGTCTGCGCGACTTGGTGATATTTTGAGCCAATTGTATCTAAGCTCTGCCACGCTTAAACGCTATGAGATGGATGGACGAAACAAAGACGATCTGCCTCTAGTACATTGGGGAGTTCAAGACAGCTTGTATAAAGCTGAACAAGCACTGGGGCAATTGCTAGATAACTTGCCAAACAAATGGCTTGGCAAAATACTCAAAGTCATGGTGATGCCGTTTGGCCACGTGCGTACGCAACCTAATGACAAACTTGACAACCAAGTCGCTCAAATTCTGCAAACTCCAAGTGCCACTCGAACTCGGTTAGGTCGTCATCAGTTTAGGGAAGAATGTGCGAACAGCCCTGTTGGCAAAATAGAAAAAGCACTGGAAGTGATTTTGGCCGCTGAGCCGATATTCCAAAAAGTGTGTAAAGCCACCAATACAAGAAGGCCTTTCTTGAAGCTCGATCTTGTCGCAGAAATTGGCCTAGAAAAGAATGTGATTACTAAGGAAGAATCAGAGATTCTTATTGAAGCGGAGAAACGACGTTTAGAAACAATAAACGTCGATGACTTTGATCCCCAAAAACTGGCAAGTACCACAACACTGCCAATAGAATCATTCTCCAATCACGTTGCATAATGTAGATAATGGTTAAAGCTAAAATCCGCTACTAGGCGCAAGCCAGTAGCGGATTTTTTTATTTTTATGTTGATTTAAGCCATACTTTATGGAGCTATTCTCATGATTATGTATGCACCTACAGAACCGAGTTCGAGCACATATTAAATACATGAATACTTTTAATTTTAAGTCTTCACCTGACTAACCTTAACTCTGGCTTTGTCGGGAAATTTGATTGCCTTTTTGACAAACCATACCATGCCAGTATACCGATATAACAAGCTTGACTAGGATCAAAATTATCAATTTCATATTCATTTTGTAAAAGTGAAATGGGATCACAAAGGTATCTTTCATTATTTAACTTATTTACATATAAAATATTTCCAGCCCTATCCTGAGATAATATATTGAATATACCTTTGTTAGATTTCAAGAATAAACCAGGACTTTTATTCGGTGACCACGAAGTCTCACTAGTTGTTCTAAATTTACCGTAATAGTATCCTAACCAAGATGCATGAACCGAATTTATACTACTGATAATATCTGGATCTTGAGTGACATTTTTTAAATCAGAATGAACAATTGTAGAAAGGCCTCCTTTATAATATAGTATCACACGTCCTGTATTTATATTAACCTCCTCTATCCTACATACTTTTTTCTTCTCATTTTTAAACTTTCTCATTATCTTCAAGAACATTCTTTCACCAAGACAATCATTTATTTTTCTTGCAGCGAATAATCGGGAATTTCAATTCAATCTCATACCCACCAAGGTTCTTTTTAAACCTAAAATTATTACTATGACTTAATGTATTCTCAATAATCTCATTTGATAACTGAATGTATTTTCTATGCCTTTCTTCAATAGACCTTTTTTCGAGGAGATTATTTTTTTCCAAAAACTCTTCAGTTCGTGCTTTATTGAAACGTTGCCATAACATTTCATTCCCCCAATAGGTCGTCTTGGCATAACCAAGATGTTCTATATTCGAAAACCCTGAATCAAGCAGCAGTTCTATATATTCCTCTTCAGTGGTTACATAGTATGAGTGACCATTTCCAGCACGACCAAGCAAAGGGTGGTTCATGAGCTTATTCATTGCTATACATTCACTTCTCGATCCAGAGATGAATTGACTCACCAAAAATCCATTGTCCGCCATAGACCTAAAGCAGTTATGTAGTACTTTTCTTTGGGTATGGAACTGATTGTAGTGATTTACTGATCGCATAACGACAAGATCTGGGCGATTTATCTCTTGGCAATCCGATATGTCTGATTTAATAACATTCAAACCTCGTTCCTTCGCTTTTTTTAAATAATCAACATTATCATCTACAATGGTCGTTGTTATATTAAATCCATTTTCCTCAAAAAATTCTCTTATTCTTTCTCCAAGAAATCCATCACCACCACCTAAGTCGTAAAAGTTAATGTTTTTAGGCATGCAACCCAGTATCCCTCGTAACGACTTTACGATAAAATCATCCGACACTTCATAAGATGAAAAATACCCCCCTCCAACCTTATCAATTTCAACTTTTGATAAATAATCTGCATTTGACCCAGAAACATTAACAAGTGATTTCATCATAATTCTCTATTAGTTTTTTTTCATTAATATCAAGACAATTGTGAACTGCTGAAAGTAGCATTCTTTTTTTTAAGTAGACAGATGGATTAGTAGACTTCATAATAAATTTATGTAATAGAGAAATTTCATCCTCGCTAAGTAGAATACCATTATCGTTTAATATCTTTTTTGTCATTCTTCTTCCAGAATGCTTTCCTAATATAAGCTTTCTTTCCCTACCTAGATCTATTGGATTTAAACATTCATAAGTAGTTGGGCATGAAATCATGCCATGTAGATGAATTCCAGATTCAGTTGAAAATGCATTTTCTCCAATAATAGGCTTATTTCTACTAATTATATTTTTAGTTGCTTTAGCGACTGAATTACATATTGAGTACATTAATTTCATATCAATATTATGAGAAATATTATAGTAATCTTTCTTCACATGAAGTGCACAAACTAACTCTTCTATTGCTGTATTTCCAGCTCGTTCACCAATACCGCAAAATGTAGTCTGAACTGAGTTGGCCCCAGCTTTCAAGGCTGATAAAGAGTTTGCCGTAGCCAGCCCTAGATCATTGTGGCAGTGAATAGATAAGTTTATGTCACTAGGTATAAAGCTTCGAATAAACTCTACAAGTTGTGTTATTTCCGAAGGTATGGAATAACCTACTGTATCCGCGAGAACAATAGTTTTTGCCCCAGAAATAATAGCTTTATCTACAACCTTTTTCAAATAAGAAAACGATCCTCTGGTAGCATCTTCAAGACCAGCAGAAATATCATTAAAACCTTTTGATTTTGCATAGTGAATTGACTCTGCAATCTCATTTAGAGACTGGTTCTCTGTTATTTTCCTCTTGTGATCTAAATGGATTTCAGAACCAGTAAAAGCGATCTGAATTTGATGAGGATGAGTTTCTAATAGAGAGTTATATGCAATGTCTATATCATCTTTTTTAGCACGAGCAAAAACACACAGCTTCCCAAGCTCTAACTTACTTATACTTTTAACGACTTCAATATGTTCCTCTGACACAGCAGGGAAACCAGCTTCTACGATATCTACTCCACTAAAGTGAATTTGTTTATATATATTCACCTTGTCTGATATTGACATTGTGTTTCCAGGAGCTTGCTCTCCATCTCTTAAAGTTGTATCAAATAAGGTTACTTTCTTCATTGATTATTATTTTCACGTTTTCTAATTACAAGAATAAACATACAAGATAGGACTATAAATATAGTACCAATGGATGAGTAAAACGAAGGTGCCTTGTCATGAAATATCCAATCAAATAACAAGCCAAATAATACAGACATATAAAGAAGAGGAGAGACCACTTCAGCATTAGAATATTTAAACGCTCTTGTTACAGAATATTGGAATATGAGGGCCAATATTCCCACCATTATCATAAGTAATATATCCCCTATGGTCTGGTGTGGATATTCTACTGGTAGTAAAAAAGCCGAAAAAACTGTAGAAATAAGAAAATAAAAAAACAGTATTGATTGAGTAGAATTTGTTTTACTCAATCTCTTTATTGATAGACTTGCTATAGCTGCAAAAAAACTAGATAACAATGCAATCAATGACATCCAATTAAATATACCTTTATCCGGCTTTATTATTAATAACACACCTATAAACCCTATAATTATACAAAAAATTAGCTTTCTTGATATACTGACTTTATAAAATAGAAATAGGATAATTGGTATAAACAAAGGTGCAACATTGTTTAATGCTATTGCATCTACTATGGGTATGTATTTTAATGAACAGAAAAAACACATTATTGCCAATAACCCTGCTCCTCCCCTTACAAACTGAATTGGATAGTTTCTTATCAATGCAAATTCATTATTTCTAATTGCAAATGGGGTTAAATACAATAGACCAACTAGAAATCTACTAAAGACAATCATAGTATATGGTGTATTAGAAGTTAGGTATTTAACAGCAATACCACTGATGGCATAAGCTAAGCTCGCTATAGTAGAGTATAATATCGACTTTTTTATATCAAGAGTCATTTTTTTTATTTAATTCTAGGGAGAAAATCGAAAACCTTGTCCTATAGTCATAAATATCAATCCCCTCTTTCTTTTTCAAGAAACCAGCGGCTAAATATGTTAATGGTGTAGCACATACTTCATAACCTACTTTTAAAAAGTATTGAGATAATATTAACCAAACTTGGTCTTCTGCTGGCAGCTTTCCATGAAAAAACACAATAACCCATATAATAGAAAATGCTGCTTCAGCAATTGCTGTTGAAGATATGCTCCTTAAACCAAAATATCGACCTTTAGTCAGTATTTTTAGCCTAGCAAGGAGAATTGCATTAATAAAATAGCTAGAGGATGTTGCTAATATGCTTGCTACGACCATATGAGGGATATGACCTAAGACTAAATTATAATTTTCAGGATTTTCAATTATTTTAGCGCTAGGTATAGCAAGAGAAACATATACCATCAGTCCATAAAAAATCTGTGTAAAAATATTTGACCATATCAAATGCCTAGTTTGCTTATACCCATAGACCTCAGCCACTACATCTATAAAGAAATATGTTAAAGGGAAGAATAAAATCCCACCAGGCAAAAGTAACCCGAATTCATTTATCAATCTAGGGCCTAAAGTTAACCCAATTATTTCGGATGCAATAAACAACATAGCGATAATTGGATAAAACTTAAACCCTTGCATGATTACCCTAGATTCAGGACAAGATATTAACTCTGGTTCTGGAACGTATAATTTATTTTTCATTGTTATATCATTTATTATAAGAAAATCTAGACTGCACAACTACCCCTAACATCCTTATTGATTCTTGTAGTGGGTCCGGTGACGAGTTTGTGTTAATAGGAAGTAGCAATCGGTTAGGACCATCAATAGATAGAACCCTTAATGTTGCTTCTTGAGTATCTGGGTAATGAACAACTATTATATCTCCATCTATTGCTTCCACTTCAGGGTTCACTATAAACACAGTTTCTTTTGGAAACCTTGGTTCCATTGACGGCTTACTCAATAGAGCAAAAGATAGTTCCGATGTAGGTTCTACAACTACCCAACGTTCATAAGACTCTACTGATATATTTTTCCACAACATTGATAAATTATGGATGCTATCTGACCAAGAAATGATAGGAATAGCTTGTGTTTTTGGTTGTACTTTTTCTTTTTTATCAATTAACTCATCAACGGTAACGTGGAAGTGGCTCGCAAGTGATTGTAATGTCGATATTCTGGGGTCAAGAGTTTCTCCAGTTAAAAGTTTATGTAACGTCGATTGTGGTATCCCTGTATAACGAGAGAGTTTCGCCTCACTTACATCATTATTCTGCATCAATCGGCGAATATTAATAACCAAACTATCATTCACATCTCGATTTAAATATAGCTTTCTAATATTTCTCATCAATAAATAATCAAACCACTAGAGGGATGTTAGTGGCTATTATTGTTAAACAGTTTGAAAATTCCACTAAATTATACTCTAAAACATGTAATTTTTCGAAAACTCAAAAAATATCACTTTAAGGATTGATTTTAACCCCTTAAGTGATACTATTTTCATAGAAAATCACTTTAGGATTTTCCATAAGCCCTGGGTTCAAGGCTTATATAGCAATATTTTTTGATAGAGTATTGCGTTCAATTTATAGCCAACTATTAACTTTGTCTAAATTTTGGCCTCTTCAAAGTAAGACAGAAGTTTTGCCCAAGCCATGAAGCTTGGGCTATTTTTTATCTTTTTGAACCAAAAAGACTTAATTTTATTGTCAACAATAGATCTATGCACCTTTAAAATATTAAGTTCAATAACACTTATTGTCCCACTATTAAAAAGTAAGGGTTTCAATTGACGAACCCAATATCAGTTAGAATACAAGGTGCAATTGATTCTTACTCGGAGGTGATACCGGATGAAAAGAGTGAAAGTCTAAAAACGCAATAAGCAAAGAGGTGTGGGGTCCAGAACAAAAAGTTCCTTACTCTTCAGGGATATCGAGCTTCATCTCGGGTACTTGGCGGCTTGCTTTGAATTTCTTCCATACAAACCAAATTACGAAACCTAAGATAATCGCCACAACATTACCGATGCCAATTAGCATCATACTTCGCGTTCGAGCTTCTTCACGCATTTGCAGTAAACGTAACTCTTCCATCAATTTTTGTTGTTGCAGCTCTTTTTCTTCTTGGATACGCCTTGTTTCTTCTATGTCGATGTCTTCTAACACGCTGTAAGTGCGGTTATTGAGATCAAAGATTAACGGGCGGTTGGTACCGACTTCAGTTGCGAACACTCGTCCAAACCAAGTGTAGTTTCCCAAGTCTCCCGTATTCGGTAAATTAAGTTCGAGTTTCATACTGCCTTTTTTGGCATAGCCCTCAACCATCACTTCTTTATCACCAGGATCTAGTCGATTAATGTGCGCTGCAATTGATCCTGGCCTGATCGCTCCTTCTTCACCTGACACGATCACCTGATGATCGACCCCTTCTTCCCTAGCCTGAATAAACGTTACGTGAAAAGGCTCTGGATAAACCAACACTTCTTGCTCACGTGCTCGGAGAAATACACCATTACCTGATGTGATTCGAACTTTATATTTGCCGGGTTGAGGTTTAATTGGCAAGGTGACGGTGAATATTCCATCTCCTGGGTATTCGTCTAGCTCTTTACCGTCATCTGCGAATTCACCAATAACCTCGGGGATAGGGCGAGCCTCTTCTGACAATTCAGACTCATTCTGAACGTATTTCGTGAAAGTGACTTTTAGCTCTAACCTATCTAAAAAGTCTCTTAATACTAAAGGCTTGTTGTCTGAGGTGAGCTGAGCGGTGAACTTGATTTTCTCACCATGGTACAAACGCTGTGGAAGCTTATCGGTAGACAATTCCAGATGAGAAAAAAGCTTGATATTGTTTTTCGGCGTCACCTTGCCTATGGCTTGCCAAGGCCCAGGCATGGGGTGATCAATCATAATGATATCCATCGAAGGCTCTTGATACCACTGAACCTTATCAGGCTTATCCCAAGCAAAGTACTTGGTGCCATCAGGGCGAACCAACACAACGGGCTCTGAAGGCTTGGCTCGATAGATGACAAACGTAACTTGCTCTACCGTTGGGTCAATTCGGAATCGATTATCCAGTAAAGAAATAGAGGACTCTGTCGCTGCTAATGCGCTAACGCTAAACCAAACGCCAATCATAGCCAGCATCGTCCTTAACATAATCTCTCCTAGCGCCCCTTTTTCCGTTTACGACTTGCCTTTAGTTTACCGCCAAAGGCAACTACCACTTTTTTCGATAAGATCCAGCCTTTCTTGGTGTGCTTCTAGTTCATCGGCGGTAGCACGCAAAACCTTTAGCGCTTTTCTTCCACCAGCCACGCGTTTTATCGCTCCCGCTGCGCCAGAGTCACCTTGAGCACCCGCATTAAACTGCATTGATGTTTGGCCACCCGTCATTAGCAAGTAGACGTCCGCCAAAATCTCAGCATCGAGTAACGCGCCGTGAAGCGTACGATGAGAGTTATCTATACCGTAACGATCACACAACACGTCTAAGTTATTTCTCTTGCCGGGAAATATCTTCTTAGCCATCGCTAAGGTATCGGTGATTTTGCAGTATTGCTCGGTTTTGCCTGAAGCTTCGCCTAGCTTGCCAAACTCATAGTCCATAAAGCCCACATCGAAGGGCGCGTTATGGGCAACCAACTCTGCCCCTTTGATGAAGTCTAAAAACTCGTCGTGCACCTGTTTGTATTCAGGTTTGTCTTTGAGGAATTCATCTGTGATACCGTGAACCTTGATGGCCTCTGGCTGAATTTCTCTATCTGGCTTTATGTAAACGTGAAAGTGTCGCCCTGTTAGTTTCCGGTTGACGATCTCCACCGCACCAATCTCGATAATTCGGTGGCCCAAATAATGAGGCCCACTTTCCGTATTCATACCGGTCGTTTCGGTATCGAGCACAACGATACGCTGGTGTTCAGAATTGTGGCTAGTATTCATAACAATAACTGTGTCAGACTATGTAAATAACGTACTTCATTCAATAGTATCAAATCATGACGAAACAAGTAGAAATTTTCACCGACGGTTCGTGTTTAGGAAACCCTGGACCGGGCGGGTATGGAATCTTGCTGCGCTACAAAGATATTGAAAAACCGTTGTCAAAAGGGTTTAAGTTAACGACCAACAACCGAATGGAGATGATGGCTGCGGTTGTCGCATTGCAATCACTAAAGGAGTCCTGCCAAGTCATTTTAACCACCGATAGTCAATATGTTCGTCAGGGCATTACCCAGTGGATCCACAATTGGAAAAAACGCGACTGGAAAACAGCAGATAAAAAACCAGTCAAAAATGCCGATTTATGGAAGCAACTCGACCAAGAGTCGCAAAGGCATCAAATTGAATGGCGCTGGGTGAAAGGTCACGCGGGACACAGAGAAAATGAAATCTGTGATGAACTGGCGAGAGCGGCTGCCGAACAACCGACAGAAGATGACAAGGGTTACGAGATAAGCCAATAGTTGCGTTAGGGAAACTACATAGGTATGAATAAAATCATTCAAATATCAGATTCACATTTTTGTGCATCTGATAAGAGTCATAAATCTAGAGAGCACTTATCTGCAGTCCTAGAAGAAATAAACCGCCGATACGATAATTATGTTTTGGTATTTTCTGGCGATTTAGTCATGAAGCCAAACCAAGAGCACTACCTCGCACTATACCGCTTTATCCGGGAATATACTCAAAGCGAAGCCTATGCAATTCCTGGCAACCACGATGACATATCGTTGATGCGTAAGCTTGCCTCTCAGGATGAATTTTTTCCGATACAAGACATCGTAGAAATTAACAACACCGATGTGGTGCTTTTAGACTCGAGTACACCAGGTGAGCACCTAGGAGGTGGAAAAATTGACCTAGCCCACTTCGAGAAGGTCAAAATGAAACTTCGCAAGGAATCGAATAAATTGGTCTTTATCCATCATCCACCATTTAAAATTGGCGCTGAATGGTTTCAGAAAATCTGCCTTGATAATGGTGAGCGATTCATGGAGTCTCTATCGCAAATCGATAATTTGAAATATTTGGCATATGGGCATTGTCACAACTACTTTGTCAAAGAAAGTGGCCCCACTGTTTTCTTATCGTGTCCTTCCTCATGGGTTCAATTCGACCATAGTTGTGATGAGACGATAAGGTACGATCATGATCGGGAGATAGGGTTTAACGTTTTCTCTCTATCCGATGAAATATCTCATGAAACAATAACGCTGCCAGTGAGTTAACTATACCTCGCCTCTTTCCGGGTAAATGAAGCAAGGAAAGAGGCCATTGCCCTGCAGGTCCGCTTTCATCCATTGTCTATCTGTTTGATGATTTTGCAAGGATTTCCAACGGCAAGCACATTCGCTGGTATATCTTTCGTGACCACACTACCTGCGCCAATGACTGAGTTTTCTCCAATAGTGACACCAGGACATACTATTACCCCTCCGCCTAACCAAACGTTGTCGCCGATATCGATGGCAGAGCCAAACTCAATGCCCTCTTCCACTCGGCTCTTTACATCTAATGGGTGACCTGCTGTGTAGATCTGAACATTCGGTGCGAACATGACATTGCTTCCTATACGCACCTCAGCAACATCTAAAATTACGCAGTTAAAATTGGCGTAGAAGTTATTACCCAATCTTATATTGCTTCCATAATCACAGCGAAAAGGAGGTTCTAGAAATGCCCCTTCGGAGTCTGGTATCAACGCATCAATTGCATCACGCCACTCTTTTGTATCTGGAATAGAACCATTTAACTGTTGCAGACGCTTACGGCATTCAATGCGTTCGTGATAAAGCACTGGATCCCATGCATTATATGGCTCTCCCGCCAACATTTTCTGTTTTTCGCTTTTCACTTGATATAGCCAGTCTATGTTTTTAACGTTCTAGGAGGTTGAATTAGGGCGTGTCGACTTATTTTTTCACTTTAGAGTGAGTATTACAATTCACACTCACTGGCGAAAGCTTGCGTTTTAACTGCCAATGTGGGCGAATCGGTTTCAAAGGATAGGTTCTTTTACGGGCGACGATGAAGTACAAGCTGCCAAAGAATTGTATCCAACCACTAAAGCTATTTTCAATGGCTGTCCACATCGGCGGATAGGTTTGGAACGGAAAAACCGCATAAGAATCACTATGCACTACTTGGTAATTCAAAACACCTAACCAATCTTTTATTCGATTGGGCGTAAACATACGCCCGCTCCAAGGTAAATTATTTTTTCGCCACGGCATCAAACTCGACAGCCCTGTGATACTAATGGGGTTAAAGCCTGTGAGTATTAGATAACCATCGTCAATCATCACCCTATCCACTTCACGTAACATTCGGTGAGGATCATTACAATAATCAAGCTGATGCGCCATTATGACGGCATCAAAACTTTTTTCCAAAAATGGTAGATCGTAGCCATCAGCGATAATATTATGCAACTCATTCTGGATATCCAAGTTCACTTGGTGTTGAATATTACAATCGGAGCTGGTGAGTTCGCAGCTAAGTCCGCCAAGTTTGAGCAGATGGTAACCAAACAACTTTGGACTCCATTCATCGAGGCGAAGCTGGATAGACTCACTCACCCACTGGCCATTTTTCAGTTGGGACCATGAGTGAGGTTTTTCTAACTCTTTTTCGCTACGTGCTGGCTTCATTAATACCTATTTTCTCTTGGATGTTGGAGACTCGAGAATGTTATATATCAAAAGCATACCTGCATTTAATGATAATTACATCTGGCTGATAAAAAATAATGATAATCGCTGCGCAGTGGTCGATCCTGGCGATGCTGAGCCTGTTCTAGATTATCTTAAACAGCATGATTTAAAGTTAGATGCAATTTTGATTACTCACCACCACCACGACCATATCGGCGGCGTAGCCGAGCTGGTGAGGCAACATCCGGGTATTAACGTTGTCGGCCCGTCTTCTGAGCCAGTGCCCACCCTCACTCATGAAGTAAAAGCGGGCGATCAGATCGAGTTATTTGGCGAAGTGTTCTTAGTCTTGGGGCTAGCGGGTCACACTCATGGCCATATTGGCTACGTTGGCGATGCTAAACTCTTTTGCGGTGATGTACTGTTTTCTGCAGGCTGTGGCCGTGTATTTGAAGGAACCATGGAAGAGATGTTTACTTCACTACATAAACTGACCAGCTTACCTGAAGAGACTGAAGTGTACTGTGCCCATGAATATACCGCCAGTAACATTGCTTTTGCCTTAGCAGTGGAACCGGATAACACACTGCTAAGGGAGTATCGTGATAAGGTCAATCGACTACGTGGACAGAACATTCCAACCATCCCAACAACCATTCGCCAAGAAAAGTGGGTCAACCCATTTTTGCGTACAGATCAACCAAGTGTGATTAAATCAGTAGCAGCTCGAACTGCCAAAACCGATCCATTGTCAATTTTTACAGCATTGCGCGAGTGGAAAAACGAATTTTGACAAATTGCTACTTGTCACCAGCGGGAGTTGACAAGTATTATCAGCAGCCGTGTAATAAAAGGGCTGTGTAATGCGAGTAAAATACAGCTGGGTTTTGGCGATTCTCTTATCGGGGTGTCAGCTAACCCAGTCGACTGATAAAAACCTACCTGAGCAAACCAACAATCCATCCTCTTCAGTGAAAGACACGCAGCCTTCAAGTTCATCTGCGTATTCTTCATCACATTCACGCTCAGAAGAACACTCGCGCCACGAGCATGTGGTATCGGAAGACACACCGCAATCGCAAAAAGACGTTTGGCATAGAATCGGTATGCAGCTGCATATGAAAGTGCCAAACAATCAGATGGTCAACTATTATCGCACTTGGTACATCACCCACCCTGGGCATCTCAAAGTGGTCTCCGAACGAGCAGCGCCTTTCCTTTACTTGATTACCAAGAAAATCGAAGCTCGCGGATTACCCCTTGAGTTGGCCTTGCTTCCTGTTGTAGAAAGTGCTTTCGACCCGTTTGCGTATTCACACGGTAGTGCTGCTGGCTTGTGGCAGATTGTGCCAAGTACTGGCAAGATGTTGGGCTTAAAACGCAACTACTGGTACGACGGCAGACGCGATGTGAGTGCCGCGACGGACGCTGCACTCGATTACTTAACTCAGTTGAACAAGCGATTCAATGGTAACTGGTACAATACCATTGCGGCTTACAATAGTGGTGGTGGGCGCGTTGCTGCCGCCATTAGAAAAAACCAAAGGCTCGGCAAGCCGACAGACTTTTTCTCGCTTGACTTACCGAGCGAAACCAGTGCCTATGTTCCTAAGTTACTCGCCTTAGCAGACATAGTGGCACACCAACAAAAATACGGCGTACATATTCCACCTATTGCCAACAAGCCTGTGGTCGAAGTTGTGAATCCCAAAGAACAACTTGATTTGGCCATTGCTGCAAAGTTTGCCAACATTCCTTTAAAGAAATTACAAGAGCTAAACCCGGCGTACAACCAATGGGCAACCGATCCTCAAGGCCCTTATCAATTGTTGCTTCCGATTAAGTCGGTAGCGAGATTTGAAAAAGAGCTGAAAGATAATCCTGGAAAAGGCCTAAAACTGGTTCGTTACAAAGTCAAACCTGGCGACGCTTTGATTTCTTTAGCGAAGAAATACAACACCACACCAGAAGTGATTAGAGTAGCCAATAATCTAACCGGCAATACTATTCGTGTTGGGCACTATTTGTTGATTCCTACGTCCACGAGAAGTGACGAGTCATACGCGCTGAGTGCTTCTAATCGCCTTGCTAAGCTGCAAGCCGAGTCCAGAGGTCAATACAAGCTGACTCACACTGTTAGAGCAGGTGATAACCTATGGACGATAGCTAGAGAAAATAAGGTCTCTTATAAGTCATTAGCCAAATGGAATGGCATGGGACCACGTGATGTCCTGCATATCGGACAAAAGATTGTGATTTGGAAGAAAGCCACAGATGGCGCCATCATCCGTACTGTATTTTATCGAGTGCGCACGGGCGACACCATTGATGCCATCGCTTATCGATTTAAGGTAAGTCGACACGATATCGTCAAATGGAACGGCCTTGCGAACCAGAAATACATCCAGCCGGGGCAAAAACTGAAACTCTACGTCGACGTCACCAAAGTCAGCGTGTAACACTCACACAGCCTACGAAAAAGCTCGCGCTATTTAGACGCGAGCTTTTTATTTAACTGTCATATTGGGATATAGCAGCCAAAACAGATTCAACTGGATGAGAGAGTGAAGGTGGCTATCAGTGGATTATGATCGGATGCATCGGTTGTCGGAGATGTCGCTTGATCTAGGGTTAAACCGCGATAAAACAGGTGATCAAGTGGTAGCCCGTTAATAAACTGCTTACGATTGTCTGGGCTAAACGGCACTTCTTCCACCCCAATTTCGTGCAGATTGCGCTTTAACACTTTCCAACGTACTGCGCTCCAGCTATTAAAATCACCACCAACCAAAACAGGACCAGAGTGATCCAACAATCGGCTGACCAGGGTCTTTATTTGCTCTTGATATTCCTTTGTGCCATAAGTGAAATTAATGGCATGCAAATTCACTACCGCCAACGATTGACCATTTGATAGCTTATATAAGCTAAACAACCCCGACTTGGGTAGTCGAATCCAAGGCTCTTTTTCTGTATAGGCGCACGCAAAAAAAGGGGCAGAGGTAGACAGGCTAAGTACGCCTGCTGGCACTTTGAATGCTTTAAAGGCGTCCACTTGGATAGCAAATTTGTTGTCATCGGCTATCCATTTTTCTAACTCTGGCGTTAAGCTAGATTCTTGCAATAATATCAACTGGGTATTGGCAGAAAAACGCGCTAACGCTTGCTGCCAATTGTCGCGATTCTGCTTATAAATATTCCAAACTAAGACGTTGATTTTGCCATTGTTATCAATTGGCTGCGAATCACTGTTCTCATAGCAAAACACATGCTTTTCTATTTTTTGACCATCGATAATCGATAAGGTCGGGGCACTTGGCAGGTCAAACACTAGTGAATAGCCAGTCGCAACCGAAGCGGACACCGCCGTTATCACCCCTATGATCTTAGTTTTTTTCTTCATACGCTAAATCGAAACTACTGCTGTTATCTCATCATTAAATCGCTTCTTCGTCTTCCTCGCCAGTTCGTATACGAACCACTCGCTCGATATCAGTAATAAAGATTTTGCCATCACCGATTTTGCCCGTTTGAGCCGTGTCAACGATGGTATCTACGCACTGATCAAGAACATCACTGGACACTACGATTTCTAATTTTACCTTGGGTAGAAAATCCACCATGTACTCGGCGCCGCGATATAACTCTGTATGCCCTTTTTGGCGACCAAAGCCTTTCACTTCAGAGACCGTCATGCCTGTGATCCCGACTTCAGCCAGCGCTTCTCTCACATCATCAAGTTTAAAAGGCTTGATTATCGCTTCTACTTTTTTCATCTTTAATCCTTACACATTAATGGGTTAGGCCCATTATTATCTAGTGCCCATCGACATTCAACTGGCTACTTTAAGCTCGCATAGTAGGCGGCAAGGTTTTTTATGTCACTTTCACTTAATAAGGAAGCTTGGGTCTGCATAACCGATGACAAGCCTCCGCCTCGTTGATTGTTTTTGTAGGCCGTTAACGCATTCACTAAATACTGCTCATTCTGACCTTTCAAGTTTGGATAACCTGGTATTGCCGAGATACCATCAGAACCATGGCAGGCTGCGCACACCAAGGACTTTTTATGGCCAGCGGCAATATCTCCATTTGCGAAAGCAGAAGTACTCACTGCCAGCATCATCAGCAACAAAGTATTGATACAGTTTTTCATAAGACGTCCTTGTATGTTTCAAGTTGTAGTAAACAAAATAAGTGTCACACAGATTCTGCTATATTGTCCCAGATTATCTCACAGTCTTGACCTTCAAATGCCCGATCGACAAATAACCCAGCAACGGCGACCACCTTTCCTCCACACATTAAGATCGGAGTGCGCCGCCTCTGCCAACTTGGCACCTGATATTCTTGGAACAGCTTTTTTAGTTTGCGACTGTGATTACGCTCTACCGGGTGCGCGGACAAACCCTCGGGATTAAACGTGATCGACAAACTTTGCTGCATGTTACTGGGAATCGATAGGTTTGCCGTAGCAGAGTGTCCCGATAGAGTGACATAACCAAGCTTGTCCGGTAGTTGCAGAGGCGTATCGAGATAAATCTGAGCGCTCCAACTCGACACATCCATCATCTCAGAAAGTATATATAGTCTGTTATTAAATCGCCTCACCTGACAATCTGAAGTATTGAGCTGTGGATTGGCATCTTGCGCAGATAAGGCGACTTCGTGCCATATTTTTTTAAGCTGCTCGTAGCTAGGCATAAGATAACCTGACTGGCTCATCCACATGCGGATAAGCTGCCAGCGGGCTCTGTCACTATGCTGAGCTAGCCCATCAATGTCTATGCTCTTTTTCGAATCCAATAACGAATGCAATGACTCTTGAAGTAACTCTTCTAGCAATGCTTCTTGCTCGGCGCACAAATGCGCACTACGACGAATAGATTGGGCAAACGAAGGCCAGCGCTGCACTAGAGTTGGTGTCACCTGATGGCGAATGAAGTTTCTATCAAATCGAACATCTTGATTGCTTTCATCTTCAATCCAATCCATACCACGTTCATTAGCGTACTGCTCAATCTCTTGACGTGCTACACCAAGTAAGGGTCTGACAATCTTGCCAGAATAGAAGGCTTTACTCTCAGGCATAGCGGCCAGCCCTTTAGGGCCACTGCCACGCTTTAAAGCTAGTAAAAAGGTTTCTAGTTGGTCATTCGCATGCTGCCCCGTCAGCACAATGTCATTGGGGTTAATATGTTTACCTAATGCTTTGTATCTCTCGTCTCGCGCAAGCTTCTCAACACTCTCACCTTGGCTTAAATCAAGCGACACGGTTTCTATCACTAAGGGAATATTGTACTCGTCGCACCAAGACTGGCACTGAGCTGACCAAGCCGAAGCATGGCGACTAAGACCATGATTGACGTGAATGGCAATACAATCTAGTGATTGCTGGTTGGCAAAACAAGCACTGAGTTCTAAAAGAACACGTGAGTCAACACCACCACTAAACGCAATCACTAACCGTGACTCAGCTGAAACGAACTGGCTAAGAGTTTGCGCGAAGGTTGAATGAATACTGCTCATGACTGCCTATTGCTGCCGTTTCCACTGTCTATTGACAATTTTATGGTAGAACACCACAAAAAGAAAAGGGCCGAACTAAGTCGACCCTTCACTAATAGATATTGCTTAACAATAACCGTAGCTCATTAGGCGTTGGAAGCGACGTTCTTGCAACGCATCCTTAGTTAGGTTATCCAGTTCTTTTAGCTGAGCAAGCAATGTCGCTTTCATGTTCTCAGCCATTTGTTTGTAATCTCGGTGTGCTCCACCTAGAGGCTCTTCGATGATCTCGTCAATCAACTCCAACTCTTTAAGACGAGGAGCAACAAGCCCCATCGCTTCTGCAGCTTGAGGTGCTTTTTCAGCATCGCGCCATAAGATAGATGCACAGCCCTCTGGAGAAATCACCGAGTAGGTTGAGTATTGCAGCATGTTGACGTAGTCACCAACACCGATTGCAAGTGCACCACCTGAACCGCCTTCACCAACAACATTACAAATCACAGGCACTTTAAGTCCAGACATTACTTTTAGGTTGGTGGCAATCGCTTCAGACTGACCACGCTCTTCAGCGCCCACGCCTGGGTATGCACCTGCTGTATCAATAAAGGTAATAATAGGCATATTAAAGCGCTCTGCCGTTTTCATGAGGCGTAGTGCTTTGCGATAACCTTCAGGCTTAGGCATACCAAAATTACGTCTAACTTTTTCTTTAGTTTCACGACCTTTTTGATGGCCGATAACCATCACTGGGCGTCCTTCTAAACGTGCAATACCGCCTACGATTGCCTTGTCATCAGCAAAAGCACGATCACCAGCCAGTTCATCGAATTCAGTGAATACGTGCTCAATATAATCCAGTGTGTATGGACGTTGCGGGTGACGCGCTAGCTGTGCTGTTTCCCACGCACCTAAATCACTAAAGATTTTTTTCTTCAATTCTAAGCTTTTCTTTTCAAGCTGTTCGATTTCCTTATCTAGATCAATTGCACCTTCGCCACCATGACGAGAAACACCACGTAGTGCTTCGATTTTTGCTTCAAGTTCCGCAATTGGCTTTTCAAATTCTAGAAAGTTTAGGCTCATCTATAGATCCTTTTCCACTCGACGTTATTATCGAGAATCAGTTAAATTCGAGTTCTACTTGGCTTTTACCAAGCAATTGTTTCAATTCATCCAGCAACGCGTCATTTGGCGTTACTCTCCATTCTGTCCCTAACGTCAGCTTTGCTCGCGCATCTGACCGCTGGTAATAGACATTAACAGGCACTGAGCCCGCTCTGTGTGGCTCCAATATTTGACCGAAACGTTCAAAAAAGTGGCTGTCAATCTGGGAGTCGTTTATCGATATCGATAAACCTCGGATGTATTTTTCACGTGCGCTTCCAAGGTCCATAACCTCGCGAGCGGACATTTTAAGACCACCATTGAAATCATCAAAGCTGACCTGTCCAGAAACTACCAGAATTCTATCCTTTTCTAACAGTTCTGCATACCTTTCTAATGCATCCGAGAACAACATCACTTCCATTCGTCCAGATCGATCGTCTAATGTCATGAGTCCGATCCGTGTTCCGCGCTTCGTTGTCATCACTCTAGCCGCAATTACCAAGCCTGCGATAGTGACCGTTTGGTCTCTACGAGTTGGCGTCGCATCTTTTAATCGACAACTGGTATAGTGACTAAGTTCCTTTATATATTCATTGACGGGATGCCCCGTCAAATAAAGGCCAAGGGTATCCCTTTCCCCTTCTAACCACACTCGTTCTGGCCATGGCTCTACTTGTGCGTATTTGTTTTCGACCTCTTCAGGGGCTTCTGTCAACACGCCAAACATGTCCGCTTGACCAAAAGATTCAGCTTGGTGATGTTGGCTCGCGGCTTTCACCGCGTCATCTAGTGACGCCATCATCGCAGCACGGTGCGGGCCTAATCGATCCAGTGCGCCTGCGTGGATCAGTTTTTCAATAACGCGCTTATTGACTTTTTTAAGATCGATTCGCGCACAAAAATCAAACAAGTCTTTAAAGTGGCCATCTTTGTTTCTTGCCTCAAGGATGGCATCGATTGGTCCCTCACCGACACCTTTCACCGCTCCAATTCCGTAGACAATCGCGCCATTTTCATCGACATTAAATCGATACAAACCTTTGTTGATATCCGGTGGGAGTACGTCGAGTTTCATTCTGAAGCACTCATCCACAAGGCCAACTACTTTCTCAGTGTTGTCCATATCAGCGGTCATAACCGCCGCCATAAACTCAGCAGGAAAGTGCGTTTTCAACCAAAGCGTTTGGTAAGACACCAAAGCATAAGCCGCCGAGTGAGATTTATTGAATCCATAACCAGCAAACTTTTCTACCAAGTCGAATATTTTCATAGCGAGCTCACCGTCTACGCCATTTTTTATCGCCCCGTCTTCAAATATGGCCCTTTGCTTTGCCATTTCTTCAGGTTTTTTCTTACCCATCGCACGGCGAAGCATGTCCGCTCCACCAAGCGTATAGCCAGCCAAAATCTGCGCAATTTGCATCACCTGCTCTTGATAGAGAATGATGCCGTAGGTCGGTTCCAAGGTTTCTTTAAGCGACTCGTGTTGCCATGTTTCATCTGGATAAGAAATAGGCTCTCGACCGTGTTTTCGGTCGATAAAGTTGTCCACCATGCCAGATTGAAGCGGGCCCGGTCTAAACAATGCCACCAATGCGATAATATCTTCAAAACAATCGGGCTGAAGACGTTTTACCAGCTCTTTCATTCCCCGAGATTCAAGCTGGAAAACAGCGGTGGTTTCAGAGTTTTGCAACAGTTTGAAAGATTTTGCATCATCAAGTGGAATCGACTCGATTCGCAATGGCTCTTTGCCTTCTTTGGCCAATCTTGGGTTGATGAGCCCCAATGCCCAATCAATGATGGTCAGTGTTCTAAGACCAAGAAAGTCAAACTTAACTAGGCCCGCGGTTTCTACATCATTTTTATCAAATTGAGTGACCGGAAAGTTGCCTTCGGCATCAGCGTAAATCGGTGCAAAATCCGTGATGGTAGTCGGCGATATAACCACGCCCCCGGCGTGCTTACCCGCATTTCGAGTACACCCCTCAAGAATACGACACATATCAATGAGCTCTTTCACTTCCTCATCGTTGTCGTAAAGCTCAGGTAATGCCGGCTCTGCTTTAAAGGCTTTTTCTAGGGTCATGCCTGGATCGGGTGGCACTAACTTAGAGATGCGATCGACAAAACCAAAGGGGTGTCCTAGAACTCGGCCAACATCTCGAATCACCGCCTTCGCGGCCATTGTACCAAAGGTAATGATCTGAGAAACCGCGTCTCTGCCATACATTTCCGCAACGTGATCAATGACTAAATCACGTTTATCCATACAAAAGTCGATATCAAAATCGGGCATGGATACCCGCTCTGGATTCAAGAAACGCTCGAACAGTAGATCGTATTCAAGTGGGTCGAGATCGGTAATTTGCAGCGCATACGCCACCAACGAGCCTGCGCCCGAACCACGGCCAGGACCAACGGGTATATCATTATCCTTTGACCATTGGATGAACTCCATTACGATGAGAAAGTAACCAGGAAAGCCCATCTGGTTAATCACATCTAATTCGATCTGCAATCTATCGTCGTACTCGGGGCGACGAGCTGATCTCTCAGCGGGGTCTGGGAATAAAAACGCCAGCCTGTCTTCTAAACCTTCTTGAGACTTTTTCACTAAAAAGTCTTCAATTTTCATACCTTCAGTTGGGAAGTTTGGCAAGAAATACTCACCTAACCGAACCGTCACGTTACAGCGTTTGGCAATTTCTACACTATTTTCTAATGCTTCGGGAATATCCGAGAACAACTCACACATTTCTTGTTCACTGCGCAAGTATTGCTGCTCGGAGTAATTTTTTGGCCGCCTTGGATCGTCTAGTGTGTAGCCATCATGGATAGCCACCCGGATTTCATGAGCATCGAAAAGATCGCTACTTGGCAGAACCACATCATTGGTGGCAACCACTGGTAACGCAAGTTGCTCGGCCAGCTCTAATGCAAAGTGCAGATAACTTTCTTCATCAGGCCTGCCCGTTCTGGTTAATTCTAGATAAAAACGATTGGGAAAGTGGGTGGTATAAAATTGCGCGCACTTCGTTACTAGCGGTTGATTGCCTTTGAGCAGTGCTTTACCCACGTCGCCATTTTTACCACCAGACAAAATAATCAAGCCTTCATTTAGCTCGGCAAGCCACTCTTTGTCGATCACTGGCTTGTGCTGAATATGACCCCGTAAATAGGCTTTCGAGATAAGTAAAGTGAGGTTTTTATAGCCTTGATTATTTGCAGCTAACACCGTCAGTTGAGTCAGTTCTTGTTCAAACTCAGCAGATTGCATTGAAAATTCCGCACCAATAATAGGCTTGACGCCATTATTATGGGCTGCGCCATAAAACTTTACCAAACCACATAGGTTAGTAAAATCTGTCAATGCCATGGCTGGCATACCCATTTCAGCAACCTTCTTCACTAGTTGAGGTACTTTTGCAAGACCGTCAACCATTGAAAAATCACTGTGGACTTTTAAATGAATGAACTGCGGCTCTGACATACTTTAAATCCTGAAGGTTGAATACGAGAGGAACGGCTACAGTGCCAAGACTCGTTGTACGGGTTTAAAACTCCTGCGATGCTGTGAAATGACCCCGTGCTTTTCAATCGCAGCAAGGTGGGCCTTGGTTGGATAGCCCTTATGGTTAGCAAAGCCAAACTCTGGGTGCAATTTATCAAGCTCTAGCATTTCTTGGTCACGGACAACTTTAGCAAGGATAGACGCTGCACTGATCTCTGCCACCCGTAAATCACCTTTTACAACAGATTGGGCTGGCATTGCTAGCTCAGGCACTTTGTTACCATCGATAAGGCAATATTCCGGCTCAATAGCTAACCCTTTTATTGCCCTTTGCATGGCAACCATCGTGGCTTGCAAGATATTCAGCTCATCAATCTCACTCGGAGAGCATCGGCCAACCGACCATGCTAGCGCTTTTTCCTTTATTTCTGGAAACAGCGCCAATCGTTTCTTTTCAGATAATTTTTTCGAATCGGTTAACCCTTCGATAGGGTTATTCGGGTCAAGAATGACAGCAGCGGTAACCACATCTCCCACTAAAGGACCGCGTCCTACTTCATCGACACCAGCGATAAGTTGCACCCCTGGTGGATACTCAAAGGGAGAGAATGCTTGATTTGAAGTTTTTTGTACCATGACGTGTAATCAACCAATTAAATTTAGTACGGCATTTGCAGCTTGTTTGTCCGCATCCTTACGTATCCAGTGATGCATTTCTGTAAATTTGTCTATCATTGCTTGATTGTCCGAGTCGAGCAACCTCATCACTTCACGACTTAAATTCTCTGGCGTGCAATCTTCAAGCAAATATTCTTTTACCAACTCCTGATCTGCCAAAATGTTGGGTAGTGATACATATTTGGTTTTCACCAGTCGTTTAGCGATAAAGGCGGTGATGGCATTGACTCTATAGCCGACGACCATTGGACGCTTCAGCAACATACATTCAAGCGCTACTGTACCAGAAGCTAACATCACCACATCAGAAGCAGCAATCACATTGTGCGCTGTATCGTCAATGAGGTGAAATTCCAGCTCAGGAGCCAGCTCTTTCCAGGCTTGCTCAAATTGCTCACGCCGCTTTGCGTTGACCAAAGCAACGGCAAAACCTAACTCAGGGTTTTGGCTATGGATGGTTTTACACGCGTTAATAAATGGCTCGCACAGCATCTTCAATTCGCTACCTCGGCTGCCCGGCAGCACAGCTAGCCATTGTTTATCTTGGCTTAGACCTAATTGCTCTCGCGCTTGTACCTTGTCCGTATCCATTGGAATCGTATCGGCAAGTGTATGGCCAATGAACTCACAAGGAACGTTATACTTATCGTAAAATGCCTTTTCGAATGGTAGAAAAGCTAACACGAGGTTAGTGGCCGCTTCGATAGAAAAGATTCTTTTTTGTCGCCACGCCCATACTGAGGGGCTCACGTAATGGACGGTTTTGATGCCTGCGTCTTTTAAACTGCGCTCTAAACGTAAGTTAAAATCAGGAGCGTCGATGCCAATAAACACATCTGGTGGATTGCTAGTGAAATGTTCTACAAGCTGTTTTTTGACCTTAATTAATCTTGGTAGTCTACCCAGCACCTCAACCAAGCCCATCACAGCAAGTTCTTCCATGTTAAACAGCGATTGACAACCTAACGCCATCATTTTGGGGCCACCAATACCAACAAATTCTGCGTCCGGGTATTGCTCTCGGATCGCTTTAATAAGGCCTTCGCCCAGGGTATCACCTGACAATTCGCCAACCACAATACCGATTCTTAGAGGTTTGTTCATGGGGGTTCCATAGAGTCCGTTTAATTTGGCAGGCTATTGAGCAGGGCTCACTGAGCCAGTTCCTAAATGACAAAAAAGATCGCAACCGAAGTGGCGATCTTTTGACTTCAATTGATTACAGCTTAGCGGATGATACCACGCTCACTGTTTTCGACAATATCGATAATTAACTGAATAGACGGCCATTCTTTTGCCATGTCTTTAAGCACTGGCATCGCTACTTCAAGGGTATTTCCCGAGCGATATAGCTCTTTATAGGCTTTCTGCAAGGCGCGCAATTCTCGCTTTTCAAAACCGTTACGCTTAAGCCCGACCAAATTCAAACCGAATGGCGAAGCATGGTTACCTTGAGCAAGCACATAAGCAGGTACGTCTTGTACCACTGCTGAACAGCCGCCAATGTAGGAATACGCACCGACGTGACAGAATGGATGGATTGCCGATAACGCCATGACCCCAGCGTAATCGCCTACCGTCACATGACCACCCAAAATAGAGTTATTACCTATGTGGGTATGATTACCAATAATCACGTCATGGGCGATATGAGCGTTAACACACAGCAGGTTGTCATTACCAATCACGGTTTGGTGCTTGTCTTGCACTGTCCCTCGGTGAACTTGGGCACTTTCACGAATCACATTGCGATCGCCGATGATGACTTTAGTATCTTCACCACCGTATTTTTTATCTTGGTTTTCTTCACCAATTACCGCTTGCGGAAATATACGGTTGCCTTTACCTATCACAGTGTGGCCTTTGACCACCACGTGCGACATGATCTCCGTACCCTCGCCGATTTCTACATCTTGGGTAATATAAGTAAATGGACCTATTACAACATTCGCCCCAATTTTTGCTCCATCTTCCACAACGGAGCTCGGGTGAATCTTGGCACTCTCATGAATCATACTTAGAACTCTCTACGAGCGCACTTCAGCTCAGCAGAACACACAACTTCCCCGTCTACTTTTGCTGTTCCGTTAAACGCTGCAATGCCTCTACGCTCTTTTACAAACTCGACCTCAATCACGAGTTGGTCGCCAGGCGTCACTGGTTTACGGAATTTCGCGCCATCAACACTTGCAAAATAGTAAAGCTCATTTTCTGACGGAGCGCCAAAAGATTTAAATGCTAAAAGACCTGTCGCTTGCGCCATTGCTTCTAGAATTAGTACACCTGGAAACACGGGTAATTGAGGAAAATGACCGGTGAATTGTGGTTCATTGACGGAAACATTTTTGATCGCAGTCAGATACTTTTCCTCTTGAAAATCAATAACACGATCGATCAATAGAAAAGGATATCTATGGGGTAAAAGCTCTTGTATCTCCGTGATATTCATCGTTTTATTTTCAGTAGTCAAAGTCATTTTCCTATGCAAAATATTTCGTTTAATTTTTAATAGCGCGCATTATAAACGAAAAAAGCTCGCATTTCGCGAGCCTTTTTAAAAATACGCCCAATTCTACGCCAAATGACTGAAAAATGGCACTTAGCCATCAAGAATCTGAATTGTCTTCCAGTTTCTTTTCAACCGCTTTGAGTCGCTTGTTCATTTCATCAATTCGATGAACTCGTGTAGCGGTCTTGCGCCATTCTTTATTTGGCTGTAGTGGGATGCCTGAAGAATACATGCCTTTCTCAGGAATGCTTCTCATGACCATACCCATACCAGTGATGGTCACACCATCGGCAATCTCAATATGACCATTTAGCACCGAAGCGCCACCAATGGCACAATACTTACCAATGGTTGTACTGCCAGCGACAATCGTACCGCCAGCCATCGCTGTTCCATAGCCAATTCGTACGTTATGAGCGATTTGCATTTGGTTATCGATAATCACATTATCTTCAATAATGGTATCTTCGAGTGCGCCGCGATCAATACTGGTACAAGCGCCAATCTCGACTCGATTGCCGATCACTACCGAGCCAAACTGAGGAATTTTGATCCACTCACCTTTCTCGTTGGCATAGCCAAAACCATCTGAACCTATCACGGTATTAGATTGGACTAGGCAATCTTGACCAATCTGTACATCATGATAAATCGTCACATTCGCCCACAGTTTAGTATTCGAGCCAATATTCGCATTTTTGCCAATAAAGCATCCCGCACCAATCACAGAATTATCGCCTAGACAAACACCAGACTCTATAACGGCGTTAGCGCCAATAGAGACACCACTGCCAATCTTTACTGTTTCATCAATCACCGCAGATGGGGCGATATCAACAGCTGGTGCTGGGGTAATATCCAGTGCTTGAGCGACTTTCGCAAAAGCGACATAAGGATCTGCAACCACTAACACATTCGTATTGCACAGCTCACGCTGTGCGTCTTTTACCATCACCACCGTGGCCTTACAATCAGTTAAGTGCTTGGCATACTTAGGTGAAGAAAGGAAGGTCACGTGACCTTCCTCAGATTTGTCCATAGGCGCAACCATTGTCACTGTGGCGTCTTTATCACCGTAAAGCTCGCCACCCGTGATATTGGCTAATTGCGCTAAAGTCAGCTCAGCCATATTTTATTTATTTCAGCTCTTTGATAACTTGTTGAGTAATATCATACTTAGGATTAGCGTAGCGTAGCGCTTGGATATCGACAACCATGTCGTAGCCGTCTTTCTTCGCCACTTTCGCTACCGCTGCTTGGATAGTTTGGAACAGTTTTTGTCTTTCTTGCGCTTCTTTGCGCTGAGACTCTTGCTCTAGAGCTTGACCTTTAATTTTGTAGGTTGACTCTAATTGGCTAATCTCAATACGCAGTTTTTCCACGTCAGATTGACTCATGATAGAACCATCGCGTTGAAGCTTTTTGATTTTTTCCTGTGCCTGCGCTTTGATACTTTGCAGTTCAGCGGCCTTGTCCTTGAACTCTTGTTGCATCTGCTTCATCACCACTTCGCGCTGTGGCAAAGCTTGAAATACTTCTGGGGTGTTCACATAAGCCACTTTTTCAGCTGCTTGCGCTGCATTAGCAAAAAAAGAAGTCGTCAATAACAATAGGCTAATACCAGCCGCTTTCATCAAGTTTTTCAAAATTATATCCTTTGGTTAGAAGGTTCTACCGATAGTAAATGTGAAGAATTCTTCGTTATCGCCATCATAAATTTTCAATGGTTTAGCCACAGCAAAGACAAGTGGTCCCATCGGAGACATCCACTGCAATGCTACACCTGTTGAAGCACGATAATTCCACGGACTAGAATAATCGTAATAGTACTGATTTCCATATTTTACTTGGGATGGATCATAGTTGAATTCCGTATCCCACACACTCGCCATGTCCACAAAAATACTAGTACGTATTTGGCTTTGTGCTTCATCCGAAGCAAATGGCGTTGGTACGATCAGCTCCATGCTTGCAAGCCAAGTCGCGTTACCACCTACCGAATCACTGGTTACATAGTCTTCGCCATTATTTGAACCTGAGTAATCCCGATAGACCGCTTTTGGACCTGCGGTATTAGGACTAAACCCGCGCAGCGTAGAGAAACCACCCGCATAAAAGTTCTCATAAAATGGGTAGAGATTATCATTCCCATTTGTTTGACCATAACCGTTACCGTAGCCTAAACGTCCACGCATTAACAGAGTAAAATCATGTTTTTTCGTGAGCGGTATATATTGGCGCACATCATACTGCATTTTAAAGTACTGAGCACCTGACCCTGGCACCGTAATTTTGTATGACGCACTCTGATAGTTACCCGCAGTTGGGAAGTACGATCTGTCTAAGGCATTGCGAGTCCAGGTGAAGTTTACATCGTAATCGTTGGTGATCAGGTTACTGTTACCATATTGATCGATACTTTTGGCAAAGTTTTCCGCCTGAATGTAGGTCGGCACGTTACCGATGTCATTGTGGGTATAGCCAACCCCAAGACCAAGACGATTCAATTCGTCTACAGGGAAGCCCCAAGTTAAACTGGTACCATAGCTATTGTTGGTGTAGTCAACAATACCTGCGTTAGAAGCTTCAAACTCGTTATAGAAAATCTTGCCGCCAAGGCTGACACCATCTAAATTCCAATATGGGTCGGTGTAACTCAAGGTGACGTTTTTTGAGTAATCGTTCGTCATGGCATTAATACCAACGCGATTACCCGTGCCTAAGAAGTTATCTTGTTGCACCCCGGCTTGGAAGCTGACACCTGACTCGGTACCATAGCCCACACCAAAGTTGACACTGCCTGAGTTCGCTTCTTGGACATCGTAGACCACGTTCACTTCATCAGAACTACCAGGGACACGCTCAGTCTTGACATTGACCGACTTAAAGAAACCAGTTCGGTTTAATCGGGTTTTGCCCGTTTCTACATCTTTAGAATTGAGCCAGCTGCTTTCCATCTGGCGCATTTCACGTCGCAGAACTTCATCTTTGGTGGCGGTATTGCCTTTAAATTTGATGTCCTTGACGTACATACGTTTGCCAGGCTCAACATTAACAATCAAGGTCACCTGATGGTTTTTGTCATCAAATTGTGGAATCGTTTGTACTTTCGGGTAAGCGTAGCCAGATTGGCCTAAGTCCTTCTTGATACCATCTTCAAGTCGCGTCACTTCAGAGCCATTGTAGGTATCACCTGATTTAAACGGGATCAGCGCTTCAAATTTGCTTCTCTCACCAACCAGATTGCCGCGTAGCTCGACCTTCTTCACGGTGTAAGGCTTACCTTCGTTCAGCACTAAGGTAATGTACACGCCTTTCTTATCAGGAGAGATAGAGACTTCTGTAGAGACGATTTGAAACTTTAAGTAGCCACGATCCAAATAAAAAGACTTCAGCGACTCTAAATCACCCGCGAGCTCTTGCTTTTGGTACTTGTCGCTAGATAAGAAATTCCACCAAGCCACATCGGCTTTTAAATTGAAGTGTTCAAGCAAGGTCTTGGTTGAGAAAACTTTGTTGCCAATCAGGTTAATTTGCTTGATTTCAGCAGATGGCCCTTCAGTAAAGACAAATTTGAGATCAGCACGATTACGCGGCAATGGCGTGACGACAGCTTTCACCGTAGCATTGTATTTGCCTACACTGTAATAGAAGTCCTCTAGCCCTTTTTCTATGTTGGTCAAGGTGGTGCGATCTAAAGCATCACCAACACTGATCCCTGACGCATTCAAGTTCTTCTTTAGCTGTTCATCTTTTATCGTTTTATTGCCAGAAAAAGAAATACTCGCAATCGTCGGCCTTTCTTTAACCTTAATAATCAGAACATCGTGATTACGATATACCTGCACATCTTCGTAGTTGCCTGAAGCGTACATTGAGCGAATGGTATCAGCGATATCTCGACTATCAACTTTATCACCCACTCTCACCGGAATTTCGAGCAGAGCTGCACCAAGAGTGACTCTCTGCAAGCCTTCAACTTTGATATCTTTAACTACGAAATTGTCTATACTGGACTGAGTTTGGGGACTCGTTACGCTATCGGCGGCATTTGCACATACACTTGTTGCTAACAACGTGGCTAACAATATTTTTTTCATTGCCATCTTGGTTCTAGTTATTCCTTGATACTACTGCTCTATAGGCGTGTAAAATCGTTAAAAATGGCTAATGCCATTAAAGAAAAAATAATCGCACCGCCCACTCTATATCCCATTTCTTGGACCTTCTCGGAAACAGGTCGGCGAATAACAGCTTCAATTGCAAAAAACAGTAAATGTCCCCCATCAAGCATTGGTAAAGGAACCAGGTTAATGATGCCTAAGTTAACACTTATGAGTGCCAGAAACCCTAAAAAGTAAACCAATCCATGTTCAGCAGTGGTGCCCGCTCCTTTTGCAATCGAGATGGGTCCACTTAAGTTGTTTAATCCTATATCACCAACAATTAGCTTTTTAAGCACGCTTGCGGTTAGCGCAATGACTTGACCTGTCTTTTCAATCGCTTTTCCTACTGAATCGACTACTCCGTACTTCAAGTCAATTTTGTAATCTTCTGGCCAAGGCTCAGCGGAAGGAACAATCCCAGCAAACCCGATCACTTTACCATTAGATAATGTCTTTTGACCGGGAAGCAGGCTAATATCCACCATCTTCCCTTTTCGTTCAACCGTCAATTTGACTTGTTGATTAGGGCTTCCTTGGATACCTTTCACCACCTGTTGCCAGTTATTTAGCGCTTTGCCATTAAGACTAACTAAAGTGTCTCCCGCCTGAAGCCCAGACTTCTCACCCGCACCACCTTTTACTACATTTGATAATGTAAGCAATACTTTGGGGCTATAGGGCGTGATGCCAAGCGCTTGCATGGCTGACTCTTTCTCGGGGTCAAAATGCCAGCTTGCCAAATCCAAGGTTTTGGTTTCTACCACTCCGATATCGTTTTTAGGCGACACCGTCATCGTTAGGCTTTTATCGCCAATATGAGAAATCAACCTCATATTGACGGACTCCCAATCAGCGGTTTTGACGCCGGATATGGCTTTTAGTTCCATACCAGATTGTAAACCTGCTTGCGCAGCGATAGAGGAAGGGGCGATTTGACCTATCACTGGCTTGACTGTGGGAACGCCAATAATGAATACCAGCCAATAAGCCACAATAGCCAACAAGAAGTTAAAGATAGGACCTGCGGCAACAATTGCAGTGCGCTGCCACAGCGTCTTGTGGTCGAAGGCGAACGGTTTTTGCTCTTCGGTGAGGTCATCGATACGACCATCAAGCATTTTAACATAGCCACCAAGCGGGATAACACACACTGAGTACTCAGTACCGTCTTTGCCCACTCGGCTCCATAATGACTTGCCAAACCCTATGGAAAATTTCTCTACTTTTACTCCGCAGCGTCTGGCTACCCAAAAATGGCCGTACTCGTGAACAGACACTAAGACACCAAGAGCTACAATAAAAGAAGCAAAATCCCACAAAAATCCGGTCATATTATCCGCTCAATTTCTCTGCCGCATAGTTACGGGCCATTCTATCGACCTCTAGCACGCTTTCCAAGTCGAGCACATCGTAACGAGAGACAGAGGCATCTATTTTGGATAACACACTGTCTGTAATAGCGCTGATATCAGTGAAGCGTAATTGGTTTTTGAGAAAAGCATCCACGGCAATTTCATTCGCGGCATTCAATGCGGTTGTTGCGTGTTGGCCTTGATAGCAAGCTTCGATGGCTAATTTCAAACAAGGGTAACGAGAGAAATCAGGCTTCATGAAAGTGAGTTCACCTACGTCGGCAAAGTTAAGGGCTTTAACACCTGATTGAATTCGGTTTGGATAGGACATGCCATAAGCAATGGGTGTTGCCATATCCTGTTCGCCCATTTGCGCTAACACTGAGCCATCTTTATATTGCACCATAGAGTGAATAACAGACTGAGGGTGAACCAGTACTTTTAATTGATCTTGCTGAGCATTAAACAACCATTTAGCTTCAATGTACTCTAAGCCTTTATTCATCATGGTGGCAGAGTCCACGGAAATCTTAGGGCCCATCGACCAATTTGGGTGTGCAATCGCTTCAGCTGGAGTGACATTAACCAAACTGTCCACGTCGCTATATCTAAACGGGCCGCCCGAGCCAGTTAACAAAATCTCAGAGATGCCGTGTTGATGTAAATCACATCGCCCAAGCTGGGCTTGTATTTCCTTTGGCATACATTGAAATATTGCATTGTGCTCACTATCAATAGGCAGTAGCTCAGCGCCATGTTTTTCCACCGCATCGATAAATATCTGCCCGGACATCACCAAGGCTTCTTTATTTGCCAATAGCACCCGCTTGCCAGCCTTTACTGCCGCTAACGTAGGTAATAAACCCGCTGCGCCAACAATGGCTGCCATCACGATATCCACTTCATCTAACTCAGCAACGTGGCTAGCCGCTTCAGTACCGCTCATGATTTGAGTCGATAAGTTATCTTTATCAAGCAAGAGGCGTAATTGTTTCTCCGCTTCAGTAGAAGCCATCACCGCATATTTCGGCTGATACTGACGACACAGCTCCGCCATTTTTTTCGCGTTACTGCCTGCGGCTAGAGCAACAATGGAGTATTTATCTGGGTTTTGCTCTACGACTCGCAGAGTGCTCGCGCCTATCGAGCCCGTCGCACCTAATATTGTTAACTTATGCATAGAAAAGAGTAACCGAATTAACCATGAGAAAAGAAGCCTGAGAGTGTACTAAAAAAGTAAGTACAGAAGCGCAAAGATAGGGAAAGCCGCGGTCAGACTGTCGATCCTGTCTAACACGCCACCATGCCCAGGGATAATGTTACTGCTGTCTTTCACACCAGAAACGCGTTTAAACATGCTTTCCACCAGATCACCTAATACCGCAAACACAACGGTTAACAAGGTTATCATAATCATAGCAAGGGGGCTTTCAAACTCAACATGGAAGTATTGTGCTGATAGCCAAGCCACGATAATTGCGGTAATAATACCGCCGATCAGCCCCTCAATGGTTTTATTTGGGCTGACATGTGGTGCCATCTTACGCTTACCAATGCTTTTTCCAGTAAAGTAAGCGCCAGTGTCGGCAGCCCATACGATCAAACAGACAAACAAAACAATCTTAGCACCGTGATACGGGTCATTCGCCCAGCCTTCAGCCCTTAGCAATAACACACTCCAGAAAAAGGGCACTAAGGTCAATATGCCAAAAAGGTGGCGGGCAATATTGTTCTGCTCCCAAAGTGAACGAGATTTAGGATAGGTGATCGCAAATACGCTTGAGCCAATCCACCACAACGCGCCAATACCTAAAATAACGTAATATTCAGGCAGGTGCTGATTTAAACTTTGATGACTAAAAGGGATAAAATAAAGACTGGCAGCACCAACGAGAAGCGCAGGGACAATCGCCATCAATCGAGAATTGTTTTTTACAAACTGAGTCCATTCCCAAAATCCCAGTGTGACGATAAAGGCCATCCCAACGACAAACCATGGGAGGGGTAAGACAAAAATCCCCAAAATAATAAGTGGGGCTAAGATAAGCGCTGTGATTATTCTTTGCTTCAAACTCTATGAACCTTGTATTTATTTTTCTAGTAGTGCTTTGATTTGTTCGCCTGTACAGCCAAATCTTCGTTCGCGGTTGATAAACCAAGTCACAGCTTCAATTAGACTCTCTTCTTTAAAATCAGGCCAATAAGTCGGAGTAAAGTATATTTCAGCATAGGCTATTTGCCAAAGCAGAAAGTTACTTATGCGGCATTCGCCACTCGTTCGAATCAACAAGTCCACTTCTGGCAAATCGGACATCATCATGTGTTTCGCCAGCACGTCTTCGGAGATATCAGAAGCACAGAGTTCGCCTTGTTCGACTTTTTCAGCCACGCTCCGAGCAGCTTGGGCAATGTCCCATTTACCGCCATAGTTCGCCGCCACGTTTACCACCATGCCGGTGTTCTCCGCCGTAGTCGCCTCAGCCTTAGCGATTTTCTTTTGTAAACGAGCACTAAATCGCGATATATCACCAATGACACGCAGCTTGAGATTATTCTTGTGTAATTTGGTCACTTCGGTCGATAGAGCGGTGATAAACAGCTCCATCAGAACACCGACTTCCTCTTCTGGGCGACGCCAATTTTCACTACTAAATGCAAATAATGTAATGGCTTTGACGCCCAATTTGGCCGCGGTTGATATACTTTCTCTCACCGCCACCACACCATTTTTATGACCAAATACTCTTGGCTTGCCCTGAGCTTTCGCCCAACGGCCGTTTCCATCCATGATTATCGCAATGTGCTTTGGCATGGCTTCTAAGGGGAGTTGTGAGTTTTGCATATTAAGATAAAGCGTCTATAAATGGGCGTATGAATTGTGTAAAGAAACGCTGCGCCGTCTGTCAGCACAGCGTAATTTGATAGGCGAGTTTATCGAAAAAATTAAACTTCCATCAACTCTTTTTCTTTTGCAGCAAGAACTTCATCTACTTTCTTAACCGCAGAGTCAGTGATTTTTTGGATTTCGTCTTGCGCTTTATGATCTTCGTCTTCAGAGATCTCTTTGTCTTTTAGCAACGCCTTAAGCTCACTGTTCGCATCGCGACGGATGTTACGGATAGCAACACGGCCACCTTCCGCTTCACCACGTACGATTTTAACCAAGTCCTTACGACGCTCTTCTGTTAGTGGTGGAAGTGGTACACGAATGACAGTGCCTGCTGACATAGGGTTCAAACCCAAGTCCGATTGCATGATGGCTTTTTCTACTTTCGGAGCCAGCTCTTTATCAAAAACAGTAATCGCTAAAGTACGTGCATCTTCTGCAATGACGTTCGCGACTTGGTTAAGTGGCGTCGCTGCGCCGTAATACTCGACTGAAATACCAGACAGTAGGCTTGGGTGAGCACGGCCAGTACGAACTTTAGCGAGGTTATTTTTTAGTGCTTCAACACTTTTTTCCATGCGCTCTTGCGCTTCTAGTTTGATTTCGTCAATCACAATTTCACCTTAATATGTTGTGCTCTGTACTATAGAGATATCTATTGGGTATTTAACTGGGTTACATAGAGTGCATAACTTATCAGCGACGTTATTCAGACAACTCACTGATCAGTGTGCCTTCAGCCTCACCCATCACTACACGGCGTAATGCACCTGGCTTGTTCATATTAAATACGCGAATAGGCATTTTGTGATCACGAGCTAGCGTAAATGCCGCTAAATCCATCACTTTAAGCTCTTTTTCTAAAACACTTTGGTAAGAAAGCTTATCATACAGCTCCGCGTCTGGGTTGGCTACAGGATCTGCGGTAAATACGCCATCGACTTTGGTCGCTTTCAATACCACATCGGCCTCAATTTCGATGCCACGTAAACAGGCTGCTGAGTCTGTAGTAAAGAATGGGTTGCCCGTACCTGCAGAAAAGATCACCACTCGGCCTTGGCGAAGCTGACTGATTGCGTCAGCCCAGTTGTAATCGTCACACACACCATTCAATGGAATCGCCGACATGACACGAGCATTAACGTAAGCACGGTGCAGTGCATCACGCATTGCTAAGCCATTCATCACAGTGGCAAGCATGCCCATATGATCGCCAACCACACGGTTCATGCCCGCTTCCGCTAGCCCTGCTCCACGGAACAAGTTACCACCACCAATTACAACACCAACCTGAACGCCAAGTTCGACCAACTCTTTGACCTCTTGGGCCATACGATCAAGAATCGTAGGATCAATACCAAAACCTTCTTCACCTTGTAGCGCTTCGCCACTGAGTTTTAATAGGATGCGTTGATATTCTGGTTTAGGGTTCGTTGTCATGGACTTTTCCTTCCAAAAATGAGAGTCGTTGTATTAAATGACTTAGATATATAACAGTCATGATTTAACACTTAAGAGGAGCGAAACCAGTTAAATATTAAATCGTCACTGCACACCGAGACGCTACTCACAAAAAGACCGCAGCCTTGGCTACGGTCTAATTTATGAACACTGAGCGCTAAGATTAACCTTTCTGCGCTTGTGCTACTTCTTCAGCAAAGCTTATTTCTTCGCCTTTGTCGATGCCTTCACCAACTTCTAGACGAACGAAAGTAGATACTGTTGCACCGCGCTCTTTTAGGATTTCGCCTACAGATTTCTTAGGCTCCATTACGAACGCTTGACCAGTTAGAGAGATTTCACCAGTAAACTTCTTCATACGGCCGACAACCATCTTTTCAGCGATCTCAGCAGGTTTACCTTCGTTCATTGCGATTTCAACTTGAACCGCTTTCTCTTTTTCTACAACTTCCGCTGGTACATCTTCAGGGTTAACGTACTCAGGGCGAGACGCAGCAACGTGCATTGCAACGTGCTTAAGAGTTTCAGCGTCACCTTCACCAGCAACAACAACACCGATTTTCTCACCGTGACGGTAAGTTGCTAGAGCAGCACCTTCGATGTATTGAGCACGACGAATGTTCACGTTTTCGCCAATTTTAGCAACCAGAGCAATACGCTCTTCTTCGAATTTAGCAACTAGCTCTTCAGTAGATGCTTTAGATGCTAGAGCGTCTGCTGCAACTTTCTCTGCGAATGCAGTGAAGTTAGCATCTTTTGCTACGAAGTCAGTTTGGCAGTTAACTTCTAGAAGAACCGCAACACCATCAGCGTCTTTGATGATGATAGTACCTTCAGCCGCTACGTTACCTGCTTTTTTAGCAGCTTTTGCAGCGCCAGATTTACGCATGTTCTCGATTGCTAGTTCGATGTCGCCGTTCGTTTCGTTCAGCGCTTTCTTACAGTCCATCATACCTGCGCCAGTACGGTCGCGCAGTTCTTTTACTAGAGCAGCAGTTACAGCCATTCTCTATTCCTCAGTTAATTCTGGATAGGGTAAAAATCAGGGGCCAATTAATGGGCCCCTGACGCAAACTATAACCTAGATAATGCTTCGATTTTATGTCACATCATCTAGGTCAGCAGAGCCGCAATTATTCAGCTTCTTCTACGAAACCGTCTTTTTCAGCAACTTCAGCTACGTCTTTGTTACGACCTTCAGATACAGCTTGAGCAGCAGCGTTTAGGTAAAGCTGAACTGCACGGATTGCATCATCGTTACCTGGGATGATGTAATCAACGCCATCTGGGTTAGAGTTGGTATCAACTACAGCGTAAACTGGGATGCCTAGGTTGTTTGCTTCTTTAACAGCGATGTGCTCGTGGTCAGCATCGATAACGAATAGAGCGTCTGGTAGGCCGCCCATGTCTTTGATACCACCAAGAGACTTCTCTAGCTTCTCCATTTCACGAGTACGCATTAGAGCTTCTTTCTTAGTTAGCTTGTCGAAAGTGCCGTCTTGAGCTTGAGACTCTAGATCTTTTAGACGCTTGATAGACTGACGAACTGTTTTGTAGTTCGTTAGCATACCACCCAACCAACGGTTGTTTACGTAGAATTGGTTGCTAGCAATTGCCGCTTCTTTAACAGCTTCAGATGCTGCGCGTTTAGTACCAACGAAAAGAACTTTACCTTTTTTCTCGCCAACTTTAGCTAGCTCGTTTAGAGCATCGTTGAACATAGGTACAGTTTTTTCTAGGTTGATGATATGTACACGGTTACGAGCACCAAAGATGAATGGCTTCATTTTTGGGTTCCAGTAACGAGTCTGATGACCGAAGTGAACACCAGCTTTTAGCATATCGCGCATTGATACAGTTGCCATTTTAAAATCCTCTATGGGGTTAGGCCTCCACATCCCCCATGTGTCCGACTTGACCGCTTTCGCTTCAAGCACCCCGGAACATGTGTCGGAATGTGTGTGATTTAAAGATAAAATTTAGTTGGACGTAATCTGCCTCGCTTAGTACAGAGAAAACAGACCATCTATCCGGCGCGCTTTATACCATATTTTAGGGGTATAAGGCTAGTAAATTTCATTGTTAATCGAAAAGAAAACACCAGGTAATTTTCGGTTTTTCACTGAAAAACCTTGAGGAATCATTTAACTCCTCTAAAACCTACAACTTTGACAAGGTTTTATAGCCGTACACTTTCTCACGGCTTCCTGCTAAAATAATCGCCACTGAGTAGAAATTCCCCTAACCCTTTGAGAAAGTCGATGTCTATAAATATCAAATCAGCCGAAGAAATTGAGAAAATGCGTGTCGCTGGCAAGTTAGCCGCAGAGATCCTTGAAATGATCGAGCCGCATGTGAAATCAGGCGTGACGACTGAAGAATTAGACCAGATTTGCCACAAGCATATCACAGAGGTACAAAACGCAATTCCCGCCCCATTAAACTATCACGGCTTTCCAAAATCGATTTGTACTTCTATCAATCACGTGGTTTGCCATGGTATCCCTGCAGAAGAGGATCAACAGCTCGGCGGTTTTCAAAGACCAGCGGTACTAAAAGATGGCGATATTGTAAACATCGACATCACTGTGATTAAGGATGGTTTTCATGGTGATACCTCAAAAATGTTTCTTGTTGGTGACGTTTCACCAGCTGACAAACGACTTTGCATGGTCGCGCAAGAAAGCCTTTATTTAGCCATCAAAAAAGTAAAACCCGGCGTCAAACTTGGTGAAATCGGCACAACTATCGAAAAATACATTAAGACCAACAACAAAAATAATCCTCGCGCTAAATTCTCTATCGTTAAGGATTATTGTGGTCATGGCATTGGCGCTGAGTTTCATGAAGAGCCACAAGTCGTACACTACAAGAACAACGACTCAACCGTTTTACGTGAAGGCATGACCTTTACAATTGAACCAATGATCAATGCTGGAAAATTTGGCTGTAAACTGGACGATGAAGATGGTTGGACGGTTTACACTGGCGATGGCAAAAATTCTGCTCAGTGGGAGCATACCTTGTTGGTTACCGCAACAGGTTGCGAGATTTTGACCCTCCGAGAAGAAGAAACCATCGCTCGAGTACTGCATAACTAGCGCCCTACAAACTAGCGCCTTACAATTGTCGCTTAGACTGCGAGCCAGTATCATCACAGTGCCCCGTTTTTTCGGGGCATTTTTTTATTTAAGTTTATCTGATAGATTGTAATGAATTGCCCATTTCGCTCATGGATAGCCTTTTATGTCTGCACAATCTTCTCAAATTCCACCGTCAGAGTGCCTGTCCATTTCAGATATCAAACATCAACTTGAGCTATTCACTCAGCAACAAAGAGAGCAGTTCCTTAATCATCAACCCGTAAGCGAGCTTGTTACCGGGCGCTCCATCTTTATCGATGGGATATTAGTTCAGCTCTGGCAATCTTTAGCGTTATCCGATGTGTCTGACATTGCATTGATTGCAGTCGGGGGTTATGGGAGAGGCGAACTGCACCCACTGTCTGACATCGATATTCTGGTGATATCACAGGACAAGCTCTCCGAATCAACCGAAGCCAAAATCAGCCAATTTATTACCTTTCTATGGGATCTGCGCTTAGAAATAGGCCATGCCGTCAGAACCGTCAACCAGTGTTCCCATATTGGCCGAGAAGATTTAACCGTGGCGACCAACTTGCAAGAAGCCCGATATTTAGTGGGTAATGAATCCATCTATTTACAGCTGAAAGAGCAAGTGCTTTCTAAGTCATTTTGGCCCAGTGAAGACTTTTATCAAGCCAAAGTACAAGAGCAAAAAGCGCGCCACGCTCGATATCATGATACAACATACAACCTTGAGCCAGACATTAAATCGACTCCTGGCGGGCTAAGAGATATTCACACCCTTAGCTGGGTAGCACGCAGACATTTTGGTGCGACTAGCTTATTAGAAATGAGTCGATTTGGCTTTTTAACCGATGCTGAGTATCGCGAGCTCGTGGAGTGCCAAAACTTTTTATGGCGCGTGCGCTTTGCCTTGCATATTGAACTCAAACGTTATGACAATCGATTAACCTTTGCACATCAAGCTCAGGTCGCCGAACACCTAGGTTTTCAAGGCGAAGGAAACCGAGGCGTCGAAATGATGATGAAGGAGTTTTATCGTACCCTTCGGCGAGTAGCAGAGCTAAACAAAATGCTGCTAAAGATTTTCGACCAAGTCATCCTTAACAATGGCATAGAACAAGAACCAGAGGTGCTCAGCAAGGACTTTCTGCGCCGAGGCCATCTCATTGAAGCAAGAATGCCCGCTTTATTTCAATCTCGCCCTGAATCGATATTAGATATGTTCTTACATATTGCCAACGATTCAACGATAGATAGCGTGGCACCAAGCACACTTCGTCAGCTTCGTACTGCAAGGCGGCGATTAAACAAGTTTCTTCACACCATACCGGCTGCTCGTGAGAAGTTTATGGAGCTGGCCCGTCACCCGAACTGTTTAACTCGCGCTTTTAGCTTAATGCATAAACTTGGCGTGCTCGCCACCTACTTCCCACAGTGGAATCAAATTGTTGGTCAAATGCAGTTTGACCTATTTCATGTCTATACGGTGGACGAACACAGCATTCGACTTCTCAAGCACATCAACAAATTCAATAACCCCGATAATTACGATAAACACCCAATCTGTTGTGAAGTCTATCCACGCATCCAGAAAAAAGAGCTGCTGATTCTAGCGGCCATTTTCCACGATATTGGAAAAGGTCGTGGTGGTGATCATTCTGAAATTGGCGCGAAAGAAGCTTATGATTTTTGTATTGAACACGGCTTATCAAAGCCTGAGTCCAAACTGGTCTCTTGGTTAGTCAAACACCACCTATTAATGTCAGTGACAGCGCAGCGCAGAGACATTTACGATCCTGAAGTTATCACCGAATTTGCCAAACAAGTACGCGATGAAGAATACCTAGAGTATCTGGTCTGCCTTACCGTATCAGATATCTGCGCCACCAATCCCGAACTGTGGAATAGCTGGAAACGGACACTGCTCGCTGAGTTATTTTATTCCACTCAACGTGCTTTGAGACGAGGACTCGAGAACCCCGTTGATGTACGTGACAGAATTCGTCATAACCAGCAGTTAGCCTCAGCGCTACTCAGAAAAGAGGGCTTTAGCGCAAGAGAAATAGAAGTGCTTTGGCAACGATTTAAAGCCGACTATTTTCTGCGTCACACGCACAAACAGATTGCGTGGCATTGCTCGCATATTTTGCAGCATGAAAGCCATGACTTCCCACTGGTATTGATAAGTAAAAACGCCACTCGTGGGGGCACCGAGGTATTTGTCTATTGCAAAGATCAAGAAGCGCTGTTCGCCAATGTGGTCGCCGAACTCGATAGGCGTAATTTCAACGTCCACGATGCCCAAGTCATGACCAGCAAAGACGGTTTTGTTCTCGATACCTTTATGGTACTTGATCAACGCGGCAAAGCCATTGAGCGTAATCGTCATAGAACGTTGATTAAGCACCTGTCCAATGCGCTAGAAAAAGGTTGGCAAACCAAAATAAAACGCCGCCGCACACCAAGGAATTTGCAACACTTCAAGGTGTCAACGAAAGTCGATTTTCTACCAACCAAAAGTAAGAAGCGCACCTTGATGGAATTGGTCGCTCTTGATACGCCAGGTTTACTGGCCATTGTTGGCGCGACGTTCGCGGAACTCGGCATTAATCTCCATGCAGCAAAAATCACCACCATAGGTGAACGAGCCGAGGATTTATTCATTATTACTAACGAAAGCAACGCTCAACTAAACCAACAAGAGCAAGAGGCGTTACACCAGTTACTCAAAGAAAATGTCGCCAAAATTGCATCCGAATAACAGCAGAGAGAAGTTGGCAACTTCTCGTTTCTACACCTAATATCCTTGGATGGGATAATAAAAAGCAGAGATCGATTATGTTTCCAAATCTGACTGGCCTTGGCATTCAAGAGCCAAAACAAATTGAGCGTTACTCGCTTCGACAAGAAGCCCATAAAGACATACTAAAAATTTACTTTCGTAAGCAAAAAGGCGAGCTGTTCGCTAAAAGCGTCAAGTTTAAATACCCAAGACAAGTCAAAAATGTATTGGTGGATAGCGGCAGCCACCAATACAAAGAAGTCACTGAAATCAATCGCAACCTGACCTTGGTCATTGATGAGTTGAACACCATCACCAAACCAGAAAAAATGGCCCAAGTCGATGTAAAGACCAAGATTTTGCAAGATCTTAAACACCTCGAAAAAGTGGTCGCCTGTAAAATCGCTGAAATTGAGTCAGATTTAGAAAAGCTTAAGTGAAACGCAGTTGAGTGTTAGTGACTCGAGTGAAAAGAAATACCGAGAAGGCTCGCTCTTTCACAGCTAGCCTTCTCCTAACGTTCTACATCCAGCCGAAATAATACCCCACCAACGTCAAGACAATCAGCGACATAATTCCTGCAAGGATATCGTCGACCATAATCCCAAAACCGCCACCAACGCGTTTATCCAACCAACTAATGGGCCAAGGTTTTACCATGTCGAAAAAGCGGAAGATAACGAACCCGGCTACCACCCATCGCCAATCTAACGTATTGATGTGCAAATACGGTACCACTAACATGGTGATCCAGTAGCCTGCGAACTCATCCCAAACGATGGAGCCGTGATCGTGCACACCCATATCATCTGAGGTAACCTGGCAGATTTTGATGCCAATAACACAAGCCAGAACAACGACTAGGTAATACGCGGGCGCTGGCAATTGTACCAGCAGCAAATAAAAGGGGATGGAAGCAATCGTGCCCATGGTACCAGGGACAATCGGAGATAAGCCACTTCCAAAGCCAGTTGCAAATAAATGCCATGGGTTTTTGAGTGAAATCAGAGATTTTGGATCAGTCATAACGTGTTATCCTCAAAGTGATCAAATCCATCTAACTGCCAATCGATGGCCTTTCCTTGCGAGTGCAGTTCAAGTTTGTCCCCAGCTCGAATTTGCCCGATACAAGTGAACGTTGTCCCACAGTGCGCTAGAGCGCTCTCCAAAGAACCACGATGTTCTTCTGATACCGTAAAACAAAGCTCATACTCTTCACCACTGCTTAACGCGTATTGCTTAGCCAGCTCAGAGTCGGCTAAATACGAAGTCAATTCTTTAGAGACAGGCAGTAAATCCACATCAAGCTGCGCACCCACATTAGAGCCTTTTAAAATATGGGAGAGATCTGCGATCAACCCATCGGAAATGTCCACAGCAGAGCTTGCAATGGGTAGAAGTGCTTGCCCAACTAATATTCTTGGCATGGTGAGATAATGTTTTTTCTCCAACTCTCTGGCGCACGATTTACTTCGCTTTGAGCTATCTAAGATGACTTCTAGGCCTGCCTTGCTATCACCGAGGCACCCGGTGACATAAATCCAATCGCCAACCTTAGCGCCACGCCGGGTTAAAGGTTGCTGCTCGGGGACAAAACCCTGAACCGTTAACGTCATACTCAAAGGGCCTTTCGTCGTATCTCCACCTATTAGCTGAACGCTGAAATAATCTGCAAGCTCATAAAAAGACTCGGTAAATGCGTCTAGCCAAGACGGATTCACATCAGGTAAAGTCAAAGCCAGCGATACCCAAGCTGGCGTCGCGCCCATGGCTGCCAGATCGCTCAAATTTGAAGCAAGCGCCTTATGTGCGACTAGAGCAGGATCAGCGTCTGCCAAAAAATGGGTACCCGCGACTAAAGTATCGGTACTGATGGCGATGGCTGCATTGTCGGGTGCTTTTACTACCGCGCAATCATCACCTATAGGCAATAAAACGTCTTTTCGCTGGTTCTGCTTACCAACAAAATATTTATCAATTAAATTAAACTCATTCATTGTGCAATCGGTCAATGGTTTCAAATTGAAGAGAGAAAAAAGGCCAGCGAATGCTGGCCTTTTTGAATGGGTATTACTTTATGCGAACATGGGGAGCTGCTTTATCTAGCACTCCGTTGACAAATTTGTGGCTGTCTTCGGCCGCAAATACTTTTGCCAATTCAATCGCCTCGTTAATGACCACTTTGTAAGGGACATCTTCGCGACGAGTCATTTCGTACATTGCCAAACGTAGCAACGCCAATTCCATCATATCCAGATCTTGCATTGGACGAGATAGGTACGGTCTTAGTTTGCTATCTAGCTCTGTGTGATTTAGCACGACACCTGTCAATAGCTCTCGGAAGTAAGTCACATCCGTTTCCGGTGCTGTTAATGCTGGCTCTGCTGCATGATGCTCTTCTTCATCATACTTACCACCGGATAAAAATTGCTCTTCTACTGTAGCAACATTTTCTTTGGTGATTTGCCAAGAGTAGATCGCTTGCAAAGCAAATTGACGTGCATTACGTCGTGCGGCTGGTTTCACACTCGCCCCCATTAAGAATCAATTTCAGATAGAACGTTAATCATTTCGAGTGCGCTAAGTGCTGCCTCTGCACCTTTATTTCCAGCCTTGGTTCCCGCACGTTCGATAGCCTGATCAATCGTTTCAACAGTTAACACGCCAAATGCAACAGGAATACTGTACTCCATAGACACTTGCGCTAAACCTTTATTACACTCGTTACATACATACTCAAAGTGTGGTGTACCACCACGAATAACCGTTCCTAAAGAAACAATAGCATCATATTTACCAGTTTTTGCAACACGCTGGGCAACCAGTGGAAGCTCTACCGCTCCAGGGCAACGCACAACAACGATGTTGTCATCACTGACTTGACCATGACGCTTCAAAGTATCGATTGCACCAGAAAGAAGGCTTTCGTTAATAAAACTATTAAAACGAGAAATTACTATCGCGATTTTCGCATTTGGTGCTGGGAAGCCACCCTCGATAACTTTCATATGTTTTCCTTTAACCATGTTTAACCAGTGAGAACCGACGGATTCTAGCATAGAATTGTGAGCAATATCTAATAGGAATTTAACAAGATGATAAAAAGCAAAATCCCTATGCAGTCAAGTACGCATAGGGATTGTTTTTATACCTAAATTAAGCAAAACCGTTATCTCGAAGAAAGTCCATCGTCAGCCTAGATTCTGGTTGCTGCGCCTCTTGTTTACTGAGCAATAACCTTTCCATATATCGAGCGAGCAAATCCACCTCGATATTGACTCTCTTACCAACCTGGAAGTCACTTATTGTGGTCTCACTTGAAGTATGGGGGACGATGGTAAGCTTGAACGAATGCTCAGCCACATCATTAATGGTTAAGCTGATGCCATCGACGGTAATCGAGCCTTTTTCAGCCACATATCTGCTGTATTCTTTTGGGATTTCGACCCAATATTCCGTTGCCCGTCCTTTTTGTTGAGCTCCTGTAATGGTGCCGACACAATCCACATGACCAGAGACAATATGACCGCCAAAACGTGTCGTCGGCAGCATTGCTTTTTCTAAATTCACGCTATCACCGACGCTATAATCGGCAAAACCTGATTTGTTAAGCGTCTCAATCGAGAGATCGGCTTTAAAACCATCGGCGTTTTTTTCAATGACGGTTAAACACACACCATTGGTTGCAATACTGTCACCGAGTTTAACATCGGACATGTCCAAAGAGCCGGCTTGAACGCTGACTCTCATGTCGCCGCCTTTTCGCTCCAATGCTTTAAGCGTACCTACCGCTTCAACAATTCCCGTAAACATAAATTCCCGTCAATATCGTTACTATTGTTTGTCTTCAATCGTTGCAATGAGGCGCAAATCGGGCCCCACTCGGCGCACATCCTTTATCTCGATGTTTATCACATCTTGCATAGATTGCAGCCCAAGCGCTCCAAATAGACCTTTTCCGTCACTGCCCATGATTTTAGGCGCTAGATATAACACTAATTCATCCACCAACCCAGCTTTAATTAGCGAACTCGCTAATGTGGCACCTGCTTCAACCCATAGATGGTTAATGTGATGCGTTGTAGCTAGAGAGCGAAACAACTCTGCTAGATCAAATTGGCCATCTTGATTGAGCTTCGCAGCATATTGCCCGGCTTGGTTACCAACGACGATCACCTCACCATCGGTATTGAACAGCTTTAAAGAAGGATTAAGCGTTTGATTTTTATCTAAGACAACTCGTACAGGTTGCCTTAACTGAGCTTGATGGTACTTCTCTTGACAGCAATCGGGAAGCTCAGTCCAGCGAACATTGAGTGAGGCATTGTCATCCGTTACCGTTTTGCTTGTCGATAACACGGCGCAAGATTTTGCTCGAAATAGCTGCACATCACTGCGAGCTAGCTTTGAAGTGATCCACTGGCTTTCACCATTAGATAGTGCTGTTTGCCCGTCAATACTCGCCGCCATTTTTAGTTGAACGAACGGCAAGCCCGTTTTCATGAGTTTGATAAAACCGCGGTTAAGCATTTCAGCTTCTGGCTGCATTAGTCCTACCAACACTTCTATGCCCGCATCTCTTAGCATCTTGATGCTTTGACCTGCAACCTTGGGATTCGGGTCTTTCATCGCGCAAATAACTTTGCTCACGCCAGCTTTGATCAACGCTTCAGAACAAGGAGGCGTTCTGCCATAGTGTGAACAAGGCTCTAGCGTTACATAAGCCGTCGCGCCTTTGGCTTTGTTACCGGCAGCTTTCAGTGCATGGACTTCTGCGTGAGGCTCACCAGCCCGATAATGGAATCCCTCACCCACCACATCATCGCCATGAGCAATCACACAGCCGACATTGGGATTCGGAGCCGTAGTGTACATGCCATTTTTCGCCAGTTCGATGGCGCGTAGCATTAGTTGATAATCTATTGAACTGTATGTAGACATCTTGTCGCCAAACTAATCTTCTAGCCGGGCGATTTCTTCGCCAAATTCGCGGATATCTTCAAAGCTTCGATACACTGATGCAAAGCGGATATAAGCCACTTTGTCCAATTCTTTGAGCTGCTCCATAACCAAGTTGCCTATCATGGCACTCTCCACTTCTCGCTCGCCTGTGGCTCTTAAGCGAGATTTAATCATACTAATTGACAGCTCAATTGAATCTGCGCTAACAGGCCTTTTCTCTAGCGCACGCTGAATACCGCCTATCATTTTATCTTCATTAAATGGCTCTCTGTTGCCATTAGATTTAACAACTTTCGGCATGACCAACTCAGCGCTTTCAAATGTAGTAAAGCGCTCGTGACATGCAAGACATTGCCGCCTTCGCCTCACTTGGTGGCCATCGGCAACTAAACGTGAATCAATGACCTTTGTGTCATTCTCTGAACAAAATGGACAATGCATATTACCTCCATGACATCATGTATCTAGGGCACATCTCTAAACACATGATAACAACTCTAGCCTCGTGACAAATAATCCGCTTTCCCAACCCACTTATAACTGGTGAGTTCTTCAAGCCCCATTGGGCCACGAGCATGCAGCTTTTGCGTCGACACAGCCACTTCAGCGCCAAGACCAAATTGCGCCCCATCGGTAAAGCGAGTTGAAGCGTTCACATACACTGCCGCACTATCGACAGCGTTAATAAAACGCTCTGCATTTTTCAGACTGTTGGTCATGATGGCATCTGAATGACTGGCATTATGATTACGCATATGTTCGATGGCTTCATCGATATTTTGAACCACTTTTATGCCAAGCGTCAGGCTCAGCCATTCTGTATTGAAATCCCCTTCTTTAGCATCAACTAGGTTATCAAGATGACTTAAGTGGGCTTTTGCTTTAGGTTCTGCGACAAATTTCACGCGGCCGGATAACTTATCGGCTAACAAAGGTAGCACTTGAGCGGCCACTTTTTCATGCACTAGTAGGGTATCGACGGTGTTACAGGTTGATGGGCGCTGCGTTTTCGCATTTTCGACAATATCGACTGACTTAGATAATTCAGCACTCTCATCAATGAATATATGACTAATACCAAATCCACCGATAATTACCGGTATGGTGCTATTTTCTTTGCACATTTTATGTAGCCCGGCGCCACCTCGAGGAATGATCATATCCACGAACTGATCCAGTTTGAGTAACGCAGAGACCAATTCCCTATCTGGCTTTTCGATGTATTGTACAGATTCGGACGGCAACCCTGCTTTTTGCAAGGCAATTTGAATCACTTTAACGAGTTCAATATTAGTAAAAAACGTTTCTTTTCCGCCTCTCAAGATACTGGCATTACCTGTTTTGAGGCAAAGTGCTGCGATATCAATGGTGACGTTTGGTCTCGCTTCATAGATAACACCAACCACACCCAGTGGCACCCGACGGCGCGCCAATGACATACCATTTGGCAACACTTTGCTGTCGATTTCGCTACCCACAGGATCAGCCAAGCCAATCACATTTCTCACATCATCGGCAATGGCTTTGACACGCTGCTGATTAAGCTGCAATCTATCTAGCATCGCCTCACCTAGGCCAGCTTCTCTGCCTAGCGTAATATCTTTTTCATTGGCCAATAATATCGCGTCGCAATTTAGCTCTAGTTGATCCGCGATGGTCTGCAAAGCTAAATTTTTCTGTGTGGTAGAAGCTGTCGCTAAGTGATACGACGCGCGTTTTGCAGCCTCACCCATTTTAGTAAGATCCAACATCTTTCCCTTTCTCTTGCGTTAGTCTTGTATCACGACAAGATCATCTCGGTGAATTACTTCAGAGCCGTAGTCATAGCCCAGTATATTGACGATATCCTTGCTGTGCTTGCCAACAATTTTAGCCAAGTCAGTACTCGAATAACTAGACAGCCCTTTTGCGATCAGATCGCCTTGTTTGTTTGTTACTCTCGCTACATCACCACGGGCAAACTGGCCTCTGACTTTAATGACACCTTTAGCCAGTAAGCTGCTACCTTTGTTAATCACCGCAACGACTGCACCATCATCAATCACGATATCGCCAACCGCAGCGGGACCGGCAAGTATCCACTTTTTACGGTTTTCCAGTGCTTCTTCCAGTGGTAAAAATCGAGTGCCTTGGGGCGTATCACTCATACTATCTAGAATAACATTGTGCGCACTTCCCGCGGCAATCATGACTTCAATACCCGCTCGCCTTGCAATATCAGCAGCCTGTAATTTGGTTGCCATCCCTCCTGTCCCTAAGGTCGTGCCGCTACCTCCGGCAATTTTTCTCAAAGTAGCATCTATGGCGGTGACTTCTTTAATCAGCTGGGCATTGGGGTCTTTACGAGGATCGGCGGTAAACAGGCCTTTTTGGTCAGTCAGCAGCAACAACTTATCCGCCGCACATAAAATACCCACCAGCGCGCAAAGATTATCGTTATCTCCTACTTTGATTTCGCTAGTGGCTACCGCGTCATTTTCATTCACTACTGGAATAATGTCATTATCGACGAGCGCATTAATAGTGTCTCTGGCATTGAGAAAGCGCTCTCTGTCTTCAAGATCGGCGCGAGTAAGAAGCATCTGCCCTATTTTCATTCCATAGATAGCAAACAGTGACTCCCACACTTGAATAAGTTGGCTTTGCCCCACCGCAGCAAGCAACTGTTTGCTCGCCATGGCGTTAGGCAATGCTGGGTAACCTAGGTGCTCACGTCCCGCCGCCATTGCACCTGAAGAAACAATGACAACAGAGTGGCCCAACTTTTTTAGTTCCGCACATTGGCGGACCAAGTCCACCATATGTGCTCTATCAAGCGCTAACGTGCCTCCGGTCAGGACGCTCGTGCCCAACTTAACGACAATAGTCTTGCCTGAAGCATCACTGCTTGTTTGTTGTTTCTCTGCCATATCCATGTCTAATGTAGAAATTGTAACTGAGAAGATGTTTTAACAATCCGTAGACAATTAAACAAGAAAAAAGGTGCCAAAAAGCACCTTTCTATAAAATAGCAGTATGTAAAATGGAGTTACGCCGAAAAGTAAACGTTAAAGTTATAAAGCGAGGCCATTTCAGGGAAGTGACTCAAACTAGACAAACTCTACCGACTCTTCATGCATTTTCACTTTCAAGCTAAACTGATTGCTGAGTGTTTCTATTAACTTCTTGTGGAAGTCTTCTTGAGTCCGATTCACCTCTGAGACGGCTTTTTTCGGGATGCTATGGGCTTCCCATACTCCTTCAAGGTTGTAACGTCCAATATAGTATTTTGCCGCAAAGCCACCTTCCCCTTTCTCAAGCTCCAACCACCACCCCCAAAATTCTCTTTCTTCTGGAGATTTCTTATCATTCACACAAGCTGCCAAGCAATCAAACAAATAGTACCCTTCACTTGATTGGGGCTCTCTCAAATAGGGGCCAATGGCTTTTAAGGCAGATAACAAACGATAGTGGGTCGGGTGCTTGATCACATCAGACATATTGCTTCTCCATTTCAACATTAAGCATGATGGTAGGGTATTTATAAATTCCTTATTAACATGCTTAACTATAAAACTGGAAATGTCATCTAAATAGCTCTTTTTCCAACCACTTTATCGCTAAATCGAGGGATTGCTCATATCCCTGTGAAATTTTATTACTACTGATTTTCTTTGCTTCGCCACCATGACTAAATAGCGCCACAAGCTGATTATCCGAGTATGGAGAAATAAAATCATTTTCTAGGCTCAAAGCCATAATCGGTACTCGGGTCTTTCGGCTTGTCAAAAAGCCCTGCACTTTCAATGACCAAGCAACAAGCTGCCTCGACAAACTATTTAAATCAACCACCGATTTCCCCAACCTTGATGCAAGCACATCAACGTACATTTTCGGCATGCCTGACATCTTGCTGGGCGACGATAAGATATCGTGTACGGGCGCACCTAATGCGACACACGCTTTAATTTTCGTTTGCTCTAGAAATGACAGACGAATCATAGCATTACCACCAAACCTAAAGCCAAATAGGCCCACTTTATGGTGATCGACCCAAGGGATTTTTGGTAGTTCATTTAACACCGCTTGGTGCAAACAACTGGTGTCTTCGGTTAACGGCCAATGCTTGCTATGCCCCAAAGAGGGCATATCAACCGTCAACATAGCAATATCTTTTTTCGCCAAGTAGTCTCGGAACAGACGCCACATATCCGTTTGCAAACTGTCTAAACCTGCGCTGACGATAACTACAGGTTGTGGCTTTTCGGTGTTGGAAAGGTGCAAGTTAGCCACAATTTTCTTATTTTTATACGGAACCTCGATAGGCTTTATCACGTATTTGGTTTTCTTCGCTGCCTCTGTATAAGCATTGTTCGCCAGAGTTTGTGCTTGACGAGCTAGCGTGTCATTTTTTATATGCGGGTAGCCTGCAATGCTAAAGCATAGTGACGCACTAAACAGTGAATTAGCAGCATCTTCTCCCTCTAAATCGTGCGCTCGTCTTTGGTATTTCATACCCAGTTTGGTCCACTCAAACGCCCAATTACCACTTCGGTAACCCATGACAGTATCTAACCAATCATCGTGCGTGCGCGAATGGATTGAGCAGGCGATCCTGGCGAGCACTTCTTCTTGATCAATAGGGTCAACGCCTTGCCAAACCCACTGAAGTCTTCGCACCGTTCTATACCACGCCATACCATTTTCTTTCTTATTTTGCTCTAATATGGTTTCGCTGCTGGGAAGATAATCTGTCAATGCAGAGGTCTCTTTGGCCTGCTTGTGCTTTGCAAATAGCACTTCGGATAAATTGGTATTGGATATCTCTGACATGTCTTTATCTAATCTATTGAGGGGTGGCTTTGGCCTCTATCTTAATCAAAAAAATGACCCTTAAAAGGGCCATTTCGCAATTTAACTGCCAAGAGTGGATTATTTTCTCTTGCGGTTGATTGGTTCAACATAGCCAAATGCCATGTCCCAAGGTTGTTCAATCCAAGTATCTTGAGCAATATCAACCACATACTCATCGACCAAATCACTACCTGCAGGTTTTGCGCACACAGTAACAAATTTTGCTTTCGGGTACATCTCACGGATCTTTCTTGCCGTGTCACCACTGTCTACTAGATCATCGATGACCAAATACCCTTCACCATCATGCTCTGGCGCTTTCAACACGCTCATATCTCGTTGGTGATCGTGGTCGTAACTCGAAATACACACTGTATCAACGTAGCGAATGCCCAACTCTCGAGCAAGAATAGCAGCAGGGACTAAGCCACCGCGGCTAACCGCTAGAATACCTTTCCACTGCTCTGCTGGCATCTGTTTTTCAGCCAATTGACGACAGTAGCCATGCATCATTTCCCATGTGATAACGAATTTATTACTCATTGTATGACCTAACTTATTCAAATTATTGGTTAACCGATTGTGTACTTCACAATAAAAATAACAGCCATCACGTAAACACTGATGGATACTGTGCGCCCCTTACCGCTTAATATTTTTATTGCTGCATAAGAGATGAAACCAAACGAAATACCTTCTGCAATAGAAAACGTTAGAGGCATCAATAAACACGTGACAACGACAGGGGCCGCCTCGGTTAAATCTCGCCAATCTACGCTCACTAGTCCGGAAAGCATTAAAATTGCCACATAGAACAAGGCTCCAGAGGTCGCGTATGCTGGTATCATCCCCGCAAGTGGGGAGAAGAATAAAGCAAGCAAGAAGAAAACGCCAACAACAACTGCTGTGAGTCCTGTGCGCCCTCCTTCCGCTACGCCAGAAATACTTTCAACATAAGAAGTGGTATTGGAAGTGCCAAGCAGAGCACCAATTGACGTAGCTGTTGAGTCGGCAAGCAAGGCTCTACTCAATCTAGGAATTTTGCCATCTTTGCCTATCAAGTTCGCTTTTGATGCGACGCCAACTAAAGTGCCAGCAGTATCAAACAAATCAACAAAAAGAAAGGCAAATACCACTGAGATCATGCCGACATTGAGTAGGCCAGAAAAATCCAACTGCAAAAATGTTGGAGCAATGCTTGGCGGGGCCGACACAACCCCCTGCCATTGCACATCACCAAACACTAAGCCCAAAGCGGTGACGGCTAATATCGCGATCATCACGGCACCTTTTACGCCGCGCTGTACCAAACCAATGGTGACAAAAAAGCCTAAACAAGCTAAAACCGCATGCAAAGAGGTGATATCACCCAAAGTAACGAAGGTCGCCGGGCTTGCTACGACAATACCCGCATTTTTCAACGCGATAAACGCCAGAAATAAGCCAATACCTGCGGAAATCCCCGTACGAAGCGAAAGAGGGATGGAGTCAATGATAAGCTCTCGAATCTTGGCCAGGCTCAACAAGATAAAAAGGCAGCCAGAAACAAATACAGCAGCGAGTGCCACTTGCCAGGTGTATCCCATCCCTAACACAACGGAATAAGTAAAAAACGCGTTCAGCCCCATACCTGGCGCCTGAGCAATAGGTAAATTCGCCCAAAAGCCCATCACAAAACAACCAATGGCAGCAGCTAAACAGGTGGCGACAAACACCGCTCCATGGTTCATCCCCGTGGCAGACAAAATTGCTGGATTGACAAAAATGATATAAGCCATTGTTAAGAATGTTGTTATTCCAGCAACACATTCTGTCTTAGCGTTAGTCCCATATTGACTAAGCTTAAATAACTTTTCTAGCATAATAGCATCCGTTGTCTAGTAGAAAGCGAGCTAAAACCAGCAGGGCAATCGATTGGCTATGAATTATAAGTTCATAAAGTGCTATTTTCCACCTCTATTATTTTCGACGGGTTAGTGACTTAAATCGCAGGCCTACCATGAATGGATTAGGTCGTGGTTCAAATGGATAGTGAATTTTCAGGCATAAAAAAAGCCACTCAATTCGAGTGGCTGGTGAATCAATTCAGTTTGAAACTGTAAGTAAATTCTAAAATCAAGGGGGTACTTAACGACCAAAGAAGAAGTTGCTATAAGCGGAGAATCCTTAGTAACCAAAACTGGTTGGATATATAAACCTACCCGTAAACATGGCACCACGTTTCCAGTAAGTTGCAGATGGTAAACCTTTCATAAATATCACCTTAATAGTCAATTGAACACAGACAAATTACTCTCGGTTCCTTGGAGGCGATAGAACGGACTCATCCATTAAGCATTTTTCTTCTTTCGAAGTTGGTAATCAATATACCACAATGTAATTAAATTACAACTTCAAGTGATTGCAGTTTTTAATGGCGCACTATTTAATCAAAAAAGAATAAAAAAGGTAATAAATTTTCACTAATAGTGTTTTGGTGTTGTTTTCTATCATCACGCGTAGCTATGCAAAAATAAAATCTATCTATTTGGCGAATTTCCTTTCCTACAAGCTTGTATCTGGTGTTATTCTTGGCATCCTGTACGCCTAAATGAAGTAATACAATTATTAACTAGGAGTGAACCGTGTCTGATACTCATTCTGAAATTAGCACCCTATCGCCACAAATTGTCTGGCAATTTTTTGACAAGATTTGTTCAATCCCTCACCCATCCAAACATGAAGAAGCACTGGCACAATACATTGTCAGCTGGGCCACCAAGCAAGGCCTAGCAGTAAAAAGAGATGACGTAGGTAACGTATTCATTAAAAAGCCAGCCACACCTGGCATGGAAGGTAAGAAAGCGGTTGTACTGCAAGCGCACCTTGACATGGTCCCACAGAAAAATGAAGAAACAGACCATGACTTTGTTAAAGATCCAATTCGACCATATATTGATGGTGACTGGGTCACCGCTGATGGCACCACCTTAGGGTCAGATAACGGTATCGGCATGTCATCTTGCTTAGCTGTGCTAGCTTCCAATGACATTAAGCATGGCCCTATCGAAGTCCTTCTCACCATTGACGAAGAAGCTGGCATGACAGGTGCACAAAACTTACAACCTGGCTGGCTTGAAGGCGACATCCTACTTAACACTGACTCTGAGCAAGAAGGCGAAGTGTACATGGGGTGCGCAGGCGGCATAGATGGAGAGATCTCTTTCAACATCGATAGGGTCAAAATGCCTGCAGGCTACATTGCCCGTGAGCTCACTCTAAAAGGCTTGAAAGGTGGGCACTCTGGCTGTGATATCAATACTGGTCGGGGTAACGCTAACAAACTGGTAGCCCGATTCCTAGCCGCACACAGCCAAGAACTAGACCTACGTTTAATTAGCGTAAGAGGTGGAAGCCTGCGTAACGCTATCCCTCGTGAAGCGTTTGTACAGGTCGCTGTACCTGCAGAAAATCAAGCGAAACTTGAGGAGCTGTTCGCTCAATTTACCGCACTTATTCAATCTGAACTTGGTAGCATTGAGACCAGCATGGTGTCTTTCAATGAAGCGATTGAAGAGCCTGCCGATGTATTCTCCATGCACGATCAACAGCGCATCATCGCCACATTAAACGCGTGCCCAAATGGGGTTGTAAGGATGAGCGATGATATCGAGGGCGTAGTAGAAACTTCCTTGAACCTTGGCGTGATCACCACTGATGGCAACAAAGTGACTATCTTGTGCTTGATTCGCTCCCTAATTGATTCAGGTCGTCTGCAAGTTGAGAGTACATTGAAGTCAGTCGCGGAATTGGCCAATGCATCAATTGAGTTTTCTGGCGCTTATCCTGGCTGGAAGCCTGACCCTGATTCAGAAATCATGGCAATATTCCGTGATATGTATGAAGGTATTTACGGCAATAAACCAAATATCATGGTCATTCATGCTGGATTAGAGTGCGGCCTGTTTAAAAAGCCTTATCCAAATATGGACATGGTTTCGTTTGGCCCAACTATCAAATTCCCACATTCACCTGACGAAAAAGTAAAAATCGATACGGTGGCGTTGTATTGGGAACAAATGGTCGCTCTGCTAGAGAATATCCCAGACAAAGCGTAAGTTGTCTCCACGCTTTAATCTAAAAAGCTGGCATTGTTTGCCAGCTTTTTAGTTTTGCTACAAGAGAGTGTGCCCTTTACCTCACTGCTTAAAAATATTGTACCCCTTAAGCTGTGGAATGTTTTGTTGCAACGTAATCTCTTCCTTTTTCAACTCCTTGAGCGATTGGCACATTTTCACTCCTTGCTTCTTCAGTTCTCCCGAATGGGTTTGCAGCTGACCTTCAACTTGAGTTTTTAGTGACGATATCTTGTTACTGAACTCCGTCAAATTGATCCCACCATTTTGATTCATTTTAGATGACATCGCAGTGAAGGCTTGATTAACAAACTCACTATTAAATAACGATTTTGCTTTTTCAGCGTAAGCAGGCATCTCTTTTTTTGCCTTTGCAAAAGCATTGGCAGGCAGTATTAAACTGTCACCTTTATAATACTTATCTTGTATCTCGCCAACGAATGTCTTCAAAGATTGTTTGAAACGGTCAAACGCGCCTGGTGTGCCTAAGCTTTTCGATACCTCATCAACAACCCCATCTGCAAACGTTAGATTTTGCGCGATCAGACTTTTAAACTCTGGGGAGTATTTCGCTACTTTTTGTCTATAACTGTCTAGTAAGCGGCTTTGCTGGCTATCGAGTTCTACCTTTTTTCCGCCGACCACAAGATTATCCGCCGGATCTACCGATGCCTTCTGACCATTGGATTTGACAATAGTGATAGATTGACCAGTGATCTGAAGTTCATTGGCTAAATCTACCTTGCAAAGCGCCGCCCAACTTGAAAAACTCAACAAAAAAGCGATAACGCCTATAAAATATTTTGTCATGGAAATGATGTCCTATCTCTCATACATAAGGTCAACAGACCTACTCTAACTCTTCGAAAAAACTCAACTGCCTGTGCTGCTCTTCAGGTTTTAGCATCACATTCAAACCAAGTAAGCGAATTTCTCGGCCTCTTTGTCTCTTCAGGATCTCAACGAGCAGCTGTCTAAAATAATTCAGCTCAAGCATGGGGTGAACATGCTCAATGGTTGTCAATGTAAAGTCAGCGAATTTTACTTTTATCCCCTGTTTTGCGATTTCTTGGCTTGGGTTAGCTTTTTTCAGCCTCAGCTCTAACTCAGGGTACAATTTGGACTCAATCACTTCCCAGCATTGTTCAAAACTGAGTATATTTTCACTAAATGTTCGCTCAACACCAACGGATTTTCGCTCCCGTTCGATAACAATTGCTCGATTATCTATGCCTTGGCTCTTTTTCCATAGTGACGCACCTAATCGACCGAACTGACGCAATATCTGTCGATAATCACCAAGACGGATATCTTTGCCGGTATAGTAGCCTGCTTGATTGAGTTTCTGTATGCCAACTTTTCCAACTCCTGGTATTTTCTGCAGCGGTAAATCATCGATAAAGGTCTGAACCTCTTCAGGAGATATCACAAATTGTCCGTTAGGCTTATTAAAATCTGATGCCACTTTTGCTAGAAACTTAATTGGCGCTACCCCTGCTGACGCTGTAAGACCCAACTTATCAAAAATTTCTTGCCGAATAGCTGACGCAATCAAGGTTGCTGAGCCTTTGCAAAGCGGGCAGTCGGTAACATCAAGAAAGGCTTCGTCGAGCGATAGAGGTTCAATGAGTGGGGTATACTTGGCAAAGATCGTACGGATTTGAGCGGAGATCGACTTGTAAACTTGCATTCGCCCTCGGACTACGACCAAATTAGGGCACAACTTCTTTGCTTGAGCAGTTGGCATCGCACTTCTAATACCATACTCCCGAGCGATGTAGTTACAAGTACTTAAAACCCCACGCTGCTTTTCACTGCCACCGACCGCAAGTGGAATATTTCTGTAGTCTGGATTGTCACGCATTTCAACAGCAGCAAAAAAACAGTCCATATCTATATGTATGATTTTTCTGATTTTCTCCACCATTGCAACTTTTTAGGTATTGTATATATAAACAGTATACCTCTATCAACATTCTATGAGAATCAAAGATTGTACGGCGATAAAATCTGCTATAACTAACAATACGCCTTTATTATTTCCTTGTTTAAAGCGAAACACGGTAAGGTACAAAGGTTACTCTCAATTCTTGATTAAAGCTGATGAAATGGAATTTAGGACACTACTTTGAAAAATAGAATTTTACTCGTGGAAGATAGTCGAGCCCTGAGGAATTTTCTGTATCAACAGTTAACTTCTTTAGGATGTGAGGTTGTCAGCTCGTCTTCGGTATCCGAAACGGAGAAAATCCTAGCTGAGGATAAAGGGTTTGTGTGTGCGGTGCTAGATTACTGCTTACCGGATGGAGAGAATGGAGAAGTCATTGATCTGGTCTTAGAAAGCAAGCTAAAGGTCGTGGTGCTCACTTCATATTTTAATGGTGAGATTCGTGATCACTTTTTATCCAAAGGCGTATTGGAGTACATCCTTAAAGACAGCATGTGTTCGGTTTCTTATTTAATTCCTTTTATTAAACGAATTATGAATAATGTCAGTCACCACGCTTTGGTCGTGGATGACTCATTTACCATGAGACAAAACATCATCAGACTACTTGATCATCAATATATACGTACAACTCAAGCAATTGATGGACAAGACGCGATTGAAAAACTTGCCGAAAATCCAGATGTCACATTTATCATTACTGACTACGCCATGCCAAAAATGGACGGAGTAGAGATGGTGAAAGAGGTCCGGCAGCTTTATAACCAAAATCAACTAGCCATATTAGGCCTTTCCGCTAGCTCTGATCGAACCTTAACCGCCCAATTTCTCAAAGCAGGCGCAAACGACTTCCTGTATAAGCCTTTCAATCAAGAAGAATTTTACTGCCGAGTTCACCAAATGCTGAACATGAAAGAAGCCACGGATGAGCTATATAAAATGGCCAACCAAGATGTGCTGACTGGTTTATGGAATCGGCGCTACCTATTTGAACATGATGGCGAGCACTGTGGGGATAGAAACATTGCTATGCTCGATATCGATTTCTTTAAAAAGGTCAATGATACCTACGGTCATAACGCAGGAGATCTCGTTTTAGTTGAAGTCGCCAATGTGATTAAACAGAACTTTAAAGATGGGATTACTGTAAGGTTTGGTGGCGAGGAGTTTTGTATATTACAACATGGTGAGTTTGACAATTTTATCCACCGACTCGAAGCGATGCGAGAGCAAATCGAAAAAGTTAGCGTGCCCTATGATGATAACTGCCTACAAGTCACCATCAGCATTGGCGCAACCAATACTAATGGTAACTTAGACCAGCAAATTACACTTGCCGATGAGAAGCTTTATTATGCCAAAGAAAACGGGCGAAATAGAGTCGCTTACGACTAGCCGCTAACCGTAAATATCTACAAAATTTTATCTTTTTCCCATTCTGCTAGTTTCGCAGCTCTCGCCGCTTCTCTAGCCTCACGCTTTTTTCTCGCATCGCAGGGCTCTGGGCAATTACAAACTTTTTCAATACCCACCGCGCCTAGACCACCACAACTGCCACTGACCGTTTTGCGCTGCACGATATAACCGATAGCCATGCCAGCAATCACTAGCAAAAATATAGCAAATGTTATCAAAAATACTTCCACATGTGCCTCTCTACTGTTTCTTCACGAATTGCTCAAACGTGTTAGAAGGATACTCCGCAAAGCCCTTGTCTGTTTTGACGATAAGTAACAGCGGAATCTTATGTTGGTTCGCTAATGCTATCGACTCTTTCTCTCCCATAATAGAAAACATAGTAGCGTAAGCATCGGCGGTCATGCAATTATCATCAATAACAGTAACAGAGACGACATGGTTTTGAATAGGGCGACCAGTTTTAGGATTGATAAGGTGAGAAAAACGTTTACCGTTTTCTTCAAAGTAATTTCTGTAATCACCTGATGTAGCGATCGCTTTATTTCCTACCTCAATAACCTGTTGCACGGTTCTTTGATCAGCTAGCGGTTTTTCAATTGCAATCCGCCAAGGCACACCAGACTGGTTTTCCCCTTGTACACGTATTTCGCCACCAATATCCACCATCAAGTTGTTAATATGTAAACTGTCTTTTAGGTAATCAAAAACAAAGTCCACACCATAACCTTTAGCAATAGAGGATAAATCCACATATAAGTGTGAAATATCTTTGGAAAGCCTATAATCGGGCATCACCTTTAGATGCTCATAACCCACCTCGGACAACCTTTGATGGATGAGCTTATCACTCGGAATTTGCTCTGGCCTTGCCTCGGGGCCGAAGCTCCATAAATTCACTAGAGGTCCAATAGTGACATCGTACACACCATCACTAAGCTTAGATATCCTGAGCGCTTCTTGTACCACTTTTGCCGTTGCGGCTGATACTTGGAAAGGCGTATCCGATTGAAACTGATTAAATCGGCTTAACTCTGAATCAGGCCGATAGGTTGACATCTGGTCATTGACAAGCTCGAGCCGTTCTTCCACCTGCTGACGTATAACTTCAGGGCTTGGTAGGCCTGCTTGGTTAACCCATTTTATTGAATAGTAGGTGCCCATTGTGGTTCCGCTGATCGAAACCAGCTCGCGCTGCTGTCCGCACCCAAAAAGTAGCAGAGCCGATAACCCTAACACTATGAGTTTTAGTGCGGTGATTGAAGAGTTCACGGAGGTTGCGTATCGTCTTATCCTAATCATATTTACTTCATCAATTGCCAGTAAAAAATAAGGCTGCCTGTTGGCAGCCTCGGATGTTATCTAGTGACCCAATCATTAACCGCCGAAGTCATCTAAGAGAATGTTTTCATCCTCTACCCCTAAGTCTTTCAGCATGCCAATTACTGCAGCATTCATCATTGGTGGACCACACATATAATATTCGCAATCTTCTGGAGACTCGTGATCTCTCAAATAGTTCTCATACAAGACATTGTGAATAAAGCCAGTATAACCTTCCCAATTATCTTCAGGCATCGGGTCGGAAAGCGCGCAGTACCAATTGAAGTTGTCATTTTCTGCTTGCAGGCCATCAAAATCTTCCACGTAGAACATTTCCCGTTTAGAGCGAGCACCATACCAAAAAGACATCTTGCGTTTTGAGTTCAATCGTTTTAGCTGATCGAAGATATGAGAGCGCATTGGTGCCATGCCAGCACCACCACCGACAAACACCATCTCAGCATCGGTATCTTTGGCAAAGAACTCACCAAATGGGCCAGAGATGGTACATTTATCACCTTCTTTCAATGACCAAATATAGGAAGACATAATACCTGGTGGCACATCTGGGTTATTTGGTGGAGGCGTTGCTATACGGACATTGAGCATAATGATGCCCTCTTCTTCCGGATAGTTTGCCATCGAATAAGCGCGAATCGTTTCATCGTTAACTTTCGACTCGTAACGGAACAAATTGAACTTAGTCCAATCCTCGCGATATTCCTCGGGCACATCGAAATCCGCGTATTTAACATGGTGAGACGGCGCCTCAATTTGGATGTAGCCACCAGCACGAAACGGCACGGACTCTCCGTCAGGAATTTGCAGTTTAAGTTCCTTGATGAATGTCGCCTTGTTATCGTTAGAAATAACCGTACATTCCCACTTTTTAACGCCAAAAATCTCTTCTGGAAGCTCGATTTCCATGTCTGCTTTAACAGCAACTTGGCACGCTAATCGCTCACCTTCGCGCGCCTCACCTTTGGTAATGTGATCAAGTTCCGTGGGTAAAATATCACCACCACCAGATTTCACTTTTACTTTACATTGACCACATGAGCCACCACCACCACATGCTGAGGATACAAAGACTCCAGATCCAGCTAAAGCACCAAGTAACTTGTCACCAGGGGCGGTTATGATCGACTTATCATCGTCTCCATTAATTGCAATGGTGATGTCACCTGTCGGTACCAGTTTGGACTTAGCAAACAAAATCACTAACACCAATACCAGTACGATCAGGGTAAACATCACTACACCAAGAAGAATACTCTCCATTGACTAATCCTTTATTGTTGCGGTTTACCCGACTTACAGTTGAACACCAGAGAAAGACATAAAACCTAACGCCATCAGACCCACAGAGATGAACGTGATACCTAAGCCACGTAATCCAGGGGGAACGTCAGAATACTTCATCTTCTCGCGAATGCCCGCAAGAGCAACAATGGCTAAAAGCCAGCCCACCCCAGAACCAAAGCCATATACTACTGATTCTGCGAAATTGTAATCGCGCTGCACCATAAACGACACACCACCAAAGATGGCACAGTTCACGGTAATCAAGGGCAGGAAAATACCCAATGCGTTGTAAAGTGGTGGGAAAAAGCGGTCCAAAATCATCTCTAAGATTTGAACCAGAGCAGCGATAACACCAATGAAGGTGATGAAGTTAAGGAAGCTTAAATCAACACCTTGAATCAAGGCGTTTTCCTTAAGAACATGGTTGTAAACCAGCTCGTTCACTGGAACGGCAAGTGTTAATACCACGGTCACCGCTACCCCAAGACCAAACGCGGTTTTTACTTTCTTGGATACGGCTAAGAAGGTACACATTCCCAAGAAAAACGCCAGTGCCATATTTTCTATGAATATGGATTTAACCAATAAGCTAATATAATGTTCCATGGCGATTATTACTCCTTAGCTTCAACTTGTTCTGGTTTAAACGTACGGATACCCCAGATAAGGAAACCGATTAGGAAAAACGCGGAAGGTGCTAATAGCATTAGGCCATTTGGTTCGTACCAGCCACCATTTTTAGTTAAAGGCAGTACTTCCATACCAAACAACTTACCGGAACCCAATAGCTCACGGAAGAAACCAACGGTTAACAAAACGAATCCATACCCCAGTCCGTTTGCAATACCATCTAAGAACGACGGCATCGGTGGAGACTTCATCGCAAATGCTTCAGCTCGGCCCATAACGATACAGTTTGTAATAATCAAACCAACGAAAACCGACAACTGCTTAGAGATTTCAAACAAGAAGGCTTTTAACACTTCGTCGACCACGATAACCAAAGACGCGATGATCGCCATTTGGACGATAATACGCACACTATTTGGAATGTGATGACGAATTAAAGAAACGAACAGGTTTGAAAACGCCGTTACGAAACATACCGCAACCGTCATTACAAATGCCGTCTCTAGCTTTGTCGTCACCGCTAGGGCTGAACAAACCCCAAGTACCTGTAGTGCAATTGGATTGTTGTCTAAGATTGGAGAAAGCAAACTCTTTCTCAATGATTGCCCACTAGCCATTATTTAGCTCTCCATTTCTCACTTTTGCTAAGAAAGGCCCATATCCCAGCTTACCAAACCAAAAGTCAAACGTATGTTGCACACCATTACTGGTCAGTGTGGCACCAGAAAGGGCATCGACGTCATGAGTTGATCCTTCAGGCGCGCCACCTTTCACCACTTCGATAGCTGGTTTAAAGTTTGAGTCATACAGTTTTTTGCCAACAAATTGCGCGCGCCAACTCGGGCTTTCAACCTCTCCACCTAACCCAGGAGTTTCCCCTTGTTGGTAGTAAGTCAGTCCAGTGATGGTATCTCCATCGGTTTTTACCGCAACAAATGCGTACATCATCGACCAAAGACCAGTACCGTTAATCGGTAGAATCACTTTGGTCACTTTACCTTCGTCTTTCACAAGATAGACGACGCCAATATTTGCGCGGCGACCAATTTTCGCGACGTCTTCTTCAGGCGTCAATTTCATGGATGTTGCAGGGTTTTTCGCCGCTTTTCTTTCATCAAAATCTGCTGCATCACCTTTAACAAACTGACCAGTGTTAAAGTCGATAAGGCGAGGTTCAATGTACTTCGCAAAAAGCTCAGGAACGGTCCCTTTTTGTTTTATACCTGCAACTTCAAGAATTTTAGTTTGTTTATCTAAAGCTGCATTTTCTATCTGTTTGCCTCGCAGCCCCACTGCTGCTACCGATACGATAATTGAGCAGACTAAGCTCAATACGATGACGACAAACAGCGTTTTTTTAATACTGTCGTTATTGCTTGCCATAGCGACCAAGTCTCCGCTTGATATTCTTTTCTATCACCACATGATCGAACAGAGGTGCAAATAAATTCGCGAATAGAATCGCCAACATCATCCCTTCTGGATATGCTGGATTGACTACCCGAATCATGACGCACATCGCTCCAATCAATATGCCGTAGGCCCACTTCCCTTTGTCTGTAAATGACGCTGACACCGGATCGGTCGCCATAAAGAACATACCAAATGCAAAGCCGCCAAGAACCAAATGCCAATACCAAGGCATGCTGAACATTGGGTTGGTGTCCGAGCCGATAACGTTAAACATGGTTGCCGCAGCTATCATGCCGATCATGACACCGAGAATGATTCTCCAAGAGGCGATGCCCAGATAGACGATAAACGCCGCACCAATCGCCAATGCCAAAGTAGACACTTCACCGATAGAGCCTGGAATATTTCCGATGAAAGCATCCATCCAAGTGATTGAATGACCAGTTACCGAATCAACCAAAGCACCGTGACCACCTTGAGACCATTGGCTTAGCGCGGTTGCGCCTGAGTATCCATCAGCTGCTGTCCAAACTAAATCGCCAGAGATTTGTGCCGGATAAGCAAAGAACAGAAATGCACGTCCTGCTAAAGCTGGGTTTAAGAAGTTGCGTCCCGTACCGCCAAAGATTTCTTTCGCGACCACGACACCAAAAGTAATACCCAATGCAGCTTGCCATAGAGGCAAAGTGGGAGGAACAATCAAGGCGAACAGGATAGAAGTGACAAAGAAGCCTTCGTTGACTTCATGCTTGCGTACCATACAAAACAGCACTTCCCAGAAGCCACCCACGATGAATACCGTGATATAGATAGGCAAAAAGTAGGTTGCACCCAGCAACATCTTACTGCCCCAGCCCGCATCGGTGGTCATTGTGCCACCTAGCATTTCGGTGAACCAATAATGCCAATCACCAGCAATAATGTCTGTTAGTTGCTGGCCTGAGTACAGGTGGTTTAGCGCTGCGATGGCTTGGCCACCAACGTTATACATTCCCCAAAACATCGCTGGGAACACCGCTAGCCACACCATGATCATGATACGTTTTAGATCAACGCTGTCTCGGACGTGTGAGCTCTTTTTTGTGATAAGACCTGGTGTATAAAATATGGTTGCGGCTGCCTCATACAAAGCAAACCACTTCTCATGTTTACCACCTGGCTCGAAGTGCGGCTCAATATCTTCAAGAAATTTTTTAAGGCCCATTACAATTATCCTTCCTTCTCTATTGTATCTAGGCAATCACGAAGCAGAGGACCATATTCGTATTTACCTGGGCACACAAAAGTACATAGTGCGAGATCTTCTTCATCCAGCTCTAAAGCCCCTAAGCGCTGAGCGCTATCCGTATCACCCGCGCACAGATCTCGAAGTAACAATGTCGGCTCCATATCCAATGGCATCACCTTTTCATAGTTGCCAATGGGTACCATGGAACGGTCACTGCCATTAGTTGACGTCGTCATGTTATACAGTTGGCCCTTGAATAAATGGCCAAGATAAGCTCGAGTCACTGAGAACTTGTTCTTGCCAGGCGTAGCCCAGCCAAGAAACTCTTTGTCTCGGCCTTCACGTAACACTGATACCTGCAGATGATAGCGGCCTAAATAAACGTGTGGGCCACAGGCATGAGTTCCTGTCAATACCGAACCAGAAATGAGTCGCACTTCCCCTTGCATCAATTCACCGTCAGTGAGTTGCTCAAGGTTTGCCCCAATTTGAGTTCGAATTAAACGAGGGTTATTGACCACTGGTCCAGCCACTGACACCACTCGCTCGGTATACAACTCACCAGTTAAAAACAACTGACCAAACGCAATCACGTCCTGATAGTTGATGCTCCATGCCACATGCTCTGCATTGACCGGATACAAGAAATGCATATGAGTGCCAGCAAGGCCTGCTGGATGAGGGCCACTAAATACATGTTCTTCTACTTTAGGGCTTGAAGAGGTTGGTAGTGTTTTGTCTGATTTGCAAACAAGCACTTTATCTTCAGTGAGAACAGAAAGAACATCCAAGCCAGCACGAAATGCCTGAGCTTGCTCGTTAATGATCAATTCTGGGTCTGCTGCAAGTGGATTGGTATCCATTGCAGTAACAAAAATTGCTTTAGTTGAGGAATCGACTGCTGGTACCTTACTAAATGGACGAGTACGCAATGCAGTCCATAGTCCGGATTCCACCAGTTGAGAAACAACGCCAGAGCGCTCTAGGTTGACGATTTGATTGTCTTCAAACTTGTCGAAAGTGACTTGCTCCTCACCAGCGATTTCAATCACAACGGATTGTAAAACGCGCCTAGCGCCACGATTTATTTCGACAACTTTACCACTTGCTGGAGAGGTAAACTTCACGCCTGGATTCTTCTTATCTTCAAAAAGAATCTGCGCTTTTTTTACTTCATCTCCAACACGGACATGCATGGTAGGACGCATACCCACATACTCTTCGCCTAGCAAGGCAACCTTATTGATGGATTTACCATCATCTATTACCTGAGAAGGAGCTCCTGCTATTGGAAGGTCCAATCCTTTTTTAATTGTAATCATACGCACTTGCACTAGTGTATAGAAAAATTTTTATAATTGCGTAATGTTAGACACGACATCAGTGTCCGGTTTCGACTTGGAGAAAGCCAAAATCGCAACATCCCATTTAAACTCCTGTCACAGACCCCATCTAGGTCTGCTAGGGGCGCTAGTCTAGCATTTTTTACAAATGGGATGCCATGACATCAAATAGAATGATTGTTCAATTTGGTGGGAATTGAGAAATAAAATACGAAGAAAGATCATAACTTTGAGCTATCGCACATAGAAAACGCGTTTACAATTTGTAATGATTTACATCGTTCGGTAAAACAGGATGGCGAATTTATAAACAAGCTGGCCATTTTTAGAGAAAACATTATTTTAACTTAATGCTAAAAAATGCTTATAAAATCACCAGCTTGGTATGGCATATTGTTACTTTTTGCCCCCCCCCATACAAGCAGGACTATCTGGAATTAATTCGCCACTTTCTTGCCACTCGGTCGGAGTATAAGCTTTGATAGACAGCGCATGTATAGCGTTGGCCAACTCATCAGACAATATTTGATTCACAGCTCGATGTCTGGCAATCAAACGCTGATTCTCAAACTGCTCACTGACAACTACCACCTTAAAATGACTTTCAGACCCTTCAGGCACATTGTGCATATAGCTCTCGTTTATCACATGCAGAACTTGGGGGGAAAAGCTTGCGGTCAACTTGCTTTCAATGACTTCTTTGATCATACGTGTTCCTTGCCTCGTCATGGACGAGATTGAGTATCAATTGATGCGACTATCATACCCCTATCGCTATCGGTGAGAAAGGTTTCGCTATATACGCCCTCTTTTGAGAGAATATGCATTAAGTAAACAATCAGCTAAATCTTATGAATACTGAGCTACAACTCTTCGAGCGCAAACTCAGCCTCTATCGCTTTCCAAAACAGGCACAAGAAACATTGCAAGCATGGGATGCGGGAGATGAGTATTTAATTAACCACGTGGAAAAGATGGCTTTGCCTACCGAAAGCCGCATTCTTATCCTAAACGATAATTTTGGCGCCCTTTCCTGCTGGTTTTCTGAAAATCATCAAGTCACCATGATGAGTGACTCATACCTATCTCACAAAGGGACGCTAAAAAACTTACAGCGCAATCAATGTAGTAAAATTGAGTTTTTACAAGCGACTGACTCCGTTCCTCAAGATACAGATATCGTGTTGTTTAAGTTACCGAAAAACAACCGAATGCTCTCTTGGCAATTGTTCCAACTCAGAACTCAACTCCGCAGTGATATACCTATCATCGCGGTCAATAAAGCCAAAGAGATTCATACCTCGACATTAACACTGTTTGAAAAATATTTGGGTGAGACTACCACCTCCCTTTCGTGGAAAAAACACCGTCTTGTTTTTGCCAAAGCGGACTCCAGTCTTACCAGCTCAGTTGATCCTATCCATCAATGGAATGTAGATGGTGAAGCGATTCAATTGAAAAATTTACCAAACGTTTACTCTGGGGACTCGTTAGATCTTGGCGCTCGCTTTATGCTAGAACACATCCCGCAAGATCCGGAACTTCGGCATATTATCGATTTGGGCTGTGGCAATGGCGTGCTATCAATAAAGGCGGGCCAATTGAATCCACAAGCGAGAATCACAAGCGTAGATGAGAGCTTTATGGCTGTGGAATCTGCCAAACAAAACTTAGCCGATAACCTAGGTGAAGATAGACAGGTGCAATGCATTGCAAACAATTGTTTGGATGGATTTAAAGAAAACAGCACCTACCTGGTGCTATGCAACCCTCCGTTTCACCAAGGGCTAGCCATCACTGACCACATAGCGTGGCAGATGTTCTGTGATGCAAAGCGGGTTCTTAATACTGGAGGACAATTAATTGTTATCGGCAATCGTCACCTCAGTTACGATGTTAAGTTAGCTAGACTATTTGGCAAAAACAATGTGAAGGTATTAGCAACAAATAAGAAATTTGTGATTTTACAAGCAACTAAATAGTTCATTATTATCTACAGCTAAGTGACCAAGGATTTGGGATTCTGGTCACTGTATGGCGAACACTTCAAAATGGGATTAAGGAAGGAAATTACCATGAGAAAACTGGCCCTCGTAGCTTCAATGGCTCTACTCAGCGCCTGTTCCGCTCCTCAACAAGAACAAATCAACTTTACACCTGAAGCCGTACACAGCAAAAATGCATTGGTTCACGGCAAAACATACAGCTTATCCAGTAAAGATATCCGATCTGCACAATATGTTGCTTTGGTTGATAGTGGCCGTTCAAGTATTGAACCCATTCATTCAAGACAAAATGTACGCATCGCGCTAGAAAACGCGCTTGCCGAACAATTCAAATCTCAAGGCTTCAACCTTTCCGTCAATAGTCCAGACTCTGTTGAGCTCGATATTCAAGAACTGTTGGTCAATGTTAAGCACTCCGTCATGAAAAATGAAATGGAAGGCAAAGTGACCTTGGTCCTTACCGTAGAGACACCAAAAGGAAAGTTGGTGAAAACTTATAATGGAACATCGAAGAAAACAGGCTTACTCAGTGCATCAAATAGCAATATCCAAGAAGTACTCAACGACTTAGTTGATCATGTACTCAAAGAAATTGCCAATGACAAAGAGCTACAAACTTACATGCAGGAAAACTTTCAATGATTAGAGCTTTTATCGCTTCACTAGCATTATTTAGCTGCTTAGCGTTTGCAGGACCCGAAGTGAAATTCGAAACCAACGTAGGCAACTTCACTGTGGAGCTAAACACAGAAAAAGCCCCGATTACGACGAAAAACTTTTTGCGTTACGTCAATGATGGAAGCTATGTCGGCAGCATTTTTCATCGTGTCATTCCTGGCTTCATGGTTCAAGGTGGTGGGTTCGATAAAGAAATGAACCGCTTAAACTCTTACCCTCCCATCAAAAACGAAGCCTCTAATGGCTTAAAGAACCTTAAAGCGACCATCGCCATGGCTCGGACGAGTGATCCTAACTCAGCAACGAGACAATTTTTTATCAATTTGGTTAACAATGATTTCTTAGATCATAGTGCGACTCAGGATGGATATGCTGTCTTTGGTAAAGTGGTGAAAGGGTTTAATGTCATTGAAGACATTGCCAAAAAACCAACCCACTCACTAGGACAGATGAGGAATGTTCCTATTCAGCCGATTGTCATCACCAATGTCACACTGTTGAAACCTTAACGTTCACGACTAAATGGCTCCAAGCGAACAAAGTGCATCTAGCGCAGCGGGAACTCGGAGCCTTTATAGAATAAACCGCACTTTGACACGGTTTATTTTGAACCAAAAGCCTTGTAAGCCTGCGCAGGTAAATTCCCACTATGCCTGTTATTAAGGATAAACGCCTTCAAAGGATCTACTCATGTCTTTACACTCTCGCTCTTCTTCGTGGGCTGAAACTCTCCGCTCCTACTGGGATAAGCGCTTACTTTGGGTCTTCATGCTTGGCTGCTCTAGTGGCTTCCCATGGGTGCTGATTGGCTCCAACATGTCTGGCTGGTTAAAAGACTCTGGTTTAACCCGCACTGCTATCGGTTATTTTGGCAGTGTCTTTGTCGTCTATGCCATCAACTTTCTCTGGGCACCTCTGGTTGATAGGGTAAAAATCCCTTTGCTTTATCGCCTGTTAGGACAACGAAGAAGCTGGATATTGTTGTGTCAGTTTATCGTACTCATATTGACGCTATACATTGCTGGCGTGGATCCTGCCAAAAGCCTAATGCTGACTTCCATGCTCGCACTAGGTATTGCGACCGCCTCAGCCACGCAAGATATAGCTGTCGATGCGTTTAGGATAGATACCTTCCCAAAATCGGATTCTGAAAAGCTTCCCCAGGCTTCCGCAATGGCCGTGATCGGTTGGTGGACAGGTTACTCACTGCCTGGCTATCTTGCGTTTATCAACGCCGATTCCATAGGCTGGAATGGGGTATATTACGGGATGGCAGGCATCGTAGTCATACTCATGATATTTACCTTACTCACACGAGAGCCAAAAACCCACCGTGATGCCCTTCAGCACAAGGCTGAGCTCGAACACATTGAAGTGGTCGGCTCTCCAATGGCTGCATGGATTACCGTGACCGTCGTTGAACCGTTCCTCGATTTCTTCCGACGCAACGGTGTTCGGGTAGCCATCACGTTATTGCTATTCGTATTTCTATTCAAAATTGGCGAAGCCTTCTTGGGTAGAATGTCCATTCCATTTTATAAAGACGTAGGCTTTACCAACGAACAAATTGGTGAGTACTCTAAGTTAATTGGTTGGGGTGCGACGGTTCTCTTTACCATTATTGGCAGTATGATCAATGTCAGGTTTGGTATCATTCGTGGGCTCATGATTGGTGGTATCGCCATGTCAGCAAGCAACCTGATGTTTTCCTGGATTGCGCACGTCGGCCCAAATGTGCATGTATTTCTTGCCACCATTATTGTTGACAACTTTACCAGTGCCTTTGCAACCATTGCATTTGTTTCCTTCTTAACCGTGCTAACTGGTCAGGCGTTTTCAGCCACTCAGTACGCTCTATTGGCGTCACTTGGAAACTTAGGACGAACGACATTATCGTCATTTAGTGGCGCTCTTGCAGACTACCTAAACAACTGGTCAATGTTCTTCATCCTAACCGCAGTCATGGTCATCCCAAGTCTCATTATGCTGTACTCTCTCAGACATTATTTCGATGACATTCTTAATAAGTCGAAAGAAAAAGAAACACAAGAAAATGAGCTGGAAGCAAAAAACTCTGAAAGCTAACACAGTATGCTAACCCGCCTTCCCAAGCACTGTCCCACCAATTGATGATAAAAGTGCTTGGGCCTCTCTCGCCCCAAAAATTGCGCATTTAGACACTATAAAACCAAGCTCACTTCATTTTTCAATTTCAATAAAAGTTCCACTCAAAAGAATAAAAATGTGACATAAATCACGCACCAAGTTCAAATAATCACATCTTGTTACTTTTAATTGAGAGCTTCGCCGCTATCATTCATCGCTCACAAATTAACTAAGGCGCAACCATAAGCGTCATTTATAGACAAACATATAGAGAGTTTCCCCTTTATGCGTAAGATACTTTTAGCTCTTAGCCTATTTGCAGTGGTTTCGGCACCCACCTTCGCCGCAGACTATTCAGACGGTAATATCCACAAAAACGACTACAAATGGATGCAATTCAACTTAATGGGTGCATTCAATGAAAAACCAGGCAACAACAGCCACGACTATGGCGAAATGGAATTTGGCGGTCGCTCCGGTCTATTTGACTTGTATGGCTATGTCGACGTTTTCAACCTTCTAAGCAACCCAAGCAGTGACAAAGAAGATCAGGACAAAATCTTTATGAAATTTGCTCCTCGTCTATCTTTAGATGCGCTAACGGGTAAAGATCTGTCTTTTGGTCCAGTGAAAGAATTGTACATTGCGTCTTTGATGGAATGGGACGGTGGTAACGTAACCACTAATCCAAATGAAACCAACAGCCAAAAAATTGGTTTAGGTTCAGATGTGATGGTTCCTTGGTTAGGTAAAATTGGCTTGAACTTCTATAAGACCTACGATGCGACGAAGAAAGCATGGAACGGCTATCAGATTTCAACGAACTGGTTTAAACCTTTCTATACCTTTGCTAATGGCACATTCCTAGCGTACCAAGGCTACATAGATTACCAAGTAGGTATGAAAAGTCAGTACTCTACCTCTAGCAACGGCGGTGCTATGTTCAATGGCTTCTACTGGCATTCACAACGCTATGCCGTTGGTTATGGTCTAAAACTGTATAAAGATGTATATGGTATTAAAGATACCCCTGGGTTCCGCTCTTCAGGTGTTGCAAACTACATTTCTCTATCTTATAAGTTCTAACTTTTAGACCAAGAGCTTACAACAGTGAAAATGGTGCCAAATGGCACCATTTTTTGGTTTGATTTCCCTTCAATAGTGATTAATCTTGGCTCAACGATCAGCAAAAGGCTTTAAACAATGAATATTGTCGTAGTGGGCGCTGGAGCCATAGGCTCTCTTTGGGCCATTCACTTAAAACAAGCAGGACACCAAGTCGGTGTTTGGAGTCGCTCAAACGAATCGACTATCGAAATTCAGCTCGATGATGATAAACCACTCTCATTTCGTAACCGCAACACGGATGATCTCAATCACGCTGATTTAGTGCTTATCACCGTCAAAGCTTGGCAGGTAGAACAAGCCATCTACCCAATCCTTTCTCATCTACATCAGGATTGTATACTCATGTTCATGCACAATGGGATGGGAGCTGTCGACAAATGTTACCCAAGCTTTGAGCATCACCCTGTGCTGTTAGCAACAACCGCGCACGGCGCGTTTCGACCCAGTCCACATCGAGTCAATCATACCGGTAAAAGCACCACCCAAGTCGGTGCATTCAATGACAAAGCCATGCAATGTGAGTTTATTGCCGATGTGTTTAATGATGCCTTGCCCACTGTGAGCTGGAGTAGCAATATCAAACAAGCTCTGTGGTATAAACTGGTGGTTAACTGCGCGATAAATCCACTAACTGGCATCGAAATGTGTCAAAATGGACAGCTTTCAGGCGAGCAATATCAGTCTAAAATCCAAGGTATTATTGCAGAATGCATCCATGTGATGCAGGCTGAAGATATTGAGGTCGATGAAAGAGAGCTGACTGATAGGGTTCATCAGGTAATTAAGGCCACCGCACAGAACTACTCGTCCATGCAGCAAGATATCTTCTACAATCGAAAAACTGAGATTGATTATATTACTGGCTACGTTTTACAGCTGGCTAAACAATATCACCTTGATGTGCCCGTAAATCTCAGCCTTTATCAAAAAATTAAAGCCAAAGAACGGCATGAGGATCAAAATGTCTAAAAGAGTGTTAGTGCCTATCGCCTCTGGCACCGAAGAGATGGAAGCCGTCACAGTGATCGATATGATGGTTCGAGCGGGTTATGAAGTCACTGTTGCGAGTGCGGATTTCAACGGCGACTTAACAGTCGAAGCGTCGCGTGGCGTAACCTTAACCGCCGATTGCTTGCTTGTCGATATCGCAGACGACGAGTTCGATGCTGTCATTCTGTCAGGCGGTATAGGTGGCGCTGAAACATTCCGTGACAGCGCCCTACTAGTGGAAATCGTCAAACAACAAAAATACGATGGCCGCTTGGTTGCCGCAATATGTGCCGCCCCCGCTGTGGTACTGCAGCATCATAACTTATTCCCCGATGCCATCATGACATGCCATCCAAGTTTCCACGATCAGATTGATAACGACAAACTGAGAGTAAAACGCGTCACCTTTGATATCCACGATAACCTAATAACCAGCCAAGGGCCCGGAACCGCATTAGAGTTCGCGATGGAAATTATCATCAAGCTTTCTGGTAAAGCGCACGCATGGAGTGTTGCTGAGCCGATGGTCACCTTACCCACTCTGCATTACAACAAATTAGGTGAACAATGAGATTCGACGTCAATGAAATAAGAGCTCAGTTCCCGGCCTTAAAACAATTGGTAAATGGGCAACCACTGGTCTATTTAGATAGCACAGCTACCACTCAAAAACCACAAGTTGTGATTGATACCATTAGCCACTATTACCAGCAGCAAAACGCCAATGTTCATCGAGGAAGCCATTCATTAACCGCAAACGCAACCAACCAATTTGAATCTGCCAGACAAACTGTTGCTGATTTTATTGGCGCAGAATCTAATAAAGAGATTATTTGGACACGCGGCGCGACAGAAGCATTAAACCTCATTGCGCAAACCTATGCACGTAGTGTACTTAGCGAGAACGATGAAATTTTGGTGAGCGAAATGGAACATCACGCTAATATCGTTCCATGGCAAATCGTGGCTGAACAAACTGGCGCTAAGATCGTTAAAATACCGATGACGCAAAACTTTACCCTATCGCTCGAGGCTCTCGAAGAAAAGTTATCTCAGCGTACAAAAATCGTCGCACTTACCCAAATGAGCAATGTCCATGGCCATAAGCCAGCACTCAAATCTTTTATTGACTCAGCTCACCAAGCTGGTGCCACCGTTGTTGTTGATGGCGCGCAAGGTGTTGTGCATGAGAAAGTTCAGGTCACCGAGCTAGATGCAGATTTCTATGTGTTTTCTGGACACAAGCTCTACGCACCAACGGGTATTGGTGTTTTGTATGGTAAATATGAGTTACTCGACGCGATGCCACCGTGGCATGGCGGTGGAAAAATGGTGGAAAAAGTATCATTTTCTGGCACCTCTTATTCTTCAGTCCCAGGAAAATTCGAGGCAGGCACACCCAACACCGCTGGCGCTATCGCTCTAGCTGAAGCCGTAAAATGGTACAGCCAATACACGCTGCAAGATAAAGAGCAACACTTACGCTTGCTACAATCCACAACCTATGACAGCTTGTCGCGAATGGAAGATGTTTCTGTCATTGGCTATCAAGCCAACTCAAATATCATTTCGTTCACCGTAGATGGTGTTCATCATCAAGATATTGCCACCCTATTGGATAAGCAGGGTATTGCCGTCCGGTCTGGACACCACTGCGCTCACCCATTTATGGAAGCGGCGAATATCGTAGGAACAGTCAGAGTGTCATTTGGTATATATAACACATTAGAAGATGTCGAGCGGTTTATTGATGCCTTAGAAAAAGCAATGGATATGCTTTAGGTATTACGTGAAATAAATCAAGCAACTCATAATCGAGTTGCTTGATTGGGTTAGCCTAGTAAATTTTAACCCCTGGTACGTATTGGGCAGAAATACCAAACTTGCCTAGTTCTAATCCTGAATAGTTATCTAAATTTTGAAGGGGTTTTTCTTCAATATCTTGATAACCAATCACTGGCTCAAACTCAATATTAGGATCATGGTAGCCTTGAATCGTTAGCCCTCGATTCGCCTGAGTCGGTGTTTTTTCCAGTCTATATGCTGGACGAATTCGTGTAATTGGCCCTAAGGTTGAGTCCTGTTCAAACACATAATTGAAATAATCTTCTTGCGAAATAGGCTTCGCTTCTTGCACCTGAGTCGTTGAATCATAAGCCCCCATCAGAATACTGGATGTTTTAGCCAACGATGCGTAGGACTCGACAAAACCGGCTTGAGCTCCGACTTGCTTAAGGAGAGATTGCACCACGTTGAGCGCACACATTAATCCAGTACCGACATCATTGACCAGATAAGGAAATACTTTTCTCTCTCCACATTCTTTGTGCCAAACATCAGCAACCCCAGCAACACATTGGCCGTTTTGCTCCCAACCTCGATTAAATTTCCATGGACCATCTGGGCCAAATGCATTGATTTCGGCATAGATAAGGTTTGGATTCAACATGCGAAGAGCTTGTTTCGACAAACCAACTGAAGACAAAGCATCATGGTGGTAACCGAAAATGAGTACGTCTGCTTGGGCAATCAGTGATTTTAGCTTCTTAAGACCGAACTCAGTTTTATAGTCTAGGAATATATGCCTTTTTCCCCAACCATTTAATACTTGCATCGACAATAACTGAGGAAAGTGCGGATGGCGGACAGAAATAACGTCAGCACCATTTTCTGCCAATACTCTTCCAGCCGTGGCTCCAGCAACTACATGGGTCAGGTCTAAGACTTTGATGCCTTCAAGCGGGCGATATTTTGCCGTAGGATAAGTTTTGCTTCCGGTGGATTGCTCTCGAATATCCAACAATTTTCGCTGACTAATCGCATCATACATCGGCGTATTTTGCCATTCTTGGTAGCTTCTCACTTTATAGCCACACTGCCCATGCTCCGTTGAGAACTGCTCTATTTGCTCACTGGTGTATTTACCTATCGCCTTACGAATAGCATCAGAGTTATGAGCGCAGTTAAAGAATTTGGCACTGTCGTCTCTTAAATGTAGAAATTCATTGGCGAAGAACACCAGCTGATCATCTGCAGTCTCATAAAAATCACACCATGGTGAGTTGGCCTCAAGGTTACTAATAGGCTGGCCGTATCGGTGCTCTAAAAACACACCTAACGTATCAAAGGCGGCGTTTCTCTCGTCAACTTCAACACCTTGATCGTCAAGGCCTCTATATCGACCAAATTCTCGCACGCTGTGTCCAAGTAGGCCATTTAGCGCAGAGAGTAAGTCACCTGCGGGTAACTGTGTCGACACAATAGGTGAGCCCTCCACCCATTTAATCTGTTCATATGGGCTTTGAATACCTAGGTCATCAGAAAACATGTCAACGATTTGTTTTACTTGTTTCATAGTCATAATCCCCTTGAAGTTCTGCTAAAACTTATTGATGGGATTTATCGTAAGGCGAGCTATCAATAATATGAAATGACTAATTTTGATTGGATTGATAAGATTATTGAATCAACGATCTTCGTCCTTCAATAAGCTTTCTGCCACCACTCCAAACAATACGTCCCCCTACTTGATCTCTGCAATATTTCTTCTAGTTTTATATTTTCAGGTTAGAAAACGTATTAACCATTTAAATTTTAAAGTGTTATTAGATTAGGAGATAAGTGATGTCATGCTTTTTAAGCTGCTTTGGATGTTCAAAAGAAACCGAAGAGGAAGATGATTACAATACTGGCATTTCTTCAACACAACAGAATGTAGATTCGATATCGTTAAAATCTTATGCCCATATTGGCGCCTATGGGCTCAGTGATTCTGTCGGTACTCATATGAGTAAAATATGCTATCCAGATGTTATCACTTGCATCACCATTACGATTAACGATGGCAGTAAACTGTATGGTATCCATCTCAATGTGAATACCTACGACTATATTTACGAACAGGTCTTCACTGAACTTGCGAAAATAACCAAAGCCATCAAAAACAAAGATCTTTACGTTCTTATCGTCGGTAACCTTAAAGATGGTGAAATTACTTCTATCCTTGCCAAAATGAGGAAAAAGTGCAAAAACTTGGCTGCGATAGTAGAAGAAGTAACAAGCTGTCTAGGCGACAAAGTGACCCTTGATATTGTAAAAGAGCAAGTCACCGGCACAATCGTAGTAGAAAGAGACGTAGATAAGAAAAAATTAAAATACTCAAAGAGCTAGAGTTTGCCATCGCTGAATTCGAGAGTGGATGCCAATCGATATGTACTTTGACGTTTTTGACAGTGCATGGCCTAGTGGTAAAAAACTAGGCCCTAGTGGCATTGAAGCTATTTGAGCAACTTTTATTATCAACGTTTGATCTCCATAGACATGGGGATGAACCGAATACCACTAAGCTCCTCCTCCGAGCTAGTAGCGACAAACCCGTTGGATTGGTAAAATTGTTGAGCATTGACTGATGATTTCAGAGCAATCAAATACTTGTCTGACGTAGATATAAGCTTACTCAACAATTGGGTACCTAAACCTTTCCGCTGATGCTCTTTTTTGATAAACAATTGCGTTATATACCCAGCCTTACTGATCGCTCCAAAGCCAATTATACAGCCACTATCTTCAATTTTAATGCATGTAAAATCATCACTTTCTAGAACAGATTTAGTATCTGAAACTACATTCTTGTAAAAGGCTTCTTGTCCTTGGCTATTGAGTGAAGGAAGTATATCTATTCTCGATACATTGATTATAAGCTCAACCACTGCGTCCATATCAGATAACTTAGAATTTATAAAATTCATTGCCTATACACCACTCCATTCGTACAATTCTACTGACGTGATAACTATTTGACCCAGTCTCCTATACCCGAGGCACTATTGAAATCCAATCAAATAGGAGATAGGACGAACGATGATTAAGAACGCTTAATAGCTATCACGCAATTCAAACTAGATAAATCTATCACCAAATCTTCATTTTTGTTCTGGTAAATTAGTACGATGCTCCGTTTATCTTACGGACTGCAATACTTGAAAGCACTTCGCTTTCAGCCATTCTCATATTTACTGCCAGGATATCTTCTGAACATTTCTCCGTTGTAACGTAGTGGGTTAAACAACCGCATGAGTTGCAACGGTGAAACTTTACTTCTTTGTCACCCCAACTGTAGAAAACGGTCTGCTCCTTTATGACTATTTGCACCTGTTCAGGCGAAAAATATGCCCACAACGCAGCATAACGGCGGCAAATAGAGCAGTTACATTCACCAACCTCTTCAGGCGATGAGCTAAGCTCTAGGCTGACACTTCCGCAGTGGCATTCCAATTTCATACAATAGCTCCAAGCTGTTTTGATTGTGAGCAGTCAAAGTAAAGCCAGTCAGACTCTCGAGGCATACTCCATTTAAATAAGCTCACGCACTTTATCTTTCAGTATCGCTAAAAATCGATTGGTTTCTTCGCTCAAGACTTTGTTTTTATGATAGAAATAACTATAGCTTGCGTTTAAATTCAGCTTACCAGTATTCAGCACACATAACCGCTTTGATTCAATCCCTTCTTTAATGGTGTAGCTTGGCAGTAAAGCAATTCCTATTCCGGCATAGACAGCCTTGATAAGTGCGTTTCTACCGCGGATCTTGATTCGTGTATTGTCATCGGATATGTATTGCGACTTAAACTCTTCCATGTTTTCTTTGAACGACTCAGAGGTTTCAATTTCGATAAAGCATTCATTTTGAATGTCCGCTGGCGTCACTTTCTTTTTCTCTCTTAATCGATGCTCGTAGCAAGCTGTCAAGCAAAGTTCGGTTTCAAACAACACCTCTTTAACGTAGTCCCCTTCAAGTTTCGAGTTGGCTGATATACACAAATCAAACCGATTTGAAGCGATAACCTTATCGATTTTACTATTGGAAACCACTTCAATATTCACTTTTGCTTCGGGCTCGACTTTAAAAAACTCGATCACCGCTTCCATGGTTAAGTCCTCGAGGCCGGGAATCACGGCTAGAGAAAATTGTTTATCGCGAGATATGTTTTGCTTGATGTTGGTCTTCATCACATCAAGCTGCCCGAGTACCGCTTCTACTTCACTCAACATACTTCGGCCTTGATCCGTCAGCTGGATTTGCTTGCCGAACTTTTCAAACAAAGCAAAACCAACCGTCTCTTCCAACAATTGAATGTTTCTAGTGACCGCAGGTTGTGTGATGAATAAAGCCTCAGCGGCTCGATGATAATTAAGATATTCCGCAACTATTTGAAAAGTTTTCAATTGCTTGAAAGTGAAGTTCATAGCCCACCCAAATGATAAAAATTTGTTATCACATTGATGATAACAAACTATTTTTCATTATCAAAAAAGGTTATTAGTCTAATGCGTTATATAACAAAGCAAATTTTAAAGATTGGGGATCATTATGAAAGCGGACAAACGGTTTATTTATACCATTTACGCAATATTTTTCATTGCTTACTTAACATTGAGTTCAACAGCGCCGATTGTGTTGATGATCAGTCAGAAAAGTCATATGTCGATGACGGATTTACAGTTAGGCGTTTCGCTACTGTTTTTCTTCTTTTCGGTATCCTCTATTGTACTTGGGCCTGTGTCAGACTTTCTCGGCAGACGATACGTTTTGTTGATTGCCCAAAGCGTGAGCTTGATAGGTTTAATTGTTTGTGCGTTCAGTGATTCCTTTTACACCTTTGCTTTTGGCTTAGTGATTATTGGGTTAGGTACTGGTGCATTTTCTGTGGTATCACGTTCAATCGTTAACCATGCAATCAAAGATCACCATCTTCTATTTAAGGCATACACCACATTTTCAGTGTTAGTGATTGCAGGTCCTATCGTTGCGACAAAAATGTCGATTGAAATGGCTCAACATATGAACTGGCACCTTATCTATGGAGCATTAGCAATCCTAGTTGTTTTACTACTGCTCAGCACATATTTGAATGCTCATGAGCCCGATGAACATTTCACTCCGAGCCGAGTACATGTGAAAGGCATTACAGAACAGTTCTTATACTGTGCAAAGAATGTGCTGTTTATGAAAAACGCTATCTTGGTTGGTCTGTTCTTCTCTATTGTACTCGGCTTGTTCCTCGGGTTTGGTCCAGAAGTATTTATCAAACACTTCCATGTATCTACCAATGAATACGCGAATATCGCCTTGTTCATCTGTGCGTCTTACTTCGTCGGAAATATGATTTCAAAGCATGTTGGTTCAAGAATGGTGAAACGTCACTTAAAGTTTGTTGCTTTCGCACTTGTCGCGGTATCGACGCTAATACTTAATACCCACATGACGTTGGACTACACCATTGGCACTTTCATCGCTATCGGTATTGGCGCCGGTATGTTAGGCCCTATGGGTACTCATGGCGGAATGAAAGTACTGGATAAACACTTTGGTACCGCAGCTGCTATGTTCACCGCTCTTTTCTCTATCTTCTCAGCAGTGTGGTCTTACCTACACGCAGTACTCGATATGAATGCCTTGACACTTATCAGCATGATTCTTTGGTTCATCGTCATCGTTTGTACTGTCTTTGAGCTTGTCAAACCTGACAGAGAAACAAAGTCTGAACAACAAAGCAAAGTGAAGTCACCTCGCATCCAAAAGGCTGCGTAAAACAAGAATAACTCTTACTATACTACCCTCAATCTAATAAAAAGCCTGCTTCGGAAACCATTCCTTAGCAGGCTTTTCATTACTTTTTAATTACTAATGTGCCTAAGTTGCTTCTAGGCACGAGTGTCATACAAATAGGCTTCACTCCCAAGACTCGAACTCATTTCTTAATCTTGTCAGGCAATAGATCAAGTGACCAAACGCTTCTTTATTATCGATATGGTCGTACTGATCGGTAGAGATGTGCTCTTTCGCTGTGAGCGTCATGTTATCCATAATCCCGAGCGGTGACTGAATCTCCTCAAAACCCAGTTGGATGCCTCTAGTAATGTAATACGGGCGCATGGCGTTAACCAACATTGAAAGTTCATTAAATATCTTATCTAACTCGCTAGACTGAGTGACTCGATAACGAATATGCTCAAGCTCGGTAAACACATCATTAATATGTTTAAGCGATTTAATGATAACTTTATTTCTGTCACGCACTATGGGATAGATATGACTTTTTTTCGATAAAAAAGCGATGGCCTCAGAAATTTTCCCATCTGTTGACGAATTTTCTTTCTGTACTTCATCATAGTTAAAGGGCTTATAGGACAAGGCTCTCGCTTGCTTTTGTAACCCACCGATTACAAAAGCGAGGTAGCCTTGGAAGATAGATTTTGGCAACTTAGGATTAAAAATAAAATTCACAACCAAGCCGATTAACGCCCCGCTGAATAATCCCTCTAACCTTTCATAGCCCAGCTCCAAGTTTTCATGTCCGTAACCACCAGCAAACAGAATCATCGACAAAATCATACCCGCTTGAATCGCGGCGTATTCATACTGATGGTACTTTAGCCCCAAACGACCAATGACAAACAATAGCAGGGTAAACAGCCCAATGACCAACGGAAAAGAGTGCGTGTATTGACCAACATTAGAGATCAAGACGCCCGCGATACCTCCAGAGATAATTCCAAGCAACCTCATCAGTGTTTTGTACATGAGCTCATTGATATTGGGTGTAATCACCATCACTAAGCAAGCAATGATAACTTGATATAATCCCGGAATCCCAAACCAGATAAGAAGTAGTGGCGTTATCGCAATACCGACGGTGGTTCTTAGCGAAAAAAATGCTGCGGATTTGTTCCAATCTGGAAACGAAAACGCCTTACTGTCTGGGTGGTGAGTAGATGCACAGCTTTGTTGACTTGTCTCTATTTTATTGATCGTTTCAATGGCATCAATAATACTTTTAATTTCAAACCTTAATGTATAAAGTAAATGATGTTCATTTTTAGTTTGATTAGACGCAATATGATCATCGAGATCACTAAGAATACTGTTTAGTGTCTCTCTTTTAATTAGTATCCCTTTACTTGTTGTATCTATGGCCTCTCTAACTCGGTGGTTAATTGTCTCCAAACTCGACTTAAGGTTTTCAAAAAACTCTGAGTTGTTGGCAAGAGACTCAGATATTCGTTGATTGCTTTTAACGATGGTTTTAAATTCTTCTGATATGTCTTTCAGCTTGTGATAATCAGAGTCATTTAACTGCTCTGAGTATTTATCAATGAGCTGGGCATACTCTTCGTAAGACTCGATGGGTAGATCATTATAAAAATCAAACTTCAACTGCCTAGCTATTGCATCATATTTCTCTTTTACCTCACGTTTTAGTAACTTCCCTGCGTGATTTCGATGAAACGCCAAATCGACAATGTAGATACTGATTAATGCTAAGAATACGCACACCGGCAATTGCCAAGAAACCTTAACCATAAATGGCGTAAAGTATTGGAAGGCAATGACAAGATCAAAAATAATGATACCAAGAAACAAACCATAATGATGTGCTACATGAGAACCGATTAAATAGGTCACCACTAATGTTACAAGTATGGCGATGATGTAATAAATATAAGGTGAAGTCGGAAATAATAAAATAACTAAGTAAGAGAGTATATATCCAACTGTCACACCTATTGCTCTCTCAAATAAAATAAGGTGTTTTGAGTTTTGCTGAGGATACATAATTTGACACACAAAAGCAGAGAAAGGTGCAAAGAATGCCAAATCATATTTACCTGTTAATCCAATACTATAAGCTAACACTATCGAAATAAGTGCTGATAAAGATATTTTAAAGGCGACTGAGTTAATTATTTTATTACTAATATTAGTTTGATACATACTCTTCCTTATTCATTAAAGGAGATAATTATTTATATGTTTAGTAGTATGTTATATATATGAGTCTCATACTAAGTCTATTAATATTAGCATAGATAGATATGGCAGGCATTTATTTAAAATTTACATTTTGGGGTAATTTGATCAGATTAAAAACCCTAGCGACCCGAAGATCGCTTGGGTATATACCCAAGTTACTTCAAGATGCAGAATTCAGAGCGATGTGAGTGGCCCAATTTAAGGAAAAGGTCTGCAGGAATGGCCATCCATTTCAAAGGCCTTTGACGAGAAAGTGGGCCACTCACACCGCTCCCAAAGGGCGAGTAGATAAGGCTTCACTGCGTTGTTAGGGATGCTCGCCATAGAATGACTATGCCTCACATCCCTGCCTAGCATTGAAGCCTTATCTATCTCGCTGAAGCTCGCATCTCGAAGTAATTTGGGTATAACACTATTCAACGCTGGTGATTTGTTTTATCTGCTCAACAATAGCGAAAAGGCCGTTGCCTCTAGACGGGCTTAAATGTTCTACCAATCCAAGTTGTTTGAAGTATTCATCAATATCAAACGCAGCAACTTGCTCACTGCTTTTGCCATTATACGCTGCTAGCACCAGCACAATCAGCCCACGAACGATACGTGCATCAGAGTCCGCCGCTATAGACCAGATACCTTGTTCACAGTGGCAAATCAGCCATACTTGGCTCTCACAACCGGATACTTTGACATGCTCAAGCTTATATTCTTCGCCGAGCTTGGGTAATTGTTTTCCCCACTTAATGACTTGACGATATTTATCTTCCCAGCCATTTAATTGACTCATGGTGGATACAATATCTTCTGTCGTTAGGCTTTCACCCAAATAGCGATATTCTTCGATCAACATTATGCTATTTCGCTCCAACGAAATTATTGTTTGTGCTTTTGAATGAGCTTATCAACAATTCTAGCAACCGCAACAAAGCCAAATGTTGCGGTCACCATGGTTGACGCTCCAAATCCACTGGCACAATCCATTCTTTTTGGGCCATCTGCTGTTGATTTTACGCCACATACACTGCCATCTGGCTGAGGGTATTTCAGTTGCTCGGTGGAAAAAACGCACTCAATACCAAACTTGCGCTGAGGATTTTTGGGAAAATTGAACTGATGGCGAAGACGATCTTTCACCTTTTTTGCCAAAGGATCTTGAATAGTTTTGGTTAAATCTGCGGTTTTTATTTGCGTAGGATCGGTCTGCCCCCCAGCTCCACCAATGGTGATCACTTTAATTTTGTTGCTGCGACAATATGCCAACAAAGAGACTTTCGCTTTTACACTATCAATCGCATCCAACACATAATCGTAATCCTTGCTAAGATACTCGTGCTGGTTCTCCGGCCCAATGAAGTCATCAACCACATTAACTTTGCAGTCTGGATTAATCAGCTGCACTCTCTGCGCCATCACTTCCGCTTTACTTTGCCCCACGGAACCCGTCATGGCGTGGATTTGACGGTTGATATTGGTGACGCAAACATCATCCATATCGATCAGCGTCAATTCACCAATCCCTGTTCTTGCCAACGCCTCGACAGCCCATGAGCCTACCCCTCCGATACCAATAACACAAACGTGAGCGGCTCGAAGGATCTCGACTTCGCTTTGGCCGTAAAGTCGTCGGGTTCCACCAAAGCGCTGGTCATAGTTTTCTGTTGCTGGAGAATTGAGTTCACGCATAAAAAGTTCCGCTGTGAAAGGCATAAACAAAGAGTGCGATTTATACGCACTCTTATGACAAAAGTCTATACCCAACTATGGAGATATAGCCAAGTTATTTGGCCACTACTCTTATTCTAGTTTTTCAGGAGGCTTAGACCAAGGAGCCTGAGTAGGTGAATGATTCAATCCCAGTTTCCACACTCTGCCAAAATACTTATAGTGCCCAGCTTCTAATCCTGCTCTAGGCCCCATACCATAATACAGGTCTAAATGATTGTCCTTTACTGCCCCACCAGTATCTAGTACCAGCAACAAACGCAGTTGATGTACACCACTCCAAGTCCCATCAGCGTTTACCAAAGGCACTTCTGCAAGTATAGGGGTTCCCATAGGCAAAATGCTCGAATCGCCAGCGACGGATGCCATTGGCAACAGAGGGATCCCGGCCGTGCCTAACACATCATTCGCCTTTCTTGGTTTGAAGAAAACAAAAGAAGGGTTTTGCTCAAGCAGATCTTTCACTTGTTGGTCATTATGACTAAATACCCAGTCTTTAATCGCCTTTAGCGACATTTTTTCCCTAGGCACCTCGCCTTCTTCGATCAAGATCTTGCCTATGCTGACGTAGGGCTTGTTGTTTTTTCCACCGTAAGAAAAGTACTCTAAGGTATCATCATCGGCGAAATGGACAAAACCACTCCCTTGCACCTCCATGATAAATGGATCAATTCGATTTGCCGCATAGCCTAACTCTAACCCTTTCCCTTTCAGTGCGCCGTCGTAGATTTGTGCTCGGGTTGGGCATTCACTCTCGCAATCTGGCTTGGCGTAAACCGGATATTTAAACTTATCATTAGCATGATGGCGCAGCTCCATTACTGGCGAGAAATAGCCCGTAAACAACACATTACCTTTATCATCACCTCCACCCAATTGGGCAGCCTGAATACCATACTTAGCTAAGTCTTTTGGATCACCACTTTCTAATATCCAATCATTCAGTTTGCTGTACAAGGGTTGATAAAGTGCGGCCATAGACTCAGAGTTGCTAGTGACCTCTCCGGCTTGTTTCGTGAACTTTGAATAGTCGCGGGGCGCGTTTGATTGAATGACATCAGTTTTGTTTAAGATGGAAGCAAATTTTCCATCTTGGTATTGCTGTCCTCGGTTGGTCGGGTTTATACAACCAGATAATAGTGAGGAAACAATGAATAACAATAGCCAATGTTTTTTGTTCGCCATTCCTTTGATTGTCTGCACAATGCTCTCCAACTTAAATCAGACACTAATACGAATTTATACCCAAATTACTTGGGTATGAGTAAGAATGACAAAGTCAGTTTTAAATCTCAATTGTTTGCAGTTTAATGAACGTCATTGAGTGTTATTGAGATCAATTTTTCTAATTTCCTGACAATTTATAGACAGGTTGATAGGGGTGCTTAGTGAGAAACTTCATTTTTGAGAGCTTGTTGTTTAGCATGATAAAGCGCATAGGAACGCCACCTGAAGTATATTCAAATATTTCCCCGTCAAAGGAAAAATGCGTGGCGACCAGAGAACCATTTTTCATTACGCCCTTTTTGCCCAGAACAATCTTATCGGCCATGTAAGGGGCGACTTCCTGTTCAACCCATGTGCCGTATATACTGTCTTTATCGGAAAACTTTTCGCGATACATTTGATAAAGATCGGCATAACTATAAATCACAAAGCCCATTCCGATCACAACAATAAACATCAAGCTTCGCTCAAGCCACTTCTGAGCATGAGGTTTTTTGGCTTTTGCTTTTGTACCCTGTGAGCGCTTCACCAGAATCGTCCATTAATTTTTTCGTTTCCATTAGTATAGGCGGCGCAGCGTTATATACCTAAGTCGTATGATCTTATTAAGCACTCGGGTGAATATTGATTCTAATGTCAAGACAAGACCCTAGGAAACTCGAGCTCAGTTCAAGATTACATAATCATTTACAAAAGCCCTCTATACATAAAAATTCAGTTTGTTAGTATTCCGTGGCTTTAAATTCTGAGCTTCGTAGAAGTTTGTTATTTTCGGTTGCTTGGAACAAAGAGCAGGACTCTATCCCACATTATCATCTTTCTGAAATGGGGCTCGCATGGATTGCCGTTTTGTCAGTACGAGTATTATAGAGAGCGACCTACATGAGAACCATAATTTGTAAATCTATCCAAAGCTTTTGGGATATGGCTGATAATCAGCTGCTTGAAGGTCTAGACGTCCATTGTCTATTTCAAGCAAACGAAGGCCTCAGAGCGTTTATCTTGAACTATCAAGAGCAATATAAAATACGTAGCATTTCCTTTGCGGAAACCGCTTAGCGCTTCCTATGTATACCAAGGATGGTTATTGCAATACTTCCAATTTGGCTGCTAAACCACTCGCTCTTTCCGTTTTTTTCTTAATCGCCTGACGCAGCACCTTTTTATCACTGTAGAGTTCAAATTGGTTTCTGGCGCGTGTTACCCCTGTGTAAATCAACTCTCGAGTTAAAATAGGGTTATGCTCTTTTGGCAAGACCATTTGTACAAAATCGAATTCACTCCCTTGAGACTTATGGATAGTCATAGCAAAGGCCGTTTCATGCTCGGGGACTCGACTAGGCAAAAATGCCTTAATGCTGCCATCGGAAAGCTCAAAAAAGACCCTTAAACGTTCCCCATCAAAGATACAAATACCAATATCGCCATTGTATAAGCCGAGACCATGATCGTTACGTGTGACCATTATTGGCCTACCGTGATACCAAAGCTCTCCTGCAACATGAATCCATTTTCCAGCGGCCAGTCGCTGCTCTACCTTATTGTTGAGACCCGCGACACCAAAGTCCCCTTCTCTTAGCGCGCATAATAAACGGCATCGAGAAAAAGCATCTAACGCCAGCTTGGCTGCATTCACGCTATCTTGTTCGCATTGAGTCAATTGGATACAACGCAAAAATGCCTGATATTTATCCGCTATTTTTCGAATGAGCTGATTCATGTTGGTTTTGCTTACGGAAAAGTGCTCAATATCTGAAAAATCACGCGCATAAACATTTTCAACATGCGAGTATTGACCAGTGTTAATCGCTCTTGCCAATTGACCAATTCCAGAACGCGCATCGAAGCGATAGCTTTTTTGCAGCATACACAAGCTATCCGATACAAGAGGAACGGAGAGAGACTGGCTATTTATCATGTGCCTAGTGAGCGCCGAAATAGATTTTGCCTGTTGAGAGCTATAGCCATAGTCGAGGAACTGACAGATATCACCAAGCACTGAGCCCGCTTCGACCGATGACAACTGATCTTTATCTCCTAACAGAATCAATTGGGCCCCAGCAGGCAACGCATCGATTACTCGATACATCATCGATAGATCCACCATGGACGCTTCATCAATGACTAAGATATCCAACCTTAATGGCTGATAACGATTGTGACGAAATTGACTACTATTTGGCATCGCACCTAACAGGCGATGTAAGGTGCTCGATTGAGTGGGAATGGCCTCTTTCAGCTCACTGTCAAATACAATGCTATTGATGGCTTTTGCTACCGATTCGGTTAATCTAGCTGCAGCTTTACCTGTTGGTGCGGTCAATTCAATCGTGGGAGCATGCCCTCTTTGCTTCGCTTGAGCCACAAGCGCTAACAACATTTTCGTGACTGTAGTGGTTTTCCCGGTGCCAGGCCCACCAGAGATCACCGTTAGCTTACGAGTAAGCGCAATAGACGCCGCTACCTTTTGCCAATCGATGCAAGTCGATGGTGGCACTAATTGCTCTAATGCTTTTAACTGCTGAACCGAGTTTGCTTCACTACAAAGACGTTCGACAGAAGGCCAGTCAATATGCTCTGGGGAGACAATATCTAAATGGTCACACACATGCTGTTGCACCACCGTCGCCGAATACGAGTGATTTTTCTTCGATTCACATAAAGATGAATACAAATAGTGATAATTTCTCTCAAAAAGCCCATCCAATACACCAGCCAAGTGATCTCGCTCTCTATTATCAATGGAGCTAGGTTTGGACAGTATGTTGAGTTTGCTGACTAAAACACATTCGTAATACCAGTAACGTTGAAAATACAATCGGCATCCATCAAATATTAACGGCGTCGATTGTTGATTAGTCCCGATAACCGAACAGTGGCTCATGACTTCTTGCCACTCAATACCATTAACAACATCGACAGTACTAGGCTCGTGGCCAAATAAACGCGACACCAAGCTAGAAAATGCTGCACTAACGCCTTGCGTGTCCAACAATTCAATACATACATTCCCTTTGCCCACTTCCATGCTCAGCATACAAGCGATAAAGCCCATTTCATTCTTATATTGGCCTGCCAAAGAATGAATAAAACGACCAAATTGATAGTCAATATGGCGAATTTCTCCGGTTTTGGACAAGGCATTCATTGCATCAAGCAAATTGCTTCCCATTATAAATCAAGCTCCAGCTGATGGGTGTCTTGGTCATTGGTGTAGTTTGGCTGGCCACTAAATAACGCGTCCATTTCTTGAATCAGCGAATAACTCGGTTTGTGGTAAAAAATACCATTATCGCTCGACGGCGTCACACCGCGTAAAAATATGTAATAAACGCCACCAAAGTGTTGTTCATATTGATAATTTGGTAGGCGATTCTGCAAATATCGATGTAGTGCTAAGCTGTATATTTGGTATTGAAGATCATAGCGGTGATCAGCCATTGCTTGTTTAAGCGCCTGCTTGTGATAATTCTGTATATCATCGCCTAAGTAGTTCGATTTCCAATCCAATACATAGTACTGGCCCTCATGCTCAAAGACCAAATCGATAAACCCCTTCAGCATGCCTTTTACTGCTTGAAAGCCCAGCTCTCCTGCCGTGGCAGATACCGAGTCATATTGATGAGAGATACGGTTAATATGGCTTGCGGTTAATAGTTCTATGGGTAACAGAAACTCCATCTCGACCAATCTCTGCTGGGGAAGAATGTGCTGCAAGCTCGCACCTGCTTCCATGAGTGGCGCTTGCAGCGTGTTGTCGACGAGCTCAGTGATAACCGGCAGCCACAAGCAGTCATAACCTTCACTATCGAGAAGAGATTCAATGATCTGCTGATTATTCTGTTCACCAGCAGGCTGATTGAAATCTATTTGCTCAAATACAGTGTGAAGGAAAGTACCGGGTCTTGCGCCTTTAGGAAAGGTAAAAATGGTATGTTCAAACTCAGTCGATGCGAGCTCTGCTTCCTTTTCCCCATCAGAGTCGATATCAATGCCCGACTCATCCAATGAAATGGGTTCGCTTTTTCCATGTGATGAATGACGAACCAAACTAGAATAACTCGTTAAACGCCAGTGACGGTCGATGTCTCGTTCCATTTCGTGAGCCATTAACGCCTCATCAACTTGCCATTGTTGCGGCAGCTTTAGCCCGACTAGGTCAGGGAATGATATAACGGAAATGGAGTCAGCCGAACGAGAGAGCGCTTCGAGGCTTTCGCTTAACAAAGTATGCCCGCCTTCTTTCGCATTCTGTAACAAGTAACCCATCGCGCTTTGATGTACATCTGAGTGGTCTTTTTTGCTGTTGCCATATTTGATAGGCGCAATCCCTACATAGCACGCGTAAACTGCACGTGTGATAGCCACATAGATTAATCGCAAGTCTTCGGCTAATCGCTCTTGCTCTGCCATGGCTAAAGCATCTGCATCGCCACCTAAATCCAACATGGTACGATTAGACTTTGCATCATGATACTTGGCCACTTTCGCAGATTTAAAGTCGCAGGCAAAGGGCATAAAAACTAAGTTATACTCCAACCCTTTAGATTTATGTATAGTGACGATTTGAACCAATCCGTGTTCTGACTCCAACCTTTGGTGATATTCCTCCGATTTGGTATCTTCATTCGCATCTTCAATTTTTTGTGAAAGCCAATGAATCAAACCATAATGGCTATCTACCTCTAAACTGGCTTGCTGAAGTAGCTCTCCTAAATGCATCAAGTCTGTTAGGGCTCTGTCTCCGCCTTCTTGTGCGAGCAATTGTTCAGCGATCTGCCTTTTACTCATCAACGAGCGGAGCATAGGCAACAAACCCCGTTGCTGCCAAAGTGCGTGGTATTCCTTAAACTCATGTACCGCGGCCTCCCACACATTTTCATCATTATTGAGCCTATCCAGTTCTGCAAGTTCAATCGACAAGAGCGAACACGCCAAACAAGCTCTGAGTCCTCGGTCATTTTCTGGCACCAGCACCGCATTCAACATTAACAATAGATCGCTAGCTACTGAGCTTGTGAAAACACTTTCACTATTAGATAAATACACACTGGGAATACCGTGTTCCGATAGCGCTTGTTTGACCAAGTTGGCCTGATGTTTGTCTCGGACCAAAATAGCGATATCACTGGCCTCGATACCGCGTCGACCAGACTTGGTTTCTAGGTACGCCTGTCCAGCTTGCGACTTCGACAGGATGGCGAAAATTTGCTCGCCAGTTACCCGCGCCATATTGGACAAATAGTCACCCTTACCGATCAAGGAGTCATTGTCACGATCAAACCAAAAGTTGAGCGCTGATTGAGGCTTAGGCTGAGATTCTCCATCACATAAGTACCAACAAAGATGCTCGGATCCGGGGCTCGCGTTAACCGGATGAAATGGAATATCGTCATTGTAATAAAATGGCGCGCTGGCTTGTGAGAAAAAATGGTTCACAGATTCAACCATGGCCGAGCTAGAGCGCCAGTTGGTTGCCAGAGTATAATGAGCGGGTGCTTGATGTTTTGCTTCAATGTAGGTAAAGATGTCGGCGCCGCGAAAACCATAAATGGCCTGCTTTGGGTCACCAATCATCAAGAGCGCACTGACTGGATCTGATAAGTAAATTTGGCTAAAAATGTGGTATTGGAGCGGATCGGTATCCTGAAACTCATCAATCATCGCCACCGGATACTGCTGACGAATCTTGTCGCTCAGTACCTTTGTATCACCTTCTTGTTCGATAGCAGCAGAAAGTTGTGTTAATAAATCATCGAATGAGAATTGCTGATTTTGCTGCTTTATTCGTTGTAATCGCTGGCGGCAATGCCGGATAGCCTTAGCCAAGGTCGGCTCCTTAAGGCTAATATTGACGGCCAAGAAGTGGTCTACGGCTGTAAATATGGGGTGAGTAGCCAGCTCTCCTTTGGTGGTTTTTTCGCTAAGAAATTGCTGAGAGAAACGGTCTAATTTCGTCGGTAAAGAATAGTCCTCGGTCGGGCTCAATGCCCAAAGATTCATTTCCTCTATCCATTTGGGCAATAAATTTCTTTTATAAAATTGTTTATTCACACCGGAGTTCAAGATGAGATCATGAATATCACTATTACAGAGCAACCACTGCTGTTTTAAATCCTGGATAAGATCGATATTTTGTTGATGAATTTCGATAAGAGACTCAGGCTTAGGCTCGGCAGAAAGATGAATTTCCTCCCCCGACAAAAACGCATTGATATCCCTAAGTAGCTTTTTCGGCGTGTCCCACAACTTACGAATTTCTTTCACAGCTCCCAATGGAAGCGAGTAAAAATACTGCCGCCAATAATCAGCAACCACCTGAGACTTCAACAACAGCTCATTGCTGACTAGCTCATTATTAAACGACGCTCCGGATTCAAAGGCATGCTGCTTCAACATCCGTTGACAAAAGCCATGGATCGTAAAGATGGCCGCTTCATCCATTTGCCGCTCAGCATCCAGCAACAATTGCGCGGCTTGTTGATGATCGTGGGTTTGCTGCAAAAAAGGCTTAAGAAAACCATCTTCGGTTTTGCCTCTTAAGAAAGCCAGCCTAGCTTCATGAATCCGCTTTCGAATCCTGTCACGCAATTCTTCCGTAGCTGCTTCCGTGAAGGTCACAACCAATATTTGCTCAACCGTTAGCGGATTACTATGCTTCGACTGCCCATCGCCATGCCCGAGTAGCAAACGCAAATACAACCCAGCAATGGTATAAGTCTTACCGGTCCCTGCCGAGGCTTCAATCAGCCTCACACCATGCAAGGGAAAACTCATAATATCTAAAGGTTGCGTATTATTAGGGGATGTATTTACCATTGCAGACCTAATTTATTGGTTCTTATCGCAGTTTGGCGGTTCAAACGGCTTTAAATATCTAAAAAACAATTCAAAAAGAAATTTTCGTGACCAAATCAATAAAATTGGCACTTTTATCGTATGCAAATCTTCACTCTAAAAAAAGTGAGATGTCAATCAACGAAAATTCATCAACTTATCGTTACAATCACTATCAGTAGCTAATCACTCAGCTCTTATTCATCTTTGAATCATTAGTCAATTTGACGTTGGTTGCCAGTAGATCCCTACGATTTTTGCCTGCTGGCAACCAATTCTTTCTCATTCAGCATTTTTTCATAAGCAACCTCTAATATTGACCTAGATAATTGCTGTACTTCGATCGATAAGTCGTCACTCCATTTCGGCCAAATTCGTGCGACGTATAAATTTGATTTATCTCCACGCACATTGTCATCACCATTAAATTGAGCAATCATTTTTTGCAAAGACTTTTCAGGGCTGGGTTGCTTGCCGTTTTCTGCATTTAAATACGCATACGCTGTCTCAGGAAAATAGGCGAGCGGCTGATTCATGCCTTGCATATAGAAGCGTAAAAGCTGCATTAATTGCTGTTTTGCAAACTCTTTATCTGAGATAGCCGCGTAAGCTTTGCATTCAAGCTTTTTATTGTTTAGCCCTAACACATAGGTATCAGACTCTATCCCCATTGCCGCGACGCACAGATGGTCTATCCATGCAGACAACCTATCTTGGCAGCGAATACGTCCATTTCGATAGCGAATCAAACCAACGTCAAAATATTCGCCAATCCAACCAGTGAGAATCACTTGCTGGCTGGAGTCGTTCAGATTGATAGGCAAGGACAGTTCTATATCTGGCTTGGCTTGATTTGCCAATGCCGTGATCTTTGCGTATAACTGCTCCACCTGTTGGCGCTGCGCGTCAAACTCCAATGTACCAAAGGCGGCTAATGGTAAGTTTCCCATGGCTCTTTGTTGAGTGAGAAACTGTGCCCACAGTTTGTCAGTCTGACCCTCGCTATTTTCTTCGCCATCCCGCTCAGCAAGTAAAGATGCAAGTAAGCTATCTCTCATCGAATAACTTTGTAAATTATTCAGAGCAAAAGGCTCATCATCTTCAGCCGCTCTATTGTCTGAGTTGAGATAAACTTTTAAGCGCCGATTAAAAAAGTACTTAACCGGTAACCGCCAAAACTTGTGAAACTCGGCGAGTTCCAGCTCCAATGGAAAAGTCGCCCCCAGAAAATAATCGTCTAACTCTGTATTGGCGGTATCTAGTCGTTGCGTTTGCCTTTTGGCCGCAGGTAGCCACTCTTTTGCATAGCTTCCGTTGACAAAAGCGGCCGGGCTAAAAGGCGTCATAGGGTGCATGCGGATAAGCTGCTGAACAAGGTTATCCCCGGACTCATCGACGGGTAACCCTTCGTCTCCTTGGATACAATAGTTCTGATGGCAATAATCGAGCACTTCTGATACTAGCACTGAAGGAACTTTCTCGGTGTTTTTCTCAATAGAACGCCCCACATAACTGATGTAAAGCGACTCTTGGGCAGAGAGTATGGCTTCTAAAAATAAATAACGGTCATCAATACGACGAGAGCGATCACCAGGCCTGGCTCTACCGGCCAGTAAATCAAAGCTCTCTGGCGGAATAGAACGAGGATAAACACCATCATTCATTCCAAGCAAACACACCACTTTGAATGGTATGGATCGCATAGGCATAAGGGTACAAAAATTCACCTGACCCGCGAGAAATCTTTGGCTTACTCGTGCTCCAGATAGTTTATCTTTGAGGTATTGTGCGATGATGTTGTGAGCAAATGATGCATCAAATTGAGATTCATCAATGTTGTTTTTCAGACCGTTTACCGTGTCACGCAGCGTTTTTAACGCAACTTCACCTTGGACATCAACATCAAAGAAGTCATCTAGCATGTCAAATAAAGTGGCTTTCCATGTCTCTATGTCATGGCTACCTTTTAATCTCTGACGATAATCACCAACCACCTGAACATATGATGTCAATTTACCAGCCAACTCAGCGTCAAGACCTTGCACTTCATCGTAAGGCGCGAAGCTGTGCGACTCCTGATTGAACAGACCAGCATCTTCCGACATGGCGTAGCCAAGTAACATTCTCTCGAGGCCAAATTGCCAAGTATTTTGTTTGATTTGCGGTAGGTCGAAGTCCTCCCCGGTATGTTGGTCAATACCCCAGCGCACACCGGACTCTTCCACCCACCGCCTAATGAGATCAAACTCCACCTCGTTAATACTCATCTTGGCCAATATCGCAGGGGTTTCCAAGATTTCTAACAATTCAGATACAGAGCATCGGCTACTGGGCAGTTCCACTAACTTAACAAACGCTTTTAATATCGGGTTTTCTACATCGGCACTGAGATCGGATATCGCGAATGGGATAAAGCGCTCGGCTGGCGCATTACTAAAAACCGCATTGATTGAGGGGCTGTAACTGTTAATATCCGCTACCATGACAATCACATCTCGTGGTGACAATGATGGATTGCGGCTGAACATAGTCAGTAGTTGATCATGCAAAACTTCAACTTCACGAATGGGACTATGACATACATGAATAGATAAAGAGTGATCGCTCTTTTGCACCGACCGTTTATGTGTACTGGTTTCAAAAGCTTGGTCATTTTGATGCTCTTCCAGATTCAATATATCGGCTTGTAAGTGGTTTAATATCGAGTGCCGGTTGATATCAACAAACGCTTCAATTTCGTGACATTCCAACTGAGCTAACAAATATAGATTGTCTCTTCCTAGTTTTCCCATTGAGGCAAGCAAACTATTTCCAACCTCACTGGTGTGCAATTCATCGTTGATATTTTGTTCAATGTCGCCTTTGAGCTGTTTACTAATCCCTGCTGACTCTGAGCCTACTTCTTTCCACTCAACGTGCTGGCGATGTTTAGCCGCAAGTTTTGCTAAAAACTTCCTGTCTCTCACTTCCCCCCAATAATAACGACAAGGGTTGGTGAACATGAGGTGGACATCAATATGACGACCAATGGCTTTGAGGGCATCCAAATACCTAGGAGGCAATGAGGAAATACCGAACACAAATAACCGACTAGGCAAACACTCTGGCGCCGTAGAATAACTTTCTATCGTATCGATAAAATGCTCATATAGGTTAGCTCGGTGAAAAGGTGATTGGCCGATTTGCAACGTGTAGTCATAAAGCTCCTGCCAAAGAATAGGCTGCCATGGATGCTCACCTTCAAGTTCACTGACAGGCTCCCCTGCTTCCCAAGATGCCACCCATTCGGGGCGATAGACTAAGTAGCCATCAAAGGTATCTGCAATTTTTTCTGCCAGCTGAAACAGCTTAGTTCCACTGTCATCGTCAATCAAATACTTGTCTAGTAACTCAAACTCAGGACGAGAGAGCTGTGCGGGCAAAATCTTCATCAATTTCCAGCACATGGCCTCTTTGTTAAAAGCACTTCGTGCGGGCACATCTTGCAATACTCGAGTAAACAAATCCCAGATGAATGATGCAGGCAAGGCAAAATCAACATTCGCCACCACTTTCAGTTCTTTAGCCAACTCCATTTTTAGCCACTGAGACATACCTGAGCTTTGCACCAAAATGTGCTCTTTATCGAAAGGATTGCTCAAAGGTTCGCGTCGAATCAACTCGACCAACAATGACTTTAGCACATCCACTTGATTGGAATGATAGACAGTAAACAAGAGAAACTCAGAATAATAATAGAGAATGGAAACCAGCTTAGCATATCCAGTTTCTCGCCCCATACAAGCAAATCAGAAACTTTTGACACGATAAGCCTTGTTTTTATTAAGCCAAGTGATTCATGCTGTATCGATAATTTATTAGTGGATAACAATACATGGCAGCAAATATCTCCTTGAAACAGCTCAAAGTCTTTACGACTTTGATCCGTCACAAGACCCTCACTTCTGCCTCTGAGTCCTTATACCTTTCCAAAGCTGCAGTCAGCATGACCATCAGCGAACTTGAAAAGCAAATTGGTCACGCTTTGTTTGATCGCATCAACAATCGATTAATACTCAATCAAGAAGGCCAACGATTGCTGCCATTGGCTGATGAGTTATTGCAACGTTCGAATGAGATCGAGACGTTATTTAGCCAAGATGAGATATTGACGGGCCAGTTAAGGATAGGAGCCAGTGACACTATTGGTAACCAACTCGCCCCCAACCTACTCAGCCAATTTCGCACTTCTTCTGGCCATACATCACAAAGTCTAGTGATTTCAAATACCAGTGCGATATGCCAAAAGCTGGTCGACTACGAACTGGATATAGGTTTGGTCGAAGGTAACATCGATCATCCTGAAATCTCACCATGCGCCTTTGGTAAGGACCAGATGTGTATTATCTGCCCAACTGATCATCCATTTACAAAGACAAACATCTTAGCGATGAATGAGCTAAACGATCAAAATTGGGTACTACGTGAGCCAGGCTCTGGATCGAGGGAGTTTTTTCTAACGAAAGTCGCTACTCAAATCAAGCAATGGAACGAGTCGTTTCAGCTCAATACCACAGAGTCACTCATTAACAGCGTCTCTGCGGGGCTCGGGCTTGGTTGTTTATCGCAACTGTCCGCGCAGCATGCGATTCAAGATGGTCGTGTAGGAGTCATCAAAACACCACTAGATATGAGCCGACAATTTTGGATTCTGTTGCACAAAGAGAAGTATCAGAGCTCATTGCTTAAACGATTTATCGAGTTTTGCAACAAATACTAGCCTAAGCTCATAGCGAGTCTAGACTCATACATGCAAATGCTGTATAAAAAAACAGTGATTCTAAACTGACTAAATTAGAGGATTAACCATGGCTGTAATCGTGAAGTACGTGGTCGAACGCAACGGAGAAGAAAAGATGACTTTTACCTCTAAAGCTGAAGCTGATGCCTATGACAAAATGCTGGATATGGCAGACGCACTTTTTGATCTAATGGGTAAAAGTGAACTGCTAGAAGACGAAGGGAAGCAAGAAGAGTTGGCCCTTTATCTGGCACAAAACAAAGAAGAGGTGCTTTACGCATTAGGCGCTAAACGCCGCCCAGCGCCAAAAAAACCAAAAGTGGTTGACGATGTAGAAGATCACCAGGATGAAGCGGATGCTTCAGAAAACGAAGAAGATGCTGCGTAAGGCATAGACTTTCGCTGTTCCAGCCCCCCTTTTTAATAAGGGGGTATTTTGCTTTGTATCTATCACCTAGAACTGTCCCACTGTCCCTTTCAAACCACCACACATCAATATACCTAAGTAACTCAAGATACCGGCTTCAGAGCAAATAGATTTTGTACTCTGGTTAATACCTCCGAGACACCTAAGCGTAGATAAAAATTACGTAAATTGTCACAGGTAAGTGAACACAACAAGACGTTCACTAAATGTGGAATAGGCATATCATTTAGTTGCATTGCCCATTGTTTCTCAATTTTGCTTAAGTAAAGTTATTGACAAATATCGCAACTAAAATGCTTATTGATTCGTAAGAATGCAGTAGTTGTTAATAATTACACTCTAGTCTCTGAACTTTATATTAACAGATTACACAGTAATTATATTTTACTACAAACAGAAGACAGAATTGTAAAAGTAAACATATAAAGATATCTCGGAGCTTTAAGGATATTAATAAGCTATGAGAGGATTTTTTATAAAATTAACATAATAGTCATACATTCCATTATATTCCTTGTCATAAATTGGATTTGTGAGAGATAATTAGGAAATAGTCATGAATTTTAAAAAAGGCGTTATTGCATCTATACCGATCACAGTTTCATTCTTCTTTGTTTTTTCGTCTATTGGCAGTATATATCATGATAGAGGCATCAGTTTTTTAAACACTATTATGAGTACAATATTTATTTTTGCAGCACCATTACAAGCCGCACTAGTAAATTTTATCCATTCAGACAATTTTGTTATTGTCGTCGCACTAACAGTTATCATCAACTTTCGCTTTTTCATCATGGCCATGACCGCCAATAACTACTTTTCAGGGGTGCCGAAGTTTAAGCTGTTTCTATCATTAATAACCTTTAGCGCCAGTACATACGTAGTATGTCACTCCCATTTTAAATCTAGTAATACACACAATGGTATATCTCAATACCAATACTACTTGGGTGTCTGCATACCCGCATTTATTGTTGCGATTCTATCAACAGCAATTGGATATAAGCTGCTCTATGGGTTTGAGTATGTAGCCATTCAGGGCTTGGTAACTATGATACTTCCCATTCATTTCTCCGCGCTTTCCGCAAAGTCGTCGAAAGAACCATTCGCTATTCCAATGATAATATTAGGTGCAGTATTAGCGCCAATACTTAATTACATAGATTCCAATACAATCTCAATTCTTGCGCCAATAGTTTCAGGTGTTGTCGTTACGTACATTATTAAAAATAGCAGAATAAAAAAGGATAACGCATGACATTAATTGTATCTTCAATTCTTAGTTATTTACTGAAAGCGCTGCCATTTTATATGAAGGGACTGAGATTTAAAGAAAATAGCTTTCTTTACAAAACGTTTGAGTATGCAGTTTATTTTATAATGGGAAACATAATAATAAACATATCCCTGGATAATATTAGCCTAACGCAACTATATCAAATAAATAATGGTAAACTATTAGCAACTCTTCTAACTCTAATCACCTCATTTGTCATAAGCAAAATTACGGGAAATATATTAGTCAGTTTAATAATTTCTTCTCTTTTCTACTTAGCGGCTAGTTGGAGTTTTACATGAGAACAATAAAATTATTCGACACAACACTGAGAGACGGTGAACAAGGTATTGGGCACCTTCTGAGCACAGAGCAAAAAACCAGACTATTAAAGGAGATGATCAACAAGAAAATAGACGCTATTGAGATCGGAATGGTCACGGATGAAATCAGCCACAACCTGTTCAAACAAGCATCTGATTTTGTTAAAGATACAAACATCGTAGCGCTATGTCGATTACATGAGAAAGACATCATTCGAACAGTCGATGCGCTAAATTGTTTTACTAATCCATCTATTAATCTGCTGTGTATAGGCTCGGAAATACACCTTGAGAAAAAGATGAATATGAGAAAGGCGGACGGGCTAGCACTCATCAGCACTTCTGTCGCACACATCGACCAAGCTGGCTTTAAAGGAACCACTCAAGCGATATTAGAAGATTCGACGAGAGGCAGTCTTAGGCTGTTGCATGACACAATCGAACACTTGATAGAACTTGGAGTAAATAACATCTGTTTCGCCGATACAACGGGGGCCTACACGCCAAATCAAACCAAAAGGTTATTCAACCGATTTGTCGATATGTATCCAGAAGTCGATTTTGGTTGCCATTTCCATAATGACATGGGGCTTGCAGTAGCCAACTCTATTATCGCTATTGAGTGTGGAGCGAAAGAAGTCCAAGTAACGATTGGTGGAGCTGGAGAGAGATGTGGTAATGCTGCTCTGGAAGAAGTTTTAGCCGTTCTAGAAAATTCTGAATATCACAAAAAGAACTTTGAAGTCAGTGCCGACCTAAAAGAAATCATCAATCTGTGTCAGTTTTATTATGACTTATTAGGAAAACACCCACACGATAAAAAGCCTCTCATCGGTGAGCACGCATTTACAACATGTGCAGGTATTCACCAAAGTGCCATTATCAAATCACCAGAAACATACGAATTTATAAACCCTGAAAAATTAGGTCTTAAAAGGCAATTTATTTTTAATCGATTGTCCAGTAATAAAATTCCTAGGTAAAAATATTTATTTAAACACTTAGCCCGTTAAAGATAATTCCAAGTAATTCACGCCGAAGGCTTAGAACTTGGCGAAACTGCATAACGGGTAATCACTGAAAGCCAAATTAAACTGAGGTTAATATGTATATTTCACAGCTACCAAAAAAAATTGGATTTTCAACCAATATTTATGACAATCCTGAAGATATATCCCAGCTCGTGAGCAACCTATCCAATGCCTTTGAGGTGGTTGAGATAGAGTTTGAAAAAGATCTTCGCAGAAAGGTCGACTCCAGCGACGAACATTGGTCCAAACAAAGTAAAGCGTTGAATCAGGAAAAGGAAGAAAAAGGTCTCTACTATTCTGTTCACGCCCCTTATTTAGGGATGGAAACAGATATATCCAACTCGGATGAAATCGTTCGAATCGTCGCGGTTGATTACATCAAGAAATACATCGTAAAAGCCCACGATATTGGAGCAAAGTACTTTACCATTCACCCAGGTTACGTCGAGCATAGTGAGGATGGCATTAGTCATTTCGATTTTTCCCAGCTAAAGAAATCACTCATTGAACTGGTCGATTATAGTAAACACTATGATATGAAAATCCTACTTGAAAACACGGGGGCAGATCGAGACGACTACATTGTCCTCTCCGATGAACAACATGATGAACTGTGTAATGAAATAGGCATAGGACTAACACTCGACCTGGTTCACTTTCACTCTTTCTATTCCCGAAAAAGCAAAGAGGAGTACCTTTCCCATCTCAAGAGGCTGATACCAAATGTCTACAATGCGCACTTCAATGATGTACTAAATGGTGAGCATGTTCATCTACCTTTGATGAAAGGAAACTTTAACTACGACGAAGTATTAAAGTTTATGTCTAAAGAAGGTTTTCAGGGTAACTTTATCTTGGAAGAGTCTGGTGGCGGTTATAGCCCAGAAGCCTTCCTACAGGCCGGTGAGCGCTATATCAAAGAATTGGCCAATGCTTAGGGGGTATTTTGAAATATAAAGTATCCATTGGCCCAGACCATGACTTCCCGACCAATGATGCGCTAACCATACTTGAGGCTGCAAAAGCCTCAGGTATTGAGCTGCCCTATGGTTGTATGGTTGGAGCATGTCGAGTATGCCGAGTTAGATTAAAGACAGGTAAGGTGACGTATAAAAATGACTTCTGCGGCCACCTGACCGAAGAAGAAATTGAAGAGGGTTATTTTCTGCCTTGCTGCTCGATTGCTCAAGACGACATTGAGTTAGCACAAGATACCATCACTAAGGTGCCCAGAGAAGGCGTCGTAGTTGATGACAAAACCATCTGTGGCGATGTGGTGATATTGAAATTAAAGGTATCTAAATTATCTAAACTATCCCCCACTCCAGGCCAATATATTGCCATTGAATGTGGCAATGGGATGCTCCGCTCTTATTCTATCGCCAACATTCCCAAACAAGATGGCTATATTGAATTACACATAAAGAAAAGAATTGACGGAGTATTTTCAGACAAAATATGCAGCCAGCTTAAAAAGAATGACGTGCTATGGATAAGAGGCCCCTTTGGCGACTTCGCCTTAGATACGCTCAATAACAAACCGATAATTTTCATAGCAACTGGTACAGGCTTTGCCCCGATTAAGGCTATGCTTGAGTCAGGAATACTCAATAGAAATCATCCTATTCAACTGTATTGGGGAGGCAGAACGCAATCGGACTTGTATTTCAATGACTCAATCAAACATTTCACTTCGCTCTATACGAATTTCCAGTTTTATCCAACGTTATCTAGCCCCTTGGCGGAAGAGAATTGGGCAGGTCGTACTGGCTATGTACAAGATTGGATAAAGAAAGATAATACGACACTACACAGCCACGATGTCTACGCATGCGGCTCTCAAAATATGATCGAAAGTGCACACACCTTGCTTTCAGAGTCTTGTAACCTAAACCCTGACAACTTTAAAGCCGATATATTTTATGCTCCAAGTTGATTCACATACGCATCAAGTACTAAGGGTAATATGGTGACTTTATTGAGTTCTATCTCTAGAATTAGATAATACTCTCCCTACAGATCTACCCTAACATTCCCCTTTGTTTATCGATATATTTAGGAATGTAAATCTTTAACTCTTTGTAAAAAGTAATCGGCTACGCCTCCCGATAAAAAGAGCAGCCAATTTATCGACATTAAAAATAGCCTAACGATTTTACGTGGGCTATTTCTAAGGATACAGCGACAAAAAACCTTCATTCCGAGACCATATCTAACGATAGACTCATATTAATATAGTCTCTTTTAAACCCTGCTTTTTCGTAGGCTCGTATCGCATTCTGGTTATCGGCGTAAACATCTAAATGAAATTGATAAACATGTTTCTCTTTACTCCATTTTATAAGAGAGTCTATAAGAGACTTATTTATGCCATACCCTCTGAAGTCACTATCTACATACATAAAACCCAGATATGAGTGTTTATCATGCACATGGCACTGCTTAGATTCCCGGATCTCAGCGTAGCCACAGCCAACAAGCTGGCTACCTACTTCTGCAACCATTAGGGCAACGTTCTCAGAAGAAAGTAATGTATTAAGATCGTAATAGGAAATATTAGCCTCTTTAAGGTTTAGATCAAATGGACGTTCAGCTTCTATGACGCGCTGCTCGAACTCTAGTAAAGTAGGGATGTCATCAAGATTAGCTCCCCTTAAAGTTATCTCTAACATATATACCTTCGCATAATGCCTGCAAAATGAGGTAATTATCATACATAACCTTACCCTAATATATCCCCTTGTTCATCGATATACTTTGGGATGTATACCCAAATTACTTCGAGATGCGAGTTTCAGCGAGATAGATAAGACTTCAATGCTAGGCAGGGATGTGAGGCATAGTCATTCTATGGCGAGCATCCCTAACAACGCAGTGAAGCCTTATCTACTCGCCCTTTGGGAGCGGTGTGAGTGACCCACTTTCGCGTCAAAGGCCTTTGACATGGATGGCCATTCCGGCAGACCTTTTCCTTAAATTGGGCCACTCACATCGCTCTGAATCCTGCATCTTGAAGTAACTTGGGTATAAGTCTTTTTATTTTTGTCGAGCAAGGGGAATAAACGAACATGCAATTGGAAGTCTGTGTTGATAATTTCGAATCGATTGATAACGCGGTTTTAGGTGGTGCGACGAGAATTGAGTTGTGTTCATCATTAGCTCTAGGTGGACTTACTCCTAGTGTTGGTTTTATGGAAATCGCTGCAACAAGAGCCGATATTCCCATTTACGCCATAATTCGGCCCAGGCAGGGAGACTTTCTTTACTCTAACGCTGAAATTGAACTAATGCTGCGTGACATTGAAGCCGCGGCGCAGGCCAATCTTCAGGGTGTTGTGTTTGGTGCTCTCAATCAAGACGGCCAAATAGATACGAAGTCAACGAAGCAATTGATCGAAAAAGCACATAGCCTTTCACTTGGCTGTACATTTCATCGCGCTATCGATCTGTGTACTGACCACCTAGCAGCGCTTAAATTCCTCTCAGATTTGGGCTGTGAACGGGTGTTAACTTCCGGATTGTCCGTCTCGGCAGAGCAAGGGATAGACGTGTTAAGACAAATGCAGGAATATACTGACAAAAGTCTAACCATTATGGCTGGCGCGGGTGTAAATGCAGATAACATTAAAAAAATTTATCAATCAACAGGCATTGCTGAGTTTCATATGTCAGGAAAATCACAGAGACATAGTCGGATGAATACCGCGCAAAACAAAGCCAAAATGGGCAATAAAGACTTGGATGACAACCTTATCCCTGTTACTAATTCTAGAGAAATCTCAAGAGCTAAACAACAACTCCAGCAATTAATTTATGATTAATCATCATATTTATTAATGATTGAAAATTTGTATATTTCGCAGTTTCTAATAGCTACTGATATTTGACTATACGGTTTAACGTGCTAGCATTAGTCCGCTTCAGGATGAGCTAAATGGGATTCACGGATTGACTCAACACCAAATTTAGCAAGGTTTGGTGACTATTTACTTTATTTGCTTGGTAAGTTGAGCCATGTTCTTTAATTACGTTAATTATGTAAAAACACTACCTCGAGTCGCTGCCAGTGTGTATCCAGGTGTTCGAGGCATGAAAAAGTTTCGTTACAACGCGAGATTCTGTTTGTGGGCAATGCTAAAGCCAAATGTGCTTAAGCAGATGCAAAGCCTATTTGAGCAACCAGAAATGCGTATTGTGGCAGAGCATCACCCTCGTATCTTTGAAAAGCCTCTAAAACCTTTTGTTTGCCTTAAATGGCGCCCCGATTTGAGAGCGAAAAAGATCAGCGAGCATTTCCAGCTACTACAACAATTGTATGGTCAGGCATTCACTCAATTCTATTCACCAAAAGGCTGGACACTGCTAGAAGTGCTTGATGAGTATAAAATATTGCTTTGCTCAGGCCCAGAGCGTGAAGGCTCGTTAGCGCTAAAATTGGTTGATCAACAAGAAAGAGAGCTGTTTACACTAGCCTTTAATATATCGACCACACCAACTCGAGAAATGAGCATCGGTGCGTTGCAAGGGCCTGGCGATCACATAGAAGATCGTGGCGAGATCATTAAGCATCTAACTCGAGGGCTGCACGGACTACGTCCAAAAGCTTTGATGCTAGAATGCTTGCTTATTCTGGCGCGTTTCTGGCAAGTGGAAACCGTTTTAGGTATCACGAACAAAGGCCATATTTACCAAGCGATACGATATGTTGGCTCTAAACGCTCAAGCATTACTTATAATTACTCAGACCTTTGGGGTGAGTATGGTGGCGAACCGATTTCTAAACACTTTTATAAGCTACCTGTTCATCCGCCTAGGAAAGACCCGAGTACATTGAAGAAAACCAAACGCCGTTTGTATACTAAGCGTTATGATTGGATTGCCACTACCGAGCAATCTATCCAGCAGCGTTTAAATGAACTGACGCAATAGCGTTTATACAACCCAGTAAAGAGTGCCTTCTCGCACTCTTTACTTTAAAACGTCATCGATACTTTGATCGCCGAGATGGCGAATATCTTTACCTTTAACGAAATAGATAATGTACTCGCAAATGTTTTGGCAGCGATCGCCAATCCTTTCTATCGCTTTTGCCGACCACATCACTTGCAGCACACTAGGAATATTGGCCGGATTTTCCATCATGTAGGTAATCAACTGGCGTACTACGGCCTCATATTCTGCATCTATTTTGTCATCAAATTTATATACTTGCGTCGCAGCATCCACATCCATACGCGCAAACGCATCAAGCACTTGATGAAGCATGGATATCGCTTGACGACACAATGGTTCTAATGAGACCTGAAACTTTCGCTCTTGAACACTTTGGCTTTCAATCGCGACGTGGGCAATTTTACTGGCAACATCACCAATCCTTTCTAAGTCGGTAATCGTCTTAATAATGGCCATCACTAAACGCAAATCCTTCGCTGTTGGCTGACGTTTCGCGATAATCCGCGTGCATGCTTCATCTATAAACACTTCCATAGCGTTCACTTTGTGGTCGTCTTTTACCACTTTTCTAGCCAGTTCAATATCTTCTTTGTGCAAGGCTTGCATGGCAAATGCCAGCTGCTGCTCGACAAGCCCTCCCATGGTTAATACATGGGTACGAATTGCTTCTAACTCGACATTAAACTGCCCTGAAATATGACGACCAAAATTCATTGATTCTCCTGCATGAAATGTTTACCCGTAGCGACCAGTTATATAATCTTCGGTTTGCTTTTTCTTTGGTGATGTAAAAATAGAATCGGTATCCGAATACTCTATCAATCTCCCCAAATGAATGAAAGCCGTGTGATCACTGACTCTGGCGGCTTGCTGCATATTGTGAGTCACGATCACAACCGTATACTTGGTTTTCAGATCGTTGATTAACTCTTCAATCGTTAACGTCGAGATTGGGTCCAGAGCCGACGTTGGTTCATCAAGCAACAAGACTTCTGGCTCGATTGCGATTGCTCGCGCAATCACTAAGCGTTGCTGCTGCCCGCCTGATAGCCCGAAGGCATTTTCGTGCAAACGATGTTTCACTTCATCCCACAACGCTGCCGCCATGAGTGAGCGCTCCACCGCATCATCTAAGGTGCGGCTATTTTTTATTCCTTGTAGCCTGAGCCCATAGACGACATTTTCATAAATCGATTTGGGGAAAGGGTTTGGCCTTTGAAACACCATACCAACGCGACGACGAAGCGTGGATACATCAACGGCAGGATCATACACATTCCTACCCTGTAAGAATACTTTGCCATCGACGCGGCAGCCGTCAACAAGATCATTCATCCGGTTGATGCACCTAAGTAATGTTGACTTTCCACAACCTGAAGGGCCAATAAACGCCGTCACTTGTCCTTTAGGAATACGCATTGAAATATCTATTAAAGCTTGCGCTTGACGATAATGAAGGTTGAGATCTTGAATCTCAATCGCGGTGTCTTCGTCACGAAGATTATTGACATCTAACGGAGCTTGATAGCCAAGTGCTTGATTTACTGAAAACATGGTTAGTCTTGCCCCAATACTCGATATTTTTCTCGTAAATTATTACGAATGCTTATTGCTGTTAAGTTTAGACCGACAATCACAGTCACTAGTAAAAATGACGTCGCGTATACCAACGGCCGAGCCGACTCGATATTAGTACTCTGAAAACCAATATCATAGATGTGAAAACCTAAATACATAAACTTCCTATCCAAATGAAGATAGGGGAATTGTCCATCAATCGGTAAGCTTGATGTCAATTTGACCGCACCAACCAGCATAAGCGGAGCCACCTCCCCCGCCGCTCTCGCCACAGCAAGGATTAAGCCTGTCAGCATCGCTGGGGTCACCATAGGCAAAATGATTCGGTAAAGGGTTTCAAACTGAGTGGCTCCCAAAGCCAATGAACCGTGACGTACCGACTTAGGAATGCGGCTTAACCCCTCTTCAGTAGCAACAATGACCACGGGCAACGTCAGCACCGCCAAGGTAAGTGCAGACCACAAGAGACCGGGTGTACCAAAGGTTGGAACGGGAAGTTTTTCAGAATAAAACAGCTTATCAATCGAGGTTCCTATGGTGTAGACAAAAAAGCCTAAGCCAAATACGCCATACACAATAGATGGCACGCCCGCCAGGTTGATGACGGCAATACGTACAATACGTGTCAGCCAATTATTTTTTGCGTACTCGTGCAAGTAGATAGCGGCCACCACACCCAATGGCATCACGATAATAGACATGATAATCACGAGTAGAACGGTGCCAAAAATAGCAGGAAAAACGCCCCCTTCCGAATTGGCTTCTCGCGGGTTTTCAGATAAAAATACCCAGACCTTTTGACACCAGTGAGAGACCTTTTCCAGTAGTGTCATGCGATTGGGATACCAAATATCTAACACATGGCCAAGTGGAATTTTGACTTGTTTGCCAGTCATTTCCTGCATCAGTAAATAGCGCTGATTCACCTCAGCTCGCAATTGATCCACTTTTTTATCGGCTGCATTGAGCTTGTCCAAAAGCACTGTGCGTTTTTGGTGGTATTGCGCTAAATATTGATTGTTTATTTTACCTTCTAACTCTTTACGCTTCTTATCTAACTGCAGGTTCTCCAGTTTCGAAGCGTACTGTTTAATATTGCGGTTAATGATTGAATGTATTTCATCTCGAACCGTTTGCACATAGGTAATATCAGGGGCCAATTGAACCGACAAGTTTTTCGACACGCTACCATCTTGATTGACAATGCCAACCGGCTTTCCGTAGAAATCACCGTTTTCTGTTCGCTCTACCACAGCGAGATCTTTAGGTGTCGTGCGCGACGCAATATTAATTGCTAGCAGGTGAACAAAATCGGCCGAATACAATTCTCTATTGGCTATTTTGACACTCAAACGCTTCACAACGCCTTGAGCTTGGATCTCTGGCGGAAAAGAAATATCCATTTCTTTCAAATGGCCAATAGGGACATAATCGGTATTGTATAGCTGCCCCACTAAAGTGTGCCCGTCATTCGTTGTCCACTGGTATAAAGGAGCAGGCCAAAAGTATGACAAGCCTTTCCAGCCAATAAGCAGCAATAGGCCCAGCACAGACAATAAACTGATGCTGACAGCGCCACCTGTTAACCAAATCCAAGGCGCACCTAGATTGAACCACTTTGACATGCGACTTGACTACCTCCGACTCACATTACATTGCACGATATTTTTCCCTCAAGCGTTGCCTCACCCACTCGGCAAGTGAGTTTACAGCAAAGGTAAACATAAGCAGTATCAGTGCAGCTAAAAACAATAATCGATAGTGTGGGCTGCCGACTTCCGACTCAGGCATTTCGATAGCAATAGTTGCCGATAAGGTTCTCATTCCCTCTAAAATATTCCAATCCATAATCGGTGTGTTCCCTGTTGCCATGATGACGATCATCGTTTCACCAACCGCACGTCCTAGCCCCATCATAATGGCAGAAAAGATCCCCGGGCTTGCAGTTTGCAATACGACATGAACCAAGGTTTGCCACGGCGTTGCGCCTAACGCTAGTGAACCATCTGACAGGTGTTTGGGAACGGAAAATACTGCATCTTCAGCGATGGTAAATATAGTGGGAATAACGGCAAATCCCATCGCAAAGCCCACCACCAAGGCATTGCGCTGGTCAAAATCAATGCCATGATTCGCCAGATACACCCTAATGTCGCCATGAAACAGCCATGACTCTATCATTCCGCTATGATCAAGAAGCAGATAAGTGAACAAGGCGATGAGAGGCATCAAAATCAATGGATGCCAACCATTTGGGAAACGGTGCGTAATCGCATTCGGTAACCACCTCCAGCCAAAACCCACCAAAACGATAAACGGTGGTAACAGCAACATGGTCACAACAATCGCTACCAAATGACTTTCCACAATTGGCGCAAACCATAACCCCGCTAAGAAACCGATGATAACCGTTGGCAAAGCTTCCATTAGCTCAATAGAAGGCTTGACGATACGACGCATAGGCGCAGACATGAAGTAAGCGGTATATATGGCTCCACATACCGCAATCGGTAAGGAGAACAACATGGCAAATAACGCTGCTTTAAGTGTGCCGAATGTCAAAGGCATTAAGCTGAATTTAGCTTCGTAGTCATGGCTTGCAGAAGTCGTCTGCCAAACGTACTCAGGCTTGGGGTAGCTTTCATACCACACCTTATCCCACAACGACGAAAATGATATTTCTGGTGCATAGGAATCGACTTTTGCTATTGCGATTCGATGATGGTTGAAAGTGACGAGATACTCTTCATTCTTCGACATCGCCGCAAGCTCAGGGGGCTCGGAGACAATTCCTTTAAATGGCAGCACTTTTTTAGTAGTGGTGTAATAGCTTTTTATCTCTCCACCTTGATAAAAACCATAGAAGCCTTTGCGATAGGCATCTGGCAGGATAAAGCTTAGCTTGTCAGATGACTTGAAACTGCGGATGAACGTCAGTGACCTCTGCTTGTTCTTTAGTACATCAAACCACTGAGAAATTTGGCCATTTTGGTCTGTCACTATAAGCGAATAAGCACCCGCAAGTAGCTGCACATTTCTGACCGATACTCCTTGCACACCTTGAGACAAATCGACGTTTTCTCTAATAACAAATTGATCGCCCTTTCTTTTCGCAACCGTAAGCATCGAGCCTTGGCGGATATATACGGTTTGTGAGTCAGGCGTTACTAATATTTGGCTTACATGGTCGTAATGACTAGCAAAGTTGAAATGACCGACTTCTTGGTCTGATGTGTACCAGCGCACCTCGATAGAGCCGTCGAGATAGTACCCCACTAAGGTTAAGATGCCTTTATCGACAGAAAACGCGAGTTTCTCAAGTCGAGTGTTTGGTTTGGAGAAATTCACCTTTTTGGAGGCGTAGAAATAGTTCACTTCAGGCTGGAGCTCAGGTAGTTTCTGTTTGTACACATGAGTAAATGAAGGCTTTATCAATGTGACCTGATCATCTTCGTCGACCAATGCCAGCCAACCACTGCGCGGTGTTCCCTTAACTAGATCACGAATTGGCTTCGAGACGTTAAAAGAAGACACAACGCCCGCTTGGTGTTCATCAACATTAAAAAAGCTTAACGAGCCCGTAGGTGACAAAAGATATACGTCTTGTCCTGAATTGTTTATACCTATGGCGAGCGGTGGGTGTTGGCTTGATATCTGGCTTGATACTGTAGGAGTGATGGTCGTGCTAGAAAATAATGGAATGACCATTTTCACCAAATAGACAAAAATCAGGATCAGAGCGGCAAGTACCGCTAAGCCGCCACATGTCACCATGGCTTTTGCTACTTGGTCCTTGAGTAATCTTTTCCTATCTTTCTCCCGGAGTGAAATACCTGATCTCGCCATTCATTCCTCTATCTAAATTTTCGCAGCGTCATACTAGGAGTCTTAAGTGACAATTATATTACAACCTGTAATAAATTACTGAAAACAATGAAAGTATATTGCTCAGATATGACAAAAGAATGGATACGGATCGAAAGGCAAAATCTGATACATTAAAACATAATATTTGAGTTTTATAATCGCCCGATTTGAGTTGGTATTGATAGAATGAACACCGAAAAGCTATACGTTGAGAAAGAGTTGAGCTGGCTTTCGTTTAACGAAAGAGTGCTCCAAGAGGCGGCTGATACTAGTGTCCCTCTAATAGAAAGAATTCGTTTTTTAGGGATATTTTCCAATAACTTAGATGAATTCTATAAGGTTCGATTCTCCGACGTTAAACGCCGTATACTCATCAACCGAGAAACGGGCGGCAGTGATAATGCCAAACACTTACTCACCAAAATGCAAAATCGAGCCACAAAGCTAAATCAATATTTTGATGAGGTATACAGTGACTTATTGACCGAAATGGCGCGGCGTAAAATATTTCTGGTCAATGAATACCAACTTTCCGACGCTCAACTTGAATGGGTAAAAAGCTACTTCAACAGGAAAGTGTTACCAAATGTAACCCCACTATTGGTCACTGAAAAGTTTGACATGCTTTACTCATTAAAGGATGAACACGCCTATATTGCGGTTGAACTGAAAAAAGATCAGCAATCCCAATACGCCCTGCTGCAAATCCCTTCCAATAGCCTTCCTAGATTCGTATTAGTGCCTGAGTCAAAAGGAGATCGTAGAAAAACCATCATCCTATTAGATAACATTATTCGCGCTTGTCTCGACGATATATTTCGTGGCTTTTTTGATTACGACGAACTCAATGGGTACGCCATCAAGTTAACGCGCGATGCGGAATATGACTTAGGTTATGAAGTGGAGCACAGCCTACTTGAGCAAATGTCTGAGGGCCTAAACCAGCGCCTGACCGCAATGCCCGTTAGATTCGTTTATGAGCGAGACATGCCGGAAGAGATGTTAACCTTCCTGTGTGAAAAGCTGGATATTTCTCACTACGATAGCCTGATCCCAGGCGGACGATACCACAACTTCAGAAACTTTATCGACTTTCCAAATGTCGGGCGTAAATACCTAGAAAACCCTTACCTATCTCCAATTCATTGCGCTGATTTTGAAGAATATGGCAACAAGTTTGACGCAATTCGCGCGCAAGATATTTTACTCTATTACCCTTACCATACCTTTGACCACATCAATGAGCTGGTTCGACAAGCTTCGTTCGATCCAAAAGTATTGAGCATTAAAATTAATATTTACCGAGTGGCAAAAAACTCTCGCTTGATGCGTTCATTGATCGATGCCGTCCATAATGGCAAAGGGGTAACCGTTGTGGTTGAGCTGCAAGCTCGATTTGATGAAGAAGCGAATATAGAGTGGTCCAAACTGCTTACCGACGCTGGCGTGCAGGTCATTTTTGGTGTGCCGAGTTTAAAAATTCACTCTAAGCTTTTGCTCATCTCCCGCAGAGAAGAAGGAGACATCGTTCGCTACGCACATATAGGCACAGGCAACTTTCACGAGAAAACCGCTCGAGTGTACACTGACTTTTCACTACTCACCGCAGATCCAGTGATCACCAATGAAGTGCGAGATGTCTTTGTCTATATTGAAAACCCTTATTTACCGGTTAAGTTCAATCACTTGATTGTCTCGCCGCGCAACTCTAGAAAGCGTTTATATCAGCTAATCGACAGAGAAATCATTAATGCCAAATTAGGTAAGCGAGCTTCCATCACCTTGAAAGTGAATAACCTAGTTGATAAAGGCTTAGTGAATCGGCTCTATAAAGCCAGCGGAGCTGGAGTACAAATAAAGATGATTATTCGCGGCATGTGCTCTTTAGTGCCAGGACTAGAAGGCATCAGTGACAATATCACCATCATCAGTATCGTAGACCGCTTCTTAGAGCACCCCAGAGTCATCGTGACCCATAACGATGGCGATCCATTGGTGTATATCTCTTCTGCTGACTGGATGACACGAAACATCGACCATCGTATCGAAGTCGCGACGCCAGTTCGCTCCCCACGTCTTAAAAAGCGTATCATGGATATCCTTGACATCCACTTTACCGATACGGTAAAAGCCCGCTGGATAGACAAAACGATGAGCAATAGTTACGTACCGCGCGGAAACAAGAAAAAAGTGCGCTCACAGATTGCCATTTATGACTATCTTAAACGTATAGAGCGACAAACTAGAAAAAACATAAAGATAAAGCAGGAAAATGAACCAACGAACTGATATTCGTGACATCGCTGCCATTGACCTTGGCTCCAACAGTTTTCACATGGTAGTGGCGAAAGTCGTCAACCAAGATTTGCAGTTAGTCAGCAAGCACAAGCAAAGAGTGCGGCTCGCATCCGGTCTAGATAGTCTATATAACCTTGACCACGCCTCTATGGCTCGAGGACTAGAATGCCTAGAAATGTTCGCAGAGCGGCTCAGCGGTTTTGATGAAATGAACGTGCGAATTGCGGGAACACACACCTTACGCCAAGCCAATAATGCCCATCTATTTTTGCAACGAGCCCGTGAAGTGATTCCTTTCCCAATTGAGATCATTCCCGGCCAGGAAGAAGCTCGCCTCATCTATCAGGGCGTCGCGCACACTCAAGCCGACTCTGGTTCAAAACTGGTCATTGATATTGGCGGCGGTAGCACCGAGATGATCATCGGCAGTGGCTTTGAACCCACTTTACTAACTAGTAAACGCATGGGTTGTGTCAGCTATACCGAGCACTACTTTAAGAATGGCAAGTTATCGAAAAAGAACTTCGCCAAAGCCATATTGTCCGCAGAGCAAAAGCTAGAGTCCATCGCATCCAAGTACAAAAAAACAGGCTGGGATATGACATTTGGCTCGTCAGGGACCATTAAAGCTGTACGAGAAGTACTTATCGAAATTGGTTACGAAGACGGGATCATTACGCTCAAACGAGTAGAAAAACTCATCGAACGTTTGTGTGAATGGAATAACATCGAACAAATCAAGCTTGAAGGCTTAGTGCTTGAGAGAAAACCTGTTTTTGCTGCAGGCGTCGCCATTTTGTTTGCGATATTAAAAGATCTTAAAATTTCTCAGCTCCACTACTCAGAAGGCGCGTTACGAGAAGGACTGCTCTATGAAATGGAAGATCGCTTTAAGCGTTCTGACATCCGTATGCGTACGACAGAAAACCTTGCTGCAAAACACTTTGTCGACCTCGAACATGCTGAAAAAGTAAAGCATCAAGCCGTTGCTTTTCTTCAACAAGTTTCGCGTAATCTAGGTTTAAAGCAAGACAGCGAACTGTTTGACTTACTTGAGTGGAGCGCCCTGCTGCATGAAGTCGGCCTAAGCATCAGCTTACAAGGCTTTCATAAACATTCCGCCTATATTTTGCGCCATACCAACATGCCGGGCTTTAACCAAGAGCAGCAACGTGTCTTAGCCACATTAGCTAGATTTCAACGTAAAGCTCTTAAACTGCAAGAACTGGAAGAATTTAGCCTTTTCAAACAAAAACACATCTTAGGACTCATCAAAGTATTACGGCTAGCTATCATCGCCAACGGACCTAGAAATGATGAAGTACCGGTCGAATTCAAGCTTGAGTGCGACGAAGAGCATTGGACGCTGAGCAGCACCAATCCAAATTGGCCTGAAGAAAACAAACTGCTGTTTGCCGACCTGAGCACAGAGCAAGAATACTGGAGCAGTGCTGGCTGGTCCTTACGCTTTTGAGCTTGCCTTTATAAAACCAAGTGACTTGCAGAGAAGCTCTACCTAGGCTCTATTTTCAATAGAGCCTGACTTTACTTTAGAGCTCATTACTATCAGTTACGCAAACCATTATGGTCGCTCGGTGAGCTAGATTCTGCAAGATGAACATAGGCCATACTAATCAAAATAAATATCGCGAACGTGTAGGCTTTAGACTGCCCATTCCACTTATTTGCCCACATAGAGAACCATTCACCGCCAATGACCGCAAAACCAAAATACCACACCATTAACGCGATAGTGCCACCTAAAATATACAGTACCTTACCTTTTAAGAACCGCTCTCCATTGGATATGCCCAGCAGCATACATAGGCCACCAGCAAGCGCCAATAGCCCTGATAAACCTTCACCAATAATAATCATCCAATAGCCAATGAGATGATAGGTCGGGTTGGTGATCGCTCGCTCAAGTAATGGACCTCCATGGAAAAACGGCTTCATCGTATCCATAGACAACACATGTTGGACAAACTGATAGTTGGAATTAAAGTCGATCATGTTATCTATCGATACCAATAAGCACATAATACCCACCGCACTCGCAAGCATACCTTTTGAAAGCCGCGTCGCCATCGTCATGTTTAACATCAAATATTCCTAGTCTAAGTAAGTAAATTTACGCCTGGCGCATATTACTAGAAAATGCCGATAGTCAACTAGGCTTATATAAAAGGAAGTAGGCATATTTTTCTCAAAAAAACAGGTGCCGACTGGCACCTGATTATTGTTGAGCTACTGTGTAACTTAATCTTGATCCATCGAGAAATATTGTAGTGTCTCGGTCATCCCTTGTGCTTGCTGAGCCATTCGTTGACTCATAGTCGATACTTTTTCAACCAGTAGCGCATTTTGTTGCGTCATTTCATCCATTTGAGAGACCGCTTGAGTGACCTGCTCAATGCCCAATGTTTGCTGCGAAGAAGACTCGGTGATTTCCCCAATCATTTGCTTCACCTGGCGAACCGAGCCGACAATTTCTTCTAACGTTTCCCCTGATTGATTAACCAATTGGCTGCCGTTTTCTATTTTTTCCACGCTGTCTTTGATTAGCGCCTTAATTTCTTTTGCCGCTGATGCCGAGCGCTGGGCTAGATTTCGCACTTCCGCCGCAACCACGGAAAAGCCCCGTCCCTGCTCGCCCGCTCTGGCGGCTTCTACCGCGGCGTTTAATGCCAGCAAATTAGTTTGGAAAGCAATCTCGTCTATGACACCGATAATATCGTTGATCTTCTTACTCGACTCGTTGATTTGCTGCATACTATTAATGGCTTGCTCAACGACTTCCCCACCTCTAACGGCTTTAGATTGAGCCTCATTGGCCATTGTGTTGGCTTCTCGAGCATTGTCGGCGTTTTGCCTCACCGTTGCCGTCATTTCTTCCATACTGGCTGCGGTTTCTTCCAAAGAAGAAGCCTGAGTCTCGGTACGCTCACTGAGTTCATTATTACCACGAACAATTTCGTCGGATGCCATTTTAACGTCTGTAGACGCTCGGCTAACCGAACTGACCACATTTCTTAACTCGCCAACCATGTTATTGATGGCATCTTTAAGTGAAAGAAATTGCTCATCCAAATCAACACGGATCTCAGAATTCAGATTCCCCTTCTCCAGTTTCAGAAGTGACTGTTTGACTTCTTCTACCGCTCTGACACGTCCTGTCACTTCGGTCGCAAACTTAACCACTTTGAATGGGTGACCGTTTACGTCGAGAATCGGGTTATAGGTCGCCTGAATCCAGATCTCTTTTCCACCTTTGCCGACACGTTTAAATTCTCCAGCGATAAACTCACCACGATTTAATTGTTGCCAAAACTGCTCATACTCAGGGCTATTCGCTAAGCTCTTTTCGGCAAACATTTTATGGTGTTGGCCCTGAATCTCACTCAGTTCATACCCCATGGTGCGACAGAAGTTATCATTAGCGGTAATAATCGTGCCATTCATCTCAAACTCTATCACCGCCTGAGCTTTCCCCACTGCCTCTATTTGGCCCTGAAAATCAGCATTTTTGATTTTCTGCTCGGTAATGTCCGTGGCAAATTTCACAACCTTGAACGGCTTACCATTTATGTCAAAAATCGGGTTATACGTGGCCTGTATCCAGATTTCTTTCCCGCCCTTACCCACGCGCTTAAACTCACCAGCAATGAACTCTCCTCGGCCGAGTTTTTGCCAGAACTGTTGATATTCAGGGCTAGAGGCCAAACTCGATTCAGCAAACATGCGGTGGTGTTGGCCTTGGATCTCATCCAACCCATATCCCATGGTTTGACAAAAGTTATCGTTGGCGGTGATGATGGTGCCGTCCATATTAAACTCAATCACAGCTTGCGCTTTGCCTACCGCTTCAATTTGCCCTTGGTAGTCCGCATTTTTCATTTTCTGCGCAGTGATGTCGGATGCGTATTTCACCACTTTGAACGGTTTACCATTCAAATCCATAATCGGGTTGTACGTGGCTTGAATCCAAACGTCCTTGCCATGTTTACCCACTCGCTGAAATTCTCCCGAGATAAACTCCCCTCTATTGAGCTTTTGCCAAAACAGTTGATATTCGACACTTGAAGCTAATTCTGGGCTGGCAAACATACGGTGGTGTTGGCCTTGAATTTCATCTAAAGCATATCCCATGGCATGACAAAAATTGTCGTTGGCGGTAATGATGGTGCCATCCATATTGAACTCAATCACCGCTTGCGCTTTACCTACCGCTTCTATCTGCCCTTGGTAATCGGCTTGTTTAATTTTTTGTGCGGTGATGTCTGACGCGTACTTCACCACTTTGAAAGGTTTACCACTCATATCGAGGATCGGGTTATAGGTCGCTTGGATCCATACTTCCTTACCATGCTTACCCACTCGCTTGAACTCGCCAGAAATGAACTCTCCCTCATTGAGCTTTTGCCAAAACTGTTTGTACTCTGGGCTAGACGCTAAGCTCGACTCAGCAAACATTTTATGATGTTTACCCTGGATCTCTTCAAGTGAGTACCCCATGGCGTTACAAAAGTTTTCATTGGCGGTAATAATAGTGCCGTCCATATTGAACTCAATCACAGCTTGAGACTTACCCACCGCTTTTATCTGGCCACGATAGTTGGCATCTGCGAGCTTTTTCTTAGTGATATCAGAGGCGTATTTCACCACTTTAAATGGTTTGCCGTTTAAATCAAAAATAGGGTTGTAAGACGCTTGAATCCAAATTTCTTTTCCGTGCTTACCCACTCGCTTGAACTCACCAGAAAAGAATTCCCCTTGATTTAGCCTTTGCCAAAATTGCGCGTATTCTGGGCTCGATGCCAGACTTGGCTCCGCAAACATGCGGTGGTGCTGGCCCTGTATTTCACTTAGCTGATAGCCCATGGCATGACAAAAGTTATCGTTGGCAGTAATAATGGTGCCGTCCATATTGAACTCAATGACCGCTTGAGACTTGCCCACTGCTTCAATCTGCCCTTGGTAGTCTGCATTTTGCAGCTTTTGCTGCGTGATATCAGAAGCAAACTTGACCACTTTATAGGGTTTACCGCTTCTATCTAGAATGGGGTTATAGGAAGCATGAATCCATACATCTTTCCCCCCTTTTCCCACCCGACGAAACTCTCCGGTAAAAAACTCACCTGCATTTAAACGCTGCCAAAACTGTTGATACTCAGGGCTTCTTGCATAATCAGGCTCAGCAAACATGCTGTGATGTTTACCTTTAATTTCTTCTAGCGAGTACCCCATGGCATGACAAAAATTATCGTTTGCCGTAATGATGGTGCCATCCATGTTGAACTCGATAACCGCTTGGACCTTATTCACCGCCGCGAGAATCGCTTTATGTTCCATCGACTCTTGGCTAGGTTCGGAGAACGATATTTTGTGTTCCGACAATACCGGTGATGCCGATTCGCCATGCAAACTTTTGCTACGGCCCCCTAACAAACCGAATAGACTGAGTCCCATGTCCTTCCTCCACGTATCCAAGCGTTGGCTAATAAAATAGTTTTCTAGTTCTTGGGCGTGCTGGCGTTTTGAGGTTAACGCGCCCTAGTAGAGTATAGGACGGAAGGTTTTACTTCGCGAAAGTAGACAGAAATTGGAGTGAATTTAAGGCTTGGGTATGATGCCCACTTTAGCGAGCTGAGCCTGAGCAATATGCTCTGATACCGGCACATAGCCATCTTTATCTACCAAACTCTGACCTTGTTTCGAGTAGATAAAAAGCAAAAACTGGCGCACCAATTTAGGCAAGGGCTTGTCTGGTGCTTTATTGACGTAAACAAACAGATAACGAGAAAGAGGATACTCCCCTGATAAGATATGTTGCTGAGTTGGACTAATAAAATTCTGGCCTGAGCGGGCGATGGGTAACATTCTCACTCCCGCTGAACGATACCCCACACCAGAGTAGCCAATAGTATTGATCGCAGACGCTACCGATTGAATCACCGATGACGAACCAGGTAACGCATTCACCCTGCTTTTATAATCGCCGCCACATAAGGCATGATCCTTAAAGTAACCATAGGTGCCTGACGCGGAGTTTCGGCCAAATAACTGAATGCTTCTTTTCGCCCATTGGTAACTTAATCCTAATTGCGACCAAGTGGTGATGGGTTTCTTCGCGCCACACCTTAATGTCGCCGAATAAATACTATCGAGTTGTGAAATGGTGAGGCCTTGGATGGGGTTATCACGATTGATGTATATACCAATCGCATCAATCGCTACTTTAAGCTGGGTAGGTTTATAACCATAGTGAGCAACAAAGGCATCAATTTCCCTTTGTCTCATTGGGCGACTCATTGGGCCAATTTGCGCGGTACCTTCAGTCAGAGCAGGCGGAGCCGTGGCAGAGCCTGACGCTTGAACTTGAATCGTCACTCCAGGGTAAAGGTGATTAAACTCTTCAACCCAAAGCGTCATCATTCCAGAGAGCGTATCCGACCCTACCGATGAAATATTGCCATAGATATCAGGCTGTTTTTGATAGTTAGCGAGAGACTCAGCACTGGCACGCCAGCTTATACCAAGCGATACAACGATAATACTTGCAATCACTAACCAAAGTTGTCTCATTAACGGTCCGCTATCAATCGATTTGGTAACACAAAAGAAAATTTACTGCCAATACCCAGCTCACTGTAGATCTCTAAATGCGAGTCGTGATGGTTCAGTGCATGTTTCACGATCGCCAGTCCAAGACCACTGCCACCGGTGTCCCTAGAGCGTGCTTTATCCACACGGTAGAAACGCTCTGTCAATCTAGGTAAGTGTTGTGGCTCTATACCTTCGCCACCATCTGCAACTTCCAATAAGGCACCCTGGGCTGTGCGGCACCATTTGACATTAATTTCCGCACCGGCTGGGGTGTACTTCACCGCATTATAAACCAAATTTGAAATAGCGCTGCGCAACTGATCCTGATCGCCCAGTACGGACAAAGACTTATCAATATCAAAAAACAGCTTGTGCTCCATTTCGCCACTCAAGCTTGTGGCTTCTTTTTCAAGCACTTCTAACATGGCGGGGACATTGACCACATCTTCAAGTTCATGTATTGGTGACGCTTCTATTTTGGACAAGGTGAGTAGCTGGTCAACTAGGCTACTCATGCGATTTAATTGAGCCGTCATGACGCCATGGGCTTTTTCCCACATCGGCCCGACCAACATATCCGGGTCCTCGGTCATCTCAAGATACCCTCTCAGCACCGTCATCGGGGTACGCAACTCATGAGATACATTGGCAAAGAAGTTGCGTCGCATACCTTCGAGCTGATTAAGCTGAGTCACATCACGCACCACCATCAAGTGCTCACCTTCGGTATACGGCACGATACGCATTTCCAGCACTCTTTCCACATTCAATGGCGAACGCATTTCCAATGGCTCAGAAAAGTCATTTTTGTTGAGGTATTTAATAAAATCAGGCGTGCGAATCAGGTTTGAAATGGGTTGGCCTGAATCTTCGGGCCAGCGGAAGCCAAGTGTGGCTTGCGCGAGTTTATTGCACCAGACAATATTGCCTTCACTACGAAAAACAACCACGGCATCGGGTAAAGATTCTGCGCCGTTTCTAAATCGACGAATCAGGTTTGTTAGCTCTTTTCTTTTTCGTCTTTGTCTTTGTTGAAGCCGATAAATGCCATTGAAGATAGATTCCCAATCGCCCGTCCCTGAAGGCGGAGCAAGTCTTTTCTCATCCCACAACCAAGTCGATAACCTCATTTGGTTAAACAGATGCCAACAGAGCTGCAATACCGTTGCCGCCAACAGTAACCAAGCCATATGGCCGAAAAACCAGCCTATCACAACCCAAGGCGCGTAAAAAAAAGCCAGCCCCCAAGCCAGCTTTTTCCAGGTTAACCTTGCAACCATTCGTAACCTCTTAAAAAATCCTCAAGCTTTAACAGAGAAGCGATAGCCTGCGCCCCTAACCGTTTGAATAAGCTTATCATGACCGGCGTATTCTAATGCTTTGCGTAAACGACGGATATGAACGTCTACGGTTCGGTCTTCAACGTATACGTTAGTACCCCAGATATTGTTTAACAATTGCTCGCGGCTATAAACGCGTTCTTGATGTGTCATAAAGAAATGCAGCATCTTGAACTCTGTGGGTCCCATATCCAGAGGCTGATCATCGGCAGTAACACGATGCGAAACAGGATCAAGGGTTAGGCCTTTCACATTGATAACATCTTCCAATGCAGTCGGTGTCACCCGGCGAATGACGGCCTTCAATCTGGCGACGAGCTCTTTCGGTGAGAAGGGCTTGGTGATGTAATCATCAGCACCAACTTCAAGGCCACGCACCTTGTCTTCTTCTTCTCCCCGAGCTGTCAGCATTACAACAGGGATATTACGCGTCAGCTCTTCACGCTTCATGTGTTTGATAAAATTGATACCGCTACCGCCTGGTAGCATCCAATCCAGCAAGACTAGATCTGGGAAGGGTTCAGCAAGTTTAGTGACGGCAGTGTCATAATCTTCCGCTTCTACGGCTTGATAACCTTTCTGCTCAAGAACGAAACACAGCATTTCACGAATTGGGGCTTCGTCTTCAACAACTAGAATCCTTCGAGACATAAATGAGTAACCTTTATGGGAATTAAGTTCAAACTAGGCTCTGGCCTTTTCGACGTCTAGCATTATCACTAGTAATTATGACACTTTTGTGACTATTGAAAACAAATTTTAATATAAGTTTCTTTTCTGTTTCATGGTCATATTTTGATTTTAAGATAAGACATTGAGAACAAAATTTTCTATGATTGCGCTCTAATATAAGGCTAATGAGTGAAATATGTGGTTTAAAAATTGTCTGGTTTATCGTTTTAACCGAGAAATAGAGTTCAATGCTGAACAATTAGAAAAGCAGCTGATCGAATTCAAATTTTCACCTTGTGGCAGTCAAGACAAACAAAAGTTCGGCTGGACCTCTGCCATGGGTAAGCATGGAGATATGATGACTCACGTCTCCGAAGGCAACATATTGGTCTGCGCTAAGAAAGAAGAAAAAATGCTACCTGCATCGGTAATCAACGAAGCATTGCATTCAAAAATTGAATCCATGGAAGCACAAGAAGGACGTCCACTAAAGAAAAAGGAAAAAGAAAACATCAAAGATGACATCATCGTCGATTTGTTGCCAAGAGCATTCAGTCGCAGTCATCTTACTTATTTGCTTATCCTACCAAAAGAGCAGCTTATTTTAGTTGACGCGAGTAGCTACAAAAAAGCAGAAGATGCATTGGCGTTACTCAGAAAAACCATCGGCAGCTTGCCTGTTGTCCCCGCGATTCCTGACAAAGCTATTGATTCAACGCTAACTGAATGGGTGAAATCAGGCGATACTCCGGCGGGTTTTTCCCTGCTAGATGAAGCCGAATTGAAATCGGTTCAGGAAGATGGTGGGATCATCCGCTGCAAGAACCAAGAGCTGTCATCTGATGAGATCCATAATCATATTGAAGCAAATAAAGTGGTCACCAAACTGTCGTTAAATTGGCAGTCACGTATTGATTTCGTTCTGGCTGAAGATGGTGCGATTAAAAGGCTCAAGTACTCAGATGAGCTAAAAGATCACAATGAAGATATTCCAAGAGAAGATCCTGCTGCGCGCTTTGACGCCGATTTCTCGCTATTGTGTGGTGAATTTAGTGCTTTCCTGCCCAATCTATATAGCGAACTCGGTGGCTTTTCCAACCAAGCATAAAACTCTAGGCAATTAGTACATTTTCACGTAAAATTTGCGCCCTCCAGTGCCATGTGGTGGTGCTGGCCTGACTTGAAATCAGAACTAGAGAACAGAGTAATGACAATTCAAAGCAAATTTGTGCCAGAGCTATTATCGCCAGCTGGTAGCCTTAAGAACATGCGTTACGCTTTTGCCTACGGTGCAGACGCCGTTTACGCAGGCCAGCCAAGGTACAGCCTTCGCGTTCGTAACAACGAGTTTAATCATGAGAACCTTCAAATTGGTATCGATGAAGCTCATGCCCAAGGCAAGAAGTTTTATGTGGTCTGTAACATTCAACCACATAACTCAAAGCTAAAAACCTTCATCCGTGATTTAAAGCCTATTGTAGACATGGGTCCAGATGCGTTAATCATGTCTGATCCTGGATTGATCATGATGGTACGTGAAGCTTTCCCTGATGTCGCCATTCACCTTTCCGTACAGGCTAATGCTGTTAACTGGGCGACCGTCAAATTCTGGTCTACTCAAGGTGTTGAACGCGTCATCTTGTCTCGAGAATTGTCATTAGAAGAAATCGAAGAAATCAGAGAGCAATGCCCCGAAACAGAGATTGAAATTTTTGTTCACGGTGCACTATGCATGGCCTACTCTGGTCGTTGTCTACTATCAGGCTACATCAACAAGCGTGATCCCAACCAAGGCACATGTACCAATGCATGCCGTTGGGAATACAAAGTTGAACAAGCAAAAGAAGATGATGCTGGCCAACTGGTCGAAAAATTTGACCCCGCAGAAGCTCAAGCTATCGAAGTGCAAGAAGAGCGCGCGGACAATACGCTCGGTTTAGGTAAACCAACGGATGAAGTTGTTTTGCTATCAGAAGCTCACCGCCCTGAAGAGAAAATGGCCGCTTACGAAGACGAGCACGGCACTTACATCATGAACTCGAAAGATCTTCGTGCTGTTCAACACGTCGAGCGCCTTACCAAAATGGGTGTCCATTCTCTTAAAATTGAAGGCCGTACCAAGTCTTTCTACTACTGCGCGCGCACCGCTCAAGTCTACCGTAAAGCAATCGATGATGCTGTCGCAGGGAAACCATTTGACGAAGGCTTGCTAAGTACATTAGAAAGCCTTGCTCATCGTGGTTATACAGAGGGCTTCTTGCGCCGCCATACCCATGATAACTACCAGAATTATGACTATGGTTATTCCGTTTCAGACATGCAGCAATTTGTTGGTGAGTTTACTGGAAAGCGCCGTGGTGACTTGGCCGAAGTAGAAGTGAAAAACAAGTTTGTTGTTGGCGATAGCCTAGAGCTAATGACGCCAAAGGGTAACGTAGTATTCACTTTAGAAGTCATGGTAAACCGCAAATCAGAATCGATTGATGATGCAAAAGGAAACGGCCACTTTGTGTTTATTCCTGTTCCACAAGACATGGATTTGGAATACGGCCTATTGATGCGTAACTTACAACAAGGACAAGATACACGTAACCCTACGGGTAAATAGTTATGTCTTTGTCGATAACCAGTAAGTGCACAAACTGCGATATGTGTGAGCCTGAGTGCCCAAATAATGCTATCTCCATGGGGGATAGCATTTATGAGATCGACCCAAATCTATGCACTGAGTGTAAAGGGCACTACGATAAGCCGACATGTCAGTCGGTTTGCCCCATTACCAATTGCATTATCACCGATCCGAAGAATATTGAAACGGAAGAAGAACTTTTAGAAAAGTTCGTCATCATTCAAGGACTCGCATAAAAAAAGCTCCTCATGGAGCTTTTTCCTTTCTCCAGTAAGATTAGTTTTCTCTTAACATGGCCAAACACATTTCTGGCGCCACTTTCGGTGATCGATATACTTTTTTGTGCTTATGTTTAGTCTGGTTACTGGGTTTCCAGCTTGCTACCTCAGCCCCACAGCCATCCCCTTCAGGTGGCGCTTTTTGGGAAAAACAATGATAGTCACCTATCGGGCATTTCAATCTCACATGAAAATGAGAGTGGTGCCCCCACCAAGGGCGGACCTTTCTAAGCCACTCTCTATCTGAACTCGATTCAGCTTTACACAGTTTTTCCTTAATCGCAGGGTGTACAAAAATACGAGCCACAGCATCATCGGTTGCCGCTAATTTCAGTACTTCAAAGTGCTCGCTATTCCAATTACTGTTCACTTGGTGACGCTGAATATCAACCACACTTAGTGCCTGGGGAGCTCTAAGCTCCCCTTTTGAAAGTGGCCGTTTAACCATGCGGAACCAAATATCCACATCAAGACCCGTTTGATGGCTCGCATGGCCTGAGGAAAACCGCCCGCCTTGGGGCAATGAAATATCACCGATTAGAAGATGACTATTAAGCTTTTGATAGGACACGAATGACAAATTTCGAACAAAGCGAATGGTATCTTGATGGCCAAAGTATCTCAGCTTCTGGCTACGAAGGACCTGATAACCCACACCTTGTAGCGGTAGCTTAACAGCGCCTGCCAAGCAACCATTTGAATAGCTACCAATAGATTCCGTTGAACGAGCTGACGGTGTCGTTAGCCTTTCCCAAGGTGTAGCCAAAACTGAGATTGGAAATACGATAAGAAAACTACTTACTAGAAACCCTTTTTTCACTGACTGCCTATACGTTTTTTACTTAAGCCTTGTTATAAGCATAGCTACGTAAAAACAGCTTGTAGAAAACCATTTGGGTAATGTGGAGTCAAACAGAAGGCATTGAACTAGAAAATTCAAATTCCCATAACAATATTGGACTCAATACTTACATATTTCGTAACCATTAAATGGTAGGATGCACAATATATACTCAATCTTATACCCGAGTTTCTTGGGTATATAACACTAGCCATTCACTACTCACCATGTAGCGAGTGTTCCGGTAGAACATTATGAAAACGAAATTTTTAGCTTATTCGTTAGCGATTGCATCGACATTATTTAGCTTGTCTGTATTCGCTCAACAACCAGATGAAACTCAACAAATAGCCAACTTAAAAAAACAAGTCCATCACTTAAATCGTGAAGTGAGGGATCTAAACCAGAGAATTGAATTTCTGGAAGCTCAGATCGGCACTAACCAAGTTCATCATTCCGCCTACATCTGTACTATCTCTATATTCGGCAAAACCTATCAAGGTGAATCGTTTAATCATGCGAAAGCAACCTTAGAAGCGATGAACAAATGCCGAGCTAAGAACAACAATATGTTCTGCACTCAAAACACGGTAACGTGCGACAAAATAAGTTAGTTGCTAAATAAAATCGATAGTTAAAAGGCTTTAGCATTGATTGCAAAGCCTTTTTTAATGTCCGGAGTAATGAAGCGACATATACAAAAAAAGCCCCATCCGAAGATAGAGCTTTAGGATTATGGCAGGGGTGGAGAGATACGACCGGGCTGGCGCTCCAGCTCCCAACACATCGCTTTGCAAAAGCGACACATACAAAAAAAGCCCCAGCCGAAGCTAGAGCTTTAAGATTATGGCAGGGGTGGAGAGATTCGACCGGGCTGGCGCTCCAGCTCCCAACACATCGCTTTGCAAAAGCGACACATACAAAAAAGCCCCAGCCGAAGCTAGAGCTTTAAGATTATGGCAGGGGTGGAGAGATTCGACCGGGCTGGCGCTCCAGCTCCCAACACTTCGCTTTGCAAAAGCAACACATACAAAAAAGCCTCAGCCGAAGCTAGAGTTTTAAGATTATGGCAGGGGCGGAGAGATTCGACCGGGCTGGCGCTCCAGCTCCCAACACATCGCTTTGCATAAGCGACACATACAAAAAACCAGCCGAAGATAGAGCTTTAAGATTATGGCAGGGGTGGAGAGATTCGACCGGGCTGGCGCTCCAGCTCCCAACACATCGCTTTGCAAAAGCGACACATATAAAAAACCCCCAGCCGAAGCTAGAGCTTTAGGATTATGGCAGGGGTGGAGAGATTCGAACTCCCAACACGCGGATTTGGAATCCGCTGCTCTGCCAATTGGAGCTACACCCCTAGAATATTCTTTTTATTCTCACTACCCCAAAAGAGATAGCAAAATAAGTGGCGGAGTGGACGGGACTCGAACCCGCGACCCCCGGCGTGACAGGCCGGTATTCTAACCAACTGAACTACCACTCCGCAGCTGAATTTTTCAATCCAAAGTCTTACTTATAACCGCTTTGGATGGCAAATTGCTGTTGTAGCGCTGTCAGATTTTGATTTGAGAAGCGCAGCGTACAAACGTACGTGAGCATCGCG
>NZ_JAMKMR010000011.1 GCF_023634645.1 Vibrio sinus
GCAATTTCAATCAAGAAAGCCATCACTTGCCCGTCTAGTATAGAGGCCAGATACAAATAAATCCGAAGGTAATATTTTGAATAGCCATGAAAAGCGCATCATAAGGGTATGTGATTATATTGACTCACACCTCGACCAAGACCTTTCTCTAGAGCTATTGAGTAATGTGTCCGCGTTTTCAAAATATCATTTTCATCGGTTATTTAAGGCATTCACAGGGTTAAGCTCGATGCAATATGTATTACTTGCGCGCATGAAACGAGCCTCGTTAAGCCTAGCGTTTAACAAAGATCAAAGCGTCCTTGATATTGCTCTGCAAGCTCACTTCGATAGCGCTGAAGCGTTTTCGCGGGCATTTTCCCGCACTTTTAAGCAATCGCCATCCCAATTTAGACGTTGTCCAAACTGGGAAAATTGGCACCGCACATATGATTTTGCTTTACAGGACAAAGAAATGATGAATTTAGATGTAAAGATAGTGATGTTTGATAAACGTCAAGTCGCATTACTTAGGCACCAAGGTACTGAAAGCCAAGTTTTTCAAACCGCAGAAAGGTTCGTGGAGTGGGCAACACAAAACCCTTTAAAAAAAGCGAGTCAAAAAAGGGAGATATATACCGTTACCCATAGTGAGCGTTCAGATCTTGGTGATGAAATGCAACTCGATATCTGCGGCACTCATGAGGGAGAGGTTTCGCCTAATCAATATGGCGTGGTTAAATCGTATATCCCTGAAGGGCGGTGTGCGGTTGTGAGACATACAGGCAGCTACGAAAGCGCGGGGAAAACTTGTCAGGAGATGTACCGATCTTGGTTACCGACGAGCCATGAAGAGTTGCGAGACTTTCCCTGTTTCTTCCATTACTTGAATTTTGCTCATGAAGTAGATGAATGTGAATTGATTACAGATATATATTTACCTATTAAGTGAGCAGTTTATACCTAGGATTTTCGATATTAATTTAGAGGTGATATTATGAACTATAAAAAACTATTAGGATCTACAATTGGCATTGGTTTCGGTGTGTCTGGGCTATTTGCGAGCCTATTCTCATGGCAAACAGGAATTAATTCAGGAGCAATGATAGGATACAGTGGTGGTTTATCAATTGTATTAGCGTTTTTATTTTCACGTGTCGCGGTTAAACTTTCGCGTCAATGTCAATATAGCGGTGAGCAGTAATACAACTTCAAATGATTAGACTTCATTGAGTTCCCAAGGATGGGAGCGAATACCCCAGACATCAATTCCAAGCGTTTTTTAATACCTATGAGAGCTCTATTGATACGAGAGCTGTAAGTTGCCAATAATTCTATCAAACGTTGGCAGGCTTGTGTTAGCTGGACCATATAACTATCTCAAAGCTTCATCAGGGCGAGTACCATACCACATGACATGCGATTGATGAGAAGCGTTTTATATTGATTATTTGAAAAAGTCTTTCCCGAAATAAAAGCTTAATATACGAAAATTTAACATCTACTATTATCCCGCATGAGTTTTCCGCATCAATGCTATGCACTTTTTCTTTTTGATCTGAAGAGTTCATAGCACGGCACTTTCTTGGTCAGAGTGCCGTACATAGCCAACTAACATTTTCCTTATATTTCTAAGGAGTGCGCCTGTTGCATGGCCTCACGCTGTTTATAGTGGGGCTTCTTTTTTTATCAGCTCTCAATATACCAAATGCTCGTCATTACGTTGCTTTCTGCCTGGCAATGGGTTTGCTATGTGAACATTCTCGCTCTACATTCTATATTGAATGAATGTTTACATGGAGGTGGGGTATGAAAGCGTGGTGTTGGCCATTTGTCTTGCTGCTTTCTTTCCCGAGCTTTTCTCAGACGATTAACCTAGGTTCCATTGAGTATCTACCGTATTACGGCCCGCAGTTAGAAAATAATGGTGTGGTCAGTGAATTGATTCAAGCTTCGTTTGAACAACAAAATATCAAGAGCAATATAGAATTTTTTCCTTGGGTCAGGTTGCTAAAAATGACACGAGAAGCGAAGGTAGATGCGATGTTCACGGTTTGGTGTACGTCAGAAAGAGCACGTGACTTTCTATACTCCCAATCTTTGTTTCCAAATGAAGTGGTATTTTTTAAACGAAAATCACTGCCGATTACTTTCCATTCAATGAAAGACTTACGTTCTTACCGAATAGGGTATGTTTTTGGCTATGCCTATGCAGATTCATTCTATCAAGAGCCTGGGCTCAAGCTTATCAAAGGGTATTCTGACCAGGAAAATGTCATCAAGTTACTAGAAGGTAAGGTTGATCTTGTGGTTTTAGATAAGTATCAAGGGCGTTATTTGATCAAGAAGCTCGCTCCCAATGGAGCACACTTATACGACAACCTGCCCAAGCCGTTATCGGTGGATCAGCAATACCTAATGGTGTCTAAAAAGCATGAAGAGGCTGAAAAGATTATTGACATGTTTAACCAAGGATTAATTGAGATAAAACGAAATGGTGAGTTCGCAGCGCTACTGAAAAAACACCAAATCAATCTCAATGAGAAATACTGGAAAAAAGGGGAAGAGTGTAACCCAAACTGAGTCTAATTTAGAATAGATACCCACTAACTTGGGCGGTTAGGTAGAAAAAACGAGTATGTAAAACTAGATAGTGCTAAATGTCTGATTCAGACACCTTACCCCAGTCTTTTAAGATGTCACGAACCACATCAATGGGTATGTACTTAGCATCAATACACTCATCATTTTCATCGCACAGAGCTAAAAAGAAAGGAGTAATGCCTTTATCTCGCTTAGTGATAAGCCATTGATACAAAGCCGACTGACGATCAATATTGTCTGATGAGGCTAAACTGACGCCTTCTCCATTCTCTTCTTTCTTAATTATCTTCAAGGTGAATTTTTTGTTTTTATGTTTGTTTGACATAAGCGTCCACCGCTATCTACCTGATCTTTAATATGTTGGCACAAAATTGACCAATTGACAGAATGACTCATTGAGTTGGTGATACTCGTCTCAGTAACTGGGTATACTTGTGAAAATCTCGGTCTATCTCAGTGGCGGTATACAATGACCGAGAGTGGGTGTGATGAATGGATGCTGAGACAGCAAGATATCAATATGTGTATATTTATTTATCGTTTATTTTTAACAGCGAACCCTGACAGTTTCTATTATTCATCTTCAGTTCATTGACGCCGTAATAGGATGTTTCCAAATAATATTGAATAGATTCAATACCGCTGAGTTTATTAACCAATATATGACTTTTCGATGACCGTAAATACTTCAAATCACTGATATGGTTAATTTAATATCGTCTATTAATTATCTAATCAGTCTTGTATTTCGGTATACGAAATATATGCCACAAATATAATAAGGAAGCAAAATGTCTTTTCAATCTTATACTATGTTTCTTAGAGCTTTTGCTACCAATCCGAAATCGGTTGGAGCCTTGCTGCCAAGTGCACCAGCATTGTCACAGGGAATGACAAAGCATTTAAATTTCCTGCCAAATGATCTTGTTGTAGAGCTCGGCCCTGGTACAGGTAGCTTTACTCGCTACATTTTGGCAAAGCTCGCCACTTCTAGCCAGTATTTGGGTGTGGAGGTTAACCCCAGATTTACCCGAGAACTCAAAAAACAGTTCCCGTATGCCGACTTTGCCTGTGCGCGCGCAGAAGAGCTTGAAAAGATTTTGATGCTACATGGACATACTACTAAAATCGATCATTTAATCTCCGGATTACCCTTTGCGTCTTTGCCTGCGGAAGTGACGACTAAGATTATTGATTCAGTTTCATCAGCGAGTAATGAGCAAGCTACGTTCACCACATTTCAATATTTACATGCGTATTACTTTGAAAATGCCAAACAGTTTCGTCAGCAAATGGAGTCAAAGTATGGTCCGTGTGTCAGAATCCGTTGGGTGATGATGAACCTATTTCCAGCAGCAGTCATCACTTGGCGAAAAGCTTGAGATAGTGATGTGGATACGCACTTAACTTGCCACTAGCCCAAGATAAAATAGGGCTAGTGACTCTGTAAAAATTGAGTATTTAAAGTGATATAACTTCGTGGAATTTTTGCTCAGGAATATTCCCACCACATAGAATAACAACCACGTTCTTCCCTTGGTACTTGGTACTGGTCTTTAATAAGCTAGCAAGCGCCACACCAGCTGCTCCTTCAATGATCCAGCCGTGATGGTCATAGACAAGTTTCATTGCTTGAGCAATCTCACTTTCGGTAACAGTGACTGTTACATCGATAACTTGCTGGCAAATTGGAAGAGTAATAGCACCGCTATCTAGTCCACCAGCGGTACCATCAGAGAGCGTTTCTTTTTCTTTCACTTCGACAACTTTGCCTGCTTTCATGCACTCAAGCATGGTTGGCGCGCTCTGAGGCCAACAACCCACAATAGTAGGGGAGTCTGATTTTGATTTAAATGTGCAACCCAGACCGCCAATCATTCCGCCTCCGCCGACACTCGCAAAGATGGTATCTACCTCTGGTAACTGTTGGTCGATCTCTACGGCCAAGGTCCCTTGCCCTGCCATGACATTTAAATCATTATATGGGCTGATATATGTCCGGCCTTGCGTTTTTGCATCGTGAGCGGCGGCTTGTTCGGCTTTTTCTGTCGCTCCCTCAACTTTTATTAATTGCGCCCCACAATCAACGATTTTCTTCTCTTTTGCTGCGTTTATGGTAGTAGGGACATAAATCGTTACCGGAATACTTAAAGCCTGAGCCGCTTTTGCTGTGGCTGCTCCATGGTTCCCAGAACTCGCGGTCAGAACGCCTTTTTGCTTATTGTCGCTGCTTAGACTTAGCATCGCAGCGGTTGCGCCGCGGATCTTAAAGCTCCCTGTGTTTTGCAGGTGCTCGCATTTTAAATAGACTTGGCATTGGCAACGCTCTGATAAGTGTTCAGAAAATACAAGTGGTGTATCAATAACCCCTTGTTGGTTATAAAACGTAGCTGGATTTAACGAGGCGGTAGTGCTGGCTATTTCTTCTATGCTGACTGTCATGATGCGGCCCTAGAGCAACTTAAAAATTTTGGAAGTTCATTATAGCGTAACACATAGACTTTAATGAATTTTTTATACTAAAAAATCTTAATTTTAGGTCGCTATATCAGGTAATAGCTTGTTAGACATACTCTTTTACAAATTGAAGCAATGTCTTAATTATTAACCATTGTGTGAGTATGCATATGAATATAGAGTGTAGTTTCACTCCTGTAGAAAACTTATGTTGTGTTTATAGCTAGTGCGGTGAGCGAGCTTCCCCCTAATTCGCTTACCGCATATTTTTTGTTACTCTGAGTATCGATTGAGATGCAAAGAGAGCTTATTTCATGAACGGTGTTGTACTTAAAGGCTATATTCTCGTTTCTGACCATGACTTACCAAATGTGCTTGAAGAGCTGCCAAACCATATTGCTCTGACCGAGCAAGAAGAGGGTTGTATTGTGTTCAGAGTAACGCGAAGTAAACAGAATCCAAATCGATTTGATGTTTATGAAGAGTTTACTGATATGTCAGCACTTGAAGAGCACAATGAGAGAATTCGTACTTCATCTTGGGGAAAAGTTACCCTTGATGTAAAAAGGTATTATAAAATTCTCTCATAGAAAAGTGGGTCACAATATACCCAGTCAATACTTGGGTATATTTTCAATAACTATTTATTGCCAAAGTAAATAATGGCGACGCCAAATAAGATCACCAAGCCACCAGTAATATCCCATCGAGATGGCATCACTCGCTCAATTCCCCATAGCCAAAGAATTGCTGTCACGACATATATTCCACCATACATAGCGTAGGTCCGACCAGCGTCATCGGGATGGAGTGTTAGCAGCCAAGAAAATACGGTTAGACTGAGTGCTGCGGGCAATAGTAGCCATACTGACTTATTTTGATTAAGCCATAAATAAGGAAGGTAGCATCCAATTATTTCCGCAATAGCCGTAAGGAAAAATAAGCCTATAAAATACGTACTTTTTATCATATATCAAACAAGATAAGGAAGTTAGGCGCAAACAATATAATGGCTTAAGGTTTCCTGTCAATTTTTAATTATTCTCATTCTCAAATAAAATATTAAGGGCTTGATGTACCTGAGGTAAAGTCATACGCTTGGTTGAAGTGCTGCCATAATTTATTAACTAAATCTTGAGCAAATAGTAACAATTCAGATAGTATGATACGTCGGTCTGTTAATTTGGGCACATCCCCAAAGTGAACTTGGATTACGTATTATGCTTATCAGCACAGCCACGCTCGGTATCTTTATCCCCACGTTCTTTTTTGTTTCAGCGACGCCTGGAATGTGTATGACATTATCGATGACACTGGGTATGTCTGTCGGGGTCAGACGTACCCTATGGATGATGATTGGTGAACTGATAGGGGTAGGTCTAGTGGCCATTGCTGCTGTGTCTGGCGCGGCCACTATTATGCTACTGTATCCAATGGTGTTCACCATAATGAAAGTGGTCGGTGGTATTTATCTTATTTATCTTGGTGTCCAATTATGGCAATCAAAAGGTAAAATGGCCGTCTCTTCTAGTAATGACACGAGCTTTAATAAGTCACGATATGAATTGGCGTTGCAAGGATTTATGACCGCCACTACCAATCCCAAAGGGTGGGCGTTCTTTGTCGCTTTACTCCCACCTTTTATAAGTGCTAGTACTCATGTTGTCCCTCAAGTTGCTAGCTTGGTCGTCATTATTCTCATTTTGGAGTTTAGCTGTTTGATGCTCTACGCTCTGGGTGGTCGTTATTTAAGCCAGTTTTTGCATCGCAGTGGCAATGTCAGATTTATCAATCGAATAGCCGGTACTCTGATGATAGGTGTCGGCATCTGGCTTGCGTTTGTATAAACTGTTGTGGCATTTTCCCACCTCATTCAAAACTTTTATCTATACTATTTAGGTACCGCTAATCCATAAGGTTTAGATTGCATATCCTGATGGTTTGTTTATGGTGAGGAACGGATGACACAACGTGCTTTGGTCGTGGATGACGATCGCTATATACGCCAATATGTTCTCGCTCTCTTAGAAGGAGAGTTTGGCGATCAGCTGTCGATTTCTACCTGCTGTAATGGCAAGGAAGCGTTAGAATGTTTGGCTAGCCAATCATATAACTTAGTGATTACCGATGTGATGATGCCAGAAATGGATGGCTATCAACTCATCGAACGCATACGCTTAAATCACGACTTGCCGACAATCGCTATATCCGCTGGATTTCGAAATGCTGATCCTCAATCTGTACTGAATATGGCTGACTCTTTAGGTGCGGACGCCATTGTGAGTAAAGAATACCTTGGTCAGGATTTGGTAAATACCGCCCGTCTTTTTCTAGGCTAGTTTTCTCAATACATTTGATTTAAGAAAACTTACAAATTAAGCAATAATGCTCATATCTAAGGTTTTATTTTTATCAATTACTTAAGTTAATATATTAATATTCCATGGAAGTATTTGTAATTTTTAATAACAAATACTTTAGTGTATATAACTTCTAATCAATTTTCTGTTGAATATAATGGCCGAATCTGTATAGATTTAATTGTTCAGTTTTTTATTTGATTCTATCATGGAATTACCTTGAATATTAATGGCTTACTAATTGTTGCAGATCTTCGAACAGTCTTTTCCAGATTTTCGGTTTTTATCCGGCAACTAGTTTAGTAAGCTCATTATTCAGTATGGTGCTCAATTAAATTTAATAATGGGTGGTATATGTACAAGAGGATTGTACCATATGAAATTACCGTTAATGATTATATATTTTTTCATTGTTTTCATGCGGTAAACTTTGCATAAATATTTCTTCAGTTGTTATAAATGGGATGATGTTCTTTTTATAAGTCATCATAGCCATATAGGCTGCTAGGTAAATTTATTTAGCCGAAGTAGGTAAGGATACACATTTTATTTTAGTCAGTTGTACTGCTAGATCTCTTAAAAATATTTTTATAAATCAAATATATAATAGCTGTAGCAAAGGGGTTAATATGACTACAAACGTGCTCAACTTACCTACTGATAAGTGGGAGTCTGTGATATTAGAATTGCTTTCCGATTCTCCAATCCAAATTAATGGTCCGAAGAAACACGATATTCAGGTGATAAACCCAGACTTTTATCAGCGTGTACTTGTTGATGGTTCCATAGGTTTAGGGGAAAGCTACATGGATGGTTGGTGGCAGTGCGCTGATTTGGATCAAATGTTTTATTACCTATTAAAGTACGAACTAGACGAAAAAAGGCCAGTGCGGCTAAGTGATACTTTCTTTGTTCTGAAATCCCGCCTTTTCAACATGCAAAGTAAAAAGCGTGCGTGGATGGTTGGTGAAGAGCATTATGATCTGGGTAATGATTTGTTCCAAGGTATGCTTGACCCATATATGCAATATTCATGTGGTTATTGGAAAGATGCCGATAATTTAGATTCTGCGCAAGAAGATAAGCTAAGGTTAATTTGCGAGAAGCTGCAGCTCAAGCCCGGTGAAACTTTGCTTGATATCGGTTGTGGTTGGGGTGGTCTCAGTGAATTTGCCGCTAAAAACTATGGTGTTAGTGTCACAGGGGTAACGATTTCTAAAGAGCAGCAGCAATATGGTATGGAGCGATGCAAAGACCTGCATGTGGATCTTAGATTGTGTGATTACCGAGACCTGGACGAACAATTTGATAAAATCGTTTCGGTTGGCATGTTCGAGCATGTGGGGCCCAAAAACTATAAAGCCTATTTCGATGTCGTGTCACGTTGTTTAAAACCTAACGGTTTATTTTTGCTGCATACTATTGGCGGCAACGAGACGATGGTGAATGTTGACCCGTGGATTAATAAGTATATTTTCCCTAACGGCGTGCTGCCATCAATTGAGCAGATCAGCCAAGTGAGTCAAAGTTCTTTGGTTATGGAAGACTGGCATAATTTTGGTCCAGATTACGATAAAACATTAATGGCTTGGAAAGCGAGATTCCAGCAAATCTGGCCGGAGATAAAGCATAACTACTCTCCTAGATTTTATCGCATGTTTGACTATTATTTGTGTTCTTGCGCAGGGGCATTTAGAGCGAGAAATATTCAGCTCTGGCAGGTTCTATTTAGTAAAGATGGAGTCGAGGGTGGCATTCGAGTGCCTCGATAAAGCAGGTATACAAGGGGTTAGCTTGAGCTAGCCCCTTAGTTTTCGTGTGGTATCAAGACAGAATCGGTGACATTCCATAGACGGGGACTTGCATGAGTAATAAACCAAACAAGACTAACAAGGTCCCACCTAAAAGCTGCAAGATCACCGCACCTGTTGAGGTCGAATGAGTACTTGCTCCTAAGTATTTCGCCACCACTTTTTTGCCTGAAATCGTCATCAATGCAATGGTCGATGTGGTTAATGCTGTACCGATTGACATGACAAACGCGCTAATGACCCCAAGCCAGTATGCGCCGACCACGTTGGCAAATAGTAGTGCCAGAATCGCACCAGTGCAGGGGCGAATACCTATGCTTACGATGATGCCTATGTACTCTCGTAGGCTGGATGCGTTGTTGATGTCTTCAGCGCTGGCGAAGTGGGTATGCCCACAACCACAATGACCGTTTTCGTCGTGTTGGTGGACATGTGTTTTGCTCACCGATTGCACTGGAGATAAACCCACTTCGCTATCATTATCAAGTTTGCTAAATGATTGGAATGGCCCATTTTCAACCGCTAAATCGGCAGTTTGAACTTTAATTTTAAACCTTTGCCATAGCTGTTTAGTACTGCGATAAACAATAATAGCGCCCAATATGGCCATGGCGTAGAAGCTTAAGCTCATAAAACGGTTGGCTTCACTATTGACTTCTCTCATGGTGGAGTTGAACAGCATCAACAATACGCTAACGAGAACAATGGCAACAATGGCCTGAAGAAAAGCGGATAGGATGGTCAGGACTAAGCTAACTTTTACTTTCGTCGGGTGGGTAGCAAGATAAGTCGTGACGATCATTTTACCATGCCCAGGGCCGATGGAATGCAGTGCACCATATAGAAAACTGAACCCTGCTAAATAAAGCCCAGCAGTCACACTGTGTGCTTTTGCTTGATAGAGCAAATCAGTCAATTGCATGTTGATTTCACGTTGCCATTGAATACTGCTAAGCAAGATCAGAGGCCAAGCTTTCCATAGCGCAAAGCCAATCCCGCCGAGAATAATAAACGCAATAGCGGCGCTTAGATAATAACGCAATCGAGAAGCATGAACGGTGTCATTTTTTATTATCATCTACCTTCTCCTTAGCTTGATTTTTAGAATCTTGCGATACATTACAGTGGAACTTTACGGTTTGGGTAAACAATTGACCTAACGTATTGTCTGGATCTGCATCCGGTGGTAGAGACATCGCATAGCTGACTTCTTCAGGGGTCGGATGGGCGGGGATGAGTTTGAACGAGCAGGTTTTGGCGAGCGCTGGTGCGAGTACGATATCACTGGCTTTGTCCCAGGTCATATCCATATAGTAAGTGGGTTCAAAAACGTGCAAAACAATTGAGTCAGCCGTTACTTTTTTGGGATGCGCTAATGGTAGCTCAAAGCTCAGGGTTGCTTTTGGGCCTTTCTTCGTGAGCTTGCCATTTTTGGCTACCAGATATTTGATTGGCGTATTGTGATCGTAAAAATACGTGTAGTAGTGGCTATTTAACAAGTTCTTCATGACAGAATCGGCCACTTTTTGCATGGTTGCTTTCTGGTGTGCTGGCGACATGTCTTCGCCATCAAACATATAAGCTGTGGTCATAGGGTCGAATGTCCACTCTTGCTTAAATCCAGTAATGGTATCTTTTGTTCCTTGCACATAAGTTTTCATGTCTACCCAGGAATGTGGGTGTGCATAACTGTGTAAAGGTGACAGCAATAACAACAAAGGTACGTATTTAATTGAGCGTGGTTTCAATGAAGTATAGCTTGGTAAGCGGAATCGCTGAAAAAGGTTTATCCCCATTTGAATGGTCTAACTCCGTTTTAGGTAAGGAAGCGGCTGATATTCTTAATTTGTCGCCAAGTGTTACAGTATTACATTAGCATTATTTTGCAAAGCAAAAACAATGTCAGTTATTCATAGCATTATTTGATAAACCTATCTATCTCGCTGAAACTCGCATCTCGAAGTAATTTGGGTATAAGCTAAGCTAGAAATTCTCGTCTGTAGCTGCAAATGTAAAGGAAAGTAAAAAAGGGAGAATATTAATTTCAACATGCGATAATTCTTCGCCTATTGAACCATTTGCTGAATTTATTTTCGGGATTTTCGTTATGAGACCTAAAAAGCTTGCTTTGTGTTTAAGTGCCATTGTGATTCTCACGGCAGCTGGTGTGAGCTATCGTTATATCGGAGAAACAAGTCCATCACGCCACCTAAGTGCGGCACAAGTAGAAACTCAGCCGATTAGCACTCGTACTCTCTATGATCAGGAATCTGGCTACGGCTCTATTTTATCGAAAGATTATGTCACGCTGACCAGTTTACAGACCAACAGAATTACTAGCATAAAGTTCTATGGTGGTGAAACTGTTAAGAAAGGGCAGGTGTTGTTAACTCAAGATACGCGCACAGCTCAGGCGCAAGTCGCTCAAGATCAAGCCCAACTCACACAAGCTAAAAATGAATGGACCCGTCAGTCCAATTTACGCGACAAAGGACTCATTTCTCAAAGCGACTACGATGACAGCTACAGTAGTTACAAACAAGCTAAAGCATTATTAGAACAAGATACGGCGCTTTTATCAGAACTTACCATTAAAGCGCCATTCTCTGGCGTCATTAGTAGCACAGATTTTCATGTCGGTGATCTTCTCAACTCTGGCACGACAATCGCTACACTTTACGATCCAGATAACCTAACGGTTCAATATCAGCTTCCTGCATCAGCTCGCGCTGAATATAAAGTCGGTCAACAAGTCGAAGTGCAATCGGAGTTAAACCCAAACAATAAAGCGATGGGTAAAGTGACGTATATTGCGCCGAGTATTGACACTGGACTCATTACCTTAAAAGCCGAAATGAAGGCGGGATCAGATTTTAAGCCAGGACAAAATGTCAAAGTGACCCAGCAAACCAAGGTTATGACGAATCAGGTAACAATTCCTACCGGGAGCCTGCTGACTAACCTCGGAGGAAACCAAGCTTATATCGTCGAAAATGGTAAGGCGGTCTTGCGCGATGTAAAAGTTGGCAACTTTTATAATGGTTACGTGCAAATACTTTCGGGATTGCAAGCCGGTGAGGCGTTGGTGACCAATGGACAAGATTATTTGCACACCGACGAGCCAGTGATTGTGAACAATAGTGGACATGTCCTAAGCAAAAGCTCGAAAGCACCGGGAGTTCAACAATGAAATTGACCGAACTCTGCATACGCCGTCCGGTTCTTTGCACGGTGCTTTGGCTTATTCCGGTATTTATCGGGATTTTGATGGTACAAAAGTTGTCACTGCGGTATACCCCTCAGCTTGCTCAGTCAAAAATCCAAATATCAGCAAAAGACAGCGCCCTTGCTGCGCAAAATATGATGACGGAAGTGTTGATTCCAATTCAAGATGAAATTGCTGGTACCGAAGGCATCGCTCATATGACGGCGACGGCCAGACGGGGCAAAGGTGACATTACAATTGATGTTGCCGATGGGGTAGATGATGCGGGTATTGATACCTTAGTAAGTGAAATCAATAACGATATCTCCAACATTTCCAGCACATTGCCGGATAACCTTTCGCCGACCGTGAGTAAGTCTGACGATCAAGGTATGCCTGCTATGCTTATTGGCTTAACGCCTGGGCCAAATCAGGCGCAATACGAATTCCGCCAGTACGGGATTAATACCTTACTCCCTCGCCTCGAACAGCTTCCTTCTGCTGGATCGGTTGATGTCGCCCCCAGTTCTTCGCAGTCGGTTTTGATTACGTTAAACCCGGATAAAATTCAAAGGTATGGCTTGGATCTTAATACCGTCATTGACAAAGTGAGTGATATCGATGATGTCACCGCAATCAGTGGCACCACTTCAGGTGACAAGAGCCAATATCAGCTGATATCAAGTGGGGCTATCGACAGTTTAAATAGCATCCGAGATATTGTTGTGGCGCAGTACGACGCTCAGCCAGTTCGGTTATCAGAGATTGCAAAAGTGACTATTGGTACGCCTGGTAACCAGCCAGATGTAGAGCCGCTGATCGATTTTTCTAAGAAAAACGCCATGCTGTTTGTATTGAACCCTCAATACACTGCGACAGCAAACGCGCTTGTTCTATCCAATCAAGTGCATGACTTGCTGAAAAATATTCAGTTACCAAGCGGCATGAAAGCGAGCATCTTATTGGATAAGTCAGATTTTATTAAGAGCTCACTACATGATGTCTATCTGGCTATTGGCTTAGCGGTGGTATTAGTTGCTGGTGTGATTTGGCTATTTTTAGGCAATCTACGGATAGCCTTGATTCCGGTGGTGACGATTCCGGTATGTTTGGCATGCTCCTTTGTTATTATGAAGTTGGCAGGCTTTAGTATTAACTCTCTCACGTTACTGGCGATGCTGCTGGCAGTTGGGTTGGTTGTTGATGATGCGATAGTAGTGACGGAGAATGTGCATCGGCAACTCAAATATCAATCTTCGATTCGCAAAGCGACCGTGATTGCATGTCGGCAAATTGGCTTCGCGATTATTGCCACCACTCTGACCTTAGCGGCTGTTTACATCCCTGTCGGGTTAGTAGACGGTATTACAGGAGAGTTGTTTAAACAGTTTGCCTTTACGTTAGCAGGAACGGTAATCATCTCAGGTATGGTAGCACTAACTTTATCACCAATGATGTGCAGTAATATGCTCAATCATAAACCCGCTGGACGTTTTGAAGTTTGGATAAACTCAAAGCTAGACGCTCTGGCAGATGCTTACCATAGCGTGCTTCGCTATAGCATAGACTATCGCAAGACGACGCTGGTTTTATTGATCGCTATTTTTGCTACTAGTTACTGGCCCTTGACTCGCAGCCCTTCGGAAATGATTCCAGCGGAAGACTCAGGACAAATTTTCATGTTCCAGCCTTTGTCTGGCGGCACGGATGATGCCGCTGAGCAAAAGATGATAGATACCATGAGTGCAAGGTTAAATAAGATACCCGGTATTGAGCACGTCGCTATTCTCGCGAGTACGGATTTTATACGCGGGTTTATCACACTAAAACCATGGAGCGATAGAACTCATAGCGCCACACAAATCAGTGAAATGATCGACACTGCTCTTCGTCAAGGGGGCAATATGGTGTTCACTGGCGTCATTCCTGCTGTGGATACCGGGAGTGGCAGTAAAGGGAACAGTGGTGGTATTGATATCAATGTTACCAGCTCAGCGAGCTATCAGATGTTGTCAAAGCAGATGGCTGTTGTAGCACGTAAACTCAGTGAATCGCCTATGTTCTCTCACGTAAGGAACGCACTGAGGTTTGATGAAAACCAGTTCCGAATTACGATCAATCGTGTTGCCGCTTCGCAGTATGGCGTGTCGATGAAAGATATCCAGGATGTACTGAAAGTCTCATTAAGTGGCAAAACATTTGATAATGATATGAGCTATCAAGGAGTGAATTACTCTTTATACGTGCAAATGTTAAAGAGCTACACTGAGATACCGTCTTCACTAAAAAATCTCAAGATTAAAAATGACGATGGAAAGCTTATCCCGCTTGGACAGTTGATTAGTATAAAAAGTGAAGTCGGCCCACATTCGATAGAACAATACGATCGCGCGACGTCGGCATCACTGTCTATACGACTCGCTAATGGTGTGAGTATGGGGCAGGGTATCGCAGAGGTGAATAAACTGTTGCCACAGATCATGCCTGCAGGTGCAAGTTATCACTACATTAATGACGCTGAGCAATATCTTCAAACCAATCACCAAATGCTGTTTGTTTTTGCTGCTGCCTTGATTTTTATCTACATGGTGTTGAGCGCGCAGTTTGAAAGCATTGTTGATGCGTTTGTTGTGATGCTGTCACTTCCGATAACCTTATCCGCAGCGCTCTGGGTATTATACTTCAGTGATTATTCACTCAACGTGTACTCAGAAATAGGCCTAGTCACCCTCATTGGATTGATATGTAAACACGGAATATTGATCACTGAATTTGCCAACGAGCTTAGAAGAGAGGGCAAGTCACCAAGAGAAGCGATACTCACAGCGACCAAAACTCGGCTTCGCCCTATTTTAATGACCTCTTTGACCATGATTTTAGGGGCTGTCCCACTGATAGTTGAAACAGGACCTGGCGCTGTTTCTATGGGATCGCTAGGTATTATCATTATCTCTGGAATGGCAATTGGTATTGTTGACCCATTATTCGTGGTGCCATGTATCTACTTAATGGTACAGAAGTTTAAAAAGCCAATGAAAAGTGACGATCAAGAGGAACCCTTGCCGTCAGTAACGTCACCGAAATCGATTTAACACATAATAAAGTGACTGAGTTTGCCCATTGTTGATATCAGCAATGGGCTTTTTGTTTCGGCCACTCACACTGCATTCCATCCCACCCCTTGAAATCACTAGGGTCTGTTTTCAGCCCTGCTTATCTTGCCTCCTGCACCCAGCCTAATTCCTTAGAAACACACAAACAGAACATTGTTCTGTTATTGATGACCTCAAATTTCGTACTTTTGCTGGGTGAGTAAACCCACAGTAATCAACTTTATTAGTTTTTAGTGTTAACTATAGGTTGTAAATTGGTTTAAAGTGTTGTTTTTTGATAGCTTTATAGATTATGTAAAACTATAAGCCAGCTCGAAACATATTTTTAGATTATGTTACTATTTTTTTGGCATAGAGTAGCGAATTTCGCTTGTTTGTTTCAAATTACGTGGAATTCTGCATCTTTTTGCTACATTTTTATGGCAAATTAGCACAATGATTGGTAACGTTTGCCGTCATCTTTGTGAGGTTTTAGATTTTTATGCTTATTTTTAGGTCTAATTAAATCTAAATCACTAGAGCCGTTCTAGTAGCCCTTGTTAAAAAAATTTACAAAGAATTCATGGATGCAATACATAAGACTGGAGTCAAAAATATGTATAAAAATAAAATAACCAAAGCCCTCCTACTAGGAGCGAGCTTGGCAGTGGCAGCTGCGTCGACGGCGTCGTATGCAGCGAATGTTCCAGATGGAACTAAGCTTTCTAAAGTACAGGAATTGGTTCGTGGTAATGGTGCTGAAGTGGCGTCCATCGATCCACAAAAAACAGAAGGTGTACCTGAATCCAACGTAATTCGTGATCTTCTTGAAGGATTAGTCAACCAAGATGCAGACGGAAATACCATCCCCGGTGTTGCTGAATCATGGGAAACAAAAGACAACAAAACCTATATTTTCCATCTACGTAAAGATGCCAAGTGGTCCAATGGCGATCCTGTGACCGCAGAAGACTTCGTTTACACTTTCCAACGTGCTGTTGATCCAAACACTGCCTCTCCATATTCTTGGTATTTAGAAATGACCACCATGGTCAATGCAGCAGATATCATTAAAGGCAAAAAGGATAAAAGCACTCTGGGTGTTAAAGCAGTTGATGATCACACACTGCAAATCGATCTAGAAACACCGCTTCCTTATTTCGTAAAAATGATGGGACATACCACGGTTAAACCTGTTCATCGCGCTACGGTTGAAAAGTGGGGTGAAGAATGGACTAAACCAGAACACTTTGTTGGTAATGGTGCGTACGTTCCAGAAAAATGGGTCGTGAACGAGCGTCTAGTGCTGAAACGCAACCCTAACTATTGGGATAACGAGCATACGGTAATTGATAAAGTAACGTATTTGCCGATTGAAAACCAAGTTGCCGAAATGAACCGCTTTCTCGCGGGTGAGTTACAAATGACAAACGAAGTGCCGATTGAACACTTTAGACGTCTAAAGAAAGAACATCCTGAAGATTTGAAGATATCAGGTAATCTGTGTTCGTACTATTATGGCTTTAACACTGCCAGAAAACCTTTTGACGATGTACGAATTCGTAAGGCGTTATCTTATGCCATCGATAGAAACATCATTACAAAAGCTATCCTAGGCCAAGGCCAGCTTCCTGCTTACAACTTTACCCCAGAAATTGTCGCAGGCTTTACTCCGGTTACCCCTGAATATGGAAAGTGGTCCGAGAAAGAGAGAATCGCGAAGGCGAAAGAACTGCTAAAAGAAGCGGGGTACGACAAGTCTAACCCTCTATCCATCACTCTGCTTTACAACACATCAGAAAACCACAAAAAAATCGCTACCGCGATTCAATCCATGTGGAAAAAAGCCTTGGGCGTCAATGTTACTCTAGAGAACCAAGAGTGGAAGACATTCCTAGATACACGCCGTGAAGGTAACTTCGACGTGACTCGTGCGGGTTGGTGTGGTGACTATAATGAAGCGTCTACGTTCCTTAACCTGATGATGTCGAATAATGGTAACAACGATTCGAAGTATCACAATCCTCAGTACGACAAAGTGATGAATGATGCGATGATCGTTAAAACGGATGAAGAGCGTGACGAGCTATACAACCAAGCTGAAGCCATGCTTGCACGTGATATGCCAATTGCACCGATCTATCAATACGTTCGAGTTCGCCTAGTGTCACCAACGGTAGGTGGTTATCCGATGCACAATGCAGAAGATAAAGTCTATTCGAAAGATCTTTATATCAAAGCTAAATAACCACAACACAAAACCAATAATAAATTAAAGCGGCCTGCATGACTTGGGATACCAAGCGTGCAGAGCCAGCATCATTTAATGTCACAGACTGAAAGAGTGAGTTTATGTTTAAATTCATAGCAAAAAGGATTTTGGAAGCGATACCTACCATGCTGGTGTTAATTACCATTTCCTTCTTTTTAATGCGTTTCGCGCCAGGTAACCCTTTCTCAACAGAACGCCCATTGCCACCTGAGGTAATGGCGAACATCAACGCCAAATATGGCTTAGACAAACCCGTTTGGCAGCAATACACCACGTATTTGACCAACATCATTACCGGTGACTTTGGTCCTTCTTTTAAATATAAAGATTATACGGTGAATGAGCTTATCTCATCGGCACTGCCTGTGTCGGTCAAAATTGGCTTTGCCGCGTTTATTTTTACCGTTGTAATGGGGGTCGGTGTAGGAACCTTAGCCGCGTTGAAACAAAATACCTGGCTTGACTACTGGATAATGGCGTCTGCAATGCTCGGGGTCGTGATGCCCTCATTTGTATTAGCGCCTGTATTAATTTATCTCTTCTCTATTAACTTGGGCTGGTTTCCCGCTGGTGGCTGGCTAGATGGTTCGTTTAAATACATGGCGTTGCCAGTACTTGGCATGTCTCTACTCTATGTCGCGACGTTTGCTCGTATTACCCGCGGCTCGATGATTGAAACCCTAAACAGTAACTTTATTCGTACCGCTCGAGCGAAAGGAATGAGTTACCCCTATATCATTGTCAAACATGCACTGAAACCAGCGCTTTTGCCCGTTGTTTCCTACATGGGGCCAGCGTTTGTGGGCATTATTACCGGGTCCGTTGTCATTGAAACCATTTTTGGTTTGCCAGGCATTGGTAAGTTATTCGTGAATGCAGCATTTAACCGTGACTACTCGTTAGTAATGGGAGTGACCATCCTCATCGGCTTCTTGTTTATTTTGTTTAATGCGGTTGTCGACGTGCTGTTGGCGTATATCGATCCGAAGATCCGCTATTAGGTTGGGGTAAATGAGTATGTTAGCGAAAAAAGAAAGCTTAGAAGCGATTGAAAAGTTCTCCGAAAGTTTGGAGATTGAGGGTCGAAGCTTATGGCAAGATGCACGCATTCGTTTTATGCGTAACAAAGCGGCGATGCTGAGCTTGTTCATTCTTATATTAATGACGTTGGCTGTTATCTTTTTGCCAATGATTGCCCCTTATACCTATGACGATACAGATTGGTATGCGATGCATGCTGCGCCATCAATGGAGCATTATTTTGGCACAGATAGCTTAGGCCGTGACCTGTACGTACGTACCTTAGTGGGCGGTCGAATTTCACTCATGGTCGGTATTTTAGGGGCACTAGTCGCAGTGTTAATCGGGACACTTTACGGCGCAGCATCTGGCTTTATTGGTGGGCGCACTGATAGAGCAATGATGCGTGTCTTGGAAATTTTATACGCTATCCCGTTTATGTTTTTGGTTATTGTACTGGTAACGTTTTTTGGCCGAAACATCATTCTTATCTTCGTGGCGATTGGTGCTATTGCTTGGCTTGATATGGCGCGAATTGTTCGTGGTCAAACCCTGAGCTTGCGCAGTAAAGAGTTTATTGAAGCGGCGCATGTTTGCGGGGTGAGTAAGTGGCGGATAATCACCCGTCATATTGTCCCTAACGTGCTCGGTATTGTGGCAGTGTACTCGACACTTTTGATACCCAGTATGATTTTGACCGAATCTTTCCTTTCCTTCTTAGGCCTAGGTGTACAAGAGCCGATGACCAGTTGGGGCGCGTTGCTTCAAGAAGGGGCGAACACGATGGAAGTAGCGATATGGCAGTTGGCTTTCCCGGCGGCCTTTATGATCGTGACTTTGTTCTGCTTTAACTATGTCGGCGATGGCTTGCGCGATGCGCTTGATCCAAAAGATAGATAATAAGAAAGGAAGTAATGATGAGTTTATTAGATGTCAAAGATCTGCGTGTCGAATTTACCACCCATGACGGGATTGTCACCGCAGTCAACGATTTAAATTTCTCCCTAGACCAAGGGGAAACCTTAGGGATTGTCGGCGAGTCTGGCTCGGGCAAATCTCAAACGGTGTTCGCCCTCATGGGCCTGCTGGCTAAAAACGGCATCATCAGTGGCAGCGCCACTTTTGAAGGCAAAGAAATCCTCAACCTGCCAGAGAAGGCGCTCAATAAAGTGCGCGCTGAGCAAATTGCGATGATCTTCCAAGATCCGATGACCTCACTCAACCCCTACATGAAGGTGAGCGACCAATTGATGGAAGTGTTGATGCTACACAAAGGCATGGGTAAATCGGAAGCGTTTGAAGAATCGGTTCGCATGCTCGAAGCGGTGAAAATTCCAGAAGCGCGTAAACGTATTACCATGTTCCCGCATGAATTCTCAGGCGGCATGCGTCAACGTGTGATGATTGCCATGGCGCTCTTGTGTCGCCCGAAACTTCTGATTGCCGATGAGCCGACCACGGCGTTGGATGTGACGGTGCAAGCGCAAATCATGGACTTGCTGAACGAGCTAAAAAGCGAATTCAACACCGCGATCATCATGATCACCCACGATTTGGGTGTGGTGGCAGGCTCGTGTGACAAAGTGCTGGTGATGTACGCGGGGCGTACCATGGAATACGGCACCGTGGATGAAATCTTCTACAACCCCAGCCACCCGTATGCCGAAGGGCTACTGAAAGCCATCCCACGTTTAGATACCGAAGGGGACATTTTGCCTACCATACCCGGTAACCCGCCGAATTTACTTCGTTTGCCTCCGGGCTGCCCTTATCAAGAGCGTTGTCATCGTGTGACTGACCGTTGTAAGTCAGAAGCACCGATATTGACACCGTTTGGTGATGGGCGACAACGCGCGTGTTTTTCTGATTGGGAGGCTTGGACAAAATGATGGCAGACAAACAACTCTTACTCGATGTAAAAGATTTAAAAGTACACTTCAGCATTGCATCTAAATCGGCATGGCCGTGGGCCAAACCGTCGAACCTAAAAGCGGTGGATGGGGTCAATATTCAGCTGTTTGAAGGGGAAACCTTAGGTGTTGTGGGCGAGTCGGGGTGTGGTAAGTCAACCTTTGCTCGCGCCATCATTGGTTTGGTGGAGTCCACCGCCGGGGAAGTGGTGTGGCTTGGGCAAGACTTAACCAAGATGCAAGAAGTGCAGCGCCGAGAAACCCGTAAAGACATTCAGATGATTTTCCAAGACCCGTTGGCTTCGCTCAACCCGAGGATGACGGTCGGAGATATCATTGCTGAGCCGTTGAAAACCTTCTACCCAAGTTTGTCCAAAGACGAGGTGAAGTCACGCGTTAAAGAGATGATGGCGAAAGTGGGGCTGTTGCCGAACGTGATTAACCGTTACCCCCACGAATTCTCGGGAGGCCAGTGTCAACGCATTGGTATTGCCCGGGCCTTGATTCTGAAACCGAAGATGATCATCTGTGATGAGCCCGTATCGGCACTTGATGTGTCCATTCAAGCTCAGGTGGTGAATCTCTTAAAAGAGCTGCAAAAAGAGCTGGGGTTAAGCTTGGTGTTTATCGCCCACGATTTATCGGTGGTGAAACACATCTCAGACCGAGTGTTAGTGATGTACTTAGGTAATGCCGTAGAGCTTGGGGAAGCGGCGTCACTGTTTGCCGATCCGAAGCACCCTTATACGCGCGCTCTAATGTCAGCGGTGCCGATCCCCGATCCCAAGCTCGAGCGTAACAAAAAGATAGAGATGCTAGAAGGGGACTTACCGTCACCCATCAGTCCACCGTCTGGGTGTGTGTTTAGAACGCGTTGTCCATTAGCGACCGATGAATGTGCGAAAACAAAACCTGTGATGACAGGCAGCAGCACACACGCAGTATCCTGCTTGCTAGTAGATATCTAGATACGATTCGGCCTGTGACAGGCTTAAGCGCGACCGCAGAACTGGGTCGCGCTTTTTTTGTGCATGCGCACCAATATGGTGCTAATTTTGAGTTAAACGCCAGTTAATAATATTGCCACTTGATTGGTTTTATCACTATATCTCCAGTATCTATATTTAAATTCTTATGTTTTGATTTTCTAGTTTTATTTGATGAGCCGAAACTTTTATATTCAAATCTATCCTACAAGTAATGAATAGAACACTGATATCAATGATGTTTAATGAATAAATAGTCAAATTTGTTTATTTTGTTCAATTTTTATATGTTAAGTAGAGCTGTAATTTAGATTAATTTATATATATTTATTTAATCGTTTTGTGACATCGATATTTGAATTGTAAATGATATGAGATTAAAAAATTAACGCTTGGTACTTGGCGTACATATTGCTATGCACAGAGCCGACTCTAGAGATATCCCAAAAAAGAGTGGATATTTCGCTTACAATTCAATTAGTATCTGAATTGTAAAATTTGTTACACAAACACAATAAAAGTAAACAGGACTCTCTTTGAGATACTCTTAAATCAATGATTAACTTCTCGGGAGTATTTGTATTACCAAGAGCCGTTTTGGTAATAACATCAAAGATATCATGCATGGATGTAGTACTTATAATTGGAGTGAATGCATGTACAAAAATAAAATAACCAAAGCAGTTTTGTTTGGAACAGGCTTGATTTTATCTGCAACATCAATGGTTTCATACGCTGCCAATGTTCCACCAGGAACAAAATTAGCTAAAGTGCAGGATCTCGTACGCTACAATGATGGTCAACCCGCATCGATAGACCCACAAAAGGTTCAAGGCGTACCAGGACAGTTTATTATTAATGATTTATTCGAAGGTCTCGTTACGCAAAATGCGGACGGTGATATTATTCCTGGAATTGCCACAAGTTGGGACACCAAAGATAACAAAACGTATATTTTCCATTTACGCGATGCTAAATGGTCGAATGGTAAACCCGTTACTGCCGGAGATTTCGTCTATGCGTTCCGACGCGCTGTGAATCCAGCGACTGCGTCTCCGTATGCTTGGTACGTGCAAATGACGACTATGAAGAACGCAGGTGCGATTATTGATGGTAAGAAAAAGCCTGATACTTTGGGCGTTAAAGCACTTAACCCACATACCTTGGAAGTCCAACTCAACGAGGCAATCCCATACTTCCTAAAAATGCTTGCAAGTGCGACCATGATGCCTGTCTACCCGCCAGCAATCGAGAAGTGGGGTGATAAATGGACACAACCAGCACATCTAGTAAGTGATGGCGCTTACACGTTGGATAAACGTGTACCGAATGGCCGTATCGTATTAAAACGTAACCCAGATTACTGGAACAATAACAAAACGGTGATCAATCAAGTTACGTATTTGGCCACGACCGATCCTGTGGCAGCGATGAATCGCTTCCTCGCTGGTGAAGTTCAAATGACTTATGAGACACCAGCGGATCAGTACAAAAGGTTGAAAAAAGAATACCCTCAAGACCTAAAAACAACGGGCAGTTTGTGCACGTATTTTTATGACTTTAACACTCAGAAAAAGCCATTTAATGATGTCAGAGTACGCAAAGCGCTTTCTTACTCCATTAACCGGGATATCATCGCTAACGCGATATTAGGTCAAGGACAGAAACCTGCCTACAATCTAACGCCAGACATTATTGCGGGCTTCAAACCAATCACACCAGCTTGGGAAAAAATGACTCAGGCACAGCGCGTTGCTAAAGCCAAAGAGCTATTAAAAGAAGCAGGCTATAGCAAGTCACACCCACTGTCCTTTACTTTGATTTATAACACAGACCAAAGGCATAAAAAGATAGCGACAGCGCTTCAGGCTATGTGGAAACAAGAATTGGGTGTTAACGTGACACTTGAAAACCAAGAATGGAAAACCTTCCTAAATACACGTCAACTTGGTAACTTCCAAATGGCACGTGATGGTTGGTGTGGTGACTACAACGAAGCGTCGACTTTCCTCAACACCATGATGTCGACCAATGTGCAAAATAATGCCCACTTCAAGAACAAGAAGTATGACTCTTTAATTAAAGAGGCTATGAAGGCGACGAGCACGAAACAAAGAAACGATTTGTATCATCAAGCAGAACAAATCCTAGCGAAATATATGCCGATAGCACCGATTTATCAGTATGTAAATACTCGACTAGTGTCACCCACTATAGGTGGTTATCCGATGCATAATGCTCAAGATAATATCTATACTAGAGAGCTTTATATTAAAGCTAAGTAAGCGATATTACTTGATGTATTTCTCCTTTAATAATTGATCAAATAATGCGGTTCCAGGTAATTATATGGAACCGCTAGATTTGTCATGCAATTGAAGCCTTAGCCGGGAAATTTAACCTCAATAATATCGGATGGAGTTAGGCGAGAGCTTGTTACTGCTTCAATAATTATAACCAATTGCTATTAGTTATGTCTTTTTGAGGGCTACTTAATAGGCTAGATGTCGGTTAGTCTCTTTGTTGGAGAGAAACCCCAAATTTAGCTAGAAGATAGATTAATAGTGAATGCGGTTTTCCGATGTTTGTTTTATAGCAGTATTGCTAATAAGTTTTTAAATAACAGTTGGTTATATATTTATAGTTAGGCTGGTTGACGATATAAAGACATAAACAGGATGTTTAGTACTTCTGATGTTGTCAAAATTGGAAAGTAAGATTTTAACTGAGACGAATCTGGATTTATTTGTTTTTAATATCTCAGTAACAAACTAATTATAGTATTTGGTTCGGTAAATATAAAAACAACACTGAAGCTTAATACGACATTGTCATATGCTGAAGAGCGATATGACAAGGTTTTAATATTATTAGCAGTTTGATAGCAAAATTTATAAAACTACGCTGGCTAATAATAGTGTGCGCAATGAGATAAGACTGGTCAAAGAAAGCGCCAAAAATAACGGGCCATTAGGTTCAAACAGCACCAAATCCGTTCTTGGTACTGTTACATAAAATCATGCATGGATGCGATACAAATACTACTGGAGTGAATTCATGTATAAAAAGAAACTGTCTACGGCTTTGATCGTAGGAGCTGGCTTGGCGCTTACAGCTGCATCCACAACATCATACGCTGCGAATGTTCCTGCAGGGACTAAACTTGCCAAAGTGCAAGACCTCGTGCGTGGCAATAGAGCAGAGCCTGCGACGCTGGACCCGGACTTGATCGAAGGGATTCCTGGAGCGAATGTTGCCTACGATTTGTTTGAGGGTTTGGTGACCCAAGATGCCAACGGCAATACCATTCCAGGTGTCGCCAAAAGCTGGCAAACCAAAGACAATAAAACCTATATTTTCCATCTACGCAAAGATGCAAAATGGTCCAGTGGCGCACCAGTTACGGCGCAAGATTTTGTGTTTTCGTTTGAAAGAGCTGTTAATCCAGACACTGCTTCTCCTTACGCTTGGTATCTGGAAGAAAGTAATATCAAAAACGCCTCTGCAATCATTGCGGGCAAAAAGAAGCCTGATACTTTAGGCGTGAAAGCGCTCAATGACCATACGCTGCAAATCACTCTAGAGTCGCCGATTCCATACTTTGTCAAAATGCTGGTCAATAGCGTGATGTCGCCAGTGTACCCGCCTGCAATAAAAAAATGGGGTGACAAATGGACCCAACCGGGACATATGGTCAGCAATGGTGCCTATGAACTTGAAAAAAGAGTCGTGGGTGGGCGCATTGTATTGAAACGTAACCCTTATTATTGGGACAACAAGCATACAGTCATCAATCAGGTTACCTACTTGCCTGACACCGATCAAACATCATCGATGAACCGCTATTTAGCCGGTGAAGAGCAGATGACTTATGCTATGCCTATCGACCAATACCGTCGCCTCAAAAAAGAATACCCAAATGCTGTTAAAACGACAGGCGAACTTGCCACGTATTACTACAGCTTTAACATGACTAAAAAGCCGTTTAACAATGTCGATGTGCGTAAAGCTATTTCTTATGCGATTGATCGAAACATCATTGCCGACGCGATTTTAGGCCAGGGCCAGCTGCCAGCCTATACGTTAACTCCAGATATTGTCGCTGGATTTACCCCAATTACCCCTACTTGGGAAACATGGACACAAAAAGAGCGCGTAGCGAAAGCTAAGAAGCTCTTGAAAGAAGCAGGTTATGATAGAGAACATCCTTTGTCATTCGATCTTCTGTACAACACTGATGCCAACAACAAGAAGATTGCCACTGCGGTTCAAGCCATGTTGAAACAAGAGCTGGGTGTCAATGTAACCCTAGTAAACCAAGAGTGGAAAACTTATCTACAAACACTTCATCAAGGTGATTTTGAAGTCGCACGTGAATCATGGTCGGGCGATTATAATGAACCTTCAACCTTCCTTAACTTAATGACAACCAGTAATGCGGAGAACGATCCAAAGTATCATAACAAAGAGTATGATGCGCTGATCCGCAAGGCGATGACGTTAACCAATGACAAAGAGCGTAATGAACTATATCACAAAGCCGAGCGTATGCTTGCACGTGATATGCCCGTTGCACCGATTTATCAGTTCGTCACGTCTCGCTTGGTATCACCAACAATTGGTGGTTATCCAATGCACAATGCTCAGGATATTGTTTACACCAAGAACCTTTATATTAAAAAGAGCTAAGCCGATTCATATAGGCATTGGCCGCAAATTATAAATATAAATCGTAGCATCAGCCCTGCATGTTAATCATTTCTAGCATGTAGTGGCTTGTTACACGCCATTTTTGTCACAGACTAAATAAAGAGTGAGTTTATGTTTAAATTCATTGTAACAAGAATACTCGAAGCAATACCGACGATGTTGGTATTAATTACTATTTCTTTTTTCTTAATCCGATTTGCTCCTGGTAATCCGTTCTCCAGTGAGCGTCCACTGCCCCCTGCTGTCATGGCAAATATTAACGCCAAATATGGCCTGAATAAGCCTGTGTATGATCAATACTTCACGTATTTGTCTAGCATAGTGAGAGGCGATTTCGGTCCATCATTTAAATACAAAGATTATACGGTGAATGAGCTGATTGATGCAGCATTGCCAGTATCAGCAAAAATTGGGGTGGTGGCCTTTATTTTCACCATATTGCTGGGGGTGTCCGTCGGGACCATATCCGCGTTGAAGCAAAACTCGATATTTGATTATTCCGTGATGTCGACGACCATGATAGGGGTGGTGATGCCCTCGTTCGTCATCGCGCCGATATTGATCTATTTCTTTGCGTTAAAGCTGGGATGGCTCCCAGCAGGTGGCTGGATGGGAGGGGCCGCCAAATATATGGTGCTCCCGGTGGTGAGTATGTCCATGCTCTACGTGGCGTCGATTGCTCGTATCACGCGTGGCTCTATGATTGAAACCCTAAACAGTAACTTTATTCGCACCGCCAGAGCGAAAGGCTTAAGCTATCGAAAAATCGTTATTAAGCATGCACTTAGGCCAGCTATGCTCCCGGTTGTTTCCTACATGGGGCCAGCGTTTGTCGGTATCATTACCGGGTCCGTTGTGATTGAAACCATTTTTGGTATTCCTGGAATCGGTAAGCTATTTGTACAGGCCGCTTTTGACCGAGACTATTCATTAGTAATGGGTATCACCATCATCATTGGTTTCTTGTTCATCATATTTAACGCTGTTGTCGATGTGCTGCTGGCATATATCGATCCGAAGATTCGCTACTAGGTTGAGGTAAAAAGCATGTTAACTAAAAAAGCAAACTTAGAAGCGGTTGAAAAGTTCTCGGAGAACTTGGAGATTGAAGGTCGAAGCCTGTGGCAAGATGCTCGCATTCGTTTTATGCGTAACAAAGCGGCCATGGTCAGCCTATTTGTATTGGTACTGATTACATTGGCAGTGATTTTCCTGCCAATGTTCTCTCAATACAGCTACTCAGAAACAAACTGGTCTGCCATGCAAGCAGCGCCGTCTTGGCAGCATCTATTTGGTACCGATAGTTTAGGGCGTGATCTATATGTGCGTACTCTAGTGGGTGGCCGAATCTCACTGATGGTCGGTGTCCTAGGAGCGGTAGTTGCGGTGTTAATCGGGACACTTTACGGCGCAGCATCTGGCTTTATTGGTGGGCGTACTGACCGTTTAATGATGCGTGTTGTGGAAATTTTATACGCTATCCCATTCATGTTTTTGGTCATTGTATTAGTGACTTTCTTTGGTCGTAACCTGATATTTATTTTCGTTGCGATTGGTGCCATCTCTTGGCTTGATATGGCGCGAATTGTTCGTGGTCAAACACTGAGTTTACGTGGTAAAGAGTTCATCGAAGCGGCGCATATTGCAGGGGTGAGTAAGTGGCGGATTATCACCCGTCATATCGTACCTAACGTACTTGGCCTTGTGGCTATTTACTCAACCTTGTTGATTCCAAACATGATTTTGACCGAATCTTTCCTTTCCTTCTTAGGCCTTGGTGTACAAGAGCCGATGACCAGTTGGGGCGCGTTGCTTCAACAAGGGGCAAACAACATGCAAGTAGCGATATGGCAGTTGGCTTTCCCGGCAGCCTTTATGATCGTGACTTTGTTCTGCTTTAACTACCTAGGCGATGGCTTGCGCGATGCGCTTGATCCAAAAGATAGATAATAAGAAAGGAAGTAATGATGAGTTTATTAGATGTCAAAGATCTGCGTGTCGAATTTACCACCCATGACGGTATTGTCACCGCAGTTAATGATTTAAATTTCTCCCTAGACCAAGGGGAAACCTTAGGGATTGTGGGCGAGTCCGGCTCGGGAAAATCTCAAACGGTGTTTGCCTTGATGGGCCTGCTGGCTAAAAACGGCATCATCAGTGGCAGCGCCACTTTTGAAGGCAAAGAAATCCTTAACCTGCCAGAAAAGGCGCTCAATAAAGTGCGCGCCGAGCAAATTGCGATGATCTTCCAAGATCCGATGACCTCGCTCAACCCCTACATGAAGGTGAGCGACCAATTGATGGAAGTGCTGATGCTACACAAAGGCATGGGCAAATCGGAAGCGTTTGAAGAATCGGTTCGCATGCTCGAAGCGGTGAAAATTCCGGAAGCGCGCAAACGCATTACCATGTTCCCGCATGAATTTTCAGGGGGCATGCGTCAACGTGTGATGATTGCCATGGCGCTCTTGTGTCGCCCAAAACTCCTGATTGCCGATGAGCCCACCACGGCGTTGGACGTGACGGTGCAAGCGCAAATCATGGACTTGCTCAACGAGTTAAAAAGCGAATTCAACACCGCGATCATCATGATCACCCATGATTTGGGTGTGGTGGCAGGCTCGTGTGACAAAGTGCTGGTGATGTACGCGGGGCGTACCATGGAATACGGCACGGTGGATGAAATTTTCTACAACCCCAGCCACCCGTATGCCGAAGGGCTACTGAAAGCCATCCCACGTTTAGATACCGAAGGGGACATTTTGCCTACCATACCTGGCAACCCACCGAATTTACTCCGTTTGCCTCCGGGCTGCCCTTATCAAGAGCGTTGTCATCGTGTGACTGACCGTTGTAAGTCAGAAACACCGATATTGACACCGTTTGGTGATGGGCGACAACGCGCGTGTTTTTCTGATTGGGAGGCTTGGACAAAATGATGGCAGACAAACAACTCTTACTCGATGTAAAAGATTTAAAAGTACACTTCAGTATTGCATCAAAATCGGCGTGGCCGTGGGCCAAACCGTCGAACCTAAAAGCGGTGGATGGGGTCAATATTCAGCTGTTTGAAGGAGAAACCTTAGGTGTTGTGGGCGAATCGGGGTGTGGTAAATCGACCTTTGCTCGCGCCATCATTGGTTTGGTGGAATCCACCGCCGGGGAAGTGGTGTGGCTTGGGCAAGACTTGACCAAAATGCAAGACGTGCAGCGCCGAGAAACCCGTAAAGACATTCAGATGATTTTCCAAGATCCGTTGGCCTCGTTAAACCCGAGGATGACGGTTGGAGATATCATTGCTGAGCCGCTGAAAACCTTCTACCCAAGTTTATCCAAAGACGAGGTGAAGTCACGCGTTAAAGAAATGATGGCCAAAGTGGGGCTATTGCCGAACGTGATTAACCGCTACCCTCACGAATTCTCGGGAGGCCAGTGCCAACGTATTGGTATTGCCCGGGCGTTGATTCTCAAGCCGAAAATGATCATCTGTGATGAGCCCGTATCCGCGCTTGATGTGTCCATTCAAGCTCAGGTGGTGAATCTCTTAAAAGAGCTGCAAAAAGAGCTTGGGTTAAGCTTGGTGTTCATCGCCCACGATTTATCGGTGGTGAAACACATCTCAGACCGAGTGTTAGTGATGTACTTAGGTAATGCCGTAGAGCTTGGGGAAGCGGCGTCACTGTTTGCCGATCCGAAGCACCCTTATACGCGCGCTCTAATGTCAGCGGTGCCGATCCCCGATCCCAAGCTCGAGCGTAACAAAAAGATAGAGATGCTAGAAGGGGACTTACCGTCACCCATCAGTCCACCGTCTGGGTGTGTATTTCGAACACGTTGTCCATTAGCGACCGATGAATGTGCGAAAACAAAACCTGTGATGAAAGGGGAAAATAAGCACTCGGCTGCATGTTTACTTGTTGATATATAAATAAGTTTGGCCTGTGACAGGCGTTAGCGCGACTATTGAACTGGGTCGCGCTTTTTTTATGTCTGATGGATAGGCGCTAGTCATCTCATTCGACAAATTGAAACATCTAGGTCAACTTCTTCTGCTTATTCTCTTTTAGGCGTTACTTATAATCAGTATTAAATTAAACGATTGATTATTAGGTGAGTTAGATGGGACAGTTAGTTGAAGGCGTTTGGCACGACACAGTAATTAAAACCAAAAATGGTGAGTATGTACGCGAAGATTCCGGTTTTCGTAATTGGATTGAAGATGCCCCTGGTGCTAAATACCAGCCAGAATCAGGTCGCTATCATTTATACGTTTCCTTAGCGTGTCCTTGGGCCCATCGTACCCTTGTTTTTCGTGAGTTAAAGCAGCTTACTTCGCATATCGACGTGACCGTTGTTTGCCCAGATGTTTTAAAAGAAGGCTGGCAGATGGGGTTGCCCGAACCTTTGTTTGGCCATACTCGCATGCATCAAATGTATACTCAAGCCAAGCCAGACTATACAGGCCGTGTTACCGTCCCTGTTCTTTGGGATAAGAAAACCAATACTATTGTCAGCAATGAGTCGTCGGAAATTATTCGCATGTTTAACTCAGCGTTTAATGGCTTAACAGGTAATGACACTGACTATTACCCAGAAGCTTTGCGTGGTGAAATTGATAAGTGGAATGATTTTATCTATCCAAATGTAAACAATGGCGTTTATCGCTGTGGCTTTGCGACCTCGCAAAGTGCTTATGATGAAGCATACGACTCGCTGTTTAATGCGTTGGACAAGATTGATGAGCACCTAGCTAGCCATCGATTCCTCGCAGGCAGTCAGGTAACTGAAGCAGATTGGCGCTTGTTTACTACCCTGATTCGCTTTGACGCGGTGTATGTGGGTCACTTTAAGTGCAACAAGAAGAGAATATCTGATTACGCGAATATTCAGAATTACCTAAAAGAGCTGTATCAAGTGGAAGGCATAAAAGGGACGGTAGATTTTTATCACATTAAGCGTCACTACTACTTTAGCCACACTCAAATCAATCCAACTCAGATTGTACCTGTAGGCCCAGAGCTAGACTTAGATAGCCCTCATAATAGAATTCAGAAGTTTGAACACTAATTCGAGATTATGAAGATATAAAAGCCCCTCAAGAGTTTCCTTGAGGGGCTTTTTCGTGCGTCACTGAAGCATTATTTTGATTCAGCTTGTGCTGCTTGAATCGCGGTTAGGGCGATTGTGTAGACGATGTCATCAACCAATGCACCACGAGACAGATCATTTACTGGCTTGCGCATGCCTTGTAGCATTGGACCGATGGAAACCAGATCAGCAGATCTTTGGACCGCTTTGTAGGTAGTATTACCAGTGTTTAAGTCTGGAAAGACGAACACTGTCGCTTTACCTGCTACTGGCGAATTTGGCGCTTTAGATGCAGCAACACTTTCCATAATGGCGGCATCGTATTGAAGAGGCCCGTCAATGATCAAGTCAGGACGTTTTTCTTTCGCAATACGAGTGGCATCTCTCACCTTGTCTACGTCTGCGCCTGAGCCAGATTCACCGGTTGAATAAGAAATCATTGCAACGCGAGGCTCAATACCAAATGCAGCGGCAGAATCTGCTGAAGAAATCGCAATTTCAGCGAGCTGTTCAGCATTGGGATCTGGGTTAACCGCACAGTCACCGTAGACCAACACTTGATCTGGGAGCAACATAAAGAACACCGACGAGACAACCGACACGCCCGGGGCCGTTTTAATAATTTGGAACGGAGGTACGATGGTGTTTGCTGTGGTATGTACCGCGCCAGAAACTAGGCCATCGACCTCGTCGTTTTCAAGCATCATGGTGCCTAAGAAAACGGAATCTTCGAGTTTTTCACGAGCAACGACTTCCGTCATGCCTTTCTTTTCACGAAGCTCAACCAAGCGAGCAACATAGTTATTGCGCACTTTTTCTGCGTCAATGATTTCAACGCCTGCACCAAGCTCCACACCTTGCTGAGCCGCGACACGACGTATTTCATCTGGGTTACCCAATAACACACACTGTGCGATACCACGCTCTGCACAAATAGATGCTGCTTTGACAGTACGTGGCTCATCACCTTCTGGGAGCACGACACGTTTGCCAGCTTGGCGTGCGAGTTCGGTTAATTGGTATCTAAATGCCGGAGGGCTAAGACGACGAGTACCTTGAGTCCCTTCGGTTAACGAGTTGATCCACGGCCCATCAATATGGCTAGCTACATGTTCGCTGATAAGCTCAATACGTTCTTTGTCATCTGGCGGAACTTCTAAGCTAAAGCTTTGTAGATTAAGAGACGTTTGCCAAGTGTTGCCATCCACTCTAAAGATAGGTAACCCCGTATCAATCGCAGGCTGACACAAGTGTTGCACTTCAGCAGAGAGCTCATAGCCTCCGGTGAGAAGAATCGCACCAATTTCGACACCATTCATTGCAGCTAAAGAGGCAGCAACAATCACATCCGGTCGGTCAGCTGATGTGACTAGAAGCGAGCCGGGTTTGAAATGTTGTAGCATGTGTGGCAGTGAACGAGCACAGAACGTAATGCTGCGAATACGGCGTTGCTTGATGTCACCTTCATTAACGATTTCAGCGTTTAGGTGAGTAGCGATGTCAATGGCGCGAGTGGCAATCAAATCGATGGTCCATGGTACACAGCCAAGCACTCGAATTGGACTCGAGTTGAAGATTTGCATTACCTCGAGATTGGTGTGAATCGCTTCATTGGAATCATCAAAAATCTCAGACAAATCAGGTCGGGTACGCCCTGCGCTATCCACTGGCGCGTTCAACTTATTAATGATGACGCCTTTGATATTTTTGTTTTTAGTACCACCAAAGTGCGAACAGGCGACCTCAATGCGCTCTTTCAGCTGCATAGGGTTGTCTGTCCCAGGGGTGGCAACCAAGACGATCTCAGCACCCAATGTTGCCGCTATTTCAGCATTGATTTGTGTCGCAAACGGGTGTTTGCGAGTCGGCACGATACCTTCGACTAAGGTCACTTCAGACTGTTTGTGAACTTTATTAAATCGCTCAACAATAGTCTCAAGCAACACATCAGTTTTATCTGCACCGATGAGATGTTCTGCTTCCACAATTGTGGTTGGTTCACCAATTTTTATGTCGCTGGTAGCGCGAATAATGGCAGAAGTGAGATCTGGATGGTTCGAATTATCTAGTCGAGGTTGCGCAATAGGCTTGTAGAAAGAAACGTTGACGCCTTTACGCTCCATCGCGCGAAGCACACCCGTGCAAACACTAGTTAAACCGACACTAGTGCTTGTAGGGATAAGCATGATTGTACGGGACATCTTATAGTACCTTAACGATTTACTTAAATAATGTTCAACTTCGACTAAACCGAAAAATCTTAATTGAAGTTGAGCCCCCTAAAATAATTATCAGGCCAGTGTGGGGGCACTGGCCAAAAAAAGAATTAGATCTGTGACAGGCGAGCCGTGTCTTCTGCAATGATAAGCTCTTCGTTGGTAGAGATAACCATAGCAGGAATTCGGCTATTTTCAGTCGTTATCACACCTTCACCACCAAAGCGAGCTTTAAGGTTTGCTTCGCTGTCGACTTCAATGCCGAAAATGCCGAGTCTATTGAGCACCAATTCACGAATAGGGCCTGAATTCTCACCAATACCACCAGTGAATACAATTGCGTCAAGGCGACCATCCAGTGTTGCTGTATAACCTGCGATGTATTTAGCCAGTCTGTGACAGAATACATCCATTGCACGAGTGGCCTCTTCTTTTGTACCGTAGTTCTCTTCAACATAGCGGCAGTCAGAGGTGACTTCTGTTAAACCTTGAAGACCAGACTCTTTGGTTAACATAGTGTGGATTTGATCGACGGAGTAACCCAAGTTGTCATGCAGGTGAAAAACGATAGCAGGATCGATATCACCACTGCGAGTGCCCATGACGAGACCTTCGAGAGGGGTTAGGCCCATTGAAGTATCGACACATTGACCATTTTTCACGGCACATACAGACGCACCGTTACCTAAGTGACAATTAATGATATTCAGTTCTTGCTCAGGCTTATCTAATTGTTTGGCCGTTTCACGAGTAATAAACAGGTGTGAAGTACCATGCATGCCATATCGGCGTATACCGTGTTCTTTATATAAAGCATGAGGTAGGGCATATAAAAAAGCTTCCTCCGGCATGGTTTGATGGAAAGCAGTATCAAATACAGCAGCCATTGGCAAACCAGGGAAAGCCTTTTGCGCGGCTTTAATGCCAGTAATTGCAGCTGGGTTGTGCAAAGGTGCCAATGTCGCGCAGTCTTCAATACCTTTGATAACGTCGTCGTTAATTAACGCAGATTGGGTAAACTTCTCACCACCGTGTACGACTCGGTGACCAATGGCTTTGACTTGCTCTGCAAGTTCTGGCTTGGAGGAGAGAATAGCATCAACAATAAAAGCTAGCGCATGATCATGAGCAGCCCCTTCACCTAACTGGGCTTCATGTTTGCCACCATCAAGTTTCCACTTGATGCGAGCTTCTGAAAGGTGTAAACATTCAGCAAGGCCCGTAAGGTATTCGTCGCCGGTGTTTGGATCGACAACAGCGAACTTGAGAGATGAACTACCGCAGTTTAAAACTAAAACTAGCTTAGACATGAGTGACTACCTGTGATTATCGGTTGTAACAAAACAGAGACTGAAGAAATAGTAAAAGGCTTTGTGAGCTTGTACTTAATCTCGGTCAAAAATACTTCTATCTCCATATAAAAAAAGGTTACCTTATGCAACTGAACCCAGTGTTTTCCTAACAAATCGATCACAAGGTTGCTCATATTGACAAAATAAGCAACAATGAGATTAGATACCCGCATATAGTGGGTTATTGATAGATTAATATAACAAAAAATAGAGCAAATTAAAAAATTTTGATGAATTGTCTATAAATGTAATTCATTACGTCATTTGTTTAGTTATTCAACTTTTTTTATAAAGCAAGCCAAATATCTGGCGGGGGTGGACATGACTGATAAAGTTGGTTTGATACGTAGCTTAAAAAGTGGCCAAAAGTATATGGATTCATGGCCAATGCGTAAGGAACTCAACCTGCTCTTTCCAGAACAGAGAATTATCAAAGCAACACGTTTTGGTATTAAGGTAATGCCAGCCATCGCGGCTATTAGCGTGTTAACACAAATGGTATTTCACAATGTTCACGCAATGCCACAAACCGTGGTGATTGCGTTGTTTGCGATCAGTCTTCCTCTGCAAGGTGTATGGTGGCTGGGAAATCGAGCCCACACACAACTGCCGCCTTCGTTGGCTGGTTGGTACCGAGAAATACACCAAAAGATCACGGAAACTGGCATTGCTCTAGAGCCTGCAAAAGCTAAGCCTTGTTACAAAGAACTGGCCAATATCTTAAATCGCGCATTCCGCCAGTTGGATAAAACCTCACTCGAACGCTGGTTCTAATATTACTTTAGCGAATTACCTTAGCGGACTTACCTTAACGAATTGTATCGATGTAAAAAAACTCACACCTAGGTGTGAGTTTTTTAGTAGTAAGGATTATGAATCCACTTACTTAGTTGAACATTGCAATCGCTTTTTCAGCGTCAACGTACTCTAAGTTAAAGCTTTCCGCTACTTCCTTACACGTTACTTTACCGTGAATAACGTTTAAGCCTTCTAGGAAGCCTTTGTCGTCAAGCAATGCTTCACGGTAACCTTGGTTTGCCAGTTTAATGATGTAAGGCAATGTCGCATTGTTTAAAGCAAAAGTTGAAGTGCGAGCGACAGCACCTGGCATGTTGGCAACACAATAGTGGACAACGTCATCAACGATGTAAGTTGGCTCTGCGTGTGTTGTAGCGTGCGAGGTTTCAAAACATCCACCTTGGTCAATCGCGACATCAACAACAGCGCTACCTGTCTTCATGCGTTTGATATGTTCTTTCGTGATTAACTTAGGCGCAGCAGCACCAGGGATAAGAACGGCACCAATCACAAGGTCAGCTTCAAGTACGTGTTTCTCAATTGCATCTTCAGTTGAGTATACGACTTTAGCTTGTCCTTGGAATTCTTCGTCGAGCTTACGTAGAGTATCAAGGTTTCTGTCTAATATAGTGACATCAGCACGAAGTCCAACCGCCATTCTTGCAGCGTTAGCACCAACGACACCACCACCGACAATCACAACTTTCGCTGGCTCTACACCTGGAACGCCACCAAGTAGTAAACCACGTCCACCGTGAGACTTCTCAAGTGTTTGTGCGCCGGCTTGAATAGACATTCTGCCCGCTACCTCAGACATTGGGGCTAATAGTGGCAATCTTCCCACATTATCTGTTACAGTCTCATAGGCTATACAGACAGCTTTGCTTTTAATCAGGTCTTCTGTTTGTGGAAGATCCGGTGCAAGGTGCAAATAAGTGAATAATATTTGCCCTTCACGTAGCATAGCGCGCTCAACCGCTTGCGGCTCTTTAACTTTTACAATCATGTCTGCTTTGGCGAAAACGTCAGAAGCAGCGGGAAGAATGGATGCACCGACAGAGATGTAATCATCGTCTGAGAAGCCGATGCCTAGACCTGCTTTGGTTTCAACGTAGACTTGGTGGCCAAGTGATACAAGCTCTCTTACGCTTGCTGGGATCATGCCGACACGGTACTCGTGGTTTTTGATTTCCTTGGGTACGCCAATGATCATCCTGACTCCTTAATAGTTTCTGGTTATATTAACTGTTTATATTGTATTTTTATCGAGTTAATATCTAGTATAGTAGTTGAAAGGCGATATTTGATACTGAATATTAAAAAATTGTAGTATATTTTTTTGCAAGGAAGTTATAAGGTGGAATAAAAAATGGTAGACAACTATAAAAAGCCGTCTAAAGATCTTGACCGCATCGATCGCAATATTCTAAATGAGTTGCAAAAAGATGGTCGAATCTCCAATGTGGAACTCTCAAAGCGTGTCGGCTTGTCTCCAACTCCGTGTTTAGAACGGGTACGTCGACTTGAGCGTCAAGGTTACATATTAGGCTATACGGCGCTTCTCAATCCTCAATATCTCGATGCATCATTATTGGTATTTGTCGAAATTACCTTAAATCGGGGCGCGCCAGATGTATTTGAGCAATTCAATACAGCCGTCCAAAAGCTTGATGATATTCAAGAATGCCATTTAGTCTCGGGTGATTTTGATTATCTTTTAAAAACTCGTGTATCAGACATGAGCGCGTATCGTAAACTCTTGGGAGACACATTGTTGCGTTTACCTGGCGTTAACGACACTAGGACTTATGTTGTAATGGAAGAAGTCAAGCAGACCAACCAGTTAGTGATTCGAACCCGTTAGGGCCTACATAGAATCCACTAGCCATAAACTGAAAATACCTTTCTATATTCTGACTTTTGGTAATTGGGTTTTGGACTCTGATATGTTTAAATCTTTCTGAGTGGCGTAAGGGCCTCTTTTTTGACTAATTAGTGTTTTTTAACTAATTGAATAGAAAGAAGTAGGCCTTAGCTGCTCAAATTGTATTTAACAGAGCCTATCCTTAATAAGGGATGGTGTCAGCGGATGATTCAATAACCTATGTTCAAAGAGAGCAAGAATAAAATCGAAACTACCATCAAAACGGGTGAAGCGCCTCGTCCTTTCCGTTTAAATGGTTCGCAACGCCTTAAAGAGTGCGGGCTGATTCTCGCCGTACTGATTTCCATGTTGCTACTTGTAGCGCTTCTCACTTTTAGCCCAGCCGATCCATCGTGGTCTCAAACTGCGTGGGGCATGCATATAAAAAACGCCGGAGGCTTCGTTGGAGCCTATGTCGCCGATACGCTATTTTTCACATTTGGCGTGCTAGCTTATCTTGTCCCATTTTTGTTGATCATCTCTTCTTGGGTGTACTACAGAAAAAAAGACTCGGGTGAACCAATAGACTTTATGCTTTGGGGTACGCGAGTATTAGGCCTAGTTATTATTGTCCTTACAAGCTGTGGGCTCGCGAATATCAACGCCAACGATATCTGGTACTTCTCATCCGGTGGCGTGATAGGGGATGTACTCACTAACCTTGCTTTACCCACTCTCAATGTTTTGGGCTCCACCTTAGTATTTCTCTTTTTGTGGGGGGCAGGATTTACTCTACTTACAGGCATCTCCTGGTTGAGAGTGGTAGAGTGGTTAGGTGAAAAGGCGATTGGTGGGCTTACTTCTCTGGTCAACCGGACCCGAGGAGAGCAGGATGAGCTGATAGAGCCGATTCATAATATTGGTGTCGCTAAAGATGATTGGTTAGAGAATTCGAACCAACAAAACAGTTTGCCTGAAGAGCCTGCTCTCGAAGAGAGGCAAGCCGTCGATCCGTTGATGGAATCTACTTCGTCAGCAGGGACGTCTAAGCGCAAATTTAATATTCATGTTCCTGAAGCGTCTAAGCAAGAGAGAAAAGAGTCAGTACCAAATTTCTTGAAAACTGGAACAGATTCAGCTCCTGACGAGTTTGCCGTAGAGGTGGTGAGCCAAGAGGTCGATCTTGGTAAACAAAATTTAACCGCAACGATAGAAGAGCTTGAGAGAGCCGCTGCGGTTCAAGAAAACCTAGCGGTTGTCGATCCTTTGAACAACGAAGAGCTAAGCAGTATTCATCAAGATCTTGAGTCGCAAATTACGCCTCAAGAGCCAGTTGTCATTGAAGAAACACCTTGGAATATTGAAAACGACGCTGAACAACCAGCTTTTGATGACACTCAACTAGACCAGATTGAACCTGATGATAAGCACATAGAGCCAGTGATTTCATCGTTTGATATTGAAGAAGAGCCATTAGAAATAGGAAGCTCGGAAACCGATGCAGATGTACAAGCCTTTCAAGACATGGTTTCGGAAGCGAAAAATGCGGTTAAAGAAAAACAAAACCCGTTCTTGATGCAAAAAGAAGCTGACCTTCCTGTGCCTGAAGAGCCGATGCCGACGCTTGAATTGCTCTATCACCCAGAAAAAAGAGAAAACTTTATTGATAGGGAAGCGCTAGAAAACATAGCTAGACTGGTCGAGGCTAAGTTAGCCGACTATAAGATCCACGCGGAAGTGGTGGATATTTTCCCAGGTCCAGTCATTACCCGTTTTGAACTTGATCTTGCTCCGGGTGTAAAAGTAAGCCGAATTTCCAGTTTGTCGATGGATCTAGCACGTTCTCTTTCTGCTATGGCAGTGCGGGTGGTCGAAGTCATTCCAGGTAAACCATATGTTGGGTTAGAGTTACCTAACATGAGTCGTCAGACCGTGTACTTTTCTGATGTGGTGGGCAGCCCGCAGTTCGAAGATGCTAAGTCTCCAACTACTGTAGTACTTGGGCAAGATATCGCCGGTGACGCTGTGGTTGCTGATTTGGCAAAAATGCCGCATGTGTTAGTCGCAGGTACCACAGGCTCAGGTAAGTCAGTTGGTGTCAATGTGATGATTCTGAGCATGCTGTACAAAGCGACACCGGAAGAAGTTCGGTTTATTATGATTGACCCTAAGATGTTGGAGCTTTCAGTCTATGAAGGGATCCCACATTTGCTCTCAGAGGTTGTCACCGATATGAAAGACGCATCAAACGCGCTTCGTTGGTGTGTCGGTGAAATGGAGCGACGATATAAACTCATGTCAGCACTGGGTGTGAGGAACATCAAAGGCTTTAACGATAAGCTGAAAATGGCAGCAGAAGCTGGGCATCCTATCCATGATCCTTTATGGCAAGAAGGCGATAGTATGGATCAAGAAGCGCCATTGCTGACAAACCTGCCTTATATCGTGGTTATCGTTGATGAATTTGCTGATTTGATGATGGTAGTCGGCAAAAAAGTGGAAGAGCTTATTGCTAGGCTGGCACAAAAAGCCCGTGCTGCGGGTATTCATTTGATTCTTGCAACACAAAGGCCGTCGGTGGATGTCATCACTGGTCTTATCAAAGCAAATATTCCAACTCGCGTTGCCTTTACCGTGTCAACCAAGACCGATTCCAGAACCATTTTGGATCAGGGTGGCGCTGAGTCATTGTTAGGTATGGGTGACATGCTGTATCTGCCGCCTGGTTCGAGTCATACCGTGCGAGTTCACGGCGCGTTTGCTTCTGATGATGACGTTCATGCGGTCGTGAATAACTGGAAAGCACGTGGCAAACCGGAATATGTCGATGGCATAACCAGTGGTGATCAGTCCCCTGAGACGTTGTTACCGGGTGAGAAAATGGAGACAGAAGAAGAAATGGATCCATTGTTTGATCAAGTGGTTGAGCACGTAGTAGAAACGCGACGAGGCTCAGTTTCTGGCGTGCAGCGTCGATTTAAGATTGGTTATAACCGCGCCGCGAGAATTGTTGAGCAGCTTGAAATGCAAGGCATCGTTAGCGCACCGGGTCATAACGGCAACCGAGAGGTGTTAGCGCCAGCGCCGGGCAGAGATATGAACTAACCAGCCAGAAACGAAAAACCCCGCGAAAAATCCGCGGGGTTTTTTATTCGCGCCAAATTATCTTTAGCGGAAGGTCAATCCAGTTTTACGAGTAAATTGGCTAACAAAGACCAAGACCAGCGCCACAAGGTTGCCTGCAAATATTACGATAAGCCATTGAGGCATAGATAATGTTAGGAATTGCCATTTAATATCAGAGCACTGAGCGCCAGCGGAAAACATCCAAGGGAACCATTGATGCAATGGAAGCCAGCTTGGGAACTCAGGAATCAAGCTACACGTTGCAAAAATGTTTGGATGAAGCTGCATGCCAACATGCTCAATAGATAAAGACAGTCCTTTCGCAGCGCTAATGCCCCATACGATCATACCTAACCAAACAAAAAACGAATTCTTGGGATTAATTAGCCCGATCAGTGCGCCTAAAGCAATACCCAGCACGGCTACTCTTTCATAGATGCACATCACACATGGAGTGAGTTGCATGACATGTTGAAAGTAAAGGGCGGTGCCATCGATTAATAATGCGCAGAAAAGTAAAAGTGCCCAAGAACTCCGACGTTTAGAAAATTGCTTGATTGATGAAAGTAAAGTCACAAATTGTCCCTTTAATAATGGAAAAGCTCTGATGTATCAGAGCTTTTTATCTTGTATTGGCTGGATATTCAAATCATTTTTCTAATGACCTATTGCTTTGGTTGCTTCTAGCGCATTTGAGGTCACATCAGAGATCCAGCCAATGTGTTGAAAATAGGCGGTCATGGGTTCGATAAAGAACAGAATACCTATAAAGCCAACAATGGATAAAACGATGGTATAGGGCAATGCCATGATAACCATTCGGCCGTAAGATAAACGAATCAGCGGGGCTAGCGTGGATGTAAGCAGGAAGAGAAAGGCGGCTTGGCCATTAGGTGTCGCGACAGATGGAAGGTTGGTTCCGGTGTTGATTGCCACGGCGAGCAAGTCAAATTGTTCTCGTGATATTAGGCCTTGAATTAGCGCCTCTTTGACTTCAAGAATATAAACCGTTCCGACGAATACATTGTCCGACACCATTGATAGTAATCCATTCGCCACATAGAAGAGCGCAAGTTGAGCACTTTCATTTTTTACGTTTAGCACCGCATCGATGACCGGAGCAAACAAGTGCTGGTCTATGATGACTGCGACGATTGAGAAGAAAACCGCCAGAAGCGCAGTGAAAGGCAATGCCTCTTCAAATGCCTTACCAATCTGATGTTCTTCAACAATACCAGTGAAAGAGGTGGCCAAGATAATGACAGAGAGTCCAATTAGCCCCACCGCCGCTAAATGGAGAGCCAGTCCAACAATTAACCAAACAGCAATGATTCCCTGCACATACAATTTCACAACATCTTGCTTTGTCCGTGATTTTTTCTGCGCGTTGTCAAAATCGACCAAAATCTTTTTAACGTTACTTGGTAGTTCTGCACCATAACCAAACACTTTAAATTTTTCGACTAAGACACAAGTGATAAGGCCGAAGATAAACACAGGGACGGTAATAGGAGCCATGCGTATAATGAAGTCACCAAACTGCCATCCAGCTTGATCAGCGATAATCAAGTTTTGTGGTTCTCCCACCATGGTCATCACGCCACCTAAAGCAGTACCAACGCCCGCATGCATCAAGAGTGAGCGTAAAAAGGCGCGGTATTTTTCTAAATCGTCACGAGTTAAATCGCAAAGGTGTTCATCTTGTGTGTGATCATGTGATGTTGTGCTGCCTTTGCCAGAGGCGACTTTATGATAGATGGCGTAGAATCCTACCGCGACACTGATGACCACGGCAATCACGGTCAGCGCGTCTAAGAAAGCGGATAAAAATGCTGAGACAAAGCAAAATGAAAGTGACAGTAGAACTTTTGAACGTATACCGAGTAAGATCTTCGTGAAAATAAACAGAAGAAGCTGCTTCATAAAATAGATGCCTGCCACCATAAAAATTAGTAGCAGTAGTACTTCAATATTAGCAACCAATTCATGCTTTACTTGCTCGGGGCTCGTCATACCAATGGCAATGGCCTCAATTGCCAGCAAGCCACCAGGTTGAAGTGGGTAGCATTTCAATGCCATGGCTAGAGTAAAGATGAATTCTATGACTAACAGCCATCCAGCAACAAACGGGTTGATGTGGAAAACGATAGGGTTGATAACCAGAAATACGACAATGGCCGTTTTATACCAGTTAGGTGAATTGCCAAGAAAATTTTTGACAAAAGCGTTTCCGAGTGACATCGGCATAAATAATACTCTTCTTGTTTAAACCAAACATGGCCTGCATTATTTACGGGTTCTATCCAGTCGATTCACTAGATAACTGCTGCACAGCGAGACATTCAATTTGAAAAACGAGCATTGTCGGGACGATGCTGTGCAGTGCTTCCCTGAAAATTAATGACAAGCGCTCCTTGCTCAGCGCAAACTGTACTGATGAAAGTGATAGAGTCAATAGTAATCTCAGTTCAGGGCTGAATCTGAGTGCGGTTTTGTTGCGAAACGAGATCGATACAGCGATTTCACACCTTTTTCGTAGACGTTTTGCCGATTTTAAGCTGAAAGGGAGAAAATTAGCGGGTGATTTAAGTTATATGCATTAATTGACGGTAAAAATGCAAACTTGATGCAGAGCTCATTTATTTTCTACACTAGTTGATCTTCTCATAATTGACTGTCTTTAATAATTTTTAATTGTAAGTGAGAATAAAATCAGCAGATTTATGATGCTAATAAGATGATTTTTATTGTTAAGACACTTTATGAGGTGTTGTTCATATTAAATTTGATGAAATGAAACTCATAGAGCAAATAGTGTCAATGAGAAAACGAATTTTTCTTAGAATCTTTGTTTTGTGTAATACAAGTTTTTATGCATTTTATTTTTATCGTGCCAAACTAGTGGTATGATGAGTTGTATTAGGTCCTTATACCCAAGCAACCTGACGCCGTTGAAGCCAGGTTGCTTGGGTATATAACAAACTGGAAAAGTAATTAATGGTCATAAAGGCAAAAAGTCCGGCTGGATTTGCAGAAAAATACATTATTGAGAGTATATGGAATGGTCGTTTCCCGCCGGGTTCCATTTTACCAGCTGAACGAGAACTGTCTGAACTCATTGGTGTGACTCGTACAACCCTAAGAGAAGTATTACAGAGGCTAGCTCGTGATGGGTGGTTGACGATTCGCCACGGTAAACCAACGCAAGTGAATCAGTTTATGGAAACTTCTGGGCTTCATATCCTTGATACCTTGATGACGCTAGATGCGGATAATGCCACTGCTATCGTAGAAGATCTCCTCGCCGCTCGCGCAAATATTAGCCCGATTTTTATGCGTTATGCCTTCAAAACCAATCCAGAAAGCTCCGAGCGCACGATAGTGAATGTGATTGAGTCTTGCCAAGCCTTGTTGCAAGCGGAATCATGGGATTCATTCATGGAATCATCACCTTATGCTGATAAAATTTCGCAGCATGTCAGCGACGACGGGGAAAAAGACCCTGAGAAACGTGAATCGAACTTAATTGCTAAGACATTCAATTTTTATGATTATATGTTGTTTCAACGACTCGCTTTTCATTCCGGAAATCAAATCTACGGCTTAATTTTTAATGGCCTGAAGAAGCTGTACGACAGAGTAGGGAGTTACTACTTTTCTGATGAAACGGCCCGCTCTCTGGCTTTAACGTTTTACCAAGAGCTACTTGATGTCTGTCGTTCGGGAGAACGAGAGAAGCTTCCTCTTGTTGTTCGTCATTATGGTATGGAAAGTTCCCAGATATGGAACAAAATGAAAAAGACCTTACCGACTAATTTCACTGAAGATGAAAGTTAAAGAGTTTGTCATTTAGGTCGGTATAGCCCACTTTATAGAATTGAAATGAGAAACCCCACCGCTTGTTAAAGCGATGGGGTTTAATATTTTAATGAGACTCCTCATTTTCATGGCCTTCCGCCGCCCAAAACCACTGTGTTAGATGAGATTCTAGATCGCCTAACTCGTCTGGCCCTATAAGGGCTAAACCAAGATCTTCTGCCCGAGTGATATCGTTGTACCTCAAAGGCCGGAAGCTAACCAACATTGCCCTTGCTTGTAATCCACCAAGAAGATCTCTAAGTGACTCTAACTTATATAGCGTATCGTCTCCATCATCGCGCATCCCTTTGGTTTTGCACTCAATGATATGCAGTTTATTGTTTACGACGCAGGCTACGTCAAGCTCGTTGCGAACTTCTCGATCACCTAGCTGACGGTACACCTGAACGCCCAGTGATTGGTCTTGTATCGTGGGCATTTTGCGCTGAACTTGCTTAACGGTATTGTGAACTAAGTTTTCAAGCCACTCACCGTTTGAAAAGCGGCGAGCGTTTTCATCTGCAAACGTTAGGACACCTTTGGCATACGTTGCGATATTGGCGTTAACGAGATCAGTAATGAGCTGGTTTAGCTCTTTGTAACCTTGTTGCTTTTCTGTGAGCTGTACATTCAGTTTTTGTTCTTTACGACAGGTGGTTGCAAGGTAGTTCAATGTCGCAAGACCTGGTCCTAGTTCAAGGGCCTGACTCGCCCATCTCTGGCCGATATAATGCAACCGATCATTCAGCTCAGCTGGCAGTTCTTGGTTGTTAAACTCTCCTCTAGCGCCAAAGATTGTCAAGTAATCCGCGATGGTGATTTTATCTTGGACTTGGCCTTCTGCACGAGATTCTGGATATAACCAGCAGAACTTGTCGCTGTTGGGCTCTACGACGAAAACAGGCCACTGGTGGTCTCGAAACACGTCATAAACTGACAGTAGCCTATGGCGTAGGCCACAGCTTGCATTGAGAATCACTTCATCATCTAGTTGCCCAAGCTTTTTCGCGAGCTCTTGGGCCGAACGTTTGATATGTAAGGTACTTGCGTCTTCAGGTATTTCGAAAAACTCAGAATGAATGCTCCTACGCGAAAGCACTTGGCTTAACCGGTGAAATATTTCTTTTTGACTATTGTCACCTATGAAGATCATTTGCGTGCTCTTTACTCGATTATCAAGCAGTGGCGTTACCAAGCGAATAGGATCTGAATCAATAATACCGACATGAATGGTCATAACGTTACCTCATTATTGGGCATGTAGGCCCTAAACCTGGGGCTATGATACTGGGTTAAATCAGCAGGTTTCATTTGAAATTCTGCATATAAGGTTAATTGGGTAATAAAATAACCCTTATGACGATATAGCGATGAAATTCCCAAAAACAAGGTGAGATGGAGAATATTTGAAGAATTCTAGCCATATTTACAGCACGCTGACTTATACCCGCGCATTGATATTATTGAGCTTTTTGCCACCTTCAAGCATACTGGCGGCAATCATTTAAAAGTGTAACGGAGCATTTTATGTCTGAGGAAACTATCTTTAGTAAAATTATTCGCAAAGAGATCCCTGCCGATATCGTGTATGAAGACGAACTGGTGACGGCATTTAGAGACATTAGCCCAAGAGCACCAACTCATATTTTAATAATTCCTAACAAACTTATTCCGACGGTTAACGATGTGACGCTTGAAGATGAAGCAGCAATGGGCAGAATGTTTACTGTTGCAAGGAAACTTGCAGAGCAAGAAGGTGTCTCAGAAGACGGCTATCGCCTATTAGTGAATTGTAATGCCCATGGCGGTCAAGAAGTCTACCACATTCATATGCACTTAGTTGGTGGTAGAGCTTTAGGGCCAATGTTATCTAACTAACGAATTGGATGGTTTGTTTTGTAATCAAACAGGCAATATCACGACAAAGGTCAACACGTCTTAAAATGGGCGTGTTGACCGTTTGCATTATCCCCAAGTAGGCTAAAATTTAGGTTTATGGGGCAAATTAAGATCTTCAGAAAAGAACGGAAAGCTATAGTGCGAAAATCCATTCGACTCGTCGCGGCGATGTCTACAGTTATGTTGCTGACTTCCTGTGCCAATATGTCAGCTGGAAATCTTTTCAGTCATTATAGTGCTCAGAACAAAGACGTCTATCAAGCGGTAGAAGCTGGCAGATACAACAAAGCAGTTGATGCTTTACCTGATCATAACATCGCAGGCCCTATTTTAGATAACATGGAAAGAGGGCGTGTGTATTATCTAGATAAAAAGTACCCGCAAAGTATGTCCAGTTTGAAGGCGAGCGATCAGGCCGTTAAGAAATTGCAAAACCAGCCAGTCATATCCATATCCGACACGGCCACGGATATTGGTTCGTTAGCGGCAAATGACAATTTAAACCAATATCAGCCAGCGGACTACGAGCTTGGCTTTTTACATTTATATCTTGGACTAAACTATCTCAATAAGAATGACTTATCTGGCGCATTGGTTGAGATGAGGCAAGCTAACCAAGTCCAAATGAAAGCTAGGCAAGATAGGGCGAGTGAACTTCGTTCGGCGCAGAAGCAAATGCAAAGCGAGGGGATTTCACCCAATTTAGGAAGTGTGCTAGCGAATTACCCTAATGCAGGGAAAGTGTTGGGCGAAGTACAAAATGCATACTTGTTCTATTTGTCGGCTTTGCTGTATGAAACTTCGGGTGACTTGAATGATGCCTACGTGGATTACCGTCGTGCTTTGGCGGTGATGCCAAATAACCAACAGGTGATTAACGGCACGATTCGAGTTGCTAACATGGCAGGCATGAACCAAGATTTACAGTTGCTTATCAAGCGCTATGGCGAGCCCAAGCAAATGCAAAAAGATCAGGCTCGAGTCATTGTTATTGAGGAAGAAGGGGAAGTTGAAGCAAGGCAAGAGTGGAAACTGTCTGTGCCTTTGGCCAGCAGTTCTGGAGGCGCTATTTACTCCTTGTCTTTGCCATACTACCCGAAAGATACGCCGGAGCGTTTCGCACCACTGAACTTAAATGGTCAATCGCTTCCTGCTGACAAGTTAGCTGATGTAAACGCTATGGCTAAAAATGATTTGTCAGAGCGACTGCCCACCATCATCATTCGTCAAATTTTACGCATATACGCGAAAGATCAAATTCGACGTGAAGCAGCGGCCAAGGGAGGGGACATCAGTAATTTGCTTCTAAACTTATGGAATACATTTACCGAACAAGCAGACACTCGCAGCTGGCAAACGTTGCCAAGGAATGTGTACACCGCGAGTCGCTTTGTGGAAGCGGGTGAGCAAAGTATTAATGCTGGCGGGCATAAATATACGTTCAATGTGCAAGCGGGCCATACGGTGTTAGTTTGGATATCACGCCAAGGTGGTAGCGCGGTTATTTGGCATAAACAACTAGGAAGATTGGAATGAAAAAGTGGCTTACTTTTATCGTGGTTGCTCTGTTGGTAACTGGGTGTGCGCAAAACACAGCCGGGTTACAAATTGATGGGCAGACTCATAAGGTCTTATTTGGAGATAAGGTGCTTGGATCTAGGCTAATCGTTAATGATATTTCAACGACACAAGTGGATGGACGTGCTCGTGGCGTTGTGAGACTAACCAGTAACTATAAGGCCAACCTTCACATCTTGTATCGATTCTCTTGGTATAACGACCAAGGATTAGAAGTTAACACCAATGCTGGACCATGGCGTCAAGCTATCGTTTATGGCGACGAAACGGTCTCTCTGTCTGAAGTGACTCTGAACCCGAATGGGACTCAGTTCCGACTTCAAATACGAGAAGCGAATGATTAATGGGCGTTTATATCGTAAAATGATGCGTCTTAATATTATGATTAATAAATTAGAAAACTGAGGAACCACCAATATGAAAAAAAGTGCTATTGCATTAATTGGCTTGGCTGTTCTTCTTGGTGGCTGTACCAATAAAGTCACTTATGAAGATCCGAATGCTGTAGATACAACGTCTGTGGACTTTAACTCAACCGATTTACAAAAAATCGCCAATAACATGGTCGATAGCATGTTGATGTCGCCATCCATCGCTGCGATTACTAAGAACAATCGTCCAATTGTGTTTGTTGACGGCATTAAGAACAAAACCAGCCAACATATTGATACGGAATCCATTACTGATTCAATCAGTACAAAAATGCTGAACTCAGGTAAATTCCGCTTTGTCGATATGAGCCGTGTTAACGACGTTCGTAAGCAGTTGAACTTCCAAAATCACGATGAGTTGGTGGACCAAAATACAGCGATCAAATTCGGTAACATGGTCGGTGCTCAGTACATGCTGTATGGTAACTTGTCTAGCATCGTTCAAAGTAATGGCGATGACAAAGACGTGTACTACAAAATGACCATGCGTTTGATGGATCTTAAAACGGGTCTAATCGAATGGGCCGATGAGACCCAAATACGCAAACAGGAAAGTCGAGCTCTGATTGGTTTCTAACCACTGATGCTCAATAGGAGTGATTTATGGCGAGAATGCCTTGGCGAGACGCTTGTCGTCTAGACAATTCTTTGGCTTCTCTGGATCACTTCTTTCAAATCCCTCCAGATTACGCTCAGACGTTACCTGGAGGGTTAACCAACCATTGTTGGAAAATCGCCCTTGTGAGTGGCGAACAATACGTTTGGCGACCTGATAGCCAAATGCTAAAAGCCTTTTCCATATCTCGATATCAAGAACATCGCATTTTATCTTCCCTTGCTGACTCTAATCTTGCCCCAAAGCCTTTTTTGGTTAATGCGGCGGGTTTACTGGTGGAATGGATAGAGGGAGAGAATGCACAAGAAGACTTCAGCAATGACGCGCTACTCACCCTTTATGCTCAAGTTCATAGCTTAGAAACATCTAATATAGCGATAGCGCCTTTTAATTATACCGCCAGAGTAGATCATTATTGGATTCAAATTAAACCAGAGCTTAAGTCAACAACACTTGAGACACTATATCAGCAATGGCGAGCATCTCCTGCGATTCCAGAAGTCGATCTCTCTCTATGTCATTTTGACCTTGGCCACTACAATATTGTCCAAACTCCTGATGGCGACAAAATCATAGATTGGGAATACGCTTCATTGTCTGACCCTAGGCTGGATTTAGCGTTAGCGCTTAACCTAACCTCACAGCCGACGATGGACTCTGTGTATCAATATTGCCAACTCAGGGGAGTGGAAGGTGTTGATGATTGGGTGGAAGGGGTACTGCAATGGCAACCTCGAGGACAATTGATGGCTCTGTTATGGTATCTACTTGCTTATCAACTTAAAGGCGAACAACAATACCTTGATAGTGCTGGGGAGCTAGAGCAATTGTTGGTAGCTGAGTAAATAGGTCATTAATTTTGTGTGAGAAGTTTGCCTCCTTCACGCAATAGCCTTACTTTTTGTGGTAGATTTGCGTGAGCTGTCAATCATGGAGGCGTTATGATTATCTATTTGCATGGGTTTGACTCTTCGAGCCCTGGAAATCACGAAAAAATTCTACAGTTTCAATTTATCGACAAAGACGTCAGGTTTATTAACTACAGCACGTTACACCCCAAACATGACATGCAACATCTACTTAAAGAAGTCCATAAACTGGTAGCGCAGCCTGATAGTGAACCCGTGATTATTTGTGGAGTGGGGTTAGGGGGTTATTGGTCTGAGCGGATCGGTTTTTTGTGTGGTATTAAGCAGGTTATATTTAACCCAAGTTTACACCCTGAAGTGACTATGCAAGGTAAGATTGACCGACCTGAAGAGTACGACGATATTGCAACAAAATGTGTCAGTCAGTTTAGAAAGAAAAATGAAAGCAATTGCATGGTCTTTCTCTCGGTTAACGATGAAGTGCTAGACAGTCAACAAACGGCATCTGAGCTTGAACCCTATTACAACGTGGTTTGGGATGATGCTGAGTCACACAAATTTAAAAAGATATCTCAACATTTACAGCAAATTAAGGCGTTTATGGACGCTTAACTCACGTTGTTATCTCTATTCTACCTAATATCCCAGTTGTTTGGCTCGTCTGTGAACGATGAGCCAACCCCGTTTTTCTCTATCCTCCATCCAAATGTAAATCCCTCTTCTTGAACAAATTTTGAGTTGCACCTGCTAAAGAGTTATATAATGATATGAGTTAAAACGTTGATTGATATCAATGAAAAGTAAGAGTAAGCACTAACTTACCTAAACTATTTTTTCGTCCAGTAGCATTCGTGTAACTCATATGGTGGAAAGGAAACAGAACCTAGAGTAAGCCCAGTACGTAGAATTTTTCGATACGATATGTTTAGGATGGTAAATCCTAGCAAGATTTTGAAATGACGATTAGTCTTAAATGAACAAGTCGTATCGGTCATTTTTATCATTCTTAGAGGATTTATATTTTGACACGAATTGTCGTTGTTGGTGGTGGAGCTGGAGGACTTGAGCTAGCTACCAAATTAGGCCGTACACTCGGCCGAAAAAAGCGCGCGAAAATTACACTCGTCGATCGTAAAGCCAGTCATTTGTGGAAGCCACTCCTTCACGAAGTGGCGACGGGATCGCTCGATGAAGGGGTCGATGCACTAAGTTATCGCGCTCATGCAAAAAACCATTATTTTGATTTTCAAATTGGTAGCCTGTGTGATCTAGACAGGGAACGAAAGACCATCACGCTCGGCGAAATGAGAGATGAGCACGATGAGTTACTAATGCCCAGCCGAGAAATCGAATATGATTTATTGGTGTTGGCGATTGGCTCAAAATCCAATGACTTTAATACCCCGGGTGTCAAAGAGCACTGCATTTTCTTAGACAGTCCAGAACAAGCCAGTCGCTTTCGAACTGAGATGAATAACGAATTCTTGCGACTGCATGCAAAACACGGAGAAGGCATCGTAGACATCGCTATTGTGGGAGGTGGGGCAACGGGTGTTGAGTTGTCAGCGGAGCTTCACAATGCCATTAAACAGTTACATAACTACGGCTTTGAAGACCTCGACTCGAGTAAGCTAAATATCAACTTGATTGAAGCAAGCGAACGGATTTTGCAAGCACTCCCTCCAAGACTTTCCTGCTCGGCGCATAAGGAGCTAGCCAAATTGGGCGTCAAAGTTCGTACCTCCACCATGATCACGCGAGCAGAAAAAGATGGCCTGATGACTAAGGATGGGGAAAAAATTCCGGCACAAATCATGGTGTGGGCGGCTGGCATCAAAGCGCCTGACTACATGAAAGAGATTTCTGGCTTGGAGACGAACCGAATCAATCAGCTTGTGGTCACTGATACATTACAAACCACTCGCGATGAAGATATCTTTGTCATCGGTGATCTTGCGCAATGTACCCAGCCCGATGGCTCTATCGTGCCGCCGAGAGCACAAGCGGCGCATCAAATGGCGAGCCGTGCTTTCAGTAATATTGTGGCTAAAATAAATGGGCGAGAGCTCAAGCCATATATCTACAAAGATAAAGGTTCGCTTATCTCACTAAGCCGTTTCTCGACAGTGGGAAGCTTGATGGGTAATCTAACAAAAGGCTCGATGATGGTAGAGGGGCGTGTAGCACGCGTGGTGTATATTTCCCTGTATCGAATGCACCAAATGGCGCTACATGGCGTGTTCAAAACAGCGCTAATCATGTTAATGGGCCGAATTAATCGCCTGTTAAGACCTAATTTGAAGTTGCACTAACTTTATAAAGAAGCCCCTTTATAAAAATAAGGGGCTTTTTCGTAGCCTGTTTTATGTGAGGATGTTAGCTGCCTTTTTGACCCTACGCCTAGGAGCGGAGTAGAGAGATTTGTCGGAAGATAAAAAGTTTGAGCCGTTTCTAACGTAGTTTTGGATAAAAATGAGCTAGAAAGTGCCTTTCATTTGCTGAACCTCAAATTAGAAAATCTAAGGCAACTGGAGCACGATCTAGTATTAAATTCCCAATAAAAATCTCGGCAAGGTACTATCTGAAGATATTCAACGCTAGCGAAAGACGATTTTCACTTTAAATCACACTGCGCCTTAACTCGAATAATGTTAGTCCAGTGTAGGAATCCATGTTTAGTGACATATTCCACATTGACCATAGACGCCCCCGTTGGGCATCGTTCCATTATCTGAGTATAAGCCTTGTCCACATAATTTGTATCAAATGCAAACCCCATTACTACGTCTTGGGATGTTTCAACCTCGACCATTTTGGGGCTTTTCAAGTGGATGTTTGGGTCACTGTTCACCTGAGATAGGTGAACGCTGCTGCTACAAGCAGTCAGGAAGAGCGCAATGAATAGAAGAATAAGATTTCTCATAATGAAGCCTTATTACAATAACCAGTTGCGATTATTTCACGCTTAAAGAAAAGCACATAACCGGTAGTCTGATGTTTGGTCAGAACGCCTTCGATGTTTCCTTTTGGACACTGTTTTTTGAGGTTGGCTACCGCTTCATTAACAATATCGTTATTGAAGTTTATACCAATAAAGTTCCAATCGGATGCAGAAGCAGCTATCTGTTGGCCCCGTTGTGCTGGAACAGACGTAAGTGATACCGTGTTGAGCTGAACACACCCTGTTAAGATTATGCCTACAGTCGCAAGTAGAAGTATTCTATTTAACATGTCATTCGTTCCTATTTAATACAGTATCCGTCAACTCGAACAATTTCACCGCTGATGGTTCCGTAATCGCTTGATTCACGAACAGATGTGAGACCGGTAATCTTCTGACCCGGGCATTGAGCTTTGACGAGTTGCATTATTTTATCTGCAAAGTGGCTATTCCAAACGGCATTACCTGTCGTAGGACCTAGATTCATCAGAGCAAAAATCTCACCAAAATCCTGCATGTTCTCCGAAGCCGCTTCACTGGTTGCAACACTTGAGCCGATTCGTGCTGTTGTCGAAACATCCAAGCCAAATTCATTCACCTTGACGCTAAAAGGGGCTAACTCACCCTGCGTTTGGTCTATTTCACCCAATTGCACATGGTAAAGTTGAGAACATGAGCAAAGAAAAACCGAGCTTATAACGGACAAAGCAAGTGTTTTTAATTTCATTGAACATTTCCTAATTAATCGTATTGACTAGTACAATATTAGTAGGGATTTGACACTTTGCACTCCTTTGCAAAGTCTAGTGCCGGCCAGATTCTCCTTCTCGGTCATTGCTTAAGAAGTAAAGCGACTTATTCGAAATAATTGCATAGCCCTATGATGCTGTATTTCCGATTTACATTAAAAACGAACGTTAATAAGATGATGTGTATTTGGAGCTTTCGTATACCAATAACACGCCTCTACCGGCCAAGCACCATGACACCGATGGCTACATTTCATGGTGTGGCTCAATCTCCAAAAGTGTGTCACCAAGCTATCGACTAGGTTGGTGTTTACCCGGTCGATATCTTGAACAATATCGCCACAATTTCGCTGCTGGTTGTTATGGCGTCAATGTTATTCTCCAACTGGCCATTTCAGATTTCATCGACTCCGGTCGTTATGGAAAGCTGATTAAATCCAGACGATCTCGCTTGCTAGAATTACGGCATGAATATCTGGCCTATTTGTCTCTTCACTTACCCCAAAATGCGAAGATGAGCGACCCACAAGGACGATATGTATTGTGGATACAGATCCCAGGTTTAGATACTCAAGCATTCACAACAAAATGCAGTGATATCGCTGTATTCGAAACAGAAAATATTCAAGATTACTACTTCCTAATTGAAGAGCTGAGAGACAGCAAAATCTTTTCTGAGCCTTACTTTGAAATAGTAGATATATTCCCCGCAATTGAAAATGGATTTGTAGAGTTTGAAGCTAGATTGGCTAGTGTTTGATAAAAGTGCCATACGAATTGTCTTTATAGATGTGTTTGGTTACAAATAGCTTACAATCCATAATACCCGCTTAACTTTATCAAGGTATCAAAATGACCTACGCTGAGTTCAACGCGTTTTGCGAAAGCCTGCCAGCGACCACGTACGTGGTGCAATGGGGTGGTGCTCATGTATGGAAAGTCGGAGGAAAAGTCTTTGCTATAGGCGGTTGGGGAGAAGAGGACAAACCCGCTTTTACTTTTAAAACCTCAGAGCAAAACTACTATTTCTTGGAAAGCAAACCTGGATATAAGCCTGCTCCCTATTTGGCGGCGAGAGGCATGAAATGGATACAGTACTATGAAGCGAGTGATTTAGAAAATGAAGAACTTGAATACTATCTAACTGAGTCACATAGGATTGTTTCGTTGGGGCTCACGAAGAAAAAGCAGAAAGAATTAGGACTTAATCAAGGCTGAATGTAAAGCTGCTGACGCTGAACTCAAAGTGGGCGGGAATAATCCGGAAACTAACACGTATCTCCGGGAATAATTGAAAACACCATGCCTGCTTTTGGGACGCCTTGATAGACGTAGCGATTTTTCGCCAGTACTTCAAATTGGGCATTGCACGCGATGGCCAATTTCTGACTGGGTAGGTTATCTGGGTCACAGACAATTTCAATACGAGTGACACCGAGCTTGCCGAAACAAAACTCAATCACAGCACTGAGAGACTCTTTGCCAAGGCCCTGATGTTGATACCTATCGGCTATCCAGTAGCCCAGACTCACCATGTTGAATGTATGGTAAAGTTCATTGACTGACACCATGCCCAGTAGCGCATTATCACTTTTTCTGTAAACGCCAAATCCATAAGACTGCGCTCTTACCCAGTTCAATCGAGTATTTAGTAAAAACTCATCTGCTTCATCGGTACTAAAATTTGCTGAACACCAATCTACCCACTGATGGAGAGACGGAGATTGGCGTATGCAGTCGCACAAAGTCTGTGAGTCGTTGGAATCCACGAGCTTTAATACTAGGCGAGGCGTAATTATTTGAAAATCTAAAACCATGTGTTTAACACCGTTGAATTGATAGCATACCCAGGAGGCTGTTGCCATTATATCGGTGAGCCCCTAGCTTGTATTTGTTCCATCTTTGGGGTGTGATCTGGGTATGCATGGTATAGAAAAAGCCCTCGCTTCGGACGAGGGCTTTCGCTTCTATCAACACTGTATTGGGCGATTATTTGACTTTACGTACCTGAATGATCATACCCATCAATGGGTTGTCCAAATAATAAGTATTTGAACTTCTCATTCTTCGTTTTTGTTTCATTTGGTAAGTCTTCAGTATGGTTTCCACTTTAACTGGCGGTTTCACTTGCTCTAGATGACCAACCTGCACCTCAGGTGAGTTTTGGCCTTGGTCGAGCTCTGAGTTGAGACCAATTTGAGGATCGCTAATGATGGTTGTCTTGGTGCTTGGTTCACGTAAATCTAACGTGGTGTCTGCATATAAATAATGCTCTACATAGATTTGCAACTTACCATCTAGTTCGTAAAGGGGTTTTGGCACTGAATGCTCAGTGACACCGTTTAGCACCTGTTGTCCAACCACTTTTTGCTTTTCTGTGCCGTCTGGATCGAACTGAGAAGAGTAGTCTTTACCAGCTTGGATTTTAAAGACGGGTGCAGACCATCTGCCTTGATCACCCTGCCTCCATGCTACGTGCATAAGCACTTGAAAACCTGCATGGTTTTGTAAAGCTTTAACCTGCTTGTCGAGTTTATAAGCGGAAGGTGGCAACATGGTCACGCCTTTCTTGGCAAGATAAGCGGCATTGTAAAAGCTACCTACACCTTTCATGTCGATAGGTGGTAGGTTGTTCGGCCAAGATTCGTTGACGCTTTGTGGATTGACTTCGCGCTTAAATATTATCACTTCTATGTCGAATTGCCTCTTTGCCGCGAATGCAGGCGCAGAAACAACAATCAGCAGTAGTAGTGGGAGCAGTTTTTTCATTATGACTCCGTCGTCAGATAAAAATAGAGTTGCCAAACAAACATACAGTATTATGTTGTTGCAGGTATTAGGTTTTTTCGGAACTCAGCCAACATATCGGTGACGAACTGAGTTCGTTTTCGTCTATCAGCCAATGGTACAGCAAACTTAAGTTTAGTTGGCCCTTCCATCGCGAATTTTTGTGGTTGAGATTGCAAGAGTGTAACCAAATAGCTCGGGTTTATGTCAGCATTTGGATAGAACTCAATGTAGCCACCTTTTTCATGTGCCTCAATTTTCTTCACTTTAAGTGAGCCTGCGTTAATTTTCAGCTCCGACATAGATAACAGGTTCTTCGCGGCATCAGGGAGTAATCCAAATCTATCGATCAGTTCGACTTTTATTTCTGACAGCTCTTCTTGGTTTTGTACGCTAGCGATTTGCTTATACATGGATAAGCGCGTGTTAATGTCTGGAATATAACTATCAGGTAGCAGGGCAGGGATGCGCATTTCGATTTCGGTTTGCTCTCGAAGCAGTTCATCAAGTGACAGCTCTTTACCGTTTTTCAGCGCGTCTACTGCTTGTTCCAGCATTTCCATATACAAAGTGAAGCCCACCGAGTGAATTTGGCCACTTTGCTCTTCACCAAGCAATTCTCCAGCCCCACGAATTTCTAGGTCGTGCGTGGCTAAAGTAAAACCTGCCCCCAAATCTTCCAATGAAGCAATGGCATCAAGGCGTTTGATGGCATCTTTAGTCATCGCTTTAGGGTGAGGGGTCAATAGGTAGGCGTATGCCTGATGGTGAGAGCGGCCAACGCGCCCACGTAGTTGGTGTAGTTGGGCCAAGCCAAGATTATCAGCTCGGTTCATTATGATGGTGTTGGCTGTTGGAACGTCGATCCCGGTTTCAATAATTGTGGTACACACTAAAAGGTTGAAACGCTGGTGATAGAAATCGTTCATGATGCGCTCAAGCTCTCTTTCGCGCATTTGCCCGTGTGCAACGGTCACCCTCGCTTCGGGGATCAATTTTTCTAAATCTTGTGCGACTTTCTCTATTGTCTCTACTTGGTTGTGCAAAAAGTAAACTTGTCCACCACGCATAATTTCGCGCAACGCTGCTTCGCGAATGACAGCTTCATCGTGTTGTCGCACGAATGTTTTGATGGATAAACGTCTCGCAGGTGGTGTGGCGATGATAGACAAATCTCGCATGCCACTCATGGCCATATTTAGCGTTCTTGGTATTGGAGTCGCGGTTAATGTCAGGATGTCGACATCAGCGCGCATGGCTTTGACTTTTTCTTTTTGTCGAACACCAAATCGGTGTTCTTCATCAACAATAAGCAAGCCAAGATCGTTAAATTGTATGTCACTAGACAGCAATTTATGTGTGCCAACGACAATATCCACTTTTCCTTCAGCAACATCGGCCAAGATTTGTTTTTGTTCTTTTGCGGATTTAAAGCGAGACAGTACTTCAACTCGAATAGGCAAGTTCGCGAATCGATCTCTGAAATTTTCAAAATGCTGTTGGGCAAGCAAGGTGGTGGGTACAAGTACGGCAACTTGCTTACCATTGTCTGTGCTAACAAAAGCGGCACGCATCGCTACCTCTGTCTTGCCGAAGCCGACATCACCACAGACTAAGCGATCCATTGCTTTGGGCTGACACATGTCCGACAACACGGCATTGATGGCATTGGCTTGATCGTCGGTTTCTTCGAATGGGAAGCCAGACTTAAACGTCGCGTATTGGCCTCGGTCCAGCGCAAATTTGTAACCTGGCTTGAGCTCCCTTTTTGCATAAACGTCCAAAAGCTCGGCTGCAACATCTCGCACCTTCTCCGCCGCTTTCTTCTTCGCTTTAGCCCAACTTTCGCTACCCAGCTTATTTATCGGGGCCTTGTCTTCTGCGCCAGCCGAGTATCTACTTATTAAGTTAAGCGACGCGACAGGGACATACAATTTGGCTTCATTTTGATACTCAAGCATAACGTATTCGGTCGTCAACCCACCGGCTTCCAGAGTCTCTAAGCCCAAATAACGACCGATACCATGGTCGATGTGGACGACGGGTTGCCCGGGCTTCAGTTCTGCTAGGTTGCGTATGACCGTATCGCTGTTCACTACCTTGCGGTTTTTACGTCGATGCTGGATAACGCGGTCACCGAGCAAGTCACTTTCACAGATGAAGGCAACTTGGGAATTGGCAAATATAAAGCCACGTTCACAAGCACCGATCACCAGTGAGAATTTATTCTCGCCAGTTGCGGCTGCTTGGAAGCTGTCGGCCTGCTCAGGTCTAAGTTTGACACCTTGTAATAACTCGATTAACGCTTCGCGCCGACCTTCAGATTCAACGGAAAAAATGATCTTGCCAGAGAAGGACTCGCTAAATTGGCGCAGCAGGTGCAGCGGTTCACTATGTTGGTGCTGCACGGACAATTCTGGCAGTGGATGAATATCTCCATTCACCCGACCAGCTTTACTGGCGATAGAGTCACGCGATAAAGTCACTTGAGCAAAACGTTTTAGCTGGGCAAATAACTCATCTTTTTTAAGCCACAGTTCCTCTGGTGGAAGAAGAGGGCGTAAAGGATCGACTTTTCTCTGATCGTATCTAAATTCAACGTCTTCGAGGAAGGTATCAATGGGCTGCTCAATGTCACCGACAACAATGATCTGACAATTGTCATCAATATAATCAAACAGGGTTTCGGTTTGTTCAAAAAATAGTGGCTGCCAATACTCGATACCTGCTGGCCAAGTACCTTTAGATACCTGTGAATACACAGATTCCGCTTCACGTCTGGCCTCAAAGCGCATTCGCCAGCGCGTTCTAAATTCTTCTATAGCACTTTTAGAGGTTGGAAATTCGTGAGCAGGTAGCAACTGAATGCTGTTGATTTCTTCAATTGAACGTTGGTTCTCTGGATCGAATGTTCTAATGGTATCGATTTCGTCATCGAAAAAATCAATTCGATACGGAAGTTGGCTACCCATAGGGTAGAGGTCAAGAATCGAGCCTCTACAGGCGTATTCTCCTGGCCCGAAGACTTGGTCAACATGGCGATAGCCAGAGCTTTCTAGCTTTAACCTCAGTTTGTCTAGTGAAAGCAGATCGCCCGCTTTTACCATCAAGGTATGCTGCAGCATAAAACTGCGAGGGGCTTGCCGTTGCAGCAGCGTGCTGATTGGAACTATGGTTATGCCAGTGTTCAAGCTAGGGAGCTGGTAAAGCCGAGCAATTCGATCTGAGATGATTTCTTGGTGAGGAGAAAAGCTGTCGTATGGCAAGGTTTCCCAATCGGGAAACAGGGTAACGTCTTCATCGGCAAACTGCTCAATTTCACTGGCAAGTTTTAATGCAGTTTGAGGATCTGGCACTGCGAGTAATGTATGAGCTGGATGGCTTTTGGACAGTTCTGCAATGGCTAGTGCTAGGCTAGAGCCTAGTAAATTACCGACATGTTTTTTGTCTCCAGCTCCGGATGGCGTAGCTAGAGATAGCAATGAAGATGTAGTCATGATTTAACGTTAACTTATTCTCGGTTTAGCGTGCGCTCGCGCAATAGTTTTTGTTGTTGGTGAAGGGCGGCTTTAATCAGTAGGTCTCGGTCTTGTTCACGAAGCAATACATATTCCATCGAAACGGCGTAACCCTCATCATTCTCGGCACATTCCACCACTTTGGTGTAGCAGTATATCGCAGCTGCGGGATGTTCCAAGAAGAGTTTTACTCTCGCATGAGCCCCAAGAGTCAGTGCTGAAGGTGATTGGTAAAGAAATTGGCTGGCACCGAACGAAATCGTACGCTGGCGATATTGCTGCTCATCTTGTTGCGACAGCATGTAGGTAAGAATCAAATTGAGTTTTGAGTTTTGGTGATCGAGTAACTCAATCACGTGGCTTAAATCTCCGTGTTTTAGCTCCAGCATGGCTTTGTCATTGAGTTGGTCAAGTTGACTGAACTGACTGGCTATGATGAATGAATGGGGTATTTCACTTTCAAAGTCACTGGTTGTGGGAAGAGTATAATCGCTACTCAAAGGTTCAATATTGACCACCATTGAGTGGTTTACACTAAAATACTCTTGTCCTGCCATTACTGTCATCCTTATTCTATTATCCTTATGATTATATACCCAAGCGACTGACTCCACCCACAAACTTTCGCAGATATCGGTCATCAGAAATGAATATTTTGTTATCTAGAGGTGGCCCTTTGATAGATTATTTCGGCAAAAGCGAGAAATTAACGCTTTTCTAGCAAATAAAAGCTACACCCTTGCGTCGTTAATCGTTACAGTATCTCGATTCAAATATGATTGGTTTTATCTATGTTTCCATCCATCTCGGCATTTATCGGCTGGCGCTACTTGAGAGGGCGTTCAGGAGATAGGTTTAGCCGTTTTGTTTCTTATATCTCCACGGCGGGGATCACCATTGGTGTGATGTCCTTGGTGACCGTGTTATCTGTGATGAATGGGTTTGAAGCCCAGTTAAAGAGCCGTATTTTAGGGGTACTGCCTCAAGCGGTGATATCGCAATCTAATGGCGAGACACCGCTACAGTCATCGCCACCTCCATTTATCTCCAAGTTGTCTGATGCTTATCCACCTCAGCCGATTGTTCGAGGCGAAGCCATTATTCAAAGTCCATCAGAACTTACGGTAGGAATGATGGTTGGAGTTGAACCAAAAGATAACGATCCGATAGACAAATATATTATGGTGGGCAGAATCAATACACTGACACCTGGCTCCTATCGAGTGTTTATTGGCCAGACATTGGCGCGCAATTTGAACGTTTCTGTGGGGGACAAACTGCGTTTGATGGTAACCAGTGCTAGTCAATTTACCCCATTTGGAATTATTCCTCGTCAGCGCATGTTCACCGTGGCTGGGATATACAATACCGGCTCAGATGTAGACGGCCAGCTTATTCTTACCAATATACAAGACGCGGCGCGTCTGATGAGAATGAAGCCGGACACCATTTCGGGCTGGCGTTTGTTTTTCAATGATCCTTTTATCGTGAGCGAACTCGCCAAACAGCCAATGCCAAAAGGTTGGAGTTGGAGCGATTGGCGCGCTCAGAGAGGCCAGCTTTTCCAAGCCGTTGGCATGGAGAAAAGCATGATGGGTCTGATGCTTGGGCTGATTGTCGCCGTTGCCGCATTTAATATTGTCTCCGCACTGATTATGGTGGTGATGGAGAAGCAATCTGAGGTCGCGATTTTAAAAACGCAAGGTATGACCAACCGGCAAGTACTGGGTATTTTCATGATTCAAGGGGCAAGCAGCGGCACGATAGGCTCATTAGTCGGTGGCGGGCTTGGTGTGCTGTTGGCACTGAACTTAAATCAAATTTTGCAAAGTATGGGAGTGTCCTTGTTCGCACTTGGCGGTCAGCTGCCCGTTGTTATTAACCCCTTGCAGATCTTTGCCGTCATCGTGTTAGCCGTTGTACTGAGCTTTTTAGCCACTTTATTTCCTGCTTATCGCGCATCTTCAGTTAAACCAGCCGAGGCCTTGAGATATGAATAGCCTTCTAGAATGTCAAAATATTTATAAAACCTACCAAGAAGGTTCAGTATCAACCCAAGTATTAAAAGGTGTCAGCTTTAATTTGAATAAAGGGGATTTTGCCTCGTTAATTGGCACCTCTGGTTCAGGAAAGAGTACGCTGCTGCATATTTTGGGCGCATTGGATGATCCTTGTGAAGGTAAAGTGCTTTTCTTGGACAACGATTTAGCCAAACTCAATAGTGATAAGCAGGCTAAGCTACGCAACAAGCATCTTGGTTTTGTCTATCAGTTCCATCATCTGCTTACCGATTTTAGTGCGGAAGAAAACGTCGCCATGCCACTGCTAATCGGTGGTACTGGGATGTCTGCTGCGAAAAAAGAGGCTAGAGCACTTTTGGGAAAAGTTGGTTTGAGTCATCGCCTTACACATCGGCCATCTGAGCTTTCGGGTGGTGAAAGACAACGTGTCGCTATGGCTAGGGCATTGGTGAATAAGCCCGACCTCGTGTTAGCTGATGAGCCGACAGGTAACTTGGACCACAAAACAGCGCTGGCTATTTACGATTTGATGCGTGAGCTGAATCAGGAGTTCAATACCGCGTTTCTCGTTGTGACTCACGATGGTGAATTGGCTGGAAGAATGGATAGGCAACTGCATATGCAAGATGGCCTGTTGATTGGTGAGAGGGGCGAGTAAATGTTTACATCGCTATCACTTCTTATCGGCACTCGGTTTAGCCGTGCAAGGCAGCGCAACAAACTGGTGTCTTTTATATCCTTGTCTTCCACTATCGGTATCGCTGTCGGCGTTGCTGTCATCATCATCGGTTTGTCTGCGATGAATGGCTTTCAAAAAGAGCTCGATAATCGCGTGCTTGCTGTGATTCCTCATGGTGAGTTTGCCGGTGTTCGTGGGCCAATTAAAGATTGGCAGCCCGTTGTGAAACAGGTGATGAAAAGTCCGCTGATAAAAGGCGCAGCTCCGTATGTTGGCTTTACCGCACTGGCAGAAAAAGACTTGAAGCTTAAAGCCATTGCTGTAAGAGGTATTGATCCGGCTAAAGAATCTGCGGTATCTGACATGTCCAAATACATCGAGGCATCAGCGTGGAAAAATTTTAAGCCAGGTGAGCACCAAATTATTTTGGGCCATGGTGTAGCGCAAGAGCTAAAGGTAAAAGTGGGTCAGTACATCACCTTGATGATACCGAAAAACAACGAGACCACCCGAGTGGAATCGCCTAAGCGAGTCAGGCTTAAAGTCGTGGGGCTATTAACATTGGAAGGGCAGATTGACCATACGCTCGCGTTATTACCACTACAAGATGCGCAAAAATACACGGACATTGGCAACGCGGTTACAGGGGTGGCAGTGAAAGTATCCAATGTGCTTGATGCAACTCAGATCGTGCGCGAAGTGGGCAGTCACCTTGATGTTTATGTGTATCTTAAGAGCTGGCAGCAAAAGTACGGCTTCTTGTATCGAGATATTCAACTCGTGCGAACCATTATGTATTTAGTCATGGTGCTTGTTATTGGGGTTGCGTGTTTTAACATCGTTTCGACACTGATTATGGCAGTAAAAGATCGTGCTTCAGAAATTGCGATACTTAGAACCATGGGAGCGACAGATAAATTGATACGACGCATTTTTGTCTGGCAAGGTGTATTTTCTGGCGTGTTCGGCAGTGTCGTAGGAAGTATATTTGGTGTGATTGTTGCGCTTAACCTCACGACGCTAGTCGATGGATTGCAAGACTTGATAGGGCATAAGTTTTTATCTGGCGATATTTACTTTGTTAACTTTCTGCCTTCCCAAGTCGATTTTTCCAATGTATTGGTTGTTTCCGCGACCGCCATTGTGTTGAGTTTTATTGCCACTTGGTATCCAGCGTCAAGAGCGAGCAAGCTCAATCCAGCTTCTGTGTTGAGCTCAAAGTAACCACATCTTAGTCGATAAAAAAGGGCCAATCGGCCCTTTTTTCATACTTCAAATATTATTACCGCATCGAGTCTTGAGTGATGACGCGAAAATCAAGATTTGTAGCCTTCCATGCGTTAGATATCGAGGTAACCTCATTCTGAATAGAATTAACGCAGTTGACGCTTCTTCCAGCTACGAACCACAGAATATCGCCACAACCCTTTAATTCCAAAGTAGCCGATGATGGCTGCAACGGCCCCACAAATAATACAACCTAGAACAAACGGAGGGCCAATGGTATGCATCTGTTGCATGATGAAATCCCATGAAAGTTCAAAGTGAAAGGGCTGCGGAGGCGTATGTAATACGAAAGCACCGACTTTATAAGCAAAGTAAAACATCACAGGCATGGTGATAGGGTTACTAACCCAAACAAGGGCGACTGACAGTGGTAGGTTAACGCCAAATACAATGGCGAGCCCAGCAGACATGATCATTTGGCTTGGCAGAGGCACATACGCCATAAATAACCCAACAGCAAATGCCCCAGCGGCAGAGCGTCGATTTAGACACCATAGGTTGGGGTTATAGAGAACGTTGCCAAATACTTTTAATGCCTTCTGACGTTTGATGACTTCATGATCAGGAATCAGGCGTTTAATGAACTTTCTTGGCATAGGGACACATGGCTCTCTTTTGTAAATCTTGGACGTTATTGTTCTTTGTTCTCACGATACTAAGTGCTCCGTTTTGGCCTAGCTTACCGAGCCTGGAATGGAGTGCTCCTTTGGTTGCGCTACTTATTCTTTGTACTAAGTATAGGAGGTTAAACTGGTTACTTGGCGTTGTACTTGCTTTATTAGTTATCTTACTCAAAGGAAACCAAATGTACGCGCAGTCACATGCCATTTTTCAGCAAGGATCGCATGTTACCATATCTGCGCAAGTAGGCGGCTATTTTAAAAAAATTAATCATGGATATGAGGGGACAGTTCGCCTTATATCGATCAACGGCAAGCGCTTAAATTTCTTTCTCCAAAGTGACATCCGTCTAATCAGCCCAACACGGATAAACATCGGAGAAGACATTACTGCAAAGGTTAAACTCAAGCACGTTTACGGCTGGCGGAATGAAGCCGGGTTTGATAGGGAAAATTATTATTTTAGCCAAGGTTGGTTGGCACGAGCCACTGTCGTTGGTGACATGTCGGTTGACGATAGAGATTCCACCTCCAGCGCTGCAATAAAGCGATGGTTGTACAACAAGATTGAAGAAGACATTGCAACGCTTCCACACGCTGGGTTAATTAAGGCGCTTTTGTTTGGCGTTCGCGATGATATTGCCAAGCCGATTTGGATCAATCTACGCAACAGTGGCTTAAGCCATTTATTGGCGATCTCGGGCCTACACATCGGTATTGCCTATTTCATTGGTTTTGCGTGTGGTGGAGTGTTCTCGCGGCTGACTAGAATGCTCATTTGGACACCGATAATTTTGGGCGTTCTATTTGCAACGGGCTATGCTTGGTTGGCCGGGTTTACACTTTCTACACAACGAGCACTGGTGATGTGCTTGTTCAATGCATTGCTTGTGTTGTTGCGGCTGCATATGGGGGCTTTTCATCGTTGGCTCGCAACCTTAGTCGTCGTGTTAATTCTCTATCCATTTTCCGTCTTATCAGCGAGCTTTTGGTTATCTTTCACAGCTGTCGCGATCCTTTTCTATGTTTTACAGCTGACCGAAAATGACTCCGTAGTATTGAGAGCGGTTAAAATTCAGATCTCGCTCATTATATTTATGGGACCAATCAGTGCCATGTTGTTTCAAGGAAATAGCTTGGTCAGTCTTGTATACAATTTAGTGTTTGTTCCTTGGGTCAGTCTAGTGGTCGTGCCCGCGATATTCTTTTCTGCGGTAATGTCGGCGCTCAGTAGTCCATATCATTCTATGTTATGGCAGCTGTGTGACTGGTTACTTCAGCCAGTGACTTATGCGGCAAGGTATTCCGGATTTGGTTGGTTTCACTTGTCACAACAGCAGGGAACGTTAATTTTATGTGCGGCATTCTTTCTTCTTAGCTACTACTTATTTTCGCGTAAGTTTCTTCCTTTGTTGATGATATTGCTTTTGTCCAACCTCGGCTTCGTATCTTCGCTCAAAGCTCCCCCCGATTGGAAAGTGGATGTGTTAGATGTGGGGCATGGGCTAGCAATTCTCATTGAGCAAAAAGGCCAAACGGTGCTTTATGATACTGGCGCTGCATGGCCAAACGGTAGCGTGGCAGAAAGTGTGATTGTGCCCATTTTGGAACAGCGAGGCGTTTCGACTCTTGATGGTTTGATTCTTAGCCATCAAGATTCTGATCATGCTGGTGGCAAAGAAACCATCATTAACGAACTCAAACCTCGTTGGGTGCGTTCAAGCGCAATAGGTAAGGGGATGCTCCCTTGTGATAGTCAACATTCTTGGCGTTGGGAAGAGCTCAACTTTGACGTGTTATGGCCACCGACTACAGTCTCTCGAGCCTATAATCCACATTCCTGCGTGATACGTATTAGCGACAAAGAAAATAGCAATAGTGTGTTGCTGACGGGAGACATCGAAACCGTTGTTGAGTGGTTACTTAGTCAGACGGGAGGTGATGCATTGGCCAGCGATATACTTATTGTTCCACATCATGGCAGTGACTCTTCCTCTACGAGTCAATTTGTTGCTTTGGTCAAGCCTAGTGTGGCCATTGCGTCCCTTGCCAAAGGGAATAGGTGGAAATTGCCCAATTCCAGTGTGGTTGGTCGATATCAAGATCTTGGCGCTACCTGGTTAGATACTGGCGAAAATGGGCAGATATCTATCGAAATTATCAATAATATTTTCAAAATATCGACATATAGGCACAGACAAAACGTGACTTGGTATAGGCAGATGCTGCGTAACGGAGTAGAATAGCCGCAATTTTCCGAAATACCATCACGTATAAAATATGTCACCAAACACCGATGAAACGACCTGGCAAACCTTTAAGCGACTGTGGACTTATGTTAAGCATTACAAAACTGGGTTAGTCATTGCTGTCATAGCATTAATTATTAACGCGACATCAGATACCTACATGGTTTCTCTATTAAAGCCTCTCTTAGATGAAGGTTTTGGTGATGCAAAGTCTGATTTCCTTAAAATCTTGCCGTTAATTATTTTGGTGATGATGTTTGTCCGTGGTACCAGCGGGTTTGTTTCAACCTATTGCTTGAGTTGGGTATCCAGTAATGTGGTCATGAAAATGCGTCGTCGTATTTTTCACCAGTTTATGCATATGCCAGTTTCATTTTTTGATAAAGAGTCAACCGGTGCTTTGCTATCGCGAATCACCTATGATTCAGACCAAGTGGCGGCAGCAACCAGTAGCGCCATGGTAAACATAGTGCGTGAAGGGGCCAGCATTATTGGCTTGCTCGTATTAATGTTTTGGAACAGTTGGCAGTTATCACTTGTGTTGTTGATTGTTGCTCCTTTGGTGGCTTGGGCTATTGGTGTGGTTTCTAAACGATTTCGTAAAATCTCAAGAAACATGCAAACCGCAATGGGCGACATGACGTCGTCAGCCGAGCAAATGCTAAAAGGTCATAAAGTTGTACTCAGTTATGGCGGTCAAGAGGTTGAAACTAAGCGCTTTAATAGCGTGAGTAACCAAATGCGCCAGCAGTCGATGAAGCTGGTGGCGGCGCAAGCGATTGCCAACCCAGTGATTCAAATGATTGCTTCTATGGCTTTGGTGTCGGTGTTATTTTTGGCCAGTTTTGATTCTATTCGCGATCAACTCACTCCCGGTACATTTACCGTTATCTTCTCTGCGATGTTTGGTTTGATGAGACCACTTAAGTCGTTAACTGGTGTGACTGCTGAATTCCAACGAGGAATGGCTGCGAGCCACACCTTGTTCTCTTTGATGGATTTAGACACTGAAGCGGATAATGGCAAATACGAAGCGAAAACCGTTCAAGGTGAAATTCAAGTGAAGGACGTGACCTTCACTTATCAAGGCAAAGAGAAACCCGCACTGAACAAGGTGAGCTTTACTATACCCAAAGGCAAAACGGTTGCTTTGGTAGGCCGCTCTGGTTCAGGTAAGAGTACCATTGCGAACTTATTCACTCGATTTTACGACGTGGACTCTGGTTCTATCAGTTTAGATGGATACGATATTCGCGACTACACCTTGTCAAACTTACGCACCCACTTTGCTTTGGTTTCGCAAAATGTGCATTTATTTAATGACAGCATTGCTAATAATATTGCTTATGCGGCTGAGAAAGAGTATTCCAGAGAGCAAGTAGAGCATGCTGCGAAATTGGCACACGCGATGGAGTTCATTACACCTATGGATGATGGTCTCGATACCGTGATCGGTGAAAATGGAACTAGCCTCTCTGGTGGACAAAGACAGCGTGTTGCTATTGCAAGGGCACTACTCAGGGATGCACCTGTGCTTATCTTGGACGAAGCAACGTCAGCGTTGGATACCGAATCCGAGAAAGCGATTCAGTCCGCTCTAGATGAGCTACAAAAAGACAAAACGGTATTGGTGATCGCGCACAGACTTTCTACTATTGAAGCAGCAGACGAAATACTAGTGGTGGATGACGGTGAAATTATCGAACGGGGTAAACACTCGACGCTGTTGGAAAAAGATGGTGCGTACGCTCAATTGTATAAAACGCAATTTGGCGAGTGATTATTTCTGTGATTGAAAAAATATGGTTTGAGAAACATCTGCTTGGATGGCTTCTTTGGCCATTGTTCTGGCCGCTTAGCAAGTTATTCAAGTGTCTAGCCGAGCGCAGAAGAGGCTCCTATCAAAAGGATGATAAGCGCGTTTATCGAGCTCCAGTGCCCGTGATTGTTGTGGGTAATATCACTGTTGGCGGAAACGGTAAAACTCCAACGGTTATCTGGCTTGTCGAATTACTTCAGCGCTACGGTTTTAAGCCTGGTGTGGTATCGAGAGGTTATGGCGCTAAAGCGCCGTCTTATCCACTTGTGCTTGATAGCGGTACTTCAACCAAGCATTGTGGTGATGAGCCGAAACTTATTCACCAACGAACTGGTGTTCCTGTCGCGGTATCGCCCGTTCGCTCAGAGGCAGTCAAAGCGCTGCTGCCTGCTGGTGTAGATATTATTGTTACTGATGATGGCCTTCAGCATTACGCGTTAGCGCGAGACATAGAGATCGTTGTCGTTGATGGTAATAGGCGTTTTGGCAATGAAAAATTGTTGCCATTAGGGCCGTTACGCGAAAGTGTTGAGCGCTTAAACTCGGTTGACTTTGTGATTACCAATGGTGGAAAAGCAAGCAGCGAAGAGGTGGCAATGAGCCTAACGCCAAGCTTAGCGGTCAACCTAATCACCTCTGAACAAGCGCCGGTAAGTCAACTCAATGAATTAGTCGCTTTTGCTGGCATTGCTCATCCTCCTCGGTTTTTCGCTACGTTGAAAGAGCTGGGAGCAAGCATTAAACTGAGCAAAAGCTTTGCCGATCACAAAGACTTCGACCCTACAGAGCTAGCGTCGATTGCCAATCAAGGTGACAATGTCATCATGACGGAAAAAGATGCGGTAAAGTGCCAACAATATGCGCAAGACAATTGGTGGTATTTACCCGTATCTGCAAGCATAGCCGAGCATGATGAGCAGAAAATACTAGATAGAATTAAAGAGGTTATGAGAAGTTATGGATCATCGACTACTTGAGATTGTTGCATGCCCAGTATGTAAGGGAAAGCTGACTTTTGATAAAGACAGTCAAGAGTTGGTTTGCAAGCTAGATAGATTGGCTTTTCCAATCAAAGAAGGCATTCCGGTGTTGCTTGAGACAGAAGCTAGAGCGATGTCGATGGAAGAGGGACGTTAATACCCCTTAACCACAATAAAAATAGAAAGGAGCGCATTGCGCTCCTTTTGTGTATTTTATGTCAGGTAAAACGGTTATATCTTGGTGTCATAGTCAGTGCTGCGTTGTGGGCACGTACCTAAGATCTCTCTTCGGCCGCTGTCTTTGACTTCTTCCAAGATGACTTCAAATCCCCATAAACGATAAAGGTGCTTCAGTACTTCGTCATAGCCTTCATCCAAAGGAATGCGATCATGTGGAACGTATTGCAAGGTTAACGAGCGATCACCGCGTACATCAACACTAAAGACTTGGATATTTGGCTCCAAGTTACTGAGGTTATATTGAGCAGCCAATTTTTCGCGGATCTTTCGATAGCCCAAGTTGTCATGGATGGCGCTGACTTCAATGAAGTTTTTTCTATCATCGTCGCATATCGCAAACAACTTAAAGTCTCGGATCAGTTTCGGCGACAAGTACTGGCTAATAAAGCTTTCGTCTTTGAAATTGCGCATAGCAAAGTGGACGGCGTCTAGCCAGTCAGTGCCAGCCAGATCTGGGAACCACTCCTTATCTTCATCTGTTGGCTCTTCGCATATTCTCTTAATATCCCTAAACATGGCAAAGCCTAATGCGTAGGGGTTGATACCACTGTAATAGGGGCTGTTGTATGAGGGTTGAGCGACGACGCTAGTGTGGCTATGTAGAAACTCTAAGATGAATTTCTCTGACACCAAGCCCTCGTCATACAGGTGATTTAAGATAGTGTAGTGCCAGAACGTTGCCCAGCCTTCGTTCATGACTTGAGTCTGTTTCTGCGGATAGAAGTACTGACTGATCTTACGAACTATCCTAACGATCTCGCGTTGCCATGGCTCTAATAATGGCGCGTGCTTCTCAATAAAATATAGAATGTTCTCTTGAGGCTCGGAAGGGAATCGTACTTTGATGTCTTCTTCTTTTACCTCTGATTGAGGAACCGTGCGCCAGAGCTCATTGACCTGAGATTGAAGGTAAGCTTCGCGCTCTTCCTGCCTTGCTTTCTCTTCAGCAATGGAAATTTTCTCTGGGCGTTTGTATCTATCGACACCAAAGTTCATTAATGCGTGGCAGGAGTCAAGCAGCTCTTCAACTTCAGATACACCATACTTTTGCTCACATTCAGCAATGTAGTTCTTGGCAAACAGCAGATAATCAATGATAGAGCTGGCATCCGTCCAAGTTTGGAAAAGATAATTGCCTTTAAAGAACGAGTTGTGGCCGTAGCATGCGTGTGCCATGACCAATGCTTGCATAGTAACGGTGTTTTCTTCCATCAAATACGCAATACAAGGGTCAGAGTTAATGACGATTTCATAAGCGAGGCCCATTTGCCCATGTTTGTAGCCTTGCTCGGTTTGTATGAACTTCTTGCCAAATGACCAGTGGTTGTAATTAATAGGCATCCCGATACTGGAATAGGCGTCCATCATTTGCTCAGACGTGATGACTTCTATTTGGTTAGGGTAGGCATCTAAGCGGTAGTGGTCAGCTACACGTTTGATTTCTTGATGGTAGCGATCAAGTAAGTCGAACGTCCAATCCGGCCCATCGGGTAACATCTTGCTTTTCTTTTTTGAGCGTGATTTGGTTTTTGTTGTCATATGCGCCTTCCTAAGCCGTTTCTTTCTGGAACAACTCTCTAAATACAGGGAATATGTCATCGACAGTGCGAATATTTTTCATTGCAAAGTTGTCGAAGGCCTGTTCGAGTTTCTCATACTCGTGCCAGAGCGTTTGGTGGGAGCGACGTGTTATCTCGATATAGGAGTAATATTGACAGTTGGGCAGTAACTTGTTGACGAGCAGCTCTTTACAACGAGGAGAGTCATCTGCCCAGTTATCGCCATCAGAGGCTTGTGCCGCGTAAATATTCCACTCTCCAACCGGATAGCGATCTTGAACAATTTCGTGCATGAGTTTTAATGCACTGGAGACAATGGTTCCACCCGTTTCCTGCGAATAGAAAAACTCGTGTTCATCGACCTCTTTTGCTTGCGTATGGTGGCGAATAAATACGACTTCAACGTTTTCGTAAGTTCGAGTTAAGAATAAATAAAGTAATACATAAAAGCGTTTAGCGATGTCTTTTGTTGCTTGGTCCATCGAGCCAGAGACATCCATTAAACAGAACATGACCGCCTGACTAGATGGAACTGGTCGTCGTTCATAGTTTTTAAATCTAAGGTCAAAGGTGTCGATGAAAGGGACGCTTTCAATCTTTTGCCTTAGTTCCTTGATTTCTTTTTTCAGTCTTTTTTCTTCTAGCGCCTGAGCGGGTTCAATGTTTTTGATACGTTCCAGCTCGTCTTCTAGTTCATGTAGTAGCCGTTTTTTGCCGGCTGTCATTGCCGTTCTGCGAGCGAGAGATTGCTGCAAAGATCGAACAACGGCTATGTTGGAAGGAATACCCGCAGTTTGATAACCCGCTCGGTGTGTTTTCCACTCTGTGATTTTGTGTACTTGAGTTTTATCTAGATTTGGTAGCTCCAAATCTTCGAACAAAATGTCGAGGTATTCGTCTTTGGATATCTGGAAAATAAACTCATCTTGCCCTTCGCCATCTGGGCTAGCTTCGCCTTCTCCAGCTCCGCCTCCTTCGCCACCCCCTTTAGGGCGATCAATCTTATCTCCTTTAATAAATTGATCGTTACCTGGGTGGACGCGTTCTTTTACGCCGCCTTTTCCTTGGTGAAAAATGGGTTCTTTGATGTCACGGTGTGGAATTGCAACGTCCTCACCGGACTCCGTATTAGTAATGGAACGTCTGTTCACTGCATCAGCAACAGACTCTTTGATTTGTTCTTTGTGACGACGTAGGAAGCGTTGACGGTTTACCGCACTCTTGTTCTTTCCGTTCAGTCGTCTATCGATAAATTGCGCCATGAGCCACCTCTATTACTTCACTTCACAACAAGCCGACTATCTGCCAGTGTGGCAGATAGTACTTTGTTTAGGGCTTATGTTAGTTGCGGTTAAGAGGACTTACGAACTCGTAAATACCACTCAGACAGCAATCTCACTTGCTTCTCTGTATAGCCCTTCTCCATCATACGTGCGACAAAATCGTCGTGTTTCTTCTGATCTTCAGAAGAGGTTTTCGCGTTGAAAGAGATAACAGGTAGCAATTCTTCAGTATTAGAGAACATTTTCTTCTCGATAACGGTGCGCAGTTTCTCATAACTGGTCCAAATAGGATTCTGGCCGTTATTGTTTGCTTTCGCACGTAGTACGAAATTGACGATTTCGTTACGGAAGTCTTTTGGATTACTAATACCAGCGGTTTTCTCAATTTTCTCAAGCTCACTATTTAAAGAAGCTCTGTCAAACAGCTGACCAGTTTCTGGGTCACGGTATTCTTGGTCTTGGATCCAGAAGTCAGCGTAGGTGACATATCGGTCAAAGATATTCTGACCATACTCAGAATAAGATTCTAGGTAGGCTGTTTGAATTTCTTTACCAATAAACTCTACATATTTTGGTACTAGGTAGCCTTTTAAGAACTCAAGGTATTTCTCTGCTTGCTCTTGAGGGAACTGCTCGCGTTCGACTTGCTGCTCGATAACATAGAACAAGTGAACGGGGTTTGCTGCTACCTCTGCTTGATCGAAGTTGAACACTCTAGAAAGGATCTTGAAGGCAAAACGAGTGGAGAGACCAGACATGCCTTCATCAACACCGGCATAATCGCGGTATTCTTGGTAGCTCTTGGCTTTAGGGTCGGTATCTTTCAGCGTTTCACCATCGTAAACTCGCATCTTAGAAAATAGTGAGGAGTTTTCTGGCTCTTTCAAACGGGAAAGAATACTAAATTGTGCCAGAAGATCTAATGTACTTGGCGAGCAAGGCGCTTTGGACAGCTCTGAATGATCAAGCAGTTTTTGGTAAATCTTCACTTCCTCTGACACACGCAAGCAATACGGAACCTTAACGATGTACACACGATCAAGGAACGCCTCATTGTTTTTGTTGTTGCGGAAAGTTTGCCACTCTGACTCGTTCGAGTGAGCAAGAATCATCCCATCGAATGGAAGTGCCGACAGACCTTCGGTGCCATTGAAGTTACCTTCTTGTGTGGCCGTTAGTAGAGGATGCAGGACCTTAATCGGTGCTTTAAACATCTCTACAAATTCCATAAGACCTTGGTTTGCTTTACATAAGGCACCTGAATAACTGTAAGCATCTGGGTCATCTTGTGAAAAGTGCTCCAGTTTACGGATATCGACTTTACCAACCAAAGAAGAAATATCTTGGTTGTTTTCATCGCCTGGCTCAGTTTTGGCAACCGCTAATTGGTCAAGAATGGAAGGTCTAACTTTGACGACTTTGAATTTGGAAATGTCACCGCCGAATTCATGTAGTCTTTTGGCTGCCCAAGGAGACATAATCGAACGTATGTAACGTTTCTCAATGCCGTATTCGTTCTTAAGCAAGTCACCATCTTCACTGACATCGAATAGACAGAATGGATGATCGTTAACTGGACTACGTTCACCATTCGCGGATAGGACATAAATTGGCACTTGTTGCATCAGTGCTTTGAGTTTTTCTGCTAGAGATGATTTACCGCCCCCAACTGGGCCTAATAGGTACAGGATTTGCTTTCGCTCTTCCAAACCTTGTGCGGCGTGTTTTAAATAAGACACTATTTGCTCAATAGCATCTTCCATCCCATAAAAGTCTTCAAATGTTTTGTATCTAGAAATCACCCGATTTGAAAAAATGCGACTTAGGCATGGATCCTGCGCAGTGTCAATTACCTCAGGCTCACCTATTGCCATAAGTAGGCGTTCCGCTGCATTCGCGTAGGCACTTTTGTCATCTTTACAAAGTTGTAAAAACTCTTGCAAAGACATTTCTTCATCCTTGGCGGCTTCATAACGTGCTTGGAAGTGGTCAAAAATACTCATATCGAAATCCCCTCTGAACCTGTCAAATGACATACAACCCGCATTAAAGTACAAATCCTTTCTAACTTAATCCTAGCTCTTCTTTAAACATTTTGCTTAACAATTATGTGTTTAATTACAAAAACGGTGATGAAAATCCCTTATTCGAAGACCAACATTTTTTCTATGAATATGTTTGGGTTACATTACCGAGAGATGGACTAATTCTGTTGCTACTGTTACTTATGACATATTAATTACTCAAAATCCAACTTATGACGGATTGTATTTGTTTGAAATTTTGTTAACGCATATAATTTCGCATCGTAAATAAATGCTGGAACATGGATCTGAGGATTTTAGAGTGAAAACAAAATGGTTGGTTATCGCCGCTACTGCGATCAGCTGCGTACCAATGGTAGCAAGTGCTGAAATGTCGGAATTTTCATTGGGTGCAATTGCTTCCTATTCCCCCAGGGTGTACAAGGACACACCTTCGAATAAAACGGTATTCCCTATGGTGGGATATGAAGGAGAACACTTCTTTATTCGTGGACTAGGGGCCGGTTATCGACTATTTCCCCTAGGTGGTCGGGAAGGTGGTGCGTTTCGGCAAAATATCGTATTTCGATTGAAATACGATCCCCGCACGCTGAAACCGTCTGATTCGACTGATCCTCAAATTCAGCAATTAGATGAGCGTAAAACATCCATCTTTGGTGGTGTTGGCTACCAGCTTATCACCCCTGTGGGTCTATTTGAGCTAGCGGGAATGACGGATACCTTGGGCCGAAGCAATGGTTCATACGCTCAGTTATCATGGAAGGTGCCACTTATGTTTAAGAACTGGGGTATCATTCCTTCTGCTGGTTACACCTATGATGATTCTAAATTGAATAACTATTTGTATGGTGTGAGTGCGGCAGAATCTGCCCGATCTGGAATTAGAGAATTTAATGCAGGTGCTGATGGCTCCTACTTTATAACGTTGCAAAGTTACCTGGACATTACTAAGCGTGTTCGAGTTACCGCGAGTGTGACTTATCGCAATCTCGAAGGCGATATTGAGAAAAGCCCAATTATTGAAAGTGGTGTGAATACCACCACTGCATTGGGTGTGTCTTACGTATTCTAAGGCATTAAGGGAGTGAAACATGGTTTCACTCCCTTAACTTTTGAGCTTTCTTTGTGCTTTTCTTTGTACTTAGAATCGGCTCTAATACTTTACATTGCCATGGTACTCACTGAGTATATTCACAATATTATCCATGACGGCTTTGGAAGGTGGCTCGACACCTTCGAGTGGGTAGTCGTACCCCAACGCTTCCCACTTATGAGCGCCGAGTTTGTGGTAAGGAAGCAACTCGACTTTTTCAATATTATTCATGCCTTGAATAAACTGACCTAGTTGATGAGCGGCTTCATCTCCGTCGGTATAGCCGGGAACCACCACATATCGAATCCAGGTTTTCTGACCAAGGTTGTGTAAGTACTGTGCGAACTCTAGTGTCCTTTTGTTAGACACCCCAATAAAGTCATGATGGATTTCGTCATTCATATGTTTGATATCAAGCATTACTAGATCCGTCACTTCTAACACTTCATCGACAACCTCTGTGTATTTGCGAATAAAGCCATTGGTATCAAGGCAGGTATGTATGCCTTCGTTTTTAGCGGCTCGAAAGAAATCACGCACGAACTCTGGTTGTAGCATGGCTTCACCACCAGAGCAGGTAATTCCTCCACCTGAAGCGTTCATAAAATGGCGATATGATTTCGCTTCATTAATAAGTTCTTCAACGGACACTTCTTTTCCACCATGAGTATCCCATGTATCCCTATTGTGGCAATACATACAGCGCATCAGGCAACCTTGCACGAAAACGATAAACCGAATTCCAGGGCCATCGACGGTACCACAAGACTCAAAGGAATGAATACGACCAACTGTTGACATGAATATTTCTCTAAAAAGAACTTAGGTGGATATTTTATTACAAATTGTAGGGTTAATGTAGGGACAATCGACGCTGAGCTTACGCTAAATCAAAAAATTAACCACAACCTAGAAAATGTCATAAAATTGTTATTAATAATAAAATTATAAATTACGTACCCAGAGGCAGTTGTTGGTAAAGAAAGAGATGTTCGTGTCGACGATTAAGGATGTGGAATGGACGGAATTGCAATTTCTCAGAAACAGAAGATTACCCTGTTTTTAGTACTGTTATCCTTGGGTTTTGTACTTTTAGGTGTGTTTACTTCCACGCGCTTGTCCGATATGGGACAGCAATATTTTAGCAGTAACCAAGTCACAACAGGTTCTATTGCGATGTATCAAACGGAAGTGAAATTGCTGTCTCTAGCCAAAGAGCTAGGGTCGGCTTCTGGAGATATGGTCGAGCACTTAAAACAAGATATCACTGAAGTTTCCACTGAAGTTCAAGCTAATGCTACTTTTCTTATTGGACTGGGCTTGCAAGAAGAGGCTAACTCGTTAGTGGAAAGTACCAGCCAGTTTGAAAAAGCACTATTACCCTGGTTAGAGCTGCGCTCTGAGTTGGGTTTTGACGTGAGCGAAGGGAAGCTTGGGCAACTGAAAACCATCGCCGATACCATTGAGAAGAAAATCGCTGAAACAGGGATGGTAACACTGAACTCTGACTTTCAGGCCATGGTAAAAGCCCAGCAAAACTACCTCTTGCAACCGAATGAGCAGAACTTAAAGCTGTTTAATCGAGCCTTATTTAGCTTTGTTAATATTTCCAATAGTTACGCCATGTTGGAGCTGTATGAAAAAGAAATCGAGTTATTTAAAACCACGTTTGCTCGAGTTAGCGAGTTGTCCCAGCAATTAGGTACCATGGAAGAGCAGTTGTTTAGCAGTGAAGAGAAAGTCACGTCTGTTGTTAAAGAGGCGACGGAAAAGCTGACCTCTATAGATAAAAGCTACTTAGCAGCAGCCCGCACAAGCGCCGATCAAACTATGTGGTCTGTACTCATCGCGTGCGCCGTATTGGCCATCTTTACTATTGCTATTTTTATGATGTTTAGCTTGTCTCTCACTAAAGCATTGAAATCGACCAATGCCATGCTATCTGAAGTGTCGAAAGGGGATCTATCCAAACGCATGCCCTTGTCTAAAAATGACAAAGATGAATTCAATCAACTGGCCAGCGCAATCAATCAAAGCTGTGAAAACCTAGGAGAGCTAGTAAGTGCGGTGCAGCAAAGCAGTAGTGATTTGTCGAGCAATGCTGCAGAGCTCAATACAGGACTTGATAATCTGGCTAAAAACCAATCGGATGTATTAAGCCAAACTGAACTCCTCGCCTCGGCGACCGAGCAAGTCAGTGTGACCACGCAGGAAGTATCTAATTCTCTTGAATTTGTAGCAGACATCAGTAAATCAACAACTAATGCGGCTGATGAAGGCAGCAAAATCATCACTTCTGCGATTGGCTCTCTAGAGGAAGTCGGGACGATTTTGACTTCTGCTGCGGGGCATATCAAGTTGCTTGAAGAGGCGTCCTCAAAAGTGGATTCAGTGATGGAAATCATTAATGGCATTGCTGAACAAACCAATTTACTTGCTCTTAATGCTGCTATAGAAGCAGCACGTGCAGGTGAGCAGGGCAGAGGGTTTGCGGTTGTGGCCGATGAGGTACGGAACTTAGCGGTGCGAACCGTCGATGCGATTTCTGAAATCTCCGGCACAATAGAAACCATGAAGCAAGAAAGCTCAGATGTGATTCAGTATATCTCTCAATCTGAAGGCACGATAAAAGTTGGTCAAGAAAAAGGGATGTCTGCTATGGAGGCGCTGTCTCAAATTACTGAAAAAGCAGAGGAAGCAGCCCAACAAACTGATGTCATTTTTGGCTCAATTCGCGAGTTGGCCACCACAAGTCAGTCAATGGCTGACAGCATGGCCCATATTTCTACCGCGATGAAAGAGCTAGAAGAAAATAATGAACAGCTGCGCTCTGTCGGTGAAATTGTAAACGAGCGCTCGAGTAATTTGAGCTTAGATTGTCAACGTTTCAAAATTTAGAAGAAGGCATACACGGATATGCCTCCCATTCCGCTGGTTGAGTACTCAGACTCGTTGTAACTTTTCGTGCTGCCACTGAGTGAAAGGTTCACGCCAAAATGTTCATTATAGGCAGCCAGCCCTAAGATAGCCGTGCTTTGCACATGTTCTAAAGTCACATCGTACTGAGAGCTAGGCTGAGGCAAGCCGGAGCGATCCCCTTCGATGGTAATGTCATTAAATACGTAGCCTGTTTTGATGCCAGTATAGGCGAACCAGCCTGACCCAGATGCGCCTAACATGCCCGGTCTAAAAGGGTTCTCCATGGAAATCTCCGCCGCGCCAAAGCTATCGGCTAAATTGTATCCCCATCGAAGCATAAACCCAGTTGCCACATTACTTCTAAAGTTTCCTCCGTTACCCTCAGTGATATTGGACAGCTCTAGGCTGGAATTACTCCAGAATTTATCTCTCAATATATTTAAGTGGACGAGATAACCGATGCCTCCTGCAAATTGGTTATCCACTTGATATTGCCAGCCTTGCGGTTCGTCAGAGCCGATAATCGAGTGAATCAACTCTTGCGACTCTTTGGCACGAGAGCGCTCGCCTGTGGTACCAAATGTAAGGTTAATTCTTTGTGCAACGTTCGGGCTAAGGCTGATGTAGTTGGTTTCCAAGTATAAATAACCCGCGTAGGGGCGGTCGTTTATTTGTGGTTGTGAGGAAGATATATCAGTAGGAGTGTAGATTTTTTGCCCAAGCGTAATGCCTATTTTGTCCATTGAAGAGACGCCCCAGACTGCCAGGCTCAAAGGCTTTAGACCCAGTGAGGGCGTCATGCCACCGGAGGTATAATCAATAAACACACCGCTGGTGTAATCTCGGTCGACACCAAACACACCATCATTATCTACACCAACACTTAACGTAGAGCGATCTGAAGCAAAAACGGAACTAGAAGCGAGAAGAAAAGGGAGAATATAGAACAACTTTTTCATTGGGCAACATCTTATACATAATCCTTTATATCAATACCTTAACAGGAAGAGGTGCATAGTTTTAATTTATCAATGGTAAATGTGCGCACGCTCAGAACAATGAATTAGATGGGTGTGAGGGTATAGACAAAAAAGCCTCGCGGGTGCGAGGCTTAATAAGATTCGACTTTTGTCTTTATAGTGAATCAGTAAAGGTTCGTGCTATCACATCCGCTTGTTGCTCAGCGGTAAGGGAGTTAAAGCGCACGGCGTAGCCTGAAACACGAATAGTCAGCTGAGGGTATAGCTCTGGGTGATTTACTGCATCTTCAAGTGTTTCGCGGTTTAGCACGTTCACGTTTAAGTGTTGGCCACCTTCTACCCCAGATTCATGGTGAAAGTAACCATCCATAAGTCCCGCTAAGTTTGCTTTTCGGCTGTCTGCTTCTTTGCCCAATGCATTCGGCACGATAGAGAAGGTATAAGAAATACCATCTTGAGCGTCCGCGTAGGGCAGTTTCCCGACCGAAGTGAGAGAAGCAACGGCCCCTTTTTCATCTCTACCATGCATGGGGTTCGCACCTGGTGCAAACGGTGCTCCTGCACGACGCCCATCTGGTGTGTTACCGGTTTTCTTACCATAAACCACGTTGGAAGTGATGGTAAGAATCGACTGGGTTGGAACTGCATCACGATAGGTTTTTAAAGACCGGATCTTATTCATAAACCGAGTGACTAGGTCACAAGCAATATCGTCGACGCGAGAGTCGTTGTTGCCAAATTTAGGATAATCCCCCTCGATTTCGAAATCGACAGCAACACCATCTTGGTCTCGGATAGGCTTAACCGTGGCGTATTTGATAGCAGACAGTGAGTCAGCGGCAACAGAGAGCCCTGCAATACCACACGCCATGGTGCGTTTGACATCGCGATCATGTAACGCCATCAAAGCAGCCTCATAGCTGTACTTGTCATGCATAAAGTGAATCGCATTGAGTGCCGTTACGTACTGTTTTGCTAGCCAGTCCATAAATGAATCAAGACGGGTCATGACATCGTCATAGTCAAGCACGTCATCTTTGATAGCGTCGGATTTTGGTCCAACTTGAAGCTTAAGCTTTTCGTCTACACCACCGTTAATGGCATAAAGCATGGTTTTGGCTAAGTTGGCACGTGCGCCAAAGAATTGCATTTGCTTACCAACGACCATCGGTGACACGCAACATGCAATGGCGTAATCATCAGAATCAAAATCAGGACGCATTAGATCGTCGTTTTCGTACTGGATAGAAGAAGTATCAATAGACACTTTTGCACAGAATTTTTTAAACCCTTCTGGCAGTTGTTCAGACCATAGCACGGTGATGTTTGGCTCTGGTGATGGACCCATCGTATAGAGGCTATTTAAGAAGCGGAAGTTGGTACGAGTCACAAGAGTGCGGCCGTCAAGGCCCATCCCACCCATAGATTCAGTGGCCCAGATTGGGTCTCCTGAGAACAGTTCGTCGTACTCAGGGGTACGTAAAAAGCGCACCATACGCAATTTCATGACGAAATGGTCAATCATTTCTTGCGCTTGCTCCTCACTGATGTAGCCCGCGGCAATATCACGCTCTAAGTAAACATCGAGGAAAGTCGAAGTTCGGCCCAAAGACATGGCCGCGCCATTTTGTGACTTAACTGCAGCTAGGTAGCCAAAGTATGTCCATTGGATGGCTTCTTGGCCGGTATAAGCAGGTCTAGAGATGTCGTATCCGTATTTAGCCGCCATTTCTTTCATTTGAACCAATGCACGGCGCTGTTCAGCGATCTCTTCTCGAAGCTGCATAGTCATTTGCAGATCTTCGCCAGATTCAAATTTCTCTTGTAAGGAGTTAAATTGTGCTTGTTTGTCTTCGATTAGGTAATCGACACCATAAAGTGCCACGCGGCGGTAGTCGCCGATGATTCGGCCACGTCCGTACGCATCTGGCAGCCCGGTAAGCACGCCAGATTTGCGGCATTTCAAAATATCTGGTGTATAAATATCGAAAACACCAGAGTTATGTGTCTTACGATATTCATGGAATATTTTCGAGATTTGCGGATCGATATCACGGCCATAGACTTTACACGAGCCTTCCACCATGCGGATACCACCGTTAGGGATGATGGCTCGTTTTAACGGCGCGTCAGTTTGCAGACCAACGATGGTTTCTAAGTCTTTTTCAATATAGCCAGCATCATGAGACGTGATGGTAGAGATGATATCGGTGTCAAAATCTAGTGGCGCCTTTGTGCGATTTTCCTCTTTAATACCTTCCATGACTTTCGCCCAAAGGGTTTTGGTTGCATCAGTGCCCTCTGATACTAAGAAAGATTCGTCACCTTCATACGGCGTGTAGTTTTGTTGAATAAAATCTCGGACGTTTACTTCGCTTTGCCAGTCACCTTTAACAAAACCTTCCCAAGCTGTAGCAAATTGCTCTGTCATGACATACCTACCTTATTAATGGCGAGACGTGTGGTCTCATTAAGCCAACCCATTTCAATACAGCTCCAAACTAAACTAAATTTTTCCTGCAAACATTAAACTAAATCAATAAAAGCTTAAAAAAGCCGATTAAAAAAACCGCTTTTATTGGCAGCAAGACGAGAAGTGGGTTTGGTAGTGACTAAATGAGAGTAGAACTCAACCTCATAGATATGGATGTGACTCACATCAAATTATTATTCCCGCGTAGTTCACACTTTTTCAACCAATAGCAATGTTCTTGTTGTTAATGTTAACAGTAATATTTATGCACAATATTTTGCTATGTGTGGCTAACTTAAAGATAGCCATGCATGAATACTTGCAAACTTTGACTGTTTAGATGCGTTATGAGTCATATAGGTTAATGATTTGTTGCGTGAATTGGTATCTGATGCTAGTTTTTAGCGAGATATCGATAGAATGAATAATAGTATTTGCTCATCGTTTAATTTGGGTATAAAGGGAGTGTTTGCGGATGAGTGAAGTCCCCGCACTGACGATCAAGGATCTTCATAAAACGTTTGGCCAGAATGAGGTCTTAAAAGGTATTTCATTAGACGCTCACAAAGGTGATGTCATTTCAATAATTGGCTCTTCGGGATCAGGAAAAAGTACCTTTCTTCGTTGTATCAACCTGTTAGAAATTCCTACACGGGGCGAAATCTGGGTCAATGGTGAACTGATCGAGATGAAGCACAAACGTAATGGTGAGTCTCAGCCTGCGAACGAGAAGCAAGTTCAACGCATTCGCTCAAGACTTGCGATGGTGTTTCAAGGCTTCAACCTCTGGTCCCATATGACGGTATTAGAAAATGTTATTGAAGCACCTGTCCATGTTCTGGGTGTGCCAAAGTCTCAGGCAATTGAAAATGCCGAGCAGCTATTACAAAAAGTGGGTCTTTGGGAGAGAAAAGATTACTACCCTGGACACTTATCGGGGGGGCAACAACAACGTGCCGCCATCGCCCGTGCATTGGCCGTTGACCCAGAAGTCATGTTATTCGATGAGCCTACCTCTGCTTTGGATCCAGAATTAGTTGGAGAAGTGTTAGGTGTCATGCGCGATTTGGCCGAAGAAGGACGAACCATGTTAGTGGTAACCCATGAAATGGCGTTTGCACGTGATGTATCAAGTCACGTCATGTTTCTCCATCAAGGATTAGTTGAAGAGCAGGGCGATCCCGCCAAGCTTTTCACCGACCCAGAATCAGAGCGGTTGCAGCAATTTATTTCGTCTATTTATTAAACCGTATAGGAATACAAGCTACGCTTTAAATGATAAACCAATCATGACTAAAGCATATTATCAATCACAGGAGTGTGGACATGAAGAAGTGGTTACTCGCTGTAGCAGTTATGGCTACAGCAATTTCTGGATTTGCTCAGGCAAAGCAGTGGACAGTCGTCAGATTTGGTATCGAAGGCGCTTATCCTCCGTTTAGCTGGACAGAAGCCGATGGGTCACTCAAAGGGTTTGATGTGGATATGGCGCAGGCATTGTGCCAAGAGATGAACGTTCAATGTAAAATTGTTCCGCAAGATTGGGACGGTATCATTCCATCTCTTCTCGCACGTAAATACGATGCGATTATCGCAGCGATGTCGATAACAGAAGAGCGCAAGAAAAAAGTGGCATTCACTAATAAGTACGCGCTTATCCCCAACAAATTTATCGCCAAGAAAGGCACAAACCTCACCTTTACTAAAGAAGGGCTAAAAGGGCAAAAAATTGGTGTTCAACGTGCAACCACTCACGATAAGTATCTGACTGATAACTACGGAGACTCGGTAGAAATAGTTCGTTACGGCTCGTTTGATGATGCTTATCTAGACTTAAAAAGCGGACGTATTGTTGCTGTGTTAGGTGACGCGTCTGCGCTTGAAGAAGGCGTATTGAATAAGCCGGGTGGTGATGAATATGAATTTATTGGCCCTTCTCTAACCGATCCGAAGTGGTTTGGTGATGGTTTTGGTATCGCAACACGTAAGCAAGATAAAGACCTTACAGAGAAGCTAAATGTCGCCATTCAAGCGGTGCGTGACAATGGCAAATACAAAGAAATTCAAGACAAATACTTTAAATACGACGTATATGGAAACTAATACGTTTGTCATCAGAGAGGCGAAAGCCTCTCTTTCATTATTAACCCAGGCAACCAACGCTAACGCCGTATTGTTGGAATTAAATTATGTTGGATCTACAAGGTTATGAAGTCTCCATTTTAAAGGGGGCACTTCTCACCATTGAAGTTGCATTGTTATCTCTATTATTGGCAATGATACTCGGTATGCTTGGCGCGCTCGCGAAGATCTCGAATTATCGAGTCGCTCGTTATATCGCTACCTTGTATACCACGGTTATTCGCGGAATTCCTGATCTTGTCCTGATGATGTTGATCTTTTTTGGCGGCCAAATCTTAGTAAATAATGGTTTGCATTACATCAATGAATCATTAAATGAGTGGTTTGCTGCAAGTGACCCGAATCATACCTGGGTGCCTTATGTTCCAGACTACATTGACGTGAGCCCATTTATCGCTGGCGTGATTACAATAGGCTTTATTTTTGGCGCGTATATGGCGGAAACCTTTCGTGGCGCAATCATGGCCGTTGATAGCGGTGAGCTAGAGGCGGGCAAAGCGTATGGTATGAGCTCATTTTTAGCCTTTAGACGAATATTGTTGCCGCAAATGATTCGTCACGCACTTCCTGGGTTTGGCAACAATTGGCTGGTGCTATTAAAAACGACAGCTCTGGTTTCAATCATAGGTTTGGATGATATGGTCCGTGTCAGCGCATTGGCGGCGGGATCGACCAAAATGCCATTCACCTTCTACATGGCTGTTGCGATTATTTTCCTACTCTTTACGAGTATTTCAACTGGGTTGTTGAAAGTCGTAGAGCGTAAGTTCAGTCTTCATACGAGGTAAAGCATGGATTTTAGTTTAGTTGTAGAAAGCTTTCCGATTTATCTCGATGGATTATGGACAACAGTCTGGCTAGTCGCTTCTGCATTAGTCATTGGCCTGTTTATCTCAATACCAGTCGCGATCGCAAGAAATAGTCAATATCACATTTTAAGTGCACCATCATGGGCGTTCATTTATTTCTTTCGTGGTACCCCACTGCTTGTGCAGCTCTATCTTATCTATTATGGGATGGATCAGTTTTTCCCCGTCAAAGACACACTGTGGGAGAATGCGTGGTTTTGTGCTTTAGTTGCATTTGTTCTCAACACGTCTGCCTATACTGCCGAGATTATTCGAGGCGCTATCAATGGTTTACCTAGTGGTGAGGTAGAAGCGGCCAAAGCCTATGGTATGAGCGGCTGGAAAACCTATCGGCGTATCATTTTGCCCAGTGCACTAAGAAGAGCATTACCGGCGTACAGTAACGAAGTGGTGTTTATGCTACACGGAAGTGCGGTAGCTGGGATTGTCACCATTATGGATCTTACCGGAGCAGCTCGTTTGGTTAACTCTCGCTATTACGCGCCGTTCGAGTCTTTTCTCACCGCGGGGCTGTTCTATATGTGCTTAACCTTCCTCATATTATGGTGTTTTAAACAAGCTGAGAAACGCTTCTTAGCTTACTTAAGACCACTAAGTTAGCATTCACGTCCGAATTAAACCGATAAATACGTTCTATGGTCGGATTTATCGGTTACAATCCTTGCCAATCTCAACGTTATTCAGCACGCCCTAGCGATGTTCGCTTGATTAGGTGTGGTTGATCAAAGGAATTAGGACCTATGAAAGTTATTAGCTTTAACATCAATGGCCTTCGAGCTCGTTTACACCAACTTCAAGCGCTAATTGACAAACATCAGCCTGATGTTATCGGATTGCAAGAGATAAAAGTGCACGATGAGGCGTTCCCACTCGAAGATGTCGAAGCGATGGGGTACAAGGTGTATTTTCATGGTCAGAAAGCACACTATGGCGTGGCAATGATGTGTAAGCAAGAGCCAATTTCAGTGAGCAAGGGCTTTCCAACGGATACGGAAGAGCACCAAAAGCGCATGATTATGGCCACGTTTAAAGATGAAAACGATCAGCAAGTAACCATCTTAAACGGCTACTTTCCTCAAGGCGACAACATTAACCATGAAACAAAGTTCCCGTACAAACGGCAGTTTTATAAAGACTTAATGGGCTATTTAAACGATCACCATTCCAATGATGAGCAAATTATCGTGATGGGTGATATCAATATCAGCCCCATTGATCTGGATATCGGAATTGGTGAACAAAACCGTAAGCGTTGGCTAAAAACAGGTAAATGTTCATTCCAACCTGAAGAGCGGGAATGGCTGAGCAAACTTTTGGATTGGGGCTTTGAAGATACCTTCAGAAATCTCCAACCAAACGTTGATGATAGGTTCTCGTGGTTTGATTATCGCTCAAAAGGATTTAACGATAATCGCGGGCTAAGAATCGACGTGATTCTTGCAACCCCGTCTCTGGCGAAGAAATGTACTGAGTCAGAAATCGATTATGAATTACGCGGGATAGAGAAACCATCTGACCATGCGCCAATTTGGGCGACATTCTCCAAGTAACTTCTTTCAGGTGCGCGTATTCGGCGCACCTGCCTTTACTCCCTGCCTAGTTCTTTTTTATATCTGTTTAACAGATATAGGCGCAAACCGCGCTGTAACTCCTGCCAACAAATTTTCCTTAAAGTATTACAAACTCTGGTCGATACATATGAGTCTGGTGTCATTTTGTGGTTGAGGTAGGGCAAATGATCCTGTTTGACCTCCACAAAATTGACTATCTTTAGTAATAAAATTAACAAATTTTTAATCTTTCCGTTGATCCATAAGGCGATTGTGGTCTAATTGGAACGAGTATTTCTAAAGCTGATAATTTGTGGCTTTTGATAAGGAAATTGTATGCGAACCCTTTCTGTTCAGTGGAAGATCACCCTTCTCGCGGGATGCTGCTTGCTCATCACTTCACTTGCTTTGGTTGGATTCTCGGTTTACAACGCCGTTGAAAACCAAAGAATCATCAAAGCGCAAAGCTCAGAATCCGTTATCAATAAGTCCCAGCAACTGCTAGAAACGCGAGCTCTTTTCAATGCTTCCCTCGTGGCAGAATACCTCAATGAAGCGATATATCGCTCTGAAATGATCGCAACCAATGCGTTGTTTTATAAAGTCAATACCGAAGAAAATTTCGGTTCGAGTGAGGACTTACGTACGGCATTGAACGATATGGTGAAAAATGTCGTCGTCAATTATCAGAACATTCAAGGTGCCTACCTAGTCTTTCAGCCAGACTTATTGGACAGTGAAGACAGTAACTATGAAAATGCCCATTACGTAGGTTCTAATGAAAAAGGCCGTTTTGCTTCTTATTGGCTGAAAAGCGGGGATGGAGAAGCAACGGATAATGTATTAAGTGAACAAGCATTGGCGGATTCTGGCAATAGCGAGCGTTTCTTTTGTCCTCTTTCCAGTGGCAACACTTGCGTGTCGAGCCCGAAATTAGCACAAACTGCGCAAGGCAAGATTTTAACCTCTTCTATCTCGGTACCAATCATACAAGACGGTGAGGCCATTGGCTTTTTTGGCATCGACTTGAATTTGAACCAGCTTTCTTCCATTGCCCAAGAGTCTGATAAAAGCCTATTCAACGGCTCTGGGGATATCTTCATCATTAGTTTGGATGGCTCACTCATTGCCTCTGATAATACGTCGTTACCAGTGGGATCGCCGTTTAGCAGCGAGCACGTTTCTAGTGAAGCGGTGACCGACTTTTTATTTGGTAATGAGGTGGTGGCCAAGTGGAGCACGGATGGCAACTGGTTGACCGTGTTTGCACCAATCCAAATTGCCAACCAAACTTGGGGCGTAATTTTTGAAATGCCGAGAGCAAGTGTATTAGCGGACGCGGATCATTTGGATAAGATGATCAGCACGCAAGTCGAGAAAGGTGTGCTAACCGAGCTCAGTGTTGGGGCTATCTTGGTCATCATTGGCTTGGCCGTGATCGCGTTTATGGCGCTAAGCATTGTGAAACCGATACGCGCAGTTGTGGCAAGGCTAGATGATATTGCCTCTGGAGAGGGTGATTTAACCCAACGTTTAGAAATCAAATCTAGAGATGAAATTGGTCAGCTTGCCAGTGGGTTTAATTTATTCCTCGAAAAGTTGCAAAATACCATTAGCCAAGTTGTTGATACTACTAACGAAGTGGCAAACACCACCGAACAGGCGAAAACCGCGGCAGTGCATACGCGCACCAGTAGCGAGTCGCAATTTAAAGAAGTGGATCTGGTGGCGACCGCATGTGAAGAAATGACGCAGACCGCTGGGCTGGTAGTACAAAACGCAGAGGTGGCGGTCAATGCGGCAGGAGAAGCAAACGACGCTGCTAATTCTGGTAAGCAGGTGATTGAGCGCTCTGAGCAAGAAATGATGAAGCTGGTAGAACGGATGACAAGCGCTGTGCCAGTGGTCGAAGAGCTGGCGAAAAACAACGCGAATATTACCGATATTTTGACGGTTATTGAAGGCATTTCAGAGCAAACCAATTTGTTGGCGCTAAATGCAGCCATTGAGGCGGCTCGCGCAGGTGAACAAGGACGAGGATTTGCGGTCGTTGCTGATGAGGTGAGAAACCTTGCCAGTAGAACGCAAGACTCTGTTGGCGAAATTCGCCAAGTGATCGATAAAGTGCAAAAAGGTACGCAAGATGTCGTCGATGCGATTTCTCAAGGAAATACGCTGGCGAATGACTCGGCGCAACAAGTGAAACAAGCAGTAGAGCAGCTCAATCATATCTTCGAATCGATTGCTGCTATTAACGACATGAACTCGCAGATCGTCCGCGCCGCTGAAGAGCAGCAAGCGGTTTCCGGCGAAGTTAATCAGAGTGTGACCAATATTCGCGATTTGAGTGCACAGATCCTAGAGCAAGCCGGCGAATCTGAAGCGGTCGGTGAGCAAATCGGGTCGCTATCAAGTAAGCAGCAGCAGTTGGTTAACCAGTTTAAAGTGTAGTGCAACGTTAAACTGGTCACCAAAGTGAGGCTTAGTAATTGTACTGAAAATACCAGTAGCCTTTATTGACTAGCTGAGTGATGACTTCAATAGTTCTTTCCGATTCGATATGAAGATCAGCCAAGGCAAAGCTTTCGCAATTACACAATTTGTCGAGAAGCTGCTTGTCGTGGTGAATATCAAACTTTTCACCGTTTATGTAAATGGATTCGCTGCAGTCCTCGTGATAGAAGGCTTTTAACCCGGAGGTTTTGACTAGCGTGGTACCTAGAGTAAACTCTTCTTCCACTTGTTCTGGTGTATAAGGAAATTCGGGCTCAGCGATATCCAACTGATGCCTAGGTTGACTTAACATGGTGCCTAAAAATGCTTTCATCCGCTTAGGTTCTTTAATGTTTTGGTAGATTAAATCACTAAGCTTTTGGTAAGTTGAAGTGCTAATTTCGCCAATATTAGATTGCATCTGAATATCTTGCGTGCCGACATGATTTTCGCCAAAGCCATGTTCAAGGTAATAGTCCGCAAACTGGCTAATCAGCTCTTGTTCTTTGGGCGTGCGATAACCAATGGAATAGCTCATACTATTTTCCAGCGCATACCCTTCATGAGGAAATCCGGGTGGAATATAGAGTATGTCGCCGGGCTCTAAAACAACATCAATGATGGCATCAAATTGTTCAATTTGTCTTAATGCTTGCCCTTGAATGACCTCTTTATACTGTCCCTCATCTTTTGCTCCGACTCGCCAATGACGTTTCCCCGAACCTTGCACGATAAAAACATCATACTGATCAATATGTGGCCCCACGCCCCCATGCGGTGAAGAGTAGCTGATCATCACATCATCAAACATCCATTGGGGAATCTGGCCAAAAGCCGGGACAAGTGACGCCACACCAGAGTGCCAATGGTTGGCCGCCTGCACCACTAACTGCCAATGGCTCTCGGCCAAGTTGGCAAATTTACTTTCTTCAAATGGACCATGCTCGGCCACCCACTGGTCATCGGCGTTGGAAATAAACCTTGAGTCTACGTCTTCCTCTAAAGATAATCCGGCAAGCTCTTCCGGCGATATGGGATCAACAAAATCCACAAAACCAGACTTAATGACGGCTGGCTTTCTTTGCCAATGTTCACGCATAAATTGAGGCAATGGGAAGCTAAGCTGGTACATTATTTTCCTTTTGTGCTGAGTTTGTTTTCAATATCGTGTTTCACGATGTCTAACGCAGCAAGAGCAGTTTCTAAATCGACTTCATTAGTCTCTAAAAGATAAATGAGATCCACCGCGAGCTTGATTTCGTCTGGTGCATTATCAAGTGGATTTGGTGTGTTATCAGATTGGTTGGATTGGTCAGAACTCATGGCTATTGATTCTTCTCTCTGAAAGTGATTTGTTTTTCTAATTTTAATTTAGACTCTTGGCAGCGTTTTAACCGTTGCTCGGTCTTGATGAGTTTCTGCTGTGCTTGCGATTGTTGATGAAAGGACGCTTGTGACAAGGCCAGTTCTTCGGCACGAACCATATCTTTTAAGCGTCTTTCCCACTCTTGGTGCTGAGCAAGCTCTTGATATAGTTGATTAATGGACTTTCGAAAGTGATGATAGTGCTTAGGTTCATCGCGGCGAATAGACTGGGTCGATAATTCTCGTTGGATAGCTTGGATTTGTGCCACTAGGCGTTCGGTCAAAAATTCAGCTCGTTGAGCGGTGAGTTTTTCTGCAGCTTGTTCCCTCATTAAGCTGTCTAATGTTGCTTTCGCTTCTTCAACACAAGGGACCAATAATCGCGATTTACTATGAAACAGTCGCGAATCAAACAGCGCTTGGTGATGTTCACCTCGCTGCCGATCAACTACTGCGGCTTGCTTTAGCAAGTTATCTAATGTGATTTTGATATCTTGTAGCTGCATAATTTAAAACCAAGCCTGATAGGCAAGCTTCACCGCCAGCACACTGACCACGAAGACAAACATTGGACGAATAAACTTTGCCCCAAATCGAATGGCAGAATGTGCGCCAGCATAAGCGCCGATCATCAAGCAAACCCCCATTGTTAAGCCTAGCGCCCAGTGTACATGGCCCAAATACGCGAACACAATGAGGGCGGTAATATTACTGGTAAAATTCATCGCTTTTGCTAGGCCAGACGCCAGTAGGATGTTCAATCGATATAATGCCATGGAACTGACCGTCCAAAACGCACCAGTGCCAGGGCCTGCCATGCCATCGTAGAAGCCTAATGCGATTCCTTGGCTTAATTGTTTGGTATGAAATTTAGGATCAGACGTCGGAATAGCGTTTTTATTTCCGTCGGGTGTTTTATGCCAAATTGTGTAGATGGCAGCGGCAAGAATAATCAGTGGTAGTGCTTTATCTAAAAAAGCCGTACTGATTTTATCCACTAACAATACACCCGCAATCGCGCCAACAAAGGTGGCGATAAATGATCGCAACCAATATCTAGGCTTAAATAGGCGTTTTTTATAATAGGTGAATGCTGCCGTAGAGGAAGCAAACGAAGCCGCCACTTTATTCGTACCTAATGCGATATGCGGTGGTAAACCCAAAGATAACAAAGCGGGGACGGTTAACATGCCGCCGCCGCCAGCAACCGCATCGATAAAACCTGCCGCAAAGGCAACCAAAGCCAAAATGACCAACGTGGTTGGCTCAATATATTCCATAAGGTGTTTTCTTATAATAAAGATATAGTCGCTAGTACAGTGTAGGGTTTGAACGCCTTAGTACTCAATGTTTCTCTTGAATGGCGGCAGCGAGTCGAGAAGAGCTTGGCCATAACGCTTAGTGACAATACGTCGATCAAGGATGACGACTCTACCAGAATCCTGTTCTTTACGCAGCAAGCGACCGACAGATTGGATCAATTTTTTGCTCGCTTCCGGTACCGTGATCTGCATAAATGGATTACCACCTTTATGCTCGATGTATTCCGAGTGAGCTTGTTCCACGGGGGAGGTCGGTACGGCAAACGGAATTTTGGTAATAATTAGGTTCTCTAATAGTTCTCCGGGTAAATCCAATCCTTCAGAAAAGCTGCCAGTACCAAATAGCACACTTGTTTTTCCGCACTGTACTAGAGTTTTATGTTTATTTAGGATTTTTGAGCGCGAGGCATCACCTTGAACTTGCAACGCCCAACCCTTCTTTGTGAATAGCTTAGTTAATGAATCGGAGACTTGATTCATTTGCCAATAGGAAGCAAACAGCACAAGGTTGGCTTTGTTCTCAACGATTAGAGAAGGCAAAATATCACAAAGCGCATCGGTAAATTGGTCTGCCGCAGGCTCGAGCTTCATTTTAGGGATATACAATTCACCTTGATTGGCGTAGTCGAAAGGCGAGGCTAGGGCTAAAAAGCGAGTGCCATCTTCTTCTTTATTGCTCACCCCTGCTTGTTGGCAGAAAAAAGCAAACGAGTTAAGTGCACGCATTGTCGCCGAGGTGAGTACTGCGCCGATGCATCGGCTCCAAATCTGCTGATCCAGTTTCCACCCGGCTTCAAGCGGCGAGACATTGACAATAAAGTCGCCTTCTTTGTCAGGGTGCAGCTCCAGCCAGCGTGCCAGCGGCGCGCCTTTTTCGCGCTTAGGCTCGGCCATTAAGCTCCATACTTGGGTGAGATTTTCCATCCTTTGTATATAGAAGCCGATTTCTGCCAGAGCAGGCTCAGCCAGTTTATTCGAAACTTCGCCGTCTTTAATTCGCTCAGCAATTAAATCAGCAATTTTATTAATGGCTTGATGCCCTTTGCTTGAAAGCTGCTTTAATGATTGTGCTTCTTCTTCTAACCAGCTGGGTAAATCACCATGCTCAAACCGATAACACTTTTCTTCAAACTGGGTAGGGTTAAACTGTCTTGCCAACTGAGTGAGGGAAGGCACAAGTCGTTGTATGCTGTCTTGTAACTCATTGCGAAATCGACTTACGCGCTTTTCGTCGGCCAAATTGGCGTATTTGGTGACCGATTGGTTGAGTTTTTCTAGCCAGCTGGCTGCGCCTTTTAAGCTTGCTGCGGCAGAGGAATGGTCGCGTGCAACCTTGGGCAGGTGATGAGCCTCATCAAACACATATATCGTGTTTTCAGGCTCAGGTAAGATGACACCACCACCGAGATCGGCATCAGCCATCACCAAGCTATGGTTAGCGACAACCACATCGGCTTTGTCTAACTCCGCTCGCGATTTTTGAAAAGGGCATTGTCTGTGAGCAGGTAACGCATTGTTGCAGCTGTGCTTATCACTGACAATCATGGACCACAACTCATCCTTAATCGGCTCTGGCCAAGAGTCTCTGTCGCCGTCCCATTTTCCTGTCGCCAAGTTTTGATACAGCTCTTGCAGCAGATTAATGTCTTTTTCTTTTGGCTTAGTCTCAAAAATCGCCAGTTGGCCGCCATCTGTACCACTGGCCACCATGAGCTTTTCCGCGCAGCAATAACGCTGTCGGCCTTTGACCAGTTGAAAACGAAAATCTAAGTCGGTTATGCGACGATAAAGCGGTAGGTCTTTGTCCAGTAGCTGTTCTTGCAAGGCGACAGTGGCAGTAGAAATGACCACTTTGCGGTTGTTCAACACTGCCACAGGAATGGCAGCCATTAAATAAGACAGAGACTTGCCAATCCCTGTTCCCGCTTCCGCGACAATCATCCGGTTGTTTTGGTGATATTCACCGCACAATGTTTTGGCAATTTCAGCCACTAAATAGTTCTGCGCTCGGCGCGGAACGAAGTTTTCTAATTGAGCCTGTAAATTTTGGTAACTGGTTCTAATCGAAGTTTGAATGTTTTTGGCAAGCATAACGGGACCTAATCGTTCGGAAAGCCAATATTAACACATATCTACACATGCTATTGAGGTCACGAATTCGGTTTTTTTTGAGCCAAAATTGGATCGCAATCACAAAATGAATTCTAGTAAAAAAGCTGTAAATAAAAATAAATCGGATAGTTAAATAGTCTTAATTATTCCAATTATAAAAAATTAAATTCTATTTTAATTAATAATAATCGATGAAATTAGCTAGATCATTCAAATGTAAGAGTAGTGTTACAAAATGTAGATTTACGTGCTAATACTTAAGTAAATACTTATAAATCAAGTTTTTACATTCAAGTTATTGAATTTAAATGGATTTATTTGTTTTTAGATGTAGATTTTTAGGCTATTTGACAGCCTGGGGATTCTCTAGCAAGCTTAGCTACGGAATTTGACGGTAGTGACATCCGACCAATAAGAGTTTGAGTGATTACCAAAAACATAAAGGGAACCGGATAAGGACTTCCCGCTAAGAAAAGGCAGTGGATTACTATGAAAAAGACGCTAATCGCTCTAGCGGTACTAGCTACGGCTGGTACTGTTAACGCAGCACAAATCTATGGATCAGATACTTCGAAAGTGTCACTCAAGGGTGAGATTGATTCCTACCTATCTCAATGGGAAAGAGAAACAAGCTCTGCAGCTAACTCTAAGACAAAGACGAAATATAACCCTAATGTAAATCTGTGGGCTAAGATCCAGATCGATGGAGAACATAAACTTAACGATATGTTTACCGCGTTTGGCTCGTTTGAGATCGAAACAGCAAACCAAGAATGGAAAAGCACAAGCTCAGACTTTACCGCTAAGTTTGATGACCTTTATGCAGGTGTGAAAACAGATTCTTGGGGTGTCGTAATGGGTGAGCACGGTGACTGGGCTGACTCCATGGATGCAACTGAAAAAGACGATATCAGTAACGAAGGCTTTTACCTAGGTAATGCAGGTGGGCACCATGAAGAGTCTGCTGGTCACGGTATTGGCTTCAAGTTCTATGGAGTTGATAACCTAACGTTAGTTGCTGATGTCACCACAGATAGTACTGATGGCGTTGATCCTACGTGGGGCGCTTCTGCCAACTATGATATGGGTATGTTCAGCCTAGGTGCTTCATATCAAACAGGTGATCAAGCTACGGGGATAACGACTACTGATAAACAGTATGCTGGTACAGATTACTACAAAGGTGGTGTGTCAGCTTCTATGAATGTTAGTGGCTTCTATCTAGCAGCTACTTATATGGCTTATGAAGGCGTCAAGGACTTCGGTTTCTGGGAAGATTCAAATCTAGCAACAATAAGTACGGCAACAGCTAGCTTTTATGAAGGTAACTCATATGGCTTAGCTGCGGCCTATACGTTTGATAGCGTACGTCTATATTCTACTTACTCAGTGATGTCCAACGATAAGAGAACAATAGTTACAGCTTCTACCTCAACTACTTCTGATGTGAATAATGCAGATGTGAAAACGCTTCTTGTTGGTGCGGAATACACATTCACTGACAATTTGCTAGCGTTTCTTGAGTACCAGACAGCGAAAGCTGAAGCTGGCGTAAACCAAACTGGTGGCGTAGACCTAGACGCAGACTCTATTGTCTTCGGTACATACTACACATTCTAAGTTATTTATTAACTTAGTATAAAACTGAAAGCCAACGTGTTACGTTGGCTTTTTCTTTAGAGCTATTAAGGAGAATAGTATGCTGTATAAGAAGTTTTTCTTGGGGTTCTTTTTGCTGGCATTTGCTGGCTTGGTGTCGGCAGCAACATTAAATGCAAATACCGGTATAGAAATTACAGTGCTTAATGGAGAAAAAGTCAGAACTAAGTCTATTGAGCTGCAACCCGGTGACAATCAGATTGTATTAGAGTTTGGATCGCGTCTACAAAAAGGGGCTCAAAAAGAGTACCTAAGCTTTTACCCTTACCTTGCCGTCATCAATAGCAAAGGCTATCAGACGGTCGATGTAAGTCTTGTTTCCAATCAGTATTCCAAAGTAAAAAGACTGACAGACGATAAGAAGCCAGTCTATGTCTTCACGTCTAATGGAAAAACAGTTCCTAGTAAGCAGCTTGTATTGCCTGCACCAGAAGGAGCTTTCCCTTATCGTGATGTATTAGCGTTAGTTACAGCTTATAACAAGAAAAATGGCTTAGTATATGAGTCAGGTAAAATACGCGAGCTTAAACAAGAGCTTGAACAAGCCAACGGCGGCAAAAGTGCCAAAGGCGAAACAGAAAATATTCTCCAGCTTAAGCTGTGGTATAGCCGTGCTAACCCACAAGAGCGTGCTCAGTTTGAGCAATGGGTTAAACAGCAGCAATCTCAGTCTTAAGATAAGTATCAAAAGGTTTTATGTGTTACTGCCTTTTTATTACTGAGTGTTGGGAGCCATTTATTGGCTCCCTTTTTTGTTGTGGCTAGTTACTGAGAAAACACTCGGGCGTATTGAGCGCAGCTTCAATGGCCGACACGAGTTTCTCAATGTGCTCAGGCTGGCTAATAAAAGGCGGCATCATATAGATTAATCTACCGAATGGCCTGATATAGACGCCATGCTCGACAAACAACCGTTGAATGGGCTCCATATTGACTGGCCGTGTGGTTTCTACCACACCGATTGCTCCTAGCCAGCGCGTCTCTTTTACCAGATCATAATGGTTAAGCTTCGGCAGCAGTTCAGAGAACAAGTGTTCTATCTGCTTGGTTTGCGCTTGCCACTCGTTTTTCTCGATGAGCTCTAAACTGGCGTTGGCCACCGCGCAGGCAAGTGGGTTAGCCATAAACGTTGGGCCATGCATAAAGCAGCCTGCTTCGCCTCCGCACACCGTCATGGCCACTTCTTTGGTGGTGATGGCGGCCGACAAGGTCATATAGCCGCTGGTGAGAGCTTTGCCCACACACATGATATCAGGCTTGATACCAGCATGCTCACAACCAAACAACTTCCCAGTACGGCCAAAACCAGTGGCGATTTCATCTAAAATCAGCAGTACACCGAATTCATCACAAAGCGCTCGAACCTGTCTTAAAAACTCAGGATGGTACAATCGCATCCCGCCTGCACCTTGCACGATAGGCTCAAGGATTACTGCCGCCACTTCTGCGTGATGCACGGTCAGCTTTTGCTTGAAGTCATCGATATCCGACGGTTGCCAATCTTGCCAAAAGCCCGTTTGTGGCGACTGTGCAAAAATATGTTCTGGCAGGAACCCTTTGTACAAAGAATGCATCGAGTTGTTTGGATCAGTCACCGACATTGCCGCGAACGTGTCACCGTGATAACCATCTCTCACGGTCAAAAACTTAGGCCGCTTTTCTCCTTTGGCATGCCAGTATTGCAGCGCCATTTTCAAAGAAACTTCGACGGAAACCGAGCCCGAATCGGCGAGAAACACGTGCTCTAAGTTATCTGGCACCAAGTTCAGTAGGCGCTTACAAAGATTAATTGCGGGCTCATGAGTGATGCCACCAAACATGACGTGGGACATTTTATCAATTTGCCCATGTGCAGCCGCATTGAGGTGTGGATGGTTATAGCCATGAATGGCTGCCCACCAAGATGACATTCCATCAATCACCTCACGGCCATCTTCTAACTGAAAATACACATCTCTTGCGCCAACCACAGGATAACAAGTTAATGGGTTGATAGTGGACGTATACGGGTGCCAAATATGCTGACGATCAAACTCTAAATCCATAACTCCCTCAGATTAAAAATTAACCAATTGTAAACTTTGATTTTTATGATATGTTGACAGTCTATCCTGTGTCGGTAGACTAGCCAACAAAATAATCCCTCTAATAAAAAGGTAACCCCGTGGAAGTGCGTCAAAACTGGACAGTACAAGAAGTACGAGAACTCTTAAACAAACCCTTTATGGACCTGCTTTTCGAAGCCCAGCAAGTTCACCGAAAATATCATCCCGACAACTACGTTCAGGTCAGCACGTTACTTTCCATCAAAACAGGGGCGTGCCCAGAAGATTGTAAATATTGCCCACAGAGCGCACATTATCGCACTGACGTGGATCGCGAGCGTTTGATGGAAGTTGAGCGTGTTTTGGATGCGGCGCAAAAAGCCAAAAATGCTGGCTCGACACGTTTTTGTATGGGCGCGGCGTGGAAGAACCCCAAAGAGCGTGATATGCCGCATTTGATTCAGATGATTCAAGGCGTGAAAGGCATGGGTCTGGAAACGTGCATGACGCTAGGCATGTTGTCCTCGGATCAAGCAAAAGAGCTGTCTGATGCCGGGCTTGATTATTACAACCACAACCTTGATACCTCTCCAGAATATTACGGCAATATCATCACAACACGAACTTACCAAGATCGTTTAGATACGCTGTCTCATGTGCGTGACGCCGGGATGAAAGTGTGCTCTGGTGGCATTATTGGCATGGGTGAAAGCACCAACGACCGAGCCGGATTATTGGTAGAGTTGGCAAACTTGCCGACACAACCGGAAAGTGTGCCAATCAATATGTTGGTCAAGGTCAAAGGTACACCACTGGAAAAAGCAGAAGATGTCGATCATTTTGACTTCATTAAACTGGTCGCCGTTGCCCGTATTATGATGCCTAAGTCTGCCGTTCGTCTTTCAGCAGGTCGTGAAGGCATGAACGAACAAACACAAGCGCTTTGCTTTATGGCAGGGGCCAATTCTATTTTCTATGGTTGCAAATTATTAACCACACCAAACCCAGATGAAGACAGTGATATGCAGCTGTTCAAGCGTTTGGGCATAAATAGTCAACACGTTAGCCAAAAGCCGGATGAAATCCAAGAGAGTGAGCTGTTGGATCAAGTAGTCGAGCGTGTAGCGGCAAGGCCAACGGAAGACGATTTATTTTACGATGCCAGCGTTTGATATTCGGATCTCGAAAGCACTGCAAAAACGACGCGATGAAGATCTGACGCGCACGCTAGTGCCGTTCCACAATGCCAATACGGCTCTGTTGGAACACAACGGGCATCAGTATGTCAACTTTTCCAGTAATGACTATCTTGGTCTAGCTAGCGACCCTGATCTCGCTAAAGCGTGGCAAAAAGGGCTGGATCTTCATGGCAGTGGCAGTGGCGCGTCTCCCATTGTCACCGGGTTTAGCCGCGCCCATTTTGAGCTGGAGCAATCGTTATGTGAATGGCTTGGCTATGAACGAGCGATTTTATTTAGCTCTGGTTTTTCTGCGAATCAGGCTTTGCTTTTTTCCTTAATGAAAAAGGGTGATTTGTTACTTCAAGACAGGTTAAACCACGCTTCATTGATGGAAGCAGGCAGCCTGTGTGAAGCCAATATGAAGCGCTTTAAGCACAATGATGTTCAGCATTTGACCAGCTATTTTGATGATAACGAACATACCTTAGTCGTGACGGAAGGTGTGTTTAGTATGGATGGCGATCAAGCGCCCTTGCAGGATATCAAGCAGGTGTGTGAAGGCAGAGCGTGGCTAGCGGTGGATGATGCGCATGGTATTGGCGTACTTGGCGAAGAAGGGCGAGGAAGCACCTGCGAGCAGCAAATCAAACCTGACGTGTTAGTAGTGACGTTTGGTAAGGCATTTGGGCTATCTGGTGCAGCGATCTTATGTAGTGAGCAACTAGGTGATTACTTGATGCAGTTTTCTCGTCATCATGTGTACTCAACCGCGATTCCACCCTCTCAAGCTTATGCCTTGCAAGCGTCATTGTCTTTTATTCAAACTCAGCAGTGGCGTCGCGATAAACTCATCGAGCTGCAAGCGATTTATCAGCAAAAACTCCATGGCTTAGATGGTTATGTTGACACCAATACACCGATTAAACCTTTGGTGATTGGTCAGACTGAAGCGGCATTAGCGTGCGCGGAAAGGTTACGGCAGCAGGGCTTTTGGGCCACAGCGATTCGTCCTCCGACGGTGCAAAAAGGCCAATCAAGAATACGTTTAACCTTAACAGCAAATCACACCGTTAAACAGGTAACTCAATTATGCGACGCGATTTTACAAATCACGGAGAGCTTATGATGCAAGGGTCTACGAATACAGCTCATGCTGTATGTGAAAATCAAGGCGTGGACAAAGTTGCAGTGGCGAGTGCGTTTTGCAAAGCCTCGACTCACTATGACAATTATGCTCAGTTTCAGCGTGATGTGGGGCAAAGGCTGCTGGCAAAAATGCCAAATGATTTGTCAGGAAAAACGGTGTTGGATTTGGGCTGCGGCACAGGATATTTTGCCGAAAAGCTTCTTGCTCGCGGTGCGAGCGTCATTTGTGCCGATCTTTCACCGGGTATGTTGCTGGAAGCGAAACAGCGTTGTGGCGAACACAAGGTGACTTACTTGTTGGCCGATGCGGAAGAACTACCTATTGAATCGAATAGTGTTGACTATGTGTTTTCAAGTTTGGCACTGCAATGGTGTGCGGATCTATCCAATCCACTGAGAGAAATAAAGCGTGTGATCAAGTCTAACGAGCATCGCGGCTCAGCTTTTTTCTCCACTTTACTTGATGGCTCGTTAAGCGAGTTAAAACATGCTTGGGCGAGCATCGATTCGTATCAACATGTGAATGATTTTATCACCAGTAATCAAGTAAAAATTGCGTTAGCTCAAGCAAGGTGTGCGGAGTATGAACTAGACTGTCCAACCGTTACTTTATGGTACCAATCTGCATTTGAGTTGATGCGAGATCTTAAGGGCATTGGTGCCAATCATGTCGTGGGCCGCTCTCAGGGGCTAACAAGTCGAAAAACGTTTATGCAAGTAGAGCATGCGTATCAAGTTTTCAAAAACCAATTTGGATTATTACCTGCCAGTTATCAGGTATGTTTAGGGGTTATTCATCTATGATTGATGCATTATTTGTTGCAGGAACCGATACAGACGTAGGTAAAACGGTGGCGTCAAAAGCGATACTCAATGCTTTCGCGACCAAGGGATTATTAACCATTGGCTACAAGCCTGTGGCCGCAGGGTGTGAGTTTACAGAAGACGGATTTAGAAGCTCAGACGCTCTTCACCTTCAAGAAGCGGCGACTCAAGATATCGCTTATGATGATGTCAATCCGTATGCACTTGAATTGCCAGCATCGCCACATATAGCCGCCAAAAAACAGGACGTAGACATTGACTACCAAGTGCTCAGTGAAAAACTGGCTAAACACAAGAGCAATGCTGACGTTGTGTTGGTTGAAGGTGCAGGTGGTTGGCGCGTTCCAGTCTCGGACGAAGACTATTTGTCGACTTGGGTGAAAAAAGAAAAGTTGCCAGTGGTTTTGGTGGTTGGAATTAAATTAGGCTGCCTTAATCATGCGATACTTACTGCGGAACAAATTCGTGCTGATGGGCTTGAAATCGCGGGTTGGGTGGCAAATCGAATCAATCCTGGTACTGAGCACTACAACGACATCATCGAAATGCTTGAAAATAAGATGGCAGCGCCAAAAATTGGTGAAATTCCATACTTACCTAGTGTGAAGCGAAACGATCTCGCAAAATACATTAAGCCAGATCTCTTGTTGAGCAACTAAGCTCAGAATGGCAGGCAAAAAATAAGGGCTGCAAACGCAGCCCCAAAGCTAAAGAAAATTATCGTCAAATCACTTTTCTTCGGACATGCCTACTACCGCATGTCTCTCTTTATCCGTAATCGTCTTTTCAGCTTGCTTCTCTGTTGAGATACCTAGCTGCTGTTTTGCTTCGTCTTCAGTAAGACCTAAGTGGCAGCACAGTAAATCAATCGCCATTTGATAGTTGCCTATTTCCACCATAGCCTAATCCTTGTGTGTGTGTCGGTTACTATTATTATTATAGTGGTAACTGTAAGTGTTTTAATTGGTGAACTCAATAAGACTAAAGTCTAAATGGTTGTGGGTGTTAGCTGCGAAAGAGACCCTATGAGGTCACTATTTGTTGCAATTTGTGGTGAAATCTTGAAATTTAAAGTCTGGACTATATGTATAATAAGTATAGGCTTATTTGATAAGTTTGAGGGCGTACGCAAACGTCTGCTTATCTTATGTAGTCGCTTGTCAGTTCATTAGGAGAAAGTGAATGAAACGAATTTTGTTATTCTTAGCAACTAACTTAGCCGTTATCCTAGTGCTAGGTATTGTTTTGAATATAGTTTATGCGGTGACTGGCATTCAGCCAGGAAGCTTATCTGGCTTACTGCTACTTGCAGCACTGTTTGGCTTTGGTGGATCTTTCATCTCGCTACTGATGTCTAAGGGTATGGCATTAAGATCAGTAGGCGGTATGGTGATTGAAAATCCACGTAATGAAACAGAACATTGGTTACTTGAGACGGTTAGGCAGCAATCGCAGAAGGTTGGTGTTGGTATGCCGAGTGTCGCGATTTATGACTCTCCAGATATCAATGCATTCGCGACAGGTGCAAAGCGCAATGACTCTCTGGTTGCAGTGTCTACTGGTTTACTGCACAACATGACTCGTGATGAAGCAGAAGCGGTACTTGCGCACGAGATGAGCCATATTGCAAACGGTGACATGGTCACCATGACGTTGCTACAGGGTGTGGTGAACACTTTCGTGATCTTTTTATCGAGATTTATTGCCAACATCGTTTCGTCGAACGATAACGAAGAAGGGCAAGGTACTAACTATTTAGTCTACTTTGCTGTTTCTATCGTGTTGGAGCTAGTATTTGGTTTCCTCGCGAGCTTTATCACTATGTGGTATAGCCGCCGCCGTGAGTTTTACGCCGATGCCGGAGCTGCAAACCTTGTGGGTAAACACAAGATGATTGCGGCACTGGAAAGACTGAAGATGAGCCACGAGCCTCAGTTAGAAGGGTCAATGATGGCATTTGGTATTAATGGTAAGAAGACCTTGACCGAGTTGCTAATGAGCCACCCTCCGCTAGATAAACGTATTGATGCATTGAGAAATCTATAATCTAACCATACGTATTTACCCCAAAAAGCTTAGCCATGCGCTAGGCTTTTTTATTGTCTCTAAGTTATTTCTTTTTTTTGTTATTTAAAAAATTATTCAACCATCGGCAAGTATTAATTTTTTGATGATGGTTTTATTGAAGCTATTTTTTATATAAATACATATCTAATGTAGTAGGTTTTATAGTTTAAATTAATACAGTTGACCGAGGTGTATAATTTAAATACTTTATAAAATTCACCTTTTAATACAGAATAAAACGCGTAAGTATCCTTTTAGGTAATTGATTGACAGCTCGTTTAACAGTGATGTTGTGGGCTTTCAGCTTAGGCTGACTCATTCATTGAAAGTTACTTATGTTATTCATCTTATTTAAGTTTTTGGTTTGGCAATCGAGAAAGTACGCTTCCGATTGCCTTTTTTCTACGAGCTGAAGGTTGGGTGAGTAAAACTGACATTTCAACTAAGCCAGTCTAGCTAACATAAGAAATTGCATCGGTTATATCAATCATAATTAGGAAATGAGAACAGATAAATCTTATATAGAGTATGGAAACTTGAACTGATACCAAAATAATAATGTCTGGCTCTGTCTATATAAATTATTAACATTAGAGATAAAAATGAAAAAGCTCTTAATACCTTCTATTATTGCTGGCGCTTTGGCGTCAACTTCCGTATTTGCTGATAGCAATAGTGGTGCTTTGGCAATATCGCAAGTAGCTCCGGAAAATAATAGTGGTCCATTCATACTTTATAAATCCGGCAAAGATCAACTCAGCATGCTGGGCTACTTGCACGTTGCTTTGAACAATGAATCCGAGGCAAACAGCAACACTGATCCGAAGCTAACCAGTGGCTCATCCATGCTTGGTTTAGACTATGTACAGTATTTGCAAAATAACTGGCTGTTTAACGCACATTCTGCTTGGGGATTCGACTTTTTGAACCAAAACACGGGTGATGACTCAGATCCAATGTTTACCAACGATGAGTCTTATATTGCGTTTAAGCATCATTCTGACAATTGGGACACGGGTATATCAGCAGGTAAAAGATATGGTGTGTACTACGATGTCGTGAGCGGCACCGATATGTACAACTCGTTTGACCAAGTTGGATCTGGAGTATATTCAAATAACTCTAATGGCGCTGGGTTTGGTACAGGTGAAGCTGATGGCGTTATTCAATGGCGAAACGACTTTGGTCCAGTTTCATTTGCTCTTCAGTACGCAACCGCCCACACGAATCAGGAACAGTTTGGAGCACTAACTAATAGCTCTACGGATGCCCAAGGTAATATTAAGCATGGCTATGGTGTGAATATCATGGGTCACTTGGATATTGGCACGGGGCTTAACTTTGGTGTGGCGTATAACCAAGCGCAGGTTGATGAAATCAATGTGGCTGGTACAACGGTGAACAATGGTGCGGTCAGCAATGGTGAGCTGACGCCAAAAGCACAAGCTATCGGTGTGCAATATGGTCAATGGGGCAGAGGGAAAGGTTGGTATGCTGCCGCAAACTACGGCGTATATAGAAACCAAGAAAACTTTGCTGGTTGGACAGGGTATGTGACAGCAAACAATACCATTTATGATAAAGCACAGGGTATGGATGCTAAGGTGGCGTACTCATTTGCCAACGGTATTCGATTACTCGGTGGATACGATACTTTACGACAAGATACAGCTGGTGATGCTGCCAAGATACAATATGCGGTTTATGGTATTTACTGGGATATCACTGAGCGTGTTGAAATCTTTACTGAGAATGATATTAATATGTCAACCAACTCAGATGGTACTAGTAATCACAACGATATCTATAATGTTGGTGCTCGTTACTACTTTATTTAGTCAGTATTAGATAAAAACCCCTAATGAAATCATTAGGGGTTTTTCAAATAGCTTACAGCTTATCAGTTAGCTCAATCGCTTGGCCGATATAATTGGCTGGTGTCATTTCTTTAAGACGCGCTTTTTCATTTTCCGGCAATTCTAAGCCATCGATAAAGTTGCGCATTGCTTCGCCGTCTACACGTTTACCACGAGTGAGCTCTTTTAGCTTTTCATAGGGTTTTTCAATACCGTAACGACGCATCACTGTCTGGACGGGTTCAGCTAACACTTCCCAGTTTTGGTCTAACTCGGAAAGCAGTGCTTCACGGTTCACTTCTAGTTTGCTGATGCCTTTCAATGTGGATGTGTAGGCAATGATTGCGTAACCGACACCCACACCTAAGTTTCTTAACACGGTAGAGTCAGTTAAGTCACGTTGCCAACGTGAAACAGGCAGCTTTTGTGCAAGGTGGCCGAATACGGCGTTCGCAAGCCCTAGATTTCCTTCCGAGTTTTCAAAATCAATTGGGTTGACTTTGTGCGGCATGGTGGAAGAGCCGATTTCTCCAGCAATGGTCTTTTGCTTAAAGTGACCAAGCGCGATATAGCCCCAAACATCACGATCAAAATCGATCAAGATGGTGTTGAATCGAGCAACAGCATCAAACAGTTCGGCAATATAATCGTGTGGCTCGATTTGGGTGGTGTAAGGGTTCCAAGTGACACCTAAAGATTGTGTTACGAACTCTTCACTAAACGCATGCCAGTCTAACTCAGGGTAAGCTGATAAATGAGCATTGTAGTTACCAACAGCGCCATTGATTTTTGCTAGAATTTCAACATTTTCAATCTGCTTGTATTGGCGCTCCATACGATAGGCGACGTTTGCCATCTCTTTGCCCATTGTCGAAGGTGAAGCTGGTTGGCCGTGAGTGCGCGAAAGAAGTGGAATATCACGATATTCTTCAGCAAGTTTACTGATGGCATTAATGATGTTGCGAATTTCTGGGAGAATAACGGTTTCACGTGCTTCTTTAAGCATTAAAGCGTGTGAGGTGTTATTGATGTCTTCAGAGGTACAGGCAAAATGAATAAATTCATTGACGGCATCAAGTTCTGCAACCTCTGACACCTTTTCTTTAAGGAAATACTCTACAGCCTTTACGTCGTGGTTAGTCGTACGCTCAATTTCTTTGATACGAGCAGCATCGCTTTCACTAAAGTTGTCTGCGATATCATCTAAGAATTGATGAGCTTGTGCACTAAAAGCAGGGACTTCTTTGATGCCATCGGTTTGTGAGAGCTTCTGTAACCAACGAATTTCAACGATGGTACGGTATTTTAGGAGACCAAACTCACTAAAGATTTCGCGCAACGCAATCGTTTTACTTCCGTAGCGGCCGTCTACCGGTGAAACAGCAGTCAAGGCTGACAGTTCCATTTTTTTCTCCTGAATATTAATAACAATTTTGGGGATGATTACATTCTTGCAAGCAGAATTCTTGCTTGCTCGACGATTTTCTTTCGACTGAAAACAAGGTGACGGCGTTTTCCACCGACTTGTCTCCACAATACTGCACTGCGTATGCCAGACAGCAAAAGCGCACGTACTTTATGTTGGTTACCAGTTTGTTGTAAAACTTCTGGTGTTCCTGTGATCTGAATTCGAGGGCCGATAGGGCTTATCACGTCTAAATAGACACTTGCGAGGTTGCTTATCATGTGGTCTTCGAGCAAATCATAATGTATATTTTGCCTTTCAAGTGTTTGTATGCGATCACCGAGTTGGGACATTGCATCTCGGCGAGCATTTAGCTTTCGCTCGAGTGTAAGAAGGCCAATAATATAGCGGGTGACTTCACTGCCTGAGGGAGAATTATCAATACCTTGAATGAGGCATTCCAGCCCCACCTTTAAATCAGACTCTCTACCAAATACATCCAATGTATTGTTTGGGTTGGTATTTAATATGGCTCTTAGTGAAGTTTCAAACGCGTGCGAATCACAGTGGCCATTTTTGGCGACTTCTCTGACCAAGGCGACTGCTTGGCAGATGCCAGCAAATGCGATTGTACGGTCATAAATTGTGTTAGCCACGTGTTAATACTCCTCAAATGAATCGTTTATATCCGTTGTTCGATGATTCCGCCACCTAAACACACCTCACCATCATAAAAGACAGCGGACTGACCAGGTGTGACAGCCACTTGCGGATCATCAAACTCAACTTTGATGCTGTTCTCGTCAATGGGAAGGACAGTGCATGGGATGTCTTGCTGGCGATAGCGTGTTTTTACTGTACACTTAAATGGCTCAGTTACCGATTTTCTAGAGACCCAATGTAGTTGCGAAGCGACAAGCCCATCGGATTTCAATAATGGGTGATCAGCGCCTTGAACCGCTATGAGAACATTTCGTTTTAGATCTTTATCTGCAACATACCACGGATCTTCGTTACCACCGCCACCTTTTTGACCTCCAATATGAAGCCCTTTGCGTTGGCCTAATGTGTGGTACATCAACCCTTGATGTTCACCAATGACTTTGCCTTCTGGCGTCTCGATTTTACCCGGTTGTGCTGGTAAATAACGAGATAAAAATTCAGTAAATTTGCGCTCACCGATAAAACAAATGCCGGTTGAATCTTTCTTTTTGGCCGTGATTAATCCTTGCTCTTCAGCGATTTTTCGCACCTCAGATTTATCGAGCTCACCGACAGGAAAGAGGCTACGAGCCAATTGTTCGTGACTAAGGGTATAGAGGAAATAGCTTTGATCTTTGTTGCTATCTAGGCCGCGCAACATGTGTACCGGATCATTGCTCTCGGACATGGTGCGACGAACATAGTGACCCATGGCGATATAGTCTGCCTCTAATACATCATCAGCAAAATCCAGAAAGGCTTTAAATTTGATTTCTTTATTACAAAGAATATCAGGGTTAGGGGTTCTGCCCGCTTTGTACTCAGAGAGAAAATACTCGAAAACGTTATCCCAGTACTCAGCAGCGAAGTTTACTGTGTGTAATTCGATGCCGAGCTTATCACATACTGCTTGAGCATCCGCTAAATCTTCAGCGGCTGTGCAATATTCTTCTCCATCGTCTTCTTCCCAATTTTTCATGAAAAGACCTTCAACCTGATAACCTTGCTGTTGCAAAAGATAAGCAGATACAGACGAGTCAACGCCACCAGACATACCAACGATGACTTTTTTTAGATTGTTGTCGGACATCAATATACACCACATACATAAACCGGACGCAGATTCTAACAGAAAGCACCGCTTGGGGACAGATCTGAGAGTCAAATCACAGCGAGTATGAAATTATACATTTTTCACAAGGCAAACGTTTGCCTTTGTCGGTTATGTTGCTGTGAGGTGACAGTCAATGTAAAATCCGCCATCTTTCTCTGTATCACCGCAAAACGGTCAATAGACCTTAGAACCTACATTATGAAATTTCCTGGACAAAGAAAATCCAAACATTATTTCCCTGTGGATGAGCGAGACCCTCTAGTTGGTCAGGTTCAGCACAATAAAAACATGTCCCACACTCACATTATTGGTATTGATCAAACCCTAGTGGACATCGAAGCGAAAGTGTCTAGCGAACTTATTGATAAGTTCAGTCTAAGTAAAGGGCATTCGTTAGTTATCGATGACGAAGCGGCAGAACGTTTGTACCAGGAATTAGTCACAAATAATTTAATTACCAATGAATTTGCTGGCGGCACGATAGGGAATACACTTCATAATTACTCAGTTCTTGCGGATGACAAATCAACACTACTCGGAGTGATGAGCCAAGATATCAAAATTGGTAGCTATGGGTATCGTTATTTATGTAACACTTCAAGTCGAATGGATCTCAACTACTTGCAAGGTGTGGATGGGCCGATTGGGCGCTGTTTTACGCTTATAACTGAAGATGGCGAGCGAACTTTTGCGATAAGCGAAGGTCAAATGAATCAACTAAGACCTGAAAGTATTCATGAGTCGATATTTGAAAATGCGTCAGCTTTAGTCTTGACCGCTTATTTGGTGCGTTGTAAAGAAGGCGACCCAATGCCTGATGCGACTATGAAAGCCATCGAGTATGCAAAAAAATATAATGTTCCAGTCGTTTTAACACTTGGGACAAAATATGTCATTCAAGAAGACCAAGCTTATTGGCAGACATTTTTGCAAGACAATGTTTCTGTTGTCGCAATGAATGAAGAAGAGGCGGAAGCATTAACCGGAGAGAGTGATCCTCTTGCTGCTGCAAATAAGGCATTAGATTGGGTTGACTTGGTATTATGCACTGCTGGGCCATTGGGTCTATTTATGGCAGGGTATACTGAAAGTGCAGCGAAACGACAAACGTCGTTGCCTTTGTTACCTGGCAAAATTGCTGAATTTAATCGGTACGAATTCAGCCGCCCAGCTATTAGAGGTCTGTGCTCTGATCCAATTCGAGTCTATTCACACATATCACCTTATATGGGTGGCCCTGAGAAAATTAAAAATACCAATGGTGCTGGCGACGCGGCATTGTCTGCATTATTGCATGATATGGCGGCAAATAAATACCATAAAGAAAATGTCCCGAATTCAAGCAAACACAGTTATTCCTTTTTAACGTATTCATCATTTTCACAGGTTTGCAAATACGCTAACCGAGCGAGCTATGAGGTGCTTGCCCAGCATTCACCAAGATTATCTAAGGGCTTGCCTGAACGTGAAGATAGTTTAGAAGAAGCATATTGGGAAAGATAGTTTTCCTCGCTTAAGGTAAGAACAAAAAAGCCGCTTTATAGCGGCTTTTTAAATTCATATTATTCTAGATATCGCTTAATTAAATTGCGAAGTCTTCTAGTTTTTTACCTTTATCAAGGGCTACTTGAATAGCAGAAGGTGTACGGCCTTGGCCTGTCCACGTTTTCTCTTCGCCTGACGCATCTACGTATTTGTATTTAGGTGGACGAGGTGCGCGCTTAGATTTCGCTTTACCTTTAGATTTACCTTCGCCAGATAGTGCAGAGATAAGTGCTTCAACGTCAATGCCGTCTTTAGCGATTTGATCAGCAATAGCAGATAGTTTAGCTTCTTGTTTAGCTAGTGCTTCGCGTTCTTGAGCTTCTACTTCCTGTCTTTCTTCAACGACAGTAGTCAATTTTTCCAACGCTTCCTCCAGTTGCTCAAGAGTTAATTCGCGAGCGAAAGCACGTAGACTACGAATATTTAATAAAGTTTTAGTTATTTCCGACATTACAATTCCTATGAATTAAAACAAACGACCTAATAATATTAAACTGCATTGCAGATGAAAACAATAAAGCGATTGCAAATAGTGATTAATTTCTCTGCAAAATATCGATATTTTTCTGCATTTGAAGTTTTACTGGTTATCCTTAAGTAAACTTAATCGCATTCTATACAAAACTAACTTTAAATTACTACATATGTTGCTTATTTCACACACTGTAATTGTCTGTTTTATGAAAAAGTGATGTCTAACACATTCTTACTTTGGATAATGAAATCTATTTTTGTTGTTTTGCATGAGTAGAGTAGTTTTTAGATAAAACACTATTATGAAAACAGGTGCGCGCATAAAGGCGCTATGAGTTATTCTATATTAGTTATCATGTTTATCAGTAATGTTTAGGTGAAATATGATTAACATTTGTAACAAATTAACACTCAGGTGATATTGCACTTAAAGTTTACTGACGTAACAATAGGGCTAGCCATCATGGCATCATCATTGGTTGGTTCTTTTACCCACATAAGTATTGATTAACAATGACGACTATCTATTGATGTAAATAGTCACATTGCCATCGCAACCTTTTCTTTATTATGTAATGGAGTACTACCGTAATATTGGGTACTGAGTACGCATTTAGAGATCATATAAACCTGCTTACAAAAACTAGAGCAGGATACCTATTTTACAAATGCTGTAGTCCTCTTACCACTTATTAACTGGTTTAAAGATCATGAATTTAATAGACTTTAGCTCTTCCCCTATTTCCTTGTTGCCAGCAGTGGTCGCGTTAAGCTTGGCCATCGTTACTCGTCACGTTATTGCCTCATTAGGTGTTGGTATCCTTTTAGGTGCATTTTTGCTGGCCGATCACTCGATCTACGAGTCGACTCAATACCTAGGCGCGACTTTATTCGGCGTCTTTATTGAAGACGGCGGGCTAAATACTTGGAATATGAGTATTCTTGGCTTTCTTATTTTACTGGGAATGATGACTGCGCTGCTTGCCTTGTCCGGCGGTACAGCCGCTTTCGCTAATTGGGCGCAGCATAAGGTAAAAAGTAAAAGAGGCTCCAAGCTCCTTGCCGCCGTTTTAGGTGTATTTATATTTATTGATGATTATTTTAATAGTTTGGCTGTCGGCTCTATTTCACGGCCAGTAACCGATAGATTTTATGTATCACGAGCTAAGCTAGCATACATTTTAGATTCAACGGCTGCGCCTATGTGTGTAATTTCTCCAGTTTCTAGCTGGGGAGCTTATATTATGACAATTGTCAGTGGTATTTTGATTTCTCACGGTATTGTCGAATATTCAGCGCTTGGTGCATATTTACGTCTGATACCAATGAACTTCTACGCTATTTTCGCCTTGTTAATGGTGTTTGTTGTGGCATGGTTTTCGTTAGATATAGGGCCGATGCGTAAACACGAGATTAAAGCATCTCAAGCTCAATGTATCGATGAAGATGAAAACCATCCATCACAAGATGAAGAGCTCGGTATAAAAGAAAGCCCAAATGGCAAAGTGGTCTATCTTATTGCACCTATCGTCATACTTATTATCAGCACATTTTCTGCAATGCTTGTGACAGGGTTACAATCATTAGAGGCGCAAAATAAAGCTTATTCTCTATTTGCTGCGCTGGAAAATACTAATGTCGGCACTTCCCTAATCATTGGCAGTGCGATTGGGGTGTTGTCCTCTTTGATCATTGTGTTAAAGCAAAAGTTACCTACTAAGGATATTGGCTTTGCTCTGTGGGTTGGAGCCAAATCGATGAAGGGTGCCATCATCATATTGATTTTTGCATGGACCATTGGCAAGGTGATCGGAGACATGCAAACTGGATCGTATCTTTCAACTCTTGCGCAGGGGAATGTCAGTCCAGCCTGGTTGCCAGTCATCCTTTTCTTGTTGTCTGGTTTGATGGCCTTTTCTACCGGTACTTCATGGGGCACATTTGGTATTATGTTACCCATTGCCGGAGACATGGCCGCATCCATTGAAATTTCTCTGATGCTACCTATGTTAAGCGCGGTTCTCGCAGGATCGGTATTTGGCGATCATTGCTCTCCAATATCCGATACCACGATATTGTCATCAACAGGGGCTAAGTGTAACCACATTGCTCATGTTTCAACTCAACTACCTTATGCACTTGCCGTTGCCTTTATTTCAAGTATAGGCTTTATCGTACTTGGTCAAACTGAGTCTCTAGCGCTTTCTTTATTGATAACGACGATTGCTTTTGTCATTGTTTGTGTGGTGTTTTCAGTGATGTCTCGGTCTCGTATGTCAACATCGAGTGAACGCCACGTTTGAGATGAAAACAGTCATGGACAATTATTTTCAATAAAGGGGTTGCAAAACACCGCGCGCTTAGTTAGTGTCTAGGTGTACCACTGAACTAATACAGTAATATGAGTATGCGCAATATTGAAATGAACATTCATCACCATCATCACCCTAAATAGTCTTTCGGGGAGGTGAGCGCGTACCCGGGAGACCAATCTCCCGGAGGTGAATTTTAACAACAGATTCAGACCCTCGGGAGCCACAATCCCGAGGGTTTTTTTATATATACCCAACATGCCTTGAGGTGAATTGGGTGCCAGTTTTAATCTGTTTATTAGGAAGCACATCATGCAGACACAACGCCTAAGAATTGCTATTCAAAAAAAAGGTCGATTAAGCAAAGACAGCCAAGAGCTACTTAAAAAATGCGGAGTTAAGTTTAATGTCATGGGGGAGCGTTTGGTGGTTCATTCTTTGAATATGCCAATTGATCTTCTCTTGGTTCGTGATGACGATATCCCAGGTTTGATTATGGATGGTGTTGTCGATCTAGGCTTTATTGGTGAAAACGAGTTAGAAGAAGTTAGGCTTGAGAGAAAAGCGTCGGGTGAGGCTTGTGAGTTTGTGGCATTAAGACGTTTAGACTACGGTGATTGCCGTCTATCTATTGCGGTTGATAAAGATGAAACCTATACCGGCCCTCAGGATTTAGCGGGCAAGCGAATTGCAACCACTTATCCGCAGCTTGTAAAAGCGTACATGGATAAGCAAGGGGTAGATTACAGCACTTGCATGCTAACTGGGTCGGTTGAAGTGGCCCCTCGCGCTGGGCTGGCGGATGCCATTGCCGATCTGGTTTCCACTGGTGCAACGCTAGAAGCCAATGGCTTAAAAGAAGCGGACATCATTTTTGAATCGAAAGCAACATTAATTCAGCGTACTGGTGATTTCGATGCAGACAAAGTGGCTTTGATTGAAAAGTTGCTGACTCGTATGCAAGGGGTTCAGCAAGCTAAAGAATCCAAATACATCATGTTACACGCACCAGTAGACAAGCTAGAAGAGGTGAAATCTTTACTGCCAGGCGCTGAAGATCCAACCGTACTGCCTTTGGCGTCTGATAAACAAAAAGTGGCGATTCATCTGGTCAGTACAGAGAACTTATTCTGGGAAACCATGGAACAACTTAAAGAGTTAGGTGCAAGTTCAATTTTAGTATTACCAATCGAAAAAATGATGGGGTAGGTAGGATGCGTACAGTTGGATGGCAATCTTTGAGCGAGTCTCAGCAAGAAACCATATTAAAAAGGCCTGCTATTTCAGCAGGCAAAGATATCTCGGCTGCAGTCAGCGATGTGATCGCGCAAGTTATAGCATCAGGTGATAGTGCGCTTGGTGATCTCACTCGTCAATTTGATGGTATTGAGCTCGAATCAATCCGCGTCTCTGACGAGCAAATAAAACAAGCCTCGGGTCGTCTTTCAGATGAGATGAAATCGGCGCTCAACGTGGCTTACGATAATATTGCTAAATTCCATAAAGCGCAAAAGTCCCAGCCAATTCGTGTTGAGACTCAGCCTGGTGTGGTGTGTGAGCAAATCACTCGAGCAGTTAATAAAGTCGGTCTTTATATTCCCGGTGGCAGTGCGCCACTTTCATCTACAGCATTAATGCTCGGTGTACCCGCCAAAATTGCTGGATGCCGTAAAGTTGTATTGTGTTCTCCACCTCCTATCGCGGACGAAATCTTATATATAGCAAAGATGTGTGACATCGATGAAATATACAGTGTCGGCGGTGCTCAGGCGATTGCTGCGATGGCTTATGGCACGGAAACCATCACCAAAGTGGATAAAGTTTTTGGGCCAGGTAATGCGTATGTGACAGAAGCGAAACGCCAAGTCAGTAACGATTTCAATGGCGCGGCCATCGATATGCCTGCGGGGCCGTCAGAAGTATTAGTCATCGCCGATGAGACAGCAAAGCCGGAGTTTGTCGCGGCTGATTTGTTAAGCCAAGCAGAGCACGGTCCTGACTCTCAAGTCGTGCTGGTGACGCCTTCACCTATTATTGCTGATCAAGTTGCTGATGAGGTGAAATCTCAACTTGCCCAATTGCCTCGCGCCGACATTGCAGAGCAAGCACTATCTTCGAGCATTATTATTATTGCTGAATCCTTGACTCAAGCCGTATCTATTTCCAATTTCTATGGCCCAGAGCACCTCATCGTGCAGACCAAAAGCCCTAGAGAGCTGCTGCCTTTGTTAGACAACGCAGGCTCGGTATTTTTAGGGGATTGGTCGCCAGAGTCGGTGGGTGACTATGCGTCTGGTACCAACCATGTGTTGCCGACCTATGGCTACACGCGCACCTACTCAAGCCTAGGTTTAGCTGATTTCTCCAAACGAATGACCGTTCAGGAACTTTCTTCACAAGGTTTGTTAGATATTGCGCCAACCGTCGAGAAAATCGCGGAGTCTGAAGGGCTAGATGCACACAAAAGGGCCGTAACCGTTCGAGTTGAGATGTTGAAAAAGGGAGAAGCATAATGGAAAAACTGGCCAGAAAACGAGTACAGGCTCTGACACCTTACCAATCGGCCCGTCGCATTGGTGGCAGTGGTGATGTATGGCTAAATGCGAACGAGTCCCCCTTTGATAACGAGTATAAGCTCGACTGCAGTCGGCTAAATCGCTATGGCGAATGTCAGCCCCAAGAGCTCATCAATGCTTATGCGGATTATTCCAATGTTCAGCCAGAACAAGTGTTGACAACCCGAGGTGCCGACGAAGGGATAGAGCTGCTGATTCGAGCATTTTGTGAGCCGGGTGAAGAGGCAATTTTGTATTGTCCGCCAACCTATGGCATGTATGAAATCAGCGCAGAAACAATAGGTGTTAGGCAAAAACAAGTGCCTTTGACCCAAGATTGGCAGTTGGATTTAGACGCTATTGAAGACAATTTAAACCAAGTGAAATTGGTGTTTGTCTGTAATCCGAATAACCCAACGGGTAACTTAATTCGTAAAGAAGACATCGTGGCCTTGCTAGAAATGACCAAAGACAGAGCCATTGTGGTGGTGGATGAGGCATACATCGACTTTTGCTTGGAGATGTCATCGGCCGACTTAATTGAGCAATACCCCAACCTTGCGATATTGAGAACCATGTCGAAAGCGTTTGCATTAGCCGGGCTGCGTTGTGGGTTTGTTCTTGCGGACGAAAACATTATCAATGTGTTATTGAAAGTCATTGCGCCTTATCCGGTGCCTTTACCGGTGAGCGACATCGCAATAGCAGCGTTGTCGGAAAGCGGTTTGGCTAAAATGCAAAGCCAAGTGTTAGAGCTCAATGCCAATCGAGCCTATCTAAAAGCGGGGCTTGATTTGATGAGTGGGCTAACCGTGTTTGACGGTTGGGGCAACTTCTTGCTGGTTCAATTTCCAGATGGAGACGAGTTGTTTAAGGCAACTTGGGATGCAGGGATGATTCTACGTAACTCCCCATTGGAAAATGGTGTGCGCATTAGTATTGGTAGCCGAGATGAGTGTGAAAAAGTGCTTGGTTTTATAAGAAATTATTATTCATAACCAGCCTTTAAATCTGGTGAGAACTCAAGAAGTATGTAAGGTAGACACTGTGAGCAAACAACAAAAAATTCTCTTTATTGATCGTGATGGTACGTTGATCGTAGAGCCTCCGGTTGATTTTCAAGTGGACCGATTGGATAAGTTAAAATTTGAACCATTTGTCATTCCAAGCTTATTGGCTTTACAAGAGGCAGGATACAAGTTGGTGATGGTGACGAATCAAGATGGCCTTGGCACTGACAGTTATCCGCAAGAAGATTTTGATGCACCACATCAAATGATGATGGACCTGTTTTATTCTCAGGGGGTCAAATTTGACGATGTACTGATCTGCCCACACTTTGATGCCGACAACTGCACGTGTCGCAAACCCAAACTTGGCCTCGTCAAAGAATACCTACAAAAAGGGTTAGTTGATTTTCAGCGATCGGTTGTGATTGGTGATAGAGAAACTGACATGCAACTTGCTGAAAACATGGCGATTCGTGGTATTCAGTATCACCCAGAGACTATGGGCTGGCAAGATATTGTCAAACAACTCACTGTCACACAGCGCATCGCTGAAGTTTCTCGTAAAACCAAAGAGACCGACATCCAAATTCAAGTCAACTTGGATCAAACTGGCGAAAATCAAATTTCAACCGGCATGGGCTTTTTCGATCATATGTTGGATCAGATTGCTACTCACGGTGGATTTACCATGCAAGTTCAAGTGAACGGGGATTTGCACATAGATGATCACCATACCGTTGAAGACACAGCCTTAGCGTTAGGGCAAGCCATTAAAGAAGCGTTAGGTGACAAGCGCGGTATTGGCCGATTTGGTTTTAGTCTGCCTATGGATGAGTGCCTGGCTCAATGCGCTTTAGATCTCTCAGGGCGGCCATATTTGAAATTTGATGCTTCATTTAGTCGCGAAGCGGTAGGCGATTTGTCAACCGAAATGGTTGTGCACTTTTTCAGATCTTTAACGGATACGCTTGCGTGTACATTACATTTGTCTTCGAGTGGTAATAACGATCACCACATTATTGAAAGCTTATTTAAATCTTTTGGTCGAACGTTGAGACAAGCGATCAAAGTCGAAGGTAATGAATTGCCCAGTAGTAAAGGGGTACTTTGAATGGCCAGTGAAGCAAAAATCGTCATCATTGATACTGGCTGCGCGAACGTCTCCTCGGTGAAGTTTGCTATCGAAAGGTTGGGCTACCAAGTCTCTATCTCCAGACAAGCTGACGACATATTATCTGCGGACAAGTTGTTTTTACCAGGTGTTGGCACCGCAAAAGAAGCGATGAACAACCTAAAACAGCGAGATCTTATTCAGCTAATCAAGCGTGTCGAAAAGCCACTGCTAGGCATCTGTCTTGGCATGCAGTTACTTGGTCGTCTCTCTGAGGAAAAAGGGACACAGGTAACTGAGGATGTTGAGTGTTTAGGGATAAGTAGCGGTGATATACGAATACTTGAAACCGGTGGCCTCCCTTTACCACATATGGGCTGGAATAAAGTAGTAGCAAACGAAGGCCATCCTTTATTCAAAGGTATCGAGAAAGATCAGTATTTTTATTTCGTACATAGTTACGGTATGCCAGTGAGCCAGGACACGATTGCACAATGCGAGTACGGTAAACCGTTTACGGCCGCCTTGCAAAAGGGCAATTTTTACGGCGTGCAATTTCACCCAGAGCGCTCTAGTAAGGCTGGCGCTCAGTTGATTCAAAACTTTCTAGAATTATAAAAGGCGAACAAAGTGATCATTCCAGCATTAGATTTAATTGAAGGCCAGGTCGTTCGCTTGTTTCAAGGGGACTATGGTCAAGTAACGCAATATAAAGTAGATCCTGCGGAGCAATTTAACGCATACCATGACGCGGGCGCTAACTGGCTGCATTTGGTCGACCTAACAGGTGCAAAAAACACGCAAGCACGCCAGCTTGAACTTATCTCTAGATTGTTGGCGAGTACGCCCGCCAATATTCAGATTGGTGGTGGCGTTCGTAGCGAGAAAGATGTATCCGAATTGCTCACAGCAGGCGCACAGCGTGTTGTTATCGGCTCTACTGCAGTAAAAGACCGAGAGTCTGTCAAACAATGGATTGAAAAGTTCGGCGCGGAGAAAATCGTTCTAGCGCTGGATATTAATATTGATGAATCAGGCGCACGTCGTGTAGCCACATCGGGTTGGCAAGAAAACTCAGGGGTGACCATGGAAGCGCTTATCAACGATTATTTAACCGTTGGACTACAACACGTGCTCTGCACCGATATTTCTCGAGACGGAACATTATCCGGCTCTAACGTTGAGTTGTATCGAGACCTATGTAGACAGTACCCGCAAGTTCAATTTCAGTCGTCAGGCGGCATTGGTTCGTTGGCGGATATTGAAGCGCTCAAAGGCTCTGGAGTAGCAGGGGTTATCGTAGGCCGAGCTTTACTTGATGGTAAATTCAGTGCTCAGGAGGCATTCCAATGTTGGCAAAGCGAATAATTCCCTGCCTTGATGTTAAAGATGGGCAAGTCGTTAAAGGGGTGCAGTTCCGTAACCACGAAATCATAGGGGATATTGTGCCGCTTGCGAAAAGGTACGCAGAAGAAGGGGCTGATGAGCTGGTATTTTATGATATTACTGCGTCCAGTGATGGGCGAGTGGTGGATAAGAGCTGGGTTACCCGAGTTGCCGAAGTGATTGATATTCCATTTTGTGTCGCAGGAGGTATTAAATCGGCAGAGGATGCTGCGCAAATTTTGCAATTTGGTGCCGACAAAGTATCGATAAATTCACCGGCTCTTGCCAACCCAAATCTTATTACTGAGCTTGCCGATAAATTTGGCGTGCAATGTATCGTGGTCGGCATAGATTCTTATTACGATAAAGAGACAGGCCAGTATCAAGTCTATCAATTTACTGGCGATGAGCAACGAACTAAAGCGACTCAATGGCAAACCATTGATTGGGTGAAAGAAGTACAAACCCGAGGCGCTGGTGAAATTGTTCTGAACATGATGAATCAAGATGGGGTCAGACAGGGTTACGATCTGGACCAGTTGAACCTGGTCAGGGAGGTTTGCCGCGTGCCACTGATAGCCTCTGGTGGTGCAGGTGCGATGGAGCACTTTGCCCAAGCGTATCAAGAAACCAATGTCGATGGGGCACTAGCCGCTTCTGTGTTTCATAAACAGGTCATCAATATTGGCGAGCTAAAACAATATTTAATCCAGCAAGGTATCGAGGTGAGAGTATGACCTTTGTGAACGCGAATAGTGATCAACTTATCGAGCGCATTGATTGGCAGAAAGTCGATGGCTTAGTTCCGGCTATCGTTCAAGACTTTGCCTCCAGTCAGGTACTTATGATGGGTTATATGAATGACCAAGCATTGAGCAAAACGCTTGATACCCAACTGGTGACGTTTTTTTCACGAAGCAAACAACGTTTATGGACGAAAGGTGAAACGTCAGGCAATGTGCTGAAGCTAAAAACGATTTCTCTCGATTGCGATAACGACACCCTGTTGGTTAAGGTTCATCCAGTTGGCCCAACTTGCCATAAGGGCACAACAACATGTTGGGATGGTAACCCTAGTGAGGAGTCGCAAATGGTTTGGCTCAGTCAGTTAGAAAAGCTGCTGGCGGAAAGAAAGCATGCCGATCCTGATTCATCTTATACCGCTAGTCTTTATGCCAGAGGAACAAAACGAATTTCTCAAAAAGTGGGTGAAGAGGGGGTCGAGGTAGCGCTAGCGGCGACTTCGGGTGACAAGGCTGAGCTCGTGTGTGAATCGGCCGATCTCATCTATCACCTTTTGGTATTGCTTCAAGATCAGGGCTTATCTCTGAGCACAGTGATCGACAAGCTTAAAGAGCGGCACAAATAGGCTTTTAATTAGAAAACGACAATAAGTTCTTAATCCAAACCGTAAGGTGCGTATACTACGCCTTACGGTTTGTTACTTATAAGAAGGATAAAGATGGCAGGTCACAGTAAATGGGCGAACATTCGTCACCGTAAAGCAGCGCAAGATGCAAAGCGTGGAAAAATCTTTACCAAGCTCATCCGAGAAATTGTCGTTGCGGCAAAAGAAGGGGGCGGAGACCCGGATAATAACCCTAGGCTAAGAGCGGCGATTGATAAGGCACTCTCCAATAACATGACTCGAGATACAGTCAATCGAGCGGTCAGCAGAGGGGCTGGCGGCGAAGGCGATGAGAACATGGAAACGGTGGTTTATGAAGGCTATGGACCCGCAGGAACCGCCGTTATGGTTGAATGTCTCACAGACAATCGCAACCGCACCGTATCTGGGGTTAGGCATGCGTTTTCTAAGTCCGGTGGCAATTTAGGTACAGATGGCAGCGTAAGCTATTTATTTAGCAAAAAAGGTGTCATTTCTTATGCCCCTGGTCTTGATGAAGACGCAGTCATGGAAGTCGCTTTGGAATCGGGTGCAGATGATATTGAAAGTGCAGAGGATGGTGCCATTGATGTGTACACTACACCAAATGACTTTGGCCCAGTCAAAGATGCGTTGGATGAGGCAGGGTTTGAAGCGGCAAACGCAGAAGTCACCTTAATCCCTTCTACAAAAGCTGATCTAGACGCCGATTCTGCACCTAAGCTGATGCGTTTAATTGACACCTTAGAGGATCTCGATGATGTTCAAGAGGTGTACCATAACGGAGATATCTCTCAAGAAGTGGCGGACTCTTTGTAAAAAGACAGGCAAACCATAAGGATATCAAACAAAGGTATGTCGATTATTTTAGGCATTGACCCGGGTTCTAGAGTGACAGGATACGGTGTTATTGGTCAGCAAGGGCGGCATCTACACTATATGGGGAGTGGCTGTATTCGTATGTCTGACGGTGATCTAGCAAGCAAACTCAAGCAGATTTATGCTGGCGTCACTGAAATCATTACTCAGTTCCAACCGGATGTTTTCGCCATTGAGCAAGTTTTTATGTCCAAAAACGCCGATTCGGCGCTCAAGCTGGGTCAAGCGAGAGGCAGTGCAATTGTGGCTGCATCGAATGCGGGCCTTCCTGTTTTTGAATATGCTGCTCGGTTAATTAAACAGGCTGTTGTAGGCACAGGTGGGGCAGATAAGGCCCAAGTTCAGCATATGGTGCAACATATGCTGAAACTGTCGAGTAAACCCCAATCAGATGCAGCAGACGCTCTGGGCGTGGCAATTTGTCATGCTAACACCAATAAAACGCTTGTCGCCCTCGCTGGTAAAGCGACCAGTGCTAAGAAAGGGCGGTATCGTTAATTTTATACCCAAGTTACTTGGGTATAGATATTTTTTATTAAATGTATAGGGTTGCATATTGTTTTGAATTTGTTGACTATAGATAAATACTGGTTAAGCTATTTTTCTATAGTAAATTCATTGGACAGTCGATGAGCTAAGTACTTGAACATATTAAAAGTGGCAGGTGTTTTCTCTGTAGGCAAACCGTTTTTGTCTAAGAAATTCTCTCCCTTAAATATGAGGACGGCATCTTTTTCTTCTACCGAGTCGGCACGCATGCCAGCAATATATTCTGGGTGATCTTGGATTAATTGATTGGCTATTAATAGAAGGTCAAAGGGTGAAATGACTTGCTTATTATTCATTTATATACCTTACTAAAGCGACAGTGAAAGCAACCGCGGAAACGAAACTTATAGATAGCTATTGTTAAAAATGTGATGTTTAGCGCGAATTTGTCGCTTATAGTAGTCACCCAAGAGGCCTGAAGTCTAGTATTTGTCGTTCCGTATTCTCGTTTGTGTATTTTGGTCAATACGATAAAAACGGGAATTAATTTTGCGGCCAATTGTCATACGGTTGAAATTAAATTTTCAAAAAGAGATTGATCTTCTAGTATTCAGGCTCGATATTAACAAGCAAGATGTAAGTATTGGTACGTTGTGCGGAGTGAACCGCGCAGTGATGAAAGGCGTTTAATTAAATATGGGTAAATCACTCGTTATCGTAGAGTCTCCTGCAAAGGCTAAAACGATAAATAAATATCTTGGTAAAGACTTTATTGTAAAGTCGAGCGTTGGACATGTTCGTGATCTTCCAACAGCAGGCCAGAGTACTGGCAAAAAAGCGGCTGCAGTCTCTACTAAAGGCTTGAGCCCAGAAGAAAAAGCTCGCCTTAAGAAAGAAAAAGATAGAAAGTCGCTCATTAAAAAAATGGGCATCGATCCGTATCATGGATGGGATGCAAATTACCAAATTCTGCCCGGTAAAGAGAAGGTGGTTGCCGAGCTGCAAAAGCTAGCGAAAGACGCAGATAGCGTTTATCTCGCAACCGATTTGGACCGTGAAGGAGAAGCGATTGCCTGGCACCTTCGCGAGATCATAGGCGGAGACGAGGAACGTTATAAGCGCGTTGTATTTAACGAAATCACTAAAAACGCCATTCAACAAGCTTTCGAGACTCCAGGCGAGCTCAACATGGATGGTGTGAATGCCCAGCAAGCGCGTCGATTTATGGACCGTGTGGTGGGTTTCATGGTCTCACCACTGTTGTGGAAGAAAGTCGCCCGTGGTCTATCAGCAGGGCGTGTTCAGTCTGTAGCCGTGAAGTTATTGGTTGAGCGTGAAAGAGAGATTAACGCTTTTGTTCCCGAAGAGTTTTGGGATATTCACGCGGATACTAAAACGGCCGATAAAACCGATTTTCGCCTTCAGGTAGCACAAAAAGACGGTGCGGCCTTCAAGCCTACAAATAAGGGTGACGTCGACAATTCGGTTGCTGCGCTAAAACAAGCCAGCTATGAAGTTTGTAAAAGAGAAGACAGGCCAACATCAAGCAAACCTTCTGCCCCGTACATCACATCGACTTTGCAACAAGCTGCGAGCACGCGCTTGGGTTATGGTGTGAAAAAGACCATGATGCTAGCTCAAAGGCTGTATGAGGCAGGCTATATCACCTATATGCGTACTGACTCGACAAACCTAAGCTCTGAAGCTGTGGATGCGGTGAGAGAGTTTATTTCGAGTGAGTTTGGTGACACGTATTTGCCTGCTAAAGCCAACGTCTATGGCAGTAAGCAAGGAGCACAAGAGGCGCACGAAGCGATTCGACCTTCTAGTGTTGACGTGAAAGCCGATGACTTGCAAAGTATGGACCCAGATGCTCACAAGCTTTATGCCTTGATTTGGAACCAGTTTGTTGCATGTCAAATGACGCCAGCCAAATATGACTCTACCACTGTCAGTGTAAAGGCCGCTGAATATACTTTGAAAGCGAAAGGCCGAATTTTAAAATTTGATGGTTGGACAAGAGTACAACGCCCACTCGGTAAAAACGAAGACCAGATCCTTCCGCCAGTGCAAATTGGTGATAAGTTAGACTTGATTGCTCTTGACCCTAAGCAGCACTTTACTAAACCGCCAGCGCGTTATACCGAAGCGGCTTTAGTTAAAGAGCTAGAAAAGAAAGGCATTGGTCGTCCTTCTACATACGCGTCTATCATTTCTACCATCCAAGATCGTGGCTACGTGCGTGTTGAACAACGTCGTTTTTACGCTGAAAAAATGGGTGAAATTGTTACCGATAGGCTCGATGGCAGCTTTAACGATCTGATGAACTATGACTTCACCGCGAGAATGGAGCAAAAGCTTGACCAAATCGCAGAAGGTGAAAGAAGCTGGAAAGGCGTTTTAGATAGCTTCTTCTCAGACTTTAGTGGCGATCTTGAGAAAGCTGAGCAGGATGAAGACCTTGGCGGTATGAAGCCAAATCATATCGTGATGACGGATATTGAATGTCCGACATGCTCACGTCCAATGGGGATTCGTACAGCATCAACAGGCGTATTTTTAGGTTGCTCAGGCTATGCGCTGCCACCTAAAGAGCGTTGTAAGACCACGATTAACCTTGGTGACGAAGAAGGCATTGTCAACGTATTGGAAGAAGACGTTGAAACCGCAGCGCTACGTGCGAAGAAACGTTGTCCAATATGTGAAACGGCAATGGATGCGTATTTAATCGATGATAAACGTAAGCTACATGTTTGTGGTAACAATCCAAACTGCGACGGCTATATCGTTGAACACGGTGAATACAAAGTCAAAGGTTATGACGGGCCCGTCGTTGAGTGTGATAAATGTGGCTCCGACATGGTGCTGAAAAATGGTCGCTTTGGTAAGTATATGGATTGTACCAATGAGGACTGTAAGAACACTCGTAAGATCTTGAAAAATGGCGAAGTCGCACCACCAAAAGAAGATCCGGTGCATTTCCCTGAATTACCGTGTGAAAACTCTGATGCGTACTTTGTACTACGTGATGGCGCATCTGGCTTGTTTATGTCGGCGAGCAACTTCCCTAAATCGCGTGAGACCCGAGCGCCGCTTGTTGCTGAGCTTGCTCGATTTAAGGAAAGACTGCCAGCTAAGTTTGCACATTTAGCGCAGGCGCCAGTGAAAGATCCCGATGGTCGACCAACTGTGGTTCGATTCAGCCGTAAATCTAAAGAGAATTATGTGCGCTCGGAGGTCGATGGTAAGCCTTCTGGCTGGACAGCGCTCTATGTTGATGGTAACTGGGAAATTACCGATAAAAGAAAGAAGCCAAAGAAATAGCGGTTTCACGTAGTTTATAAGCGAAGGCCACCACAATATGCGGTGGCTTTTTTACACCTGAAATTTATGCAGAAATATGACAATTACAAAGTATATTAACATGCATTACACACCATATATCGATGCAACTTATTAAATCCTATCCTATTTATCTATTGACAAATTCTTACCTATAACTATCTAAATTTTACCCCCAATTTAGTGCCACTTTTCACGAGACAACTATGCAAGTTCGAGGTATTGTAGTTGTAGCATGTGATGGAGCATGCATATTGTGCAAGGTTTTGCTACCAATAATAAAATATCCATATCTCTGTAGTGGAATAAATAATGACAAAAGTAGCAGCACATAACATCGAACTTTAACGATGACGTCATCAACTTAAGATCGCTCTTAGTTGATTTTTTATATTGTCAATTAGTTGGTAAAAATAAAGTTCAGCGGGTTTAAAGGATAAATGGTTCGACTTAAGAACTATCTGTTTAAATGATAAAGAACATGGAGATAAACAATGGCTGGTGTACTAGGAATGATTCTTGCCGGTGGTGAGGGTTCACGTTTAAGACCATTAACCGGGTCTCGCAGTAAACCTTCTGTACCATTTGGTGGGAGTTACAGGCTTATAGATTTTGCACTCAATAACTTTGTCAATGCAGGTCTGATGAGGATTTATGTGCTGACGCAATTTAAGTCTCAATCTTTGTTTTATCACTTGAAGCAAGGTTGGAATATAAATGGCATCACTGATCAGTTCATTGACCCCATTCCCGCTCAGATGCGAACTGGCAAACGTTGGTATGAAGGTACTGCAGACGCTATCTATCAAAACGTGCGTTTTATGGAGTTATCAGAGCCAGAACATGTCTGTATCTTTGGCTCGGACCACATCTATAAAATGGATATCAAACAATTTATTGATTTCCATAAAAAACAAAAAGCGTCGCTAACCGTATCTGCGCTAAGAGTGCCTATCGCTGAAGCTACTCAATTTGGTGTGATTGAAGTAGACAAAGACGGCCGAATGATTGGCTTTGAAGAAAAGCCATCCGAGCCAAAGTCGATTCCGGGTGATCCAGAACATGCACTGGTTTCTATGGGTAACTATGTGTTTGAAGCAAAAACATTGTTTGCTGAGCTGATTGAAGATGCCGATAAGGAAGACTCGACACACGATTTTGGCAAAGACATCATTCCTAACATGTATCCTCGTGGCGATGTTTTTGTTTATGACTTCAGTACGAACACAATCACTGGAGAGAAAGAGGAAGTGTATTGGCGAGATGTCGGAACGATAGATTCCTACTGGCAAGCCCATATGGATCTACTCGAAAAAGACGCTCCCTTCTCTCTATACAATCGCAAATGGCCACTTCACACCTATCACCCACCTCTCCCTCCCGCCACTTTTAGTGATTCAGACAATGGACGAGTTCAAATCATTGATAGTCTTGTGTGCAATGGTAGCTATGTTCGAGGATCTCGCATCGAAAAATCCGTGTTGGGCTTCCGTAGCAATGTCGCGTCATCGTGTGATATCAGTGAGAGTATATTCCTTGGTGATGTCAAAGTTGGCGAAGGATGCGTATTGCGTCGTGTCATCATTGATAAAGGTGCAGACATTGCTCCTGGTGTACAACTTGGTGTGAATTTACAAGAAGATAAAAAGCGATATCATGTTTCAGATGATGGCATTGTGGTAATACCAAAAGGAGCAAAAATTGGCTACTAAGAGTTTGTCTATTCTATTTGTAGCGTCAGAGGTTGAAGGGCTAATCAAAAGTGGGGGGCTGGCCGATGTGGCGAAAGCCCTACCCGAGGCGCTGCTCAACCTGGATCAAGATGTACGTATTTCTATACCAGCGTATCGTAATGTAACCAATGTTGATAAAGCGCCTGTGCTTTTAGAGACACAACTCGATACGTGGCCGCACACCGAATACAAAGTACTTGAGTTAAGTGTGTCCGGGGTGCCAGTTTACGCGATTGATTGTCCGCAGTATTTCGAACGCGATGAAATGTACGCTGAGAACAATCAAGCCTATGCCGATAATGGCGAACGATTTGCATTTTTTAGTGCAGCGTGTCTGGACATGTTAGCCAAGCTTTCCTTTAAACCAGATGTTGTCCATGCTAACGATTGGCACACGGGCTTGGTGCCTTACTTATTGAAAACGCGTTATCGAAACGACGCGTTCTTTAGCGCGACAAAAAGCATTCTGACAATCCATAATGCCGTTTTTAAAGGCGTCTTCAGTTATGAAGAGCTACATTGTCTTAGGGAATTTCACTCTAGATTTGTTCCGGAAGCGGCGATCAGTTCAACGCACGTCACTATGCTAAAAGCAGGGGTGATGTCTGCCGATAAAATCAATGCTGTCAGTCCAAGTTATGCAGAAGAGCTAAAAACCGAGCTCGGTGGTCACGGCATGCATAAGGAATTCAAGGCCAGAGAGAAAGACTTGATCGGCATTTTAAATGGATGTGATTACTCGTCTTGGAATCCCAAAACTGATGAGTTTTTACCGAAAACCTATTCTTCAGATAGTGAAAGCATGGCAATTGGCAAGCAGGCAGCCAAACGTGTGCTCCAAGAAGAGTTAGGTTTACCAGCACGTAAAGTGGCGATGTACGGCATGGTCTGCCGTTTAACCAATCAGAAAGGTATTCACTACTTACTGCCGATATTAGATAAGTTCTTAGCTCACGATGTTCAATTGGTAATAGTAGGGACGGGTGACCCTATACTGGCCAGTCAGCTTAAGGAATTGTCGGCAATACATGCCGATAAGTTTGTTTTTGTCGAAGCGTACAGTAATCGCCTAGCGCATCTTGTTGAAGCAGGCTCAGATTTCTTCTTGATGCCTTCAGAATTTGAACCATGTGGACTGAATCAAATTTACAGTATGGCTTATGGATCTTTGCCTATTGTACGTGGAGTGGGAGGCTTAAAAGACAGCGTGAGGGATTATTACAGCGATCGTGAGTTGGCCACCGGGTTTGTGTTCTATGAGCCCAAGCCACTTGACTTATTGTTGACGCTACTTAACTCTTTACTGCTTTATACCCAGAGCCCGGACGAAATGGCGCGAGTCCAAGCTCATGCCATGAAGCAGGATTTTTGTTGGAAGAATGCCGCAAGAGAGTATCTCGATTTGTATTTTAGTGCGTAGGTAATAAACCATAGACACTTGAACGAAAATTGCTATCCATATAACGAGGTTAGTACTAAGCTAACCTCGTTTTTTGTCGAGTTACTGAAGTACAAAATAGTTTGATCTGAAATGTGTATGTTTCAAGCTAGCCATGATTGTAGGGGAGTTACAGTTTGGTCGATTTGTCATTACCACGGTACTGTGAAAGTCTTGGACAGAAATGAGTTAGGAATTTAATTTACTTCTGCAATTTTGGAATTAGTATTTTTAGGGAGAAATGGCTGAGAAAAGTGCTTTGCATCTTACTTGAAGTAACCGCTCAGGTTTTGGCACATCAGTGTTTTAAAGCGAATAAAACTAAATCTCACATAGAAAACTCAGAAGTTACTCTTTCCGCTGAAATTTACTCAAACTTAAATTGATAGCATATTTTACACAAACCTGATCTTTTGAGTTGTTACGTCGTATAGACGGCAAATGGCAACGAAAATGTAGATATGAAATATATGGATATGCAACGATTTGTACCTGTTTTTCCTCTTCCCCTGTTCATCCTTCCAGAAGGTAAGCAGCGGTTGCGGATATTTGAAGCAAAATACCTATCGATGATAAGCAGTCTTAACCAAGATAACTGCTTTGTCGTTGCTCGCTACGATAAAATGTTGCCTTTCGGTGTTCCTGACTGGGGCACTTTAGTTCACATCACTGATTTCAACATTGATGAAGACCAAATATTATTGATAGACGTCGAAGCCTTATCGCTTTTAGGCTTGGTCAATATGAAGTATCAGCATGATGGTTTGCTGCTCGCTCAGACAAGACCCAAACCACATTGGTATACCACGCCACGTATTGCAAACCCTCCGCCACCGCTCAAATTCGCGCTACAGATGTTGTTTGATGAGTACCCTCAGTTTGGCGACTTATATTCAAGTCGTGCATTGTCTCGCATAGATTGGGTATCTGCTCGCTTGATCGAAGTTCTTCCCATCCCTCAAAAAGAAAAAGAAAGATTTATTGAACCAAATAGCCTTCCGATCTTGGTCTCTTTTCTAAATGAAATATTTGAAGGTTCATTGAAATTAAATTGATCCTATTTCTCACTTCACACGTATTCACTCTAAAATGGTTTGTAGGGTTTAGTAATGATGCAAGAGAGCATGAACAGGGATATACCGCATAAGGAGCATGGCATCACTCTCGAACCTCATGTTTCGCAACAGCTCGCAAAATGGTTAGAGCAAGTGGCACAACATAGAGATAAGCAAGCCTTTACCCAGTTGTTTCAGTTTTTTGCGCCTAAAGTGAATCGCTTTGGCTTCAGTAAGCTCGGTTCACAAGCATCGGCCAATGAGCTCGTTCAAGAAACACTCACCTCGGTTTGGAAAAAAGCTCACCTGTTCGATAGTAGCAAAGGTTCAGCAACAACCTGGGTTTATACCGTGATGCGCAATGCATGCTTCGACATGTTAAGAAAAATGAAAGCGAAACCTGAGCAGAACTTGGCCGATGATATTTGGCCGTTAGAGAAGCAATTCAACGATACAAATCATGAAGAAAACCCATTTCCTGATCATCTATTGCGTAAGCAGATGCTGCACCATGTAGATAGCCTGCCTCCAGCACAAAAAACGGTAGTAAAAGGTATGTATTACCAAGAACTTTCTCAAGAGCAACTGGCAAAGCAACTAGGTGTGCCCCTGGGGACCATAAAGTCGCGGCTTCGACTAGCGTTAGCCAAATTGAAGCAGCAAATGGGAGATCAATACGATGATTAAATATCACCCACAGATTGCTATTTTAAAACAATTTGTTGCAGGAGAACTGCCCGTATCGGTATCGCTTATTGTTTCTAGCCATATCGAATTATGCCAACACTGCCAGGCTAAAGTTGCAGCGTTAACAGAACAATTCGCTAATTCCGTCTTCAATGGTGATGTACAAAATCCAGCCAATATACATCAAGAAATCGATGTCGAACCAGGCCATATAACCGGCGAAGGTTCATTGGCCATGATAGATGACATCACTGCACTTGAACCGGTACCAGATGAAGAATGCTTACCCAAAACAGTGACCGAAATCGAGATATCAGGGCAGAGGTTAGCTCTTCCTAGAGCGTTGAAGTCGATCACACTGAAAGAATGGTCTGGCCTTGGCAAACTGTCTCGTGCTCGGTTAGATATCGAAGACGGAGATTTACGAGCAAGTTTGCTGCATATCGACAAAGGTGGAAGTGTGCCCATTCATACCCATAAAGGATATGAGATAACCTTGCTATTACAAGGTAGCTTTGAAGACGACATGGGGCGATATCAAGCTGGTGACTTTATTTGGCTTGATGGTAATCACACTCACAGCCCTATTACACAAGAAGGGTGCGTATGTTTCACTGTCTCTAGCGATGCCATACATTTCACTCAAGGTATGAGTCAGCTTCTAAATCCAATAGGCAAGTTCATTTACTAAAATCGGCATTTCAAACATATCAGGAAGGCTGAATATGAAGAAGAAGCTCAAAATAGGCATCAGCGCTTGTGTCATTGGACAAAAAGTAAGGTTCGATAAAGGGCACAAAAAACTCCACTTTTGTAGCGATGAGTTATCTGAGTTCGCCGAGTTCAAACCGGTCTGCCCAGAGGTAGGCATTGGGTTACCGATCCCTAGACCAACGATCCGCCAAATATCTCAAGGGGATGTTATAAAGGTTGCTAGGTCGGATGGTCATGGGGATGTGACGGAAGCGTTAACCCAGTTTGGGCAGGACTTTGCTGTCAATCAATGTGATGGTTTGGCTGGATTTGTCGTGTGTGCTAAGAGCCCTAGCTGTGGTATGGAACGGGTGAAAGTGTACCATCACCATGGGAAGGGCTCTGAATCTAACGGGGTAGGACTTTTTACACAACAGCTGATGAAATATAACCCTCTGCTTCCTATCGAAGAAAACGGTCGACTAAATGACCCTATCATTCGTGAAAACTTTATTACTCGTGTCTTTACCTTTCAAAAATGGTTGGATCTAAATTCAACAGAGCTAACTAAACATGGTTTAATCACATTCCACACCGCTCAGAAATACTTGGTTATGAGCCATCACATTGAAAGCTATAAAACTCTGGGAAAACTAATTGCACGCTCAGATCTTGATTTAGAAGATCAAGCTCGTCAATACATCACCGGACTTATGATGGCACTAAAACATCATGCGTCACGTAAAACCCACACTAATACTCTGCAGCACCTTCAAGGCTACTTTAAGAAGAAAATAAGCACTGAGAAACGGCAAGAACTCGCGCAGGAAATCCTATCTTTTCGAAATGGGCTCACTCCACTTCTTGTGCCACTTGCATTAATCAATCACCACTTACGTGAGCACCCTAATGAATACCTTTCGGCTCAGACCTATTTAAATCCACACCCTAAGGCGCTTCGTTTGAGGTATGGCTATTGAGTGGTTTACTTTGGTTCCGAAAAGATCTGCGAATTGATGATAACCCGGCACTATGCGAAGCGGCTAGCTGCGGTGTAAACCAAGCTCTTTTTATCTCTACCCCAAAACAGTGGGAGAGGCACGATATTGCACCGATACAAGCTGACTTTATCGAACGTCACTTAAACCAGCTTAGAGACCAACTTCAGAGATATGGCATTCAGCTTACCCACTTAAGCGCGAGTACCTATGACGATCAGGTCACCGTTTTAGCTCGCTACTGCCAATCACATGGCATAGATACCGTTTATGCCAACAAAGAACTCGAGCTAGATGAAAATCAAAGAGATGAGCAAATATTCAACCACAATTTGCATTTAGTTTCTTTCGCTAGTGAAACCATTACTCAAAGCGAAAAATATGATCCCAACGGAAACTTCATACGTAAGTATTTAACAGAGCTGGAGGGTGTTCCTAGCAAACATATTCACTTTCCGCATGACTATTTGGCAGAGGTGGGGCAAGCAGAGGCGTATTGGCCCCCGATAGTAGAACACAAACAAGCTCGATTGAGAGCACTAGACTTCTATAAATAGTATGGAGGAGAATATGGGAAGTTCGTCGTGGCTACAAAATTTTATACGCGTTTACAGTGAATTAGGCACAGATAATCTTGGCTCACTAATTGAGGTTTATCATCCTAACGTTCAATTTATTGACCCGATGCATCAACTCAACGGGCGTGATGCGCTTGTTAGTTATTTTGATCAACTCTACAGTAAAATCCTCAGCTGCCACTTTGTGATTGAGCATGTCATTGAATCCAACAACGAGGCGGCGGTGTACTGGACGATGACCTTTCGCCATTTCCAATTAAACAAGAAAGCCCCCATCACGATCCAAGGGCACTCACATCTAAAAGCATCAGAAGAGCAAGTTATCTATCATCGTGATTACCTCGACGTTGGCGCTATGCTGTATGAACATGTCCCGTTGTTAGGCAAGCTGATACGTAGCATCAAACATAGAGTGAGTCGAGCATGAGAGTTCTTATTACAGGGGCTACATCGGGAATAGGTGAAAGACTGGCATTGCGATACGCCAAACAAGGATATTCAGTGATTGCATGTGGACGAAACCAAAATAAGTTAGATAGCCTTTGCAATCGATTCCCCGCTATCGAAACACTCAGTTTCGATTTGACGCATTATGGCGAGTATCCGAGCCTTGAAACAGAGATCGACTTACTGATCCTCAATGCTGGAGACTGCGAGTATATAGACGATGCCCTTCATTTTGATGCAAAAAAATTTGAGCGTATTATCAACATCAACCTTATCGCCATTGGCTATGCACTAGAAAAATGGCTACATCGTATAAAACGTGGAGGGCGCGTAGTACTGGTCAGTTCAAGCGCGGGGTTGCTTCCACTACCAAGAGCAGAAGCTTACGGGGCATCAAAAGCTGCACTGACTTATCTGGCACAAACGCTTTCTATTCAACTTAAACCGCATGGCTTGTGCGTCAGTGTCGTGCTTCCAGGTTTTGTAGATACACCATTGACTAAGAAAAACACCTTTGACATGCCAATGTTAATCTCTACTGAAGAAGCGGCAAGTGAAATCATCCACGGTATAGAGAAGGGTAAATTCGAAATCAGCTTTCCTCGGCGTTTTATCTTCATCATGAAAGTTCTCAAATTATTGCCTTTATCCGCATGGCAGAAACTTGCAACAAGGATGACTTTATAATGAAAAAAATTGCCATCATCGGTTCGGGAATATCAGGCCTCACCTGTGCACATTTGTTAGATAAGCACCATGATGTAACAGTATTCGAGAAAAATGACTATGTAGGAGGGCACACCGCCACCGTGGATGTTAAGCTGGACGGTACTCATTACGCAATAGATACCGGGTTCATCGTCTTCAATGATCGGACTTACCCGTATTTTAATAAGTTGCTAGAGACACTTGGCATAAAGCGTAAAGAGACGGAAATGAGTTTTAGTGTCCACAATACTCTCACTGAATTTGAATACAATGGGCACGGGTTAAACTCACTATTTGCCCAACGGAGTAACCTTTTTCGCCCTAAATTTTGGCGTTTGATTGTCGACATTTTAAGGTTCAATAAACTGTGTAAATCCTTATATCAAAAAGGCGATATACCCCCCAGTTTGACTCTGGGGAATTTCCTAACACGAAATCGATTCAGTGACTTCTTTAGCCAGCACTATATTTTACCTATGGGAGCGGCCATTTGGTCTACCAGTTTAAAAGAAATGGAGAAATTTGAACTGCAGTTTTTCATTCAATTTTTCTACAATCATGGTCTTCTTAATATTAGTGACCGCCCTCAGTGGTACGTCGTGCCAGGAGGCTCGCGAGAATACGTCAAAATCATTCTTGAACGCTTAAGCAAACCCGTAGCAACTAACACCACCATAAAATGTATTTCGCGCATATCAAATGGGATTTCCATTGAGATAGCCAACGGTGACACTCAGTATTTCGACGATGTTATCTTCGCTTGCCATTCCGACCAAGCCTTAGCACTGCTTGCCGATCCAAGCGAAGATGAAAAGCGCATTTTAGGCTCGATCCCTTATAGCCGTAACGAGGTCATTCTTCACACGGATACTTCGTTACTGCCCGATAGGAAGCTGGCTTGGGCAAGTTGGAATTATATGCTTGATGGTCAGCAAGAATGCCCGGCTTGCGTGACTTACTACATGAATTTGTTACAAGGAATAAAAAGCGATCACATTTTCTGCGTGACACTCAATCAGGCGAACAAAGTGGACCCAAGCAAGATACTAAAAAGCTTTGTCTATCATCACCCTGTTCTGAACTCTTCCAGCGTCGAGGCACAAAAGCAACGAAGCATGATTAACGGTCACCAGCGCAGCTACTTTGTCGGCGCATATTGGTACAACGGGTTCCATGAAGACGGTGTGCGCAGTGCTTTGGATGTCACTAAGCAATTTGGAGCATCGTTATGAGCCTCAAAAGTGGTATTTACTGGGGAAGTGTTCGGCATCGCCGATTTGGTACGATCTCACATCAATTTAGTTACCAGCTGTACATGATGGGAATAGACGTCGACGAACTTTCCCAACTGTGTGGTAAAAGCGTGGTTTTTGGAACGCAATGGTATAACCCGGTTCGTTTCTTGGAAAAAGATTACGTGCGAGGTGAACCAGGAGGGCTCAAACAGCGTATAGACAGGAAAGTTCGTCAGCTAGGTGGGAGTTGGGACTCAGCCAATAGAGTGATTATGCTCGTACAGTGTCGCTGTTTTGGTATTTATTTTAGTCCCATCAACTGCTATTTCTGTTATGACGTCGATGGCCAGTGCCACTACATGTTAGCTGAGGTCAGCAACACGCCTTGGCGGGAGCGACACTATTATTTGGTTGACTTACTGGGAGAATTACGGAGTCAGAAGGCGTTTCATGTGTCTCCATTCATGGACTTAAACATGGATTACCTGTGGCGGATTCGACCTCCTAGGAAAAGCACTTTGGTGCACATCGAGAATCACACCAGCTGCAAGGTTTTTGATGCAACGTTAGCACTAGTGAAATGGGAGTTTAGCGCACCTAAGCTTGTTAAAACGTTATCTCTCATTCCTTTAATGACGATAAAAGTTGTCGCTGGGATTTATTGGCAGGCTTTGCAGTTGTTTTTGAAAAAGGTGCCGTTTGTTGCGCACCCGAATACTAAGGCTAAGAAGGTCACGCAAAAACTGTGAATCACCGTAAATAAATGGGAAAAGTCACCAATATAAAATGCGAATTAAAGAAGAATAGCGAGATTTATATGGAACATATTGCCAAAAACTTACCAACACTCACTTCGAGGCTCGGAATTGGCGTGGACAAAAATACCGGAAAATATCGCCAGCTCATTTTCGGTGTATTGGAACGGCTTGAGTCTGCTTGTATTGAAATCACAGAAGGCGATGAACGCTGTGTGCTTGGCAATCGAAGCTCTGATATTGTCGGTCAAATAGTGGTGCATGACCCTAGCTTTTATCGCGAAACCGTATGCAAAGGCAGCATCGGCGCAGCCGAAGCTTTTATTGATGGAAAATGGACCAGTCCCAACCTAACAATAGTTGTGCAAATTATGGCGAGAAATCAAACACAACTTGATTCCATCGACAATAATATTCGCTGGCTCCACGCGGTAAAAAACTGGTTTTTAAGAAAGAAAAATGCCAATAGCGAAGCAGGTTCAAAACGCAATATTTTGGCACACTATGATTTAGGCAATGATCTGTATAGCCGTTTTCTAGACAGCTCGATGCAATATTCCTCCGCCATTTATAGTGAACAAGCCAGCGAACTCTCACAGGCTCAACAAAATAAGATGCGCACAATTTGCGAAAGCCTAGAGCTCTCTTCAGAGGATAAGGTGATAGAAATTGGAACAGGCTGGGGAGGGTTAGCCATTTACATGGCTCAACATTATGGCTGCCATGTTACCACTACTACTATTTCTGATGCGCAGTTTGAATACGCACAAAATAAAATCACTGCACTGGGGCTAAGCGAACGCATTACTTTGCTAAAACAAGACTACCGACAACTACAGGGTTGCTACGACAAACTGGTTTCGATTGAAATGATTGAGGCCGTCGGTCATGAGTATTTACCAAATTTTTTTGATACATGCTCAAACTTGCTCAAGGATGATGGAAAAATGCTTTTACAGTCGATCACCATTGCAGATAGCCGCTATGACACATACCGAAAAGGGGTCGATTTCATCCAGAAATATATTTTCCCCGGCGGTTGCTTGCCTTCTATCGCGGTGCTTAGTAAAGCCATTGCGGCCAATACGGACATGGTGATTCATCACATCAGTGATATTGGGTTGCACTACGCTCGGACTCTCCATGACTGGAGAACATTATTTGAAAAACAATGGAAAGAAATCAACCTCTACGGTTATGACGAACAATTCAAACGTTTATGGTTGTTCTACTTTTGTTACTGTGAAGGGGCGTTTCTAGAGCGCGTAATAAGTACTCACCATATTGTTGCACGCAAACCTCGCTATCGAGGTAAATATGATGAAACCGTTTTGGTTTACTAACTTCCTGCTATTTCAGGCAAGCTGGTTTAGTGCCGCCTTCTATACCCAACATGCTGCTTGGTTGATTAGTGGGTTCCTTCTGGTTCACTTTTTGTTGTCGCAAAATAAGTGGGCAGATTTGAAGCTGTTCCCACTCGCATTATTCGGCGCCTGTCTCGATAAACTCCATTTGTTCATTGGCACCTTTTCGAACTCGGTTCCTTTTACCCCTATCGACACTTTTTTCCCACTATGGCTGATCCTTCTCTGGCTTATGTTCGTAGTAACTTTAAACCACAGTTTAAGCTGGTTGATCAACAAATCACTGCCTATTGTAATTGGCTTCGGTGCCTGCGGTGGAACCTTAAGCTATTGGGCAGGCATTCAAGCTGGAGCACTAAGCTACAGTTGGCCAATAACGCTGTTGATCCCTACCTTAATACTGTCTTGGGGAATCCTTTTTCCTTTGCTGGTTTTCGGGGTTCGTTACTTAAGCCCAATTTCGGATTTGAAATTGCTGAGGTGAAGCATGTATAAGTGGCTAACATTAATGCTTATAAGTACTAACATTATGGCGTCTCCTATCACCGACTTAAACAAGGTGGGCGAAGGTGAGATGCATTATTTGTTTTGGACAATCTACGCCGCAGAGTTTTATCGTTCTGAGCATTCAGCCCCTGAGGTCCGGCAAGCTTTACGCATTACTTACTATAAGTCGATATCACAACAAAATTTGATTGAAGCAACCCTAGACCAATGGCAGCACTTGGGGTACCAACCAGAAGAAATGGTGCGGTGGAGTGTATCTTTAGTCAAAATCTGGCCAAGCGTTAAACCAGGAGATAAACTCACTTTTGTCTCGAACAATCATGGAGAGGGGCAGTTTTTCTTTGATGGTAAACCCATTGGGTCAATCCAAGATCCAACATTTGCAGACGCATTTCTAGACATCTGGCTTTCAGAACGCACTACCGAGCCAAAACTTAGGAAGCAGTTATTAGGCTTGAGCCAATGAGAGTATGGCTCACAACTTCATTGGTATTTCTGCTTACTGCCTGCGGTTCAGCCAACCTAGAACAGCATCAAGATACTCTCCCCGAACTTTGTCTAGAGCGTTTCTTTGATGGGAAACTGAAAGCTTATGGCATCGTACTGGATCGATCAGGCAACCTGTTGCGTCGATTTGAAGCAGACCTTATTGGCCAGTGGCAAGGTAAGCAAGGCGTGTTAAAAGAATGGTTCGAGTTTGATGATGGTGAGAAAACTACCCGTATTTGGCACCTCTCTCAAATAACGGACAACCAATTTGAAGGGAGGGCAGAAGACGTTATTGGTGTCGCTGAAGGTAAAAGCACAGGATCCACATTATATTGGAAATATCAGCTGCAAGTACCAGTTGAAGGAAAAATTTACCACATCACCTTAGATGATTGGATGTTCCTAATCGATGAAAAGCGGCTGTTCAACAAAACAGAGATGACCAAATTTGGCTTCAAAGTCGGTGAAATTATTCTGTATATAGAAAAAGTGAACTAATCACGGCCTGTCTCTATTCACGTGGCTCAACGTAAAAGCGCAAACGGTGGCGGTAAAACGCTATACCAGCGCTTTACTTACAGGCACTATTTAGGTTGAACCATCACGCTATAGCTTCTCAATACGGACAATAAATGCTCAAACTTTAATGTATTCCGACAAGAGTCTAATTAGCAGAACTGTCCGAGTTACCACATTTCCAACAAATGGCAAATTGTCCTTCATTATGTTCACCACATTGTGAACATTGCCAGTCAGAATGAGTTTTGGGGCTGTGTTTTTGTGCGACATATTCCGCTACGATAGTGCTGGCTTTATCTGCGTGGTAGGGATTTAACAGCCAGACATAAGGTTCTGTATCTTCGCCAAACGGCAGCTCACCTTGCAAGCCAAAAAGGTGTTCGCCTCTTACTTCACAATCTATTTGCTCAGATCGAAGAAGCTCACAAACTAAGTGAGCTTCTGTTGGGTTAGTGGCGGTATATAGCTTCATGACACATTGCCATTTGGTGTGCTAGGGCCAAGCTTGAGCTTTGACATCACCCATTTCGCAATAAAAGGAAACAGTCCGAGAAGTGCGAAGGAGCCTAATACCGCGGGGGATACGATACCGGATAGGCTCGTGATTTGAGATAATTGTGTCCCCGCGTTGAGATACACTGCTGTGCCGGGCAACATACCAAGTTGACTGACGAGATAAAAGCGAGTGGTTTTGATTGGAGTTAACCCCATCAAAAGATTAATCAGAAAAAACGGAAAGACTGGGATGAGTCTTAATGTAAATAAGTAAAATGAGCCATCTCGTTCAATGCCCTTGTTGATGGCTGAGAGCTTATCGCCGAACTTCCCTTGCACCCAATCTCTAAGCAAATATCGACTACTTAAAAAGGCGAGGGTAGCGCCAATTGCACTGGCGAAGGAGACAAGGACTAAGCTATACCAAAAGCCAAACAGGGCAGCGGCTAATAGCGTGACTACTGCAGCTCCGGGGATAGAGAATGCCGCAACGGCAATATAGGCGATAAAATAGATAAGGGCAGCAGTAAAAAAGTGATTGGAAATATATTGAGTCAACACTTCTTGTTGTGCTTTTGCGTTTTCAATGGTGAGGTACTGACCAAAATTCACCCCAAGCAGTACGACAAGTATCACCAAAAGAATACCAATGCTCAGTTTTTTACTCATGCTCTTCTCCTGTTTGCCCGAGGCGATGGATGTCCATGCCATGTTGAGCTAGAAATTTATGATTCGTTAGCCAATAAGACAGGGGAAATCGAGTTTTAATTTCGTAAAAAATAAAAAAAGCCGACGTAATATCGGCTTTAGCAACAATAGCGTCGACTCTAGCTAAGGTGATTGGCGAGTTCTTCTTTCCTCGCTTGAGGAATGACAGACCAATGCTTACCTTGGATCGCGCCTTCCAGTGCCCAAAGTAGTTCTAGGCCCACTTCGGTAGAATGCGTTTGCTTTATCGCTTTATATGCTTCTACCGAGCCTTTTGCTTCAAGTGCTTCAACTGACTCTATGCCTGCTTTTTTTAGCATTCGCTCTATGGCCAAACGCAAGTTAGGCAAATCTTTCAGCCGAGAGGGCCGTCTAACCGACTGGGTAGCTTTCTCTTGTCTCGCTGAGTTCCATGCCTGCTTACCACATTTAAGCGTTTGTTCACTGTTATCATGCCAACTGTCTGGGAGAGCATAATATTTCGTGACAACTGGTAGCCCTTTTTTCGTATATACGTAGGGCTTATAGCCGAGGGTCTTAAATTCCTTTGCTGCCATATCATCGGCACGAATGTGTAATTGGTCATTTGCGATCAACGCAAACATTGTGTCATCTACAAATATCCCATAGCCACCAAACATAGAGCGAGATTTGATTCGTCCTAGTGGCTCAAAGAGCTTCATTGAATCTTTTAGTATTGGTTTATCCATGTTAATAATCCCGTTCCTGGAATCACGCACGCGCTTCCAAAAAGGATGGTGTAAATTTGATGAACGACTATGCAGAGAAAGGTTGAGTAAAACTTTACTTGTAAATGCATAATGGTCATCGGTAACCCCGCTACCTATCATGACGATTTAGGCCGGAAGCTTTGCGTCCCACTTTTTCAAGTGGTTTGCCCTGTGCGTGACATTATTAAGTCATTTAATGATAGACAGAGATTGGAATTAGGCTCACCGTTCTGTATATGAAACGTGATCTTGCTTCAGAGGATGATTGTAAAAAAATGCGACCTATATTCAGAGGAAAATAGAAAATGTTGATTGATTCATGAGGTAAATGAGAAATAATATCCCCAAACAACCCGAAAAGAACAGAGTGTTTGGGGGAGTGACAGGCGAATGAAGGGGCTATTTACGAAGGTCTTTTACCGTGCTTCTTTCTACTATTTCGGGTTGCATTTCAAACACACGTTTTTCATGCTTTTTATCTTTGATACGTTCCAGAAGGATCTCGAACGCGTTTTTACCTACGCGACGCTTAGGTTGGTGAATGGTGGTGAGAGGTGGTGAGAAATATTCTGCCAACTCAATGTTGTCATAGCCAATCACCGACATGTCTTCTGGAATGCGTATTCCTTTTTGTTGAAGGCGGCTCATCAAACCCAATGCCATGGTATCGTTGAAGCAAAAAACAGCGCTAGGCTTTTTATCCATGACAGCAATTTTATCGGCGGCTAGAACAGCGGTATCACACTCAAAGTTGCCTTCTAGTATCCAGTCTTCGTTAACCTCGATATTTTTTTCACCGAGTGCGCGTTTGTAACCTTGAATTCTTTCTTGGCATGCTGCTTTCTCAAATTGCCCGCTTAAACAAGCAATGTCTGTGTGCCCTCTGTCCAACAGATAACGGGTGGCGAGATAGCCTCCTTCCTCTGAGTTGTCGATAATCTTATCGGCTTGAGAGCTCTCTGGACCCCAGTCCATGATGACCTTTGGTATATCAGGATGACTATCAAGCATTTCAAGCAGTTCTTCGGTCAAGTCTGAGCACATCACGAGCATGCCATCAACACGTTTCTCTGCCAGCATACGGATGTAATCTCTTTGCTTTTCGTAGATACCACCTGTATTACACAGTATTAGCGTATAGCCTTGGCGGTAACAATAGCTTTCAACCCCATCAATCACTTCAGAAAAAAACAGGTTGGTTGATTGAGTTACCAGCATCCCGATGGTACGAGTCGTATTACATTTCAGGCTTCGTGCAACAGCACTTGGTGCGTAATTGAGTTCTTTAACCGCTTCCATCACTTTCTCTTGCGTCGCTTCAGCGACAAAGCGAGTTTTATTGATAACGTGTGAAACGGTGGTTGTTGAAACGCCAGCTAAGCGTGCAACGTCTTTAATGGTGGCCATAAAGTTGCTGTCCTGTTTATTACTGCCAATTTTTGCTTCGGGAAGGCAGGTCGTTCCGCATAATGATTGACTAGATTTAGAATGATGGGGTGTATCGATACCAAATCAACGCAAAACTTCTCTTAATAACATAATGGCTTGAATTTGTCACGAGTTGCGGCTCATGGTCTCTGGTGAGGCGAGATATTCACAGTCGAGTTCTAAAAAAGACACGAGTAATCGAGTAAACGCGGCATAAAAACCAAACTGATCTTTGGCATTCACCTGCTCGCGAAAGTCGTACATCCATGAGAGCAAATAGCTTCGAATAAAGGTTTCTTGTTCTTTTAATGCAGCTTCCAAATGAGGCACCTGTTCAAGCTCATTGGATCGAATGATGATGTTGCCTAAAAAATCCAGAATATTAGAGATATGATCGGCTGGCTCATTCTTAATTTGGTCTAGGGTGATGTGATGAGATTCCATGACCTGAATAATCTGTTGCGCCGAAATATTATTGGCAGGGTTTGCCATGTTACGATAACTTGAGGCGCAAGTGGATATTGCGCGCTTGTCAGCACTCAAAAATAGATCATCAAAATCAGAAGAAAGTTGAATTTGTGGTTCTTCCAATCGGTTAAGCTTGTTTATGCAGGTTAGCAGATCATCACTTGACTCGGTTAAAACAGGTACATCACCGAGACTTTCGATGAAGGTTCTGATTTCTGAACTTTGATATTGTTCCAACTCCGCTTCTGATAGCTCTTTTATGAAGATGCTAGATATCCACCAATATATCTCAGCGCGTTTATCATTAAATGCTTTTAACTCTGTCATGCTTGCTTAACTTTTCCACTCATGCTTTTAGTGTAACCAATAAATAGGAAACTGCTTACGAAACGAACAAATCTATCAATAAAGTGTTCATTGATGGCTGAACATGAACAGAGCACGCTTAGTATAATGTCGATGAGTGTACATTTAAGTCTCACTCATACTTTATTGATATTTAAGTCAATATTAATTAAGTGCTTATGCCATCGACCTTTTTTTGGCGGTTCTTCTAGAAATGTATGTCTTCACGTACTGCAACTATGCCAAAAGCTTGCCTATAATTGAGGTGAAGAATCATTGGAGTATCTTAGGAGTTGGACTTGAGGATAATAGGCGACTTACACTGTTATCTCTTGATACTGCATTGATTCCAGCGTTTGCGGAGGAAGTATGATTAAGGTTGATGAAGAGAAACTGGCATCCGTAGTGTCAAGCTTTCAAGTTCCAGTTAAGCCTAAGGCATTAAGTGACATGCAGGATATAATGGACGAGGAAGAGCCAGATATTAATCGCGTGGCGGACTTAATTTCCAGTGATATTGGCCTTTCATCTGCCATCTTGAAGGTCATTAACTCGCCATACTATGGTATGAATCGTTCGATCTCAGAGATAAAACAGGCGGTGATGATTATTGGTTTGGCAACGATTAACAGCCTAGTTACCTCATTTCTATTACAGTCTTCTCTGCAAGGTAAGGCGTCTATTTCCTTAGAGCGTTTCTGGGATGACTCTCTGGATGTCGCTAATGCCATGTTGTTTATCGGCAATAAAGTGAAAGATAAGGTGCCTGTCGATATGCTTTACACTGTGGGCCTGTTTCATAACTGTGGTATTCCTTTGTTGGCATTACGATTTGAAAGCTATAAAGATGTACTGATGGAGGCCAACAATGCGGGTACTAACTCCATCTCATTGGAAGAAAAAAATTACAATACCAATCACGCTATCCTTGGCTACTTTGTTGCTTCTTCTTGGCATTTACCTAAGGACATATGCGAAATCATTTTGGAGCATCATAACTTACGTTACTTCGATACGATCTCAGGAAGCCAGCCTCAGTTGGCGTTAGCCACACTAAAAATGGCAGAGCATATGGTTGAGAGTGTGAAACGCCATAGTGTTTCCCCTGATTGGGAAGAGTTCGAAGTCAGGGCTTTAGATGTCCTAGGACTCTCAACGGTGGACTTTGCAGATTTGGAAGATGACTTCCACGACGTATACGCTCAGTCTGTTGATGATGTTTAGGTGCGCCCTTTATATTTCCAACTAACTCATTCTTCAAGCATGGAAGTAACCGATGCTCTAACCACTCACTGCGGAATAGAGCATCATTGGATGACATACTGCGCTGTTATGGCGAGCTACTAGGCGCTGAGCTTGGTGTCTCTGATGTTGAAGAGACGCTGGTGTAATCTTTGGACACCCAGTCTCGCATCGCTTGCCAAATCAACCCTAGACGCTCATGCCAATAGACTTCTGTCTGCTCTAAGTATTTTGCTTTTGGCGTATATTTGTCCCAAGGTTGGGAAATATTCTTTTGCGCTAAAAAGTTAGTTGGGGCTGGAATTGGGTTAAGGCCTGCTGAATGAAATTCATTCAATGCTCTTGTCATGTGACTTGCCGAGGTGACAAGGACGAGCTTTTTCTGTTTAACAAATGCCGCGGCCTGTCTTGCTTCTTCCCAGGTATCTTGAGCTGTTTCTAGCAATATGATGTCTGATTTTGGTACGCCAAGCGCTAATGCTACCTTGGCCATCATTCGAGCGTTGCTGACTTCTGTTCCGGCAGCATAGCCCGACAAAATCAATTTTGAACCCGGGTACATACGCATAATACGAATGCCTTCGGCAAGACGCATTAACCCTGTTCTACTGAGTTCTGAGGTGGGTGGGATCTGGTCGTCGACCACGTGGCCACTGCCTAGAACCATGACATAATCTATCGATTCATCGACAGGGAAAAATGCACTGTGTTGTCTTTCTAACGGCATTAACAGGCGCGTGGAGACAGGTTGAAATGACACCAAAAAGATGCCGGTGAGTGAAAATAAAACGACAAGGCAACCAGTTTTACGTCTGGTGGTAAACATAATGAGCATTAGCCCTAAAAAGCCAAGGATTAGCATGGCAGGTAAAGGCATCAGCAGAGAAGAAATTATTTTTTTCAGCACAAACATTCTAAAATAGTCCGAAAAAGCATCAGTTGAATACAAAAAAGAAGAAACCTTCTTTATTCCTACCACCCATATGACAGAATAGCAGCACGATTAGCTATCATAACGTACGACTGTGACCCAAGACCGCAATTTCGACGATATTGCCCACAAATTTGCAAAAAATATCTATGGATCAGACAAAGGCGAAATACGTCAACATATTGTTTGGCAAGACCTTCTTACTATATTAGACGCTTTAGAGGGCGAGCGAAACACCCTGCAAGTCCTTGATGCAGGAGGCGGACTTGCACAAATGTCGCAAAAGCTTGCCAAACTCGGACATCAGATTACACTATGCGATCTATCATCCGAGATGTTGCAGCTAGCAAAACAAGAAATTGAAAAGAATGGACTTAGCAATGCCTACCGCCTTGTCCACGCTCCGGTACAATCTATTTCAGACCACCTAGAACAGCCTGTCGATTTACTGATGTTTCATGCCGTGATGGAATGGCTTGCAGAGCCAAAGCCAGCATTAAGCACAGTTTTACAACAAGTCAGGCCGGGCGGTATCGCTTCTGTTATGTTCTACAACCATCATGGATTAATATATAAAAATGTTACCTGTGGCAATATCCCTCACATACTGGATGGGATGCCTCACAGGAAGAGGTTCAAGCTACAGCCTCAAAAAGGACTGTTACCTGAAGATGTCTATCAATGGATGGCGGATGAAGGTTTTGAAATTTGTGGTAAGTCAGGAATTCGCTGTTTTAGTGATTACATAGGGAACATGGAATATATGGGTGACTATCAATTCGAAGATGTATTAGAGCTTGAACAACAATTATGTAGAAAAGAGCCCTACTTATCCTTGGGCCGATACATACACGTATGGGCTAGGAAGAAAGAACAATAGGAATAAGGATGAGCGACGAGACTCAACACGTTGCCCAGCAGCCGATTGAAGAATTGGTTGGCTGGATACAGCAACATGATTTCTCCTTACACCTCTCAACTGAACGACTTGCCTTTCTCATTGCGTTAGCAGTATTGAGTAATGAGCGGTTTGATGAAGAAATGGGAGAAGGAGAGTTACACGATGCCTTTGTTTTCGTGACCAAAATGTTTGAAGACACCGGGGAAGCGACGGCATTTCGTGCTAACAACGCCATCAATGAGATGGTTTCTCAACGACTATTAAGCCGATTTACCAGCGAAGTGACCGAAGGTGCTAGCATCTATCGTTTGTCACCGCTAGCCATCGGTATTACTGACTATTATGTGCGTCATCGCGAGTTTTCCAAACTTAAACTGTCTATCCAACTGGCGATTGTCGCGGACGAAATGGCGAAAGCCATTGAAGCGGCGACAAAAGGTGGTACGGTCAATCATTGGAAGAAAAACGTTTATGGCGTTCTCAAATACTCTGTCAGTGAGATATTTGATCAAATTGATTTAAATCAGCGGGTCATGGACGAGCAGCAGCAGTTGGTTAAAGAGCAGATTGCTGAGCTTTTAAACAAAGATTGGCGTGAGGCCATCAATAATTGTGAAACACTGCTGACGGAAACCTCAACAACACTGAAAGAGCTGCAAGATACTTTGCAAGCGGCAGGGGATAACCTGCAGACTCAATTGTTGGATATTCAAGAGATTATCTACGGGAACACTGAACTAGAGTTCATCGCAGAAACCTTGTATTCGTTGCAGATGAAGCTAGATCGCATTACCAGCTGGGGTCAGCAGGCCATCGATTTATGGATAGGTTATGACCGGCACGTGCACAAGTTTATTCGTACGGCCATTGATATGGACAAAAACCGAGCGTTTAGCTCTCGTTTGCGACAATCCATTCAAGAGTATTTTGATGCACCATGGTATCTCACATTTGCCGATGCAGAGCGAATGACCGACATGCGCGATGAAGCGCTTGTACTCCGAGATGATGAAGTCACAGGACAAGTGCCTCTTGACGTTGAATACGAGGAGTTTGAGCAAGTTAACGATGAACTATCGGAGCGTATTGGTGCTATGTTGCTTATCCACAAGGAACAATCGCAACCTATCGACCTTGGCTCGGTATTGAGAGATTACCTCTCATCACACCCTCACACTCACCATTTTGATTTAGCCCGCATTGTGATTGACCAAGCGGTACGCTTAGGTTACTCAGAATCTGATTATCAAGCGGTTCAACCTGATTGGCAGGCTATCAACGAACATGGCGCAAAGGTACAAGCGAATGTCATTGACCGATACTAATAATGAATACATGCCTGATAATTTAGTGAAGGCAATTTCCAATCCACTTTTCCCCGCCTTGGACAGTATGCTACGCGCTGGGCGTCATATATCGAGCGAAGACCTTGATAATCATACCTTGCTTACCGATTTTGAAACGGAGTTAGCCCAGTTCTATAAACGCTACAACACTGAGCTGATTAAAGCGCCGGAAGGTTTCTTCTATTTGCGCCCTCGTTCCACCTCTCTCATTGGTCGTAGTGTACTTTCTGAGTTAGATATGCTGGTGGGTAAGGTATTGTGTTTTCTTTACTTAAGCCCAGAAAGGTTGGCTCACGAAGGCATTTTTACTAATCAAGAGCTTTATGATGAATTGCTGCAGCTTGCAGAAGAAAAGAAGCTAATGAGGTTAGTCACCAATCGTGCCACAGGCTCCGATCTAGACAGAGAAAAACTGTTTGAAAAAGTACGAACGTCTTTGCGCCGTCTAAGGCGACTAGGTATTACGATTAGCATTGGCGAAACTGGCAAATTCCGTATTAGTGAAGCGGTGTTTCGCTTTGGAGCCGATGTACGAACTGGCGATGATGCTAGAGAAGCGCAATTGCGCCTCATCAGAGACGGCGAAGCCGTTATTCATGATGCCAAGCCAGAGCAGGCAAGTCTCTTAAACGATGAGAACGAATTTGCCGACAGCGAAGATAATTCAGAGTTAGAAGGTGAAGTATGATTGAACGAGGTAAGTATCAATCGCTAACGATGATCAATTGGAATGGCTTTTTTGCGCGTACTTTTGATATCGATAATTTAGTTACAACATTATCTGGCGGTAATGGGGCAGGTAAGTCTACTACAATGGCGGCCTTTATTACCGCATTGATTCCCGACCAAAGTTTGCTTCACTTTCGCAATACAACCGAGGCGGGCAGTTCACAAGCGTCAAGAGACAAAGGCTTGTTTGGTAAGTTGCAACCTGGTGCTTGTTACGCAGCTTTGGATGTCGTCAACTCGAAAAAACAACGTGTTATTTTTGCGGTCAAACTACAACAGGTCGCTGGCCGAGATAAAAAAGTAGATATCAAACCGTTTGTTATCCAAGGGCTACCTAGCCATATCAAGCCAACGGATGTGTTGATAGAAAATGTTTCCGATAACCACGCGCGTGTTAGGCAGATCAATGAAGTAAAAGAAACAGTCGCGGGTATAGACGGAGTTCAGTTTAAGGTTTTCAACTCCATTGTTGATTATCACAGCCAAATGTTTGATTTGGGTGTGGTGCCTAAAAAGCTCAGAAACAGTAGCGATCGCTCTAAGTTTTATCGCTTAATCGAAGCGTCTTTGTATGGGGGGATTTCCAGTGCGATCACCCGCTCTTTGCGCGATTATCTATTGCCGCAAAATGGTGGCGTAAAGAAAGCCTTCCAAGATATGGAATCGGCGCTGCGTGAGAACAGAATGACGCTAGCGGCCATCCAAACCACACAAGCTGACCGTGATCTTTTCAAGCATTTAATCACAGAATCGACCAACTATGTTGCAGCGGACTACATGCGCCATGCAAACGAGCGTAGAAAGAAACTCGAGCAGGCACTCGCTCTGAGAACGGAGCTGCAAAAGTCCAACACAACGCTACTTGAGCAAAATAACTTGCTCAATAAGATCAAACAAGATCTAGAAATACTGGCGGAACAAGAGTCCTCCTTAGAGCAAGACTTACAAGCGTCGAGCGACCACCTTCAATTGGTACAGACCGCCATTCGTCAGCAAGAAAAAATCGAGCGCTACCAAGAGGATCTTGAAGAATTAGGCGAACGGCTTGAAGAGCAAGTCATGATTGTGGAAGAAGCTCAAGAGCGCCTGCTCATGGCCGAAGAGCAATCCACACATGCCGAAGAAGAAGTGGACAGCCTGAAAACACAGCTGGCGGATTATCAGCAAGCGTTAGATGTACAGCAAACCCGAGCTCTACAATATCAACAAGCGATTCAAGCGCTTGAGAAAGCCAAGGCTTTGCTTGATGACAATGTCAGTGCCGAGACGGCATCTACATTACTTGCTGAACTCAAAAAACAAGAAGGCGATCAAACCAACCATTTGCTTGCACTGAAACATAAGTTGGATATCTCGTCAGCAACGGCAAAGCAATTTGATCAGGCCTACCAACTGGTTAGGAAAGTAGATGGCTCCATCGCTAGGGGCGAAGCCGCAGAGTTTGCCAAATCGGCCATTCAAAAGGCGCGTGAAGCCCATTTGTTGGTGCAAAATGAGCAGCAATGGCGCTCACAGGCTCGAGATATGGAACGAGCTTTAGCACAAAAAATGAAAGCTGAACAATGGGTTCAAGAATTTCAAGCGAAGTGCAATGTGTTGATTGCCGACGAGTTGGCATTAGAACAAGAGCATGTGCGCCACAGTGAGGTTATTGAAGAGCTAGAGTTAACGCTTGAAGGGCTTCGCGAAAAACGCAGTGAACAAAAGCGACTGGACAACGATTGCGATAATGAAATCAAACAGCTAGAAACTGCGGCTCCAGCATGGATTCTAGCCAATGAAGCCCTTGATAAGCTGCAAGAGCAGACCTCAGCGGATCTTTATGATAGCCAAGCCGTGATTTCTCAGATGCAAGCGGTATTGGAGCAAGAAAAAGCGCTGACCATTGAAAAGGAAAAGTTAGCGATAAAGCGTGCGGAGCTTGAAAAAGACATAGAGCAGCTTGCTTCTCCAGGTGGTTCAAGCGATCCGCGCTTGAAGTCCCTTTCAGATACGCTAGGCGGTGTCTTGCTATCTGAAATCTATGACGATATTACCCTTGAAGATGCCCCTTATTTCAGTGCTATTTATGGCCCTGCTCGTCACGCTATTGTGGTATCCGATCTTGACGGCATCCAAGAGAAACTCGCAGGGTTGGATGACTGCCCAGATGATGTTTACATTATCGAGGGGGATGTCGATGCGTTTGATGACAGCACCATGATGGTGGATGAGCTTGATGGTGCGGTGTGCGTACAACTTAATGAGCGTCAAGTCCGGTACTCGCGATTTCCAAAGATCCCTCTGTTTGGTCGCGCGGCGCGAGAGCAAAGATTGGAGCAACTCCGCGAAGTAAGAGAAGAGGTCGTTGAGCAGCATGCGAAGGCCGCCTTTGATAGCCAAAAGCTCTCGCGTTTGTACCAAAGCTTCAATGAATTTGTCGCTAAGCACTTACAAGTCGTTTTCCAAGCAGACCCTGAGCAGGCTTTGAAGGCGGTTCGTGACAAGAAAAATAAATTTGCTCGCGCCATATCTGATCTTGATGGCCAAGAGCAACAACATCGCAGCCAATTAAATGAGAGTAAGCATGCGTTAGCGATCATCGCTAAACTGACCCCTCATTTAGCCTTATTAAGTGACGATTCGTTGCAGCACAGACACGAAGAGGTTGGTGAAAAACTCAAGACTTTACTCGAGCAAAAAGCGTTTATCACTCAACACGGTAAATCGCTACAAGAGCTAGAAACAATAGTGAACGCACTTGAAGCGGATCCGGAGCAATTTGAAGCTCTGGAGCAAAATTATCAAAGCGCCGATGCTAGTTTGAAACAACTCAAATCACAAATCTTTGCCTTAGCGGACTTAGCAGAGCGCCGTCAGCACTTTAGCTATTCAGATTCTGTGGAAATGCTCAACCAGAGCGGTGATCTTAGTGATAATCTTAAGCGCAAGTTGGTGGATGCTGAGCGATCAAAAACTCGCTCTCGTGATGAGCTCAAACAGGCGCGTAGTCAGGTAAGTCAATATAATCAATTGCATGCTTCTCTAAAAAGTGCCTATCAAGCCAAGCAGGAAACCGTACAAGAGTTTCGCAGTGAGATGAATGAGCTGGGTGTGGTTGCTGACGAAGGCGCTTTGATACAAGCACAACGTCGTCGAAATGAGCTGCAAGAGCAACTACAACATTCCCGCACTCGAAAAAGTGAGTTTGAGCGCACGACAACCTCTACCGAGCTTGAAATGAAAGGTTTGCTCAAGCGAGTTAAATCAGCCAAGAAAGAGTACATTGAACTACGCACCTTTGTCGTGGCAGCAAAAGCTGGTTGGTGCTCTGTACTTAAATTGGCAAGACAAAATGACGTTGAAAGCAAGCTCAATCGACGCGAGTTGATTTATATGTCAGCGGAAGAGCTACGTTCAATGTCCGATAAGTCATTAGGCGCATTGAGACTGGCGGTGGCAGACGATGAAAACTTGCGTGATGCACTGAGATTATCAGAAGACAACGCAAGGCCTGAACGCAAAGTTCTGTTTTACATTGCGGTTTATCAACACCTGCGTGAGCGGATTCGCCACGATATCATTCAAACCGCGGATCCCGTCGAAGCTATTGAAGAGATGGAAGTGGAACTTGCACGGCTGACAGAAGAGCTAACCCAGCGCGAGAATCGATTAGCGATTAGTTCAGAGTCGGTTGCTACCATCATTACCAAAACCATTCAACGCGAGCAAAATAGGATTCGGTTGTTGAACCAAGGCCTATCGAACATTGCTTTTGGTCAGGTAAAAGGGGTTCGCTTAAATGTCAGAACTCGTGAGAGTCACTCTGTGTTGCTAAGAGGGTTATCTGAACATCAGTCTCAACACAAAGATTTGTTTGAAAGCTCAAGATTTACCTTCTCTGAAGCCATGGCAAAACTCTTTCAACGCGTTAACCCACACATCGACTTGGGCCAGCGCTCTCCACAGATATTTGGTGAAGAACTGCTGGATTACCGAAATTATTTAGAATTGAGCGTTGAGGTAAATCGAGGCTCGGATGGTTGGCTGCAAGCTGAGTCTGGCGCGCTTTCAACCGGAGAGGCGATTGGTACGGGGCAATCAATTTTGTTGATGGTGGTTCAAAGTTGGGAAGAAGAAGCACGAAGGCTGCGCAGTAAAGAGATCATCCCATGCCGTTTGCTATTCCTTGATGAGGCGGCAAGGCTAGATGCCAAATCGATATCAACGCTGTTTGAGTTATGTGATCGTTTAGATATGCAACTTCTCATTGCCGCACCAGAAAACATTAGCCCAGAAAAAGGCACCACGTACAAGCTTGTACGTAAGATCTTTAAGGACCATGAACACGTTCATGTTGTTGGGTTGAGAGGTTTTGGTCAAACCAAACCGAAAGGCGAGGAGCCAGCACTAGCCGAAGAAGCATAACGGCAAAATTGTTGAAATAAGAGCAAATAAAAACCCTAAGTAATGAGTATGTTCTTAGGGTTTTTTGTGCCTGAAGTATAGATGCTTGTTCATTTCTGACGTGTGTTAGAAAATCAAACTAGCAAGCTTGTTACCCAAAATGGTTTAGAAAAAGTATTCTCATTATTTCGGAGATCTACTTCTTTTGGACATGACCCCATGTAAAAGAGAAAAATTATACATTAACTCAACCTTTTTGCGCCAAGGGCATTTTTTCTAATACGGATAGAATAATTGACACTGTTTTTTAAGGTAATAAAAACTTCACTACACATAGAGGTATTTTTATAATTACGACTAAAGTATTGGTTGAAATCTGATAATAATTTATAAGATTTACCCCGGTACGATAGCTTTGCTAATGTCACTTTTATTTCTTTTTTTAAATACTGGATAGTACCGATTGAAATACTTTTTTTAAACTCCCACCTATTAAGTGTTTCATGCTCCTTTCCTAGGATTTCTTCTGCACACACATTAAAAAGTTTACGCATAGATTCTACGTTGTTTTGGGTAGTATTAGGCTTGTGACGCCTGCTATCTTCAATAACTTCACCTCGATTAGATATGTAATTATCTATAGACAAGAAAAAGCTACAGATATCGCAACAACGTTGTTCTAAATTTCTAGAAACTATATGCATTTCTTCGTAAAATAAACTCTTTGATATAGTGTTCTTAATGTTTTTTTTCTTTTCGTTCCTATGGCTAGTTCTAAAATTTGGGAATTGTCTTCTAATGCCGCTTTCGTAAATATTACCCCCAGTATAATGATATCTACTTCCATTTTCAATTAACCATTCATTGGTTATAGTAGATGATCCTAATACTTTATTTATTTCACTTGGGTTATGTATGAGTCTGGGAATTAAATTATTATACTTAGATGCAAATAATGCCTTGATATTTTTCAAGATTTCATATTTATCCCATATGTTTTTTCCTAAAGCACGATCTATCGCAATAGATATCCCCATGCAATACATATTGCCAAACTTTTGAAGTATGTATTTATTTTCTGTTATTTTTAGTATATCAAGAGTAAAATATTTTTCTAAAAAATTAGGTTTATCTTGTAAATCTTGATCATCAAAAGGCTTTATTATTCTAGGGTTGTAGTCTACTCCTGCGGTACAGATAAAAGGAAACCATATACCACGAAGTTTTACTTCGTTTTTACTTTTTCCTGTTGATTGATACATTGGTTGTGATGAAATTACAGTTATATCATTATCCTCTGATTTGGAATTTTTAGGTGACAATATTGCTATCTTCATATTTATACTCTATCTAATTCCGTACTAATATATGTGATGAAAATTCAATTAATTAGATGTCAATAATATATAATTATATAATTTAAAGGTAAGTTATAAAATCTAACATGGACTATAGAAAAACTTACATATTTAAGAATTGATAATAGACGGGAATAACACTGAAACTTTGATAGCTTTCTATTGATAAATTTCATGATTTAAACTTTGGCGTACCTATTAGTATAATTTGATTATGAAAAACTATTGACTTATTTGGAGGTGGGGGAGGTAATGTGAATACTTCGAAAAGTCCAATTTAACGTCTGACTTCATGGCCGTAGTTCTTCACTTGGAGTACGACTATTGAAAGGGATTTTGCTTGCTAAACGATAGAAGAGTAGAAAACTCCGCTATCAAGCAAGTGTTACAACGGAGTTGTGCATTTTACAAAATGGGGGGATACCTTTAAAAACGTCCTTGAAGGCCCAGCATAATAGACTCAAAGGTTGAGTATTGAGTTACCAGAGCGGTACCAATAATCCCAATGCCAAAATGGCTCTGTCCAGGGTATATAAACGCTTGGAGCTCGAATGGTATACCCACAGCATTTCTGGACTTCCAACTGCCAGAGTCAAGGGTCTCTCCATCGACAGTACTAACATTCCACGATCCTTTATCACCATCAAAATAACTAATACCTGAGGAAGCTGACCAATATCCGCTTGTGTGGTCATATAGCGTTCCTCTAGAGATCCAGCCTAATTCTAGTGCGTATTCGGTTCCAGAGAGGTTTTGAGAGTCTGAAACAGAATCAAGAGTAGAATGCAATATGTTGCCTATAGCGTCATCCACACCGTGATTCCATGACTGCGAACGTAACGTTATCAAGCCATTTAAAAGTACTTGGTAATTTAACTCTGTACTAAATGTATTGTCTTCTTTTGAATTATCTAGTTCTTCAGTATCCGATTTTAAACCTCGGTATTGTTGTCCAGAACCAAAGCCATAAGCAAGGGTAAGCCAAGTCTTTTGTCCTATTGTAAGTTGGTTAAATTTTTGTTGGGTCATTTCAGCAGCGACTGATTGAAAGGAAAATAATCCGGTGATCACTACTATATATAACAGATTTTTTATCCAGTAAAACAAAGTCTTCATCACTTATTTCTCATTAAATACAAATTGGAAAGTGCCAACATTCCCTCATCTATCTCCGGTCTTCTCAAACACTCTTTCGTATGATGCACAGGTACCAATACCCAGGCACATCGAAAAACCAGATAACAGCAAATGGTTTATCTTTCTAGAGTGATTCGCCGCTTAGGGCTCATCATGGGAGTGGAACAATTACGAGGCAGCGTACAGTAGTTTTTCAACTTAAATAGATAAGGAAAAGCAGCAACGGCGGGGATTCTATTAGGTATTATTTATTAGCGTAATTGATTAAATCTAACAAAGAATATAGTAAAACTTACAGATATAGAGAAAATATTCCTGACTTGAAACTTACCGACGCCGAAAAGTAAAAGGACATACACCACAAACAATAGGAACCTCTGAGCTGGCCTATACTTATTTACAAATGATGCTTAAAAGCTAGCGGAAAGCTTTTAAGCATCAAGTTCTTTGACTTAGGGCGAAGTAATGGCTAAAGGTTCGCAAAATAAAGGGCAGGTTTCTAAAGCTGTCGAGTTTGATCGCATACTCGATGCGGCGCTGGCAATGGCGACTGAGCGGGATAATTGGCCCAATCTTAGCTTGGCGGAACTGGCAAAGTATTGCGACACCTCCGTTAATGAGATACGTCAGTATTACTCGGATACTAATGCTATTGCTAACGCGTGGTTTTCGCGTGCGCTTGAAACTATGTTGGCTGCGGATCTTGAGGGTATTGAAGAGTTGCCAGTCAAAGATAGGCTGGAATATATTATTTGGCGTTGGTTCGAGGCTCTCTCCCCCTACCATCGGGTCACGACTCAGATGCTTGGAGCCAAGCTTCATCTACCTCATGTTCATCATTGGGTACCCATGATTTTTGATTTGTCTCGTTTGGTTCAATTTTGGCGTGAAGCGGCCGGGCTGCATACAGGTGGTCGGCGCAGGCAGATCGAAGAAGTTGTCCTAACGGGCATTTTTATAGCGACTTTGCGATCATGGTGCCAGGATGAAAGCCTGCAACAACCTCAAGCACATGCTCGACTTCTGGCCCTACTAACTAAAGCGGAGCGGGTGATGATCTCCTGGCTTTCAACGGATTCCCATTGAAGTTGCATCAATTGTTGGATAAATGATACAACGTTTACTGGATGTATGGCGCGACAAGATGGTTTACGTTGACCTGTGCCCGCAGGCGAGCGCAGAGTAGGTAGGTCCCGGCAATTTTTCGGTGCAGAAACAGTATATCGGTAGGAGGAAGATGCATATAACGCTGATTTAGCCGTAGGGAGATGGCCAATTCCATGACCCGCCGCGATAGGTCGGAGGTGGCGAAGTCGAACTTCCCCTGATATCGAACTGGCTCAGCAACGGCAATGATCATCTCACATAACCCCCGGCGATACGTAATGGACTCGTCTTTGCGCAGATAACCCATCTCTACAGCAGTGCTCTCGATAGCAGAAGTATCGTTTTTTGTAGCTGCCTTCATCAAACGACGGAAAGCGTCGACCATGTCATTGGAATAGTGTCGGGTGGCGCCGAAGTCGAGGAGCCCAATTCGGTCGTGTTCCTCCTGGTATCGATAATTGCCAAATTGAGCGTCGGTCTGTACTAAGCCCCACTCGAACACCTCCCTCATCACCAGTGAGAGCAAACGTGTCGCAACACGGTTCCTTACTTCGCTCGGAACATTCACCAGGGCTTCGATCGGAGCCCCGGTGACAAAAGACATGGTGAGCACATCACAAGTGGTTCGTGATCTGTCCACAGCCGGAAGTTCGAACGCGTCGTCATCGCCAATACAACGCCTGTATTCAGCGATACAATCTGCTTCGGCACAGTAGTCGGCTTCTTGGCGAAGTTGCTGTTTGGCTTCACTAAGCATTGTCGTGATGTCATAGTCCTTTGGAATCAGGCGGAATATATTGAATAGCGCTGCAACATTGTCGATGTCACTATCGATACTTTTTTGAATCCCGGGATACTGCACCTTGATCGCCAGATGTCGACCATCCTTGGTGGTAGCTTCGTGTACCTGTCCGATAGAAGCGGCGGCAAGATGCGTGAACGAAAACTGCTTGAAATCATCCTGCCACCTTTTACCCCAGGCTCCTTGCAGCACCTGTACCACTTGCTCTTGCGGCATGGGGCGTGCGTTCTCACGCAGAGTGGCCAGAATCTCGGTCAGTACCGGAGGAAGATAATCACCCGTTTCCATCGAGAGTAGCTGGCCGACTTTCATTGCCGCTCCTCGCATCTCAGACAACCTGTCTGCCAGACGCATGGCATTAGCTGGCGTCAGAAGTAAGTCGTTTTTTTTGGGTAACTTACCAGCAGCCAAGGCCGATGCGCCATCGCTGATAACCTGTACGGCAACCTCACCAAGCAAGCGGCCTACCTTGAGCAGGCGGCTGGCTCGATTTTTCGGAACTGGTACTTCTCTAGCCATAACGTAACATAACCTCCAACATTGGAAATATCCCCTTCTTCTAATAGTAGAGGACCCTACCGACTTAAACATAACGCAACTTAATATGAAGCTATGATGTTTTAGTCGCCCCGAATGTTTTTAGAGACTCTGTCTAGTAAATGCTTAATTGCACGCGATAGTATCTGATTCTGCCTTACAATATACCCAAGACTAATGCTCGGAAACTCAGGCAGTTCAGTAACGGCAGTTTTTAAGTTGCTCCTCGAGTGCAGCGAAAGATCAGGTACTATCGCCACACCAAATCCAGCTTCTGCCCACTCTATCTGTGAATCTACACTACCTACTTCCATTATTCGGTAGTTAGGAAGGTTAAGTGAGGGTAAAGCTAAGTCAATTAAGCCACGTGTGCGCGTGTCATGCCCAAGTAGTATCAGCGTAGGCTTATCATCTTTATTTTTTGCTAGCCTTTGTTGCCACATATTTAAGCAGCTACCGATAGCACACCACTTCACTTTTTGTAGTTCGGTAAAACAGAGTGGTGGTTTTTCTTCGTGTGCGAAGATGAATCCTAAATCTGCTTTGGCACTTTTTACCAACGCAGAAGCTTGTGCAGATGTAGTATTGGTTAATGTGATATCTATACCTGGAAACTCTTCTTTAAAGATCTGTAGCGGTGACATTAGTAATAGGCGAGAGATGATATCGCTGGCAGCGATAGTGAGCGTTCCATGGCGTAATTCGTTAATTGCGTTGATATCTGATTGGCATATTTGTAATTCCATCAGGGTGTTTTTAGCACTTATGAGTAACCGCTCACCTGCTTGAGTAAGCCTAAAAGGGCTTCGTTCTATCAATTTAGTTCGTGTAACTTGCTCAAGCTGTTTGATATGTAGACTCACATTAGGCTGGGTCATATTTAACTGAGTCGCAGCTTTACCAAAGTGTTTCAATCGTTCTAGTTCTACAAATGTTTTAAGCCAGCTTAGCTCCAACATATTCTTTCCTAGTTCTACTGGGGGAGGTTTAGAGTATCGTGATATGGATTTCTTATCAAAATTATTAGGTTTATTAATTTAACTAATTAGTAATGGGCGATTAGTATGTTGGGTATGTTTTATAGCTTTGTAGGAAAGTGAGTTATGTCGTCAGTTGTTGTAGTTGGTGCAAATTGGGGTGATGAAGGGAAAGGCAGAATAGTTGACTATTTGGCGGACCAAGCATCTGCTAGTATTCGTTTTCAAGGTGGCAATAACGCTGGTCACACAGTGATAAATGACTTCGGTCATTTCAAACTACATCAATTACCCAGTGGAATTTTTAATCCTAGCTGTAGTGCAGTTTTAGGTCCAGGTATGGTAATTAGCCCTGGAGCTCTATCGCAAGAGGTTTCACTGGTGAAAGAAGCGGGTGTTGAAGTGGATCTGCGCATTTCTGATCGTGCAACGCTTTGTTTGCCTCTACATGCGCTAGAAGATACTCTCGAAGAGCAGCGACTTGGTGATCAAGCCTATGGTTCAACCCGTCAGGGGATCGCTCCAGCATATGGTGACCGAGTGATGAAAAAGGGAATCCTTGTTGGTTGGTTAAAGCAACCAGAAGTACTGCTTAAACGCGTTCAATTTATGTTGGACTGGAAATTGCCTCAACTTCGCGCACTGTATCCTGAGTTTGAATTCAATCAAACTGCGGAAGAGGTAACATCTTGGTTAATTGATGTATCCAGGAGCTGGGTCGATTCTATCTGCAATGTATCTCAGCACTTGAAAACATTGCAAGCTCAGAAAAAAACGCTGCTGTTTGAAGCTCAGCTAGGCGCAGGTCGTGATCTTGTATACGGTGAATACCCTTGGACAACATCTTCTAACGTAGTTTCTATGTATGCTGGCATCGGTAGTGGGTTACCAGCGCTGCGTCCTGATCGCATCGTCGCTGTAGCCAAAGCATTCAGTTCATCTGTAGGCACAGGAACACTAATATCCGCTATGGAAAAACAAGATACATTTCGTGAATTGTCTTGTGAATATGGTGCTACAACCGGACGACCGCGTGATGTTGGGTATTTCGACGCAGTAGCAACAAAAAGTGGCATTGAATTGCAAGCTGCGACTGAAATCGCACTCACTAAATTAGACTGCTTAACAGGCCTTGAAGATCTCAAAATATGTGTGGGTTATGAGGGTGACCATAACGAAAACCCGATTTGGCCTCAAACAGCCGCACTGTCTCCTGTTTACGAAAAAATGGTGAGCTGGGACGAAGATATTACAGGGTGTAGAAAATTTGAAGATCTACCAGAAGCGACACAAAATTATATTAACCGTATTGAAGAGCTGATGGGAATACCTGTAAGCATGATTTCAGTAGGCCCTGAGCGCGAACAAATTATTATACGTTAATGTAAAGTTAGGCACTTTCTTCTCATAGTCACTGCGACTTATAAGCATCATGTCTCTTATCCATAGAGACATGCGCTAAAGGTCAAAAGGTCGGTAAGTTGATGACGATAGTAGATACGCTCAGAAGTTTCATGGTCCATCCCTGATTGGTATACTTGCATGATAGTCAGGATATTTTTAAGAGCGGCCTAACTTAATCCTGAATTATGGTTTGAGTACCAAACTGTTTAGCGGCGTACTTAACCCGCTCGGCAGGTTTTGGGTACTCAAGGGATACACCAAGTGACTCTATGTGATTGAGTCTTGGTAATAACCCAGCGCCGTTGGCAATTTGAATGGCAAGGCCGGGCCGGGCATTGAGCTCTAGTACCATAGGGCCTTCTTCTTTATCCAGAACCATATCTGTACCCATGTAACCTAGGCCAGTCATTTCCCAAGCCCCGGCTGCTAAGGTTAGCAACTTCTCCCAGTGGGGGACGGTTAAGGTTAATAAATCCTTCTCGGTGTCAGGGTGCTTGGCGATGGGCCGATCGTATTGCACCGCGCGAATGGCTTTTCCTGTAGCGATGTCCAAACCAACGCCTACCGCACCTTGGTGTAAGTTTGCTTTGCCATCAGAGGCGGCGGTGGAGCAACGCATCATTGCCATGACGGGATAACCTTTAAACACAATAATGCGAATATCCGGAACACCTTCAAAGCTGAACCCTTCAAAACAGTCATCAAACTTGATCAAATTTTCGACGACCGCTACATCGTTTTTGCCACCCAGTGAGAATAGCCCAGCCAGTGCGTTGGATAAGTGGCGTTCTACATCCTCTTTGCCAATCACTTCACCAGATGGTTTAGTGTATTGCCCATCTTTATGAGACAGGATAACCAGAATCCCTTTCCCGCCACTGCCGTGTGCGGGCTTGATAACAAAACCGGGCCAGTCTTTGATCATCTTGTGGATGCCTTTGACTTCCGCTTGGCGTCTGATTACCCCAATCAGTTTTGGCACGGTACAACCAGCTTGCTCGGCCAGAAGTTTGGTTTTTAATTTGTCATCAACCATCGGAAACTTGGAACGATCATTATATTGGCCAATATAGTGGTTATTCCTTTGGTTCATGCCAAGAATGCCTTTATGGCGTAGTTTGCTAGGCGAGGTAAGACGTGAAAACATAATTAATCCTCCACCAAAGGCTTAAAGCGACGTAGCTCAGTCAAGCGATAGCCGGTATAAGTACCAAGCATTAAGATGCAGGCCAGAACGATAAGCTGAATACCAATGAAGTTGAAGGTGAGGTGTTGGATGTATGAGTTAGTCATACCTAAATAAACAATAACGGCGGTAAAGAGTGAGCCACCACCTTGAATAAGGACTTCTTTCGCGCCTTCTTCTTCCCACAGTATGGACATACGTTCTACCGTCCATGAAAGAATGATCATTGGGAAGAAGGTAATGGTTAGCCCTTCTGTTAGGCCAAGCTTAAAGGCGAGCACCGTAAAGAGAGCGATGATCATAATGACGGCAATTATCACCGCGGATATTCGCGCCACCAGAAGGAGGTTGAGCTTCGATAGATAGCTACGAATGATCAAGCCCGTACCCACGATGAGCAAGAAACCGATAATACCAGTCAGCAACTGAGTCTGAACAAATGCGACCGCAATCAGTACAGGCATAAAGGTGCCTGATGTCTTTAGGCCCACAATGACGCGCAAAAATACCACAATCAATGCGCCGATGGGGATCAGCATTATGGTTTTAAACATCGCTTGTTCTTCCAACGGCAAACTGTGAATGGACAAGTTCAGTAAACCATCCGCCTCCACTTTGTCTTTGGTCGCGGCTTGCGCTGACACTTTTTGTTCGATCATCGAAAAGTGAACTTGGCTGTTTTGCCCGCCAATAACGTCGAGTAAAGACACATTAGACTCGTCCCAGACAAGGATATTTGGCTGAATATCTTGGTTGACGCTTTCTGGATTGAAAAGTACCCATTCACTGCCATTCCAGACTTCATTCATTTGCTGAAGCTGTTGCCTTCTCCGACCATCTTCAAGTTGAATAACACCTACCACTTTGTTGGGTATTTGTGCATAAGACAATAGTTTATGAATCACTTCATCTTTACTATTCATATCATTGAGTAATAGGGATGAATTTTGGCTGTCTTTATCGTTAATTGATCTGATAAGCTCACGCGTAAATGTCACATCATCCGCTGACAGGCGATTGGCTTTTTTTATCAGTGCTATCGCTGCTGCTTCAGATGGGCCATCGAACGTCGGCTTTTTGATTTCCCCCGAAGGTGGATCAGCTTTAAATTTAGAGTGTGGGTCCACTAGAAACTGGGTTTTGTAATAAATGGTTTGTGGTCCCTTGGCATCACGGATTGTCCATTCAGCGCGATCGCCAGATTCGGACTTAATATAAGACACTCCGTACCCTGGAGAGGACGACGAGCGACTGATTCGAGTGAAGCTATGCTGGGTGTCAGGAATGGCTAATGATACTTTGACTGGGTGATCTAAAGCGGTAAATTCAATGCGCGCTTCGACATCCCATACTTGTCGGGTATCCCCAGGTAGATAAGGAACGCCGTATTGCTGATGGCGAAAGACACTCAATAGAATGCCAACAGCGATCAGCATTAACACTGATAAGTAGAAGGGAATTCGTGATGTCATAAGTGTCCTTACTTTTTTATTTGGCTACTTTTTTTCCGTTTGAAGAAATTGTCTGCTGACGTCGACGACAGCGATATCTCGAATGAATTCTCGACCGAGTAACACAGGATATTTCATCTGCGTTCTATCGGCGAGGTTAAATTGCACTTTTTCATGGATAGGGCCCACTTTGATCCACAGTTCAATCACCGCTCTTCTTTGTGCTTTGCTGACGGTCGCTTGTCTTACCTTAACATGTTTTAACACGGGTGCTTCAATCCAGTTTTTCTCATCAATAGGCGATTTTCCATCAAATAGATGAAAGCGAACCCACTGTTGGCTATTTCTTTCAAACTCTTGAATATCAACCGCATTAAGCGATGAAGTGGCCGCACCTGTGTCGATACGGGCGGTGACGTTTTTATCGATTGAGTCTATATGCACTTGCTCAAGTTCACCTAAAGTGAGCTTTTTAGTTGGCGCCTCGTTGTTTTCCGACTTGACGGCAGCGATGGGTTGCTCAGTGCTTGGCTGAGCCGTCGAAGCACTGCGTCGTTTCTCTTCTTTCTTTTGGTATGCTTTAAAGTCGCTGGTCAGTGTTTTGACTTCAGTTTGCAAAACCGAAATCTGGTTTGCTTGTTTTCTCATTTGAAGATTGAGCGCACTGATTTTATTGTTGACGTTGTTTTCTGAGGCCTTGATAGCTTGTAGGTTTTCTTGATGGTACTGCTCGCCATTCATGACAGTGCACCCAGATAATAAGCTGACGATAATGACTGGGGCTAAACTTTTGTACATTGAAAACCTTATGCTCAGATATAAAACGATGTGTGGCTGAGTTTAGCGTAGAAAAAAGGAGGCGTGAAGCCTCCTAAAAGTGCCCTGTGACAGGGCTTGGTCAAATATGACTAAACTTTAAAAAAACTGATTAAGGTTTATTCGCAATTAAGATTGCTCGACGTGGCGCAGGATGACCTTCGGTGGTTTTGGAAGGATCGTCTTGGTCCAAGTAATCGGGCAGTGAGTTGTGGGTCATCCAATTTGTGGTTCTTTGCTCACCCGTTGTCGTGACATTTTCATCAACGATTCTGACGTTCTCAAATCCAGTTTTTTCTAACCAGACCTTAAGTGCCTTGGCTGATGGGAAAAAGTACACATTCCTCATCTGTGCATATCTATCAGTCGGGACTAACACGGCATTTTCATCCCCTTCAATCACAAGGGTTTCTAGTACGAGTTCACCCCCAGACACCAGCTGGTCTTTAAGTTGTACCAGGTGATCAAGCGGGGAGCGCCTATGGTAGAGTACGCCCATGCTAAAGACGGTATCAAACGCGTTTAACTGAGGCAGTTGCTCAATGCCTAACGGTAGTAAATGTGCACGTTGATCGTCGCCCATCAACTTTCTGATGGCTTCGAACTGAATCAAAAATAAGTGTGAAGGGTCAATACCAACACACAGGCGAGCTTGCTCGCCAAGCATTCTCCACATGTGATAGCCATTACCACAGCCAACATCTAACACAGAGCGGTTTTTGAGTGGGGTAATATGTGGTAGCAAGCGATCCCATTTCCAGTCGCTTCTCCACTCGGTATCGATATCAATGCCGTGAACCTGATAAGGTCCTTTGCGCCATGGGTGAAATGTTTTTAACAAGTTTTCAAGCTTTTTGATTTCACCCAGGTTCATGGGTTCATTATTGGCATCATTTGCAATGGTGACAGAGCTTTTAATATCGACCATACCGGGTTTACCAGCAGGGATTTTGTTGAGTGCTTTTAGCCATCGGCTAAAGTCACCATGCTCGGCATTGGCCCAGTCAGTCAATTGCTGGGGCAGAACATTAAGCCAAGGTTGTAGGCGAGTATCTTGCGCAATAAGTTGGTAGAAGTTGGCGAAATCAAACATGGTTATACTATCGAATTATTGAGTTTCTAAAGAGATTACTTAATGGCAAACATAGAGCCAAAGTTGAAGCATTGGAACCACATTTCACAGCTTGAGAAGCCAATGTTCTGTAGCCTTTCTTTGTGAGTGTTAATTGAGTCAGGACGCATCACATTTTCAATGGCACTTCTCTTTTGACTGACTTCTAATTCACTGTATCCGTTGGCACGTTTAAAGCTATGATGCAGGTCGATAAGCAGTTCGTTTGCCGCTTCATTCTCGAACGTATATTTCTCAGACAAGATAAGAACGCCGCCCGGGCGCAAGCCATTAAACACTTTTTTTAATAACGTGAGCCTGTCTTCGGGCGCGAGAAATTGCAGAGTAAAATTGAGCACAACCATGGAAGCATTTTGTATGTCCACATCGAGAATATCGGCTTCAACGACCTCAACAGGTGTGTCTGAGCGATAGGCATTCACATGTAGCTTACAGCGCTCAACCATAGCATGGGAATTGTCTACCGCGATGATTTGGCACCCTTCACTTTGAATATGGCGACGCATAGAGAGTGTCGCGGCCCCTAGCGAACATCCGAGATCGTAAACGAAGGTGTTGGGTTTGACGTATCGTTCAGCAAGCATGCCTATCGCTGAAATAATATTGCTGTAGCCCGGTACTGATCGTTGAATCATATCAGGGAACACTTCAGCCACTCTTTCATCGAAGGTAAAATCGCCAATTTTATCAATCGGAGCAGAGAAAATGGTATCTTTATTGCTCATGGAACTCATCTCGTCGTCAAACATATTCGAGCCGGCGGACTCGTAAAGGGCGATTATTTTATGGGAACTCAGTCACATTGTCATCTTTCATCGTCAAATAACTCAGCCTTATTTCTTCCCAGTTCAGCTTGAGTGGCTAAAACATGCTGATTTGTCCGTCATTCGCACGTGCTGGAAAGGCGGGAAGGGCAGGAAGAGCTGCGAGATTTTGTAGTTGCCCATACAGCTTTTGCGCTAATTCAGGCGCTTGGACATTGTCAGGTGTATGAATCATCACATAGGGCTGTTTGCCCTGCGATATCCAATCTGGCAGTTTGTTAAGCCAAGGTTGGAAAAAGGCGATGTTTTGCTCAATATCCGGGTGACCAATAAAGCGAATCATCGGGTGGGTAGCCGTTGAGATGGCGTGTACTGGCACTTTAGGCTTTTTCTGCTGAGCATCAATCACCGCCGGGCTTGAAGGCGTTGCAGCAAAGACAGGACGGCTGTCCATAATGATACGATTGATGTGCTTTTCCACAAGCCACTGGTTAAGCGCTTTCTCTTCATCTCCTTTATTGAAGAAAACTAAGTTCCTCACTTCGACACCCAGGCCAAAATCAGCGGGGAAATGAGTGCAGAAACGTTTTAGCCGTTCCAAGTGTTCAAAAGAAAATGCTGCGGGTAATTGAATGGTCCATTGACCGATGCGATCGTGCAACGGCTCCATGACGGTCAGGAATTGTTTTAGCTCAGCTTGGGAATGGCTAAGTAACTGTTGGTGAGTAATGGCTTTGGGCAATTTAAAGGTAAAGCGGAAATCATCATGTGTGGCGTCCCGCCAGTTATTGACGGTGGAAGGTGATGGGGTAGCGTAAAACGTGGTGTTGCCCTCGACACAATGGAACACTTGAGCGTATTTTTCTAGCCGTTGCGCGCTGGATGTGCCTTTCCCATAAAACGATTGTTGCCAGTTGGAATGAGACCACATGGTGAGGCCAAGGCGAAGTGGAAGTTCGGGCATAGTGTTTTCGTTATGACTTTCGCAAGGAGCGTTATTCTACGGGAATTCGCATCTTTTATCTATTTAGGTATATAATCGGCGCAAATTTTTGCCGATTCATTGAATCACAAAATTAAACCAAAAAACATGCTCGCTGAAGGTCGATTTTGTTTGACTTTCAGCGTATAAATGGAGGTTTGGTTTGCCACTCACGTATTTTAGGCAAATACAAACAGTTTAACTTTATTAGAGGTTGGGAATTTCATTATGCGCACCCATTATTGCGGTCACCTGAACAAGTCCCTTGCAGGACAAGAAGTAGAATTATGCGGCTGGGTAAACCGTCGCCGTGATTTAGGCGGTCTAATCTTTATCGATATGCGAGATCGTGAAGGCATCGTTCAGGTTGTTGTTGATCCAGATATGGCAGATGCGTATGAGGTGGCTAACCAACTCCGTAATGAGTTTTGCATCAAGCTCACTGGTGAAGTTCGCGTTCGTCCAGATAGCCAAGTGAATAAAGACATGGCAACCGGTGAAGTTGAAATCCTTGCTAAATCGCTCGACATTATTAACCGTGCAGACGTATTACCACTGGATTTTAACCAAAATAATACCGAAGAGCAGCGTTTAAAATTCCGTTATCTAGATCTTCGTCGTCCTGAAATGAGTGATCGCATCAAGCTCCGCGCCAAAGCATCAAGCTTTGTACGTCGTTTCTTGGATGACAATGGCTTCTTAGACATAGAAACGCCAGTTCTGACCAAAGCAACACCGGAAGGCGCTCGTGACTACCTCGTGCCGAGTCGTGTTCACAAAGGCAGCTTCTACGCACTTCCACAGTCTCCTCAATTGTTCAAACAATTGTTGATGATGTCTGGCTTTGATCGTTACTACCAAATTGTTAAATGTTTCCGTGACGAAGATTTACGCGCTGACAGACAACCAGAATTTACCCAAATCGATATCGAAACGTCGTTTATGTCGGCTGATGAAGTACGTGCAACGACGGAGAAAATGGTTCGTGATATGTGGCAAGAGCTGCTTGACGTTAACCTAGGTGAATTCCCAGTCATGCCATTTAGCGAAGCCATTCGTCGCTTTGGCTCAGACAAGCCAGACCTACGTAACCCGCTTGAGTTAGTGGACGTCGCTGATCTTGTTAAAGATGTGGAATTCAAAGTGTTCTCGGCACCGGCAAACGACGAAAAAGGCCGTGTTGCTGTTCTTCGCGTACCAGGTGGAGCGAAGCTGACTCGTAAGCAAATTGATGGCTATACGGACTATGTAGGCATCTATGGTGCTAAAGGTTTGGCGTGGATGAAAGTGAATGATCGCGCCGCAGGTGCAGAAGGCGTTCAATCACCAGTTGCTAAATTCCTAAATGAAGATGTGATTAATGGCATTTTAGATCGCACACAGGCTGAATCGGGTGATATTATTCTATTTGGCGCTGATAAAGCGAGCGTGGTTGCAGAAGCCATGGGCGCACTAAGGCTTAAGCTAGGTAAAGACTTAGAGTTAACCGACGAGTCGGCTTGGGCACCACTTTGGGTGGTTGATTTCCCAATGTTCGAAGAAGATGATGAAGGCAATTTGCATGCGATGCACCATCCATTTACTTCACCGCTTAATGTGACAGCGCAGGAATTAAAAGCGAATCCAGCAGCGGCAAGCTCTAATGCCTATGACATGGTGATTAACGGCTATGAAGTCGGTGGTGGATCCGTTCGTATCCACAATGCTGAAATGCAAGCTGCCGTGTTTGATATCCTAGGTATTGAAGCAGAAGAGCAACAGCTTAAGTTTGGCTTCTTACTTGATGCGTTAAAGTTTGGTACGCCACCACACGCCGGGCTAGCATTTGGATTGGACCGTTTGGTTATGTTGCTATGTGGTACGGAAAACATTCGTGATGTTATTGCTTTCCCTAAAACAACGGCGGCGGCATGTCTATTGACAGACGCACCAAGTGTGGCAAATCCTGCAGCTCTTGATGAGCTGGCTATTGCGGTCACTGCAGCAAAAGACAAAAACGCGCAATAAAAGTCAATACACCCTAGTCATTCAAGCCACTCTCATTTGGGAGTGGCTTTTTAGTTGTCAGTCGTTAATGGTTAGCGATACTTAAAGTTTGATTTCTTTCCACTCACCAGGCTGTAACCCTTGTAGTTTTATCTCGCCTACGGAATAGCGCACTAATCGAAGGGTTGGAAAGCCAATGTTGGCCGTCATTCTTCTCACTTGTCGGTTGCGCCCCTCAGTAATGGTAATTGACAACCAAGAGGTTGGTATATTGGCGCGAAACCTTACCGGTGGGTGGCGATCCCATAGTTCAGGCTCTGACATCTGAGTCACTTTGGCGGGCAGAGTCATGCCATCTTTAAGCTCAACCCCTTGGCGCAGCTTGTCCAAATCTTGTTCAGTTGGAGCACCTTCTACTTGAACCCAGTAGGTTTTGGGTGACTTCGAAGAAGGTTGAGTTAATCTGGCTTGCAGTTTGCCATCATTGGTTAAAACCAGTAAGCCTTCGCTGTCGCGGTCTAGTCGGCCAGCAGCATAAACATCTTTCACTGAAATAAAATCTGCCAGTGTTTTTCTTCCCTGCCCATCGGTAAACTGACTGAGCGTATCAAAGGGCTTATTAAAAATGAGCACTTTTCTTGTAGCATCGTTAACTGGCTTAGGTTTTTTGTTTCGTTTCAGGTTGCTTTTCGCTCCGACGTGATTAATCTTACTGTTTCGACTTTTGCTGTTTGAATTGTGGTGATATTTTGAACGTTCTGATTGGCTAGAACTTCGACTAGAGCGTGATGACATGTTAGCTGGCCTACAAAAATATAATCATTATGTGTGTAAAAGTTTTATGAACTATAGTTATGAGCTAGAATGTGCGCGCCCATAAGCGCGAATATCGCATATGACAATAGACTATTGTCTTAATTTTGTTTAATTATAGAATATTCACGGCTTGGTTTTGATTTCGCTCAACGAGTCAAAACCCAGTCTTTTAAAGTGAACCGATTGCCGGAGAAAGTGATTGAGAAAATTCGCTTTCTTCCGTAGACATTCACCAACGCCACGTCGCAACAAATTGCGAAATGGTGTTGCTAGAACATTAGGGAAACTTCATGCCTACAGAAAAACCTACCATCATCTATACCATTACTGACGAAGCACCAGCGTTAGCCACTTATTCGCTACTACCGATTATTCAATCGTTTACTGCTTCTTCAGGAATAGAGGTTGAAACTCGAGATATTTCTCTTGCCGGGCGTATTATTGCAAACTTCCCTGAGCATTTAAAAGAAAATCAAAGAATCAATGATGCACTTGCTGAACTGGGTGAATTAGCAAAAACACCAGAAGCAAACATCATCAAATTGCCAAACATTTCAGCATCCATCCCACAGTTAAAAGCGGCAATCAAAGAGTTACAAAGTAAAGGCTACGATTTACCAGATTATCCAGAAGAAGCAGCCTCTGACGCAGAGAAAGCGGTTAAAGCGACCTATGACAAAATTAAAGGTAGTGCAGTAAACCCAGTATTACGTGAAGGTAACTCTGATCGTCGTGCTCCGCTATCGGTAAAAAACTACGCAAAGAAAAACCCACACTCTATGGGTGCTTGGGCTGCTGACTCTAAATCCCATGTATCAAGCATGAGTGGTAAAGATTTCTTTGGTAGTGAAAAATCACACACCGTCGATGGCGCGACAGATGTGCGCATTGAGTTTGTCGCTACAGATGGTTCAGTGAAAGAGCTGAAGAAAGCGTTTCCTTTGCAAGACAAAGAGATCATCGATGCTTCAGTCATGAACAAAGCTGCGCTTGTTGAGTTCTTCGAAAAAGAAATTGAAGACGCGAAACAAAAAGGCGTGCTTCTTTCATTGCATATGAAAGCGACCATGATGAAGGTGTCAGACCCGGTTATCTTCGGTCACGCGGTTAAAGTCTACTACAAAGAAGTGTTTGACAAGTATGGCGCTGAATTCGATAAGTTGGGCGTTGACGTCAATAACGGTATTGGTGATGTATACGCCAAAATAGAGTCTCTACCTGCTGAGCAAAAAGCAGAAATCGAAGCGGCGCTTCAAGCAGTATATGAGAGTCAACCACCTCTCGCGATGGTTGACTCTGATCGCGGTATCACGAACCTACATGTACCAAGCGACATCATTGTGGATGCTTCTATGCCTGCGATGCTTCGCTCTTCTGGCCAGATGTGGGGGCCAGACGGCAAGCAAAAAGATACCAAAGCCATGATCCCAGATCGTAGCTATGCGAGCATTTATCAAGCCGTGATCGATTTCTGTAAGGAAAATGGCGCATTTGATCCGACTACCATGGGTAGCGTGCCAAATGTTGGCTTGATGGCGCAAAAAGCGGAAGAGTATGGTTCGCATGATAAAACCTTCATACTAGAGCAATCAGGTACAGTGCGTGTTGTCGATTCTGCGAATACTGTGCTAATCGAGCAAGCCGTAGAGGAAGGGGATATCTTCCGTATGTGCCAAGTGAAAGATGCGCCAATCCAAGACTGGGTTAAGTTGGCTGTCAATCGTGCACGTGCAACTGGTGCTCCTGCCGTATTCTGGTTAGATGAAAATCGTGCGCATGACGCTCAGCTTATCAAGAAAGTGAATGCCTACTTAGCTGATCATGATACGAACGGTTTGGAAATCAAGATCCTTGCTCCACTAGATGCATGTAAGTATTCACTGACTCGTATCAAAGATGGCTTAGATACCATTTCTGTAACCGGTAACGTGCTTCGTGATTACTTAACGGACTTGTTCCCAATCCTTGAGCTGGGCACCTCGGCAAAAATGCTATCCATTGTTCCATTGATGAATGGTGGCGGTTTGTTTGAAACAGGCGCGGGCGGCTCAGCACCGAAACACGTACAGCAAGTGGAAAAAGAAAACCATTTACGTTGGGATTCACTAGGTGAGTTCTTAGCGCTTGCAGCATCTCTTGAGCACCTAAGTCAATCTACTGGCAATGCAAAAGCGCAAGTATTGGCTGACGCTTTAGATAAGGCAACGGGTGAGTTTCTTGATAACAACAAGTCTCCATCTCGTAAAGTGGGCGAATTGGATAACCGTGGTAGCCACTACTATTTGGCTTCTTACTGGGCAAAAGCATTGGCTGAGCAAAATACTGACCAAGAGTTAGCTGGCGAATTTGCACCAATTGCACAAGCGCTATCAGAAAAAGAAACGGAAATCGTTGCGCAGCTTAACGACGCGCAAGGTGTGAAGGGTGAACTAGGTGGTTACTATGCACCTAACGATCAACTTGCTTCTGATTTGATGCGTCCAAGTGGCACGCTAAATAGCATCATCAATAAGTCTTAATTTTGAGAGACTGAAGCAAATAATTCGGCCCGCCAATAATCTGGCGGGTC
>NZ_JAMKMR010000012.1 GCF_023634645.1 Vibrio sinus
TCTGATAATATGCATTATCAGATACGCTTTCTCTTTTTTGCTTTGCCTTTTTCATTAAACGAGCGTTTAGCGCTTCGAGCTATTTTCTATTGATGTGATTTCGGTTTTGTAGTGCCTAATAAAACTGAGCCGAATTAAATAACATCTATCTTCTCATTATTACCCTACTTATCAATAACTAACGCTTATTGAAATGCCTCTTAATGAGATTGTTGCACAATACGCAATATACCTTTCCGTGACACATATTGTTAGATATTGAGAAAATGATTAATTTAGAAACATCACTACCGCGTAATAAGTTAATAAACATATCTAACCCTCATTAAAGTCTGGGATGCAAGGGGATTGGATTGGTATTTGCCGATCAGCTTGTTATGAATAAGCATTATTTGGAGTACAGTTCTAATGAAAAATAATTTTCCTATCTCAGTCTATCAATATCGATTCTTCTTAGAGTGGTTAAGAGATCCGGAAAGCACTCAATATAACTGCAGTTTTTCCTTTAAGTTTTCTGCAGACCTAAAAAAAGAGGAGTTGAAATCAGCTTGTGAGAAGCTTTTAAATAGACATGAAGAATTGCGCATTACGTTCTCAAGAGAAGATCAGGAAGCGTACTTAGGCAGCTTTAGTATTGATGATTGCTACCACGAGCTGGACTTTTATGGTGGTGATATTAACCAAGAGATATGTGCTCTGTCTGAGCGTACATTTGATTTATATGCAGAGCCACTAATTAAATTTTTCTTGATCGAAGATAAAAAAAGTAATGATTTTTACTTTTTGGTTTGTGCACATCATGCAGGATTTGATGCGGCAACAATGAAAGTGATAAAAGATGAAATATCTCTTTATTACAATGATGCATTATCCGCTTGCGTTACGGAATGTGATTTATCCCCTTACCAACAAGCCATTGAATCAGAGACAATACATATCAAAGACCTAGATAGCAACGAGTCTAGAAAGTATTGGAATGATCTGATTCAAGGGCAAACAAAATTAGATTTAAATATCCCCTTCAACAATAACGTGAAAGAAGAAATAAGAAAAAGAAACAATTTGCATTTTACGTTGACCCAAGAGCAGATAAATAATTTAAATCGTTTAAAAAAGCTAAGTAGATCAACCAATTTTATCTCTATCAGCGCCATTTTTGGCATGGTTGTTTCGCAACTTATCAATGAGGCTGATTTTGCCCTCAGCTATCCAATTAATATGCGACCAAAGGGATATAGCAACATATGCGGATGTTTTGTTAATACTTTGCCTCTGGTATACAAATTGGAATCACATGATGATTTGCAGACTTTGGCACATAAAACAAAAAATCAGATAAAAAGTAGCAAACGTCATTACCATTTTCCTTTATCCGAGATTGTCAAAGATCAAAGATTGGCTAGATCTGATTCAGGTGATAACTATTTCAATTTTGGTGTGTCTGAGTCGGACTTAAATTTAGCAAACATGAACCTTTCCGGTGTCACTTCTACGCCGATACAGCGAAATACTATGAGTTCGTACGACTTGCTATTGCGTTTTGATATCCAAAGCAATGGCAATAATGAGTTTGTATTAGAATACAATGCTCAACAGTTTGAGAAAGAACTGATTTCTTCAGTTTCAAACGCAATCTTAAACGTATTGGATGCAGAGTGCATAGAGCACGTACAACAACAAGATATTGTGTTTCTAGCACCGAATCAAATGGAGGCGGCAACGTGTCGTTACCCAATCAGCCACTTTGAAGGCGCGAAATACCAAAAGTTAGACACTATATTCGAAGCCAATGCTAAAAAGTTCAAAGATAATATCTCATTAACTTATGAAAACGCGGAAATGAGTTACGGCGAACTCAATGAAAAAGCGAATGATCTAGCACATAAAATCTCTCGTGCGTATAGCGTGAAAAGTGGTGTTGAGTTTAAGAAAAATACTCGCGTTGCGCTTTACTTTGAACGTGGCTTTGAAGCCATTATCTCTATGTTGGCCGTACTAAAGCTAGGTGGCACTTACGTACCATTATCAACTGAATACCCATCGAGTCGAATTGACTTTATTCTTGCTGACTCTCAATGTGAAGTACTCCTAAGCACAAATAATGAATTTAAACGCTTAGACAACTTATCGAGAGATATCTTGCCAGTATGTTTTGATGAAGCAGAACTCGATTTGGTAAGTGATGCACCGCCCGTTGATGGATCTAACGGTAGTGAGAGTGTGGCCTATGTTATTTATACCTCAGGCACGACAGGCAAGCCAAAGGGCGTGCCTCAGAGCCATCAAAATGTCATCAGACTCTTTAGTGCGAGCCAAGAGCATTTTCACTTTGATGAGAATGACACATGGCTGCTTTATCACAATTACATTTTCGACTTTAGTGTATGGGAAATCTGGGGAGCACTGCTTAACGGTGCGAAACTAGTTATCCCAACGAGCGAGTGTACAAAAGATCTATACCAAATTGCCAAGCTATGTCATCGCTCAGGTGTGTCGGTGTTAAATCAGACGCCAAGTGTTTTCTACGAGCTTTCCAATATCGCTTTGAGTGAGAAGATTGAGTTTGCAAATCTTAGATACGTTGTTTTTGGTGGTGACCGATTAAATTTTTCAAAACTAAGAGAGTGGTGGAATCACTATGGTGATAGCCAACCTCAGCTAGTCAACATGTATGGCATTACAGAAACAACAGTACATGTCACTTATAAAGCGCTGAGAATGACGGATGTGATCGGTGTCTCTAATATCGGTCAGCCACTGCCTGACGTGAAATGCTATGTACTGAATGAACATATGAAGCCTGTGGGCATCGGCATGGTTGGAGAGCTTTATGTTGGGGGAGCGGGATTGGCTAGCGAATATATAGGTCGTCCGGAATTAACCAAAGAGCGGTTCATTAACAATCCTTTTGCTACCGAGGCAGATGTCAACAACGGCTGCACAAGGTTATATAGATCTGGCGATGTCGTGCGCAGATTAAGCAACGGCGACATGGAATACATTGGTAGAAACGATCTCCAAGTGAAAGTTCGTGGGCATAGGATAGAGCTAGGCGAGATTGAAATGTCGATTCTAGAGCTTGGTGGAATAGACCAAGTTGCTGTAGTGCAAAGAGAAGTCAATAACAGCAAAAACCTGGTGGCCTATTTTGTGTGCAAAGGTGGTGTGTATGGTGACAGCAACGGCTTAGAAACTTTACGTAATGACTTGGAACGCGTGCTACCTGATTACATGGTGCCAACATTTTTTAAACAGATCGACGTTATGCCAAAAACGATAAACGGAAAACTCGATAAACAGCATTTACCCAACATCGTCATTGAAGCAGAAAGCGAGCATTTGGAGGCAGCAAAAACAGAGCTTGAGAAAAAACTAGTCAAAATCTGGAAAAAGGTATTGAAGATAGATTCATTAGGCGTAAACGACAATTTCTTTAGGGTAGGTGGTGACTCTATTGTAAGCATCCAATTGGTGTCAAAAATTAGAGAAGAAGGCATTGCTGTTCAAGTCAAAGATATTTTTGAAGCACCTACCATCTCTTCCCTAGCGAAAAGACTAGACAGTACAGGCGCACAAATCTTTGACATTGATGCCGAGCAGGGCGAGTTAGAGGGGGTTTTTGAATTATTGCCTGTTCAGAAATGGTTTTTTGACAAGAAATTCTGTTGCCCAAATTACTATAACCAAGTTTTTTCGATAGCGTTACCCAGTGAGTTTAGCCACTCTGTGCTTGAGGAAGCCATCAATGGACTAGCAGCTAGGCACGATAGCCTGAGATGTAAATTTATTCAGCAGGGAAACCAAGTCACTCAACGCTACGAGTCTGTAGAAGAGTTTGGCTATATTCAATTGCAACGTCTTAATGCAATCGATTGTGATGAACATGATTTGCAAGAGTTCGTAAGCACACAACAAACCAGTTTTGATATTGAAAATGGCCCGCTGTGGTCAGTGACACAATATTCAGTTAGTGATAGCAACAAGTGTCAACTTATCTTCTGCTTCCATCATTTGATTATGGACAGTGTCTCTTGGCGAATCTTATTTGATGATCTTAAGAGAGTATTGTTAGGCAAGACGTTACCCAATAAAACGACCAGCTACAGAGCCTGGGTTAATGAAGTTTACCAATATGAGGTCTCTGAACAAGAAGCGGAATTTTGGCATTCACAAACCATTGGTACCAATGGCCGCTATTCGCATACTGAATCGAAGCGGGTGGATGAGTTCGTTCTGACGGAGGAAAACACACAGAATCTTCTGCACAAATCTAACATTGCCTTTGATACAGAGATCAACGATTTGTTGCTGTCTGCGTTTGCTATGGCGATGGCAGCGACGTTTGGAACTCAATCTCATAGCATTACGCTTGAGGGACACGGTCGAGAGCCCTTCTCGAGTAAGGTTGATCTATCTAGCACAGTGGGTTGGTTTACTACTATGTACCCAGTGACTCTAGAGGCCAAACATTCTACTGCTGAAACAATAGTGCACACCAAAGAGTTATTGAGAAAGGTTCCTAATAAAGGCTTAGGCTTTGGTGTCATGAGTGCTTTAGGACAGATCGGAACAACCCTTCCACCAATCCGATTTAATTACCTAGGCACATTGGATAGCAATGATGATGATCAATGGAATTTACAAGCGTCGAAGTACCAAAATCGTTGTGAACACAATGATGAGGGTATTGAGGTTAATATTATTGCCTATACCTGCAATAAGGTTATGTATTTCAAAGTGGAATCATATTTAAGTGAGTTTTTGGCTAAAACGTTTTCTTTTTCACTTTTAAATAACGTGAATGAAGTTATATCTGTATGCTTGAAAAATAAAAAGGAAGATCATGTTAAAAATATTATTGAAGATGATTTTCAACCTTACGTGTACCTAAAAGAAAACCATAAATCTTCCCCTGTTATTTTAATGCCGATCTCTAATCAAGGTTATGAAATATACCTGAATACTTTGTTACCACACGTGCCAGAAGAATCCAACGTTATTGCATTCGATCTAAATAGGAATAGCGAATTCATGAGTTTCGAAGAGCATTCGAATTATATTGTGGATATCATCTTAAACAGCGGAATGATACGAGACAATCAGTGCTCAATACTGGGTTGGAGCTATGGTGCTATTCTATCGCATATGGTGGCGGCAAAGTTGGATAAAGCAGGCGTGAAAGTATTAAACAGCTATCTAATTGACCCGCTACTGCTTGATAGGCTTGGGGTGAAAGACTTTAGTAGTAAAAAGCAGAAAAGTTTATATAGCGGTTTGTCTGTCGGTAAAAGTCGAGTCCGTACTCATATATTCAAATGCGCTATTAGTGACCCGGAAGTCAAAGATAAATCCGTTAGATCAGCATGCGAGTTTGCAATCAACTCAAAATATTTAATGTTTGAAGACGAACTGGAGAATAAAAAGGTAATAAATATCCCATGTGCACACTATGAAGTATTTGGAAATAAACACGTCATGGAATTGATATCAGATATTGTTTGGCCAAGTGTCATGAGCAGTGGTGTTAAGAGCTCTTGCGCTGTGCTTGAAAGTATTTAATTAAATTATAACGATAGGTAATTCCCAACATGACTTTATTAAACCAAAAAACGAATGATTGTTTTCCCCTTCATACCGCGCAGGAAAACGTGTGGATCGATCAAGCGATATTTCCAACGAATCCAAAGTACAATATATGCGTATACCAAAAGCTAAGTTGTAATATTGACTATGAAAAGTTCTCTCAAGCGTGGCGCAGTTTAGTCAACCAGTATGATTCACTACGTATTGAATTGGTATTTTCTGACGATGAAATCCCGATGCAGAGAGTGTTACCTGCTGATTCGTTCGAGTCCGTTGTAGGTCGTATGGATTTCTCTCTCTCAGAGGACCCAGCCCAAATGGCGATGGATTGGATGCATGAACAGTCCAAAATGCCTATTGATGTTGCGCATGGAGACAGGTACTACATTTATATACTTCAATTGGGAAAAGAGAATAACCTTGTCTTTTCTAAGACCCACCATCTATTCAACGATGGGGTTGGAACCATTCTGATGCACGACTACTTGTTGAATAATTATAAGTTATTGGTTGATGGTGCTGAATTGGAAGGGGTGAAGTCTCCAGCCTATCAACTGGCTGCAAACAGATCGAATAACTATTTACAAACCAGTCGTTATGCTCGTGATAAAGAATATTGGACTGGTTTTGCCTCTCAGCATGAGGTAACACGATTACCGCTTGTCAACCCGAGAGCGACCGGCGGAAGCAAGCTGTCAATGTCTTTTTCGAAAGATGAGGTGTCGGCTCTACGTAAGTTTTGTGAAGAAGAAAAATTGGGTTTAATGGCGCTATTGTTAAGCGCAGTCAACTTGTATTTTTTTAAAACGCTAGGTACAAAAGATGTGGTCGTTGGTACCGCGGTACATGGCCGCCATGGTAAAGATGAGATGCAAAATCTGGGTATGCACTCCAATGCGATTTTACTATCAACAATCATGAGCAACGATCTTAGCTACCAAAATTTAATTAAGTCATCACTATCTTCGCTTAAAGCTGCGATGAAGCGTGCTCAATTTCCGAAAAGCCATCGAGCGAGACTTTCAGGCTCTGCCATGAATGCCAATGCTGATATTAACGTATTGTACGATGTGTATTCTGACTGTAACGGAGGTTTGTCTCAGGCTAGTTCGGAAGTACAATATATGCTTGGTGATGTGGGAGAAGAGCCACTTAGCTTACGCCTCATTGATTTCCAGAATTCGATGAAATTAGCGGCATCATTTCAATATGCTTATTTCTCAGAGCAAGAAATGCAGCTAATGCTAGCGCGAATTAAGCAAATACTGTTAGCCTCAGCCGCGAGTTTTAACAAGACGCTGGACACGATAGATGTATTACTCGAGAGTGAAAAAACCTTTCTACTTGATACTTGCAACAATACAGATAGCGAGTACCCCTGTGATAAAACACTACATCAGTTGTTCGAAGAGCAGGTAGAAAAAACACCGTTAAGTATAGCCCTGACCAACAGCGAGACTACGCTCACCTATAGAGAGTTAAATCAAAAGGCCAATCAACTAGCCGTCCATTTACGTCAGCGCTATCAGCAGAAGTTCGATAAACCATTTCAAGCTGGTACATACATCGCATTATATCTTGACCGTTCCATCGACATAGTGGTCAGTCAGCTGGCAGTTCTGAAAGCTGGTGGCGCGTATGTCCCTGTTTCACCACAGTATCCCAATGAAAGAATTCAGTTCATGCTTGAGGATACGGACGCTTCTCTAGTCCTCACTCAACAAGAGTATTCCTTAAACTTGGCACATTGTTTGAGTGAAAACTCTCAGCCTAGAGAACTGGTCATCGTTCGAGATGTATTAGAGAAAAACACAGGGGAACCTAACCTTGAACCTGTTAGCACATCTTCACAAGATCTTGCCTACGTCATTTATACGTCAGGAACGACGGGTAACCCCAAAGGGGTGATGATTCCACATCAAGGTGTGGTTTCGCTTGTACAGGGCAATGATTATGTAGACATTTCACCTCAAGACACCTTCTTGCAACTGTCTAATCCAAATTTTGATGCCGCAACTTTTGAAATCTGGGGAGCGTTGTTAAATGGTGCGAAACTGCATATTCCCCTCAGTGAAAACCACCTAGATTCTGGCTTTCTAAAAGAAACCATCGTTGAGAACGAAGTAACAATCCTTTGGTTAACACGAGCGTTATTTGACAGCCTTTATCTAGAAAAACCGGATATGTTTTCGTCATTACGTTATCTCCTTGTTGGAGGCGAAAAACTAACGGCACCTTTAATAAGAGAACTTGTATCGAGTGATTGGAGCCCAGAGTATGTGATAAATGGATATGGGCCTACAGAAAGCACAACATTCACTACCACGTTTCAATGTAATGGTGAGGCATGGAATGTGCCGATTGGAAAACCAATTAATACTAGAAAAGCGTACGTCCTTTCCAATGACTTGTCTTTGGCACCTATTGGCATCCCTGGTGAATTATACATTGGAGGTGCGGGGCTGGCCCATGGCTATTTGAACAATATCGAACTGACACAAGATCGCTTCATTGAGAACCCTTATGCGAGCGAGTCGGATATAAAAAATGGTTATACCCGTCTGTACAAATCTGGAGATATTGTTCGCTATTTACCCGATGGAAATTTGGAGTATTTAACCCGAAATGACGGGCAGGTGAAGATTCGAGGCTATCGTATTGAGCTGGGGGAAGTAGAGAGTGCGTTATTGCAGTTAAGTGATGTAAAAAACGTGGTGGTCATCGATCACGTAAAAGCGGGTCACAAATTTCTGGCAGCGTATATTGTTCTCACTGATGTAGGTGAAATCAACCAACATGAAGTGGCAGAGAGGTTGCGTGAGCAGCTTAGTCACAATCTACCTGATTACATGGTGCCAGCGTCTTATACTCTTCTAAATGAATTACCCCTCACTATTAATGGGAAGTTAGACCGACGAGCTTTGCCCGAACCAGAGTTCGTGACCAAAAACCGCTACGAAGCGCCTCGCAACTCGACAGAGATGGCACTGTGTCAAATTTGGCAGGACGTATTAGGCTTGGAGAAAGTTGGTATCAATGATAATTTCTTCCGCATTGGTGGAGACTCGATTTCTGCTATTCGCTTGAGTGCTCAAGTCCGTCGTCAATTGAATAAAGAAGTCACTCTCTCGGCGTTGTTTACATCCCCCACGATTGCTGGGTTAGCTTCAGAGCTGTCTGATGATCTTCATGTCATTCCAAGTTTGAAGAAAAAAAGCTACCCAGCATCCTTTGCACAAGAACGGCTGTGGTTCATTGAGAGTTTTGAGAATGGTTGTGACAGTTACCATATCCCGTATTTTGTGAAACTGCACGTCGATACAGAAGATACGCTACTATTGGAAGCCATTAATCTAATCGTTAGCCGTCATCCAATTCTGTCTAGCTGCTACCAGCAAACGATGCAGGGTGATGTATATATGGAGCATTCCATTAGCGCGTTGTCCTATCAATGTTTAACTGTCCCTGATAGACGATCTCTCGCCCAACAAGTTCAGTTAGATATGAGTAGCCAATTTGACTTAGCGACAGAGCTTCCCATGCGGTTACACCGATACGACTGCAATGGTGAACGTTATTTGCTGCTGATGTGGCACCATATCGTATTTGATGGCTGGTCCACCGACATTTTCTTATCTGAGTTAAGCGAAATTTATCGCTCGCTAACTCAAAACCAACGGCCTAATTTGCCAGACATCAATATTAATTTTGGTGACTACGCTCAATGGCAACGAGAGCACCTTAAAGGGGACACGCTAGAGGCAATGTTAGGCTACTGGAAGCAACAGCTCTCTGGCTACGAGTCACTTAACTTACTTTGTGATTACCCACGACCATCCAGTGTCGATTATCGTGGGGCAAATTTATCTTTTACTCTTGATGACTCAGTATCGGAAAATGTGCGTTGTTTTGCCAAGCAGGAAGGAGTGACAACCTATTCTGTGCTACTGAGTGGATTTTATGTCCTGTTGAGCACCTTGTCTGGCCAACAAGACATCACGATTGGTACACCTTCTGACAACAGACAGCATGCTCAGACCCAAGATTTAATTGGCTTTTTTGTCAATAGTCTAGCATTGCGCACTCATGTGACACCTAGCCAATCTTTTGCTGAGTTGGTTCGTCAAGTTCACCAGATGGTATCTGAAGCAAAAGCGCATCAAGAGCTGCCATTTGAGAAATTGGTGAGTGAGTTGGGTGTAGAAAGGGATATGTCTCGCCATCCCATCTTCCAAGTGATGTTCAGTTTGCAGCGATTTGGGCAAGAACTGCAAGGCGATGATCTTCCATTTTCATTAGACAAATTGGAAGAAGCGGAATACACCTCTGCAAAATTTGACTTGAGCTTATTCATGGATGACAGCAGCAACAATATCCAAGGAGAATGGAACTATTCGACTTGCTTGTGGAAAACGGAAACCATCCTGCGTTATAGCGCAATGTTCGAAAAACTAATGTGCACTTTGACACGTCAGCCAACACAGCATATTCACGAAATTGAAACTGTTGCAGAGGATGAACGCAATATACTTCTCAATGATTGGAGTAACACCAGAACAGAGTTGAGACAAGACAAAACAGTATGTGAGATATTTGAACAGCAAGTCAGGAAAACGCCCGATCACACAGCACTGATCTTTGCCGATAAGACGTTGACCTATAACGAGCTGAACGATAGGGTGAACCAGTTGGCACATTATATCCGTGAGCGCCACCTTCACCTGCACAATACAGAATTAAAGGCAGACACTTTCATTGCGCTATACTTTGACAGCTCTATCGAGATGGTGGTGAGCATGTTAGCGGTGTTGAAAGCGGGTGGCGCTTATGTTCCGGTTTCTCCAGATTATCCTCAAGACAGAATACACCATATGTTCAAAGACACCAGTGCCTCAATGGTGTTAACTGAAGTGCGTTTGTCTCCTAAGTTAGACGAATGCTTAGGCAAACTCTGTCAGCCTGTTGATAAAGTGGTCACAGACGGCACGCCATCGATTGGACTCCAGCGTGTAAGTAATCCTGTGCCTATGAATTGCACACAAGATCTGGCTTATGTGATTTATACCTCCGGCACAACGGGTATGCCAAAAGGGGTGATGATTCCTCATCAAGGAATCACCTCATTAATGGTAAATAATAGCTATATAGAGTTATCGCAGAAAGACGTGCTATTGCAGCTGTCTAATCCGAGCTTCGATGCGGCTACTTTTGAAATCTGGGGGGCATTACTCAACGGTGCATCGCTGTGTATTCCAGAAAATAAACAACAAGTTAGTGCAGAGTCTCTTCACGATACATTGAGTACTTACAATGTGTCTGTTCTTTGGCTAACTCGTGCTTTGTTCGATAGCTTATATGTGGAACAACCAGACCTGTTTTCTCAGCTGCACTATTTGATTGTTGGCGGAGAAAAACTGACCTCAACCTTGATGAAAGAGCTGGTCACGAGTCCGTGGAGTCCTAAGCATGTGTTGAACGGATATGGCCCAACGGAAAGTACTACGTTTACAACCACTTTTAAGTGTGATGGTCGTGACGCAGAGGTGCCGATTGGCAAACCAATTGATACTCGAACAGCGTATGTCCTGACTGACAAGTTATCGCTTGCTCCCATTGGAGTTCCAGGTGAGTTATACGTGGGCGGCTCTGGTCTCGCGCGAGGCTATCTAAATCAACCGACACTTACTCAAGAACGTTTTATCGCCAATCCTTTTGCGACGAATCAGGGAGAAATGAGTGCTCAACTCTATCGAACGGGTGATATTGTTCGCTGGTTACCTGATGGCAATTTGGAATATTTGGGGCGTAACGACATGCAGGTGAAAATTCGTGGTTATCGAATTGAACTTGGTGAAGTTGAAACGGCGTTGTTACAAAATGAACATGTAAAACAAGTTGCGGTGATTGACCTTGAACGTGAGGGGTATCGTTATTTAGCGGCATACGTGGTGCTTGAGCAAAGTGCGATGAAACATCAGACTGATCTACCAGTGGTCGATATTGAGTCGCTACGTAGCCAACTCAGTAAGACGTTGCCAGATTATATGATCCCGACCACCTTTACTCTGTTGGAAGCGTTGCCATTAACCAATAACGGCAAGCTTAATCGACGCCAGTTACCAGAACCAGAGTTTATTAGTCAGGAACGCTATGTCGCGCCAAAAACCGAGTTGGAGCAAAAAATCTGTCAGATTTGGCAGAGCACGCTTGGTATTGAGCAGGTTGGTGTCGAAGATGACTTTTTCCACATTGGAGGAAACTCTATACTAGCGATTAGGTTAGTTAAACGCATGAACAACATAGATGGGTTTAACATCGATCTGACCACGGTATTTTCATGCAAAACTATCGCGAATATTTGTTCTAGCATCAAGGATAAGAGTGAATACAAATATTTGACGCCATTGACGTTAGGCTCAAAGTCCGAGCAGACCATTTACATGATACACAGTGCGAGCTCTGACAGCGAAGTCTACCAAGGACTGTCTGAAGAATTAGGCAGTACTTTCAACTGTGTTGGCATCAACAATTACAACTTCGTTGAAGAGCAAGTATCCAGTTCTTTGGCTGAAGTTAGCCAAGCATACTTTAAGGAAATTTTACAATACCATAAACAAAATCAACCAGTTAAACTTCTTGGTTGGTCACTTGGAGGTTATATCGCTCTTAATCTGGCCTGCTTATTGGAAGAAAGAGGGTTCACTGATATTGAAGTGTATTTATTGGATACTTATATAGGAAACTGTGCTTCAGGAGTTCTATCCGATTACGATTCCTATGAAACCATCAAAAATAGATTGGTTAACAAAGGTTGTGATGCTGATTATATCGCGAAGGCGTTAGCCGCATACAGTTGTGGAAGAGAGATGACACATCAGCAATTGGTCGGTGATTTAAAGTATACCCAAATTACCTTGTTTAAGGCTGGAATGGGCTTGTCTCCAGATCACGCTATGTCGTCATTCGATCTAAATAGAACCAATGCATATATGGCTAATATTCATGATAATAATCTTTCCACTATTGTTGAGCAGGATGTCGAAGTCGTAAGGTTTGATGATATATATCACAGCAATATATTGGAACGTTCGAGTGATATCGCCCGAGTTGTGATGCATTAACTTAATCTCAGCTAAGGGCTACCCGAAGATGGATTCAATAGATAGAAATTAGCATCCCTTTTGATAGGAAGATTTTGGCAGCGTGAGTGTGAATTCGCTGCCGTTTTTGTATGAGTTTAATAGTTTCTCACCGTAGGTTTGCCTAGTAAGCGCCAATTGATGCCACACCTGCTCTGCGCAGAGTTTGCTTTTTTGAAAGAATGGCTTTGAAAAGGCCAAGTGTAGAAATTCATACATAAATGGTGTCGATAATGTCGTAACTTGCTCGTCCAAACCAAGATTTTGTACCAGTTGTTCCCCAGTTGTCTGATTAATAACATAGCCATCAAGTCGTCCAAGGGCCACCATACGCATGCCTCGCTCAAGGTTTAGGTGGTGTACGCCTTTAGGGTAGACATTCATCTCCATGAGATGCTGCCTAGCGATATAACCAAGCGGCGCACCCACTCCATACTTTACGCCATGAAATTGCTGTCCATCCCATTTAAGGTTTGATTTACGGTTGACAAAGATAGGGTAAGTGACCTTCAGTAAATATTGCTCGGCATGAGCAGAATCTGGAAAGGAGGCCCACTTTTCTCGCTCTGGAGTTCGAATAGCGGCAAAAATGGCGTCTACTTCTCCATGTTTAAGGTTGTGAATACAGCGTTTCCAAGGCTTTCGATAAAACACCGCTTTCGCGCCGGAAGCTTCGACAGCCAGCTTGACCAACTCCACAATATACCCTGGTTTAGCTGGAATGGTTTTTGTGCCCAGAATAAACGGCTTCAGCTCGACATTTTCATAGCAAACCTTGATGGGCTTTTTCTCAGCCGCCGCATAAAGGGGGATAGCGAAGGAGAGTAAAGCAATGGCGATAACGCATTTCATAGCTGTCCAACATGCTCTATGTAAAAAGGCTACTTTTAAAGTAGTCGTTGAGCCGGGCTCTTTCCAAGAAAATTTGTTAAATAGGCGTTACCGATTTTTTGACAATCAAAACGAAAGAGTTTAATTGTTTGACACTAGCATTGTGTAATAACTATTAAGTTCCATTTTCTCTACAGTCATTCCTATTTACCGTTTTGTATTCTGTTTAACGTTTGCTTTATTTTGTTTTGAACAAGATTAATACCTTAATTACCATGTCGAATAACGTACATATGAATAATTATCGCTATTGAATGAAAGAAAAGATATAAGGTTTTTATAAGGTCTATGTATGGGAATTAAATTATAATAATATTTTTGTAAATAGCGTGTTTTTCATATGACGATTTTATTAAATTATTCCTGCAAATTATTATTTTATTCCAGAGTCTACTAATAATATTCAAGTATATTTACACCCAAGTTACGGTAAATTACGCGTCGATTAAATTGCATTAATAAGCAATTGAAGAACATCAATAATTATAATTTAACATTTTGATTAATATGAATTTATTCTATTAGAGGTAAGTAGGCTATGTCAGTTTTTACTATTTTCTTTCATGGAACTGGATCCAGTTCCACCGATCTTCACAATACCGCTTCTTATTATGAAGGTGAATTGATTTCCAGACTTGCCAGTATGGCTGATGGGCGGTTGTTTTTTGACTACTTGGAAGTGGATGGCGTTGGCAGCGGCAACCAAGATGAATGGCTAAAGCCAGTCAATAACCGATATCGAAACCAAAAACTGGGTATGGCATTTGGCGCAGGTATTCAAAGCAATATGGAATACGCTAAGGGCATCTTGATTGCCGAGCAGAATTTTTCGAAATTTGGTAAAGGGCACTATGAAGTCAGAGCGAAAAAACTCCTGCATAGTACAAGTGATAAAGAGGAAATTCGGGAACTCGCCGCCGATCTCTTTCGCGCAGATAAAAGTCGTCTTGCACACTTACAAAGGTTTCGCTGGGAGAATCCAGTCACCACAGTCAATCTGATTGGTTGGAGCCGAGGTGGTGTAAGCTGTTTTGAATTTGCAAATTATCTTTTTAGTGACCCAAAAACACGAAATTTAAACGTTAACATTTTTGCATGTGATCCTGTTCCTGGAGGCACAAACCAATTTAAAAACTTCAAGAATTTGAATGCAAACGTTCGCCAAATTGTCTGTTTATTTGCGGAAAATGAACAATCAACGGGCTTTAGAGCCAGAATGCCAACATTGCATCGAGACACAAAGTCGTACGTGAGTTTTGTTCCCGGGCGTCATGCGACATTGGTTGGAAATGCCCACGCGGATGGAGGTAAGAAAGGAAGCTTAGCCGCTAAGGGGCCTTATTTACTTACGCGAGATTTTGCGCAGAAAGCATTGACGGGTTGGGGAACTCGCTTAAGAAATATTAACCCTCTCGATCAATCAGAGATGACGGTCATTTATAATACGATACTGGGCAACAAACAGGTTTACGACAAGATGGGCGCAACCAGTTATATACCAAGCTATCACTCGTTAAAAAATGCCTACTGGTCAGGGAAAAGTAGAACGAATATTACCCAGCGAGTGAAATACGACTCCAGCCGATTCAGCTCCAAAAGTTCGGGTAAGATCGATGGCCTAGATAATAGAAATGAATATAAGCCATTTATTTCTAAACACCATAGAGATACGGTGTTGGGGCAGAAATATGTATTAACGGGAAATCCGCAGTTTATTGATGTGAGCCCATTTGTAGAAGAAGAGCCAGATGGAGGCTTGCACCGCGGCAGTATTATAGAGTCTCATTTTCATGTTTGATTGAGAAACCCCATTTTTAGAGACAAGTTGTAGGAAGAGGCTATCCTCTTCCTACAAGTTCACTGTTTCAGTTGGTTGTAGTCTATTTTGCTCTCAATTTTTGCGACAAGACAATAGTCGCAGCCAGTGCTACCACCGATGTGGCTAATGCTGGAGCGGTAACCAAGTGAAATTGAGCCGCAATCCCTGAACCAAGCGAGCCAACAAAAAATAGAATGCCGCTAAAGAGTCCATTAGCGCTAGCTGACATGTTGGGAAACAACGACAGGGCAAACGCAAAATTCACCGTCGCCAGTAATCCACCCACTAAATAAATCGCAATCAGTGGAACGGCCAGCACATAGATAGAAAACGGTAACCAAATTGTGCCCAATAGCAGCGCTATACTTGCCAGCGCCAAAATAGTCACACCAATATTCATTTTACTTGATAAGCTGTGATGGATAAAAAAGCGGTTGCTTAAACTGCCTACTGACCATGCGACACCTAATGCTAACGCAAAGTACCCAAATTCGATTGGTGTGTAATGCAACTGGGTTTTGAGTAGAAATGGAGTGACTGAAGTCACGATCATCACCAGAGCATAAGTCAAGCCATTGGTTAACCCTGCGGAGATAAAATGCCGGTCCGTTAAGATGGTTCGGTATTTTCCAATGATGGCTTTTAATTTGAATTCGTTAAAATAACGAGACGTCTCAGGTACGTTGAGCAAAATAAACGCTAGCACAATAGCAGTATAAATAGCCAAGAAATAAAAGTTCGATTCCCAGCCAAAATAGTGCGTTAAATAGCCACCGAGAAATGGCGCAATAATAGGGCCAATAGTCCATACAAATGCCATATAAGTAGTGACTTTTTGAAACTCTTTTCCTTCAAATAAATCTGAGAGTACCGCTCTCATTGGTACTACCATCGCTGCGACGGCTGCTCCTTGAAGAATACGCAATCCAATCAGAATATGAATGGTAGGTGCAAGAGGAATAGCAATGGATGCCAGTAAATAAGCGATGGCTGAAACCACAAAAGGTCTCTTGCGGCCAAAACTATCAGAGATAGCACCGGCAAATAACTGCATGACGCCAGCACCTAACATATATGCGGTGATGGTGAGCTGAACCGTACCTTGATTGGTCTGAAAGAAGCTTTGAATATCTGGCATACTAGGCACAAATATATCCGTACTTAATCCAGTTAAGGGCACAATAAGTATTGCGAGGAACGCAATAAGATAACGATGACTCGCCGCAGGTGCTGATGATAGTACTTGGGCTTGAGATAGGTTCTTCATGATGATATCCTATTCAATAAATGAAACAAACGTGTCGTATATTAAACATGACATTGATATTGATCAAGCTTTTCGTTTAATATATTGAAAATTTCGTTCACAAATAGAAACGACAGGGGTCATTTAATGACAGAGGCTAACTATTTTTCTTCTCAGTTGAAGGTTCATCGAGCTCGTTTGAGTTTAAGCATGCAAGTCTTAGCTGATCTGGCTTCAATCAGTAAATCTATGGTATGCAAAATAGAGCGTGGTGAAACTCAGCCCACTATTGATGTGGCGGCGCGCATAGCTTCAGCGCTAGGTATGCCACTCACCGATCTCATTCAACCGCCAGAAAAAGCGATGGCAATAGTGATACCTAGTGAGCAGCAGCCAAAGGAAAGTCATGGCAACATAAACTGCCGTACGCTATCACCGACTAGGCACGGTCATGCGATTCGATGGAATCTCGTTACGATAGCGCCGAGCACTTCATTTCAAAATCCCCCAGATAATATCCTCAATAAAAACTATTACCTCTACTTGAGAAGTGGAGAGCTTTCGATACAAGTTGATCAAGAACGATTTGATTTAAAAGCAGAAGACAGTTTTTACTTTAGGCCAAGGACCTCTTTTCTCATCGAAAATCTAAGCCAAACTGAGCATGCCGATTATGCACTTATTCAACAGCTGGTGGATAATAGTTAGTCTATTCGATTTTGAATTCTACCTCTGAGGTTGCTTGGGTACAGAATAGCCAGCCATAGTTCTATGATTGGCTATTTTGGCTGCTCGTCAATTCCTTGGTAGTGGTAGCAAAGCCACAATACTAATCGCATCGTACCCTAGTTCAACTCAAACCTTATCCAAGATTAAATTGTTTTACTTTTCAATTTATTACCAACATTCAAGCATATAAAATATCAAATCATTCACTAAAAAAATGATATTGCTGGCAACGTATCACGCAATCAGATATTGCCTCTATTAAAACGATACCGTTTCTATAACATAAGCGCTCAATTTCATACGTGCCCAGATTTTCATGTATTAGGTAGTGACAGTTTTGTCTGGCGCAGTAATACACAGTGAAAAACGACGGGAGGCAAAATGAAGTTAATATTGAGTTTCATCATGATATCTTTGACTACAAACGCGATGGCTATTCCTATACCAGGGCCAGATAATATTGATGCCGAGCTGCGCAAGCTTATTGAGCAACATGAGTTAACTGGCAATCCTACGCAAGGATTCGACATTCCCAGTGTGGATTCAGAAGAGGTCAAGCTGGGCAAATTGCTGTTTTTTTCTAAAGCACTCAGTGGCGATAAAAGTGTTGCCTGTGCTAGCTGCCATCACCCGTATTTAGGTGGTGGAGATGGCCTTTCTTTAGCGGTTGGTACAAGAGCGGTAGATGAAGATGTACTGGGGCCTGGCCGCCGTACCTTGGATGGAAGTTTTTACATCCCTCGTAACACACCAACGGTATTTAACGCAGGCTTATATAAGCGAAGTTTGTTTCGGGATGCTCGGGTCGAGTTTGTGGACTGGTTGAACCCTAAACAGGGGATCAGTACCCCTGATGTACCTTATGGTGAGGCTGATCCTAATGCTGGAGACACGCTACTCTCCGCTCAAGCCCGTTTTCCACCAGTAGAGGAAGCGGAAATGCGCGGCTTTGACTTTATGCTTGGTGAGTCCAATGAAGCCGTGAGAGCGCACCTAGCAGCAAGAATTGGAGACTATGGCAGCGCTAGCGGAGAGCTGTTTCAAAACCAATGGTTAGAAAAGTTTGCTTCTGTCTATGGACAAGATAAAAGTCGTCGTGAACTAGTGACGTTCGACAACATCACGCGAGCGATCTCGGCCTATCAACAATCAATGAATTTTACTAATAACGTGTGGAATAAATATGTTCGAGGCGATCTGTCCGCACTGACTCAATCACAAAAACGTGGTGCATACCTGTATTTATATATGCCGCCACCTCCCTCTGATGGTGGTACTGAGCCCGATTTCTTGCCGACACAATGTATTGGTTGCCACAATACGGATACCTTTAGTCAAACAAAAGATTCAAACTATCATCGATTGGCATTTCCGCAAATTGGTCCCGGCACAGGTGAGTTGGGTGCAGAAAGCAACGATTTAGGTCGTGCCAGTCGTAATGGCAGTGAAGAGGATATTTATAGCTTTCGCTCAGGCACGTTACTTAATATCGAAGTGACTGGCCCATTTGGCCATGCGGGAAACTATGACACGTTACTCCAGGTCATTGAGCACTACGATGATTACCACAAGATATTGGATCAATATATAGACTACCAAGCGTGGTGCGAGCAACCACAGTTTCAGTCCATCGCGAATTGTCAGTCTCTTTTCCCTGATGTCAGGTATAACACAGACTTGGCTGCGCAAATCATTGATGAAGAAATTGCAGATGGCGCGCCAGTACTACAGAAACTCAATCTTTCTGAGCAGTCTAAGCTGGATTTAGTGAATTTTATGACAGCGCTGACAGATCCATGTGTGAAGGACGCTTCCTGCTTACAAGATTGGCTTCCTCAGCCAGAAGACGGAGATCCTGATAGGCTACAGCTTCATGCGATGAACTATCAGGGGGTGCCACTATACTTGCGAGCAAATTGTAGGGATAACGACGCCCTGACATCTGGGGCTAAACTCAATCCAGACCAAGGAGAGTGTATATCTGGTCAAATACAGCAATTGTATTTTGATGTCTCTGACGATAATACGACTGTCTACCTAAGTAGCCAAGGTGGAACGGGGGAACTCACACTCTATTATCACCCGACACGGTGGGCAACGAAGCAAAATGCTATCGCTCACTCAAATGGCCAAAATACAGAGCAAGTACTTAAGCTGACGTTAAATAAAGGTCGTCACTATGTTAGTGCGATTAGCCAAGCTGGCTTTCAACAGGTCTCGGTTGCTTTTAGTGAACAAAGCGCACTGAAAGAAAAAGGTGAGCGGCCAAAAGTCATCTCTGACCAGTGTGGGATTGATCCTGCTTATCACTTGATGGAGCTAACAGACATGTCGCCAATATGTATCGCTGAGGGTGATAGCTACTTTTTTACCGACGTCCATCAACCAAACACTACCCTAGATATTAGAGTTCAGCATGGTCTGGGTGACACAGACTTATATGTTAGCTCTTATTGGCCCAGCCGAACGCAATACATGTTCTCATCGAAACAAGCAGGAAATAATGAATACATAAGAATCCATGCCCCAAATCCAGGGCGGTACTTCATTCTTACCTCAGGAGATGGATTTAATCGAGGAGCGACCATACAAGTAGATATGGCTGTGTCCAAGTAATCTCTTTTAAGATGTCACTGAATTGAAATGTGGCTGCACGAGCTTAGCTGGTGCAGCCCCTTTTAATGGTTTTCTAGATACCCACTTAAGACAGTTCTGGTGTGTGTCCTTTCAACAATTCACTGGTGTGTGTCCTTTCAATGTTTCTATCAACGTTATTTCTGATTACGTTTATGCCTAGGCACGTAGTTCAAGATTGAAGTAGGCACTTCTTTTTTCGGTGCAAACCCTTCAATCTCTCTACGCTCGATTAAGTGGCCCAAGCGGCTTTCAATCATACAAAGATTTTTAAAGTTATCCTTTGATACAAAAGAGATCGCTTCCCCTTTAGCACCCGCACGGCCAGTACGACCAATGCGGTGAACATATTCATCAGCAGGGAATGGAAGATCGTAATTTAGCACTCGAGTCAGGTTTTCAATATCAATACCACGCGCTGCAACACCTGTGGCTACAAGGAATTGGATTTTGCCATCTTTAAAGTCAGTCAGAAGCTGAGCTCGAATTTCTTGGCTTCGGCCACTGTGGAAGGATTCAGCAGGAATACCTCGTTTCTCTAGTTGAGATGCGAGTTTAGCCGCCCCTTTTTTCGTTTCAATAAAGATCAGAGCTTGGTCCCAATTATTTTCTTGTATCAAGTGGCTGAGTAGGGCCGATTTCTTGTCTTTATCTACCGTGATCAGCCATTGCTCAATACTGTCTTTTGAAGCGCTGTGCTTGGCAATTGAAATCTCAGCTGGTTGGTCAATGGCCGATTTTGCCAACTCACGGACAGGGTTTGATAGTGTTGCAGAGAACAGTAGGTTTTGAATATCTTGCGGCAAGCGAGCAATGATTTTATTAATATCATTGATAAAGCCCATGTCGAGCATTCTATCCGCTTCATCAAGGACAAAGGTTTCAACTTCTTCAAAGTGAATGGCATGCTGTCCGTAAAGATCCAACAATCGACCTGGTGTTGCAACGAGAATATCAATACCATCAATAAGCCGTTGCTTCTGCGGCTTCTCACTCACACCACCATATACTGCAGCTGATGTTAAGTTAAGGTACTTACCATACTCAGTAATATTGTTATTAACTTGAATCGCCAGTTCACGAGTTGGCGTCAGGATAAGAGCACGGATGCGCTTTTTACGCTGCGTTTCGCCTTTACTGAGCATTTGTAGAATAGGTAACACAAAACTAGCAGTTTTACCTGTACCCGTTTGAGCTGCTGCAATCAGGTTTCGCCTTGACAGTACAAGCGGGATCGCCTTCTCCTGAATCTCGGTCGGCTTATCATAGCCAAGTTCATTGATGGCTTGTAGAAGGGGATCGCTTAATCCTAAATTAGAGAATGGCATCGATGGTCTCGGTAAAGGGTTAGGAGTAATACACGCTGTCGCCTTTGTTGTAGGCTATTTCGTCGCAAAGTGGCGCATTCTAACACGTACACATTGCTTGCCAAGATTGTTTTTGTTTACTTAGTAAAGCGCTAGCTGCTGTTTCCGTTGTCATAGAGAAAGTTTTCAACCACTCCTGGAACCAGTTCTGGTGTGTCCTTTTAATTCTACCTTCAACAAATCCTAAAAGCTGGTCACACTATAGTTGTTTAAGTTTCTCAGCAAAAAAATTAAGAAATGCTCTAAGCTTTAGGGTCATACTATGGTGGCTGGGATAGATTGCTTGAAAACTGTAATTTGGAGATCTCCAGTCATTGAGTATTCGACGTAATTTGCCTGAGCAAATATCATCATCAGTCAGCATATATTGCGGGATACGGGCAATGCCTCCTCCATCTATTGCCAGTTGTCGAATGGCTGTCAAGTCGTTAACTATAGCGTGCAGGTTGGTCACAACAGTTTCTTGGTTGCCATCATCGTCTAACATTTCCCAACGCTCACTGTGAATCGCATCACCCATAACTAAAAATCGGTGATTTTTCAGTTCAGAAAAGTTTTGTGGGGTACCCATTACCCGTAAGTAATCAGAGGAGGCAACAAGTACTGAATGACTTTCCCCCAGTTTCTTGCAAACTAGGGTTGAATCTTCAAGCTTGCCCAGTCGAATGGCTACATCATAACCTTCGCCAATCAAATCAACTCGTCTATTTTCGAGCTTAAGATCTAACCTGATATTGGGGTATTGGGCCATAAATTCACCCAAAAATGGTATCAATAAATTCTGTCCAATAGAGACAGACACGCTCACTTTAAGCATACCACGTGGGCTCTCCGTCATACTGGAGATAAATGCATGTGCGTTTCCAAGCTCTGCGATGACGCGCTTGCAATGCAAGAAATACATACTACCTATTTCAGTCAGGCTTATCGCTCTCGTAGTCCGTTCTATAAGTCGAACGCCTAACGACTCTTCTAGGGCCTTCATACGTCGGCTGACTCTTGATTTTGGCATATTCAGCGCCCTTGCAGCGGATGATATACCGTTTAACTCAGCGACTTTCGCAAAGATGACTATGTCATTTAAATCTTCGATCATCGTTCCTCTAATAGAACAAAGAGTTGTAATTTTGCCATGTAGTATACCTCTACTTTACAAGATAGAGTGATTTCCGTAAGTCACCTAAAGCGAAAAAGTTCGTTTTAAACAATGATTGCTAGGAACAAATTATGATTAAAACTATTAATGGCGTAGCGCAATATCCTGATAATTACCAAGGAACACCAACTAGAAATCCCAATGAGGATCCGTTTATTGCGCCTAAAAATGCGGCTTTGATACTCATTGATTATCAGCCCCATATTCTAATGGGCGTGAAAAGTATTGAACATGATGAATTGGTGAATAATACAACCGCTTTAATCAAAACAGCCGTTTACTTTGAACTGCCAATTATTTTTTCGCATGTTGGAGTTGGACTCAATGGTTCACAACCATTTATAGAAGAGCTGCGTGAGTTAGCTCCCAATGCAACAATCGTTGACAGGACAAACGTTAATGCTTGGGAAGAGCCAGAGTTTGTTGCAGCCGTTGAAGCTACCGGATGTAAGAAACTCATTATGGGTGGGTTATGGACTGATGTCTGCTTAGCATACCCAGCGATTGAAGCTGCCAATGCTGGCTACGACGTACTGGTTCCAGAAGATACGATTGGCAGTATATCTCATTTGTCCCATAGCAATGGCATGAAACGTATGGAAATCGCGGGGGTTAAGCCCATCACTTGGAATGTGGTTCTCGCCGAGCTTCAAAGAGATCATGCACGAACTGCTACCGAAAAAGGAGTGACGCGGATATTTATGGAACATCTATTCAAGATGGACCCGGATACAGAATGGAAATAGGACAATCACAATGGTTTCGATACTAAAAATTGATCATATCGGCATCCGAGTAAGAGACAAAAAACAAGCGATAGATTTCTACGAGAAGCTTGGCTTCTTATTGATTGTGGATACAGGCTTTGAACTAGGTCACCCAATAATGATGAAGCACGAATCCGGTGTTGTATTGAATTTACTTGGTCCAAGTACGGAAGCGGTTAGCAATAATATCTTGATGGATATCAAACAAAAACACTCGGGCTATACCCATATTGCGTTTAAAGTTGAGTCATTGTCAGTTCTCGAAAAATTTCTTGAACTCAATGACATCGAAATTAGCGGCCGTTTTAAATTTAAAGACATGGACTCCCTGTTTATCCGAGATCCCGACCGTAATGTGATTGAATTTGATGAGTATCCTGGAGATGACCCGGCGTCACGTTTGCTATCGGCAGGTGATGACATCTCTACCTATGGCAACCACCCGTAGCGGGAGAGCAAATCGTGAAAGTACTGATTGTTGTCTGCACCGCGCTTTTCTTTGGTGTGCTCAATTCCTCTGCGGTGGCCGTGATACTCCCTCAGATGAGTCATGCGTTTTCTGTAAATACAGGCGAGTTGAGCTGGGTGATGAGTGGTTACCTCTTAACGTATGGGATCGCCATCCCATTCTATGGACGTATAGCCGATAAGTTTGGCGCGCGTTCTTTGTTTTTGCTTGGTATTGTACTTTTTTCAATAGGTTCAATAGCTTGCCTCATAGCTCCGACGTTTGGGTTTATGCTTGCAGCTAGGATTATTCAAGCACTAGGTGGCGCAGCGTTTCCAGGACTAGGCATGGTGATTGCTAGCCGAGCTTTTGCAGAAGAAAAGCGGGGGATCATATTAGGAGCAGTCAGTGCAACGGTTGGTATTGGCTCAGCAGTGGGGCCTTTAGTGGCAGGAGTCATTACTGAACTTGTCAGTTGGCGCGCGATGTTTGGTATGAGCGGATTGCTGGGCTTAGTGTACCCATTTGCTTGGATGGTCTTACCGAAAAAATATCAGAGAACTGACGGGTCAATTGACGTACTAGGTGGTGTGTTTCTGGCAATGATAGTCACTGGGTTACTATATGCGGTTTCCCAAAGTAGTCAGAGTAGCTGGACAAATGTTAGTGTACTCAGTGCGTTGGTGATGAGTCTTGCCGGTTTGCTAGGATTAGTTATTCGGCAGAGAACTGCAGAAGAACCTTTTATACAATCTGAACTGCTAAACAATATTCGCTATGTACGTCTAACGCTGCTCGCTTTTCTTACGGCGGCAGTGAATATTGCTGCTTTAATAGGCTTACCGATGATGATGTCACGATTTAATGGTCTAGATACTTTTCAGATTGGACTTGTGACTTTGCCTGGTTCGATAGCAACAGCTGTTTTTGGTGTTATGTCTGGACGTATGGCTGATCTCGTGGGACCACGTGTACCAATGCGAATAGGTGTATTCCTCATGGTTATTACCATTGTGGCGCTAACCTTTTTATCTGGAAGTTCAGTTATGAATATGGCCATTCTTTCGGGTTTGTTGGGAGCGGGATTTGCGATGTTAAATACCCCGATTTCGGTCGTTGTTTCCGTTATGGTTCGTCCAGCAGCACTCGCCTCAGCCCTAAGCATGAATACCATGATGTTTTTTATCGGTGGGTCGTTAGGAGCTGCATTTTTCTCTTCTATCGTGAGCAATAACATCAATTCGGCGAATGGCTGGAATCCATTTTATACAGGGTCAGCGACCAACTACAGTGATGGGTTCTGCGCTTTAGCTATAGCTATCACTTTAGCCGTTGCGTTAGTTTTACCGTTGCCGAACAAAAGCGTGGTTGAAGCTGAAAGGGCATCATAATTTGCAAAAATAGTGTTACTAATCAGGAATTTAATGGTAGCGGTGAAGATCAAGAACACTGAGTGATTATGGTGTGTGTCCTTTTAACTTTTCCTATGTATTTGGCAAATTAACCACAATGCTTTTAGCTAAACAGTAGTTACCCTTCTCTATTTGCGAAATGGCTTTTTTAAGGTAGTCCACTTGGTGTTTTGTGCCTGGTACTGTTCCTTGTTGAATCATTTTCAAAGCGCTGTATGCCGTCATGGCTTCGAGTTTACATTGCTCTTGAACTTTGGCTATACACTGTGTTTGCGGCTCGACTTTCGAATTAGCAGCCGAGAGTACAGGCAGAAAAGCGGCAATGAATGGAATTAAACACCGAGTTAAATAGTACATCCTCATTCCTCCAATAGCACTTAATGACGAAGTGTGAGCTTGGGTATATGAGAAAGAATAGAGTGAAATCGGAGTTGGGTTACCACTGTTTTGTGCACAACACTGTGGCAAAAATGCACAGCTTGGATTGAGTAACTCTATCAATGGTTTAGAAGAAAATAGATGAACGATTGAGCTTAGTCTATTTCTTGTTACTCGTTAGCTGATTTCGAATTAGTGGGGTGATGAATTCGAAAAAGGCGTTAATTCTTGCGCTTCGCCTCATGTCGGGGTGCGCGAGTAACCACAGATCGCAGTTAAACTCGCTCATGGTTTCATGTACTTGCAGCAATCTACCACCGTAATCGCCTAAAAAGCAAGGCAATGCCGCGATGCCGTTCCCCGCGATGGCTAACTCATAAACACTCATCAATGAACTGGCTGTGGTGCGATTTGCGTCGGGGTGTTTGAGTTTTTGAGTCATTTTATTCATCTCGGAACGATTAAGGTCATCGACTAAGGAAATCCAGTGATATTTATCGCTCGTAAGCTGCGCCATTTTGTCGATATATTCTTGGCTTGCATAAGTGGCGTAGGAAAGTGTCGCAAGACTGCGCCCAATCCAATGCTCTGGAGGAGTCAGGGTTGGCCTCAGCGCAATATCGGCGTCTTTTTGCACCAAATCTAGGCGTCGAGAGCCAGTTAGCAAGCGTAGTTCTACTTCTGGATACTGCTCTTGAAACTGTGCGAACGCTTCAGAAAGGACATACAAAAGTGTATCTGTAGTCGTCACTACCAAAGTGCCTTCGAGTTTGGTGTCTTGTCCTGCTATGTTATTTTGAATGCCATCAATCTGATTTCGCAAGGCAATAGCTCGATGATAAAAACGCTCGCCCTCGGGTGTCATTATGTATCCCGTATTAGAACGCTCAAATAGCGTGACATCCAGTTTCGACTCGACACCTTCAATACGGCGTAGGACTGTTGAATAGTGCACGCCTAATTTTTTTGCAGCGCCCGACAGGGTACCCGTCTCGCATACCGCAAGTACGAATGGAATATCATTCCACTCTATCCCTTGTTCGTTCATGTCAAGCTCCTAGATGCTTTTCGTTATTGTGACTGAAAATCAACGAACAGCACAATTATTATTGTCTGCACTTCATCCAGATAAGATTTCTATCAATTCTGGGGTTCAAAATAGGTATCACCATCGGCCATATGATGGTGAACCTAATATGATTTTTATTATAGAGAGCTAATCTTAAGGTCTAGCCCAATTGCCATCAGTACTATCACAGCAACGGCACCGACATCTGCAGCTTCATTATCATCGGCGGCGGCAAACCCCAAAGTCGTCAATATCGTTGGTTTGAGTTTAAATAATATGGTTGATATTCCGGCAAGGATCTCATTAGGTGACAGTCCCCCTGGAGCAGACAGGTCGTTGGGCTCCGCGCCTTCTTCTGCCATTTTGCCTATGGCTTCCACCACCCCTAACAAGCCCATCAACAAGTGTCCATAGCCACAAAGCTTTGAGGAAAGAGTGCTCTTATCTATCGTAAATACGAGTTTCAAAGCGGTAAAAGAAAAATCTAACACATTAAACGGCGTAAGGAAGTTCAAAAAATACCCCGACAACGCGGATTGGTTTTTTCCACTGAATGTGACCGCTAATGACGGCCATATTGATAGCGCTACTCGAATAAATAACAACGCGCTGCCCGCACAGCTAAACGGATAAGTTGGGGTATCGTCATTGTCGTTTGATTTAATTGACGTAATTACATCCCAACACGCGATTTCTAAGGTTCGAGAGATAAAATCCCATATTTGTGTCGCGGTAATATAGGTTTTGTTTTGACTCACGGTTTCCGTGCCACCAAGCAAATCAGATTGGCCCAATGCATTGCTCACATCGGAATAATACGACGTCGAGAGTGCGCCACTGGTGCTAAATCCGTTGAGAAAATAGGTCGTCAACCAAATACATGGGATATAGATATAGCTCTGGAAATCGCCATTATCGAGTGTGATGCTGCTGGATATGCCCAATAACGCTTCACTTTCAGGCGCATATTCCCCATCGCTCATTACTGCTTTTAAGAAATGGATAAACCATACAATTGGACCACAGTTGTTAATCTCAATCTGTAATGTATTGTCTCCACTTAGCTGGTTCAGGGCGTAAAATTTTTTTTGAATACCTGTATAGATGTTGCCGAAATCTTGAGAGAAAGAGCTGCTATCTCCACTGAATGGAAACGATGTCGCCATCGATTCAATCGAGGCTAAGGCTTCGATGGCACTACTCACCGGGTTAGGGGTTGCTTGAGAAAAAGTAAATTGGCCGTCAAGTTTATTCACTGTGTCAGTCATGCCTTTTAACATTAAATTGTACACTGATGTTTGGCTTGAGTTTGAGGAATTTAACGGACTGTTGGTTGGAAGAGTAATACTAATCGGGCTAATACTGACCCCATCGGCAACTGGCGATTGTGAGGCATCGTGGATGTGTCGGTGTAATAAGTCGGTCGTATGGGTGGCTGAGCTACTGGTGTGATGTTTGCCCATTTGTCCTGAAGACTGAGCCGAGTTGATACTTTGATGCGCTTGAGTACTGTTACATAGCGCGCGGGCATGAGTGCTGTTAGTTGGCCCACTATCTAACGCGTTTTTTATGGTACTAGACACCTCAGTTGGAAGAGATTGTTGACCTAATGTGTTCCACATTGTGCTATCTGACATGGTATCGGTAAAATCATCCGCTAACTTGCTTATTGTCGACCATAAAATCAGGGCATCAATGACCGCATCGAGCAAAAGGCCAATTACCAAGCCTACTGGCCCAAGCAGTGCGACCAGCACGCCCACGATGAGCAAATCAAGGATTTCAATCCAGTGCGTTTTAAAATAGTGGACGACTTTCTCTGCTTCCTTCTTAAGCCACCCTACTGCGGCGTGGATGATGTGTGAAAAGAAGCCCTCTAGTTCAGCGCTACTGCCACTGGCTGAGGGGGCATAACTGAAATCAATGGATTTGTCGCCCACGCCTTTAATCACTTTGCCTGCGCTGTCAAAAATCTCAGACACATGTTGTGCACTGTGCAATATTGTGCCCATTTCGACACTAAACCCGCCCCATGAGTCGCTCACGTTTGTGCCACTCCCGGCAACGGTTGAGATAAAGTTTAAGCCGACCGCGTTGCCTTGCACATTGTTTGATATTTGTATTCCAGCGCTGATATTCGAGTCAGTACTCGCGTTGAGTGACGATGTCGATAAAAGACAGTCGTTGTAGGGGTTCACCCCCACCGCCAATGCACTGGGTAATGATGTGGCACTGGGGTTGGTCACCACACCACTGAGCGCTTTTTGCCCATACGTATTCATGGCTTGGGCTAACTGAGACTTCGTAATATGGCCAGTAGAACGGCTCTGGGCGACTTTGTTTTGCAAGGTGTCTAGGTCACTTTCGCTGGTTGTTTGGTAGCGATGCGCCGCAGCGATTAACGGCTGAAACGCTTGCCAGTCAATGGCTTGGGTGACTTGGCTCATGGCTCCATCGTTACTCACCGTTGAGTCATCCATGGTCACGACCCGAGCAAAAAAGTAGCTGCTGGGTGTACAATCGAGCAACGCCAATTTGATTTTTTGCAACGTTTTGCTTGGCGGTCTCATGATAACGCTGTGGAATCGACTGATGGCATGCAGTGTGCCTTCATACGGGTCAAGCAGCTTCATCGATTTGTGCGTATTGAGTTGATAGTATTGATTGTCTTCCAGTTGGGCAGGCAAATGGTACTGATTGAGCGGCTCTAAGGTAAATTGGCCAGCAGATTTCGTATCCTTACCCAAGGATACACTGGTTGTCACCGCTCGCTCGCTGCAGATTTTTGACTTATGCCAAGCTTTAGTGGTGAAATCCATGACATTTAGGCTCACTTCCATGCCGGTGCTCATGCTAGAGGTTTTTCTCACCCCAAAATACGCCACTTGGTCGTTGCCTCGCACTGGTGTTGTCAGGGTATTAAATTGACCAATGAAATAGCAGCCATAGAGTATTTTGTTAAAGGCATCTCCTCCTGCGTCCTCCTGCCACCAATGAGCACTCTGCTGAGGTCCACCCACATAAGGCTCATAATAGAAAGCAAAACCATCACGGCTAACGGCGATGATGTGGGTATTACCAAATTTATTTCGATAGGGGTATATTGAAGTTATATATGGTACCCAGCCATCATAACCATAATCACCCCATCCGGCGGTGCCTGTTCCAACAAAATTGGCGTTGATTAATCCTGTCCCCACTTCTGGTGTGCTAATTGGGTGACCAGTGTAGCCATTTTGGTTGCTGTTGCCATCCACATTGGTGTAATCACAGAGGTTCAATTCCCATGGACCAAGGGTGTAGCATTCCGGAGGTAGTATTATCTGATGAACACGATTAGTGCGGCTGGATTGGTCTGTGTCACCTGAATCATACAGCGTGCGAATATGAATAATATCGCCAACCAATACATTGCCACTTACCGTGTTACCTACTTTAAAGCTCGATTCAGACCACGACTCTCCTTTGGCGTAGTCTGGGATCACTAAGGTATTGAGTCCCTGGACCACTGGAGTGCCGTAGATAGAGTCAACTTTGTTTATACCGTTCAATCCGGTCATAGTATAGAGAGAAACATTGTCGCTGGTGTTGTCCTGTGCCAACCAATAATAATAGGGAAGGCTTACGCCATGACTCTTGTCAACAAATAGTAATCTAGGTATAAATTGTGCGTGAATGCCTTGGTCATAATCCCCATGAAAAATCCGGCAGTCAATCCGTCCACCAGGCGTTATTTGTAACACTACCCCCGAGGCATTACTCACTTTGTCACCGCCTTGTGGTGTGCTCATGTAGCTAAACACCGCATAGGATTGGCCATCATTGGTGATGGTCCAGTTCGTGCTGACTTGGTACTTCACGTTATCTTGGAGGATTTCGCCTTGATTATGTAGGGCGGCAAGGAAGGTATCTCTATGCTCCCAGTTATCTAAAATAAGGTCATGAAGGGGTATCTTTACCCATTGATTCGCCTCTTGCTGGTTGATAGCTTCCAGCTGTGCTTTGCTTAAATACGCACCGTAATCATAGTCACCGAAATTGTAGAGAATGGAGTAAGACGAGTCACTGCACTCAACCACAAAGGCCAAGCGTTTTGATTTTTTCCCATTTTGTACCAGATTGTGGTACGCACAAGACAGGTTACGAATGGATTTAAACTGAACGTCATCGGCTTCGGAAAATTCGCTAATATCAAGATTGGTTTCTCGATAACCATTGTGGGCAACGGCCCCCGTTGTGCTGACAAAATCTCTCTCAAAAATCGTTAATGTATCGAATGTGCTGTTTTGTTGGCTGCTGGTAAAATGAGCAAATCCAGCTTCGCCATAACTATAATTTTGGTCGGAAAACACCGCGTCCGTATCGGCGACCATTTCGGTTTTAATAAAGGGCGTAAACGATTCAAAACCAGCATGCATACCTTCTTCAACCGATTGAGGCGCGACTTCATTGAATACATTTGGTACCGGAAAGGACTCGGTTGTTGCCTTTAAATACACCACCGCCGATTCACTGGCTTGCTCCTCAAGCGTAATGCCATTGTCTTCCGGCGCGCCCACATCATAGTCACTATCACCAGTATAATTGGCCCACGCTGTTGGCACCATGCCACTCGAGACCAGTCCCGTCAGCGCGGCAATTTTTCCCGATTTGGTTAAAAACGCTCGTCGAGATAGCACCTTATCGAAGGCTTTCAGTTCTTTTTCGATCACAGTAGGTTGTTTGAGAATGGACTTTAATTGAGATCGTAATTTTTCTCTTAACGTCTGATTATTCGGCTCGGGTTGTTTTTGAGACATCTTATATACCTAACACTAGATATGCAGATACCTGCCTTATCTGCATGTACATTAACTTCTGAAAGGCAAACCTAAAGATATTGGGTAGAGGCAGAGTGCCAAAATCAAGTTTGTCTTTCGCTTGCAAAAACAACCTTGTTTTTTGGTGTATCCATTACTTGGACTCGGGCTCAATGAGGCCCAATCAATATGACTTTTGACGTTATTAAGAGAAAAAGGGCTGTGAAACGATTCGGTCTCCGCTTTACCCTTAGTGGGCACTGTCCACACGATATACTGGCTTAAATACTCATAATAAATTGATAATCATCAAGAAAATTAAACATATTGTTGATGTAAGAATAAATAATGCAGAGGTGAAGGTATATCCCACTTTTGCGCACATTGCTTTGCATAGATGCACAATTGTTGCGTGATAAGTGTGAAGAGAAGTATTCTTTGCTCCGTAGTGACACAGAAGGGATGAAAGTGATTACTTTTGTTTTATCCAGCGAGTCGCAGCATGGGTAGCGGCACCATAAATGTAAGAGGAGTGACCACTAAAGTAGGGTTTGTCTATGTAAGAACATTTAGTGTTGATTCCAAGTACTTTAATTGTTTGCCCAATATGGTATTTCTTGTTTTTATAATAACAAGAAGAAGCATCATTATGCGCTGTTGCATTATTATTTTCAGTACTTGGTAATATTAAAATAGAAATGAGTAATAATATAGCAACTATAATAAGTAAACGTACTTTCATAACTTTAAATTCCTTTTAATATAATGGCTTGCTATATATTTTTATTGATTGTGTGAATGCTATTGTATGACCTTTTCTTTAATAAATTTGGGTATATTATCACCGTGGTTATGTTTGCCATCGTTATAAATTCAATTGGGTAAAACCATTTAAACTTATATCATTACTACTATAACTTATTAAGCCAATCTTACTTTGTGTATTCTTGCAATGATGTTGTGCTGTGATATGGCAATTACCAAAATACAGCCTCAACCAGAAGAAATCATCGTAAGTGGGCGACAAAATTACTGAAAGCCCTATTTTAACGTTAGTCTAAGTGGTATGGGCGAGAATGGAACCGTGTATGGCCCCATTCTCTAACTGCTAGCATAAGAGTTAGAAGGATGGTCCAACTAAACAGCTTTCTCTATGTTGATGAGCTTCTTATTTGCATTCGTATTCTTTTTGGATTTAGACAATGTTTCCGGCAATGTTGACCAGATGATGGCACCCAGGATAACGGCGGCAATAGACCAAATAAATACCACTGACATATCACCATGCGATGAAGCGGCAATCGCAGGGATGGCGAAGGATGTGGCGAGTCGGCCACCATTAAATGAGATGCCAGCAGCGATAGGGCGGTATTTTTCTGGAAACAATTCGGTGTAGAAAACGCCCCAGTAAGATGTGCTGCCGAAGCCAAAGCCGATCATAAACGAGAAAGGGTAGAGAAGCGCTTGATGATTCGCACCAATTTTTAAGTACAAGAGCATCGAAACGGCAGCAATGATAAACCCAATTAGCCCCACTTTTCTTCCTATCCAGCTGGCCATAATTCCCCAAAAATAGTAGCCGATGAAAAGGCCCAGACCACTGCTCATAAAGACTTCTCCCGCTACGTTTTGCGAAAGATGTAGCGTGTCGGTCATATAATGTAAGCTATTGTTATTAAATAAAGAGTAGCCTAGAAAATTGCAGGCGGAGAGGAGGAGAACGCTAACGCCTATACGAGTGTGGTTGCGATACATGGACACGTAAGACATGTCGCTTTTACCCGAGCTTTTACGTTGTTTCTTGCGAAGTTGGTTCATGTGTTGGAAATCATCGGGAACAAATAATGCGACCGCAATCATGCCGATTAACGGCCCGACCGCACAAATGGTGAGTAATAGTTTCCAGCCACTGCTGCCCATAATGCTGTACATATAGCCTGAGACCTGAATACCTATGGCGAATGAGCTAAACAGGATAGAGGCGAGTATGGCACGGCTTTTAGAAGGAAATAAGTCGACTACCAAAGCAATAGACGTCCCAAAACATCCGCCTAGTGCTAAGCCTGCGATAAAACGCGAGCCTAGCCATACTTGCAAGCTACCAGGAGAGATAAGTGGTAGCAGAGTGAAGGTGCCCATCATTAATGCAATTAGCATTAGTGTGCGCTTTTTACTTGTTTTCGCGGCGATAACACCAAAGATCAACGTGCCTGGAATGGTTCCTAGTTCTAAAGCACTAAAAATCATACTCACTTGAGTAAAGGAGAAACCATAGGTGTTGATAAGCGAGTGGCGAATGTTACCGTCTATCATCCAGTTAAGATCATAGAAAAAGTACACCATCATAATTGAAATAAAAGCCAACATTCTTCGGCTAAAAGACCACCCAATACCGATCACGGGCTCAGAAGGTGCGTTTGTCGTTGCACTTTGTGGCATCTTGCTCTCCTTAGTCATCGTCTGATGGATCAACGGACTCTAATCATTGCTCAATTTTTGTTTTTATGAATACGTATCCAAAATGAAAGGGTGTAATATTGTTGTCAAGATAATGTGTTCAGTGGTGTGTTTTAGGTTAATGTGGATCACACATCTTTTCTAATTTGTTAAATGTTTTATAAATTGCAACTATTCGCGCGAAAATTAAGCGGAATATTAGATTTTGCAATTCTAAATAGAGGGTGGGTTGTTAGTTGCTTTGGCAAGCTTACTGGCTCACCACAAACACATTCTTAAAATCAATGCTTAGGTAGTGAATATTTCTAAATATTTCAAACTGTAACATTTATAGGTAGTGTGAATAGGATGAGTTTTGCTGGGCCCAAGTTTGTAATACATTGAACTACCAAGAGAATAATTATACAGGCTGTTGTTTTGTATGTGTTTTTTTGAACCGACAGCTGTCATGAAAAAGTCATAAATCTTCCATATTTGGATTTTATCCTTTCGAGCAATCGTTGGCGGCTCAAATAGTTGCCAGTTAACTGGAAGCAAAAAATCTAGGACCAATTATGACTAGGAAATTTAAGCCGACGCTCGTAGCGGCATCTCTTGCTATTTCAATCGCTTCATTAGCAAGTGGTTGCTCTTATCTACAAGCGGATTCAAATAGTGATCATGCAAGCGCGGCGAAAACGGAAACTACAACGGTTCACTCAACGCCACAGTCCAAAGACAAAACAACAACGCCGATTGAGCATGTGGTTGTTATCTTTGACGAAAATATCTCGTTTGATCATTATTTTGGCACTTATCCTCATGCAACCAACCCTAAAGGCGAGCCAGCGTTCCATGCCAAACCGGGTACGCCACCTGTCAACGGTTTAACTAAGCAGCTGCTTGAGCACAATCCAAACCGTTACAACCCATTTTTGCTTTCTCGTAGCAAGGAGCCGTGCGACCAAGATCACGAGTATGAAGCAGAGCAAGAAGCGTATAACGGCGGCTTAGTGAATCAGTTTGTCAGCGCTACGGGGAATAAGACATCCAAGGAATGCCAGCGAGAAGTCATGGGCTACTATGATGGCAATACAGTGACGGCGCTATGGAACTACGCGCAAAACTTTTCACTCAATGACAACTCCTACGGTACGATTTTTGGCCCATCAACGCCAGGTGCACTTAACCTTGTGGCAGGAACGACAGGTAAAGCTCTTCCTGCCAACGCGCCTGATGTGGTTAATGGCAACCTCGTGGGCGATGTGAATCCTCGTTTTGACGATTGCTCCTATTCTAGCCCGGTTAAAGCCACAGAGGGTGAAGCCAACGCTGCGAAAGATGGCGGCATGATTTATATTCAAGGTAAGAATATTGGTAACTTGCTGAATGAAAAAGGCGTAACATGGGGTTGGTTTGAAGGTGGGTTTGATCCAACTAGCCGCACCAAGTCGGGCGTTGCACTTTGTGATGCTGTCAGTACCAATGTGTTCGGTGGCCAAAAGAAAGATTACATACCACACCATGAACCGTTCCAATACTTCAAGTCCACATCAAATCCACATCACCTGCCACCAAGCAGCATTGCGATGGTGGGTAAAACGGATCAGGCAAACCATCAATATAGCTTAAAAACCTTCTGGAAAGCGGCTGATAGTGGTCATTTGCCTGCGGTTAGCTTCTTGAAAGCAAAAGGGGTAGAGGATGCCCATGCGGGTTACTCTAATCCACTAGATGAGCAGAAGTTCTTGGTTCGCACGATTAACCGCTTACAAAAACTGCCGAGCTGGAAACACACCGCAGTGATCATCGCCTACGATGACTCAGACGGCTATTACGACCATGTGATGCCGCCGAAAAACCACTACGCTAATGAACAAGGCCGTGCTGGTTATGGCCCTCGCTTGCCGCTGTTGGTGATTTCTCCTTACGCGAAACAAAACTATGTCGATCACACCCTGACCGATCAGGCGTCCATCATTCACTTCATCGAGCGCAACTGGCAACTAGGCCATATCAAGCACTCAATGGATGTTCATTCGGGTACGTTGGATCATATGTTTAACTTCCACAAAAAGCAGCTTGATGCAAAATTGTTCCTGAACCCTAAAACGGGTGAAGTAGTGTCTTAATCTTGATTGCCGTAGCCAATGGCTACGGCATTACATTTACCTAAGTGACTCTCACCGAGGCCATTTAGGTAAGCGTGCTTTGGGTGTGTTAAGTCTATGAACTATTCAGTGGTTAAAGCAAAGTGGCAACTCAAGTTAGAGCTGCGATTCTTTCAATTAAGAAAACTCTTTCCGGCCATCCAGATATTGATGTTGCTATCGCTAGTGGCATTATTGGTTTTGCCCCTTTTTGGTCCTTATCCGCGTTTTCAATGGCAAACCCCATGGAACAACGGCCAGTTGTTTAGTGAATGGGTGCTGTGGGGGTTTTGGTATCCGGGTACATTACTTTCTGTGTTGTTTGTTGGCCGGCTGTGGTGCGGCGCTCTGTGTCCGTTGGGCGCGTTAAGCGAGTGGGTGAGCCGCATTGGTGGCCGATTGAACCCGCCTAACTGGATTAAACACCCCATAGCACCGGCTTTCAGTTTTTTAATCGTGACCGTTTGGGCGCAAACACTCGATGTGAGAGATGATCTGCGCAGCGCTTTGTTGCTCTTTGCCATCATATTCGCCCTTGCGGTTGCTTGTGGGCTAGCCTTTGGATCTGGGCGTGGTGTGGCTCGGCGTGTATGGTGTCGCCACTTATGCCCGATTGGATCTGTGCTAGGTGTATTTTCTCGAATTGGGGTCATGAGTATCGATCCGGCTAACAAAGAAAAGGTTGAAGAAGGCTATCGCGACCACGGATTATGCCCAACCAGTATCGAACTTCGTAGCAAGCAAAGCTCACGCCACTGTATCAAGTGTGCCCGTTGCATTAAGCCCAATGCACGTGGTGGGTTAAGTTTGACCTTGCGTGCTCCAGCATCAGAGATTGAATACATAGACCGTCATTCTCCTTGCAGCTCAGAGCTGGCGTTTATTTGGTTTGCCCCAGGATTAGCTATTGCGGGCTTTATTTGGAGTTCGAGCCCTTTGTATGCTCAATTTCGCCAAGCGTTAGGGGAGTGGGCAATGAACCATCAGTGGATGGGGATGTTCAGTCAAGGCCCCGCTTGGCTGATGAATCAAAATGCAGCCATTGATCAGCACTACTTGTGGCTCGATTTTGTGTCTATCAGCCTTTTTATGCTGGGGTTCGCCGCGTTAATGGCGCTGATTTTATTCGCGCTTTCTCTTGCAGGCGCTGCGTTACTTAAAAACGATGTTCGCACTTCATGGATTCACCGACTGACCACCTTTGGTTATCAGTTTTCGCCTTTGGCGATGCTATGCATATTGCTTGGTTTGGGCAGCACGCTAATCAGCTCTTTGCATCAATGGATAGGCCATCAGGTTATGGTCGACATTGAGCTTAGCTTTGTTGTCGTGGCATTGACGTTTAATTTATTGATTGCGTTTCGCTGGGTGGCAAAAAATCACAAAAGTTGCTGGAGACGTATTTTGAGCTCAGGTGTGATTACCTTGGGCTGCTTTTTCATTTCTACGGTAACGCTGTGGAGTATTTTCCCGTCTTACCAGTTGTTTTAAAAAAATAGGAGTAATAGGTGAAGTATCGGCTGTTTTATTGGGTGTCATGCAGTGCTCTTTTGTGGAGTTCATTTGCATCAGCGCAAACTTTGACCTTGGGAGCAAAAGATGTTGCAGGGATGCATTTATCCAACGGTGTGGTGGCTAAGACTAGCAAGCAGAGTGCGAATTCCAGTGCTCAAATTCAACACAAGCCCCTTAAAAGGACATACACCTTATTTAGTCGGATGAATGCCAATGCGATGAATCCGAATGGCTTTATCACCAATGACTTTATCCCTTACTGTGTGTTGACTTATAAGTTATCCAAACAAGGCTCGCCGTGGCATAAAACGCTTCGCTCCCCGATGCGTTTGACCATCAAAGGCCCTGAATATGGTGTATCAGCTCTGCTTGATGGGCCGGGTGTCTATCAGTGGGAAATTGATTATATGTCGCCTTATTACGGCGGCTTTTACCGACATACTGATAAAGCAACAGGCGTCGCTCCTTGGTGGAAACCATTTCACTTAACTTACACCTTCACTCTTGCCAAAAATGGTGTTGTTGGGGAGAAAGCATAATGAAGCGTTTAATGTTGCTGTTTGCTCTGTGTTTAACCAGCTATTCGTCATTTGCACTCAACGTTGTATTTGGCCCAGATATCGGTATTAACGGCATGAAAGTGGGGGCGAGTTTTATCCAAGGCGTGACGATGTCGCCAAAGGTCAAAGGGATGACAAAACACCCTGATATTCACCTAGAAACGGATGTACATGCCCTACCAGGCAACCCACAAGGGTTTCCCCCGACGGCTTGGATTGCGGGCTTAAAAATCCACTACATAGTAACGAAACAAGGCAGTCACTGGAAACAACAAGGTTATTACTTGGCGATGGTTGCCCAAGGCGGGCCACATTATGGCGTGAACTTAAAACTGGATGGGCCTGGGAAGTATTTCGTCACTAACTACTATCAGCCACCCACGGCGAATGGCTACTTTGAGCATGACAAAGCAGGGCCCGGCGTATACCCATGGTGGAAGCCGTTTACTAGACACTACACCTTTGAATTTTTTGGAGCGGGCAAACATGGCGGTTATTAAAAAGTTGGCAGCGGCAATCGGCTTGTTTGCTGTAGCGGGAACGGCAGTGGCTAAAACGGTTACCACGCCGCAGCCGCGTACGCCAATTAAACATTTAGTGGTGTTAATTCTTCAAGACCAGAGCTTTGACCGCTATTTCGGTATTTACCCCAAGGCCCTGAACTTAGCAGGGGAAAATGCATTTCACGCGGCAAAAGACACACCGCAAGTGGATGGCTTTACCAAACAAATACTTCAACATAACCCTAATTTGAGTAACCCGTATCGAATGGCACCACAAGAGCCAACCTGTGATTCAGGCCATGGCGTGTATGCGGAAAAACGTTCTTACAATCATGGTCGCAACAATATGTTTATCTGGAAAGACTATGACATTTCTAGCGGTATTAACGACGATGGTTGCTTTCCCAACTCTGTGATGGGGTATTACGATGGCAACTCGGTGACTGCCCTGTGGAATTATGCTCAGCATTATGCAATGGCCGATCACTTGTTTGCATCCAATTACACCACGGAAGCTGGCGGTATGGTGGATCTCATTGCGGGCACGAATAAGGGCGTTTTACCTAAGTTAAGCCCGGGCGTTAGCTTTCGTGACTCGTTAATTCAAGACAACCCACCGCGTTATGATGATGCCAGTAAAGGGCGATTTAAAGTCAGCTACACACGAAAAAATATTGGTGATTTGTTGAATCATCGTCATGTCACTTGGGGCTATTTTTCAGGCGGATTTCAGCCATCTGGTTGGACGAAACCCGGTAAAGCAGAGCTAAGCGGAAAATCGCTCAATTCACAAGGCTCGTTAATTACCAATTACCAGCCAATTAGCGAGCCTTTTCAGTATTTTGCTGCAACCGCTAATCCACATCATTTACCACCATCTTCGATAGCGATGCTAGGGCACTCTGATAAAGCACACCATCAATATGATTTACGCTATTTTTGGAAAGCACTAGAGCGTGATCAGTTGCCTTCTGTCAGTTTCTTATCGCCGAAAACGGGCCAAAGTGGTCGTGTTGGTGTGTCTTCACCAAAAGACGAACAAGCCTTCATTGTGAAAACCATCAATCACTTAATGACATCACCAGCATGGAAATCGACGGCGGTAATGATTGTTTGGAGCTACAACGACGGTTGGTATGATCATGTGACGCCACCGAACAAGCCTAAAGCGATGAACGGAATAGGTTATGGGCCAAGGCTACCTTTCTTGTTGGTATCTCCTTGGGCAAAGCACAACTATGTATCGCATCGCCAGTTGGACCAAGGATCAGTTTTGAAGTTTATTGAATACAACTGGGGGTTAGGAGTATTAGGCCAGCACACGGCTGATAAGTTTGCTCATTCGCTAAGAGGGATGTTTGACTTTGCGGTTAAGCCAGATGTGACGCCGTTAATTCTTAGCCCCAATACGGGCTTGGTTAGGAAAGCGGCGAGCTAAAACACGCCACTTCCACCCATCAAATAATCTGGTGCTTGGCTAGAATTGCAAGCACCAGATCAAGCCCTTTTAGCTGTTCAGTACTTCACAATATGGTTGTTTGGACTGCTTTCCTTTGGTTACACAGTTCGCAGCCGTTACGCCAATGACGTATTGCCCTAGACCGGTTGGATGAATATCGTCTTCAAACAGATAGTGGTCGTTGTCTTCAGCGGGTATACAGGTTAACGCCGACGAGCCGTTGTCACAGGCTGGAGCGGTCACATTATCAAACTTAATCTCTCTGCCATCGATTTCAACCGTGTGATCTGGATTACTGATAACCGTGTTAACCAAGCTGTTAGCGTCGACATAATAGGCTTTTATCACGTCGGTTTGCAGCAAACTGTATAACGTCGTGTTATAAGCCGACGATGCTTGGTTTAGCAGAGCTGTCAACGCAGCCGATTGCTGGCCTAGCGGAGTTTTTCCCAGATCGGGTAAGTTAATAACCAAAAACTCAGGATTGATACCAGTGCGATTGATAAAGTGATTTTTTAGGTTATTGATAATTTCTGCTTCTTGAGTTGCGGCTGTGACGGCTGATTTGACCACATCTTCTGGCGTGGCTTTCTTGGCAAGCATTTTATCTAAAGTAATGAAGATATTGTTGGCTCCCGACCAAAATGCATACAAGTTTTTACCAGTGTCTAATTGGCCGCTCAGTGAATTTAAGTAAGTGCTCACTTGTTTTTGTACTGAAGGTGGGTTGTAACAAGTTAGCTTTTCGTTCGAGTTGCACGAGCGCGTAATTCCTTGGCCTTCGGTTGTCGCGCCGCCAGAAGCAAAGTTGCTGCCACCTAAATTAATTTTGACGTAGGAATTGTATTTTTGATTGATAAAAGAGGTGTTATTGTAGGTCACCTTGGTTTTTAAAGCAGTGGCCACGTATTCTGGCCACATTCTAGAACCCGGAGTGGTGTAAGTAGACATCTTGTTATTGGCTAGGTTAGTCGGATTTTGGTTTTGTACACCCTGATCAGATAAGCTATCGCCAAACACAATCAGGTGTTGATAAAGGCTAGGATAGTGTTGTTCAGATTGCGTTTGTGCGTAACTGGCCATGCTCGTACCGAGTGACAATATTCCACACAATGCTAATATTCGCTTTTTCATTATTAACTCTCTTTGAATGCCGTTAAGTAAGGACGACATTAAGCTAGCCATTCATCGCTACAGAGATGTGACCAATTTATTATTGTTTTTGTATATCTATGATATTCATGGAGAAGGTATAGATTGGGCTGAGGGGACTATCGCACTGAAAAGGTCATTTAAACAATTATGCGTAGACAGTTATCGGGTTGGCTCATTTTCTTAAGCCTTATTTGGTATGTAGTGGCATCGTTTGCCTCATTGCCACTATTTCCGTCGGTCATTTTGTGTTGGGTCACGGTATTGATGGTGTGGCCGGGCCTAAATCGCACTAGCAAAATTCAGTCATTGTCGTTATTTCTCATCGGCATTGTGTTATTGCTGGTGAGTTTGTTTGTCAGTGGGCACATTGACTGGTGGCTTGCTATGCACGTCAACTTGCCGTTGGTTATGATGTTTGCTGGTATCACCTTTTTGACCGCCAATAAGGCCAAAACCACCGAAGATAAACGCATTCCGAAAGGGCAAAAAGGGGCATTGTCGACCTTGGCAACGTGCCACTTTATCGGCGGCATTATTAACTTGTCTATCTTGTTTATTGTTGGCGATCGTCTATCTGAGAAAGCGAGAAAGCTAACGCCGACTCAAGCAGCTTTTATGTCGCGAGGGTTTTGTGGCGCAGCGCTTTGGTCACCGTTTTTCATGGGAGGAGCGGTGGCGCTGAACTATTCACCAGGCGCAAAAATTAGCCACTATATTGGTGCGGGGCTAATAATGGTGATCCCGATGGCACTGCTGACCATGTTTGACACCTATCGTTTTAAAACGCCGCCATTTGAAGGTTACCCGCTCAGTTTGGATAGTTTGACTTTGCCTGCTTTTCTCGCCGTTGCAGTGATGATTGGTCATTACTTTGATCCCAACATGTCGACGATTTTACTCATCACCATTGTTGCGCCAATTGGTGCGATTTTATTTGTGCCAATGGGTGAAAAAGTTGAGAAAAGCATCGAAGTGGTTGGCGAAAAAATACCAAGGATGTCTGGTCAGTTTGCATTATTTATGGCAGCAGGTGTGTTCTCAATCGGTATTGCTTCAATCTTGCATCATTTCTCTAATATTAATCAGCTGTTACCAGCCCAGTTTACCAGTGTGGACTTTATTCTTGTTGGGGTAGTCATGACCTTAGTGTCGATATTTGGTGTACATCCGATTATCACTATTTCTTTGATTAGTCCTTTTTTGCAATATATGCAGGTAAACCCGAACGAGATGGTATTTTTGTTTGTCACTGCTTGGGCTATTGCGACGGCGATTAGTCCGCTATCTAGCGTCGGAATGATGCTCACCGAGCACTATAATGTGCCTAGGTTGAAATACATGAAAGTGCAAAGACTGTATTCAATTTTGATGTGGATAGTAGCGGCATTAGTTGCGAAGGTGTATTTTTAGTGGTTTTAGCTGCTTTCGCCTTTTTAAAAGCGAAAGCAGTGGAACGCCCTAACTTCGATTATTCGAAAGTGTAGTGAACGCCAACTAGGAAGTTGTTTACTACAGGCGCGTAGTTATTGCTGGTGTTAGAGTTGTCGCCAAAGTAGTGTGTATACGTACCCTGTAGACTAAGTTGCTCGTCTATGCTGTATCGAACTCCAGCTCCTAACAAAGGCTTATACTCATTAGAGTCTTCGCCAGATAATACGCCTTGAGAGTCTGTCACTTTAGACATCATATAGGCGACTCCACCTTTACCAAACACAGCCCATTTTTCGTCAATGTGGTAAGTACCCACGCCTGCCAAATCTATCGACGAAGACTGGAATTTAAGTTCATCTGAACCAACATTGTTACTGATAGTTCCAAAGTACGAGTAACCTAACTCTGCTCCAGCATCCCATTTATCATTTAATTCTTGCTGATAACCGACAGCAACTCCACCAGAGAGGTGTGACTTTGTCATGGAGTCTTGTGAAATAATTTGACCAGCAACTTTGGTTGAAGCCACACCCACACCACCATCAACATAGATATTGCCAGCGAAAGCAGAAGCCGTACCTGCCACAGATAAAATGGTTGCAAGTGCAACGCACTTCGAAATATTTGTCTTTTTCATATTATTTTCCCATTATATTTAGTTGTGTAATCGTTTACATTTGTGAGGTAAAAGTGACCATCCAAGTTGGCAGGCCGGGAATATTAATCACTGATTATTTCAATTTGATTTCAGTTTTATTACAACCAAATGCTGTTCTGCTGTGTTTGTTAAAATCATCAAAAGTGTAAGATTCGATCAACTAAATTAACCATATGATTAATAATGACTTTGCGATGTTGATGGGTAAGTGGGCAGATCCTGATAACGAGATGAAAAAAGTTTGAAAATTTTTCGAACTTTTTAATGATAAGAGTTTAGTTTTCTAACTGATCTAATTCTTTGATTTATATAAAATATAATACGTGAATACTATTCATGCTAAAGATTCGAAAATAGGTTTGATCTTAGAGATATAGTTTTATATGAATCCAAATTAATATAAATGCGATTTACTGTTAGAGTGTCGTCAATAACTGCGGCACAGATTTGAGAATTAGTCCAACCTTGACTAGATTCAGGCGAGAAAGAATAAAATGATGATAACCAGATAAGGATATAAATTCGTGCTCAAGTGACCAGTCTTAGTAACCGAATAAAAGGCTACCTGAGTATGTTGTAAGGTATGAATATTGAGCACTTGAAATTATTTGTTCGCTTGGCCTCGACCCATAATATTAGTATGGCTGGACAAGATCTTGGGCTTTCCCCAGCTGTGGCAAGTTCACATATTAATAAGCTTGAACAAAGCCTAGGGGTGAGACTTGTCCACCGAACCACAAGAAAGGTCAGCTTAACCGAAGAAGGCGCGGCATTTCTTCCGCATGCTGAAAGCGTACTTCATTCCATTGAAGTTGCGAGAGCTTCGGTTGGAAGCGGCAGTGTTTCACCGGAAGGGGTATTAAGGGTGACAGCGCCAGCGTCATTTGGGCGGATGCATTTAATCCCTGCACTAAAAGAGTTTATGACTCAAAACCCTAATTTAAGCGTTGATTTTCGTTTGTCGGATTGCATTGTTGACCTAGTGGAAGGTGGCTTTGATGTTGCTGTTCGTAATGCGGAACTGAAAGATTCAACCTTGGTTGCGAAAAAGCTTGCCAGCGATCACCGGATAGTTTGTGCATCGCCTGAATATATAAAACAATTTGGTCAACCGGATAAACCTGCTGATCTCTATAATCACAGATGCATTGTTTTGCATGGCGTGGAAACTTGGCCTTTTGAAACGCCCCGTGGAACTGTGAATATTAAACCAAAAGGGTATTTCAAATCGGATAATGGTGAAGCTGTGCGGGATGCGTGCGTAAAAGGCATTGGAGTCACGATTGCTTCTACTTGGATTGCGTACCAGCATCTAAACTCAGGCGAGCTAGTTGAGGTGTTGAGAGATTACCCACTAAAATCAAAAACCAACATTTGGGCAGTGTATCCAAGCACGAATCTATTGGCGCCAAAAGTCAGAGCCTTTATCGATTACTTCAATGAGTTATATGGGCATCCACCCTATTGGGACCTTCATTTAAAATAAAGATCAGCATCTATGGTGCTCTGCGAATTATTGGCCAAAAAGTTCGGTGTATTGATTAATGAAATAGCCAGAATATCTTCGATGGTTTTCACCACTAACGCGCTTTTTTCTCCATCCAAAGCATCGGGGTGTGGATTGTCGAAACGGCCCGTGTCATTGTCAAAATACTTGCCTGCTGCGTCAATAAATTCATCCGATAGCGCGGCCCGACAGAGAATGATTGCGCCGATCCGCAAATCTTTACCCGCCACACCATAGGCGGTTTGAACCATTTTACTGCCTAAAAACGAGGCAGGGTTGACCGATACAATCATTGGAGCACGCTCACCCAATGACTTGGCCATCTCGCGGGTCCACATAGTAAGAGCCAGTTTGCTTTGCGCGTAGGCATCGCCGTCTGAGAGTCGCTGCTCTCCTAATAGTGCCTCTATGTTGACGCTCGCTTGCGCGGCAGAGGAAACATTTATGACTCTGCCATCTTTGACAAATAAAGGTAGCAGCTCCTTCGTGAGCAAGTATGGAGCTATGGTATTTACAGCAAAGCGAATATCTAACCCATCATCAGTCATATAATGATTGGTGGTAAAAACTCCCGCGTTATTGATCAGGACGTCTAATTTCCCGTGCTTTTCGCAAATGTCTAAGATAAGTTGCTTAACCTGAGTCAAACAAGACAGATCGGCCAAATAGGTTTCGAATTTTTGTGCGCCGTAGATGTCACTGAGCTGTGCTTTTATCTTTTCCATCTTGCTCTCGCTACGGCCGTGCAGCAGAACATATATCTCTTTGTCCAACAGCATTTTTGCTGTTTCAAGGCCAATGCCGTCGGTAGCCCCCGTGATCAGTACGACTTTGCTCATGTTCGAATTCCTGCCTCTCTTGTCTCTTACTTCAAAGATTAGTGCCTAGAGTGATTGGGCACTACGTGTTTGAAGGTGGAAACAGTTTCAATCGGGCGAAGATAATCTTCAATAGAGGAATAGCTAGCCTCAGTGTGAGGCTAACCTGATAGATGGAGAGACGATTTGGAAAGTTTACTCTCTATAGCATTGGTAACATATTCAAGCTCGCCATAAAGCCAAGCACAACCAGCACAACGCCGAAAGCGGCCAATAGGGAGAGTAAACCTTTGCCACCGAAGACACGATAGTGTATTTCTTCATTAGTGTTGGCTTGTCTGCGCCTCACTGACCACACCATGGCGACAGGGATAATAAGCAGTAGTAGCGCTTGCAATCCTGCCGCGTATTCCAGAGCACTTTGAAAAAGTGCGGGCAAAAATAGCGACACTAAAAGCGGTGGAAGATAAGTGATGGCTACACTGATCTTGCGACCGCGTTTACTGGTGCTAACTTTGCATAAATCGCGCATATAATCGTGCAGCGCTAACGTTAAAGATAGGAAAGTGGTCATGACAGCCACATTGGTAAACACGCCCATCACCGTACTGCTCAAATGGATAGTAGACTGGCTTCCAAGCATGACAAACAAATCACCGATGTCGTTGGCTGAATGGTGCTGTAAGAAGTTTGAAAAGCTGGTGGAGCCGAATCGAGGCAATATTCCCAATATCACTACCAACCAAAGTAGATAAATTACCAAAGGTAGAAAACTGCCGATAACAATGGCTTTGCGAATTTCCTTAATGTCTTTATCTAGATAGCTAAACATACTAGGCACCATTATTTGCAGGCCAAAAGAGAAAAACAAAATCGGAATGGCAACCCACAAATACGGTGCAGTATGCGTAATATCAAACAGATTGACGGCTCTGACATCCGGCATCAATATGGCGGCGAGAATGATAAAGCAAATCCCTTTGATAGAGAGAAGGACTCGGTTGCTCATGTCAACGGCGCGATGTCCTTTATAAACAATGCCACCTAGGATCAGGATAAATGCAACCGCAGAAATCCAACTTGGTAAGTGAATGCCAGCTTGACCTAAAATCGCCGTCAAAATTGAGGCGCCACCACTGGTGTAGGCCGCCGCAACGGAATAAAGCAAAATCACATAGGCCAGCATGCCAATGATTTGTCCTGCTCTGCCTAATGTCAGAGCATACATAGAATCGAAGTTGAGTTCTTTTTCAGGATGAGCCGCTAAAACCTCAACAATGAGGAGTGAGGCAGTCATTGAGACGAGCCAACAAAGCGTGATGACAACACTTGTTGCGACAAAGCCTAAGCCAGCCGTTGATAGGGGGAGCGCTAGTATACCAGCACCGACACAGTTACCTGTAAAGATGAGGCTGCTGCCGAGCGTTTTGGATTTCATGGACTTTTCTCTAGAAGTTTATTTTCATCACGGGTTTAGTGGATAACACCTTGGTTACGTTTTCACCGCGCAAGAGTATACGTAACGGGGGTTAAAATTCAAATGACTAAATTCTCTATATTCGCAGGTTAGGCCGATACCGTATCAAGTGGCATATAAGAGTCTAATATTTATATTGATTGTCATACACGTATTGAGTAAAAATAAACCCGAGACAACATAATATTGTTGTACAAAATGGTCGAATTCAATGGATGAATGTTTTTCTGGTTGGATTTAATGGGAATGTAATAAGTTGAACTTAATGTTGCTTTATATTTTCGTTATCGAAGATAGGAAAAATCTCCACACTGATAAGGATGGGGAGAAGACTTCACACCAAACCCATGATGAGAGTAGAGAAAATGAGTCAAGTCACTTTTAAAGGCGAATCAGTCAACGTTTCAGGCAACTTTGTTCAAGCTGGTTCTCAAGCTCCAGAGTTTACGCTTACTTCTTCAACGCTAGCAGACATCAAATCGTCTGAGCTTCGTGGCAAGAAAGTGGTGCTTAACATCTTCCCAAGTATCGATACTCCAGTTTGTGCAGCAAGTGTTCGCAAATTCAACCAAGAAGCGTCTAACTTAGAAAATACTACAGTACTGTGCATTTCTGCTGATCTACCATTCGCGGCTGGTCGTTTCTGCGAAGCGGAAGGGCTAGAAAATGTTCAAACAGCTTCTTTCTTCCGTGCTCCATCATTCACTGAAGACTACGGTGTGAACCTAAACCAAGGTGCACTACAAGGTTTGGCAGCTCGCGCGGTTGTGGTTGTCAACGAAGAAGGTTTGGTCACCTACGGTGAGCTTGTTGGAGAAATTACCAGCGAACCTAACTATGAAGCTGCATTAGAAGCGGTGAAGAACGCTTAATTCCCAAACCCAATTTATTCAAACATTGAATAATGGATATATACCCAATCAACCTTAGGAAATATTGTAAGGTTGATTGGGTAATTTTATACGTATTGGTTTTAGTTTGAATTTTTCACCACTGAATCTCGCCTCACCACTGTCGGTGAAAAGCGCAGTGGCTCAGGCTCTGGCTGACAATCTTTAGCCAGTTCTAAAGCAATATTCATCGCTTTTTCTGCCATCATTTCTATCGGGTATCTAACCGTGGTAAGCTTTGGGTGCACATAACGTGCGATTAAGCCGTCGTCAAAGCCGACTATAGAAAGTTGATCCGGCACGGTTAAGCCGTTTTCGTTGGCCGCCGCTAAAGCCCCGGCTGCCATGTTGTCGTTGTAGGCAACAATGGCGGTCATTTCCAGAGACTTTGTTAGCAGGTTAGACATTGCCAACTCTCCACCTTCGCTATCTGGTGAACCATATTCAACATAACTTTTGGGTAAATCAATGCCATGCTCTTTGAGGGCGGCGAGGTAACCGCGAGTACGCTCGGTGGCGTCTTCAATATCATGGTTCGAGCTTACGCAGCCGATTTTAGTGTGCCCATGACGAATCAGATATTCAGTGGCAAGAAAAGAACCTTTGAAGTTATCCAGCGAGACGCAGCGGCCCGCTAATGGTTCAATATGTCGGTTAATGATGACCAAACTTTTCACTTCGTTGGCATAGCTCATCAGCTCTTCGTCTGATAACCCCTTGGCATGAATAATCAGCGCATCGCAACGGTTATTGATGAGTAATTCAATCGATTCTTTTTCTTGATTTGCATCGTGGTAGCCATTGCCGATAAGCGTATGCTTGCCGTGTTGCCGAGCGATTTTATCCACCGATTTGACCAGTGCACCAAAGAAAGGGTCCGAGACATCGCTGACTAAAACGCCTACGGTATTTGAATTTTGGCTGACAAGCGCCTTGGCAGCGGCATTCGGGCGATAACCAAGCTTACTCATTGCTTGGTTGACGGCGTCAAAGGCCGATTGACTGGCTTTAGGTGATTTATTGATGACCCTAGAGACGGTGGCAATGGATACTCCGGCTTCTCTAGCGACATCTTTGATCGTTGACATAGGATACCTCATCGCTCTTAAGGAGCGTTATATTGATTATCGCACCATTGTAATCGTTTTCACTTAATTAAGAGAGAAGATTATTGAAAAATGGTCAAAAGATCTCTAATTGATAGGAATATAAGATTAAAGTTGAAATCGTTTACACCTACATGAGTAATGTGAAAAGGTCGATAAGCCCCACTTTTCGCTGACTAAAATAGCTCTAAACTATCAATATGGATGAAAAATATAATGGATTATAAATGAAATACTGCTGGTTAGTTGTGTTGCTTGCTTCGCTATCCTTTAGCTCTCAAGCGGCTAAAAAGTACGTGAGATATCAGTTTCAAGGAGAAGAATCCTACGGGCAAGTGACGGGAAATCAAATTCAGCCACTGATCGGTGATATATTCAGCAGTGCAAAGCCAATTGGCAATCCGATCTCTTTGTCTGAAGTGGGACTATTGCTACCGGTGAAATCCAACAAGGTCTTTGCTGTTGGTATGAATTTCGCGAGCCATTTGCCTTCTAATTCCAGTGCGCCCCCACCCATATTTTCCAAGTTAGTTTCTTCCTTAGTGTTATCAGGCGATACGGTCAAATTGCCGTCTGATGCGAAAAATGTTCACTTCGAAGGTGAGTTAGTTTTGGTGATTGGGAAATCATTACATAAGGCAACCCAAGCCCAAGCTGAAGAGGCGATTTTCGGTGTTCTGGTCGGTAACGATATCACTGAGCGAAATTGGCAGCGCTCTGACCTGCAATGGTTACGGGCGAAATCTAGTAATGGTTTTGGGCCAATTAGCCCAGAGATTGTTACAGGTTTAGATATCAATGATTTGGTCATCACCACGCGATTAAATGGCGAAGTGGTGCAAAAAGAAAGCACCAAGAACATGATTCATAAGCCAACCAAGGTGGTCAGTTATCTCAGCCAATATTTCACATTAATGCCCGGCGATTTGATTTTTATGGGTACCCCCGGACGTACCCAACCGATTAAAAAGGGAGATGAGGTGCAAGTATCAATAGAAAATGTCGGCAATGTGATTAATCTATTTGAGTAAACGATACCTAATAATTATGTCTGCGATTAGGTATCGATGTGTTAGGGGGCACTCTAGAACTTAGATAAATCGATATCGACAGGGCTACCCAACCAGTTTACATGCTGGGTGTGATCGGCGTAATCATCGCCAGTGTCAGCATGAATAAGAATGCTCAAGTCTTGTCTATGAACATTAAGCCATTGGGTAAATGTATCGAATTGATCGGTGTTAAATGCGATCATAAAACTCCACATGGTGTGAGGGCCAACGAGTTTGGTGTGAAATCGGCCTACTGGCATATTAAGCTCGTCACTAATTTTATCTCTTAACTCACTGGCGATATGTTGTGAACTCTCGTCAAAATAAACGTGGGCATGATAGTGTTGGTGAGTGTTTACTAAATCCATAATCTCGTATCATTTTTTATCAGATTTGTGCTTTAGCTTATCACGAATTAGAGATAACCCAAGTGTTGAGGAAGACACTTGGGTGTTGGATTAGTTATCAACTTAAAGTACACGCTCATCGTGACAGGCTAAATCTAGGCCTTCTTGTTCGGACTCAGAGTCAACCCGCAGCCCAATACACTTATCAATGATTTTGAGTAAAATAAAACTGCCGATCCCACTGTAAACGATGGTTGCGCCAGCGCCTAATAACTGAATGGGTAGTTGCATCCAATTTCCTTCTAACGCCCCAGCAGTACCACCAATGGCTTTACTGGCCAGAAGTCCAGTCATGATGGCACCGATAATACCGCCAATGCCATGCACGCCCCAGCAATCTAACGAGTCATCGTAATTAAATTTATGCTTGAGCCAAGTTGCTCCCCAATAGCAGCCAGCGCCTGCCACAACCCCTAGAATTAACGCGCCCATCGGCGTAACAAAGCCCGCCGCTGGTGTGATGCCGACCAACCCAGAGACAGCACCGGAAACAATACCTAATAAGCTGGGTTTACCATGCTGATACCACTCGACCGCCATCCAGCTCAGCCCGGCAGCGGCGGTGGCGATTTGTGTAACCACCATCGCCATTGCAGCGCTGCTTCCTGCGCTTAGCGCGGAGCCTGCATTAAAGCCAAACCAGCCTATCCAAAGCATCGCGCCGCCAATGGCGGTCAACACCAAATTGTGTGGCGCCATATTGTCGCGGCCATAACCTTTTCGTGGGCCAAGTACAATCGCGGCCATTAACCCTGCTATACCCGCGTTGATATGAATGACGTCTCCACCCGCAAAATCCAGTACGCCTTTCCCTGCTAGCCAGCCATCTGGCCCCCACACCCAGTGTGCAATTGGGCTGTAGATTAAGACGCTCCATAGTCCAATAAACCAAAGCATGGCAGAAAACTTCATCCGCTCAGCGAATGAGCCAGTAATGAGCGCGGGGGCGATGATGGCAAACGTCATCTGGAACACCATGAACAGCGATTCTGGAATGGTGCCAGTTAAGGTGTCAGCGGAGAGAGATTTTAGAAAGTCATTATCTAAGTTTCCAACAAATCCATTGCCTTTGGAGAACGCCAAACTGTAGCCAATGACGGCCCAAATGATGGTGACCAAACAAGTAATCGTGAAGCACTGCATCACAACTGATAAGACGTTTTTCTTGCGAACCATACCACCATAAAAGAGCGCTAAGCCGGGGATGGTCATGAATAGCACTAATGCGGTTGCGGTTAGCATCCATGCGGTATCGCCAGAATTTAATGTACCTGCATAGCTGGGTAGGGCGAAAAAACTAATAAAGGTGGGCAACAAAAATCTATACAAGCGCAAGGGGTAATTCTCCATTGGTAAATCGATCCGAATCAAAATCTATTACGAATCGCATCCTTGCTTGATTGTGTTTTCCATTACTCGTAACGTTTTGGAAAACAGCAATCACTGTGCCACCGGATAAAGTAACCCCAAAAAATACTGTAACTGCATGAAATTTTGGACTTATTCAAAATGCTTGCAGAGAGAAATGCAATGAGGCATGTCTATGTATGCCCCATTTTGGTGCGGTGAGCCCATTAACTGAAGTGTTATGGTTCAATGGCTCGATTGACGTGTTACTTCGGCAGAGGTGCTGAGTTGAATCTTGCAGCGTATCTATTTGCCAGTACTGCACAGTAGAAGATTTGAATGGGGTGATAAAGCATGATGGGTAACAAAATCATCCCTAAATGTGGGTTAGTGCCAAAGATGACTTTTGCCATTGGTACACCAGCGGCCAGCGATTTCTTGGTGCCACAAAACAGCGCAGAAATTTCATCTTCAGTGTTAAAGTTGAGCTTCCTTGAAAGCCAAGGAATTAACGTTGCAATAGCTAATAAAACTATCGTGCATACGATCATTGCGAGGACTAATGTGAAAACGGAGAAGTTTGACCAAATATGCTGCACAACGGAGTTGCTAAAGGCGTTAAACACAATCAGCAAAATCACCACTTTATCGACTTTATTGACCACACTTTTGTGGCGTTCCATAAAATGAATCAGTATTGGTCTAACCAACTGACCAACTATCATGGGCAGCAATAACATTTTGGCGATAGCAATGATGGTGGCAAGTATTTGAACGTTTGCACTGCTCGCTCCCATAAATATTTGCACAAAGAATGGTGTAATGATGACACCGAGCACACTAGAGAGTGAGGCGTTAAAAATCGCACCCGGAATATTGCCTTTGGCTACACTGGTCATGGCAACCGATGAGGATATCGTGCTGGGCAGTGCAAATAGGTAGCTAAAACCAAAGGCGAGAGCTGCCGGAAATATCGCCTGTAAACCGTGACCGAAAATCAGCCACAGCAGTGGATAGGCAACGAACGTCATGCACTGCACAAGAATGTGGAGCCGCCAGTTTTTTAGGCCCTGCTTGATGGCGGAGGGAGACAAACCAATGCCGTGTAAAAAGAAAATCAGTGCGATGCCAAGCGTGGTGACGATATCAAGATGAAGGACCCCGTCGCTTTTGCCCACGTTGGGAAACAGTGCGGCGAGCAGGATTGCCAGTACCATTCCTACTAAAAACCATTCTTTTTTTATCACGCTTATTACTTTCATTCCGTTTTACTCGACAACAATTGCAACTCATTGCCATTAGTCTAAGATCGATAATATTTCTTACTACCGATATTAAGACAAATTATGTCGAATAGAAGACAGAAGCGGCTTATTCCCAATTTGGATACGCTTCCTAGGCCAATCTACGCTCGACCAGAAAGCTGGGGGCCAGAAGGGCGATTAACCGATTGGCATAGCCATCAATGGGGTCAATTTAGCTATGCGGTGTCGGGTGTGTTGAATGTGTCAACCAAACTGGCAAGTTATGTTTCACCACCTCAGTATGGGATCTGGATACCCGAAAATACCGAGCATAAAGTCGAATCTAATGTGGCAGCGGAGATGCGCAGCTTGTACATCAACACCAACGCACTGCAAGGGGAACGATGGGCTCGGCCATTTACTTGTGAAGTTTCGATATTATGCCGGGAGCTTATTGTGCGGTTTTGCCAAAATCCGGCCTTGTATGATGTTGGCTCCAAAGAAGAGCGATTGGCCAGAGTCATGCTGGATGAGTTGTATCAACAACGCAAAGTAGCGACAGATTTGCCTATGCCAGTGGATCATCGTTTGGTCATCGTAAGCGAACTATTTATTGCTGATCCCAGCTGCTGTTTGGATATTGTCGAGTTGGGGAACAAAGTGGGGTTATCTGGTCGTAGCATCAGTCGGCTTTTTAAACAAGAGACTGGCCTAACATTTCAGCAGTGGAGACAGAGGCTAAGATTGTCTTCTGCGCTAACTTGGCTAGAAAGTGGCCGCAGCGTAACCGATGTGGCCATGAGCTGCGGCTATGACTCGCTTTCAGCATTTGTCGCGGCGTTCAAATCCCAGTTTGGGCGAACGCCGGGGCAAATGTTTTCGTCGTCTAAAGCGGAAGTATGTTCAGCTCAAAAAAGCGAATAGGATCACATCGCCCGAATCTTCTCAATCTCCTCTTTATCGATTCCCAATGACTCCAAGAAAGCTTGGTGTTCGAGTGGTTCCATCTCTTCGAACTTTTGATGCCATTTGATCATATCCGCTTGTGTGAATCCGGCGGCTTGCATAATTTCTACCCAACGTTGTTTCGTTACCATGGAGGACTCCAATTTATCTGTGCCTTGCAACATCGCGACAATTGCTTTTTGTTGATGTCGCAGTTTGTTTATCTCGCTTTCCAACTTGTTAAAGTGCTGCGTTAAAAGCTGGACTTGTGAGAGCTGGTTGTCTCCATTTAATAAAGCTGTGATATCTGAGACTGTCATCCCATAAGAGCGGTAGGAAACGATGGTTTCTAGCACCCTTACTTCATAGTTACCATACCAACGATAACCGTTACTGGAACGATGGTTAGGTGTTAATAGCCCCTCACGTTCGTAATACAAAATCGTGGTTCTAGATAAGCCAAATTTTTTTGCTAGCTGAGATATCGTCAACATTTATCACTACCTTTATTTGAAGACAGGGCGATTATCAAGCCGACACCTATAGACGGGTCAAGATTAATTATAGAGAATCGAGTCTAAATCTGGCTGAACGAGCTTCCGCTAGGGAACATTGAGTTTGCTCCATCAACTCTGCAAGTGTTATGGCCGGATTCTGGCTGATTAATCGCTCTAGCTTGCTTTGAATGTGATCATTTTGAAAGGTTGCGATAGCATCATGGTTTTCTATTTTATTGAGAAGGTGCGCAAAGGCCTGTTCGTCGTCTTTCCTAAGAGCGTCAGCGAACATAAGCAAGTTGTCAGCATGTCCTGTTAACGACCAATTGCGTGAGCGGCGAATTCTTTTCAACTCACATTGGTGCTGCTGAGCCATGAGTTTCGCTTGCTTGACTTGAGGGCCGCCAAGTCTATGTATGAGCGAAGGAAGGGGAATAGTGATTAAACACATACGTTTACTAGCGGACAAAATAAAAGAGCGATTATACGCTCTTTTAAAACATTGTTGCCGTCAATAGCGGACTAAGCTTCTGCTGCTTCTTCTTCAACCGCTTCTTCTTCAGCGGCTTCAGCGACAGGCTCTTCTACTGGTGGGTTAAATTTCGCGTCCAGAGCAGGGGTAATATCTTGGTCGACAAAGGTTTCAATCGACTTCATGAGAACTTCTTTTATCGCTGCCATGTCTACGTCACCGCCTTCGACGTTACCAGCTTGGACAATTGTACCTAGCTCTTCACTGATGCTTAACATTTGGTCTTTCACAGTCTCTCTAAGCTTAGGTAGAATCAACCCTAATTGTATTTGAAATGCAATATCTGACATAAAACTTCCTACTTGTTTATTGATGTTCGCGTTATAAGGATGTCAACAAATGAGGGCCTCGTTTGTTGCTGTTAGCCAGTCTATCTTGACCCTAAAAATGGGTAAAGCAGGGGACTGAGCATATTTGATATTAAGCGTAAGTTTACCATTCGTCCAATATTGCGCTTGATACGATGGACATTGTGGACTAGAGACTTTAATGCTTAAAATACAACTAGATATACTAGACCGCTTTGTTACTTCGACAAGCAGGCGTTAGGCTAAATGTGATGCTGAGCAGAGAATGTACCACAATCACAGTAAGTTACATTATTTAGGCGATTGGACAATTAAGTAGGAAAAAATTGTGTGGGAAAATGAAAAAGTCAGTGTAGCTTATCGGCTACACTGACAGGAATTAGATAGCGAGGCTGATAAGCTCTAGGCCGAGAATACCGCTGATACCCATAACGACAAACAGTGAAATCTTAAACACGTTTTTTGCCCACGGGATATAGTTGTCTTCAGTGACAGGCTTGAACGTTGCACGTAGCCAATATAAACAGACAAGTGCTGCAACAGCTAAGTATTCGTAACCACCACTGCCAAAAGCAAACAAGGCGATGGCAACGAGACTGAATGCTGCAACATAAGCCTTCATATGCTGGTGCGCTTTCTGAATGCCTTTTTCTACAGGAAGTACAGGAATACCTGCGTCTTTGTAGTCTTGCATGCGGAACATAGCAATGGCATAAGAGTGAGGCATTTGCCACAAGCAAAATAATGCAAACAGCAATACGGCATCTAGGCTGATGTAGTTAGTGACGGCTAGGTAGCCAACCAGTGGTGGGACTGCCCCCGACACACTGCCTACTAACGTGCCATACACGGATGTGCGTTTGTACCACATGGTGTAAAAGAACACATAAAATATATAACCAAGCAACACAATCACCGCAGACAGCGGGTTGGCTTTTTGGTAGATAACAGCAGTACCAATTACCAGCAGCACTAACGCATAGATAAAGGCGTGGTCAATATTGACCTCGCCTTGTACTAGTGCACGCTTACGAGTTCTTTCCATCTTATAATCGATATCTCTATCGAAAATATTGTTGACCACACAGCCAGACGCAATCACACATGCCACTCCTAGCATGGTGTAGAACAAGAGCAGCGCATTGGCAGGTTCAGATTTGGCTGCAAGGAAGAACCCTGCAGCGACTGAAATCAAGTTGCCAATAATGATGCCAGGCTTAGTGATGGAGAGATAGCTTTTCAGCATGGTAGACCTTCTACATCATCATGTTTTCGTTGAGGTTCCACATGATCCAGATAGAACCACCTATCAAGATCAATACCACAACAGCGGTAAACACCAGCGAGATGATACTCCAGCGTCCATCGTGCGACTTCGACTCCAAGTGTAGGAAGTAGTAGAAGTGAACGATGACCTGAATGATCGCACAGCCAAACAAAATGACGTAAGTGATGTCATTTGGTAGTGAGTGTGTCGCTACAAAGTAAAAGGGAATAATGGTTAATATCAGCGATGCGATAAAGCCTTTAACGTACCCCTGAACACTTAAATCAGTGTGTTCGTTGCTCATTACATTACTCCCATTAAGTACACTATGGAGAAGACACATACCCAAACGATATCAAGGAAGTGCCAGAATAAACTCAGACAAGCAAAACGAGTTTCCATCATGTCATTTAGGCCTTTGGTGTTTAGCTGCCAATAACAGGTAGCCATCCAGATTAGACCAAATGTAACGTGAAGACCGTGCGTACCCACTAGGGTGAAGAACGCAGATAGAAACGCACTACGTTCCGGACCGTTGCCCGCTAGGATCATGTGATGGAATTCGTTGATTTCCATACCGATGAAGCCTGCACCTAGGATGAACGTGACGATCATCCAAAATTTCAGTGCACCAATGTTCTTACGACGCATGGCAATCATACCGAAACCAAAAGTGATACTACTGAAAAGTAGTAGCATGGTTTCGACGAACACATAAGGGATCTCGAATAGGTCTTTGCCGTCAGGGCCACCTGCGGTGGCGCCTACGAGTACTGCGAAGGTTGCAAACAGTGTTGCAAACAAGACACAGTCACTCATCAAGTAAATCCAGAAACCAAACAGTTTGTTCTTTTTGATTTCATCAGCGTGATGATCATGATGGTGGTCATGAGCGTGAGTCATCGCCTCAGTTTGCATAACTCGCCTCCATATCGTCTTTATCTTTCTTAGCTAACGCTTGCCCTTTGGCAAATTGTTCGCGGCGTTCGCCTTCTATTCGCTTAATCTCTTCAACAGGGACATAGTAATCTAGGTCTTCTTTGAAGCTGTGCTTAATACACATAAAGATGATACCGAAGAAGCTCAGGCCAGCTAACCACCAGATGTACCAAATCATCGCAAAGCCAAATACTAGGGCAAGTGCTGAGATAATAAACGCATCACCGTCGTTTTTAGGCATATGAATTGGCTCATATTCCGGCTCTTCCATTGGATTGAACTCGCCACGTTGCTTCTGATACCAGAACGAGTCGATTTCATCGCCTTTTGGAATCACGGCGAAGTTATAGAACGGCGGTGGAGATGAGGTAGACCATTCTAGAGTACGTGCATCCCATGGGTCGCCTGTAAGGTCACGACGGCTCTCACGAGTGCGGACACTGACGACGATTTGCGTCGCTTGGCAAATAATACCAGCAAGAATAACAACAGTACCAAATGCAGCAACGGCAAGCAGCGGGAAGAACTCTGGGTTGATGTTTTGGCTTAGACGACGAGTCATGCCCATAAAGCCAAGTGCGTACAGCGGTAAGAACGCCAATGCAAAGCCAAGAACCCAGCAGTAGAACGCGCGCTTGCCCCATTTTTCATCAAGAGTAAAGCCAGTCGCTTTCGGGAACCAATACGTGATACCAGCAAAGCAACCAAATACCACACCACCAATGATTACGTTATGGAAGTGAGCGATTAGGAATACTGAGTTGTGTAGTACGAAGTCAGCACCAGGTACGGCCATCAATACGCCAGTCATACCACCGATAGTGAAGGTGATAAGGAAACCGACGGTCCAAAGCATTGGAGTTTTGAACTCGATACGACCTTTATACATGGTAAAGAGCCAGTTAAAGATCTTAACCCCGGTCGGTATCGCTATGACCATAGTCGCTATACCAAAGAAGGCGTTGACGTTGGCACCAGCACCCATCGTAAAGAAGTGGTGTAGCCAAACAACGAATGCCAAGATGGTGATAACAACGGTTGCCCAAACAAGGGACGTGTAACCAAATAGTTTCTTACGCGAGAAAGTTGCAACAACTTCTGAGAAGACACCAAATACTGGTAGAACAAGGATGTATACTTCCGGGTGACCCCATGCCCATATCAGGTTGATGTACATCATCATGTTGCCGCCCATATCATTGGTGAAGAAATGGAAGCCTAGATAACGGTCAAGCGTCAATAGAGCGATAGTGATCGCCAAGATTGGGAATGAGATGATGATCAGAATGTTTGCACATAGTGATGCCCAAGTGAATACCGGCATTTTCATCAGTGGCATGGTAGGAGCACGCATACGCATGATGGTGACAAAGAAGTTCACACCAGTAAGCGTTGTACCTATACCAGAGATCTGCAGTGCCCACATCCAATAGTCGACCCCGACCCCAGGACTGGCTTTAATACCAGATAGAGGAGGGTAAGCTAACCAACCAGTACGGCCGAATTCACCAACGAACAGTGACATGTTAGTCAGAACCACACCTACAATGAATAGCCAAAAGCTCAGGTTATTCAAGTAAGGGAAGGCGACGTCACGCGCACCGATTTGAAGTGGTACGGCAATGTTCATCAAGCCAATGATCAACGGCATCGCTACGAAGAAAATCATGATTACGCCATGGGCAGTAAAGATTTGATCGTAGTGGTGAGGAGGTAGGTAACCTGCTTCGCCTGCGGATGACAATAGCTGTTGGCTACGCATCATTATCGCATCGGAGAAACCGCGTAAAAGCATGACCATAGCCACAGCTATGTACATGAAACCTATTTTTTTGTGGTCAATACTAGTGAACCACTCTTTCCATAAATATGTCCACTTACGCTGAATAGTCACGTAAGAGAGTAAAGCAATACCAAGTATGGCAACAACAATAAATGTTCCCACCAGAATTGGCACGTCGTATGGGATTGCGTGTAGACTCAATCTTCCAAACATCAGATTATCCTTCGGTAGTGTTCTTGCAAGCTTTGTCAGATGCACTCATGTTCATTGCGCCAGGGAACTGGGTCACAATGTCAGAGAAGAGGTACGGTGGTACATTAGAGAAGTACGTGACCGGTCCATTGACAGTTGGTTTTGCAAGCTCGCGATATGCATTAAAGTCGCTCAGCGTTTTTGGACTCGCTTGGACTTGTTTCACCCATTTGTCAAAACTTGCTTGATCAGGTAGAGCGTGAGCGGTGAACTTCATATCAGAGAAGCCTTTACCACTATAACTTGCCCCAATACCACGATAGTTTCCTGCTTCGTTGGCAATCAGATTAAGTTTTGTCACCATGCCTGGCATCGCGTAGATTTGGCTACCTAAGCGAGGGATGAAGAACGAGTTCATGATGTTGTCAGACGTGATCTTGAACAGGACAGGGGTATCTTTTGGAAACGCCAGATAGTTGACTGTTGCAATATGTTGCTTCGGATAAATAAACAACCACTGCCAATCCAGTGAGACAACTTCGATGGTCATTGGCTTAACATCACTAACAAGAGGTTTAGAAGGTGATAGTGCGTGTGTTGAGCGCCATGTAATCGTACCAAGGATTAAAATGATGATGAGAGGAACTGTCCATACCACCACTTCTACTTTGGTTGAGTGCGACCATTCTGGAGCGTATTCCTCATCAGAACCTTTACGAGCTCTATACTTATATGAGAACCAGATCGTCATTAAAATCACTGGGATTACAACGATCAGCATAAGGAATAGAGCGGTAATGATGAGTTCTTTTTCCTGAACACCGACAGTCCCTTTAGGGTTGAGCAGCGCAGAATCGCATCCGGAAAGTAACAGAACCATACCCAGTCCCACTACTTTAAGAAGGATGCTTTTTATTTTTGAAGCTTCCATTAACTTTCTCAATTAGTTTCGATAAACAAGGCATGACGCCTTGATAACCAGTTTTAGTTATTAGAATGTTTTACGTTGGGTGTATGTATTGATGTTATGTTGATAAAAAGCTCAGTATGGTTTGCATTCACAGGGGTGAACAAGGAATGCGTTACATGTGAAACATTCATCGAAACACATCGTTACAACCGTCGCATTATCCTTACATTAATTAGTAAGCTCACCACTCATAATTGGTATGTAAGTTTTTATTTATGATCTCACTGGGTGGTATTTGACCTAATTAAGCATCAAAACTGTAATGTAATATTGGATAAAGCTAGATAGGAAAAGGGTTGAAAGTGATGTAAACAACTGGTCAACATAGAGACGTTTAGTGATAAAAATCACCATGTTAACAAAATGTTTCGTTTTTTCACATTTAATATTTGTGATCTGTATCACAAATATATCGTTCGGTTAATGGAACTAATTACAAAAGTGTCGACCAAGTTATGTGCGCTTCTAGTCATTTTTTTGTAAATCATTCAGCACATCTGATAACGATGCACAGATCTTATGCCCGAGATTGATGACTTCTTGCGTTGGTTGAACCAAGTCAGGGATCTGATAAGCAATCATGTTCGCTGCAACGGCTGCCATTATTCCATTGTTCGAATCTTCAAACGCTAAGCATTGATCAGTTGGAACATTTAAGCGACTAGCGGCAAGCAAATATATCTCTGGATCGGGCTTGCTATTTGTTACTTCGCAGCCAGTGGTTACCACTGAAAAATACTGGTCGAGGCAGGCAAGTTTTAATTTAGTCTCCGCCACTGTGCGCTGAGTGGACGTTGCGACGGCGAGAGGAATGTCCTGTGACTTCAACCAGTCAAGTAACTCAATCACGCCTTGCTTAGTGGGGATAGCTTGATGCAATACCACAGCGTTATAACGCTTCTTCCATTCGTTATGTAAGGATGGATAATCTGAGCCATAACCTTGGGTTAGAATGGCTTCACACCGTTTGCTGTTGCAACCAATAATCTTGAGATAGACAGATTCAAGAAAGGGGAGGTTAAGTGCATGGCATGATTGCTCAAAAATGTTTTTGCATACGTGCTCGGTGTCGAGCAGAAGGCCGTCCATATCGAAAATGGCCGCGTTATACTTCATTGAATTAAAACCGCTTATAGTATCCAGACACTATTGTTACATAGATTTGCTGAATCGTCTTGAAGAGATTTAATCGAAGCGTAATAGTGAAGTGTGAAATCTCCCCTTAGTGCCGATGCTAAGGGGAGTATTATTATTGAGTATCTAGTTGTGTCTTAGAACGAATATCTTGCTCTTCGGCTTCTGTTTGGGTTTTGTCCTCCTTTATCCAGGCCCAAGCGAGCGCAGAAATCGCTAACGATGCAGCGCTGATCTGAAATACAACGCTTTTATCGGCGGCTTGGCTGATGAAAAGGCCGATACCTAGGCTGACTATCAGCTGTGGTAACACAATGGACAGGTTAAATAGACCCATGTAATAGCCCATCTTACGCTGCTCGATTTTTTCCGACAGGATGGCAAATGGCAAACTCACAATAGCAGACCAGCCAACACCTAGGGCAGCCATAAGGACATAAATGACTAAGTGGTTTGCACCGGCCCAGCTTAACAATAGGTAAGACACGGCCATGCTTGCCAAGCAAAATGAGTGGACTCTCGCTCGGCCAAATCGGTTCGACAGAGGTTCAAGAATGAGCGCGGGAACCACTGTGGCGACAGCACTCAAGATTAAAAAGCACAACGCGATGGTTTGACCGAGCTCGCTGCTACTTTCTTGTGGCATTTTGTCTTGGAGAAATGCGAATAAAAATACGAACATAGTTTGCACGCCTATCCAGCTAAAGGAGTGCGCGGCCAGTATTTTGCGAAACCCGATGACTCCGGCTTGAGTCGTGCTTTTCCCTTTTTCACTGGTGGCCAGAGCTTGGCCAACGAAATAGATGCTAATCACTACTGCAATCAGCTCAGCCCAATAGTGCTGAGTTTTTATTCCGGCTAGATGTAGAGATAGCGCATAAATATCGTAGATCAAGAAGCCCCAAAGTGGGCGAATATCCACAAGGAAAGTCAACAGTGATTGAGCGGTATTTGGCGCTTCTGACTCGCTAGGTAAATCCGCATGAAGGACTTTTGGCTCCGTTATTAACATCGCGGGTAAAGTGGATAGCAATAAAACCACTGCCGCACCGATATAAATAAGCGTGTAGTTTCCCCAAGCAGCGCCGATGGCGTAGGCAGTGACACCCAATACACCGGACATGGTTTGCATCCAAGTAAAGCCTTTGGTTCGCTTTTCTCCTTCCGGGGTTACATCTGCAATGATTGCTCGTGTAGGGTTAAAGCTCACATTGATTGACAGGTCGAGTGTTAGGGCAATAGCAATGGCGACGCCTAGTATTCCGTCAAGTCCTAAAGCCGATGAGATCACATCGATGTTCGGCAGCGCGAGTAACATTAGGGATGAAAGCACTCCGCCAATGATGATAAATGGCCGTCTTCGGCCATTCCAAAACCAAACCTTATCACTGATGATACCGACAATAACTTGGCCTAGAATCCCAGCAATCGGCCCCGCTGCCCATACCAGCCCAACTTGATGGATATCCAAACCATACTTGGTATTAAGAATCCAGCTTAAAGCTGAAATTTGTATCGATAGGGCAAACCCCATCGATGCTGAGGGCATGCTTAACAGCATAAAAAAGGAATTGGTTAGGGTACGTTGAATTTTATGCATAATTGGATTCCACTACATCATGTACATTCTGGCTGTACGTGCAGGCAGGTTAAATGTGTGATAGCGAGAGGTGATTTGTTCTTTCGCACCACTCAACACATCTTTGTAGTCGACGTACCAGTTAAGCTCATATTGATTTGTGTCCACCGTCACGTTTTGTGCATCACCACATTTATTGATGCCAACAATGCCTTGCTTGCCACGTTTGAACAAAAGTGTGCAGTGATCACTATGTAGTACCGTCATCGCTTTGCCTTGCATGGCGTTGTGGAAGGCGATCATCTCGACCATTTGAGTTTTATCCCAAACGTTTTTCCAACGTCCATTGTCCTTATCTTCGGAAGCGGGTAGCTCATCACTGTACACCAACGGCGTTCCTCCATCTCGGCCCAAAATGTAGGCGTAGGCAAGAGTTTCATCGGTTGGGTCCATGATCTGATACCGGAAGCCATCATTGTTCGGGATGTCATGAGTAATGGTGAATGTCACTGCTCTTGAGCCTTCTAATGCCGCTCCATAGGCTTGTGGGTCGTGAAGCTCGTTAAGCCCGCCATTGATTGAAAACGCGTCACGAATGGTGGCGAATAATGGGAAATCATAGGCGGCATGCGTGGTGTTGTTCAGGTAGGGCGCAAGAAATACGTCATAGCTAACATCGCCTTTTCCACCACTGGTGATCACTTCTCCAAACACGTACATTCCGCTGATAATACTCGGTGTGAAAATCTGATCGATTTGGTATTGACTCATGTGTTTAACCGCATCGATACGAAAGCCTTTGACTCCGAGATCTTTTAGCGCTTGTAGGTATAAACGCTGTTGAGACACAACCCAATTATTCGGATCAAGATCGGGTAAACCTGTATCACCGTTACCACCACACAAGCGCCAATATTGTACGTTGCCTGGGTCATTCCAATCGGTGATGCAACCTGCAGGATGAAAGTCGTTCGCCGAGAAGAGCTCTTGGCTCAAATCTCCAAACAAAGTTTGTTTGGCATAGTAGCTACTACGATTTTTATAATCAGCAAGGACATCGGTTCCTGGATAGTTTAAGTCACTGCGCTTCCAACTCTCATTGGCCATATGGTTTAGGACCACATCAGCATAGACCTCAACACCGACTTTCTTAAGCGCCTGAATCATGTTGACGAAGTCTTCTTTATTGCCCAACGGAGAATCGATGACTCTGTAATCTTGTGGTTGATATCGCGCCCACCATTGGTCTCCGCTAGATTTCATTGCAGGAGCGACAAGTACCTGCTTGTATCCCGCTTGGGCAATTTGATTGGCTTTTGCAGCGACCTCTGAATATTTCCAGTTAAACGCATGCAATATGGTGTCAGCACTGACACTTCGTATTACGCCGAAGGTAAAAGATAGAATTATTAGTATATTAACCACTGCTTTCATAGAGCATACCCCGCTTTGTTATTTTGGGGCTCATAATATTTAACTAATTATTAATGCAAAGATAGATATAAAAAACTTTAGGATTCCATCACTGAAAGGGATAACAAATCCGATGAATCCTTAGTTGAAACGACATTATGTATGGTTTGGTGTGGTTTGCTCTAATCGGTTTGTGGGTATCCACCATTTGTGATCTATATCACTAAAATTTACCGTATGGATTTTAGCTTGAGGTTATTGATATTAAACAACAACTTTAGTATCTTCAGCCGCTTTTTAATATATTCCACCAGTGTTTTGAAGTAATGTGATATACCCAAATTACTTCGAGATGCGAGTTTCAGCGAGATAGATAAGGCTTCAATGCTAGTCAGGGATGTGAGGCATAGTCATTCTACGTCGAGCAGCCCTAACAACGCAGTGAAGCCTTATCTACTCGCCCTTTGGGAGCGGTGTGAGTGGCCCACTTTCGCGTCAAAGGCCTTTGAAATGGATGGCCATTCCTGCAGACCTTTTCCTTAAATTGGGCCACTCACATCGCTCTGAATTCTGCATCTTGAAGTAACTTGGGTATAAAAAGGAGACAATATGAAAAACAAACTTCACCGTGGCTCTTGCCTTTGTGGTTCTACTCAATACGAACTTGAAGGGGAGTTTCAATCTTTTTTCTTGTGCCATTGCAGTCGATGCCAAAAAGATACGGGCTCAGCACATGCATCCAATTTGTTTGCTCCACAGTCGAAGCTATCTTGGCGACAAGGAGAAGAAAACGTGAGCATTTATCAGCTTCCGAATAGTCGGCATGCTAAAGCGTTTTGTAAGCGATGTGGTTCAGCATTACCTCTTTTTGCCAAGGAGCTGGGCTTCACCATGGTTCCAGCTGGGAGTTTAGATACGCCAGTTCCTATATCGCCAACCGCAAAAATCTTTATGGCTAGCTGCGCGGATTGGCTACAGAACATCAATCATGATATTAGTTTTGATGAGTTTCCAGAATAGGTGGTTTGAAGCTTGATCTCCCGTTGAAGCTCGTATCTCAAATTAGTCTTGGTATAGCATTCTTTAAACAAGAATAGTGCATTAAATATTTTATAACAACAAGTGCCTATTCTTGATATTACTACTCTTACACAATGTTAACTTTACCTATTTAACCCTTCTAATATTTATATCACTATACAACGATTTAACGAGCTGAAATAAATAATATTTATTTTTCAAATGGTTGTGATTATTTGTCGATCCTTTGACTGTAAGCAACTAAATCTCCTAAACCATAAAACAACAAATTTAGAAACTTAATTTTTAATTTTAATATTATCAGTATTGTATATATATGATTAATATTAATCGTACGGTTAAATTTCAATCAAGGAGCGACGAGTGAGAGGATTTAAATATGATCGAACAATCCACAGTGTCAGAATACATACAATGGTTAATATCATTTCTACCAGGGTATGAAACCCCTAGCGTCCCAACCCCAAATATGATTTCCGAAGAACAGGTTCGGAAAAATAAAAGCAAAGTTCTAGCAAAAATAAATCAACAAAAAAGTATGTCCCAAGGGTTTAGGCTCGTTAATAATGTGCAATATAAAGCTAAGCTCGATGAATTACGCCGTAAAGTTGAACACTATAAATATGAGAATGAATCTAATAAAGCACAAGATAAAATTATATTGGAGATAATGACCAATAAAGATAAGGTAAACAATTATTTAGAGTCAAAGGTAAGCAACCAGCTATCATCAGGAAAAGCCGACTTTCACGCCAAGAATCAACTTGCTAATGCTCAATTGAAGAAAAAACAACTGTTTCTAATGTTTATGGAAATCACCGAGGCTCAAGCTGAATTGGTTGAATACGCTAGAAAAATAAAAGAAACAACAGGAGGGGTATTAAAGCAGCCACCCGGTGCGTATTTTGGTGTAAAAGATTTTCACGGTTCATTAGACAAAATCACGAATAGGAAGCGCCACTATGATATTGGCGATCTTAAAGATGCTGCGCGGATGACCATCATATTTAAAACGCTAGATGATATGGTAGCGGCAAAATCACTAATTCGTCTGTCAGATGAGTTTAAGCAGCTTCAGCACTTTCAATCTGCTATGAAAGATAGATACAAAACCAGTAAGGGTGATGATGCCAGATTCAATTGTGACGCGACTGATGCGGGTTATAAGGACATTAAATTCTTTTTGAAGATGAGCAATGGCCATATCGGTGAGCTACAACTCAACACAGAGAATATGATTGTTGCTAAGAAAAATGGACATGTGATTTACGATATTCTTCGCGATGGTGGGGCGTTAGATAAGCCATTTACGATCACCAATCATGAAGTGTTGGCGAAGATACAGCGGAACATGAGTGAAAAATGGTTTAACTTTATCCGCCAAAGAGTGCCAAAAGCGAAACCAGATTTAGGCATTCTTGTTAGCTTGGTTGACAGAATGAAAGCTAATGTCGCAAGAGGCAATCATTCCGTTGTAGTGTCTTTAGCTGAAATTGAAGCACTGTCTCGCGTTAGTCTATGTATTTACGAACAAGGTGATAACGGTAGAGCGCTGCTCGATTAAATTCCGTTTTGGCTCCATAGAGGATAGACGGATCTATCCCCCCAGCTATTTTATTCAAAATGAGCTGCTTAAAATATCGACTATGATTAAACATGATCGTTAAAAAAACACCATAACTGATATGAAAACAGTGCTCACCTTTTTCCTTTTAAGTTGCTCATTTATGGTAGCGAGTAAATCAACACACCTTCCTTTAGATGTATCGATAAGTGAATGGCCACCGTGGTCAATGAAAACACAAAATGATGAGTGGGAAGGGATTGCTGTAGATACAATGCATCTAATATCCATATGTTCGGATATACAATTTAAGTTCACCAATACAGTCAATACTAAGCGTATGCTACGTGAATGGGGTAAATCAGTATTTGCTGAGCCAGCTATCGCTGAAGTTTGGAGGAACTCGCAAGCTGATTCATCCGTCTATACAACCTCTATATTTAGTACAACCGATATCATTCTCGCCCAAAAAAAGATGAAAAAAATAAAGGACTATAAAGGCTTGCAGGGATATACAGTGGGAGTCATTAATGGTTTTGTTTACCCAGGGTTTAATGATGCGATCGATAATGGTGAAATCAAGGTCAGCGTGTCAGTATCAAAAGCACTTCTACCAAAACTTGTTCGGGGAAGAGTTGACGCAGTATTCGCAAATAAAGAAGAGGCTTTATATTATTTCAACCATAAAACAAAAAGAAATGACTCTATAAAAGACTACAAAATTATATATTGGTTTGAGGAAGTACCATTGAAAATTAGGCTTCACACAAGCAGAGCTCAGCTTGTTCCTATTTTTGACAGTGTCATTAAGCGACTAAAAGAGCAAGGGCATCTACAGAAAATCCAAAATTATTACCTAATGCACCATAGAGACAACAGGTTGAAGCCTAGGTTTGATGTGTGTCCTTTGTAATACGGGTGGTTTCAGTGTGGTGAAACTGGGTACGTTTTAATTGTGGAGTGGGAGGTGCTTTGCAAGATAAAATGTTTGTTGTGCAGCCTTTGTATACACGATTATCGGTACGCCATACAATGAGCGGATTATCTAAGGAAGGACCCTGAATATGAAGTTGCTTATCCCCTTGTGTTTATTGACATTTATGTACACTAGTTTGGTTAGTGCCAAAGAATGTGGCACGATCACCATTGCGGATATGAATTGGAGCTCAGCCAGCTTAATCGCCAATGTCGACCAGTTTATTCTCCAAAATGGCTATGGTTGTGACGCTGAATTGGTGCCTGGAGATTCAAATCCGACCAGCGCATCAATGATTGAGAAGGGCCAGCCTGATGTCGCTCCCGAATTGTGGACCAACAGTTTGAAGGATGCTCTGGAAGAGGGCGTTAGAGAAAAACGGCTAAGGATCGCAGGTAAAGTGCTTTCAGATGGTGGAGAAGAGGGCTTTTGGGTGCCTAAATATTTGGTTAGTCAGTATCCCGAATTGGCGACGATAGAGGGAATAAAAAAGCACGCCAAATTGTTTGAAAATCCGCAAGATCCCGACTCTTCAGGCATTTATGGATGTCCTGCGGGGTGGGCCTGCCAAATAACCACTGAAAATTTGTTTAAAGCCCTGAAATTAAAACAAGCGGGTTTTACCATCATAGATCCAGGTTCTGCAGCAGGATTATCTGGGGCGTTGGCGAAAGCGTACGAAAGACACAAGCCGTGGCTGGGATACTATTGGGCACCTACTCCTATATTAGGAAAATATGAGATGGTGAAAGTGGATTTTGGTAGTGGTGTCGATGAACAGGAGTTTATCAATTGCACCACACAAGCTGACTGCTTGAATCCCAAAGTGACTATGTATCCACCGGGTCCAGTTTATACGATTACCACGCAAAAACTTGCAGAAAGAGCGCCTGAAGCCTATCAGTATTTCGCAACCAGAAGCTTTACCAATCAAGATTTGAACCAGTTACTTGCATGGATGGAGGAGAACCAAGCCGATGGTAACGACGCTATGTATTATTTTTTAACTCATTATCCCCAAATTTGGCACAAATGGGTGCCTAAATCAGTCGCGGATAAAGTAGAGGCAGCCTTGTAGTCACTTGGATGTCCCGTCCTAAAACCGTCAACCTATTTTAGGACGGGACATTATGCTTAGATGTTCATATGAATCACAGTGCGAATACTTTTTCCTTCATGCATTAAATCAAACGCTTGATTGATGTTTTCCAGGCCCATGGTATGAGTAATAAATTCCTGCAAGCCAAACTCACCAGCCATATAGCGCTCGACAATTTCAGGTAGTTCTGAGCGTCCTTTTACTCCACCAAATGCACTACCACGCCAGACTCTTCCTGTTACAAGTTGAAATGGACGAGTAGATATTTCCTGCCCCGCACCTGCTACACCAATAATGACAGATTCTCCCCAACCTTTGTGGCAACACTCAAGCGCCTGACGCATGACATTCACGTTGCCTATACACTCAAATGAGAAATCGACCCCACCATCAGTCATCTCTACGATGACATCTTGTATTGGTTTATCGAATGATTTTGGATTGATAACATCAGTGGCACCAAGTTGCTGAGCTAGATCGAATTTACTTTCGTTGATATCGACACCAATGATACGGCTAGCGCCTGCCATACGAGCCCCAATGATTGCAGACAACCCTATGCCACCAAGGCCAAATATTGCAACGGAGTCACCTTGTTTAACTTTTGCTGTGTTCAGCACAGCGCCCATCCCAGTTGTCACACCACAACCTAGTAAGCATACTTCGTCTAGCGGAGCGTCTTTGTTTACCTTGGCGAGAGATATTTCAGGTAACACTGTGTATTCAGAAAACGTCGAACAGCCCATATAATGATAGATTGGTTGACCGTTGATAGAAAAACGCGTGGTTCCATCGGGCATAACGCCTTTCCCTTGTGTTTCACGTACCGCTTGACACAAATTGGTTTTTCCCGATAAACAGAATTTACACTCACCACATTCAGCGGTGTACAGTGGGATCACATGATCACCTACTGTTACGCTGGTTACACCTTCTCCTACCATTTCGACGATACCGCCACCTTCATGTCCTAAAATAGATGGAAAAATACCTTCGGGGTCATCACCAGATAGAGTAAACGCGTCAGTATGACAAACTCCGGTTGCTACTATCCGAATCAGAACTTCTCCCTTTTTTGGAAGCTGGACATCGACCTGTTCCATTGTTAACGGTTGGCCCGGTGCCCATGCAACAGCGGCCTTAGATTTAATAAACTCTTGGCCTGGTTTGATATCTAGTGACATGCTGAACTCCTTAAAACTAAAATATTTTCACGCCATGCATTAGAAATTAAGCAATACATGGCGTTTGATCTCGGCTATTCTAATTTTTCCCAATGAATTAATAATCCATGTATTTTGAAAATATCTTTTACATATATGTAATAATAAGATCTAAATTAGTAAAAAGAGAATCGTGATGAATGATTGGGAAGGGGTGTCGGAATTTGTTGCTGTCGTTGATAACTACTCGTTTACCGCGGCTGCCAAAAAATTGAAAACGTCAGTCGCTCAGATAAGTAGACGCGTATCAGCTCTAGAAGACAGGCTCGCGGTTAAGCTGTTGCTACGAACTACCAGAAAAGTAACGGTTACTGAAGCAGGTCAGCTGTATTACACGCACTGCCGAAACTTAGTTGAAGGCCTTGAAATCGCAGAGCTTGCAGTCACGCAGATGCAAGCCAGTCCCAAAGGGTTGTTAAAAATAACGGCTCCGGTTACCTTTGGTGAATCGCATATTGCGCCTTTGATAAATGAGTTCTTAGCACTCTATCCGCAAGTTGATTTGGAGTTGACGCTCACCAATTTAAAAGTAGATCTGGTGGATTCTGGCATGGACATGGCTATTCGCATGGGGCGCTTGGCTGATTCTAGTCTGATTGCAAAACGGCTCTCTACCCGGCAGCTGTATGTTTGCGCAGCGCCAAGCTATTTTGAACAACATGGTATGCCTACCACTCTTGCTGAACTGAGCGACCACAATTGTTTAGTTGGCTCTGCAGAACATTGGCGATTTTTGGATAACAAGAAAACTAAATCATTGAAGGTTTCCGGACGGATACGTTGCAACTCAGGATTTGCTTTATTAGATGCCGCCATACGAGGGTTAGGGTTGGTGCAACTCCCTGATTACTACGTGCATAAGGCATTGGAATTGGGAGAGTTGATAGAAGTCTTAAGTGGCTATCGAGATGAAAGAGAAGGTATCTGGGCACTTTACCCAAACAACAGAAACTTATCTCCTAAAGTTCGTTTGTTGATTGATTTTCTAGCTGAGAGACTTGGGGATGGTCTCAAAGGCGGCCTCCTGACAGACTAAATTAGGGCACGCACACCTTCTGAGGTTAAATCAATCCGAGTAGCGCGACCGTGTATTTCACATATACTTTATTAGGGCGTGGCCTAGTGACATAGGTGAAGTTTTTATCAATTTGGAGGCTGCTAATGAGACTACAGAAAGTTATTCAGTGGCTGGCATTGCCCCTGCTCTTTTTCTCATCCAGCCTTCCCGCTCAGATTACCCTTTACTCGATGGAAAACTTCATACCTTACGCTTGGGTTGAATCTGGAAAGCTAACTGGTATTGACGTGGAAATTATTCACCAGCTTAGCCAAAAGGTCGGTATCCCTATCACAATAAAGCTGGTTCCTTGGAAGCGAGTTATTCACCAGACCAAACACGGACATATAGATGGTGCTTTTTCCCTCTTTAGAAGTGAGGAAAGAGAGTCTTTCGCAAATTTTATACCCACCCCGATCCACGAGAGCACGTTCAAAGTCTTTGTCCGTAAAGGTGAAGAGTTTGATTTTCAATCTATTGATGATCTACATGGCAAATTTATTGGTATTAACACCGCTTTCTACTTAGGTGACGCGTTTGCTCACGCAAGGAAAAACAAGCTAATACAAATTGAAGAATCTTCTACGAAGCAGAATATACAAAAGCTTCATGGTAATCGGATAGAGGTATTTATCGGCAATCAACAAGAAGTCTATTACTGGTTATCAAAAATGGGTCTATCAGAGTCTATCATAGCGCTACCTAAACCAATGTTCCCACCAAGAGGGGCATACTTAGTCATTTCTAAAGCCGCTAAAACACCGAATCAAGAAGATCTAATTAGACGATTATCACAGGCACTGAAAGAAATGCAAGCAAGCGGTGAAATCGATAAGGTGTATGTAAAATATGGGCAGCGCTAGTATGAAATTTCAGCTGGTGAGTGTCTACATCTCGCTGATTTAGATATTGTCACCCGTGAAAAGCTGGGCAAGCAGAGCGATTTTAGGCGCAATATCTTCTAAAGCGGTATTACCATAGCCAATAATGGCGCCTTGCCAAGATCGATGACTGAAACCTAGGGATTCGTAGTAGGACAAAGGACGGATATTGATGCCTGCTTGTTTGGCTTGTTCAGTGAAGGTTTTTTCATTAATGCCAACTTGCCATTTTATCGTCACGTGTAGACCAGCGGCTTGGCTGATTATCTCAACACTATCGGCAAAATGGAGACTAATTGCTTGGGTAATAGTTTGATGTTTGAGCTCGTATAGTTTGCGCATTTTGCGGATATGTCGCACCAAATGGCCTTCTACAATAAAGTCTGCAAGTGCTGATTGAACATGAGAGGGTGAGTCACCAGATATGGCATCTTTTATCATTAAACATTGAGTAACTAAAGCATCAGGCACCACCATATAACCCAGCCGTAGGCTATTGAACATGACTTTACTAAATGAACCGATATAGATAACACAGTCATCTCTTCCCATTTGCCCCGCTAGTCCTTGCAAACTCGTATAAGGTCGATGAGCAAACTGAAATTCGCTATCGTAATCGTCTTCAATGATCCATCGATTAGATTGCTTGGCCCAATTAATAAGGGCTAGCCTTTGGTTGGTATCAAGTGTGGTCCCCAACGGGTATTGGTTACTTGGCGTGATATATAATGCTTTGGCGGCGCTTTGTGTGATGCTATCCAAATCCAAGCCGTTATAGGGGGTGACATTTGCCGCTATATATTGGATGCCCAGCAGCTCAATGATTTTACTCATTTGTGTGTAACCCGGCTGTTCCATCAAAATAGAATCTGACGGTTGAAGTGTCGCCATAAGCGCGATAGCCAGTGCTTGTTGTGCTCCCGATGTGATGATGATCCGCCCTGAGTGACAATGCACACTTCGACTTGTGGCAAGATAGTCAGCGAGAGCCACCCGCAGTTCTAGACACCCTTGAAGATCTTGATTGCCCAAAATTGACAAGCGAGAAGAATGTCGTTGCAGCATGCGTTGCCATGTTTTTAGTGGAAATTGCGCTAAGTCTGGAATTCCCGATGAGAATGGGGCATTGATGTCTAGGTCTTTTGCTTTGTTCGGTGGAACAGAGTGGCTCGTACTGCCGCTAAAATAGTGATCGGGTAATTCAATGCAAACATAAAACCCAGAGCCTTTGCGACTCTCAATATAGCCTTCGGCGACCAGCTGTTCATAAGCACTGGTCACTGTATTGCGACTTAGTGAAAGCTCATCGGCGAGCTTTCTGGTTGAAGGCAGTTTGTCACCTTTAGGCCATAATTGATTGACGATTTTGTCTCTTATTACTTGGAATAATAACGTTTGTTTGGCTCCCTTTGTTGTGGGCAGTGCTAAGTCACCAATGTCGATTAGAGCCATAACTGGACCTGTATATTTATTAAAAGTGGCTCTAAAAATAGTACCAGTTGATTGCTAAATTTCAATTATTCGTCAAATGTGCCAAACACTGGAGTGGAAATGATTTCGCAAAGTAAAAGAACACAGATTAAGAAAGCCCCACACAAAGCCGTTTTAGACCAGAAAATGCTCTATAAGATTATTGATGAATGTCTGATCGCTCACATTGCCATCATAGAGGAATCGGGGCCAGCCGTTATTCCCATGCTTGCATGGAGGGTCGATAACCATGTGTACATCCACGGAGCAAATAATAGTCGCTTGATGCGTAGTCTAAAAAAGGGAGAGTCAACTTGCCTGACGTTCACACTGTTTGATGGATGGATTCTGGCTCGTTCGGCATTTCATCATAGTGCACATTATCGCTCCGCAGTAGTGTTTGGCTCATTTGAAAACATTATGGACGTGAACGAAAAAGATCGTTTGCTCAACCACTTTGTCGAACAAATTGCCCCCGGCCGAACCAATGAAGTCAGATTGAGCAATGACAAAGAGCTTGCTGCAACGATGGTACTTCGGCTTTCTCTTGAAGAAGCATCAGTTAAGGTCAGTAATGGAGAAGTTAACGATGACAAAGCGGATCTAGAGCTTCCTGTCTGGGCTGGATACCTTCCCTATAAGACTCAGGTTGGTCCACTGGTTCCTGTTCAGGGTTTATCAGAGCAGATTACTAGTCCAGATTACAGCGGAGCATATGGAAGTCGGTGGTGTGAACAAGCCGAGTGAGATCATTTCAAAAATAAAGATCGTGCAATAGCCACTTAAAGCGCTTACAATTACTTAAATAAATAAGTAATTGTAAGTGTTATGACGCAAGAAGAACGATTGATATCGATGCAAACATGGTTAAAGAAAGCCAAGAAAATTACTTTAACGGATATTTGCCAACGATTTGAAATTTCAAGAGACTCTGCTCGGCGAGATCTGGTCAAACTGACTCAGTTACCAGGTATAGAGCGTATTAGGGGAGGGGCGATTTGCGTGTCTGTCACGGGAGGGGCTGTTGCCTATAGCGATAAGCCCATCAGCCAAGCAAAGCAAGAGATAGCTCAAGCTGCCGCAAGCCTAGTGTCACCTGACGATTATCTTATCATCGATACCGGTACGACGCTCACCGCGATGGCTTCTTACCTCAGCGAACCTGCAACGGTCATCACTAATTCCGTCGATATCTTATCTCAACTTTCTCAAGTGAAAATGACAGCCATACACCTCATTGGTGGACGATTTAACGACTTCCATCGGGCGATGTTAGGCTCGACTGCGATTGCTCAGCTTTCTCAGTACCACGTGAACAAGGCATTCATTGGTGTATGCGCCATTTCAAGTCACGGTGTTTCAACGACCAGCGAAGAAGAGGCCGCCGTGAAGAAAGCCATGATATCGCAAGCGCAAAAGGTCATTCTTGTATGTGAAAGCAGTAAGTTTGGCCAGCAGCATGTGTTTAAAGTTTGTGACCTCGAAAAAATAGACGTCATCGTTACCAATCAAGCCCCATCGGCTTCACTTTGCGACTTAATACGCACCCATGATATTCAATTGATAGTAACATCCAGCGAGAACTAAAAATGACTTCAGCGCCAATTAAAACCGCCGTTATTGGCTTTGGATTTTCAGCCAAAACATTTCACATTCCTTTCATCACCTCATTGCCTGACTTTGAGCTTTCAGCAATCAGCACCAGTAAAACGGACGACGTTAGACAGCAGTGGCCACAAACGCAGCCCTTCGCGAGTGCCGAAGAGCTATTGGAGCAATCTGATGCAGATTTGGTCATTATTACCGCGCCGAATGATGTGCATTTTACATTAGCCAAAAAAGCGTTAGAAAACGATAAACACGTGATTTTGGAAAAACCGTTCGTCACGAACTCTTCTGAGGGAAAGGCGCTTATCGAGTTAGCCGAGAAGAAACAGCGCGTGCTCAGTGTCTATCATAATCGCCGTTGGGATGGCGATTTTCTTACCGTTAAAAAACTGATCGAAGAGAATCAAATTGGTGAGGTGAAGTGTTTTGAATCGCATTTTGATCGCTTCCGTCCCCAAGTTCGCCAGCGCTGGCGCGAACAAGCGTCGGTAGGTGGTGGTATCTTGTTTGACTTGGGCTCTCATCTGATAGATCAAGCCGTTTACTTGTTTGGTGTGCCCAACGCACTAACGGCCCAGTGTGAAATCATGCGAGAGGGTTCAACCAATATTGACTATTTTCATCTGGTATTCCATTACCCAGAACATTTGGCAATCCTGCATGGGGACTTATATAGCGCCGGGCCAAACAAACGCTTTAGTGTAAAAGGGTCAAAAGGCAGTTATGAAAAATATGGTTTGGATCCTCAAGAAGAGCGATTAATCGCCGGAGTGCTTCCAATCACTGACGACTGGTCAGAAGAAACGGACAGTCAGTATGGGACTTTTTATAACATGGAAGATTCAGAACGGGTAAAAACGCAGCTTGGGTGTTACCAGCACTATTTTTCCGAGATGGCGAAAGCAATTCGAGGCGAGCAGCAGCCCCCAGTGGCGGCAAGCGACGCATTAAAAACGATAGAATTGATCGAGTTGGCAATGGAAAGTAGTCGATTGGGTAAAACGCTAGCTGTGGCTAAATAAGGATCATCAAATGAATACCATCAATTTAACCGAGCTGCTAGATCAAGAAAAACAATTGTTGTTTGCTGAATTTGATAACAACATAGCATGGCAAATAGGTTGTGCACTGAAGCAAGCCGCCGAGAAGTGCTCTGCCAAGGTTGCAATAGAAGTGTACGCTTTTGAACAAGTCCTATTTAGCTACGCCATGCAAGGTACATCTATGGATAATCAAGAGTGGATCCGTCGCAAGCGTCAGTCGGTGATGCGGTTTGGCCACAGCACTTTCTTCTCTGGCCAATATAATGCCTCGAAAAAGCGTGACTTTGAATCTCAGCCACATATTGATGCAAAGGAATATTGCACCCATGGTGGTGCCTTTCCCATTCGCCTTAAGTCAGGTGGATTAATTGGTGTTGTGACTGTCTCTGGGTTACCGCAAGAAGAGGACCATAATTTGGTGGTGAATGTGCTTCGAGGGATTATTTATGAGAACGAAGACACTTAACATTTGGCAGTGATAATCATTGTAAACCTAGCTCTATTCCTAAATTGAGCTAGGTTTCTTTGTATAATTATAATGAATTTATTCATGGTAAACTTATATTGATATTAAATATTGATAACCTTAAAGTAACTCATGTGATTTGGTAATAAAGATATAGTGTTAAGTAATATTTTTGTTGTTTTAATGGCTTACAGCACAAATTAGGTGACAGCATCAAGAGCTAGTTGTTATTAATGGTATATTCTGCTCGAATAGCCCCGATTTTCTATACTGGTTGTCTAAGAGATACCTAATGTCTATTTTCGCTCGAGTAGCACTACTAGCGGTCGTTTTTGTTGATTTAATAGGGCAGGGATTAGTCTTTCCTATTGTCAATGAGTTGATCATGTCGACACATCTTTCCTTTCTACCCTTGTCTACTTCCCAAGCAGAACGCCACTTATATTACGGCCTTTGTATCGGTATCTTTTTTATCGCTTGGTTTTTTGGCGCTATCTACATTGCTAAATTGTCAGACAGTATCGGTCGAAAAAAAGGCATTGTGATTTGTTTGTTTGGCGCTTTGATTGGGTATTTGCTTACGATCTTATCGCTGTTCGTAAATAGCTTATGGCTGCTTATTCTGGGCCGAGCAATCAGCGGCTTTACCGCAGGGAATCAACCGATCGCTCAAGCGGCCATGATAGACGCTAGTAATAGTGAGCAAGAAAAAGCGCGTAATATGGGACTGATCGTCGCAGGTATTAGCGCAGGATTAGTCGGTGGTCCAATAATCGGCGGAGTATTTTCTGACTCTAGCTTATTAGGACACTACGCGAGCCTCAAATTACCCTTTTACGTCGCGACTTTGCTAATTGTGGTGACCATTTTCCTCGTTCAACGCTACTACACTGATACCAAGCCACCCATAAAAGGCATTCGAATCAAGCTGTCAGAAGTGTTCACTCAACTGTTACACATTCGCCAGAAACCCGTCGTTGGTCGACTATTTTGGGCTTACTTTGCGTTTATGATAGCCAATAATGCGTTTTTCATCTTTATGACTAACTACATGACAAGTCGCTTCCATATTGGCTTGTTTGGCACCAACATGGAAATGATTGTGCTCGGCGTAGCAATGGCAAGCGCAAGTCTATTCCTAGTTGCTCCCATCTTGAAACGTTTTGATAAAATATCGATAGTTTCAACGGTCACACTGATTATGGCCCTCAGTACGTTAGGATTTGTGTTGAGCACTCACTTCCTGTACTGCTACGTGTTTATTGCCATCTTCTATTTAAGCTTTGGTGTGGCGTATCCTGCAATACTTAGCCTTTTCTCCGGTAGCGTCTCAGACGATGAGCAAGGTTGGGTAATGGGGGTAACGACGGCAGGCTTCACGCTGGCGGCTGGCTTGTCGTCCTTTGTCGGTGGCGGTCTAATGGCAATAAGCTTGACGATATCTTTCTACGTCACAGCAGGCTTTGCATTTCTAGCGCTATTGTTGGTTGTTTTCACTTGGCGTATTCAGCCGATTAAGCAGATTGCGAAAGCGTAAACTACAGATCTATAGCTAGATATTGCTCCAATCTGAACAATCATACTCAGCATGGCTTGAGCGAATTGAGCACGTCATAGCTGAGAATAGTGGCGTTTATAAATCTGCCAAGTTCTGTCCGTTTCTACGTTCTTTCCCTATTTATTAAATCTATATCTTGAACTTTATCAAAAATAAAATCCAATTTTATGGTTTGTTATTTCAATTGTTATTATGTTGTTTATCGTATGTAATGTTTATAGTTATTGTTTAAGCCTTTATTCTCTTAGTTAGATATTACTATCCATTAGCTTTATTTAATATTCTATTTATGGTTTGAGAGACAGATTTTCATTCGGATATAAAGATTTTGTTAAGTTTGTTGATAATGTAGCCAGTTATTGACAGTTAACTAACTTTGTCGATTTTCAATTATCCATAGTAGGTTAAAGTCAGTGTTTTCTAATATTTGAAATTAGAAAATCTAATCAATATTTGTATTGATTTATTTTTCTTTCCTCGTAGAATTCGCGACATATTTACAGATAGTTACAATTCAATTGCCTTTAATTGTGATTAAAATCACAATTGTTGTCATTTAGTCTGATTTTTTATGAATTGTGACCTGTGTTTTGTTTTTCCACATTTTAGTTCGTTATTAGAAAAATTGATCAATGTGGCTAGTACTATTTATTGAGGCTTCTTGTGTCTAACTTCTCTCAGTTATCATCTGACCTAATGCAACATTTGGTCGAATTCAATAGAACAAAATGCTCAGTGGAAGAGTTAAGCTTAGTAGAGCTTTTTCAAAGGAATGTACAATTAAACCCATCAGCTATTGCGGTTGAATATAAGAATATCTCACTGACTTATAAACAGCTTGATACAATCTCAAATCAAATAGCACGTCATTTAGTCGAGCAATTTGATGGTATTGATCTCCGTGGGAAAAATATTGCTTTTTGTCTAGAGCGCGATGAAAAGATGATTGCTCTGATTATTGCTATTCTAAAAGTCGGAGCGGCATATATTCCTTTTGAACCAACTCATCCAGACGAGCGCCTTAATTACGTATTAGAAGATTGCTCAGCCTGTTTGTTGGTGACTGATGAAGCTTCTGCTGGACGTCAGTCCATATGTCGGGAGGTAGTCTTAGAGAATGCAATTGGCGGAGATGACTCAGCAGCATTCAATATTGTTAAAACATCTCCAGAAGACTTGGCGTATATCATGTATACATCAGGTTCCACTGGGCAACCTAAAGGTGTTCTAGTCACACAGAAAGGGATCACACGCTTAGTTCTCGATAGCAGGGAAATTAACGTATCTCCAGAAGCGGTGTTTGCACAAGCTGGTAATATTGCCTTTGATGCATCCACACTCGAAATCTGGGCACCCCTTCTTCACGGGGCGAGGATTGCTGTTATTCCTTATGAAGTCGTGATTGATAGCATTGCATTGCAACATGAGCTCAAGGACAAGAGGGTTACAGATGCTTGGTTTACGGTAGCGCTGTTCAATCAGCTGGCAACTGATAACCCAAATGCTTTCGGTGGTCTTAATAACCTGATGGTCGGCGGTGACGCACTAAACCCAAAAACAATTGCGGCGGTATTAAACTCAGAGACACCTCCAAAGCAAGTTTGGAATGGCTATGGTCCAACAGAAAATACCACGTTTACTACCATGCACCGAATTCAAGCTGAAGATTGCGACAGAATCTCAATTCCAATTGGAAAACCTATCTCAAACACTACTTGCTACGTTTTGGATGAAAATTTATGTCCTGTTGAGCATGGTCATTCAGGTGAGCTTTACACTAGTGGACTTGGCTTGGCAAAGGGCTATCTTAATAAAGAAGACAAAACAAGAGAAACCTTTGTTCGAAACCCGTTTTATGACAACGAAACAGTACGAAGTGAAACGCCTGCAACGGAAATAATGTACAAAACAGGCGATAGAGTTCGCTGGTTGGATGATGGAAGTATAGAGTTTATTGGTCGTGTAGACAATCAGGTGAAGATACGCGGCTTTAGATTGGAGCTCGGTGAGGTTGAAGCGCGACTGACGGATCTAGAAGGTGTAGAACAAGCCGTCGTTATAGCACAAGAGCACAATGGTCAAAAGCAGTTGGTTGCGTATTGTGTTAGCGATTTATCATCTACTGACATACAGCGTCAATTTAGAGAGAAAGTCCCAACGTACATGGTGCCCTCTCAATTAATGTGTTTAGACACGCTCCCTTTGACCGCGAATGGTAAAGTAGATAAGCGGGCGTTACCTGCTGCCGATTTTGCGTTAGTAGGGAACGACGAGATAGTACCGCTAGAAACCAGCATGGAAAAAAACTTAGCGTCTATTTGGTCAGAAATCCTTAGCATAGAGCCTCCGATTAGCCGTAATGGGAACTTTTTTGAGCTTGGCGGCCATTCACTGCAGGTAGTGAAAGTAAAGCAACAACTACTAAGCAAAATGGGTGTTGAAGTTAGAATTGCTGATTTCTTTAAGTTTCCTATTTTATCTGAATTAGCGTCTTATATTGAAACACTGAAATGTGGCTCAATAGGAATCGCGAACAATGCGATACAGAGACGAGATCCAGAGCATCAATTAATACCGCTATCATTTGAACAACAGCGTTTATGGGTGATCGAAAAAACACAAGGTCCATCAGCGCTATACCATATCCCTTCAGCGTTTAAACTAGACGGGAACCTCTCACCATCAGCCCTTGAAGCGGCGTTTGAAAAACTGATTTCTCGTCACGAAAGTTTACATGTGCGAATTGTGGAATCAAACGGTCAAGGCTTCCAACAAGTTGGCTCTTGCGACTTTTCCCTACCAGTCGTCTCAGTAGAATCAGAGAATGCTTTAAACAAAGCGCTTGAAGATGATGCGGAACGCCCGTTTGATTTAGCAAACGAACCATTACTGCGTGTCAGGCTTTATAGGTATGACGGTGCTTACTATTTGCTGGTTAATATTCACCATATCATTACCGATGGCTGGTCTATGGGGAATTTCTATTCTGATCTAAAAGCTTTCTATCTTCAGGAAATTGGTGAATCGAATGCAGCGTTGGATGACCTTCATATCCAATATACAGATTACTGTGCTTGGCAAAAAGAGCAGAACTTTAGCTCATCTCTAGAATTCTGGAAGAGCAGTCTAGATGGCGTGAAGCCATTAGAACTCCCAACGAGCAGCAGTTCAGAGGTGAGTAACGAGACTATAGTGAGCAGTGTCACTCTTGGAGATACATTTTCCAAAGGGCTGGAGCAGTTGGCAATCCGCAACCAAACAGGTCTATTTAACATCCTGTATTCTGGCCTTTCCATAGTGCTGTCGAGATATTGTTCACAGCAAGATGTGCCTATTGCCAGTATCTGGGCGAATCGTCCAGTTAAGGAATTGGAAAAACAAATAGGCTTCTTTGCCAACACAATCATCTTGCGCACACAGGTTAATGAACAACAGCAGGTTGAAGATTTTATTCGCAATAACAATCAGATGCTGATGGAGTCATTTGAGCATGGTTCGGCGCCTTTAGACAAAGTGTTGTCTATGTTAGACATCCCACGTAATGGTGACCAGCACCCACTATGTTCGGTGGCCTTCGTACTACAGAATACAGATGGTGGTGATGGCAAATCGCTGGATTTACCGGGAGTGACTTCGAGTCAGCATATACTTAAGCCGGAACTCGCTAAGTTTGATTTGTTGTTCAACGTTACTTTTAGAAAAGAGTCAGGATTAAAGGTCGAAGCTTCGTTTCGTAAAGGTTATTGGTCTGAAGAAATTCAATCTCAGCTTTTATCAAACTATGAAAATGTTCTAAAAGCAATGACGAGCGGTGCGTCTAAAGTTAATGACATCTCCTTACTTAGTGAGAGTGATGTTAAGCATCATCTCGTAGAATTGAATAAAACGAGCGCACAGCTAGAAGAACTAGATCTCATTTCACACTTCCAACATCGTGTTCAGCAATACCCTAATTCTCCGGCTGTATTGTTTAAAGATCGTGTATTGACTTATCAGCAGTTGGATAAGCTGTCCGATAACGTTGCTCATGCATTACTAGAGTGTACCCATAGACAGTCTCTTCAAGGCAGCTCGATTGCGTTTTCCGTGGACAGAAATGATGCCATGATTGCCTTAATTCTTGGCATCATAAAAGTCGGTGCTCACTATGTACCATTTGATCCAAGTCATCCTGATGAGCGCTTACACTACGTTTTGCAAGACAGTGGCTCTTGTTTATTGGTGACTGAGATGGCTCACCAAGGTCGACAAAATATTTGTACAGAAGTGATGCTAGATCAACTGCTCACAGATCAGGATTTCGGGCCTTTTGAATCAGTTCATCAGGCGATAGATGATGTTGCCTACATTATGTACACGTCTGGTTCGACTGGACAACCTAAAGGCGTGAAGGTGCCAGTGCGTGGTATTACCCGTTTGGTTGTGGAATGCCCAACCATCACCGTTTCTCCAGATTCGGTGTATGCGCAAGCAGGTAATATCGCTTTTGATGCCTCAACGCTGGAAATATGGGCGCCACTGCTTAATGGTGCAAGTGTCGTTGTTATTCCTTACGAAACTGTCATCGATAGTAATGCGCTACAAGAAGAGCTTAAGAGCAAGCGCGTGACAGATGCTTGGTTTACAGTAGCACTATTTAATCAGTTAGCGGCAGATAATCCGAATGCATTTGGTAACCTCAATAACTTGATGGTGGGTGGTGATGCATTGAACCCGAAATCTATAGCGGCGGTGCTAAACTCGGCAACACCCCCGAAACAAATTTGGAATGGTTACGGCCCAACAGAAAATACCACTTTCACCACGATGCATCCAATACAATTAACAGACTGTGGTAGACGTTCGATTCCTATTGGCAAGCCGATATCTAATACAACATGCTACGTGTTAAACGAACACTTACAACCTCAACCCGTGGGGGTTCCAGGAGAGCTTTATACGAGTGGACTGGGGCTTGCTGATGGCTATTTAAATAAGCCTGAGAAAACGAAAGAAACATTTGTAGTTAACCCGTTCTTTGAACGTAAAGACGTTCGAGCGAATACGCCAGCAAATTCTATGATGTACAAGACGGGTGATAGAGTTCGTTGGTTAAGTGATGGTAGCCTTGAGTTCATCGGCCGAGTTGATAATCAGGTGAAGATTCGTGGCTTTAGGTTAGAGCTGGGTGAAGTAGAAGGGCTTTTGACCCAGATCCCGGAAGTTGAGCAAGCGGTTGTCATTGCAGTTAATCACAATGGACAGAAGCAGTTATTTGCCTACTGTGTCAGTGGGCTAAATCAGGCCGATATCTTAAAATCATTACGTTCGAATGCACCAGCATACATGATCCCATCAGGGATGATGGTGATGGATAGCTTTCCATTAACAGCAAATGGAAAAGTGGATAAGCGAAAGTTACCAGAAGCCAACTTTGCCGTCGCCCCTGCGCAACAAATCGTTGAACCAAGAACCGAAACTGAAAAGGTATTGGTGGGTATATGGAAAGGTTTGCTAAAAGATACGAATGAGGTAAGTGCCGATGACCACTTTTTCGAAGTTGGTGGACACTCTTTATTAGTCATCCAGATGATAGACCAAATTAACAAGCAATTAGGAATAAGACTCGAAGTTAAAACGGTCTTCTCTTCCCCAGTGTTGTCTGAGCTAGCGAGTATACTCGATGGTGATACGAAAAATGACGATACCGATGATGCTCAAATGTGCATCGAAGATCAGTGGTTAAAACTGGAGAAACCGTTCATCTCTTCGAATGATGTTGAGATAAAAAGAGCACTGTTAACAGGTGCTACGGGCTTCTTGGGTGCTCATTTGCTGCATGAGCTGCAAAATCAAATGCCAAATGTCACTGTTCATTGTTTAGTTCGCGGTGAGGATGAGTCCTCATGCATGAGCAAGATCCGCTCAACTTGCCAAAAGTACCGACTGGATGTGGACTATGAACGGGTTGAAGTATTGTGTGGTGATCTCAATGAGTCCAAATTTGGTTTGTCTACCGAGGTTTGGGGTGAATTAGAGCAAAGTATTGATGCAATATATCACTGTGGTGCGTGGGTAAATCATCTGCACAGTTATTCAACACTTCGCAACGCGAATGTAATCAGTACGTTGGACTTTTTAGAGCTATGCCAACAAGGCTCACCGAAGAAAATGTTCTATGTCTCAACCATGTCTTCGGCTCCAACGGATGACAGCGGTATTAGAGAGAAGTTTGTTGCTGAAGCGCCAAACGCAGATAATGGATATATTCAGTCAAAGTGGGTATCTGAGCGTTTGGTGGAACAGGCTTTTGAGAAAGGGTTGTTTGGTACTATATATCGAATGGGTAATATTACTGGTTGTACTCGACACGGCGCGTCCAATGCAGATATTAACCATACGTTAAACCTGATCAAGGGCTGCTTGCAAATGGGGGCTGCACCGGATTGGGCTTCGTATAATCTCGATATTAGTCCCGCCGACGTATTAGCTAGCTTATTAGTATCGAGCAGTATGACGAGTAAGCACAGCCAAGAGATCGTGAACTTAGGCTATCTTTCGTCCGTTAACTGGCGGCAAAAAATAGAGCACTTAGTGAAAAAAGGGCATGATCTACAATTTGTATGCCCTAAAGAGTGGGCAGAAAAATGGGTAGCTAATATTGATACTGATAACGCATTGTATCCGTTCAAGTCTTTCTACTTAGAGCCGAAGTTGCATCAAGAAATTGTCGTTGAACGGGAATATGTTGAGCAGTCAAACTTGAGCTTAAACATAAGTAACCTCTTGGATACTTATTATAGCTATTGGAATGATATTGGCTTTATTGAGCGCGAAATCAGTCATTAATTTATTATTGTGATTTGAAAGTAAGCCATCACGCTTTAGGTAAAAGTGATGGCTTACTATACCCTTCTTTTTTGTTGTACAAGGATGTCGATGGGAAATAGAAATTAAATACTTATAACTCTACAGGTTTTTCGTGAGTAAAAAATTAACCATTATTGATATATTTGGCTTAGGTTTTATGACCTTTGCCTTCTTTCTTGGCGCTGGAAATATTATATTTCCACCTAAATCGGGATTTGAGGCAGGGAGTAACATGCCTTTATCTGTAGTCGGATTTATTATTTCCGGTGTAGGACTGCCCTTGTTAGGGCTCATTTCTGTTGCTTTGTCCAAAGGCGGCTTCTCGAATATGACAACGCCTTTACCCCGGAAAGTAGCATTACTGTTTGGTATTGCGATAAACGTTATTTTGGGCCCGGCATTGGTGTGCCCCAGAGCTGGACTTGTGGCTTATAATATGGGCGTAGCTTCGTTTTTCCCTAAGTTCAGCTCGGTCGTTTATTCGATTATTTTTTTCACTGTTTGTGTGTACCTTGCACTTAAGAAAGGCACTTTATTGGATGCTATCGGAAAAGTGTTAACGCCAATTCTTATTGGATTACTAGTGGTACTGTCAATATCGGTTATACTTCACCCCCAAGGTGGAACCCCGTCTGCAACTGGTACATATATCCATCATCCATTTAGCTCAGGTTTTTTACTTGGGTATAATACGATGGATATTTTTGCCTCTCTCATGTTTGGTACACTAATAACGGATGTATTAAAAGAAAAAGGTGTGTCCGATCAACGTACCCTGTGTAAATATCTATCTTACTCAGGAATCATATCGGCTGCTGGCTTGTTATTTGTATATGTATCCTTATTTTATCTAGGTTCGACAAGTGAAGGCATCGCCTTACCTGGCCAAAATGGTGGACAAATAATAACCAGTTATATTATTAAATTATTCGGCACACCTGGTTGCGTTATTCTTGCTTCAATCATTACCTTGGCATGTTTAACGACAGTAGTAGGCTTATTAGCGGCTAGTGCCGAATATTTTAGTAAACACCTGAAATACTTTAGCTATCGAGCATGGGTAGTGATTAGTGGGATAGCGTGTATCTTAGTAAGTAACCTAGGCTTAAACGGTTTAATAAAGATTTCGTCTCCAGTATTGGAGTTTTGCTATCCGCTAGCAATAACCTTAGTTTTACTTACCTTTGTCCAACAAAAACTCTCTAGCCCTGAAAAGTCTTACCGCGTGATAATGGCAGTGACGGCTATGTTTAGTTTGTGCGACGCATTACGTGATATCGCTCAGCAGTATCACGAAATTCCTCGCTGGCTTTCTTTACCGTGGTTTGACCATTTACCATTGGCAAAGCAGGGTTTAGCTTGGGTTTTGCCAATGATCGTGGTATTGATTTTCAGCTTGAAAGATACGACTCAGATAGGTCTTTCTTACAGACGTAGCGATCGTTGAAGCCTCTTTCCTATATTGGCGCATTACCTGACATATGACGCCAAATCATACTGGACGACCAAAACTGATTGACTGAAGGGCGCTCTGGGCTACACCACCAGTGTTCCCTTTGTTCAAGATTAATCTTATGTTGTTTCCCGTCACTTGTTATGCCGATGTCCTTTTGTTCATCGTGACGTTTGACCATAAAGTTTTGTTCGGAATACAGTAAGTTACCTGAAACATGCTTGAGTGGACCATCGGACTTCAATAAGTTCCAACTGTTGGGCACGGTTTCAGGTAATTGAAGTTTGGCCCATCCAAAAAGATTACCACGACAAGCTATCTCATTATATCCACAGTCACCGTCTAACCTCACTCCTCGAAAGTGAGCGTCTTTTTCATTCTGCGGTCCATGGTAGGTGCCTAAATACAATTCGTTAGTCTGGATGTGCAGATATAATACTTGCTCATTTTCTGACGGCTTTGTTTCTTGAAAGTCGTTCCATTGGTACTGCATGTTAACTTCCTTATGATGGATATGTGTTTGCTTAATTTTTTGTAGCACGGCAATATTCCAAAGTCTATAAAAAAATTTTACAAAATAACTATTATTGATAAGTTTTACATATTGTTGTTAGATGTCTTATCGCTACTAATGAAACAAATTACTTATTTTTCAAGCAAACTATGTTTAATAGGGAATCGTACGGAAGTTTATATACACAATTCGGATTGATTAAAACACAATCATCGTATTTTTCGATATACCACTCTTCTAATCACACTTTGTTCAGTGAAAAACTCGTATCCGAAGTAGCAAATTTCAATATTGATGGTCAAAATAAAGACGACCGCACAGTAATATGGGTGAGAAGTAAGCAATAGCTTGGAGGCCGATGCTTCAGCTGGAAGCGGGCCTAGTAGAGGAAAGTGATGGTGAAACAAAGACTGTTCAGCGCGGCTATTTTAACGTTATTCGTTGGGTTTATTTTTAAATCCAACAGTTATGCGACAACAGCGAGTGTCGCGACCTTATATACCGATGGCGAATTAGCTTTCGTGAAGCAAGGTGATGTGAATAGCCACTTTCGCGTGATATTTATCCATGGCTCACCAGGAAGTAAAGAGGCCTACAAAATCTATTTGAACGACAAGTGGCTGCAAAAACATGCTGAGCTGATTTCCGTCGATAGAATAGGTTATGGCCAGTCTCCACACCGTCTAGATGCGAGCTTAGATTCACAAGCCGATTCTATTTTGCCCTTACTTGCAAAAGACAAAGCTAATATTCTTGTTGGCCATTCATTGGGTGGGCCCATCGCACTTGATGTTGCGCTGATGCATCCAGATTTAGTCCAAGGCCTAGTGCTCGTCGCTCCTGCTTTTGATCCTAAATTGGAAAAACCCAAATGGTATAACTGGATAGCAGATACGTGGCTGGTGAATGTATTTCTGTCAGAAAACTGGAGTCGTTCAAATGCGGAAATGATGCCACTTTCTTCTGAGCTTAATAAACTGAGCCATAAAAACTGGCTCAGCTTAAATAATGTACCTGTGACGTTAATTCACGGCGTAGACGACAGCATATCTGATCCAAATAATTCTGTTTTCGCATTGGCTCGCTTATCCGGAAAGTCTAAGAAGCTAGTGAAAGTCGAGGGCCAAGGGCATTTTATACTGTGGGATGATCCTCAAACCATTATTACTGAAATTAAGGCTATGCTGTCTTCAATCCCACCAGTTAAATCAACGAATAGCCCAAGTTCAAAGTAACTTGGGTATATTCTCGTTATTTTCTTCACTCGCTTCTCGGAAAGGGATTCCAAGCGCATCGCAAGCTTCCTTGCGGGTCATGTTGAGGTGCAGCATATACATAACAATGGCTACTTCCCAATTTGAATCGTTCATACACTACCTTAGTCTTATATTTTTGATGGTATAAAAGAGGGATGATTCCGTAAGAGTAAGTTACATATATTAACAACAATAATATCAATACAATATTGACACTAAGGAAAACAAAGATTTTTATAAAATTGATCCGGATGAAATATTAACAATAAACTTTCTTTGTTAATATTTATTCATTAAAGTGTCGTTTATATATACTGATTATGTCTGTATTCTGACATAATTTATTCATTCCAAAAGGAGAGGTTTGTGTTTACTAGTGAACGTCTATTTATGACCCTGATTGAAGCTCAAGATTGGCCTCTTTTTCTGCAACTGAAAACCGACCCACTCGTTGCAAAGTGGTGCTGGGATATTCCCACCAATGAACAAGTGAGAGAACAGTTTGAATCTCGATTCAACCCGCCGACAGAAAACGGTGAGCACTGGTTCACTTATGTGGTTAGAGAAAAGCAGTCTGAGCAAGCTGTAGGAATTACGGGATTTAAACTGTCCGGTCAAATAGCCCAAGTCGGTTATTTATTTCTGCCAAACTTTATGGGCCGAGGTTACGCAACAGAAAGTCTTGGTAGTGTTATTGATTGGGGTAAAAAACACCATCAAATTGACGCTTTCTCGGCCATTGTCACAGCTGGGAACATTGCTTCGGAAAGAGTATTAGAAAAATGCGGTTTTACGTTGAGTGAGGTTATTCCAGATGCGTATGAAATCGGTCATAACAAATACGACGATCATATTTTTTCGCTGAATTTATAAGCTTTAGCCCTTTATCTGAAATATCACTGTTAGATATTGTTACGACCGCTTTTATATAAAGTATCAGCTTGTAGTGGTTGATATGTCTATTGATAACCTTAAATTAACAAAATGTGAAACTTAGCCTTACAAATGGCTGACGGTCTTCATGATATATAAAGCTTGATATCAATAAAGGCTGATGTAATTTAAGGTTCAAAGGATGAAACAAAACCTCCCTTCTTATACTGTTTTGGTGCTGGTCGCATGCACGTCATTTTCCGCTGCTGCAGAAGAGAAAAAGGAACCACCCTGGAGTGGAAATGTTCAATTTGGTTTTAGTGCAACAGGAGGGAACACCACTTCGTCTAGCACTAATGGTGGCGTAACCCTGCAATACAAAGAAGACAAATGGAATAATAAGGTCAATTTTAATGCGATTAATAATACCAGCGAAGGAGAGACTTCCGCTGAGCTTTACGATCTAGAAGTCGGGGTAAACTACTACCAAACCAAGAAGGATTTCGTCTCTTATACCAGTAGTAATACGTACAATGAGTTTAGTACTTATGATATTACGATTGTAAATGCCATTGGTTTAGGTAAACAGCTAATAGGCAATAAAAAGGTGACGCTAGATGTTCAACTTGGCCCAGGTTATCGATTCCAACGTGTAGCGGAAACTGGTGAGAAAAGTGAGGAATTGGTGGGACAAATGTCCAGCGACTTTGTGTGGAATATCAGTAAAGTGGCATCGTTTGAGCAAACATTTAACGTCAATACAGGTTCAGATAATACCCAGCTTAAAGCGAAATCCGCGCTCACCACAAAGATCCTAGACAATCTAGGGCTTCAGCTTGGTTATACCATTACTCACAATACCAACCTGCCAGAGGGAAGCAAAAATACGAAGAAAACCGACTATTATTCTAGTGTTAATGTTATCTACTCTTTTTAAAAGCTTGTAGAGGCATCCAATAACATATTGCTTCTTTCCAGATAAACTTAGACACAAGTATGGATAGTGCTCCATAATGGAGAGCAGTATTATTAGAGTTATCGGTAAGGACGCATTTAATGACGCATATCACGATGTATAGCGCCAAATCTTATGATCAAGCTTCATTTTTAGTGGAAAATGAAGCCTATCAATACGATTTCACTTTCCATGAATTTCAATTGACCGAAAAGACCGCCGGGCTTGCAAAGGGCCACGAGGTCGTATGCGCTTTTGTTAACGATGATCTCAGTGAGCCAGTTCTGCAAGTGTTGAAACAAGGTGGAACGAAAGTTATCGCTATGCGATGTGCCGGGTTTGATCGCGTCGATTTAAAGGCGGCGAAACGACTGGGATTGCAAGTTGTGAGAGTACCTGCGTATTCACCTGAGTCTGTAGCTGAACATGCTGTGGGGCTGATGATGTGCTTGAATCGTAAAATTCACAAGGCGTATCAACGCACCCGCGATGCTAATTTTGAGCTGGAAGGCTTGGTTGGTTTCAATTTTTGTGGCAAGAAAGTTGGCGTCATAGGAAGCGGAAAAATCGGTGTGGCGGCCATGCGGATTTTAAAAGGCTTAGGCATGGATATACTGTGTAACGACCCGTATGAAAACCCTCAGGCCATTGAATTGGGAGCCAAATACTGCTCTCTCGATGAAGTATTCGAGCACAGTGATATTATTACTCTGCATTGCCCAATGACGGAGGAAAACTATCATCTACTCGATAAGCATGCCTTTAGCAAAATGAAAGATGGCGTGATGGTGATAAATACCAGTCGCGGTGAGTTACTCGACTCAGCAGCGGCGATTGAAGCACTAAAACAAGGTCGAATTGGCGCACTTGGGTTAGATGTCTACGATCATGAAAAAGAACTATTCTTCCAAGATAAATCTAATGATGTGGTGACCGATGACGTCTTTCGCCGTCTATCAGCTTGTCACAATGTAATTTTCACCGGACATCAAGCATTTTTAACTAAGGAAGCGCTACACAATATTGCCGATACAACACTTGCGAACATTAAAGCTTTTCTCTGTGGTCAAACGTCAGGCAATGAGCTAGTTATGGAATAAATCAATAAGGGTTTGTTCGTGTGAGAGTGCCTCTTTGTTAACCAGAGAAGCACTCCTATATTTATCTGCCGTACCCAACCAAAAGTGATAAAAATCACTAATACCTACTAACAACCTCGAAATAAATCGATCAAAATCACAAAAAAATACTTGTTTAAATACAAACCAATTTTTAGTCGCTAGGATTCATCGAAACGTTTCGATGGCGTTTTATCGATGAAATCATAGTAAAACGACTCCGATAGCTATTTCGCCATCGGAATGAACATGACGATATAGGAATGTTGGTATAAGTATGAAGAAGTCCACTCTTATAAACTCGGAGCTGTCGTATCTGGTCGCCAGTCTTGGTCATACTGATGAAATTACTATTTGCGATGCAGGATTACCGATCCCGGTGAATACGCACAAGATCGACTTAAGTTTAACGCGCGGCGTGCCGAGCTTTATTGGTACGGTAAAAGCCATTTTGTCTGAATCAAAAATTGAGTCTGTCACTTTGGCTACTGAATTTGCCGAAGTGAGCCCAGATCTTCATAACGCGCTATTGGATGAACTCCGATCTGAAGCACAGAAGTCGGGCAGTGAGATTGGTGTTCACTATCTCTCCCATGAGGAATTCAAAACTAGAACGAAGCAGAGCCGAGCGGTGGTGAGAACGGGAGAGTGTACACCTTATGCTAACGTTATCTTCCAGGCTGGCGTGGCGTTTTAATCTTTTCGAAGCTGAGGGTTGGTGATGACAGACGCTATTTTACAACTAAAAGATATTGAGAAGGCTTTCCCGGGTGTGAAAGCGTTGGATAAGGCATGTCTTAATGTTTACCCAGGGCGGGTGATGGCCTTAATGGGAGAGAATGGCGCGGGTAAATCAACCTTGATGAAAGTGCTGACAGGCATTTATTCGCTCGATTCCGGGCTCATTCAATATCAAGGCAAACCTACAACATTTCGTGGCCCCCGAGATTCCCAACAAGCCGGGATTAGTATTATCCACCAAGAGCTCAATTTAATTCCAGAGCTGACCATTGCGGAAAACATTTTCTTGGGTCGTGAGATAACTGGGGCTCTTGGCAGAGTGCAATGGGCCAAAATGTACCAAGAAGCCGATAAACTGCTGGCAAGGTTAAACGTTAAGCACAGTTCCAAAACGCCGTTAGGTGATTTGAGTCTGGGCGAACAGCAGATGGTGGAAATTGCCAAAGCGCTGTCTCTCGAATCAAAAGTGATCATCATGGATGAGCCAACCGATGCGCTCACTGATACAGAAACAGAATCGTTGTTTAATGTGATCAATGAGCTCAGGGAACAGGGTTGCGGCATTGTTTATATCTCTCATCGCCTAAAAGAAATTTTTGAAATTTGCGACGACATTACTGTGCTTCGCGACGGTCAATTTATCAACCAGTGTTTGGTCAGCGAGACTGACGAAGACCACTTAATTGAGATGATGGTGGGGCGAAAGCTAGAAGAGCAATACCCTCGCATCGAAGCAAAACATGGCAAGGTGTGTTTAGAGGTCTCAGGCCTGACAGGATCAGGTGTCCACGATGTGAGCTTTAGCTTAAACCGTGGTGAGATTTTAGGGATCTCTGGTCTAATGGGGGCTGGTCGTACGGAGCTGATGAAAGTGATCTATGGGGCACTACCAAGTGACAAGGGCACGATACGACTTGATGGCCAACCCATTGGACCGAAGAGCCCTCAACAAGGGCTTGCGCAAGGTATCGCCTATATCTCAGAAGATCGCAAAGGCGATGGGCTCGTTTTAGACCTATCAGTCAAAGAAAATATGTCACTTTGCGCACTCGATAAATTGTCCAAAGGTGTCCAAATTCAACACAGTCAAGAAGTCTTGGCTGTTGAGGATTTCATATTACTGTTCAACATCAAGACGCCTAGTCGAAACCAGATTATTGGTAACTTATCTGGTGGTAATCAGCAAAAAGTAGCCATTGCCAAGGGGTTAATGACCCGACCGAAAGTGCTGATTTTGGATGAGCCCACTCGTGGCGTTGATGTGGGCGCGAAGAAAGAGATTTACCAGTTAATAAACAAATTTAAGGCAGAAGGAATGAGCATCATCTTAGTTTCTTCGGAAATGCCGGAAGTGTTAGGTATGAGCGACCGCATTTTAGTGATGCATGAGGGTCGGATTACTGGCGAGTTTGATGCAACAAAAGCCAACCAAGAAATGCTGCTGGCCTGCGCGGTCGGTAAGAATGTCAACGAGGATGCAGCGTGAGCACGAAGACCATGAATAAACCTGTAACGACAAGCGGCAAAACATTATTGAGTAAAGAATGGTTGATTGAGCAAAAATCCTTAATTGCCTTACTTCTTTTGATTGCTGTGGTGTCGTTTTTAAACCCTAACTTTTTTACTGTCGATAATATCCTCAATATTCTTAGGCAAACCTCAGTCAATGCTATCATTGCAGTAGGTATGACCTTGGTTATTTTGACTGCTGGAATTGATTTGAGTGTCGGCTCTGTGTTGGCACTTTGTGGTGCATTTGCTGCCAGTTTGATAGCGATGCAAGTTCCGGTACTGGTTGCCGTACCCACCGCATTACTCGCTGGCGCGGTATTGGGTGCTATCAGCGGCATCATTATCGCCAAAGGCAAGGTACAAGCCTTTATCGCCACTTTGGTTACGATGACATTATTGCGTGGTGTGACAATGGTGTATACCGAAGGTCGCCCTATCTCAACAGGTTTTACTAATACCGCCGATGCTTTTTCTTGGTTTGGTACAGGATACGCTCTTGGTATTCCAGTGCCTGTTTGGCTGATGGTGATCGTTTTCGCCATCGCTTGGTATGTGCTCAATCACACACGATTTGGTCGTTACGTTTATGCCTTGGGCGGCAATGAGTCGGCGACTCGCCTATCAGGTATCAACGTGGACCGAGTAAAAATAGGCGTTTATGCCATCAGTGGTTTACTGGCCGCTTTAGCCGGGATCATTGTCACCTCCAGACTGTCGTCGGCTCAACCTACTGCTGGTACAGGGTATGAGTTAGATGCCATTGCGGCAGTGGTATTAGGTGGCACCAGCTTAATGGGCGGCAAAGGCCGAATCATGGGAACCTTAATTGGTGCTTTGATTATTGGTTTTTTGAACAACGCGTTAAACCTGCTGGATGTATCGTCTTACTACCAGATGATCGCAAAAGCGGTAGTTATCCTACTTGCGGTACTGGTAGACAATAAAAATAAATAGCAGCTTAAAACCTGGCTTGAATCGCTTGCCTCAAGCCACCCTACATTAAGGACATAACGATGAAAAAATTAGTAACTTTTATTTTTTCGCTATTACTAACTTCGGTTTATTCTGTCGCAGCTCATGCTCAAGACACGATAGCCATTGTTATTTCAACTTTAAACAACCCGTTTTTCGTTTCTATGAAAGATGGGGCGGAAGCCAAGGCCAAAGAATTGGGCTATAAGTTGATTGTGTTGGATTCACAAAATGATCCGAGCAAAGAGTTATCCAATGTTGAAGATTTGACGGTTCGTGGTGTGAAAGCGATTTTAATTAACCCGACTGACTCAGATGCGGTTGCCAATGCGATTCGCATGGCGAACAGAGCCAACATACCCGTGATTACACTAGACCGTGGTGCAAGCCGAGGCAAAGTAGTGAGCCATATTGCTTCAGATAATGTTGCTGGTGGTAAAATGGCAGGTGATTTCATTGTGAGTAAACTGGGTGATAACGCGAAAGTGATCCAACTTGAAGGCATCGCAGGTACATCTGCTGCACGCGAAAGAGGTGAAGGCTTCATGCAGGCGGTGAAAGCGAGCCATATGGACCTGCTTGCCAGCCAACCTGCCGATTTCGACCGCACCAAGGGCTTGAACGTAATGGAGAACTTGCTCGAAGCGTACCCAAATGTACAAGCTGTTTTCGCTCAAAATGACGAAATGGCATTAGGCGCACTACGCGCAGTTCAGGCCTCCGGAAAGAAAGTACTGATTGTTGGTTTTGATGGCACGAAAGACGGCATTGCGGCGGTAGAGCGTGGCAAATTGGCGGCGACGATTGCTCAGCAGCCAAAACTGATCGGTGCGCTAGGGGTGGAAACAGCAGACAAAGTACTAAAAGGTGAATCTGTCGCGAAAAATATCCCAGTTCCACTAAAAGTCATTTCTAAGTAAGATACTCGAGCCGCTTTTTCTATCGTTTTGAAACGAATTAGAAGGAGCGGCTATCATGATGTCGAAATTAAACCCAATACATGTCAGTCGCCTGTTGTTAGCAACCTTTGAGATTTAGGATTCTAATATGAATAAGTTAGTGGTGATCGGAAGTGTCAACGCCGATCATGTGCTCCAAGTCCCTTCCTTTCCTCGTCCTGGAGAGACCTTACACGGTTCCAACTATCAGGTGATTCCTGGAGGGAAAGGTGCCAACCAGGCGGTTGCCGCAGCGCGGTTAGGCGCTGACATTGAATTTATCGCCAGTGTGGGGGATGATGCATTTGGTACAAATATCCGCCAGCAATTCGAGCGCGACGGTATCAATGTGTCAGGTGTAAAGACACAACAAAACTGCCCAACGGGGATAGCCATGATTCAGGTTGCTGATAGTGGAGAAAACAGTATCTGTATTTCCGCTGAGGCGAATGCCCAGCTAACCGCGAAAGCTTTGGAGCCTGACTTTTCTCGTATTCAGCAGGCAGATTATGTGCTAATGCAACTGGAAACACCGATAGATGGCGTTGAAAAAGCCGCACAGATTGCGCAGGAGTACGGTACACAAGTGATTCTTAACCCTGCACCCGCACGCCCACTTTCAGATCGTTTACTGTCAATGGTTGATATTATTTCACCCAACGAGACAGAAGCCCAAGTACTGACCGGCATTGAAGTGACGGATGAGCCTTCCGTGCAAAAAGCGGCAGACACATTGCACGAAAAAGGCGTCAATTTGGTCTTAATTACGCTAGGGGCCAAAGGCGTTTGGTGCAGTGAGAAAGGTAAAGGTAAGCTGATTCCAGGTTTTCGAGTTGATGCGCAAGATACAACTGCAGCAGGGGATACCTTCAATGGCGCGTTTGTGACAGGTTTACTTGAAGCTATGCCATTAGAATCGGCCATTCGATTTGCTCACGCAGCGGCCGCTATTTCAGTGACTCGTTTTGGCGCGCAAACTTCCATCCCATCTCGTGATGAAGTGGAAGCCTTTTTAACGAGTCGATAAGGAACATATCCATGGCGACAATGAAGGACATAGCCAAGCTCGCCGGTGTATCAACGTCGACCGTCAGTCATGTCATCAACAAAACACGCTACGTGAGCGAAGAGATTTCAGAGCGCGTGAATAATGCGGCGAAAGAGCTGAACTATTATGCGCCCTCTGCGCTAGCGCGTAGCTTGAAAGTAAAGCGAACACGAACGATTGGTATGCTAGTGACCACCTCGACGAACCCATTTTTTGGTGAGGTGGTGAAAGGCGTGGAACGAAGTTGCTACCAACAAAATTACAATTTGATTTTGTGTAATACCGAAGGTGACAACCAGAGAATGAAAGCGTCCATCGATACTTTGTTGCAAAAGCGTGTCGATGGTTTACTGCTGATGTGCTCGACATTAGAAGGTGAACACATTGCAGGACTGGAGCGTTCACCCGATATCCCGATTGTGGTGATGGATTGGGGGCCGATGTCGTTTGAGTGCGATAAAATTCAAGATAACTCCTACCGTGGCGGCTATATCGCGGCCAAGCATTTGATTGAATCGGGTCACAAGGCCATTGGCTGTATCACCGGGCCACTGTCTAAACACCAAGCTGAGTATCGGTTTAATGGATTTACCCAAGCACTTGAAGAGCACCACTTACCAATACAACAAAATTGGATTGTGGAAGGGGACTTTGAATGCAAAGGCGGCTATGAAGCCTTACATAAAATGTATCAACAAGGCCCACTACCCAGCGCATTATTTGTCAGCAATGATATGATGGCAATGGGCGTTATCAATGCGGCCAACGAATTAGGCATTAACATTCCAGAAGATCTGTCTATTATCGGCTACGATGATATCCATATTGCCCAATATATGACACCATCGCTCACCACGATTCATCAGCCTAAATATCGGTTGGGACAAGCCGCGGTGGATACCTTGCTAAAGCGTTTGGAAAAAGAACTGACGGAGCCCGCTGTGGTCCAGTTAGAACCTACACTGGTTGTTCGAAATAGCGTGATGGAGAAATAGACTTATAGAGGTTGCCCTACACGAGGAGTTAAGTTGAGTCATCTATTTGGGCAAAGATTCAACCAGATACTTCTCCGTGTGGGTTGAATAAATATCTTCTCTTACGTCTCTTATCCTTTGCCAAATTTTGTTCGCTAGCTCGGGGTTGTTTTCGACAAATGGGTGGCTCAGCACCAAGTAGTAGTCTTTGGTGGTAATTGGTGGGTGGAGCTTTTTAATATGATTGCCACTTTGGCTGCCTAGAAATTTCTGAGCCATGGTGTCTTGGACGGCAATGGCTGATACACGCTGTCGCCTTAGCATGTTAAATAACTGCTCAGTAGTTTTGACTTCATAAACGTTAAAATTCTTATTCTTAAGCTCTCGAACAATAGAGAAGCCTAAATGAGCGCCCACTTTTTTGTTTGAACCAACAAGGTTCTCTCCATTCCATGATAACGGCTGGCCTTGAAGCACATAGAAGTAGTAACCTATGGTCGCAATTCGTTTGCTACGGTCCGGCTGTTGGTCGTGCATTGGATAATTCGCATATTGCGCTCGTTGCGTGTTGTAAGAAAAAATAAACCCGCCATCGACGCTGCCAGTCTCGATGTCTTGCAACACACGTTTACCTGGCACTCGTATGTATTGAACTCGTAAATCAAGCTCTTCAGCTACGGCATTGATGACATCTAATGCTAGCCCTGGAGGGGTACTCACTTCTGTACCATTTCCCATCTGGAATGGGTATGACTCTACGTCGGAGTATGCCAATCTTAGTGTAGTTTCGGCTGATGCATAGATGGGTATAGAGGCTGCTACCACCAAGACGAACAGATTGCGGATCACTTGAATCATATTCTTTACCTTCCTACTTAGTTTGAAGATAGTACAGTTACTCAAGTTAATTGAACGCTAATTGCCCACCAACGCCTCATTTTTCGATTCTTTTCGACCACTTTCAATATCATTAATCTTTAATAAGTAATACGGATCAACAAGGACAAGTATAGTTCTGTGTCTGAATTCAAGCATATGCATTGTTGTTGCTTTTCGACATGACTAATAATTATGCGTTATTGCTCAAGTGAATAATTTTATACCTTGTGGCCGCTTAATCTGAACGATAGTCTCGTATTTGTCATTTGGACCAAGCTTTATCAGGTCAATTCAGGGTTATTTTTTAGGGAAGAAACATTGAATATCAACATCACAAACAAACAAATTATTCAGTGCAGATCAAAAGACGCCGGATCATGTGAAGGATGCGCATTTGACGGGGATATGGAATGTAGTCGGCCCGAGCTGGGGCCGGAAATGGTCGATTTTTTAAATTGTGAAAAGCACCAGTGCATTTTTGTCGTAACGGATGTTGAGCCGAGCCAATAACGTTGGAATGACCTTACTGAGGTTTTATACTGGCGAGCTGCCTCACGGGTCTTTTGGCATACACAATAATACCCACTACCATCAGTATTGCTGCCAGCACAGTCAACACTGATGTCATGGTCACCACTTCATTAAAAGAAGAGGTAATTGAGTAAATCTCACCAGAGATTGCAGTACTAATTGGGAAACAACCCTGCATGACGGTATTTAATACCGTGCTGGCCCCACTCGCTTGGTTTTGCTCGACGTGTGAAAGTGCTATTCGATATGCGCTAGAAGCTAGGCATGAATTGCCAAATCCAGCAAACGCCGTCGCAATCACCAGATCCCATACTTGTATCTGATTACCGAACCAATCTATGGCGTAGGTGGTGCTAATAAAACCAATGACCGTCAAACTAATGCCAATAATGTAATACCGGTAATCGTCAATACGTGCGCCAATGCGCTTGCTTAATATGCTACCCAAAAAGTAAAGAAGCCCCATCGAAATAAAGGTGTTCCCAGATTGCAATGGTGTAAAGTGCAACTTACTCTGCAACGTTAAAGCGGTAACGAAAATATAACCAGGGAATGTAAGAGCAACGCCCATCAAGCATATAATTCCAACAACAAACTTTGGTGTGTTAAATAAAGACGGGGGAAACACGGGGTTTTGTTTCTGAGCCTCTTTTCGTACTTGGAGATTCCAAAGCATCCAGCTTAGTGGAAGGGTGAATAGGAGTAACCACCATAGTTCTGGCCAATGGCTGCCGACAGACATTGGGACGAGTAAGCAGGTTAACAACAAAGTAAATAGAGAGATACCCGCATAATCCATTTTAGGAATGGCTTGCGTTTGGGATTCGGGAATGACTTTAAAGCCAAATATCAACACAAATACGCAAACGGGAATATTGACGAAAAAGGTGAGTCGCCATCCTAAATCAAAGACATTGGCAGATACTAGCCACCCTCCCAACGACTGACCTAAAACAAAAGAAAGGCCGCCAATTGAGGTATAAATGCCCACTGCTCGGCTATGACGTTCACCTGAGAGCGAAGAATGTATGATGGCAAGAATTTGCGGAATGAGCAGAGCGCCAAAGACGCCTTGTAATAGCCGTCCTATCAGCATAACCGTCAGATTCTCCGACATACCACAGATCACAGAAGCTAAGCCAAATCCTATAACGCCAATCAGAAATATCTTTTTTCTGCCATAGCGATCCCCCAATCGCCCCCCTGTTGCGATCATGGCTGCATAGGCAAGGCCATAAATGGCAACAATCAGTACCAGTCCAATGTCATTAGTATCAAGAGATTGTCCGATCCTTTCTAATGCGACATTGACGATGGAAAAATCAATTTGAGGTAATAGCTGCCCTGCAACGAGCAAGATTAATGCAAATGTGCCAAGTGAATTTTTCTGAGATTCCATAATATGCTATCCCTATTCAAGTCACCCTGATTCCTCACCTTGAGGTAACGGGGTATACCAATTGAAAATGAACCGCTATTATGAGACCTGCGTGATCTGCATCAAGAAACTACTTAGACTCGTATAAATAGTATCAGGATAAACCATGGCCAATACAAATTACCAAATGATTGGCGATTTTCTTCGTCGTAAAAGAGAAAGCATTGCACCAGAGGAGATGGGGCTACCGACACCACTACGTCGACGTACGCCAGGGTTGAGGCGTGAAGATGTTGCCCATCTCGCAGGGATGAGCACCGTTTGGTACAGTAAAATTGAACGAGGTAAGGCTGCGGGTATATCAGACATCGCGCTGATGGCGCTAGGTGATGCGCTTCGGTTAAACCCCTCTGAGAAGCAATATATTAAAACCTTGGCTACCCAACAGTATTCCATTCCTTCTGAAGCTTGCTTTCAAATATCAACTGAGTCAAAAAGGTTGCTTGATCAACTAGACCCGCTTCCCGCTCTGGTGATTAATGATTACTTTGATATTCTTGCATGTAACCAGTCTTACAAGAGAATGTGTGGGATAGACTTGAGCATGTTGCCGCTAGAAGAGCGAAATTATGTTTATTTAACAATTACTCACGCCAAGTGGCAAAAGTTTATGCAAATCAACGACTCGAATTCGTTGGATGAAAACCTGCAGCGGATGGCCGCTATCCTTCGGGCCATGTCAGCACCAAAAACAGATGATCAAATATTAAAGCAACGTATCAAACGTTTTCAGGGCATCTCCGATGCATTTAGCGATTTTTGGAGCGAAAAATCAGTACGCTATTGTGAAGAAGCAGAGTTCGAATTTTGCCACGCAGAGTTGGATTTAATGATCTTCAAAAAACAGATTTGGTGGAATTTTTCTGGCAATACGAGCGGCAGGATGATCGTTTATCATCCGCGCACAGACGTTGAGCATCAGAAGTTGGCAGGTATTTGGAATTAAATTAACGTTATGCTAAATAAGACAATAAGTTATGTGCCTTTGGAGTCGTTGTGATGACCACCCTAGAAAAACAAACCAATGCTGACAAACTAATAAACGGTTATGCCAACGTTGCAGATGGTATCGCACTGTTGTTTTCAGACTATGTTGAAGTCATCATTCATGACATGGTTAGCCAACAAGTGGTGTATATCGCTAACAACCTATCGAAAAGAAAGCTGGGGGATCCTTCAGCACTGGATGAAGTGGACTTTGATCCATCAGAGAATGTGATTGGCCCCTATGAGAAAATTAACTGGGATGGTAAACGCATTTGCTCAACCAGCGTTGTGATTCGTGATGAAAGGTCAAAACCGATTGGTATGCTGTGTATCAATATGAATACGGCCCCCGTCGAAGAAGCAAAGGCTTTACTAGAAACCCTCTTACCAGTTAAGACGCTCATCCCGCAGCCAGAAAAGCTGTTTCATGACGATTGGCAAGAAAAAATAAACAGCTTTGTACATTCTTGGTTGTCGAATAATAGAGTGACCTTGTCAACATTGAGCCGAGCGGAAAAGAAAAAGTTGGTAGAAGCTCTATTTAATGAGGGCGCGTTTAAGGCCAAGAGTTCAGCAGATTATGTGGCCAATGTGCTTAATATGGGGCGAGCAACGGTATTTAATTATCTGCGTGAAATCCGCAATCGAGGAGCGTGATTTAATGACGGTACGATTGGAAAAAGTAGCCAGTTGTTCAAAGCCAATTTTGAAGTATAGAACGCCTGAATCAGGCGCTATAACACTCACTGTAACTAGGGCACTCGCTGCACGAGGCTGAAGGGCATATTGGCAAACCAGAACTTAAACAAAATTGTCGATAAAGGAATTTTTTCCATCGCATTGCATTGCCAATGTTTTTTTCCGCAAGGGTTGGAAAGTAGGTATGGAAAAGGCTCGATACCTTCTGCCTTTCCTCGAATCCCATATCAGTGTACAAGTGCGTCTTACCGCAACACGCTATGGCGATTTTATGGGCCCAAACTTTAGCTTGGACGGATTGGTCTGAATGATTAAGCATCAGCTCCACTAAGTCATCGTAAAACTCTAAAGGGAGAGGGTTTGCGGTGATGAGTTGGCTATATCTTTTCACCTCTGTATCTGGAATAGAGTGACGTTTACCCGCCATTGCTTGAAGTTTTGAAACGTAGAAGGTTTTAGATTGGTCAATATCCATATGAAAATCCATCTGCTATAAAAGTCCTTTTAAAATAAGTGGTTAAATTTTCCTTAGCCACAAATAATACACTAATATGATTAGATAGATATATCAATTTGGTATAGCAGCAAGACCATTTTTGTCGCGCTAAGACTCGCATCTTGAAGTGATTTAGGTATGTAACTAAGCTGTAGAGAAACCAGTCCATTCACAAGCTTGGTAAGGAAATACACCGTTGCTGGGGAGTAATTATTGAACTTCAATAGCTTATTGGTAAGGAGCAGAGCGAATGTTTAACAAAGATGATGATACGGCGAGTGGTGAATACGCGATGTCTCTTGTGTCTTCTTCGAGCGAAATCGCGTTTTATGTCGCTGCTGCCAATAATGAAACTTTGCGCTGCCGCACCAAATACATCGGCGTCCACTCTCAAAACCTGTTACTACTTGAATCTCCGCCAATTTCTCCTGATAAGTTTTCCCAGTTCATTAAAAAAGGCCATCGCGTGAAAGCGTGTGCACTGTCGCAACGCGGAGAAGGTGCCAAAATCTACTTTAAAAGTGCCATTGAACATATTATGCCTTTGGGGAAAAAGAGCATTTTATTTATATCGTTGCCTAAAGAGGCTCATATTAAATACGGAATTCGCGCTGAAGCACGGCTTGAGATAGCGTTAAATGGGGTAGTGAACCCAGAAAGTAATAGTAGCCAGTGTGAAATTAGAGACTTCTCAGGGCGAGGTTGCCAAATGTTTATTGCTCTCGACCAAGAGGAATATCAAAAAGAAGACCCAGTCGAACTCCAAATCCAAGACGATAGCCACACAGAGGACAGCATTCGTCTACAAGGTGTCATTAAAAATAAAAAACGCTCGAACCAATATTGGAAATATGGTGTGATGATTAGTGAAGAGTCTAACGAAGCGGCTCAAGACATGCTAGAGCGCCTATCGTTTGATCAAGCACTGCATCACTTCTTGCTTTGACTGTGAATATTGGGATATTGATCTCACTATCGATATGTAACAAGTTGATCTAAACCCTACCTTTCTGTCCTATGTTATCCAATGTAAAAGAGTCAGTATAAGCATGGTGAATATATTGAATTTATTTGAAAATTAACAGTATGTATATTTTTTAAGTATTCTCAGATTCAATACTGAAATAGCGTTTTGACTCCTATTGCAAAGTGTGAAATTGGACTTTTGCCCTTAGTGGTAATTATTCAATGTCGTGAGTTGTTCTATTATTGAAAATACTAATAATAAAATGGAATATTAACGTCATGAATGGCTGCCAAAAATGGATTTCTGGTATTACTGTTCTTTTCTTCTCTTCACCTAGCATGGCAAACGACAATATTGCCCAAGTTGTAAGTAACTTAGATGTTCTTTGGGTGCTTGTTGCAACAGGACTTGTGTTCTTTATGCAAGCAGGCTTTACCATGCTTGAGTCAGGGATGATACGCGCAAAGAATAGCTACAACGTTGCCGTTAAAAACATCAGTGATTTTACCGCTGCGGTTTTATCGTTTTGGTTTGTTGGCTTTGCTCTTATGTTTGGCAGCAGCGCTGGTGGATGGCTGGGTAGCGTATTCAATTCTGGAATACAACTGTCAGAGCCTATGGATTACGCTTTCTTTATATTCCAGGCCACATTTGTGGGTACGGCGGCAACGATCGTAGCGGGAGCTGTAGCTGAACGAATGAAGTTCAATGCGTACCTGATTATCTCTGTGGTGATCAGTACCGTTATTTATCCAATAAGTGGGCACTGGATATGGGGCAGTGCTTTACTAGGTGGAGATCCTGGCTGGCTTGAAGCAAAAGGCTTCATGGACTTTGCTGGCTCAACGGTCGTGCACTCTGTGGGGGGATGGGTTGCGTTAGCCGGAGTCATTGTATTAGGTGCGAGAAAGGGCCGATTTGATGAGAATGGTGAGCCTCAGGATATTCCGGGTCATAATTTACTCGTGGCCACGCTCGGCGTATTCATATTGTGGTTCGGCTGGTTTGGATTTAACGGTGGAAGTACGTTAACCGCAGATGGTTCCATCGCGAAAATTATTGTTAACACGGTATTAAGTGGCTGCGCTGGTGGATTAACCGCACTGTTTATTTCAGGCGTATTTAACCAAGGCTTGATTCGAGTGGAGCACGCGTTAAACGGTATTTTAGCGGGGCTAGTGGCGATAACCGCTGGGTGCGCTTTTGTTGAGCCAAATAGCGCTATTCTCATTGGTATTATAGGTGCGGCGATTGTTTATTCTGCCGAAGTAATTTTACTGCGCAACTTTAAACTGGATGACCCGGTCGGCGCGATTGCGGTCCATGGCGTTGGTGGCATTTGGGGTACGATTGCGATTGCATTTTTTGCCGCCGAATCGAGCTTGGCGGCAGGCAGTCGTATCGACCAATTTTTCGTCCAATTGACCGGAGTCGTGAGCGTGTTTATCTGGGCATTTGGTATGGGGTTGTTGAGTTTTTACATTTTGCGTCTTTTCCACGACTTACGTGTATCGGACGAAGAAGAAGATCAAGGCCTTAATGTTGTTGAACATGGTGCGAAAACCGTATGGCTAGACACCATGAGAACCATGCAAAAAATCGTGTCTACTGGGGATTTACGCTCAAGAGCTGAAGTGGAGTTGGCGACGGAGGCCGGAGAAACAGCAATTTCGTTTAACCACTTGCTCGATCGCTTTCATCACAGCATCTCGCTGATGTCTAAGTCCTGTAGCGCTCTCCAAAATGATACACAACAGCTTGATCAAGTAGTGAACACCACCAAGAAGCAAACCAGCCAACAAACGGACTCAGTAAGAGATATTTCAGGACTGGTAACTAGAATACTCGACTCGGCAAAGTCTATCAGTGAAAGCTCTGCAGAGAACTCGTCAAAAGCAAGCAGCGCTTCAGAAAAAGTGAACAGCAGCGTGGGACAAATTAAGAGATTATCGCACTCGATAGAGCGGTTATCCGAAGATTTAGATACGGCTTCACAGCGGGCGTTACAGGTATCGGAGAAAACCAACAGCATTAATGAAATATTAGTCCTAGTACAGCAGATAGCGGAGCAGACAAACTTATTGGCTCTCAACGCTGCAATTGAATCCGCCCGGGCAGGAGAATTAGGCAGGGGGTTTGCTGTGGTGGCCGATGAGGTCAGAAATTTGGCCCAACGTACTCAAGATGCGACATCCAATATCCAAGGACAAATAGAGCAGCTGCAAAGTTTGGCTGGTGAATCGTCGAAAGAATTGCTTTCCTACTCCAAGCAGATGACGGAGAGCTGTGAAGATTCTCGTGGTGCAATGGAGTCTTTATACTCTATGATTGATGCCATAGATAGCATCACCGAGCTAAATAAAGAAGTGGAAAGTGCCAGTCGAAACCAGAGTACTCTTTCCAACCAAGCCAATGAAATTCTCGAAAGTATTCAGAACAACGTAGAAGAAAATGTGCGTTCAACCGAGCAGTTGGGGAGCGTGTCTGAGTCGCTGAAATTAGATTTTGATCGTTTTAGCAGTAACGTATCGAAATACCGAATTTAGATGTCATCTTTAACATCGCTTCCCCCGTTAGCCGGGGGAAGGTGAAGGCAAAGCATGCCCGGACCATATCTTGAAGTTTGGATATGCTAGCGAGGTTATTTAGTGGCCACTGCGTCTTCAGAGAACGTCTTAACATAGTGCTGTGTGTCGGCGTTGGGTAGCCTAAAACGCATAGCAAGCATCATGATGGCAGCGCAGAAAATACCAATGATGACAAAGTCCCAACCGAACGGCAGCAGGTGGTGGCCTGTGCCGAAATTGCCCACGTAAGAAAGCACAGTTAAGCCGATAAAATATGGCCACATCCACGTCGACTCTTTCCAATCTATTTTGAATGAACGGCCGCGCTCACTAAAACAGTGGTAACCGAAAAAGACAACCAAACCAATGGCTAACGCAATGCTGATTTTTGATACGGTTTCCCAGCCGCTCCAGTACGACATCAAGGTCGCGATGTAAAACGCAAGCCAAGACCAGACTGGGGTGAACGGCAGCTTAAATGGGCGCTCTATATCTGGCATTTGTCTGCGTAGTGCAAGCAGCGCGATAGGGGCGATGGCATAAGTTAATGACATGAGCGATGATAAAAACCCAACCATTTTATCCCAACCCGGTAGGGGCGCGAACATCAGCATGCCGACAACAAAGTTCACCAAAATCGCAATCATTGGGTTCCCTTGTGCGGTAATACGCTGCAATGCCAAGGGCAGGTAGCCATTTTTACTCATACCGAAAAGCGAACGGCTTGAGCTGCTGCAATACATCAACCCTGATGCAAGTGGCCCGGCGAGCGCACCAATATATAGTAGGGGCAACAACGCAACGAGGTGGTCTTGTTGCAAAATGGAAGCTAATGGGCTCATAGCGCCACTCAGATCCAGATGATGCCAGCCGTTGGCTAAGTTCTGCTCGTTCATTGAGCCGAGAAATGCAGCTTGTAAGAGTAGAAAAACCACAAGGCAAATGACGATGGAGCCAATAATCGCAAACGGCAACGCTTTGGCTGGGTTTTTGGCTTCGCCTGCCAGCTCTGCGGCTTGCTTAAAGCCTGTAAAAGCAAACACAATTCCACCCGTCGTAATAGCGGCAAAGACACCGTGCATACCATAAGGGGCAAAGCCTCCCGCTTCTTTATGGACGAAATGAGCTGGTTGGTGGAAATAGGCCAACACCACGAGGGATAAGATAATAGGGATAAGAAGCTTGAGATAGGTTAATGCGCTGTTGGCTCGAATTAACCATTGTAGCGAATACGTATTGATGGCGCTGACTGCAAGCATTAACCCCGTAGCCACAATATACCCCTCAGAAGTTAATGCCCCTTGTGAGTGAGTTAGGTTGGGAAAGTAAAAAGCGATGTATTGGACAACCGCTTGAACCTCTGTTGGCGTGAGGGCCATGTAGGAGAGCCAAATTATCCACGAGAAAACAAAGCTAACGAGCGTTCCGTGACTAAGTAGGGGGATTCGTGTGCTGGAACCTGTGACAGGGAAAGCGGTGCATAACTCTGCGAAGACAAAAGCAATCACGACAGAAGTGATACCACCGATGACCCAAGCTAATATGGCGGCAGGGCCTGCCAATTGGGAGGTAAAGTACGCGCTAAACAACCAGCCAGAGCCCAAAATGGCACTGACTGAAGAAAAGAGTAAAGCTATGGGGGAGATACTACGTTTTATTCTCACACTAGGACCTACTGAGCTTAATAAATTTATTAAAATAAATATTTATAATGTAAGGGAAATTTAAATCTCACTGGGATTGATGCTTATAAAGAAAAATGGCTAGAAAATTCATCATTCCTATAAATAACTATCCTATTTTTTAATATAAAATACCCATATTTAGTTATTGGATTGTGTAAAAGCGCTTGGATGATACACGCTAACTTTTTACGTATCTAGTATGGTATGTTCCTTAATTAATGGTATTAATGCAGGACAATATGCTATTTAAAAATAATAAGATGGTATACTTTAGTATTATTGTTAAAATTGTTAGATGTATATCACAAAGAATTGCGCCAACTATAGATATACCATCTAGAGAAAATAATTTTGATATACTCAAGTTACTTCGAGGTGTATTAAAGAGAAAGCTCCGTAGAAGAAGCTTTCGGTGGTGTGGGGCATTTTTACGACCGGTCGGCGAGGAATTCCGATACCTTTTGCAGGCCAGTTTTGAGCACATCGGTATTGTTTGCGTATCCAATTCTTACATATCCTTCGATATCCAGTGCACTTCCTGGTGTAAACATCACGCCTTTTTCTTCGAGTAGCTTGATACATAAATCCTTGGACGGGATATCGAGATCGTATTTGAGCAAAGCCGTTGTACCTGATTGAGGCTTAGTGTAGGAGATTAAGGGTTCCTGATTTACCCAATTATCAAGTATCGCTCGGTTTGTTTTACAGATTTCTCGGTTACGTTTTAATAGCGGTTCTTTGCATTCTAGGGCAATGCTTGCGAAGTGATCGTCTAGCATACCGACGCTGATGGTGTTGTAGTCCCGATGAATGGTGATCTTCTCTATCAATTGAGTTGGCGCTGCGATCCAACCTAAGCGTAACCCCGCCAAAGAAAAAGTTTTGGACATGCTGCTGGTCGCAATGCCTTTTTCATATATATCTGCAATAGATGCGGTAAAGCCATCTCCGTGGACGTCAGTGCCTCTATACACCTCGTCACAAAGGATATAAGCGTCGCATGAGCGTGCGACTTCCACTATTTTTTGCAAATATGCTTCATCCATCAATGAGCCTGTTGGATTATTTGGGTTGTTGAGCGCGATGAGCTTGGTGTTGTGCTTTATCAGCCCTTTCAACTCATTTATGTCAGGTAGGAACGCATTCTCTTCTCTCAGCGGTAATATTTGCACATCTGCGCCAAAACTTTCAGGAATGGAGTAGTGCTGCTGATAGGTGGGCAAGACAGAAATGACGTGATCGCCAGGCTCAACAAGTGTTGCGTACACTAAGGCATTACCACCAATAGCCCCATGAGTAACGAGAATGTTATGGATACCTTGGCTATGGTAGAGCTGGCAGATGTTACCTCTTAACCGTTGTGAGCCTTCAATCGCCCCATAGGTGAGTTTCATTGGTAGCAATTCATCTAAAATTGTTTGTCGCTTTCCTGACATATCTAATAGTTGCTCGACGGTGAGCGACTCTACGCAGGTTTCTGCGAGGTTATACTGACAAGTATTTTCATACTCGTTCATCCAGATTTCTACACCAAACTTTTCAATTTTCATTGGTTATTTCCTTTAACATCTATTGAGAGCCTAACAAGGACCATATCACTCGCGCGGATTAGCGTGGTCAAGCGTATGATTGTTAAAACAACGAAATCGTTAACGAAATTCCTGGCTTCATCATACAATAACTTATACTGTTTTATATATTCTATACTATATTGTTTTGTGGACTGTTTTGTTCCACATATGTTCACACTTTCTTTTATAGTGCCTTTCTTAACTGTATGGTTTTTATATATTAGCCTCCCGCACATGGAGGTAGCATGAATCAACTAGTCAAACCTAACCAATCACTATTTACTAACTTTTGTAGGCTGCTTGGATTAAGTAGCGTCGGGATTTTTGTTTTTTTTTGTCCCAATATCGATTAATAACAATCAAAGTATCCCGTTAGATCATCTAGTAAGTTGGTTTAGACAAGGGTTGGGAGAAGGCGCTTCATGGTACGCATTATTCATGATTCTCGCTGGCGCGGTGTATCCAATTGTCACGGGGAATTGGCGAAATAGCCGAACAGAAAAAGTATTTCTTCTCTTAAAATGGTTCGGTGTTGTTGCTGCAGTTCTCGCTATAACAAAATCTGGCCCTGCGTTTTTACAATCACCTGATATGCTTCCATTTTTATTTGAAAAACTCGTGATACCGGTTGGCTTAATTGTCCCAATTGGATCTGTGTTTCTTGTATTTCTAGTGAGTTATGGGCTTTTGGAGATCGTAGGGGTTCTTCTACAAAGGGTAATGCGCCCCATCTGGCGGACACCTGGGCGATCAGCAATAGATGCAGTAGCTTCATTTGTTGGCAGTTACTCTATTGGCCTACTCATTACAAATCGCGTATACCTTACCGGCTACTACTCACCTCGAGAAGCGGCCATCATTGCAACTGGTTTTTCAACGGTATCAGCAACCTTTATGCTAATAGTGGCTAAAACGCTCAACCTGATGGAGTTTTGGAATATTTACTTTTGGGTCACGCTTTGCATTACTTTCATTGTAACAGCCATTACTGCACGTCTACCTCCTCTTTGCAATATCACTAACGAGACAGCATACGTCGAAGAAAAAATTGAGAGTGGTAACCGAATAAAAACGGCCCTATGTAAAGGCGTTGAAGCTGCTGGGAAAGCGCCTTCGGTGAGAGGGAACATACTCGACAGTCTCAAGGATGGTTTAATTATGACGATTAGCATCTTACCGACAATCATGTCAGTTGGGATCATTGGACTACTTGCAGCGAAGTTCACCCCCATCTTCGACTGGATTGGTTATTTATTCTACCCAATAACTCGTGTTTGGGGCTTAGAGCACAGTATGGAATTAGCGCGTGCCAGTGCAGCAGGTTTAGCTGAAATGTTTTTGCCAGCTTTATTGATGAAAGATACAGACATCGTTGCCAGGTTTTCTACTGGGGTTGTTTGCGTATCGTCTATTCTGTTTTTCTCTGCATCAATACCTTGTATTTTATCAACGAAAATACCTTTAAAGGTAAGCCAACTTGTACTCGTTTGGTTTATCCGGACGTTCTTGAGCCTAGCACTTGCAATACCAATAGCAATATTACTTTTTAAATAACGGAATAGTTTCGAATAACCGCTTATGCCCAAGCCACATCGCTTTGAATCTTTGCTGAAACGAATTACTATGCTTTGTCATATGTGGGGTAGGTGCTCTACCTGCCGGGTCAGCGATTAAGCGAGATGTAAAGCGAGGCAAGTTGAAATGGGTGTTGGAAAAGTCGCATTTGTCGGTTTGGGCGTCATGGGTTACCCAATGGCTGGTTTTCTGCAAAAGTCAGGTTACCCAACGACAGTATTCAATCGAACGATTGAAAAAGCTAAGCGCTGGTCAGAAGAATATAACGGTCAGTACCGAGCGACTCCGAAGCAAGCTGCTGAAGGGTGTGATGTCGTATTTGTTTGTGTGGGCAACGACGATGACGTGCGCAGTGTCGTTTATGGTGACGATGGTGTTTTAGCAGGGCTAAGGCAAGGAGCTGTATTGGTCGATCATACTACGACATCGGCTGAATTAGCCCTAGAGCTTGCGCAAGAATGCGAAAAACTTGGCGTAAAGTTTATTGATGCGCCAGTCTCTGGTGGGCAAGCGGGCGCGGAAAACGGCGTTCTCACTGTCATGTGCGGTGGCGCTCAAGCAGTTTTTGATCGCGTGAAACCCGTTATTGACTCGTACGCAAAACAAATCTCATTGCTTGGCGAGAATGGTCAAGGTCAGCGTTGTAAGATGGTGAATCAAATCTGCATCGCTGGTGTGTTGCAAGGTTTAAGTGAAGCGCTTCTTCTTGCACAAAAATCCAATTTGGACATCAACAAAGTTGTCGAAACACTAAAACATGGCGCGGCAGGCTCATGGCAAATGGAGAACAGAGCTTCCACTATGGCACAAGATAAGTTTGATTTTGGTTTTGCCATTGATTGGATGCGCAAAGATTTGGGCTTTTGTTTGTCAGAAGCGGAGAAAATCGGCTTGGAGTTACCGCTTACTAAGAACGTCGATAAACAATACGCCCAACTTCAAGAAAAAGGGTTAGGGCGTATGGATACATCGGTGTTAATTAAAGCGGTTGAAAATAATCAGTAAAAAATGAAGAGCTCTGAGGTATCAAAGAGTTTAAAAAAGTAGAAGTTTTTCATTGCCTGCTCCCTAGCTTTATTCGTTTTATAGTTATACCCATATCTGTGATATGGGTATAACTAACTTTAGGATAGAAAATGAAGGCCTTCCATATTTAATACAGAAAAGGTTTTATACAGAAAAGCTGAGCATGGAAAAGTTAGTCGAGCGATTTCTTAAATCTGGCCGAGGAAACTACTAAGCCTAAAATCATAAAGCACACCATCCACAATGTATCTTTCCAAAGCCCAGCAAGATCCGCACCTCTTAACACAATTCCCCGTATCATTCGCATAAAATGAGTCGCGGGTAAGGCTTCAGCAATCCATTGTGCCGCCACGGGCATTCCCTCGTAAGGAAACATAAAACCCGACAGCAATATCGAAGGCAGCAAGATAAAAAACGTCATCTGCATGGCTTGAAGCTGCGTATTTGCCGCGGTGGAAATCATGAGGCCCAACGTTAGACTTGCACCAATAAACAATAGGGTAGCCAAGAAAATTTGTGACAGCGCGCCGTTGATTGGCACGTTAAAGATGAGATGCCCAAGTGCAAGAATGATGGTCGCTTGAATCAAGCCCACGCCAATATAGGGAATGATTTTAGCAACCATAAGCTCAAATGAACTCACAGGAGTCGTGATTAACAGCTCAAGGTTGCCGTGCTCTCTTTCTCTTACAATTGCTGTGCTGGTGAACAAAACCATAGTCATGGTTAAAATGATGCCCAAAAGCCCAGGGACAGTATTGACGGCTGAACGACTACTCGGATTGTAAAATAAGGTCATTTCAAAAGTATTAGTTTGCGAAGAACGTATCTGTATAGCCGTATCTCCAACAGGCATATTTTGTAATGCCATGATGGCGCTACTTAAGACTGTATCGCTGCCATCAATGATCCATTGACCTAACACTCGGCCTTGTACCGCTCTTTGGGTGAGATCTCTAGGCAAGATCAAGGCTGCACGCACCACACCATCTTGAATTGCCCGCTCGGCTTGCTTAGGGGTGGCGTAGTACTTAATAAAATTGACAACTTGTGTCGCTCTTATCGATTCAACCAGATTTCTGCCTGCTGCGTTTTGACTTTGATCGACGACAGCAACCGGGATATTTCTTACGTTGGTGTTGATGGCGTAGCCAAACAGGAGCAGTTGGATAAGAGGTATCATTACAACCATGGCGAACGTAATGTTATCTCGTGAGAGCTGCCTCAATTCTTTTATAAAGACGGCTTTAATTCGGTTTATTGAATTCATTGTCTTCCCGTCCCAGTGACTGATACAAAAACATCTTCTAGGCTTGGACGTGCCAAGTCCATCTCGGCTTGAACAAGCTCAGTGAATGTAGACCTAAGCCAAGCAATGGGATCAGGTACACTGCGACTGATGAGCACTCGCAATCGAATGCCAAGTTGGGCGGCAGATCGGACTTCAGGCAGCTTAAGTAAAGCCTCTTTGAGAGCCCTTAGACCTCCAGCATTAATCTCTACAATGTTAACACCCATGTCATCCATCAGAGATAATGGCTCGCCATCAGCTCTGATCAGTCCCGCTTCCATAATGGCGAGGCGGTGGCAACGTTCGGCTTCGTCCATATAATGCGTGGTCACCAATATGGTGGTGCCTTGATCGGATAAATCAAACAGCTGTTCCCAAAATTCACGCCTGTTTTCTGGGTCCACGGCAGAAGTTGGTTCATCGAGAAACAACAGTTCGGGGTTATGCATCGTCGCAGCAGCGAGAGAAAGGCGTTGCTTCTGGCCACCACTCATGCCTGACACGCGTTGTTTTCGGCGTTGGTCCAGCCCATAAGTTTTTAGTTGTTCGTTGACACGATTGGCAAGTGGTTTTCTGCCCATGCCAAAAATCTGTCCAATAAACTGCAAGTTCTCTTCAACGCTTAGATCTTGATAAAGCGAGAATTTTTGAGTCATATAGCCTATTTTTAGGCGTAATAGTTCAGATTGCCGCGGGATGTCTAATCCTAGAACATCAACCGAACCTTCAGTTGGGGTAAGTAGGCCAGTGAGAACTCGAATCGTGGTGGATTTTCCACACCCATTTGGTCCAAGAAACCCATAGATGCTCCCTTTGGGCACATTGAGCGTGATGCCTTCAATCGCCGTAAAATCACCAAAACGTTTCACTACATTTTGAGCTTGAATCGCGTAGTCGTTCATTGGCCATCCTTAACTAAATCAACTTGAGCTGGTATACCAGATGGAAGGTTGGCTGCCGCATCTCCCAAGTCAATTTTGGCTTTATACATTAGACGTGAGCGATCTTGCTCTGTCAGTGCGTAATAGGGAGTAAAGGAAGGATCAGTGGCAACCCAGCGCACCGTACCTTGGAATGTTTGCTCAACGCCATCGACGTGAACCGTAACCTTTTTGCCCGGAGTGAATTGGGTACGGTAAGTTTCCGGCACATACACCTGAGCGTAAGGAATACGGTTGGCTTGAACGACCGCAACTATGCCGTCAACAGGGACTCGCTCGCCGAGGTTATAGGGCAGGCTATCTAGGATGCCATTTCGTGTAGAAACCACAGTGAGTTCATCGAGTTTTTGTTTTTCTAAAGACACATCAGCGATGGCGGCATCAAGCTCGGCTTTCGCCTGAGCGACGTCTTCAGGTCTGGAGCCTGCCGTAAGCTTCTCGAATTCTTCATAGGCCGAGCGATAGTTTGCTCTAGCAGAGTCTCTATTGGCGACGGCAGAGTCCAGATCCGATTGGCTAATCAAGCGCTTTTTTCTAAGCTCATACGTTCTTTTGTAGCTTTTTTCTGCCTCGGTGAGTTGTGCATCGGCCAATGACACGCTGGCCTGAGCGGAGGCAATATCTTGTGGTCGTTCCCCATTGGTAAGTTTCAACAGATAAGCTCGAGCTTTGGCTTCTTGAGCAATGGACTGAGCGAGTATGGCTTGCTGGTTCTTTGTATCGAGCTGGACGAGCACTTCGCCTACTTTAACTGGGCTTCCTTCTTGTACAGGCAATTTTCGAATAATTTCGTTTGAAGTGGCCGTAAAAGTGATTCGGTCCCGCTCTAATGTGCCTAATGCTTGAGGCTTGCTGCTCGGTGAGCAGCCAGTGAGCTGAAACAATACCGCAAACATAACTAAGTAATTTTTCACAATCGCTCCTAATACGGAAAGTTTAGTGAATGGGAAATAAATCGTGTGTCTGGCAACCACTGGCACCTGTAGAAAGGTGATGTCAACCTCGCTTAAGCACTTATAGATAGAATGAGATACAGATCGCGAGTGTCGTGGTTAACGTTTGGTTAACTATAGTGTAAAAAACAACGGAGGAAGGAAACCGAGTTAATTCGGCAAATTTCAAATTTTGCAGAATTAAATGGCTATTTTGTGATTGATACTGTTATGCATCACGACTCTTATTGGTTGCTTTGGTAGCTATGAAGCATTCCAAATCTATTAGGTTAGAGTTCTCTGTCATATTTACTTTAGGATTTAAATATTAATGCGTGATATGTTTTTGTATTTTTATACGGTTTTGGTTACCACATCTATAGGTGTATTTTATTTTAATAGAATACCAATAATACAAATCGGCTTCAGATAAATCGTGCTCAAGAAGTATCTGAAGCCTAGATCATTAGAACTTAAATATTAGGTGTTAATATAATATTGACTAGATTATTGTGGAATATACATGATGTCGATGGGTTCAGAGCGTACGGTATTTTTAACTTGATCGTAGTCTGTGCGGCCGTTCTCCATATAGATTAAAGACCAAGCGCTCACCATGGAGCCGTCTCCAAAGGTACAGATATCTGAAGCACCTAAGTTGTTGGTAAAGCCACCTGAAACAACGTTATAAGTAATTGAAGAACCACCTAAATTATGACAAACATTCATTGACGGGTTGGTGTAATTTCCATCCCATAACGCAGAGGAGTCATCAATAGCTCCAAGCTTTTGAATGTAAGTTGCTGCCATATTGGGTTTTTCAGAAGCGTAGGCATCCAAGCCAACAGCGATAAATCCATTATCTTTGGCGAAGGTGCAGAATTGTTTTTCAAATCCATTTACATCATTTCCGTATTTCGCAACCATAGTTTCTACCTTACCACCATGATCGATACAATAAGCAGCTTCAGAAGAGTTATTTACTTCTGCCATGGTTGCGCCTGAGAAAATAATAGCCGAGAGAATACCAACTTTGTATACAAGTTTCATTTTAATCATCCTTAAATATATAAAATTACAATCTATGTAATGCGTGAGCATTATTAAGCTAGCACGAGTGAATCTTTTATCAATACAAAAATTTAACAATAAAAATACAATTGATTAATAAATGCAGAATACAAGCGAATTAATGATAGTTTTGATAGTATCAACTTTGTTAATTTTGATGTTCCTCCCGACATTTTCGGTTAAAAATTCATAATTGAAATCTAAATATTCAAATTGGATCTTGGTCTTTGTTCTTTTGCTTAGTGAGGTTGTTTGCAAGATCTATGCATTGTGTTGTGATTATTTCTATCAATTATGGTTATTGTGTAAAAATATTTTGTTTTTAATCCTGATGATAAAATGGTTTATTGTTTTGTTATTTTTGGATTTTTAACGATATTGTAAAGCGTGAAAGTAATATTTATTTGTTGATATAACGTAACGATTGGTATATGTTTCGTATATTATTTATATACGAAGTAAAATTATGGGTATTGTAAAGATTTCAGATGAGCTGCACGAAGAGATACGCAAAGCAAGTTCCATTATGTCTCGCTCAATAAATTCTCAGGCAGAGTTTTGGATTAAAATTGGTATGTTGTCAGAGTTACACCCACAGATGACGTTCAATGAAATTGTCGCACAGCTATTACAGTCAGCTGAGGTATCGATTGAAAATATCTCCCACATTGCGGGGTACGGCAATGAGTAAGCCAGTACATATAAAAAATGACAGTGAAATTGCGTTTATGCGCGAGTCAGGTCGATTACTCGCGAGCGTTTTTAAAATGCTGGATGAGTACGTCACTCCCGGGATATCGACCATGGATATCAACAATCAAGTTGATGACTTTATTGTGAATCAACTTAATTCACGACCTGCATCTAAAGGTCAATATGGCTACCAGTTCGTACTTAATTCATCCATAAATGATGTGGTATGCCATGGAGTGCCCAAAGAGGGGCAACTCCTCTCTCGCAAGGATATTGTCAATCTCGATATTACCCTAGAAAAAAATGGATTTATTGCCGACTCCAGTAAAATGTATGTTATGCCTGAAGCATCACCGATTGCTAAAAAGCTCGTTGATGTGACGTATCAAGCAATGTGGCTAGGCATTCGTCAAGTCAAGCCAGGCGCAAAATTGGGTGATATAGGGTATGCCATTCAATCTTATGCAGAAAAACATGGCTACAGTGTCGTTCGAGAATATTGTGGACACGGAATAGGTCGAGAGATGCATGAAGAACCACAAGTATTACACTTTGGTTTACCCAATCAGGGGCTGACTCTAGAAAAGGGCATGACTTTTACCATTGAACCCATGATCAATCAGGGGACAGCGAAGACAAAAACCAAGAAAGATGGTTGGACAGTCGTCACTCGTGATAAGAAGCTTTCTGCCCAATCTGAACATACCATTTTGGTGACCGATACAGGCTATGAAGTGTTGACACTTCGTGATGAAGAGAAAGCAAATGGTCTGCTTTAACAGGTTGGACCTATGATGCAGGTCTCTCCCGGTGGTAAATTACCAGACAAACTAGCTGGGCACTATGAATAACATTATGCCAATAACCTATAACTAGATTTTGGTATTTTCCCTTATAAGTTAAGGTGTTAACCATTCTTTAACCTTATTATCAATAAGATTGATGACATTCTGTCGAGGCTGTTTTTATCCCAGTTCTCTGCTCTCTCAGAGAGTTGCTAAGTAACGAGTACAAGAGTGTATAAATCAATTTTATGAACAATCAGATCACATTTTATTTTTGCGGTACTAGCCGTGTTTCGACTCTAAGCAAGAACAAAGGTAATTTAGACACCTGCTCTGGCTATATTTACGATGAAATAAACAATCTAAAAAAGAAGGGTGGGAAAGAATATTCACTAAAGTTAGGTGATGTGCATTTATTGGATGGATGTAATATATCAAATATTGCTAAACACAAGTCCATGAATATGGCAACTGGCGGTACAGCTCATGGTACTGGGGCGAGGGCAAATTCAGCGCTCTCCCACATTAAGAATTATTTTCGTAATCCTGCCAATGCAGGTAAGGTTCTAAAAATCAATGCAATAGGGCATTCAAGAGGATGTATTTCTGCTTTAAAACTTGTCGAATATATTGCGAAAGATAAAACCGGTTTAGCAAATAGAGTGTCTATTGTATTAGATCTGAAAGATCCTGTACCAGGGAACCTGAATGCCACAAATAATTTTGGAACAGCTGCGGCAAAGCGCTTAGCCGATATGTCCAGCTATGGATTTGTAGACAAAGCTCATCTTACGTTTACAGATCAGAATGGTCGTTCTAAAGCAAACTCTACGGGCTTTCAACCTCTAATGCCTAAGTTTTCTGATAATACGAGAGTAACTGTTGACTCTATTATCGGTAATCATGGCGCGCTTGCTCAAGTTTACAAGGAGTACCCTGGAGCATACGAACTAGTAAACACTAACTCTCTAGAGCTTATCCTCGAACATGCTCAGGTCGAAGATGAGAAATTTTTCGGGGTTCTTCGAAAAACTCAGCTTATGGCTTACAACTATATGCTAGCAAAGAAGCTGCGCAATCAACTGTCGAATGTGACTGATCGGTGGTTTCATTATGGTGGAAAAATTTGTTCGACTGGCTACCAAGATCCATCAAGCTTGAACACTCGGCATAGAGCACTTCAATGGGAAGAAGGTGCACGCATTAACAATTTCGTTGCACTCGACGTGAGTGCTCCAGATTACTACTCTGACTTTGATGCTTTATGCATTCGTGCGGAAGGCTACGAATGGGTGGAATTTATTATTGATGAGGTAGTTGGATTGCCAGAAAGAGCATATTCGCGGAGGTTGAAAGACCTTTTCCGTGATACAAGCTATTTTCCTAAAATCGGCAGCCCGGATGACATGTTGACGTCTGAATCTGCTCAAAATATTCTGGCAGCCAAAACAATGCAATACTTGTTGAATCCACATTTTAAAAAAAGCGACTTAAAAAGGTATGTTGATAACTTGAAGAATGGAGGCAGGCAATTGAGCATTCGTCGTTGCGATAAACGAATGCAGGCAGTGGGAGGGAGAGACAAGCGTTTCGCTGAGAATGTCAATCGTTATAAAAATCAACGCTTGAGAAAAAATGCTTTAGTATCTTAGTTTCACAACTTGAATACCTCCAGATAGAGGTGGCAATATCAGAACCTCTACATCTTGCTTTTGTTCATAACATAAACAAAAGCAAGATGTCTCCCTATAAGAGAGTTCAAGATTTCCCACCAATAATTTGTTCAAGTAACAAGGTATCTAAGTAAGCAGTGATAGATGTAATCTTGTTATTTTCTGTCTTAACAATCCAACAGTACTGATTGTGGTAAGGCTGTCCTGATAGAGTCGTCATATTACCTTCCAGCTCAAGTATCAGTGTTGTGTCGACACTATAGCTATCGATCACCGATATGCTCGCACCGGGTTGTAAATGTTGACCCAGCCTGTTTAATGCTTGTTCAAAATATTCGTTTTTAGCGGTATAAGTTTTGGAAAGCTGGCTTGTGCCTTTGACTTCCCATACAAATGGTTCGCCGAAGTGTTCTTCACACAGCTCTTTAATTTTCCAATTTGAAATTAAATCGATAACTTTTTGATGAAATGTATGAGTATTCATAATTAATGATTCCAAAAATTCGTATACTAATTAGCTCCCTGAATAGTGGTGATTTTTGTGGTAGTAAAGGGAGAGCATATGTTTGGTATTTTATGTTAGCATCCTGCATTTGGACACATTTAATTATTGGAAACTATAATGCGCCTATTTGAAGATGCTGAATTTTATCACGAGAACTCTCAAGTCCAGTCTTCGGAGGCGGTAGGGCTACTAAAGAGTTTGGATATAGATCTTGCCGATAAGTCGCTGCTAGATATAGGTTGTGGAGATGGAAAGGTGACTCGTTTTATGAGCAGGCTGGGTGCCAAGGTAACTGGTGTCGACTCTTCTCAATCTATGATCCAATTTTGCAAGTCATCCGACTCTTTGGTTGATTTTATTAATATTGATGCCAAGGACGTGGACACCCTCCCGAACAGCTATTCAATCGTTACCAGTTTTAACTGTCTTCATTGGATTTCTGAGATAGAAGATGTGCTCGCTAACATCAGAAAGAAGCTAGAGAAAAGCGGCACATTTATTGGCCTGATATACCCTAGATGTGACGCTCTATGGAAAGCGGCGGAGTTATTAGAAACTGTGGAGCCATATTCTACACAACGTAAGGGGTTTGTTAATCCATATCAATACCATACGGTAAGTGGGTTTAGAGCACTCTTACAACAAGCCGGCTTTTCAGATGCTGACGTTTGGCAAAAATCACGCTCGAGCGAGTTTGAAAGTGCCCACAGCTTTAAAGGTTATATTCGAGGCTGGCTGCCGCATTGCCGACATTTTAGTGACTCATTTATTGACGACTGGTTCGACAATTATGCCGAACTTACCGAGCAGTGTAAGGAAGGGGCTATCGCAATGGAATATCAAGCGATATATTTTCAAGCTAAATCCTAGACGATCAATCGTTAAAAACTCACCAATATACAGTGCTATACCTTCTGAATTGAGTGGCCCACTTACGCGTCAAAGGTCTTTGAAATGGATGGCCATTCTTGCAGACCTTTTCCTTAAATTGGGGCACTCACATCGCTCTGAATCCTGAATCTTGAAGTAATTTGGGTATCGAACTTAAGTGATGATTTTTGGGTGTGGTTGATACACTAACAATGTAAGGTTTCCATCAGAATACGTGACATCAGCCTTTGGTAGTGCGAACTGCTCCGCTTCCTCATTGCTGAGTATGACTATGACGCGCGGGTGGTTGCTTGAAGTAATCAGTGTATCAAAGCTATTTATCGACAAATGTTTTACACCGTCGTTACTGTTTTGTAGGCCATATTCAAACTCACCTGCATTACCAAGAAGATTAACATGTGTGATTTTATTTGTTAGGTTAACGGCTCCGACCCAATCTTTGGTCGAGAAAACTTCCGTGTTTTCATTGAGGTAAGGGGTGATTTTGGTAAACAGTACGGTATTAATATTATCTTTAGCCACAGCCGAAGGCATCGCGATTGAAGCGGTCATGAGTAAACCAGTCATAGACAAAGCGAGCGCATAGATTTTTGTACGTGGCGCGAATGGAAAAATCGTAATGACAATCCAAAATACAAAAGATAGTAGCATTAGACTCGCTGATATCTGGTCATGTCCTGACCTAATTAAATCATTCCCAAACGCTATCTCGTAAATTAGGTAACTCAGTCCAAGAATAGATAGAACTAAATTAAACCAAATACCATCTTTTGGTAATTGTTTCATCCGAGCGAACCGTGAAATACTGTGGCCTAACAACATAGCAAAAGCAGGCATAGCAGGAAAAACATAGCTGGATAATTTTCCATTCGAAAGAGAGAAAAATATCACTATCAAGATTGACCAAAAGACTAGATATTCTATTGGTCGACGGATGCTAGGCTTTGTTTTAAAGCTGCACCGAATTGTAGATACGATGAAACCGCTCCAAGGAAGTAGCCCAGCCCAGACGATAGGAATGAAATACCAAGTGGGGTTCGGGTGTTGTGCGTTATGCTCAGAAAAATATCTTTGAATATTTTCCACCCAAAAGAAATAGTGCCAGTAATCGGGGTTCTTTATTGCTATTGCGATACTCCATGGCAGAGTAACGGTTAATGCTCCTAGTATTGCAAACCACCCAAACGTACACATTTTTCCAATCGCTTTGGACCGTATTGCGGCGGCTATTCCAACGATAAATGGAAGCGCGAGAGCGATAAATCCTTTGGTCAGAAATCCGAGTCCACATAGAGCGCCAAACGTAAGATAGCCTTTGACGCTAGGGTTAGAAAGTAGAGGATAAAGGGTCACCAGAGCGAGTGTCACCCAGGCTGAGAACAAGGCATCGGTTGCTGAGTAGCTCCCCTGTACCACAACATAGAGACTGGACACAAAAACGAGCAAGCTGTATTTGGCACTTTGTTTGCCAAGATAAGTGTTGGCAAATCGCCATACCGCAAAACTCATTAGCGCGCTACTTAAGATAGCGGTCATACGAACTGAAAGATTACTTAATCCGCCAAGCCCAATAAACAAGCTATTAAACCAATAGGTTAATATGGGTTTCTCAAAGTAAAGTAACCCATTGAAATGAGGTTCAATCCATTGACCAGTGGATAACATTTCCATCGCTATTTGTGCGTACCGGACTTCGTCAGGATTGTAGATAGGGCGAAAAATGGAGAGGAAAATATAGAAAATAAAAAAGTATATAAAAATAAAAAGTAAGTGTTTATTGTTTTTGATCATATAATTAACCTGGAAATCTAACTAAATATATAAAGCTAGATTGCGAAATGGCATTTTCTTTTAAATCTAGTTTTCGGATCTTGTATAATTAAGTTTTTGTGTTTTATTTTCCCACCAGCATTTTATTTTCTGAATGGTTTTTAAAGATAGCATATTATTTTGTTGTATTTCGTAACAGAATGTCATCGGATTGCACTCTGATGTATAGAAAGAGTAAAAATAAACCAAATCTTTTCTAAGTTGTTGATTTTATATTTATTGTTCGTACTTATTAATACGATGGAATTCATCGTTGTCACAATTTGGAAGACATTGTGTAAGCAGTTAATACAAAACAATACAAACTGGGTATTCAAAAGCAATCTCTAAATAATAATAATGTTATAAAAGCCATTTATTGAACATTGTTTTTTAATTGGTGTTGAGACTTATGGTTAACTTATCAACCTAGAGTGACAGTTATGAGAGAAGATTCTTATATCAACGATGTCGAAAATGAAAATATAGTGCTATCGATTGTCATTTCTTACGATAAAAAAATAGATCGTATATCAGAGTTTCATAGCCGTCTGAAAAAAGTACTCAATTCACTCGAAGAACGCAGTGAAACCATTTATGTCAGTGGCAGAAGTCGGAAGCCTTTGGATGTAGGAGTGAATCGTAGCCGCGGCATTGCACTCATTTTTATCGATGCCGGTTTACCACATCCACCGGAGTTGATACCGACTATGATGCAAAAGTGGAGAGAAGGGTATGATATCGTCAATATGCAGAAAATTGAGAAACACAAGGATACCTTACTTCGACGACCCTTTGGCAGCACAAGCTGCTACAGCCCAAATGTTTTTTCTAAATCGAGCCTGAGCGAAAGCCTAGATAACTTTTGTTTAATTGGCCGGCAAGTCATAGGGCATCTTGAGGAGAGGCAAGGTCCTGATTGCAATACAAAAGCATTAATCGGTTTGACTAGTTTTAAAGGAACCACCATGAAATTTAGATGTTTCCAAAAGCGCGCTGCCTTAAGCAAACTAACGCGAAAATTTAAATCTGTGGGGCGTGTGATATTCGATTACTTCCCTTTCACAATTGGCTAGCCAGGATTCTGGCTCAGTAACTCAGGATTACTATTTTAAGTTGTGTTAGATTCGAGTAGAGAACTAGGGCTTTACGAAAAGTCGACTTGCCCTAGTTCATCGTTAATCCTGACTCAATTATTTTTGGGTAAGTGTTCAGCAAGATACTCTAATAGAGCCCGAAGCTTCGGTGTCGCGCCTCGTCGGCTGGGATACAAAGCGTACAGTGAGACACTTTCAAATTGCCATTTAGGTAAAATGTGGATGAGCTTTCCCTGCTTAACGAACTCTTCAGCCATGTATTCGGGTAACTCAGTAACACCGACACCTTGCATCGCCATACGTTTAAGTACAGAAAAATCATCACATTGGATGTGGGGGGTAAAATGAATTTGCTGTCTAAGATCGCCTGAAACAAAGTTCCATATAGGCTTTCGTTCTTTGTCGTTCATTAGCATGAGGGGGCATTTAAGTAGATCCGTTGGGATATTGATTTCTTTTGTTGCGTAGATGGGGGACGCGTATAAGCGCAAATTCAATGTGCTGAGCTTTTTCGAGATAAGGCCAGAATCCACCAATTTTCCTACCCTAAAGACAATGTCAAACCCTTCTTCAATCACGTCAACACGTCGGTTTGTTAAGCTTAGTTCGAGCTTGATATCAGGATATTTGCAGCAAAAGCCAGAAAGAATGCTGGGTAGAAGGGACTGGCCTATGGTTACTGAGGTACAAACTTTCAGTGTCCCAACTGGTTTTTCCATTAGAGATTCAACCGTATGTTGGGCAACTTCTAACTCATCTTTTATGCGGCGGCAGGAATCGTAAAACTGTCTTCCAATTTCTGTAAGCCTTTGAGAGCGAGTTGATCGTTCTAATAATCGTACCCCGACTTCTTGCTCTAAGCGGGTAATTTTTCTACTGATATTGGATTTTGGTGTACCTAACGCATCTGCCGCAGCGGTAAAGCTGCCTTTCTCCACTACCTTTGCGAACACAAGCATATCGTTCACATCTACCATATCAATCCCTCTGTTATTGTTGTCATATATTGAACAATATTATATCAATTTGCATATTTATCAATAACTGAGAACCAACTAATCTTACTTCCGTACTTTCGAGTGACATTATTGAGGAGAAAGTTATGGAAATATTAACTCTAGATCAGCTACCACAGGGTGGGTTTGCCGGCCTAAAAGAAAAACAAGTGGTTAAAGACTCCCGCGTTTTTAACAACCGTGCAGACTCTAAAACCTTCGATGGAATTGGCAACTTTGTTTACTTAGCCGATGCTGATTTCGATCCTCAAGGTGAAACCGGTCTACACCCACACCATGAGATTGATGTAATTAGTGTCATGGCGAAAGGTCGTATTTCTCATGCTGGATCTTTAGAGCATGGCCAGAATCTTGAAACAGGTTGGGCTCAAGTGCAGCGCGCTGGTGGTGAGGGTTTTGTACATAACGAAATCAACCCAGATTCAGAACCTAACAAATTGATTCAGTTGTGGGTGCTACCCGAAGTGTCAGGACAGAAAGCGGGTTATAAAGCCTATCAACCTGTTACTGGCGAAAGAGTGCGTATCTATGGTGGTACTGAAGAGCAATACGACACCTTTGAGAGCCACACGGTTATCGAACTATTCCAATCAAAAGAAGGGGATAGAACAGAACATACAGGTGAAGTCCTCGCCTATTTGAGTTCAGGATCAGCGATTATCAATAATCAAACTGTTGAGGCAGGCACGCTGATTCGCACAGAAGAGCTGAACTTTACTGCCCGAGAAGATAGTCAGTTAATTTTAATTTTTAAAGAGTAATAAAGAAAGGAAATCCACATGTCTACAAAAACTAAATATTCAGAATTTTTGACACCAGAGAACTCTGTACTAGCAATGATCGATCACCAAACTGGCCTAATGGTAGGTCTTGGAGACGAGCATCCAACAGTATTAAAAAATAACATCATGGGACTGATTAAAACGGCTAAGGCAATTAACCTTCCTTCAGTAGTGACGGCGAGTCTACCTGAAGGTCCAAACGGCCCTATTATGCCTGAGATCCCAGAAGTATTAGGTGTCGACGTTATTGAGCGTGAAGGTCAAATCAATGCTTGGGATAGTGAAGCGTTTCGTGATGCTATTGCAAAAACAGGTCGTAAGAAAATCATCATGGCTGGTATTGTAACGGATGTATGTCTCCTATTCCCTGCTCTTGCAGCTGTAGAAGAAGGTTACGATGTCTATGCTGTTATTGATGCATCAGGTACTTGGAACAAAACGGTTCAAGAAGTGACGGTACAACGTTTGGTTCAAGCTGGCGTGAAAGTTACAACATGGGCTTCAGTTCTTGCTGAGCTAATGAATGACTGGCGCAGTGATTATGGTGATGCGTTAGGTCGTGTGCTTGCGGACCACACAACTAAATATAGCTATGTAATGAACAGCTACTTCGCAAGGGGTTAATAATGAGTGGTGAGCCTAAAAACTCGCCACCTAATACCCATTGGGTGGCGTTATATACATTCATTATATTGTTGCCCTTAGTGTATTTTATTCCACCTTGGGTGATAAGAACGGTGTCAGATGAGCCGTTTGTAGTGACAGTAATTTCCGTCTTTCTGATTACACTTATTGTCAACTACTTCGCTTTACCTGCGGTGCTAAAAGCACATATAAAAATAACAAATTAATCTCTTCAATGGTTTGCTCCTAGTGCCTCGCGCTAGGAGTTTTTTTTCCAGTCAAATTTCTAATTATTTTCCTCTTTCATTTGGTTACAGAATGACGTGTTTGTACATTTTTATTAATAATTATTGATTAATTATTAACTTTATTCAGTGACTATTGGATTTAAATAACAAATGTACAAATAAGCCCTATATGTACAATTAGTGTGATCTAAAGCTAGGTTTGTTCAAAATAAACTCAATACAATCGCACTTGCTGTATAAATTTATCAATTTTTCTATCAAATTTTGAGCTTTGATCCATGACGGATAGGGTGCTTTTAAAAGCAAAAACAGAGTTTTAGATATTGTCAGTGAGGCTTATTATGAGCAAAGGCATTCATTTAGAAACAGAACATGGCTTTACCACAAAAAGCACAACCGCTTCTTCGCTTACGTTAGGTACGCAGCAGTCATATAATTTTGGCAACGTATTCCGTATCTATGGTGCCGCTGTCAACGCAATCAATGTGGGAGAAAATGGTGCAATAAACCCGACCTTGGATTGGGGAATTAATGCGTTTACGACCAGCTATACATTTAAAGAAGATTGTACTCGAGCAATTTTGAACAGTTACCATCTACAAACACTGCGGGCTCAACAGCAGAACTACGAAGTTAATCAAACCCGAATTAACGCCACATTAAGTGCACTACATACGGAATCGCAAAGGATCGCCTATGCGGATGGCGCTATAGACTTTGCCACTTTGAAGACTATTCAAGCGAGTATTACGCAAAACCAGACGGAATTAGACACTCTGCTTGCACAAACGAAAATTGAACAAGCAAATACGGTGGCTAAATTATCGAAAGCGGCACTTGATCAAGCCTCTACAAGAGTTGTGTCTGGCGATGTTGAAGTCAATGGCAATAAGTTAGTTTTAATGGGATAAGAGCGAAGAGTCATTCATAGGATCTATTATTCATTAATGTACTCAAAAAAGACAAACATTTTTGAAATATAAATGAATGAAAATGAAATATTAGAATAATTATCAACTTGCCAATATGATTGTTTGTTACTAATTTTATTTTAAAACATGAGGTTAGGTGTTTTTGATGTGCTTAATAAATTTGATTTTATCGTGAATTATTTGAAATATTGATGATTTATGTGAGTTGCTTTGATGATTTAATCGATCTAATAATGTCATGTGCATTCAATATTACTTACATTTTTATAAAGTATTCATACAAAGGTCACCTTACTGAAATAATTAATTGATAGGATGTCGTCCTGTTATTTGATTTGAAATCTGCGGTAGTTAAAGGACTAAATTCATAACGAATTGTTATCAGTGGTTATTGGCTAGTAATAAAGCCATAAATACGACTTTAGTCGTAATAAATAAAACACAATATTATAAACTATAAAACTACGTTAAGGGTTAAGTCTTGAGTGACATTATTTCGCAGCTGGGTGTGGAGCCGATCTCTGAGCTTCATCCAGCAGGCATCAATATATCTGATATTCCAGAAGCTGAACATACGTTGGCTGAAGTTGGCAAGCTTAACGCGATGGATCAGGGACCGGATGCGGTCAATTGGGTCATTGTAGACCGAGATATTCAGAACCTTCTATCACAGCATGGTAAACATTTTCAATTTGCAGCTTATCTTGCGGTTGCACGTTGCCAGATCGATGGTCTAAGTGGTGTCACTCAAGGCGCTAACCTACTGAAAGGGATAACAGAAAACTTTTGGGAAGACGCTTATCCGCCGAAAAAGCGTGTGCGTGGTCGAATCAATGCCATCCAATGGTGGTTAGATTGGACAAATAACTGGGCGGAAAAATTTGTTCAGAGCGAAGAAAAAGCTCATTCCAGTGAGGTTCAAAGTGCCTGTGATGCGGTTCAAGGGCTGGAATATGCGCTAGTGGACAAGTATGACGATGCGCCGGTTATGCGCAGTTTGATGAATCACCTAAACCGAGTGCCACTGCTCCCTGAAAGTGAAAATCAAGGTGATACGACGCAGCCTGATGAGATAGCAACTGGGAAGTCAGATGACAACGCAAAGCAAAGCCGCGAATCTGACAACGTAGCGCTAAGTAGTGCTGTCGCGACAAGCATCATCGATGAAGATAATAGAGAGCCGCACACTCAAGTTAATTGCGATGAGAGAGCAGTCAACCATTCGGTGCCTGATAGTCAAATTCACGTCGATAAATCTTCGCTTACGCAGATGGCGAATAACGCTCCGTCACAAGATATTCAGACTGACCTTGCTGAGGGTGACCAAGCGCCAGAAGCGTTGCTTGAGCAAGGGTTAGGCAAATTTCGTAGCAGTGCAGAAAGGTTATTTAAACAAGACCCTAAACTCGCGCTTAGCTATCGACTACGTCGAATAGCCGCTTGGGGAAAAATGCTCACCGTACCATCAAGTGTGGGCGCTGTTACCCATGTATCCCCGCCTTCGTGGCAAGACGAAAGTTTACTAGAATCTGCTAAGAACACGGGCGATGCAATGGTTTGGCTCAGTGCCTGTGAAAACACCATTGCGACGAATCCTTTTTGGTTAGATTTGAGCTATCAGTCATTACAAATACTATCTGGTTTGGGCTCTGGCTATGCTGACGCGAAAAATGAAATAGAAAAGTCATGCAGAGATCTTGTGTCCCGCTTTCCCGAGATTATATTGCTCAAGTACAACGATGAACGGCCATTTGCCAGTTTAGCGACCCAAGATTGGCTAACCAGCCTTGATAAGTCTGCTGTCGATACGGGTGTAGATAACACCTCCGAGATCGAAGCGAAAGCGAATGCCTTGGTTACCTCCGGGCAAGTGGAGCAAGCTCTAGGCTTACTAAATCATGCCCTAATTGGCGGCGCACCATACGATCAGTTCCGGCTTAAACTTAGGATGGCTCAAATCCTACAACAAGATCATTGTACTCAATTGGCATTAACTCAAATCGCGTCAAGCCTAGAACAGATTCAACAATATCGTTTGGATTTATGGCAGCCCGAACTGGCTCTTTCAGCTTATAAGATTGCTTACGATTGCCACCTTGTGTTGAAGCAGGATGAGGCGGCAGAAACCATTTTAAATCAAATACATTTAATCGATCCTACGATCGCGGTCAGATACTTTAAAGCAGCCCAATAAGCTGCGGTTACGGAGACACATACTATGGCAAAAGAAAGTTCAGTCGCCCCTAAAGAAAGGGTAAATATTGTGTATAAGCCCGCTACTGGTGATGTGAAAGAAGAAGTTGAACTTCCGCTGAAAATGTTGGTGGTCGGAGACTTTACTACTGCTGAAGATGAGCGAATGGTAGAAGAACGTACACCAGTGAATGTCGATAAGGACAACTTTAACGATGTGCTGAAGGCGCAGGGGCTGAATTTGGAATTTGCTGTACCAAAAACGTTGGCTGGCGCTGAAGAAGACGAACAACTACCCGTTAATCTCAAAGTTGAAAATATGAGAGATTTTGAGCCAGATCAGATCATTCGCCAGATCCCTGAAATTGCTAAATTGATGGAATTACGTGATGCACTTAAAGCGCTTAAGAGCCCGTTAAGTAACGTACCTGAATTTCGTAAGAAGGTGCAAAGCTTAATTCAAGATGAGTCCTCAAGAGACGCACTATTAAAAGAGTTAGGTATTGAATCTGAAGAACCAAAGGCGGAGTAACATCATGGCTGAACAACAAGTAGCAGAAACAACAGCAGAAGACGTCGATAATGCAACCTTGCTTGATCAAATTGTCGCAGCATCGAAGATGAACCCTGATGAGCATACTTACTCTGTCGCCACCACGGGATTGCAAGCGCTAATCAAAGACTTGGTTAAGCCAGAACGTGAAGGGGCGGTGATTTCCGGTGATTTGGTGGATGCTTTGATAGGCGATCTTGACCAACAGATTTCTGCCCAGGTAGACCAAGTACTGCACAATGAAGAATTTAAGAAGATCGAGAGCGCTTGGCGTGGGTTGAAATTCCTGGTTGATAGAACGGATTTTCGTGAGAACATCCGCATCGAAATGACCAATATCAGTAAGCAAGATCTTCAAGATGACTTTGAAGATAGCCCTGAAGTGGTACGTTCTGGCCTGTATAAATTGGCTTATGTAGACGAATATGGCCAGTTCGGTGGGCAGCCTTACGGAGCCATTATTTCGAACTATGACTTTGGTCCAGGCGCGCAAGACATCAAGCTACTGCAAAACGTAGCCAGCGTTTCAGCGATGTGTCACGCCCCATTTATTGGTGCGGCTGGCGCTGAGTTTTTTGGTGTCGAAGATTGGCAAGACGTCCCTAAACTGAAAGACTTACAAAGTGTATTTGAAAGTCCTTTCTACGCCAAATGGCAAGGTTTCCGTGAAAGTGAAGACTCTCGATACGTTGGCTTAACATTACCTCGTTTCCTATTACGTCTTCCCTACGGTCAAGATACAGCGCCATGCAAGTCGTTCAATTACAACGAAACGGTGAGTGAGAGTAACGAGCACTTTTGCTGGGGCAATACGGCCTTTGCCTTTGCGAGTCGGTTGGCAGACAGTTTTGCCAAATACCGTTGGTGCGCCAATATCATTGGTCCGCAGGGCGGGGGAGCCGTAGATGACCTACCGCTCTATCAATTTGAATCCATGGGTGAGATAAAAACCAAGATCCCAACCGAAGTGTTGCTTTCTGAACGTCGTGAATTTGAACTTGCTGAAGAAGGCTTTATCGGCATGACAATGCGCAAAGGAAGCGACAATGCTGCCTTCTTCTCGGCGAACTCCTGCTTAAAACCAAAAACCTTTGGCAATACCGAAGAAGGCAAGCAGGCTGAGCTCAATTATAAACTGTCTACTCAGCTTCCTTACATGATGATCATGGATCGTTTAGCGCATTACATCAAAGTCTTACAGCGTGAAAATATCGGGACTTGGAAAGACCGATTAGAGCTGGAATCTGAACTGAATGCCTGGGCGGGACAGTATGTGACAGAGATGGAAAACCCAGAGGCAAGCGTTCGTAGCCGCCGTCCGTTGAGAGGGGTGGAAATCAATGTTGAAGACGTGGCTGGGGATCCAGGCTGGTATCAAGTGTCTATCAATGCACGACCACATTTTAAGTATATGGGCGCGTCATTCACGCTGTCCCTAAAAGGTAAATTGGATAAAGAGTAGTTTTAGTGGCAGCACGCTCGACCTAGTGTGCTGCCGAGTTAAACCTAAAGGTCACTTCAATTTCAATAAATGTAGGGAATTTCAAAATGGCACACAATAGTTATATCAAGTTCGAAACTGTCGATGGTAAGTTTATCAAAGGCGAAAACACAGAAATTGGTTCAGATGTGAGTGATTTCGTAAGATGTTTTGAAACACACTCAAGTGTGATGATTCCAACGGATACTCAGTCTGGCAAAGCCAATGGCGCAAGGTTCTACGACCCGACTTGGGCTATCGTTGAAGTTGGTCCACAATCTCCAGAGCTTTTCAAGTGTTTGACATCAGGAGAGAAGCTAGATATCACGCATAAATTCTATCGCATTGAAAATGGCGTGCAGGTTGGCTTCTTCGAGATGGTTTACAAGAATGCTACTCTTTGCGGCGAAGAGGTTATTCTACGCGATACAACCAATCGTGAAAATGCTGAAACGCCTCTTCTGTCCAAGCTATTCTGGCGATTTGAAGAAAAGACCATGACCTATACACAAGGCAATATCGAGCACACAGATTCATTGTCTGCTCAAAGCTAGCCATACTGGGGCTCTATGTTGAGCCCCTCATTTCGTTTTGTATAGGTAGGGTTCGTTATGTATGCCAATCGATTATTAGAGCGTGTCCGTCAGCGCTCAACGCCACAACCCGTGCAGTCAAATACTGACAAAGAGCAGTTGAGCCTGTGCATTAGCCGTTACTTAGTTAAGCTGCTGAATACTCAGCAAGGCAGCTCACAAGCGTGTCTGGATTTTGGTATGCCTGACTTAAATGACTATCGATATGGCGAAGGTTTGCAAGACGTTAAGGCATTCGAGCAAGTGATCGTTGACACAATAAAGCGATACGAACCTAGAGTTTATGACGTTGATGTTCGCTTTATTCCACAACAGAGTAATCCACTCGGTGTCGTTTTTCATATCAACACTCAGGTGCGAGTTGAGCGCGAGCAAGTGGCGCTAGCGTTTGAAACCGTGCTTGGTGCCGATGGGCGAATTCGTGTCGATGAGATTTAACTGCGAATGATCAATCACCACTATAGAGAACAACTAGATTATCTAAGAAATCTAGCCAAAGAATTTACCAAAAAGCACCCCGCTTTAGCGCCTATGCTAGCGGGGCAAAACGCCGATCCGGATGTAGAACGTCTACTAGAAGGCACCGCATTCTTATCGGGTATAGTAAAAGAAAGATTGGATGATGACTTTCCCGAGCTGATTCATGGCCTAACGCAACTCTTATTTCCCCATTATTTGCGGCCTTTACCTTCGGCTACCATCATGCAATTTACGCCGAAAGCGAGCCTGTCGGAAACCTTGAAAGTGAAAAAAGGCACCACCATCAACTCCAACCCAGTTGATGGTCATAGTTGCACCTTTAGTACTTGCGCTGATGTCGAGCTCCATCCACTCGGTATTGATAACGTGGAGTGGCTGCACGGTAACGCAGGTCAAGCTTGTTTGAGAATTCACTTTACTCTGAGTGGCTTATTGCTCAAGGATTGGCGACCAAAGTCTTTACGCTTTCATCTGCCGGGCTCTTACGTTGAAGCATCGCACCGCTACGCCTTTCTTTGTCAGCACCTGAAAGATGTCAGAGTCAATTGTGGTTCCATGACATATCGAATAGGCAAGACTAAATTTCAGTCGCTTATTGATAGAGATGAGTTGCCATTGCTGGATTACCCTAGCAATTCCTTTCCCGCGTTTCGTGTTCTGCAGGAATATTACATGCTGCCGCAGAAATTTTTATTCTTTGATGTGGTGGACTTTGCTAGGTGGGGAGAAGCAGAAGACGCGCAGCAATTTAGTATCGATTTTCTGATAGAAACCCAACACGAGTTGCCAACCTTTACCGCTGACCATATTGAATTACATTGTGTGCCTGCGGTGAATCTATTCGATGGCGAAGCGGATTCCATTCATCTGGATCACCAAAAAGCAGAATATAAGCTGCGTGCTTCTCGCAGTCAGGATCACATCTATTCTCTCGATAAAGTCGTCGGTTTTCAGCAAGGCACAGTGATTGCGAGAGACTATCGTCCATTTGAGATGTTTAATCCCAATTCGGAAAACATTCCCGTCTATTCATTGCGCAGAAGGCCCAATAAACTCTCCAAAGGCTCGTCCCTTTATCTGTCAGTGGCTTACCCACAAGAAAGCCCACACTTAAGACAAGAAACCTTAAGTGTCACGGTGCGATGCACCAATGGTCACTTGCCAGAAGAAATCCAATATGGGGATATTTGTAAAGCCACAGAAACCTCGCCAGAAATGGCGACATTTAAGAATATATTGACACCAACTAAGCCCGTCGAGCCACCATTGGGCGACAACACGCTTTGGCGGTTGATTTCTCATCTGTACTTAAATCAGCTGACATTGTGCGAGCCAGAACACTTGATGGCGCTGCTTAAACTGTACATTTTTACCGATAGTCGTGATAGAGCGAAAGTTCAAGCGAACACCAAACGAGCAGATTCGATTTCCACCTTAAGTAGCCAGCGTCGCCGTCGTTTGTTTCAAGGGGCGATGATTTCGGGCGTAGACATTAACGTGTCATTAAACCCTGATTCTTTTCCGGGTAAAGGCGACATGTTTGTATTCAGTGCCGTATTAAAACATTTGCTGTCGTCATTCTCAGCCATCAATTGTTTTACGCAGTTAACATTTGAAAATATGAACACCAAGGAACGCTATCAATGGCCACCACAAGTCGGTCAACGTCAGTTGATGTAATTGATCACTTACATGCCAAGCCTGAGCACTTTTCTCATGTTCAGGCAATAAGACTCTTGCGCTGGCAAGCCGCGCAGGAGGGAGTATGTGTTGATGACTTTGTGAAATCGCGAATCCGCACCCGACCAGAGCTTTCGCTGGCGTTTCAGCCTACCGAGCTTGCTGAACTAGACATACAAGATAATAAAACTCAGCTGACAGCAACCTTTATGGGGCTGTACGGCGCGGCGTCACCGCTTCCCACGTTTTACACAGAAGAGCTATTTGAAGAAGCGCGTAACGATGCCAGTGAATCTCGTGACTTTTTAGACATCGTTAACCAAGTTTTCTTTCACCAGTATTTCGAAGCTTGGAGTAAATATCGCTTGCTCCCCCAAGTTGTGGAAGAAAAGAAATCGCAGGTGATTGAACGCCTGCTTTGCCTTGCGGGAGTAAGTTTAAACTCAATCGACCAAGATCACGCCCAAGAGCTCATTCGCTATGCGGGAATATTAAGTCAAGTCCCTCGCTCAGCGTTGGGTATGAGCAGCATGATTGCCGATGCGGTGGGTGCCCAAGTGGATGTCGAAGAGCTGGTCGGTAAGTGGGAACGTATTCCTGATGATCAGTTAATGTCATTGGGTGAGAGGAATCATAGCCTAGGTGAAGACGCTTACTTAGGCTCTGAAATTTTAGACTACAGTGGCGGTTGTATATTGCACATTCATACCGACCAAAGAAATGTGTTTCATGGACTACTACCTGGTGGCCATTTGTTTAGAAAAATGAAGCGATTACTGCGCCATTATTTAGTTGAACCGATTGAAATTGAGATGAAAATTTGGCCCCAAGCAACAATAAGTGTGCCCAGTATTTTAGGTAATGTAGAAGGCGTCTTACTCGGCTTTGATGCTTGCTTAGGCCAGCAGTCTGGCGCGGTTTCCGTGCCACTGTTTACATCAGAAGAATTCTAACAAAGAGACAAACTCATGACTCAATACCGCTTTCATATCGTAGGACAAGATACTAAGTTTTCAACCAGAAGTTTTACCGGTTTCGAAGCATTGTCTACGCCTTATCGCTTTGAACTTGAGCTATCTTCACCGCAACTTATCGAAGATGTGGAAACGCTTTTGTGGCAATCGTGTGAGTTTAAGATGAGTGCTGCACGAGAGCGTACGGTCCGTGGCATGGTGACCGAAGTGGCAGTGACCCACAAGGTCAACAATGAGTACTTTTATACACTCACCATGCAGCCCGCATTTTGGGGCTTGAACAAGGAAATCGGTTGTGAAGTCTATCTCGCGACGACGGTCATTGATTGTATTTCGGATGTGCTTGCTAAGCCAAGAGTAGGCTTGCAAATCTCATTCGACATGAAGGTGAGCGAAACCTATGAAGAACAAGAGATCATCTGCAAATACAATGAATCGAGCTTTCACTTCGTCAGCCGCTTAATGGAGCACTATGGCCTTTATTATTATTTCGAGGACCAAGATGGTGTAGAAAAGCTGGTGATCACGGACAACAAAATAGTGCATCAAAAGCTTGAAGCTGACAAATATCGTTATTACGGGCCAACTGGGTTAGATCAACTTGAACGTGAAAACACCATCAGCCAATTTGTTCAGCAGCGCAAAATACAATCAAAGAATGTGTTGTTAAAAAGCTATAACTATGAAAAGCCGGACCTTGAAGTGGAAGGAGTGGCATCAATTAACGACAAAGGGGTCGGCCAACAATACGTTTACGGCGAGCATTTCACGGTTCGAAAGCAGGGTAACATGTTGGCGAAATTAAAGGCCGAACAGCTCAATACCCAAGCAAATCTTTGCAACGCTCAAGCGGGTGATCATCAGATGGCACCAGGGGGCACCTTTACTCTAAACGGCCACTTTATTGCGGACTTGAATCAAGATTACTTGATTGTCAGTGTTACTCATAAAGGGCAAGCAGGTAGCGCTGAAAACGACTTGTCTTATGAGAATACAATCGAATGTCTTTCTACCCAGTATCAATATCGCTGCGAAGAGAAAACCCCCAAGGCGAAGATAGTTGGCTTGATCAACGCCACCATTGACGCCGCTGGCAGTGATCCAAACAAAATGATGGATGATCAGGGCCGTTATAAAGTGCGTTTGCCCTTTGACTTGAGTAACCCAAATGAAGGTAAAGCCTCACATTGGGTGCGTATGCTAACCGACTTTAGTGACTCAGAGGGGGGGGTATGCTTTCCGTTAAGGAAAGGTACAGAAGTGAAATTGGCTTGTGAGCACGGGGACCCAAACCGGTTTGTTATTGTGGGTGCTGTCACCAACCCAAATACACCAAGTGTCGTTAACGAAACGAACGTCAATGACCATGTCATTAAAACGCCAAGTGGCTCGACAATCTCAATGTCCGATGGGCCAAGTTCGAGCGAAGTACATATATTTTCTGGCGATGGAAACAGTTTTATCAAGATAACCAGTTAGTGAATAGTTTGAACACTAACATGCCTTTTAACCTATTGATTTAACATAACTTGTATAAGAAATAATAAGTAATAAATTGTTCATATACATTACGTACAGTACGAAATTCTGTATGTAACACCCTGTTTAGTTTGGAGAAACAATGCGCGCCATCAAATCCCTCAACCAAGGGATATTAACCCACACCTTTGTTATCGCTGGAAAGCCAAGACAAGCGATTACGGCCATTTATGGCTTTGATCTTGCTGATCCCAACAAGCGACTAACTGAGCAAGAGCTCTGGCAAAGAAGCATGGGGCTGTTAGGTGAAGTGCCATTGGATATGGGCATGCTAAAACAACAGGGAGAGTGGCTAGTTTGTGGTTCGGCTTACGCTGGAGAATCGGCTCGGACAGCGGTCCGAGTCTCTGCTCAGGTGGGAGAGCAACATAAATCTCTCGATGTACTAGGGCAAAGATACTGGCAACAATCAAAGTACGGGTTAAGTCTTAGCCACCCAGAGCCGTTTTTGCGCATGCCGCTCAACTGGAACTACGCGGTGCGTGGTGATGGGCTTGAGATGAACCCCAGTGGCATCGCACCACCAGCAAAAGCACAGAGTGCGGATGGTCTATTACATGCGGGAATTTACTATCCAGGAGAGTCTCAGTCTGAGTGGAGTGCTAAGCCGCGTCCAGCAGGCTTCATGCCTATAGATGTGATGCAACCGAAAAGACAAAAGCTGATGGGGACCTATGACGAGCACTGGCAAAACACAGCGTGGCCTCATTTTCCCAGCGACTTTAACCCGCTATTTTATAACGTTGCGCCGGAAGACCAAAGGATTCAAGGTTATTTCCAAGGTGGTGAGCCCTACGCGCTGGTGAATCTGCACCCAGAGTTTGTGACCATTCAAGGCACCATTCCTTATTTCCAACCCCGTGCGTTTTTACGTAGGACAGTAGAGCAACATTTCGTTGTCAGTGAAGTCGCCCTGACGTGTGATACCTTTTGGATGTTTCCAGAAACCAGTACTGGCATACTACTTTTTCATGGTAGCGCGCCCGTCGATGATGAAGAAGGTCTGGATGTTCAGGAAGTATTATTGTCTGAAGAGCCTTACGGTAGTCGCCCTAAATCGATTGAATACTACGCTGAGTTGTTTGATAGAGCGCAGACAACGGAATACATTGCGGAGCAAATAGGGATTGATATGTCGCCATTAGAAGAGGCTAAGGCAGATATATCGAAAGCGGAAAAGTTGATGGAAGATGCGCCTAAGTACATGCAGTTTCGAATGAAGCAGGTCAGCGGCAGTATTCCAACCCCACAAAGCAGCATGGCGAAAAGCAACGAAATGATGATGAATCAGCTTGATGATCGTATCGCTTCGCTGGCTGAAATGGAAAAGAGCTTAGAGAAAAACCCGGTGAATCCGGAGGTAAAAGCGAGCGTTGCAAAAGGGCAAAAAGAGTTAGCTGGGGTCAAACAGAAGCTAGCGGACAACATTCAATCTTTGTCTGAGGTTAAAACCAAGGTAGCTAATGTCAAAGATAAGCTGCCTCAAGTTCCGCAGCAGGCAATGGGCCAAAAGTTGGCGATGGAAGACGATCTTAGCAAGCTAGGCCGCCAATTTGAACTCAAGCATACATGGCAAGATCAAGCTTCGTCATTGGTTTACCTTGCCAATCAATACCTGACGTTAAACAAGTTCGAACAACAAAAACAGCAGCTAGAAGCTCTGGGTTTTCGAGAGTTGTATTTTCAAATGTATTTGTTGGGTTGGTTACCAGAAGCGGTGGAGTTTGTCCCTGAACATTGGGCATTAGAGCCTTCTGATGAAGTCACATCCATCGGGCCTGGTTGGGTGTTTATGCAGCATCAAGAGGGTGAAATTAAATCGATCACTATTCGCCCTGATGACCTATACACAGCAGGTGAAGACTATCTTGTACCAGGCTCTGAACCACTAGGGTGGCATTCCGGCATAGAGGCACCCGCGCAGCTTATTGTGACGGATCTTGTGTCGTCCTGGCTATTGGCGCAGGCATTAGCAGACTATGTTGATATCGTGTATTTGGCGCAAGTCGATGACCTTGTAGAGCCTGAAGTCGAAGCTAAGCTCATTGAATCGAAATACGTTTATTTAGCGTGCGCCAGCAATACCAACTTAGATGAATGGCGTGCACGCTTTGAACAGCTACAACCACTTTATTACCCACGAGATATAGAGATTATCCAATTTCACCAACAAGACATTGAGCCTCTTGAGTGGATCAATGAAAATCTTTCGCCTGACCTCTATAAGCATTTATGCCACCACCAAGCCATGAAGCTTGAGGCGAGAGAAAAAGATGTGGCACCAAAACAAATCTTCAGTCAGATGAAAAACCACGTCGATAAAAAAGCGGTCGATGCTTTTGGCTTTAACCCGTTGGAGCATGAAGACCCGGTCGGATACAAGATGGACCAAGCCTTGGATAATTTTGCCAATCACATGAAAACTCAGCGTAATAGTGATAGCTACGGTAAATATATCGATCAAGTGAAAAGCCAATTCGCTGAGTCGAAAGCCAAATTCAAGCAAAAGCCAACGCTAGATACCGATGACAAAGCCGAATTGCAAAAACGGTTTACCGACATTAAAGCGCAACTGAAGAAAGCATCCGATAGGAACGACGTTCCCGTGGAAAAAGCGATATCTAAAGACGAGTTCGACAAATTTGAAGAGAAAATGATGTCGATGATGACCGAGTTGGAACCGTTAAAAGAAAAAGCCAAAGATTTAGTGGGTAAGCTTGATACAGAAGAAGAGCGAGACTACCAAGAGCTCACTCGGGAACAGGTCATTTTACGCTATGCTTCAGGTTTATCATTTGAAAAGAGAAACCTCTCTGAATTGGATTTGTCTGGTATTGACCTTTCTGGCGCGAACTTCACTGAAGCGATACTGAGTAAGACAAATTTAAGCCGTTGTAATTTATCGAATTGCCAATTCAAAGACGCGGTTGCCAATGAAGCAGATTTCACCGAAGCAAATGTATCTCAGGCTAATTTTGAACATGCCATTTTAACCAAAACCAGTTTTGTGAAATCCAGTGGACAACACGCTAATTTTTCTCATGCGACTATGGTTGAAAGCAACCTTGCTCAAGCTGATTTATCAGAGTCAGTCTGGACCAGCACCATGGCCAATCAAGTCTGCTTGGTTCAAGCTAATCTTCACCTCGCTCAATTGAGCCATGGCGTATTTATCGAAGCGGATTTAACGGGAGCCAATATCACTCAAGCGCGGCTCAGTCAGGCCGTATTCAATGATGCTGCGATGCACAATTCCGATCTTAGGCAGAGTAAAGGCAGTAATACCATCTTCTGGGGAATCAAAGGACAAAGCACACAGTGGGACCATTGCGAGTTAAACGGCGTACGCTTCGGTCCGGCAGATTTAACGCAAGCCAAAGGTAGGTTTGCAGACTTCTCCAATTGCTGTGTCAAAGATGCCGTCATGGAACACGCAGACTTTCGAGGCAGCAATTTTAATCGCTCTTATATGGATTCTATCCAAGCACACTATGCGAAATTTGACGGTGCGAATTTTAATCGCAGCCAACTCACCCGTTGTGATTTTCAGTCTGCTTCGCTCAAAGCTGTCAATGGCATGCGGGCAACCCTGTTTCGTAGCAAATTTCAGCACGCCAACCTTTGGCTAGGCAATTTTTACAACGCTGACTTTAGAAAAATGGAGCTTGGCAACACCAATACTCAAGACATGAATGTTGATGCGACCATATTGAGTCACAAGCTGGAGTTGTACGATGAACAGAAATGAGTTTAAGCGGCTTATTAGAGAATATGCATTTATTGAAGACCGTGATTTGTCGGGCTGCAATATGAGCAATCTTGACCTAACGGAGACGCGCTTCCTGCGCTGCAATTTGTCTGACGTTAATCTATCCGATACAAATTTGACCCAGGCTATGTTTGAGAGTTGCACCCTAACAGGCGCAAACTTGCAAGGAGCCAATTTGGCTCACGTTATGCTAATCAAATGCGATTTAACCGCCGCCAATTTAGCGAAAACTACCATGGATAACGGGCTGATTTCAGAGTGCAATTTGACGGGGGCTGCACTTTATTTTTCTGTATGGTCGAGCTCAATAGCGCAAGAGTGCCATTTTGAACAGGCCACCTTTAAAGGTGCCAACCTACAAGGGACCATCATCAAAGATAGCGATTTACGTTATTGTGATATGTCTAAATTACATATCGAAAAGATAGCATTTGATGGCGTGAATTTTGACAAGGTGGATTTTCGCAATGCGGTACTGACCAAAAGCTATATGTCTGAGTGCGATCTATCCAGTTGCTTCATGGAAGGCGTCACCTTGTCCTCGATGCAGATGAACAAATGTGTTTTGGATAAGCAAAATTTAACAGCCTGTACATTAGAAAAAAGCTACTTTATGGATACCAGCTTGATAGGTGCCAACTTATCTAAGGTAAATGGCAATCATTGTGCATTTACTCGCGCCAATCTTCGAGGTGCGAACTTGTCCCAAGCTTGGTTAAATCACGCCAATTTCGAAGGGGCGATACTTGTGGATGTCGACTTATCTCAATCGAGCTTAACACAGGCACAGATGCCGAATATGGATGCGCGCCGGGCACGTTTTCACCGCAGCTCGTGTGAGCAAGCGGACTTTTCTCACGCCGATCTATCACACGCTGATTTAACATTGGCAAATTTTAATCGCTGTATTTTTCATAAGACCTGTCACCAAGATGCTAACTGGAAAGGGAGCATCAAGGTAGGGGCAAGCTGGGATGATGAAGCTAGAGCAAAAGCAGAAAGCTGGCGTATTCCGAGTCAAATACAACAAGAAATAGAACAAGCACTTAACGAACCTGACAAGAGAGTAACGTTATGATGGCAACAAAAACTTTAACCCATAGGCTTGAAAGTCACGATGCATGGCAAATGCGCACGGGTTGCATCGTGAATGAGTTATCTGAAGGTTTTCAAATCAAAAGTGAACAAGGGCTGGTTGGTGCCCGAGTGGCAGCAAGTTGTTTGCTTAAACCCAATATTGGTGACCGTGTTTTGTGGAGCGGCAACGAGTCGGAAGCCTTTATCTTATCGGTCCTTGAAAGAGCAGAGCCAGATACGTGTTATCAATTGCAAGTCCCCGGTGATTTAGAATTGCATGCTGCGGGTAATATGTTATTGAACTCCGAAGTTAACTTGAGCTTAAACAGCACAAATAAAACCGAACTGAACTCCGAACAGGTCACAGTGGACGTGCGTGAAGCGGTTGTGAATGCGCACCAGTCTCACTTTACTGGTTTAAAAAGTTTCTTCCATATTGAGAAACTTAGCTGGGTAGGTAAGCAGATAGAGCAAGTCGCAGAGCGAGTTTTCCAACGCTTTGACAGCCAGACCAAGAAAATCACGGGTCATGAAGAAAAACAAACCCAATCTAGCCGTCATTTTATTGAAAAAGACTACCTTGTGCAGGCACAAAACAGTGTCCACCATGCAAAGAAAAACTTGCACCTTGACGGTGAAAAAATCCATTTAGGTTAGATCGAAAATGAACAGATCAACAAGAGCAATAACCACAAAAAGTCGAGGAGGAGACGTATGCCAGGTCCATTAAATACAGCAGGTGGTGGCCTTGGCCAAGCCGTGCCCGATATGATCAACACGCCCACGCCAGCAGGCCCAGTTCCGATGCCTTGTGTGAATATGGCGCCGGGTACCAACAATAACCCAGGGACAACGGTGCTAAAAGTGCTCATTGATGGTGCACCTGCAACCAATATGATGTCGGAAAGAATGTGTAGCGTTACGACCGGAATGGGCGTAGGCGTGGCATCTGGCATGATTAATGGCCCTTGTAGAAACATCATGGGAAGCACTAGCGTGATGATGGGAAATGGTCCCGCCACCGGTCTGTGCGATCCCACTGCACAAAATGGTATGAGTCCTAATGCCGCAGGCTCAGATCTCGTACCTGCTCAGATAAAAGTATTTAAAGCAAAATAGGAGTGAGACATGCTTATTCGTCGTCACCAAGTGATTATAGGTCTAGGAGTGATATTTTCATTGTTGCTTGCCGGATGTTCGTCAGATCCGCAACAAGCAGGGAATATCTCCCAGGTCCCCGTCAAAGATCCCAGCCAGATCCATTGGGATTGGCAACCTGACGCGATTAAGCTGGCATTAAAAGCCGATCCGCAGCTGAACTATTACAACGGTCAATCACATGCACTGATGCTTTGCTTGTATCAACTTAAGAGCAAATCAAGCTTTGACGATCTAAAGAAAAGCCCAGCTGGTATCGCCAAATTGTTGCAATGTAATAGTTTTGACCAGCAAGTGGTGTACAGCCAAAGGTTGTTTGTCCAACCAGGAGAGTCTAAAACTTTCGACTTTGCAAGGTATCAGGGGGTGAAATCCGTTGGCTTGATTGCAGGCTATGCTAACCCAACCAGCGATGAAGTCTCGAGAAGCTTCAACATCCCTATCAACAAACAAACCAAGGGCTTTATATGGAAAACCAATTGGTACACACCGGGTAATTTATCGATGCAGTTTATCTTAGGCCGACAGTTGATTGAAACAGGTTTCGAAGGGAAGGCGGTTCCAAGCGATGCAAAGAAAACACAAGCTAAGGAAAATACCACTTCCACAGAGGAAACCAAGGCATGACTCAACCTCTATATTGGCACCAAGGACTGCTGTTGCAGCCTCAGCACTTCCAACTAGAAAGCCAGTTTCATCAATGGCAGTTAAGCCAAACTCGGTCGTTAACTCAAAATTACCCTTGGGGAGTGGTATCGCTCGATATCCGAGAGACGGCACTATCTGACAAACAATTTGTTATTCAAAAGTGCGAGGTGCTATTTCCAGATGGCAGTTTATGCCAGCTGCATGAAAATACAGTGATCGCGAGCCGCCAATTTGAAGAAGATTGGGTTGAAACGGGCAAATCCTTTCCTGTTTACATAGGGCTAAAACATTGGCAAGCCAATGGGCATAACGTGACTGAGGTTCACAATGCGTCTGAAATGGGCGAAGTCAGCAGCCGTTATGCGGCACTGTCTAACCCTCAAGAAGTGGTGGATTACTACGGAGAAGGCGCACCAGGTCAAGTGAAGCCGTTGCAGTATGTCATCAAGGTATTTTGGGAAAATGAACTCGATGTGGCAGGTGACTACCATTTGATTCCGATTGCTCGATTAGAGCGAGATGGGCAGAGAATCTTTCTCAGTGAGCGTTTTTTACCTCCCGTCACCAACTTACACAAGTGGTCGCAGATGCGCAGTTTAATTCGCGACATTCTTGATCAACTTGTGTCCAGAGCCAAGCAGCTCGAAAGGTTCAAAAAGCCAACATCGGCAAAACGAATGGCATCGGGCGACGGTGATGTCACGTTAACGCTGGCCATGCGCTCCTTGAATCGATGCGCATGCCAAATTCAATGTTTGGTGGAATCGCCCGTCCTTTCACCATGGGAGGCGTGGAAAACACTGAGTGAAATCTTGGCGGAGCTAAGCAGTTTTGTCACCGATTTTAGTGTCGTTGGGGAGCCTGGCTTAGATCGCTGGCCGTCTTACGATCATCTCGAGCTATTTAGCGTGTTTGAATGCTGCCAACAGCAGTTAACGCAAATGCTGCATAGTATCGTTGTTGGGCCGGAATACGCGCTACGCTTTGAGCCGCAACATGGCGCTTGGCATACCCAATTGCCAGAAAGAGCGTTGAGTGGTGAATATCGTTATTGGTTGTGGCTGGAAGGGTTCAGCCCAAGTCAATATATCGAGCTGGCGAGTCGAATAAAGGTCTGTGCCAGTGTTCAATTGCCAAATTTGATGGCAAGAGCGGTGTCTGGCATTCCTTTAATTGTCCAGCACGAGACACCAGCTGGATTGCCGCGTGCAGAGGATGGCATTTATTGCGAGCTAGATTGCCGCTCGCCACTATGGAGGCAAGTCGTAGAAAGCCAAAGTTTGGGAGTGGGTGGGATCGCCCCAGAACATGCCAACATGCAACTCTTTATCACTCGGGGGTAACCATGACACTACTAGAATGTTTTCAACCATTAATGGCTGCCGTCAGGCAGTTGACAGAAATGGACCCAAGCAAACTTGACGTGAGCTCTCAATCTAATGTAACACTAAACAGCACTTCAGCTTCGTTGCCTTTCGCCGAATCTCACCAAGAGCCGGCCCTAGAACCCAGTTGGAAACACACCTTGGAAACGTTACGACTGGATGCAGAGTCCGCGATATTCCAACTTGGGTTAGCAAAGCAATTGGTGGATGAGGCTAGGTTTGCAGTATATGTCTGGGTAGATGAAGCGATTTTAAGCTCGCCGATCTCATCTCAAGGCGTATGGCACCCGTGGCAATGGCATTTTTTTCAAACTCACATCGGCGGGGAGGAGTTTTTCGAAAGGCTCAACCATCATAGCGGTGCGACAAAAAACGAAAACCAGACCCAACTGTTGTCTGTGTATGCATTTTGCCTAGGAATGGGTTTTTGTGGCAAATATGCCCACTTTCACAATAGCGATCTACAAAGAATACGACGAAGCCTTAGCGAAAAACTGCTTGCCGAAAAATCAATATTGCCCTTCGAACATGAAGCGGCGAAACCGACGCCAATACAAAAAATGATGAGAAGAAGCCCTGCATGGCGTCTGATTGACCCATTTAGGCTCGGCCTTATTGTGGTTGCTTTAGGGCTAACCACTAGCGTGTATTTTTTGTATCAAACACTACTCAATGCCCAGCTAATGGGTTGGATTGGTTAAAGGTAAAACGACTATGTCAGGCTCTAAAAGAAAATGGCTTTGGACCACGTTAAAGCTTATTTTACTGCTCGTACTTGTTGCTGCTGTCAGTGCAGCGGTGTTTTTTTGGGTCGAGTATGAACATTGGCCATGGTGGGCGGGTGCGGTTATTTTATCTGGCATCGCAGCGATAGTCTGCGCCATTTATCTGCTTCGCCGCTATATTCTACGCTACAAAGAACGCAAATTTGTCGAGCATGTTGTTAAGCACGACAAAGACGCAATCGAAACTAGCCAGTGGGCGATGCGTCAGCGTTGCAGGGAATTAGAAGCGCGTTGGACTAAAGCGCTCGCGCAGCTTAAGTCCTCTAAGCTTAAACGCCAAGGACACCCATTTTATGTACTACCTTGGTATCTAGTCATCGGTGAAGAGGCATCAGGCAAATCAACGATACTGGAAAATTGTGGATTAAGTAGTGTGCTTTCCCCTTTAAAAGAACCTTCTGGGCACTCTACCGCTCACTGCGATTGGTGGTTTTTCGAACAAGGTATTTTTCTCGATACGGCAGGTAAGTATCTCAGTGACGGAGATGGGCACTCTGAAGCTGAGTGGAAGCATTTGCTTACTTTGTTGGCGCAAGCAAGACGCCGTGAGCCGTTAAATGGGTTATTAGTCAGCTTGAGTGTGTCCGACCTTCTCAATTTGGATGCCAATGCTCTGCAGAACAAAGGTCGCCAGCTTAGGTTAAAGCTCGACACCTTGATGAAAGTGATGGGCGCGCAGATTCCGGTCTATTTGATGCTCACCAAATGCGACCAAATATACGGTTTTGAAGATTTTGCCAACGAGCTTGAAATGTCAAAGCGTGAAGCGTTATTTGGCTGCATGAATGACAATAAATACCTCTCACCACAACAAATGGTGTCTAAAGCGCTCACTCACATTAGCGACCAACTCTTAACCCATCAACTTGAGCAATTGCAAGGCTTATCCCCACTGCCCGCGCATACGTTATTGCTTGCTCGTGAGATCGAAAATCTGCGCGATGCTTTGGTGAACTATGTCGACAGCGCTTTTGGCGAAACGCCTTATCATGAATCCATTTACTTCCGAGGCCTAAGTTTAAGCTCTGCGTTGTCTAAGGCTACGCCGCTGCCTACCGTGATTCCATCACTGGCAGCAAAAAGCGATGAGCATGCTGTATTGGCTTCTCACCATGCGCCAACGACAATCATTGAGGGCGCTCAGCCCGTTGTTATCTCTAGTGGTAATAACAGCGCGTTATCTGATGAATCTGAAGGCAACAAAGCCCACTTAAAAGGCTTGTTTTTAAATGAGCTGTTTTCCCGTTGGCTACCGGGCGATCGTCACGCGTATGAATTTAGCCATCCATTCATGCAATGGAGAAAATGGACGGGTAATTTATCCGTCACCTTGCTACTCCTTATCATGTTTTTTGCCGTGGGAGGTATGAGCTTAGATTACATTCAAACCCATGAAAGCTATGTCATGTTGACCCAAAATATGCAGAGAGTGCGAGCCCTATCTGGTCAATTGGATGCCACTCCCACCTATGAACAAATCGAGCAACAAAAGGAGACGCTGCAAAACTTACAGGTCGCTATCCATCGTTCGGAGAGAAGCCATCAACTGTTGTCTAAACTTGGTTTGGATCTATGGATTGGTAAAGGTTTAAATCTTGCCAAACACGAGTACGTTAAGGCATATCAAGACTATTTATTGCAGGATATTGATCCCCCTTTGTATCAACAAATCACTGGCGAAGGGCAGCCATCAATGAATAGCGCAGGCAACGGTATTGATTACCTGGCCTGGCGAATAAGTCGTATCCAAGCAAAACTTGGCATGAGCAATAATGCCTTACTGCCTCTGCAAGGGCATACAGACAACAGTGGCTATTCTTTTAATCCATTGGCCTTTGTTAGCCAAATGGACTCGCAGCAGATGTTTATCGATTATGTGAATTGGAATAAAGATAGCTCCGCGCTTAAACAGCTCTTGTCGCAAAGCCAGCACAATTTGCAGCTAGCGCTCATTCGCCACCCACTGTCTACTTGGCTTAATCAGTGGATAGAAAACTCAAGCCAAGTGCAAAGTGTTACCGCCGCAAGCTTTTGGCAAGCTGGTCTCAATGGCAGCGATATTTCAGTGCCAGGTTCATTTACCCTAGCCGGGAAAAAGTTTGTCGATAACTTCTTAACCCAGTTGCAAGACAGCGGTAACGCGACGGTGACTGCGCAAATAGAGCGCTATAAGAATGAGTACATTAGACAATATGTGTCTCGCTGGCTGCAGTTCTATCAGCAGTTCCCAAGTTCTGCAAAAGGGTTGAGTATCGCAGATAGGGTTCAGATAGCCAATCAGATGCCTTACCAGAACAATCCATTTAGTCAGGTGCAAAAAACCACATTGAGAGAGCTCAAAGGGCTAGGAGATGCGGTTAGCTCAAGTACGTGGCAGAGCTTGTTTTTATCCCAAGCCATTGAAACCAAGTTCTGGAATGGTAAAGAGAAGAAAGGTTTGCTGAGCAAAGGCAGCCAGTTGCTTGATGATAACGCATCGAAGCTTTCTAGCGATGATCCCGCGTTTAATCAAAAATTGAGCAAAGGGCTGAGTTTGTACGCGAATTACCAAGATGCTCTGAGCCAAATCTTAGATCATATCAGTAATCAGTCGACGGCATTCCAAAGCATCAGTGCGCTATTTGTTAGCCCGAACTCAGGTTCACCTGAACTCAAAGCTTCGAATACGGCAAATCGATTAAAGCAGCTGCTTCACTCTAATGGCGCGTATGCGAACGGTGGTGCCATTTATTCCGATGCGTTCGAGTTTATGTTGCAAACGGGTATACAACTGGCCGCCAATCAACTCCAATCGGATTGGGAGGCTCAAGTGTATGGCCCATTGCAATACCTATCTAATCAAGAGAGAAAGCGGAAACTATTCTCACCTAATGGCCTGCTTAACAACTTTATCCATGGCCCCGGGAAAGGTTTCATCAAGATGGGCGCGCAAGGTTGGACACCAGCTTCCTTTATGGGGGTACACCTGCCGTTTGCACGAGGTTTCTTCTCTTTTATCGACCAAAGCGAGTACTTAAAACAAGATCTCAAAGACGACTATAAAGTCACGGTAGAAGCGATGCCAATGGGGGTCAACCCGGATGCGGATAATCATCCGTACGAATCAGAGCTCGTGTTGTCATGCTCTGATAAACAGCAGCAACTGATGAACTACAACTACGCGCAAAGCCAATTGTTTGACTGGAAGCCAGCGAGTTGTGGGCAAACCAAGTTAACCATACGTTTTAATGGCTTTGAGCTTAACAAGACATATGCAGGTGCTAATGGTTTCCAAGATTTCTTGACTCAATTTAGAAACGGCGCGGTGACCTTTGTGCCGAAAGACTTTCCAATCAGTCAGCAAATCTTAGAACAAAATCATGTGTCGTGGCTGAGAATTCAGTACCGATTCCAAGGCAATTTGCCGATAGTAGCGCTCAAAACGCAAGATAAGTTTAAAGTGCCGCTAAAAATAGTGTCGTTGTGAGGATGAAGATTATGTCGAATATCAATCCGATGGGAAACGTACCCGGCTCGTCGAGCGAGTCTCAATGGCAAGGGAGAAGATTGCCGTTATTTTTGTTTGCAGTGTGGTTAATCGCCAGTGTACTTGTGGTGACTGTGTCACTGAGTGTTGCTGGTGAAACATCACACCTGCGTGAGTACATTACGTTACAGCTAGAAAAGGCGCATATTATTGATGCGCCTTCACAATCAATTAACTACTCTAGCAATCCGTAACAGAGGCTGTAGCTAGGCGGTGTTTCGACACCGCCTTCCATTCTTAAGGCTGTTGCTTAGTTGGCGCTAAAGCAATTTCACGAATACACACGTTTTGTGGTTGTTGGTAAGCGTAGACAACCGCTCTTGCAACATCGTCAGCGGCGAGTACACCACCCATGTCTTCTTTCCAATCGTTATAGCCATCTTTTATTTGATCAGACGTAGTATGAGACAGAAGCTCGGTCTCAACCGCGCCTGGTGCGATTGTGGTGACACGCACATTCGAGCTGGCCACTTCTTCACGAACGTTCTCAGAGATGGCGTGCACAGCAAACTTAGTGCCGCAATACGCAGCGTGATTTGGGAACGTCTTCTTGCCTGCAATTGAGCTGATGTTAATGATAGTGCCGTGATTTCTCTCTATCATTGGTGTTAGCACGGATTGCATGCCGTTGAGCAAACCAAGTACATTCACATCAAACATGCGTTTCCATTCTGATGCATCTTGGCTGTCAATTTGACCTAGCAACATCACACCAGCGTTGTTGACTAGACCATCTGCTGGTCCATATAGCGCCTCTGCTTCTTTAATCGCAGACTCAAAGCTTTCTCTTTCTGTTACGTCTACTCGCTTACATAGCGTATTAGGTAAGTTTAGTTTTTCCAGGCGCTCAACACGGCGTGCGAGCAGCAATAATGGATGGCCTTCTGCACTGAGTCTTTGCGCGATAGCTTCACCAATACCTGAACTTGCACCTGTAATTACAATTAACTTTTTCATTTTTGATTCCTCAATCTGTCTTTGTCTGAAAGTCTGGGTGATTTCCAGCGATGCGGCTATATTAGGTTATGATGCATTGTTGATATATAGTCATTAAGTTAAAACACTGTTGCTATATAACAATAATAAGATTTGTATGTAGGACCTATTCATGATCAATCAAGTGAACTTAGCGGACATCAGAACATTTGTATTGATTGCCCAACTGGGCAATTTTACCAAAGCGGCAGAGGCATTAGCGGTGTCTCGCTCTCATGTTTCTAGGCAGGTGAGCCAATTAGAATCTCAAGTTGGTGCGACTTTATTAATTCGCACCACAAGGACACTCAAGCTGACCGAAGCGGGGAGGCAGTTCTTTAAACAATGTGAACTGGCCTTAAATCAAATCAATCAAGCAATACTGGCCACGGTCGATGATGTTAATGAGGTACGCGGACATATTAAAATCAACAGCGTTGGAGGTTATTTGGGGGAGGAGCTGATTGCACAAATCGCATTAGAATTTGGTAAGCAATATCCAGAAGTGACTATCCAATTGGACTTCAGTAGCCACCGTGTCGATTTGATTGATGAAGATTTTGATATCGCGTTTCGAATGGGTGAATTACAAGATGCGAGCTTTATAGCAAGAAAAGTCATGAATATTGAGATGGGCACATGGGCAAGCCCTGAGTATCTAACCAAGCATGGTTATCCAGCTTCACCAAAAGATCTGCAGCAACATTTGTGCTTAACAGGCTCCGTTACTCGGTGGAGTTTTATCCATCAATCCACCTCAGAGAGCACGGATGTTCAGGTGGCCGGGCATTTACAGTGTAAGAACGGCCATGTCTTGGTGAAAGGGGCATTAAATGGCAGTGGTATTATTCGTACGCCTTATCTCTATTGCCGAAGAGAAATTGAGCAAGGGAAGTTAGTGCCAGTTTTTCACGATTGGACGATACCCAGTGTAGATTTTTCCGCGATTTATCATAAAGACAGATACCAACCTCAAAGGCTACGCGCCTTTATTGAGTTCACTAAACAATGGATGAACGACAATATAGAAGGGTGACAATACAGATGGGTAAAGCCGAGGAGCCAATGGTCAACGACCTAGCACCTCGGCAGAGGGCTAAGCAAATAAATGCTTGGAGTGAAACTGTAAGTGCTCGTCAATATAGCTAGATATAAAGTAGTAGCTATGGTCATAACCATATTGAATACGCACTTCTACTTCAGACTGATGCACATGGGCAGCTTCAATTAAACTGTCAGGTTTGAGCTGTTCGGTCAGAAAGCAATCTTTGTCACCTTGATCGACCAAAATAGGCAGCGCTGAACGTGAAGCTTTAAGTAACTCTACGCTATCATATTCCGCCCAAGCCTCCGGGTTGTTGCCCAAATAAGCCGTAAAGGCTTTTTGCCCCCATGGCACTTCAGATGGATGGCAAATCGGGCTAAACGCTGAAATAGAACGATAGTTGTCAGGGTTTTTTAGGCCAATCATCATGGCACCATGTCCGCCCATACTATGGCCTGCGATGGACTTCACACTCGAGATAGGAAAGTGCTTCTCGATGAGGGTTGGCAGTTCGTGAACGACATAGTCATACATATGATAATTGTCAGACCAAGGCTTTTGTGTCGCATTGACATAAAAGCCTGCCCCTTGGCCAAGGTCATAGTCATTACAGTCTTCGACCAACTCGCCTCTAGGGCTGGTATCTGGTGCGATAATGGCGATGCCTAGCTCAGAAGCTTTGCGAAACGCCCCCGCTTTTTGCATGAAGTTTTCATCGGTACAGGTGAGCCCAGAAAGCCAGTAAACCGCGGGAACAGGGTGGCTTTCGGTGGCATTATGAGGAAGAAAAACCGCAAAGCGCATTTCACATTTTAGGCTGCTCGAGGCATGAGAAAATTGCTTGTGCCAGCCGCCAAACACTTTATTTTGGCTTACTTCATTGACGGTCATAGAGTATCCTTTTCAAAAGCTGAGTGGTCGATACCACTCAGCGTAAGGGAGTAAGTAATGAATTATTTGTCCATGTGGACAACAGAGCGAATACTTTTGCCTTCGTGCATTAAATCAAATGCCGTATTGACTTCATCTAACCCCATGGTGTGGGTAATAAATTCTTGTAAGCCAAACTCTCCGGCCAAATATCTCTCAACAATACCCGGCAGTTCACTGCGTCCTTTAACGCCACCAAAAGCGGTGCCACGCCACACACGGCCAGTAACTAGTTGGAATGGTCGGGTAGAGATCTCTTGTCCTGCGCCAGCAACACCAATGATGACCGACTCCCCCCAGCCTTTATGGCAGCATTCTAGAGCTTGCCTCATGACATTCACATTGCCGATGCATTCGAAAGAGTAATCTACACCGCCATCGGTGAGTGAGACAATATAATCCTGAATGGGTTGGTTTATTTGCTTTGGATTGATGAGATCCGTTGCGCCAAGTTGTTTGGCTAGATCGAACTTACTTTCATTGATATCAACACCGATAATGCGGCTTGCACCTGCCATTCTCGCGCCAATAATGGCAGACAGTCCAATGCCGCCTAAACCGAAAATAGCAACGGTGTCGCCTTTTTCTACTTTAGCCGTGTTTAATACCGCGCCCATGCCAGTGGTGACGCCGCAGCCAAGTAGGCAGACTTCTTCCAGCGGAGCGTCTTTGTTGACTTTCGCCAGTGAAATTTCAGGCAGTACGGTATATTCAGAAAAGGTTGAACATCCCATGTAGTGATAGATAGTTTCACCATTAATGGAAAAGCGTGAAGTGCCATCAGGCATTAAACCTTTACCTTGCGTGGCTCTTACCGCTTGGCACAAGTTGGTTTTACCGGAGGTACAAAACTTACATTCGCCACATTCCGCGGTATAAAGAGGAATAACATGATCACCAACCGAAACACTGGTTACCCCTTCACCGATCATTTCGACGATACCGCCGCCTTCGTGGCCTAAAATGGATGGAAAAATACCTTCTGGGTCCTCACCGGAAAGGGTAAATGCATCGGTGTGGCAGACACCCGATGCAACGATGCGAACCAACACTTCACCTGCCTTTGGAAGCTGCACATCCACTTCTTCCATTTTTAACGGTTCACCTGCGGCCCAAGCGACGGCGGCTTTTGATTTGATAGACGTTTGCCCGGGTTTAAGTTCTAATGCCATTTGTCTTTCCTTATTGTTTTTAGGCTGATTTTTGCCATGTGGCGTTAAGTATATCTTTGATTGGTTTGTATTGAAGTGAAATATCGCAGGTTGAGAAGAATAAAATCAAGGCAGAGGATCTGCCTTGCGATGGTTACATCATGGGGAGGGTGGACGCGACCAGTAATCCGGCCATCAGCCAATTAAAGTGGCGTACCCGTTTGGGGCTGTTTAACCAAAATTGCAGCTTTTTCCCTGCGACTGTCCAAAAGCCAACGTTGGGAAGATTGACTAAACAAAACACACCAGCAATGATGATAAGCCCAATCAGTGACGCACTGTAGTTGTAGACACTCACTGCGGTTAACGCCATTGCCCAGCCCTTGGGATTCACCCATTGAAAACAGACGGCACCGAGAAAACTGAGAGGACGATAATCTGCTTGACTATTATCGGGTTTACTCATGGCAATTTTGTACGCCAAGTATAATAAGTAGATGAGGCTGAGTACCTTGAGTACCTGATGAATGACAGGGTAGGTGTGAAACACGCTGGTCAACCCAACGCCAACCAATAGCACCATAAACGCAAACCCCAGCACCACACCTAACATATGTGGGATGGTTCTAACAAAGCCCACGTTTGCCCCAGATGTCATCAACATAATGTTGTTTGGGCCGGGGGAGAATGTGGTGGCGAAAGCAAACAGCGCAAGTGCCCCTAATTGACTCAATTCCATGGTAATACCTCAATGATGTTGTTGAACTTGTCAGTAAATATTAATTGGAACCGTGAACAATTTTGTGCTTTTATTGCATGAAAGAAATAAATGTGAGCAATAAAATTTCAATATGGATAAATTTGACAACAAAATATTGCACGAGCTTAAAAATGACGGCAGGATCTCCAATGTAGAGCTTGCTCAAGCAATAGGATTATCCCCATCTGCAACGCTACGTCGTGTTCAAGATCTTGAGAAAAAGAAGGTAATTCAGGGTTATCGGGCAGTATTCGACAAAGAGCAGCTCGGCATTGGTTTTGTTGCCTACGTATCGATTGGTTTAAATAGCCATACCAAACAGGCCCAGCTTGATTTTGAAGAACACGTTCGTTTTGAAAAGGAGGTAGTGGAATGTCACAACATCACGGGTGCGAACGAATACTTGTTGCGTGTCGAATCCGCAAGCTTAGCAGCATACAAACGTTTTCACTCAGATGTACTGGGTGAGTGTGAAAGAGTCAAATCGATCTCAACCATGGTAGTAATGGACTCGCCTAAAGATGAAAGATGAGAATTATCGATGCTCGAGAAGACATTTGGTCCAACATCGATTTTTTAGACAGTAAGTCATAACCAACCACTTTTAAATCAACCTATTAACTATTTACATATTGGAAACAATCGGGCAATTTTTTGCTCGCTGGGCAAGATATTGCTCGATTTGGGCAAGATATTGCTCGATTATTATTTATACACTTGATTATTAGCTTGAAAATATTGATAAAATTCAATTAGTTAAAATTTTTAAAGGTGAGTTATAAGTTGGCATGCAGATTGCCTAATAAAACGGGCGATTTATCGCATTTGTATCAATCATTCGTGTCAATAGACGAACAATAAAAAAGGATAATAAAAAATGCCAACTCCTTGTTATATCTCTATCCAAGGTCAAACCCAAGGCAACATCACTGCAGGTGCATTCACTGCTGACTCAGTAGGCAACATTTATACTGAAGGTCATGAAGACGAAATGCTGGTACAAGAATTCAAGCACGTGGTAACGGTACCAACGGATCCTCAATCTGGCCAACCTGCGGGCCAGCGCGTTCATAAGCCTTTCAAATTTACTGTCGCATTGAACAAAGCCGTACCGTTAATGTACAACGCATTGGCATCGGGTGAAGCACTGCCAAAAGTGACATTGAAATGGTACCGTACTTCTGTGGAAGGTAAGCAAGAGCACTACTTCACAACCACACTGGAAGACGCGACTATCGTTGATATCAACATGCATATGCCTCACTGCCAAGATGAAGCGAACAGCAACTTCACTCAGCTGATTGAAGTGTCTTTGGCTTACCGTAAAATCAACTGGGATCACACTATCTCTGGCACATCGGGCGCAGATGACTGGCGCTCTCCACTTGAAGCTTAATTAAGTCATTATTGACTCACTTGCGCTCAAGTCATTGACTTGGGCGCAAATTTGCACACATACCTATTAGCATAAGAAACCGTCAGTATGGCC
>NZ_JAMKMR010000013.1 GCF_023634645.1 Vibrio sinus
TTAAATAATCCAACACCACTTGGTGGTGATCTTTAGTTTTGAACTTATTGAACACATGCTCAATCGTGCCTTGTTCATTAATTAGGAAGCTGATCCGGTGCAGGCCATCGTATATCTTGCCCATAAACTTCTTCTCGCCCCACACGCCGTATTGTTCAGCCACGGTATGATCTTCATCCGATAGCAGGGTAAAGTTTAGGTTATCTCTCTCAATAAACTTGCCAAGACGCTTCACTGGGTCGATGCTGACACCTAGTACAGCTACATTAAGTGCATCTAGTTCAGCCTTAATATCCCTTAAGCCTTGAGCTTGAACAGTGCAACCCGGCGTCATTGCTTTGGGATAAAAGTAAAGCAGTACTTTTTGCCCCTTAAAGTCTGACAAGGTAACAGGCTGATCGTGTTCATTTTGCAGAGAAAACTCTGGGGCAGCAGCGCCTGCGGTGAGTGTGTTCATTGATTGAATCCTTCTATGGGGTGTGTTTGGTAAAATTGATTGTGCCGTTGACCGACAGCGTTGCGCATTTATCTTCGAACGCGCTCTTTAATTGTTGTAGGTCAATTTCCTCACCCAGTTTTGCTTCGATGGATAGAAAGCATTGGTCTTGGTCTTTTTTAATTGCTGACTTATCTATTGTTTGCGCACTTAAAGCGGAAAGCCCAATGTTCTTATCGGCAAAGAATTGTGTGAATTGTTCAGTAAGTCCTACTTTATCATCCGCTTCTATATGTGCATCCATGACATATGGGGTCGTTTGAGTCGGATGTGGGGTGGTGCGTTTGGTCATGGTGATGATGTCATTATCTTGTCCATATAAAGGCAGCATGGCTTCAATGCGTGTAATTGCATTCACTGTTCCTGACACAAGCATAATGAGTGTGCACTCTCCACCGAAAATGGCGATTCGGCTGTCGACAATATTGCCTTCTGCGTTAGCGACCAAACTAACGATCTCATTGCACATTCCTGGGCGATCGGTTCCAATCGCGGTAATCACTAAATGTTGACTCATAGTCATCTCTGAGAGCTTCTCCGGTGGGCCGTTAGCTTAGCATAGCTTGATAAGAAGAAAATACGCATAACGCATATGTTAGAAGCAGAGCTGATGAGCCATCAGCATGACCACTATGACTTCTTATTGACATCTTGTTCATCGACTTGTCATATAACGTTAGATCTGGCATAGGTATGCTGGCCGAATGACCGTATTCAGCCCCCCACATTATCTATATTAATTTCTTGTGTTTAACAATCGGCATACAGTACCATTCGAACAAGGTATTCAATTTTGGAGAGAGACATGTTTTCAGGAAGTATAGTGGCGTTAATGACACCTTTTAATCATGATGGTGAGGTGGATTTCATTAGCCTGAAGAAGCTAGTAGATTTCCACGTTGACGCAGGAACAACCGGCATTGTTGCTGTGGGCACCACTGGCGAATCTGCGACGCTAACTGTTGAAGAGCATGTTAAAGTCGTTAATAAAACGGTGGAATTCGCTGCTGGCCGTGTCCCGGTGATTGCTGGAACGGGCGCGAATGCTACTCACGAATCTGTTACTTTCAGTCGTTTGTTAAAGGACTCAGGTGTAGCAGGTTGTTTAAGTGTTACTCCTTACTACAATAAACCTACTCAAGAAGGGCTTTACCAACACTATAAAGCCATTGCTGAAGTTAGTGATGTTCCTCAGATTCTCTATAACGTCCCTGGAAGAACTGCAGTCGATCTGTTACCAGAAACTGTCGCTCGTCTATCTGAAATCGACAATATCGTTGCCTTAAAGGACGCAACCGGTGATTTAAGCCGAATTCAAATTCACCGTGAACTTTGTGGTGAAGATTTTATCTTACTGAGTGGTGATGATTCGACAGGCTTAGAGTTTGTTAAACGTGGTGGCCAAGGCGTTATCTCGGTGACCAATAATATTGCAGCCGCTGATATGGCTAAGATGATGCAGCTTGCTCTCGATGGAAACTACGAAGATGCTGAAATCATCAATCAACGTTTGATGACACTACACAAAAACTTGTTTATTGAATCCAGCCCAATTCCTGTAAAATGGGCAGCCCATCAAATGGGATTGATCGCTGAAGGGAATTTACGTTTGCCTTTGACGGAATTGTCGGAGCAATACAGACCTATCGTTGCGAAAGCTTTAACAGAAGCTGGCATTAATTAATCGATACAATAGCCGATGGGCGATCGTCGGCTCTTCTAGGAGTTTCAATGAAGTTTACTCATCAGCTAGTCATCAGTTCGCTAGCTGTTTTAATATTAAGTGGCTGTTCTGACAGTGCGGCTCAACGTCGTGAAGCAAGAGGCGATTTTGACTACCTGTCTACCGCGCCGATGCAAACATGGAAAGATCCCACTAACGCTCAACCACAGTTTTATACGAAGTATCAGATTCCGAAAGGGGATTATCAAGGGGCGATTGGCAAGCAAGTCGATATACGGCCTCCTCAAGAAGTTTTTGACCTTATTCCTGGTACTCAAGTAGCGCAGCGAAACGGTGACGCTATCGTTTGGTTCTACAGCCCTGACGAGGTGCCTAAGGTCTGGCAGACCGCTAAAAATGTCCTAGCGGAGCGCAAAGTGGCGACACCTGTTAGCACTGACAAAGACATTAAAACAGATTGGGTAACTTGGAACTCTAAAGACGAAGATACATCAATCGGTGCCAAATACGATATCACTATGCTCTCAACCGAGGAGCGATCTGGTATTCAGGTATCTTTAACCGATTGGCGCGAAGGTGGCAAAGAGTCCAAACCGACTGAGCTAGAAAAATCTCGGTACTCAGCGGTGATGATGAATTTGATTACCAATCAATATGATGCTGATAAACGTGAAGAAGAAAACAAACGTGCACAGGCATTGGTGAAGCAAATTCCAATCACAATGGGGACTGACCGTAGCGGTCTGCCTGTGATTATTGCGCGAATTCAGTACAACCTAGTTTGGTCTCGCCTACCAAGTATGCTGAAAACAATGGGCTTCACGGTGACGGACAAGAACCAATCGCAAGGTTCGATAAAAGCAGACTATAAAGCGAATGGCAGCGATTATTGGACTCGGGTCGGTGAAAAACCGATTAAACTGAAGAGTGGCAGCTATACCTTCTTGTTTGGTGATTTGGTTAACCGGACGTCAGTCAACCTAACCAACTCAGCAGGTAAACCTGTTGACGAAGCCGTACTAAAAGGATTGGTGCCTATGTTCAAAGATGCAGCCAAACATACTAAGACCGACCCAACCCCATAAATAGCTAACCTAGCTCAGCAACAAAGGCAGAGTTTACTCTGCCTTTGTTTTATCTGATTTTTCTTCCTTGTTTTGTTGAATCTGGTCTGCGTTTGACTGCTGCTCGCTGAGCTCATTGAGTTTATCCAGGTCGGATTTTCGTTTATCTAGATAATCGAGCTTCACTTTGGCTGAGTATTTTAAGGCTGCTATGTTACCTGCGATGATGCTAATAACAACAAACGCGATAACCCAAGGATTAAATAACCAATCTATGATATTCATTGACGTCCCGTCGGATTGATATTGATTATATATTGATTGTAGATTTCATCGAGCATGGTTGTAATGCTTTGATGGCCTAAAATCTCACTCTTTAGTAATTGATCTTTGAGCACTTGAAGCGTGAGCTGTGCTAGACATTGCTTTGATGTTTTTAGGTGACTGATATGCCAAGGTTCAAATGCTACGCCTCCACGGAAGGTATCGTAGGGAAAGAAGAAACCATAGCGCTCAACATTCGCTTTCAGCCATGTAGAGAATTTTGCCTGATGACCAGATTCGTATTCCCAAGGCTCTAGCAGCAACTCAGTATTACCTGTGATGGATGAGCCATCATAGACATCAAAATCCGTGCCCCAATGATGGCGGCTTGCACCAGGCAAAGCCGACCAATTTAAAATCGCTCTGATTTTTTCTGCTTCACTGAGGACATCCGTATCGAGTCGATTATTTTCTCTATCTCGGATCGCTAACTCTCCAGACATCTTACGTTGCCAAATTACGTTTTGCTGCTCGAAGCTGCGAAAGCCACTGGCAATGAAAAACTGAAAGCCAGCCTTTTCCGCAGCTAGCTGAAGCTTGATCAGATCTTGTTTCACGTCAGGGTTGAGCAAGAAGTGTTTATTGCCAACTTGTAGCGACGTTAAATGTGATGAATCAATGCCTGTTAGCTGCGTAGGGGTCATGGTTATCCTAGTAAGTTTTCCAGCGTTTTTTCATACATGTCGGTCAGCTTTTCTAAATCAGGAATGCTGACACATTCGTTGATTTTATGAATCGTCGCATTGACGGGACCTAGCTCGACGACTTGAGCGCCCATCTTTGCAATAAAGCGTCCATCCGACGTGCCTCCAGTTGTCAAAAGCTCAGGTGATTTGTGGTTGACTTCATCCACCGCTTTCACGACTGCCTCTAATAGGTTGCCTGAATCGGTGAGAAAAGGTTGACCACTTAATGACCAGTCTATCTCATACTCTAGCCCATGTGCATCGAGTATGGACTGAACTTTGTTCTGGATTTGTTCGCTGGTAATTTCAGTACTAAATCTAAAGTTAAATTGGACGTTGAACTCTCCAGGTATAACGTTAGCCGCGCCAGTGCCAGAATGTAAATTAGGGATTTGGAAACTGGTCGGAGGGAAGAACTCATTTCCGTTGTCCCACACGGTTTCCACCAACTCAGTCAATGCAGGCATGGCTTTATGCACAGGGTTATTCGCTAAATGAGGGTAAGCAACGTGGCCTTGTGTGCCTTTTACTTTCAAATCGCCAGTAATCGAGCCGCGTCTGCCATTTTTGATCACATCACCAATGTGATGAGTGCTAGATGGTTCACCAACAATGCACATGTCGATCAGCTCATTTCTCGCGGTTAGCGTATCAACCACACGTGTGGTTCCGTTGATAAACGGTCCTTCTTCATCAGAAGTGATTAAAAACGCAATAGAGCCTTGGTGATTCGGGTTGTTTTTAATAAAGCGCTCTACTGCAACTACCATACAGGCTAGGGAGCCTTTCATGTCGGCAGCACCACGCCCATGCAGGTAGTCATCGATGACTGTGGCTTCAAATGGCGGAGTATGCCATTGAGCAAGATCTCCAGGAGGCACGACATCAGTATGTCCAGCAAAGGCAAAAAGCGGTGCTGCATTGCCACGTCTTGCCCAAAAATTGGTTGTGTCATCAAACACCATAACTTCAATTTCAAAGCCGAGCTTTTTTAGACGCTCGATCATGACATCTTGACATCCTGCATCTTCAGGGGTGACAGACTGTCGGCTGATTAAGTCTTTGGCAAGGGATAAAGTAGGACTATCGGTCATTGTGTATACCTTATGAAAAGATGTTTGAATATTGCTCTGGCTTAAAGCCTATATGTAATTGATTATCGACCATTAAAATTGGGCGCTTAATCATGGCTGGCATTTCAACCATCAGTTCAATAGCACTTTTCTCGTCCAAAGTACTTTTTTGCTCGTCGGTCAGCTGTCTATACGTTGTTCCTCGTTTATTAAGGACGGTTTCCCAACCTAATTCTGAGCAAAACTGACTCACGAGTGCTTTATCGATGCCTTGTTTCCGATAGTCGTGGAATTGAAATGTAATATCTTGAGCGTCGAGCCATTTCTTTGCTTTTTTTATCGTATCGCAGTTTGGGATACCGAACATGGTGGTGTTCATTTACTTCCTTTATCTAAACGGGTGGGGCTGTGTTTCAAATCCTATCAGGAAGTGTAAACATACTCAAAAACTCGTCGATTTTTCTCGGAGCCTAAATCTGATACAGAGTGAGGGCAACTTGATCCGCCTCAATGCTTTCACGATGAAATTAGAAATAATATCGATAGATCCAAGCTACTCAGTTTTACATTTGCACGTTAGTTTTTGTGAGGAAAAATCAATGGACTTGAGTCCTGTATTTGCCAGGCGGCTTTACATAGCATTATTAGTTGAAAGCCTAGAAAGGCCCAACGTTCCCAAACTCATTGCGACGACGGGGTGGCCAAGGCGGACCATTCAAGATGTCTTAAAAGCGCTACCTGGCCTCGGTATTGAACTGATGTTCGTGCAAGATGGCAGACGTCATAACGATGGCTATTATCAGCTCTCAGATTGGGGACCGTTTGACAGTCAGTGGGTACTCGATCGTCACAAAGATATTGTTAATAGTGTCAGTCACTACAGTTAGTTGGATAGGCTGATAGTTATCGGTTGATAATAAAATAACCAATAAATAACCCCCAACTTAGTACCAGTAAAACCCAAGGCAATATTGTTGGGGATTGAGTAGGCGCTTGGTTGGCATCAGTATTAATGCTTTCGACGGGCGTTTCTTTGATTCCAGCTTCTTTTTCACGCTGAACCTTTTTCTTCGCTTTATCTGCCTTACGGTTTCTTTCTTTTTGCTGTTTTTTGTAGATGGCGATGCCTTTCTCAATGCCTTGGGCGACCAAGCGAGTTTGCTCTTTGGTTTGGCCCGGTTTTTGAGTCGCTTTCGCGATTTTCATTGCTTCTTTTTGGGTTTCTTCTGATGGGGTAATTTTATTTTTCATTGCTGTGGCAAAGTGACAAGTTTGCCGCTTAGGGTAACATGAAGCGCTAATGAAATTATCAACTATCTCTATCAGTTTTCTCCTTATTTGCTAATACCTTGCTTTAGACTTGGATTTATCGGCAGATATCAAGCTCGATTTTTCTACCACATTAGCTATCGTTTTATATGAGATGTCTTATTTATAAAGCTTGATGGCTATTGATATGGACTGCTCGCGTTAGGGGGATAACCACTGCTGCGAAACAGCCCATGTTAGAAAGCAAGGACGCATTGCTATCAAGTGTGATGATAAAACTGAAAGATGAAAAAAAATTAGTGAAAAAGTTCCAACACTTTTCTTTCGGTGCTCAATTTATGGTTATAGCCTACTTGGTTGCACTGCTAGTGATATCTTACAATATCAATGCCTTACAGGATGAAGTGAAAGAAGCGTTGGCGGACACTCAGCATACACAAAAGCTGGCAAATGATCTTCTACAGTCTTCAGAAGACCTCACCCGCATGTCTCGAACTTATGTATCGACAGGCGACCCAATCTACAAACATGCTTTTTTGAAAGTTCTGCAAATACGAAACGGACTAACGCCTCGTCCAAGCAATTACTCTCCCGTATATTGGCACTTAAATCTAGAAAATGGCGCTCACTTAGAAGGCGCTAAATCCCTGCCCATGGCCTCGTTGAGAGCTTTGATGTTAGATGCGAATTTTACGGCCAGAGAAATCTCATTACTTGATGAATCCCAGCATGCTTCAGATAAACTGGCCGAGATCGAACAAAAAGCATTTGCTCTTATTGCTGCCTCGGTAAACTTGCAAGACTTTGATGCATCCTCCCCCAATGCCAAACAAGCGTTAGCACTGCTCTACGACAAAGATTACGTCCAAGCCAAAAAAAATATTATGGTGCCTATTAGCCAAGTGATAGCCAGCGTGGAGAATCGTACGTCAAAGAAAATTGCGACAATCCAGTCAAATATTGACTTTCATATCAGACTGCTTTGGATATCAATACTGGCTGGAGCCGCAGGTTTCATGGCGGTATTTTTATATACTTACAACCGATTTGTCACTCCGTTGTCCCAACTCAGTGATTATGATGCGTTAACGGGTGTGTTTAATCGAAGAGGCTTCATGCTGATGGCTAAGCACGAGCTTCAACGCAGCCAGAAAGATGACTTAGCTCTATGCTTATTGATGATAGATATTGATCATTTTAAGATGGTTAACGATAACTATGGTCATATGGTTGGTGACCAAGTTCTGAAAAGCATCACCAAAAAGCTTCACATGAATTTGAGAGCGAGTGATTCACTAGGACGTTGGGGAGGGGAAGAGTTCATCGTTATCCTGCCCAATCAGGAATCCAGTCGGGCTTTGGTTATCGCCGAGAGGCTAAGGGAGTCGATAGAACAAAGCGAGCTACGCATTAACAAGAACACGACCGTTAAAGTCACCATCTCTATTGGACTTAGTTGCTTTAATAAGCACATAGCTAACTTGGAAGCTTTGATCTCGTCAGCCGATGAGCGGTTGTACAAAGCCAAACAAGGTGGGCGAAATCAGGTATGTCGGTGAACTGAAGATACATCAGTACATTTATTTTGTTGCAATTTGTGTAATCGGAACGGTGTGCGCTTGATGCGTCCCTTGTTTTATCAATAAATGAAAGGCTCTTACTTAAATCTGACCAAAAACCTCCATGAGCTTTTAGATTGTAGGCCTGTACATGCCGTTTATATAAGGCTAAGTGTTGCCTTGATTATCCTAAGAGTAATTCTATGAAAACAAATACTTTACTGACGTTGTCAGCCCTATCTGTGTTGTCCCTTTCTGGGTGTAGCCAGTTCCAAGCTTCCACAAATAAAACAGAGCCAAAGGTGAAAGTGAGCGTTGAAAGTGCATATCTAGCGCCTAAAGGAACCACGTTTGAAGGCCCGAACCTAGCTGATAATGGTAGAGAGATGGTGATTAGGGGTACGAGCTCTGGTGAACCAGCGATTTTCTTTAGTGCTCTGAAAGGGGATTTTTGGAATCATCCAGCACCTGTGATTACCACATCCAGTACAATCGAAGGCTCTGATGTTCAGTTCGTTAACTTTTCAAAGCAGATCACCTCTAATCCGTCGGTTAACTTCAATGGTCCTATGGTCTCCGGTGATCATATTGTGTTCTCTGCTGAACTGAACAACCATCAAAACGGAATATTTATATCCACGCTTGAAAACGGGAAGTGGGTGACGAAATCCATCCTACAGACCAATCAAGCAGTTGCTGGCAAAAAAGTGGTATCACTGAATGCACCATATATTAGTGATGGGGATGTGTACTTTATTGCCAAAATGAATGACGGAAAAAGCGATAGTGTGAACGTAGTGCGCTATATCATTAATACTGGCGATATGGATACATTACAGACTTCGCAAACTGAAGGTATTGGCGATTTTTGGGATCTGTCTTTAAACAAAGACAGATTCTCTGTTAGAGCCTTTAACGAGTCGACAAAACAACAAAATATTTATGTCTATGACCACAAAAATAGCTTTAAACCAGTTTATGGTAAGTTGAGCTACCCAAAAGGAACGGATGCTTTCACATTAGGTGGCCCTAGCTACTATAACTACGATGGTCATCAAGACTATGTGGCTAATATGGTTGTATTTAGCAAAAATAAACAACTCAAGGATATGGCCATTTTTTCCAATGTTTTGCCTAAGCTTTCATGGGTGGAAACGGGAGACAGTATCGTTGATGAAAGTAGTAAAATAGAGGCGGTTGGAAACCCCACTCTTTCCGTAAGTCAGCACTACGCTTCGATCGCATTTCAAGCAACCACGAGCCAATCACCAAAAGTGTCAGGTGTATACTTCTCTTCAGTAAACAGAGACAAGGCCACTAATGCAGGTACTGAGACAATACTGCCCGTTGTTGAGCCCCATACTCAAATTGCTCAACTAGGTAAAGTTGAACAAGTGATGCTAGGTTCAGTAAGTCTTCGTCACAATACTATTGCTACAGCGGTGAAGCTTGATTCTGGAGAATATGGGATTGTGGTTTCAGAGGTGACGAGAAGCTGAGTATAGGTATGTAGACAAAACGTGTGAATACTCACACGTTTTGTCAGAGAGTGTCTTTTGCCCCTTTCTAAGTTTCAAAGGTTAGGTTCGTAATTTACCTAGGTCAGTTTTCACCCTATTAAAACTAATCTCAGCTTAGAGTTGCTAAAAGGGGCCAAGAGTAGCGTAGTTGAACTATGACTGACCTAAAAAGGCAGCCACTACCTGGCAGTATGGATTATTGTTGCCTGGCCACATTGTATTTGAAACTTGGAATACGACTGGTTTGTTAGCTGCGTATGCTGTTAATGCAACCGAAAGCATAGACTTTAAGCCCGGAGAAGTAGCGGACAGCCATACTCCAGTCGGACATTGAGAAAGGCCTGTATTGAGTAGGATTACTACGTCGGAAGTGTCAGAACTTGAGCCTGAGTCAGCATATGCTCGAATTTGTCCAATGTTTCCGCTAGTAGTATATGTGCCAGCATAAGCCAGTGAGCTAACAGTTGAAGCTACAATTAGCACCAAAAATAAAATACGTTTCATAAGTTCTCCACAAAGAATAATTAAGACACCAAACGCGGCACACTCTAATTTTACAAGCCGTATTGTTCAAGATATGAATGTGATGAAATTTTGATGGAGCGGCTAACTAGGAGCTGCCCCGTTCTTCGCTAGAACATCAACTCAACAGCATGACACTGCTGATTTTTTGCCCTACAAAATGTCATCATCAAATTTCAAAATTTCGCGGACTATAAAAGAATCATTGGCTTACGTCTAGAGCCTATCACTAGAAACAATTGTTTTTGCTTTTAGTAATTATCTCCATTTATCTTTATAGATTAATGGGATACGTTCTTTTCTTTTCTCTGACATTTTTCTTTAATTATTTTTACATTTACTTACATATTACGTTTGTATATATTCTTCCCCGATTATTTCTGATGAATTAATCAGAATGGAATACTAAATAAAAACAACGTATTGGGGCTATATTCACCTTCTCCCCTGGCTTTTGATTTTCGATACAGACGTAAAATTACAATGACTAAGACGTTCAAATTTCTCCTGCTGCTGATGGCGGCATCTGTGTTTGTCGGCGCGCCCGCTTACGCCAAAATGACCAACCAACAGCTTCAGCAAGCACTGATAAGCAAACTCCATATTACAGACCATGACGCGCCAGTGATGCCTGAAAGCAAAACAGAAAAAGGGACAAAGCAGGATAAACGTTCGTCTGACAACTCGAAAGAGCAAACCAACACCCAAGCATCGAATCACAACGCCAAGGCAGCCACGGCCATGATGTCCGCATTGAGCTTAGGGTCAGGTGAGGAAATCGCGCCAGCCATGCCTGATTTTACAAAGCGTGGATACTCTAGTGCTGGAGACAATATTGCAGTGAGCGCATGGACTGGTTTGCCAACGGTAACCATTCCATTGATTCATGTACCTGGTAATGATGGACTGTCCTTAGACGTTGTTTATGCGTATGATAGTTACTCTAGCAACAATACTTCGAAACCGCATAAAACTACGAACCCGTCATTACACGGCGATATCTTTCCAGGCTTAATTGGAGGAGACACACCAAGTAAGAATGCATTCAGCTTTAGGGACGAAGAAGGCAATGTTCATGTAATGTACTATTCATCTAATGGGCACTATATGTCCAGAGATCATTGGCGTGCAATAGTTTCTAATGGTGTATACGACTTCCTTTCGCCAAATGGCGTTACCTATACTTGCTCAAAAGTGGGCTCTCCTAGTGTTCTTAGAGTTACAAAAATTACCAGCGCTCATGGAGGCGAGTTAATAACTTACACGTGGTCCAGTAACGGTGAGGTAAGCATTAAATTGGCTTCTTCTGGATACAAAGTTACGTGGAATCCTAATGATCATGTACTTAGCCAGACAGATGGGCACAGTATAACGCTTATCCCATCGAGTACGTTTGTACAAAATGGATGGTATAAGATATGTGAACATGAAAACCACGGTGATTATTACTGTCGGGCGTATAAGTACTACGATGAACAGGTAGGAACCGATACGATAAAGTTCTCTAATTCATATTACTGGAAGCTTTCCTTTCACGGAGCATTTCCTTTAGGAACGGCTAACTACGGCGTTGTAAATCACCCGCCATATGAATATGTTAACTATTTAACACAAGTACAAAGTCCTTACGGAGCGATAGCTAAGTTTAGTACTTCTATTACGTCTAGTTCATTTCGCGAACAAAGAAACAACTCAAGCTTTACCCCGCGCTTTGGTGCCTATCGTGTCAGTAGCTACACCAAAAGTGGTCCGGGCATGCCAACCAGCACTTGGAAATACCACTACGCCCAAGATGCCACCACGATCACAGGGCCAGTAAAAACTCAATTAGTTCACTTTGTGCCAGTTGGTGCATCCGATACGCCAGAAGTTCACCACGTCATGGTGCCGATTATGAATGGCGGTATCACCTTCTTTGTGCCATCGACTTACACTACGTATCAGCCAAAAAACCACTATATTGATGGGTTAACGCTCGATAGTTTGGTCACCGATACCAAAACGGGTGCATCACTGTTGTATACAAAATATCAGTACCATTATAGAAAGCTCGGTCCAATGCAAAGCAGTGGCAATGCACCAAATACCCGCTCGTATCAGTTAATACCGTACCAATCAGAGGCGACGCAAGTCACATACGCGACCAGCGCTGGCGCGACCCCAACGATTACCGATAACTATGAGTACAACGGTGATGGATTGGTGAGCTCAGAAACGTTGGGGTCGATGAACGGCGACGAGCAAAGCATTAGTAAAAGTTACTTCGATAAGCAGTACAAAGACAGCGCGGGCATGAGTCACTACCTCATTGCGACAACCAGCGATGTGACCGATGGCAATGATGGCTCCGCTGTGGATGCATCCAGCTCGGTAATTGATGAGAATGGCTACACCACGTCAAACACTCACAATGGCGTCACGACCACGTACACCTACGGGCCAACCGGTAACCTGGCCACACAAACCAATGCACTAGGCAACACCACCTCGTACTCGGATTACTATGCGGGTTTTGCTCAAGTTCAAATTGATGCCCTCGGCCATGTAAGTAAATTCAAAGTTAGTCCTGATGGGACGGTTGCCAACTTTACCAACCCTGCTGGGTACAGGACTTCGTATCGTTATGACTTTTTGGAACGTGTCATCAAAGCCAATTTACCTGATGGTGATATATATACTAGTTCCTATAAGCTGGTCAATAATCAAGAAGAGACAATAACAACTCACGGCAATGCCGTACAGACCACCGTTTTCAATGCCTTTGGTAAGCCTGAATCCATCACAGTCACTGCACCAGGCATCACTTCCTACACGCAAACCGATCAATACGATGCCTTGGGTCGCAAAGTCTTTACTTCGTATCCAGGTGATACACAAGGTACAGCAACCACTTATGATGGACTAGGCCGGGTTATTGAAACAGATTGGCCCGTATCAGGCCCAGGTGAAACGGGGAAATATCAAACCACCACCGCTTACCCGAGTTGGGACCAAGTTGAGCATACCGATGCGGACCACAACGTTATTGATACCACCAATGACATTGTAGGCAGTTGGGATAACAGCTTAGGCCCAATACAAATTGTGGTGCCACTCAATGATGGCCTGCCTCAGACCACCACTATTACCCGTGATGCCATGGGGCGTATGCTGTCTGTCGAGCAAGGCGGCTGGACTCGCACTTACCAGTACAACGGTAACTTCTGGGTCAGCGAAATCGATAACCCAGAGACCGGGGCAACCAAATACACCTATGACGCCATCGGTGAGGTCTTGAACTCTCAGGTTGGTGATAGTGGTGTGACGAAAAACACCTACGACAAAATTGGTGAGCTCACCACTACCACCTTCCCGGATGGTCAGGTGAATGCGTTTACCTATACGCCAACGGGCAAGAAAGCCACTGCCGATGTCACCGGAAATGGTATGCCCAATACGTGGACGTATACCTACAATTCACTCGATAAGTTGAAGTCTGCGAGTTTGTCCATCAATGGACAAAACCCCATGACGTTTAAGTACGCTTATGACAGCCATGGATTTATGTCTTCGGCCACCTATGCTGACGGTACTGAGGTAGACTATGCGCCCGATTCACTAGGAAGGCCAACCAAAGCCAGTGATTGGGTCACCAATGTCAGCTACATGGCCGATGGTCACGAAAAAAGCTTTACCGATGCCAGCGGTGTCACTACTGCATATACGCTGAACGCGCGCCACATGATTCAAACACTTGAATTGAGTAGCAGTCAGAGCATCAGTGAAGATTATCACAACATCACGTTGACCTATGGCTATGATGGCAACGCCAACATCAAGTCTGTGCAAGATACTAGGCCTGACCATGACAAGAGCTACTCATACAATGGTGCTAATTGGCTAACACATGCGTCTATCTATGGCCATTTCGTCAATATTGCGTATGACGCAACGGGGAATATCACGTCCAAGAGTTACGAAGGGCAAACGCTCAACTACAGCTATGATGAGAAGAACCGCCTTCAGTCTGTCTCTGGCAATATCACAGGAGCATTAACGGGAACCTGGCAAAGTAGTGACGTAAAACCACTGTCTGAGAGCTTTTCTTATGATGCGTATGGGGATGTGACAAGCCGTAATGGCAGTGGCACAACCTTTACTTATAACGATGCAAAGGAGCTCACCACCGCAAATGGGAGCAACCCAGCCACAGGCAGTAGGTTTGATTATCAATACTATTACGACGCAATGGGGAATCGTGTTGCCGTAGAGAACCTCAACACCAGTGCGCTGCACTATGAGGTATACAATCAAAAGAACCAACTGCTGTATAAGAGCGATGGACAGACGGCGACCAACTACATTTACCTAAACGGTCGAAAGATTGCGGAAAGTACACACCCAATAACGACGACAGCCGACACCACAAGCTCTACGTTCTTCCACAATGACTTGCAAGGCTCGGTCATTTTTGAAACCAAGCCCACTGGAACGATTGTAGACTCAGATGGGGAAGGACAAACCTATCTGCCGTATGGCTCAGAAGTTAACCCAGGGATCTACAAAGATACATTAACGGGTGAGATTGGTGAGCATATTGGCTTTATCAATAAACCGTATAACAGTGAGACTGGCCTGTCTTACTTTGGGGCGAGATATTATGACCCACTGATTGGGCGCTTTATGGGGATTGACCCGAAAGGGTTTGACCAAACTCGGCCAATGACGTTCAGTCGGTACGCCTATGCTGCTGATAATCCGCTTCGATATAAAGACCCTGATGGTAAAGAATGGGTTGATGAAGAAACGAGATATAATATTGAAGTCGATTTGGATGCGTTTGGACCCGAATTTGATGGATTAGAGCATATGGGCGAAGAAGCTATTGTTGGAGGAGGAAAGCTTCTGGGGAAAGCAAAGCAAGCCTATAATGATTTTGTTAAAGACAGTGAAACCGAAGCTAAAGTAGTAACTAAGGGCGGAGCTTATGGCAAAATCAAAGGTATCGCGGGTAACGAAGCTCACCATATGCCTGCAGATTCAGTAAGCTCCTACTCTTCTTACTCAGGGCCAGCCGTATCTATGTCTGCTGCTGACCACGCGAAAACAGCAAGTTATGGTAGTACCAAGACAGCGAAGGGTTATCGAGCTATGCAAGCTAAGCTTATTGCGGAGGGTAAATTTTTGGAAGCTCAACAAATGGATATAAGTGATATTCGGTCTAAGTTTGGCTCAAAATATGATAAAGGAATACAGCAGATGCAAGCATATACTAAGAAACTCTTAGGGAAAGGTAGTAAAGGAACGGGGGGGAAAGGTATCAATAAAGTGTCCAGTAAAATTTACTAATACCTAGAAAAATGTCTATGGACTACCGTGTTGCTACTTTCTATATTCATTAACAACAGTATCGATAGTAGAAACTGTAAGATGACAGCTGTAACATATGGTAGATTGTGGGGAGACTTACGCCTCTGGAACGATGAAGAAGTAGTTTGATATTGTATGAAAATGAATTTTGTAGTTACACCACACATCGGTGTAAATCCAGTAAGATTTAATATGTCACGAGAGGACGTTAGAAGTTGTTTGGGTGGTTCATTTACGAGTTTTGCAAGAACTCCTATGGATGTAGAGCCTTGTGATCACTATGAATCTTTGGGCCTTTTTGTTTATTACAACTCTCATAGAGCAGTTGAAGCTATGGAATTTACATTGAATTCTGGCTTAGAATTCAATGGCCGGAAGTTACTAGAAATTTCCTATCAAGAGTTTGAGCGGTTAATGTTTGGTATAGACTCAGATCTGGAAGTCGAGGTAGATGGCTGTACTTCCTACAAGCTAGGCATAGGTGCATACGCCCCAAGGAAGACCGACGACCCTAAATCTCCAGCAGCTACGGTTATCATATTTGGGGAAGGATACTACGATTAAAGTATCGAATTTTGTGTGTGATTCATAGAATTTCTCATCCTAGACCAGCGATTTAGAGTAAGAACTCTAAATCGCTTCTGTCCAAAAGTTTCTCAGAAACCGCGGTAATGACAAACCGCGGTAATGACAATGTGATCACCAAGCAATATGCCCAAGTAGCGACGGAGTTGCTACCGACCCATCAACGCCAAAAGCTCTAAGAAGGCAACCAGTGCAAGCAATATACTAGTGCTTTTCCAAAACAGTATTGGATTTCTTTTAATCAAAGGTTTGCTTTGTCTGTTTTTTTGCAGTTGGGCATTAGGGGTATGAAGATCGGTGACGAACTCACTTAATACCTGATAGCGCTGTATCATTGAGGGGTGGCAGGCTTTTTCAAAGGTTAAGTTTACCCATTCTGGGATGTCTGGCCTCAAGGACTGAAGTGATAGGTAGTGCCATTTCAGGTGACGAGCGGATTGGATGGACTGAATCGTGCGTGTTTTGAAAGGTAATTCCCCCGTTAGCATTTCATAGCCAATGACGGCAACAGAGAAAAGGTCCGATTGGGTTGTTGCGCTACCTGTATTGATGTATTCAGGTGCTATGTAATTCACATCGCCAAGGGGGAGATCTGACGGGTTAGAGAGTTGTATTTCGTCAATGCCTTCGACTTGAGTTGAGCCAAAGTCTATCAGCTTAATATCGCCTTGTTCTGTCATCATGATATTTTCGGGTTTAAGATCGCGATGAACCATCCCCGCACGCTGAAATACTCGTATTGCCTTGATTAACTCATCAAGGATATTCCTTACTTTTGCGAGTTCAGGGCTAGGGTTGTCCAACATCCATTGTCGCAAAGTCATCCCTTTAATGGGCTCGCAAAGTTGGTAGGCGAACTTTGAGTCTTCTGGGGGCATGAAGACTTTCATTACCATGGGGCTATTGAGCTTCTGTCCCACCCAATACTCATTGGAAAAGCCTTTTAGGTAAGCGCTATCCTCGCTCATACATATGGATGGGGCTTTGAGTACATACCGCTCTTGATTAATGCTATTTTCCACCTCGTAGACGTGGCTTCGGTTACTGGTATGCAAGACTTTTTTGACAACGTATCGATCAATTCTATTGCCCACTTTCATCGCGGGTGGAATCGCTCGGCGAGTCATGAGTGCTTGGTGTTCAAGCAGCGTTGGCTTAGGTAAGTGGGTTATCTCAATCATCAAACAGGACACATTGTCGTCACTGCCATGTTTGATTGCTCGATGGCAAATATCTTCACACAGATCTTCTAAGTTTCGAAATCTCTCATCGCAAAGAGACGCCAAATCTTTGTCCACTAGCGTCGAGTGAACACCATCTGTGGTCAGTATAAACCTGTCGCCACTTTGTAACACAATGGTTGAATAGTCGATGTCGACTTTGCTATCTATGCCGAGGGCTCTTGTGAGATAGGAGTCTCCAGCCAATGGCTTTCTTTTGTGGTCTTTGGTAAGCAGTTGGAGTTTTTGGTTTCTTAATAGATAAATTCGGCTATCACCAATGTGGAAAATATGCCCCGTATTCGACTTGAAGATGATGGCGCTCAGTGTCGTAACAAGACCGTTGTGATTGAGTGATTGTGTTTCTCCTTGATGGAATAGCCAAGAGTTGAGTGCGTCTAATACTTTGCTCGCAGAGCGCCTGACACCCCAACTATCTGGTGTGGTGTAGTAATCTAAGACAAATTGAGTCACACCGGTATGGCTTGCTTGTTGCCCAAAGTCGCTGCAACTGGCCCCGTCCGCAATACAGGCGGTGACGCCTTTTAATTCAAGCTCCGTACGCAGAGTGGGCGATTTGACGATTAACGCATCCTGGTTTTGATGCTTCGCTCCAGCCAGTGATCGTCCTCCAAATCGAACGGCCAGTTTAGTTGGTTTTTCAATTTGAGTTACGATCATAGAGTGGACCTACTACTCCTTATTAAACATAAAGATATGTTGCGTGATAATTGCCTAAAATAACCTCAAAGCGATATAAAATTTTCTCTTTCTGTGTACGATTTCTAGTGCTAAACGTCTAATCGGTGATCTATTAGTTAGAAACATCGATTAGCGTCACACTGCCGTCTTCATTGACTTCAGCAATTTGTCCTTTTGGTTCTTCCATGAGTAATAACACCAGAAAGCCAAGGACAGCGGTGCCAGCGATCACAAAAAAGAAGGTGTGGTAATCGACAAAAGATAACACAGTGAGATAAACCACCGCCCCCACGTTCCCGTATGCGCCAGTCATTCCGGCGATTTGGCCAGTCATTCTGCGTTTAATTAAAGGCACGGTCGCAAATACAGCCCCTTCTCCTGCTTGGACAAAGAAAGAGCATGCCATGGCGGCGAGCACCGCAAGCCAAACGGGCCACTGTGCGCCAATTTGGCCCATCACAAAGTAACCAGCGGCTAAACCTGCGGTTAGTATCAGCAAGGTAGGTTTGCGACCAAATTTATCAGAGATCCACCCACCACCAGGTCGAGACATGAGGTTCATAAATGCATACGCGGAAGCGACCATTCCAGCCACGACGGGCGACAATGAAAAGGTATCTAAGAAAAACAGCGGTAACATGGACACAACGGCGAGCTCAGAGCCAAAAGTGGCAAAATAAAGCACATTAAGAATAGCGACCTGTTTAAATTTGTATCGATGGATTGGCGCCGTGTCATATTGAAATACGGTTTTATTGATTTTCCATAACTGATTGACTTCATATAGATAGAGCGCAGTGAGGCCTATGTAAATACTATGTACGGCGCCATCGGATAGCATATTGACACCGCTTGGCGACAGCTTCCATGCCAATAGCGCTAGAGCGGCATACATAGGGATTTTCATCAGTAAAAGCAAAAAAAAATCCCCTGTGCTGGTGACTTCTATGCCTGATAGGTGTTTAGGCCTAAAATACGTTGATCCTTTTGGTGTGTCGGAGACATTTTTAAAGAAAACGACGGAGAAAAGTAGACACATCACTCCCGTCAGGCCAATGGCATAGCGCCAACCATCCTCTCCGCCAAAAAGAAGAGCTAGGGAGGGAAGCGTAAAAGCGGCAGCGGCAGAGCCGAAATTACCCCAGCCGCCATAGATGCCTTCTGCTGTGCCCAGTTCGTGGTGTGGGAACCATTCAGACACCAGTCGAATACCAATCACAAAGCCTGCACCGATAAACCCAAGTAAGAAGCGGGCAATCGCCGCTTGTGTGTAGTTATCTGCAAGGGCAAACATAAAGCAGGGGATGGAACAAAGAACGAGCAGAGCGGTGTAGATTATTCTGGGGCCGTATTTGTCGGTAAACATTCCTATGATGACCCGAGCAGGGATGGTGAGGGCAACGTTGAGAATCAGTAAGGTAGTGATTTGCTCTTTATTTAACCCGAGTGAAATCTTGACCATTTCCAGTAGAGGCGCGAAGTTGAACCAGACAAGAAACGTGATAAAAAAGGCCATCCAGCTTAGGTGCAGAACTTTCATTTTCCCTTTGAAGGATAGAATCGAAAATGGGACATTATTCATGATGGTATCCTTCTAGGTAGAGGTGTGTATTTGAACTTGGCCTTCTAGAGTTCGAATGCCATAGGTTTGAATTTGTACGGCTGGATCTTCTAGACAGGTTCCGTCTTCAAGATGAAAGTGATGTTTATATAGCGGGGAGGCGACATAGGGCGAACCTTCAATTGATCCCATGATGCCTCTAGAAAGTACGTTTGCCTTGCCAACAGGATCGAAGTTGGACAGAGCGTAAAGTTGTTCGGTGCGTTTGCAGTAGAAAATAGCCACTTGTTCACCTGCGACTTTGGCACAGATACCCGTTTGCGGAATTAAGTCCTCTATGGTACAAATAGTCAGCCAGTTGCTCATGATGTTCTCCTTGCTCGTCGAGTGGATTCGAGGGCTGGTGTGATTAACGTACTTCGATGATATTGATATGATCTGAGTCTTTTGTATCGGCCTGCTGCTCTTGGCTAGGAGGCGTGGCTGGTATACGTTGCCCTCGGACCGTTTGGTAGCGAAGCGAATCATCCACTTCATCGCTATTGATAAAGTGGTTGAAGCGTTTCAGCTTTTCGGGGTCATTGATGGTGGTTTTCCACTCGCATTGATAATGAGCGATACTATTGGCCAGCTCGCTTTCTAGTTCATTCGCTAACCCTAGTTTGTCCTCAATGATGATGGATTTGAGATACTCTACGCCTCCTTCCATATTCTCTAGCCATACCGAAGTACGCTGCAGCCTATCTGCGGTGCGGACGTAGAACATGAGTAAGCGATCGATGTATTGTATGAGGGTGGCTTCATCTAAGTCGGTAGCGAATAAGGTGGCATGTCTTGGTCGCATACCACCATTGCCACATACATAAAGGTTCCAACCCTTGTCCGTCGCAATCACGCCAATATCTTTGGATTGAGCTTCAGCGCACTCCCGTGTGCACCCTGAAACGGCGAACTTCAATTTATGTGGCGAACGTAAGCCCTTATAACGATTTTCAATGTCCAGAGCGAGTTGAACACTATCGCCAACCCCGTATCGACACCATGTTGTACCAACACACGACTTGACCGTCCGTACGGATTTGCCATAGGCGTGGCCTGTTTCAAACCCAGCGTCAATCAACTTTTTCCAAATGTGGGGCAGTTCATGAACTTGAGCACCAAACAGGTCGATACGTTGGCCTCCGGTAATTTTGGTATACAGATCGTACTCTTTTGCAATTTCGCCAATGGCGATGAGTTTATCCGGGGTGATCTCTCCAGCAGCCACACGAGGTACCACAGAATACGTCCCATCTTTTTGCATATTGCCCAGATAGATATCGTTGGTGTCTTGCAGTTCCATATGCTCCTTTTTAAGAATGTAATCGTTCCAATAAGAAGCCAGTATAGATCCAACCGCCGGTTTACAAATATCACAGCCAAGGCCTTGGCCATATTGATCAAGAAGGGTGTCAAAATTCTCAATATTGTTGATGCGAATAATGTCGCTAAGCTCTTGTCGTGAGTAATGAAAGTGTTCACATAAGTGATTGTTTACCTCTACGCCCAATTGACTTAGCTCGCTGTCTAGAATTTGTTTAGCCAGAGCACTGCAACCGCCACAACCCGTTGATGCATTGGTGGATGACTTGAGTTCTACCATTGAGATGCAACCATTTGTAACGGCTTGTTTAATAGTAGATTTGGTGACATCAAAGCAGGAGCATATTACCGCGGTTTCCGGAAGCGCATCCACACCCAGAGCGGAGGTGTCATCATCAACCGTGTTGGGTAGAATCAGAACGGACGGGTTTTCTGGAAGCGGCATGTCATTGAGCTTAATTTGCAGCAGAGAGCCAAAAGCTTCTGTATCTCCGACTAGCACAGCACCAATGATTTTACGGCCATCTTCTGAAAGAATCAGTCGCTTGTATACTTGGTCAATTTCGTCACTGTAGGTGTAGGATTGCGCGCCTGCTGTCTGGCCATGGACCTCGCCAATGCTGGCGACATCAACCCCGAGCAGTTTGAGCTTGGTGCTCATATCAGCACCAGTGAAGGTCGTCGCACCGTTTTCATCGCTATCACTAAGGATGTGATTGACAGCGACTTTGGCCATTTGGTAGCCGGGAGCCACGAGACCAAAAATTCGATTTTCCCATAATGCACATTCACCAATAGCGTAGATATCTTCAATGCTGGTTTGGCAGTGGTTATTGATGATGATACCGCCGCGCTCGCCTATTTGAATACCCGCTTGTTTGGCAAGTTCATCTTGGGGCCGAATGCCAGCTGAAAAGATGATCATATCTGTATCAAGGCAAGAGCCATCAGCAAAGTTCATCCGATAGCGCGATTGCGTACCTTTAGTGATCTCTGTGGTGGCTTTTTGCGTATGAACTTTCACGCCCAGCGCTTCGATTTTTCGTTGCAGTAACTCCCCGCCGCCTTCATCGAGCTGCATAGCCATAAGCCTTGGGGCAAACTCAACGACATGAGTCTCTAGGCCAAGGCTTTTTAATGCATTCGCAGCTTCTAGCCCCAACAGGCCGCCACCAATCACCACGCCAGAGCGACTTTCTAAGCTTGATTTCTCAATGGCATCTAGATCTTCAATGGTTCGATATACGTGACAATGTACTTGGTTTCTTCCAGGAATCTCAGGTACAAAAGGGTAGGAGCCAGTAGCCAGTACGAGTTTGTCATACGTTTCTACGCGGCCATTTTGGCTGCGTATGAGTTTATTGGTAATGTCTATGCTGGTCACTTTGTCATTGAGAATAAAATCGACGCCAAGGGTTTGGTAGTGGTTAGCATCCGTCAGGGCGAGATCTTCGGCTGTGTTTCCGCCAAGATATGAGGTAAGTTGAACCCTATCGTAGGCAAGGCGCGGTTCATCTGAAAACGTTACGACCTGATAATTGTGATGCTCATGTTGCAAGAGCAGGTCAATGAACTTGTGGCCAACCATGCCATTACCGACAACAACGACTTTTTGCTTTTCCATTATTTTAATCCTTTTTAATAATGTGCTTTACTACGCCGATTTTGATAGCGGTGAGACCGGGGGTAAGTTAATAATCGGGGCGAATTGGTTGTCCAAAGACGTCAATGGGGAAGTGCTTGGCCTATCAATAGTATGCGATTCTTTATATATAGAGACGACCTTGCCAATGACGATGATGGCGGGTGATTGTATGTGATATGTGTCTTTCAATTGAGTGAGCTGGTGCAGCTTGCCGACGACATTCCTTTGTTCTGGTGTACACCCGTTCTCAATTAGCGCTGCTGGGGTATTTCTGTCCAATCCAGCGGATATTAACTGCTTGGTTATCAACTGGGTTTTACTCAGTCCCATATAAATCACTAACGTTTGATTTAAATTGGCGAGTGATGTCCATTGAATATCCAGTTTGTCTTGAGCATGGGCGGTAATAAAAGTGCAGCCTTGTGCTAGGCCACGATGTGTTAAAGGAATTCCTGCGTACGCGGTGCACCCGGATGCCGCGGTAATGCCTGGGATAACTTGCACGGTAATTCCCTGCTCGCTCAAGTGGATCATCTCTTCTCCTCCACGGCCAAACACAAACGCATCGCCTCCTTTCACTCGGCATACCGTTTGGCCAGCGACAGTAAACTCGGCCATCAAATGGTTGATGTCTTCTTGAGAGTAGCTGTGTTTACCCTTAGCCTTGCCCACGTAAATTGCGCGTGAATGTACCGGGAAGGTGTTTCTGATCTCTTTACTCACCAAGTGGTCATAGACAATGACATCTGATTGCTGAATTGCGTTGGCCGCTTTGATGGTGAGCAATTCAGGGTCGCCAGGACCTGCACCAACGAGATAGACCATGCCTAATTTGGTCTGATTACTTAGTTTGGACATCTCAGTCATCTCTTCACTCCTGTGTTGAGCTTGAACTTTGAATAAATGATGCAAATAAAGCGATAAGAGCAAGGACAGTGCCAGTCAAGTATGAATTTAGGGTGTCTCGATATATTTTTCATTAAAAACAAATGTATAAGACAAATTATTGCTTGCTCCAAAACTGAAAACGTTTGGCCTCGAAATATTTATTTCTACAATAAATGAGCGCCTTTGGTGCAAACTGATTAAAAATGGTGCAAATATTTATCTTTATTAGGAGGTTTAGTTAGTAAATGGATATACCACTTTAGTGGTAATTATTTTAACTAATTGTTTATTCGATATTTTTATCCAATCATCCTGCTTTTCTATGCTTGGCGTACAAATTGCAAATTTTCTACCACAATTGATTTCTCAATCGCGATAAGGTGAGTAATGACAGATTCCAAGGATGGCTGGATAAAAACGACTTGTGCGTATTGTGGGGTGGGCTGTGGAGTAGAAGCTCGTCCGTTGTCTTCGGGCCAATTAGAGGTCCGGGGCGATAAGGAACACCCAGCCAATTATGGCAAGCTTTGCACGAAAGGCATTGCCTTGGGAGAAACAGTGACCAGCATAGGGAGGCTATTGGCTCCGACGATTCGTACCCCTCATGGTGAGCAACAAACCGACTGGACAACTGCGCTTGAATTGGTTGCAGATAGATTGAACGATACGATCGCAAAGCATGGGCCAGACTCAGTGGCATTTTATGTTTCTGGTCAGCTGCTTACAGAAGATTACTATGTAGCAAATAAGTTGATGAAAGGCTTCATTGGTAGTGGCAATATCGATAGCAACTCTAGGCTGTGTATGGCTTCTGCAGTCGCTGGACACAAAAGGGCATTTGGCGCAGATGTCGTTCCGGTATGCTATGAAGATCTGGAATGTACCGATATGGTCGTGATTGTGGGCTCTAACTTAGCTTGGTGCCACCCCGTGTTATTTCAAAGATTAAGGCATGCAAAACAAACCAATCCCAGTCTTGTTATTGTCGTGATTGATCCAAGAGAGACCGAAACCTCATCAATTGCCGATACCCATTTATCTATCAAGTCTGGCTCTGATGTTGCTTTATTTAATGGCTTATTGGCCTATTTAGATAAGCATCACTTGCTTGATGCAAGGTTTGTTGAACAGCATACACAGGGGTTAGAAGCAGCGTTACGTTCGGCTTATGAAGAGAACGGTGTTGAAGAAACTACGGGATTAAGCACGCAAGAGCTAGCAAGCTTTTATGCCAGCTTTTCTCGTTGCGACAAGGTGGTGACCATTTATTCACAGGGGGTCAATCAATCTATCCAAGGTACGGATAAGGTGAATAGTATTATCAACTGCCATTTAGCCTCGGGTAAAATTGGTGAGCCAGGCAGTGGTCCTTTTTCTGTTACAGGGCAGCCAAATGCGATGGGAGGCAGAGAAGTGGGGGCGCTGGCTAATATGCTTGCCGCTCATATGGATTTTGCTAATCCTCAACACCAGAAGCTCGTTGCCAACTTCTGGGGAACAGATAATGTCGCCAGTCAGCCTGGTTTAAAAGCCGTAGATATGTTCAACGCTATCAATGAGGGTAAGATCAAAGCCATTTGGATTATGGCAACCAATCCTGCCGTCAGTTTGCCAGACAACAGAACAGTGCAACAAGCATTGGAAAAATGCCCATGTGTTATTGTTTCAGATTGCATCAAAGATACTGATACCACTCGTTTTGCCGATGTATTATTACCAGCTCAAGGGTGGAGTGAAAAATCCGGTACGGTCAGCAATTCTGAACGGCGAATTTCAAGGCAGAGAAGGTTGTTGCCTTCACCTGGAATGGCCAAACCTGATTGGTGGATTATCTCTAAAGTAGCTCAGAAAATGGGGTTTGAGCAGGCCTTTGACTATCTGCATGAAGGGGAAGTGTTTAAAGAGTACGCGAACCTGACGTCGGTGAAACAAAATGAGTGTCCAAGAGCCCTTAATTTGCAAGGTTTAAACACGCTTAGTGAAGCGCAGTATTCAAAAATGCTACCCCAGCAATGGCCAGTTTCAGAGTACCAGAACCACATTTGCCAAAACAGGTTATTGACTAACAAACAGTTCTATACCTCTTCGAAAAAGGCACAATTTGTCGCGGTGAAAAAGTTACCTCTTGCCCAACTCGCCACGGCTACTTTGCCGCTTCAGCTTAATACTGGGAGAGTAAGAGACCAATGGCACACCATGACTCGCACGGGACTATCGAGCCGTTTAGCAAACCACACTCCTGAGCCTTTCGTAGCAATACACCCAGAAACGGCCAAACACTACCACTTACCGCAGCATGCTCTCGCTGAGGTGTCGAACCAAAACGGAAAAATCATCGCCCGAGTTGAAATAAGTGCTAGCATGTCGCTTGGACAGATATTCGTGCCGATTCATTGGAGCTGCACTAATACTAATGCTGGTAAGCCTAGTCAGCTAATAGACGCACACTGTGATGCGATTTCTGGGCAACCAGAGTTTAAATCGACTCCTGTAATGATTAAACCGTTTGACTATCGCTCGATTTCTATTGTGTTGTGCCGAGAAAAATTGGCAAACTTTAGCCCAGATTACTGGTGTCAACAGACTATACCACAAGGCTATTTGTACAGAGTGGCCAGTCAAGATGATCGCAATCAACTTGTTGACCAGATACTTTTGAGTTTGAAAACGAGTACGAGTACAGCCACTAAACAATTTGAAAGCCAACAAACAATGGAGTGGGAATATGTCCGATTATCGGATACCTTGTGTCACGCCATTGTAGTGGTAAGAGAAGATGCGATGTGTTTTAGCGAAGAATACATCAGTAATAAAATAGAACAGTTTAATCAAAAATTAGATGGTGAGAATGAGGCAGAAAGGTTTAATTTTTCTGAAGTCTCAGTCGCCCAATAGTATACCCGTCACTTTAAGATGAAAGATTTAGAACGAGGTGAAGTGGGGATAAATATTTGCACTTTTTGTGTTGGTATAGGACAGTGATGGGCATCTAGGCTATTCAGTCAACTCGCCTACAGGTTGCTTGGATATTGCTCGGTACATATACTCCAGTATGGATTCATCATTGTCTTTACTCGCCAACAAAGGGAACCGGTTATGTTGCAGCCCCAGAGTGCCATTCTTCCTGAAGCAGGGCCATTTGCTCAGTTCACCCTCATTAAGATCAACAGTCATTTCGATGTCGTCCTTGAACAGCTTAAATCGCTGACATCTTTGGTGGACGAAGTAAATCAAAGCCAACCAGAAGCCAATGTTAAGCTCGCGATTGCTTTTACCAAGCAGTGTTGGCAGCGATTCGACACGCCATTACCGGATCAACTTATTGAGTTTCCTGAACTTGGCTCAGGTAAGGTACATGCGCCGAGCACCGATGTCGATGTGCTTATCCATTGCCATTCACCTCGTCACGACTTACATTTTTATCTGCTTAATTCGTTGATGTCTAATGTAGCTGACTATGTGGAAGTTGTGGATGAAACACACAGTTACCGCTATCTCGACTCGCGTGATATGACTGGATTTGTCGATGGCACAGAAAACCCTAAAGGTGACGATAGGCGAGAAGAAGTCGCTATCATACCCGAGGGAGAGCTCAAAGGTGGTAGCTATGTCATGTTGCAAAGGTTTGTCCATAACCTAGAGCCTTGGAACAAACTGGCTATGCGGCAGCAAGAGAAAATTATTGGCCGTACTAAGCCAGATTCGATAGAGCTTGAGGATGTACATGCCGCGTCCCATGTCGGCCGAGTGGATTTGAAAGAAAATGGAAAAGGCTTAAAAATCGTGCGTCATAGCTTGCCTTATGGAAGTGTAAGTGGAGAGCATGGCTTACTGTTCATTGCTTACTGCAATACTCTAGATAATTTTACAGCCATGTTAGAGAGCATGTATGGCAAAACAGACGGAAAGACCGATATGTTATTGAACTACACCAAAGCGGTAACCGGGGCTTATTTTTTTGCGCCATCCATGGCGTTACTTGACGCACTTCAACTCAAATAAGTGAACTATCTTGGGGATCGCTTTTGCGAAGCGGATCAAAACTACGGCAATTGTCCCTCATCGATCCGCGACATTTTATTTTTTTATTAAAGGATCAAACTTGCTCGCCGATACGAAAACTAGGAAGTTGTAATTGTAGGCGAGTCATATGCCCATCACTGTTAATACCAATGTCTCAGCATTGGTTGCGCAAAAGAATTTAGGTAACGCAACCGAATTGCTGAATCAATCTCTGGAGAGGCTCTCTTCAGGGTATCGTATTAATAGTGCCAAAGATGACGCGGCTGGTTTGCAGATTTCAAACCGTCTTGAAGCACAAATGAGTGGCTTAGATGTCGCCGTGAGAAATGCGAATGATGGGATTTCTATTCTGCAAACGGCAGAAGGTGCGATGAGCGAATCAACGTCGCTATTGCAACGAATGAGGGATTTGTCGCTGCAAGCGGCCAATGGTTCAAACAGCCAATCTGAGCGCTCCGCTCTCCAGCAAGAAATCTCTGCACTCAACGACGAATTGAAGAGGATCGCTGAAACTACCTCTTTTGGTGGCCGCCGGCTTCTTAATGGCTCGTTCGATAATTCTTCTTTTCAAATAGGAGCCAGTTCGGGAGAAGCTGTGCAATTCTCATTGAGGAATATGCGCCCTGATGGAATTGAAATGGGGGGCTTTAGCTATGTGGCGCAGCAACCCGTGGATGCCAACTGGAAAGTCAGCCAGGGTAAACAGATGTTGGTCATGAACTATGTGGATGCATTTGGTGAGCAGCAGAGCATTAGCATTGAAGCGAAAGTGGGCGATGATATTGAAGAGTTGGCCACGTATATTAATGGGCAAACCGACGATGTGTCCGCGTCAGTGAATCAAAGTGGTCAGTTGCAAATCTTTATGGCAGGTAAAGAGACCGCAGGGACAATATCCTTCTCTGGCAGTTTGGCAGGCTCGCTCAATATGGCGGTCTCAGGTTATGAGACGGTGGATAATATCAATGTCACGGATGTCGGCGGTGCGCAGCGAGCCGTGTCTATTATTGATACCGCACTAGAATACGTCGACAGCCATCGAGCAGAGATGGGGGCGATGCAAAATCGCTTTGGTCACGCTATATCCAACTTAGAAAATATTCACGAAAACTTGGCGGCATCAAATAGCCGAATCAAGGATGCTGACTATGCCAAAGAGACAGTACAGATGCTGAAACAGCAAATTTTGCAGCAAGTCAGCACCAGTGTATTAGCGCAAGCTAAGAAGCAACCGAATCTCGCCTTGAAGCTGCTAAAATAATTGGCAGGTTTTCGGCAGAAGAAATTAAAGCTTTAGAAAAAAATACAGTCAATTTACCACTTCTTTTTACTTCATCACGTTTACTCCCTGAATCCATATTTTTCGATAAAAAAACGCATTAAATAGTTAAAGAAATCGCCAGAAAAGTCGTTAATAAAAGTAACGCAAACAGAACAACTTGGTTTTCCGAGACGTCGGAAAACGGAATTTCGGAAAATCAATTGGAGAAACTATCATGGCAGTCAACGTAAACACTAATGTCCCAGCAATGACAGCTCAACGTTATTTAAATATCGCAAATCATAAGCAGGAAACGGCGATGGAACGTTTATCTTCTGGCTTTAGGATTAATAGTGCAAAAGATGATGCTGCAGGTTTGCAAATTTCCAACCGACTTACTTCTCAAAGCCAAGGTTTAGGCACCGCGGTACGTAACGCCAACGATGGTATCTCTATTGCACAAACCGCAGAGGGTGCGATGGCAGAAAGCACAACCATCTTACAAAGAATGCGAGACCTTTCACTTCAATCCGCTAACGGTTCGAACTCAAAATCAGAGCGTGTCGCGATTCAAGAAGAAGTCACCGCTTTAAATAAAGAACTTAACCGTATCGCCGAAACAACCGCATTTGGTGGACTAAGACTGCTTAATGGACGATTTGGTACCGAATCTTTCCAAATTGGTTCCAATAGTGGTGAAGCCGTTATGCTAACTCTGATGAATTTGCGTAGCGATGATCCATTGATGGGTGGGACAAGCTATGTGGCAACCAATGCCAAGGATGCAAAATGGGGTGTGCCCGTTGGTGCCAGTGATATGACCATCAGCTTCACGGATGACGAAGGTATGGAGCAAAATGTGGTCATTAATGCTCACCCAGGTGATGATATCGAAGAGCTGGCGACTTTCATCAACGGTCAAAACGAATATGTGGACGCGTCCGTAAACGAAGATGGTCAATTACAACTGTTTGCTGGCAACAATAAAGTCAGCAGCCCGATAACAGTATCAGGGAGTTTAGCGGGTGAGTTTGGTTTCCAAGAAGGACAAACCGTTACGGTAGATACCATAGATGTAACGACCGTAGGTGGCGCGCAAGAAGCGGTAGGGATTATTGATTCAGCATTGGTGCTAGTCGATAGTAGTCGAGCTAACCTAGGTGCCTTTCAAAACAGAATGTCTCATGCAATCAGTAATTTAGATAACATTCATGAGAATGTTAATGCCTCTAGAAGCCGTATCAGAGACACCGACTTTGCCAAAGAAACCACGGCATTGACTAAATCGCAAATCTTGACTCAATCTTCGAGCACAATTTTGGCTCAGGCTAAACAAGCTCCGAATGCAGCGCTAGGATTGCTTCAATAACAATTATGAACAGTTGAAGCACACCAAAAGGGCCAAGTGGCCCTTTTGGTGTTTTATAGATCTAAATAACGATCAGTTAGTTGAAGTTCTGGATAGTGAAATTCTGTAAAGTTGCTCTCGAGCCTGAGCAGGTATAGTCGAGAATTAGATTGCCCTGAGAATTGTTTCTCATATTGATAAAGTTTTTGTACCAATCTTGCTTGGCACCACTGGTGTCGTTATTCAGACTAAAATATAAAATATTCCCGCCACCACACGGACCACTGTCAGCATCACTTCCCCAGAGCACCGAGGCGTCCCCGGACTGATCGAGCTTGATGTATGAAATATTGGTCCCTTTGAATTTTACATAATTACTGCTGCTATTTATGCCCTCATCGGCAAAGCTAGATACACTTACTCCAAAAGACAGTGCGAAAGTTGTCACGATGAGGCTTGCTTTTTTGATCATAGATAACTCCTTAATCTATATAACTCGCTACTTTTTCTACAAAATGTTTGTGGTTGTTGTCGCGGAATGGATGATGGTATGTTTGTTTAATTTAAGCAATTGATTTCATATTTTTTGGGTGTTCAGTACCCATAGTTGGTTAGACTCTAGCCAGTGAAATCAAAAAAATTATCAATTTTTTTAATCTATTTATGTTATTGATATTTATTGATATATGAGTAATAAACAATCTTCTTAAGCTATGTCACTAAATTTTTTTCTAAAGGTTATTTTTCGATCGCCGTTAAAGGACTGAGAGAAATGAGATATGCCAACGTGAGGTGAGAGACACGACGGTATGTCATTCTTAAGCCAAAGGAGATCAACTATATGTCGATTAACGTAAACACGAACGTGGCGGCGATGACGGCGGAGCGCTATTTAAATAAAGCGACCGAAGGCGTCGACAAGGCCATGGAACGCCTATCATCAGGGTATCGGATAAACAGTGCCCGAGATGATGCGGCAGGTCTACAAATAGCCAACCGATTGACTTCACAAAGTCGCGGCTTGGATATGGCGGTGAAAAATGCCAATGATGGTATTTCCATTGCTCAAACGGCTGAAGGTGCCATGAGTGAGTCCACTAATGTCCTTCAACGTATGCGCGACCTCGCGCTACAGTCCTCAAACGGTTCTAACTCTCGTTCTGAACGGGTAGCGATTCAACAAGAAGTCTCAGCGTTGAATAAAGAACTCAATCGTATTGCCGAAACGACCTCTTTTGGTGGTAATAAGTTGTTAAACGGTACTTACGGAAATCAATCTTTTCAAATCGGTGCGGCGGCTGGTGAAGCGGTCATGTTGTCGATGGGCAATATGCGATCGGACACCCGCGACATGGGCGGTACCAAATATGTAGCGACGGAAGGAAAAAGTGCTGACTGGACAGTGACATCTGCAACTGATTTATCACTGAACTATACTGATAACAATGGTGAAGAGAAAGAAATCACGATTAATGCTAAGCAGGGAGAGGATTTAGAAGAACTTGCAACTTACATTAATGGTCAGACTGCTGATGTACAAGCTTCGGTCGGTGAGCAAGGCAAATTGCAGCTCTTCGCATCATCGCAAAAAGTCAGCAGTGATTTATCGATCAGTGGTGGATTAGCCTCTGAAATTGGATTTGGTTCTGGCCAAGATGTTACGGTCTCGGATATTGATGTAACAACAGTTGCAGGTTCGCAATTAGCGGTATCGGTTATTGATGGTGCATTGACTACGGTGGATGAGCAGCGAGCGTCTTTGGGTGCATTCCAAAACCGGTTTAGTCACGCAATCAGTAACCTTGAAAATATTGACGAGAACGTGAATGCGTCTCGAAGTCGGATTCAAGATACTGATTACGCCAAAGAAACAACGGAAATGACCAAGCAGCAAATATTGCAGCAAGCGAGTACCTCCGTTTTGGCGCAGGCGAAGCAAACACCATCAGCAGCTCTTAGCTTATTAGGTTAATCGGTGAGCTCTAATCGAGCTTATTGGGAAGGGCGATATGATGATTGCCAACCTATAAGGTGGAAGGGAGATTGTTATGGAAATACCATCCAACACATCGAACATCCAGCCTTACGGCTCACAAAGTGGCATTAAAGTTGCTTCGGAAAACGATAGTGCTCAACGTACTTCCTCGCAGAAAGAAAGTGTTGATGTCGCTTCAGAGGTGAATCAAAGGCACAAGCAGTCGGTTGAAGCTGCAATTGATCTTGCTCAACAGAGAGAAAGACTCAATAAAGCTGAGCGTGCCAAGATGATGGAGCAGATGAACGAGTTCATCTCATCAATAAACACTGGTTTGTCATTCCGATTGGATGAAGAATCCGGGAGGGATGTAGTGACGATCTATGAAGCGAGTACTGGCGATGTAATTCGTCAGATACCAGAAGAGGAAATGCTAGAGGTGTTACGACGCCTTAAAGCTCAGTCAGGTCGATTCTCATCAGGCTTGCTGAATGATAAGGTTTAATCGTAGTTTTTTGAGGTGATTTGATGAGCTTAGGCCCAATGGGTATGAATTCTGGCATGGACATTAATTCCATGGTCAGCAAGATTGTAAATGCGGAGCGTGTTCCTAAACAGCAACGTATTGACGATCAGCAGGCTAAGAATGATGCCAGTATTAGTGCTTATGGTCGGCTCAGAGAGTCGCTGGATACGATGAAAAATCTCATGATGAAGTTTCGTCAGGAGAAGGCGTTTGCCGCCAGAAAAGTGGAAACCACGAATGACAACGTGGTTTCCGCGACGGCAACGACTGATGCAATCGCAGGTAGATATGCCATCGATGTGTTGCAGCTTGCTCAGAGCCATAAAGTCGCGTCAGATGTGTTACCAGAAAACGCGAAGTTTGGTCCGGGTAAGCTGCAGATTTCCTTGGGTGATCAGCAGTTTACTGTCGATGTTAAAAAAAATTCCAAATTAGTTGACGTCGTTCGTGGTATTAACGACGCAAAATCCAACCCAGGCGTGAGAGCCTCCATCATCAACGATGTCGATGGCCCTCGGCTAATTGTTGCCTCGACCACTTCTGGTCAAGAAAATCGAGTTAAAATTAATGCTCAAGCTGAAAGAGGCGATTTGCTTAAGAAGCTTGAATATAAAACCTTAGAAGAGCGGGTTAAAGATCTAGAAAAGGCACGTGCCAACGCGCAAGAACTGATTAGCCCTCTGACAGAAAAGGAAAAAGAGCTAGCACAAAAAATTGCCGATAAAATCAGTGCGGCGGCAAAGCAAGTGGATGAAGACATTGCCCAGGAAGTGGAGCAAGTTGCCCAAACGGTTCAATCCAAGGCCGCACAACCGGGTAGTGAAACCGGCGATCTTTCCAAAGCTGCAGTAACGGCTGCAGCCGCCGCGGCGGAAGCGGCAAAAAGCCTCAAGCCAGAAGATAGAATTCCTGGCTGGTCAGAGACGGCGTCCGGTACGCTACTTGATTCTTACTGGGAGCCAGAAGTTGAGCTGGATGAGAAAGCAATAGAGAAAGCTCCAGATGTACCTGGTTGGTCGAACACCGCATCGGGGACATTGACCTCTTCCTATGTGACTCCCAAAGAAGCTCAAGAGATTCTAGAGCAAAAAATCGCTAAAGAGGATGCTGAAATTCAGCGCGCAGTGAAGGCGGGAGAGCTGACGCCAGAGCAGGCCAAGGAAAAAGAAAGAGCGAGACTCACGCCTGAAGAGCGAGCGTACTTGGAAAAAGTTGATAAAGCTGATGCGGATCTCAGAGCGGCGCAAGAGTCCTTTGATACGTACCGGGGGATGTCAGAGGTCCAGGCGGCGCAGGACTCGAAAGTGGTGTTGGATGGCGTTGCGCACTTATCGAGTGAAAATAATATCATCGAAGATGCGATAGAGGGTGTAGACTTAACATTGAAAGGTAAGTCTGAACCAGATAAAGCGCCTTCAGAAATAGACATTGAGTATGATAGACAAGGTGTTAGGGAAGATATTGAACAGTTTGTGGCTGCATACAACCAGTTTTATCAACTGTCTCAACAATTGGGTGGTGTCGACCCAAGGACAGGACAAGCCGGACCTTTGTCGGGCGACAGTGTGGTACGTAGCTCGGATTCGAAATTGAAACGGATATTCTCAACCGATATTGAACCTGCGCCCGAAAATCTTAAGACCTTAACAGAATTTGGCATTACCACCACCAGACAGGGCACATTAGAGATAAACTATAAGTTGTTAGATAAGCAGATAAATAACAACTTTAATAACCTATCTGACTTTTTTGGTGGTAATGAGGGATTTGCTAAACGTGTGGAAGACACCATACAGCAAATGACTGGGGTGACAGGTTCAATACGCACACGCGAGAAAAGTTTAACGGAAAGTAATCGACGCTTAGGTGATGATCAAGTGGCGCTCGATAGAAGAATGGACAGTTTGGAAAAGCGTACCCATGCAAAATTTGTCGCCATGCAAGATGCAACAGGGAAGATGCAGACTCAGCTTTCTGGAATGATGAATGCCTTAGGTGGGTAATAGATGAAATCTGAGCTTGAGCAAATATGTGATTTAAATAATAAAATCAGGCAATGCATTACAGAAAGTGAAATTAATACTGAAGAACTTACTCAATTTGTCGATATAAGGGAACAGATACTGCATACAGTTATTTCAGGGATTAAAGCGGATCCTAGCTGTGTAGATAAAGAAGAGTGGCAATCTGTCATTCTTGAGACACAATTGGTAGTAGAACTGATGCAAACGAAAACTGCCGAACTAGGACAAGCTTTAAAAAAGTATCGACATGGCAGTAAATCGGTACAGCAATATAAGAAGTTTTTATAGCAAGAGGGAAATTATGCGTGGTTCGTTACAGGCATACAAGAAGGTATCCGTTGATAGCCAACTCAGTGCGGCCTCTCCGCATAAAATCGTGCAAATGCTCATGGCAGGTGCTATTGAGCGCTTGATTCAAGGAAAAGCGGCGATGCTACAAGGCAACATCCCCTCTAAAGGAGAGCGCCTTGGTAAAGCATTGGATATCATCATAAGTTTAAGAAGTTGTTTGTCCATGGATGATGGCGGCGACGTGGCGAAGAACTTAGATCAGTTATACGAGTTTATGATTACTCAAATAGCTGACGCAAATCATAAAAACGATCCTCAATTACTCGATGATGTGATTGAGATTGTGCGAGAAATTAAGTCAGCTTGGGACAAAATACCCACAGAGTTCCACAACCTGACGGCATCTGACGCAAATGCATAAATGGGTTCCATAGATTTAACTAATGTCACATAGCATAATTGCTTGGTTGCCTTATTTTTTTTATCAAATAGAATGTAATTAACTAACAGGACTAGTGGTTATTTTGGGGTTGCACTGCGAAGTTATCTATTTTGAGGCAAGCACAAAATATCAAGATGAAGGCAATCATTCTTCCCTATGCAAGGTATCGCAAAACTACTTGTGATTGAAGATGACGCTCAACAGCGTGTCAATCTAAGTAATATATTAGAGTTTGTTGGAGAGCAGTGTGAAATTGTCTCTTCTAACCAATTAGAGGATCAGGACTGGTCGCAGGTCTGGTCAGGTTGCATTATCGGTTCTCTTGCTGGCGGCGAATTACCTTCAAAGTTAAGTGAAAAGTTGTCTCAGTCCCACCATATCCCCCTCCTAAAAGTTGGAAACATCGCCTACTCCCTAGAAAATTACCCACAGTTTGTCGGAGAATTAGCACTCCCTCTTAATTATCCTCAGCTAAGCGAAGCTCTAAGATATTGCAAAGACTTTTTAGGTCGACAAAACACCAATGTAGAGTCTCCGAGTCAAGGCTCTGAGCTATGTCGAACCCTAGTAGGGCAAAGCCCTGAAATCGAGGAAGTTCGTCATCTGATTCAACAGGTAGCGCAGACTGATGCCAATGTATTGGTGTTAGGTGAATCAGGTACAGGTAAAGAAGTGGTGGCCAGAAATATTCATTATCACTCAGCACGAAAAAAGGGCCCATTTGTACCAATCAATTGCGGTGCCATCCCACCTGAATTGCTAGAGAGTGAACTGTTTGGTCATGAAAAAGGCGCATTTACTGGCGCAATTACAGCCAGAAAAGGGCGTTTCGAACTCGCCCAATCTGGAACCATCTTTTTAGATGAAATTGGCGATATGCCAATGCCAATGCAGGTTAAGCTATTGCGGGTATTGCAAGAGCGAACTTTCGAGCGGGTAGGTGGTAACACAACAATCAAAGTCGATGTACGTGTGGTTGCCGCCACACATCGTAACTTAGAAAACATGATAAAAGACGGTGAATTCCGTGAAGACTTATATTATCGGTTGAACGTCTTTCCAATTGAAATGCCTGCCTTAAAAGATCGCAAACAAGATATTCCCCTGCTATTGCGTGAGTTAATGGCGCGCTTAGAGTCTGAAGGTGGTCGCCCAATTTGCTTTAGCCCTCGCGCTGTCAGCTCTTTAATGGAGCACCCTTGGCCTGGTAATGTGCGTGAATTGGCCAATTTAATTGAGCGGATGATCATTTTACATCCCGATAAGCTGGTGGATGTGAATCATCTTCCAGCAAAGTATCGTTACGGCGATATTCCTGAATTTCAACCAGAGAATAACGCCAATCAAACGGTAGAAGAGCTAGAGCGTGAAACTTTAGCAGAAGTCTTTTCAGAAAATTTTCAGTTTGAGCTTGATCAGCAATCTAGCGGTATCAATGGTTCTCAGTCGCTGCAATCGATTCCCCCCGAAGGCATCAACTTAAAAGAAATGCTTGCCGATCTTGAGATAGGGTTAATTAATCAGGCACTTGACTTACAAAGTGGTGTGGTTGCTAGAGCAGCAGATATGCTCGGTATGCGGCGAACGACTCTGGTTGAGAAAATGCGCAAATACAATCTACAGCGTTAGCATGGTTATTTGGTGCTATGCATCGCAGTTATTCGAACTTTATCCTATGCTTGGGAATAACGATACGTGCTATTGAGTGAGCATACTTTCTGGCCACATTGAAGTGCAGCACAGTAAGAGTAGTGGTGACCGTAGCAAGTTTTCTAACTTGCTGTTAATTCTAACCGTATCTTGAAGTGCTTTTCTTGCCCGGGCTCAGATAGTTGCTTATTATCACAACTCGCAATGAACGATATAGGATAAACATGCGTAATTTAGCTTTATTGGTGATGATGTTATTAGCGCTTCCGGCCTATGCGCTAACTAAAGTGGATTTATATAGTTCACATATATTGTTGGGCAAAGACGCGAAGGATGCCAGATTCACCGACGAAAATGCCCGTCAGCAAGGGATGAAGAATGTCATTATCCGAGCTTCAGGTGATCCTAACGCTATTGACAATGCGGTTATCACTAAAGCCCTTAACGACAGTGCTCGATATATAACTCAGATCAGCTATGCGACCAAAGATCAAAATACCTATCTTGATATGCAGTTTGGTGCTCCACAAATTCGTTCTCTGCTGACTCAAGCTAAATTGCCGTTTTGGCCTTCAATGAGACCAAATCTTCTCGTTTGGGTGATCGAAGATAATGGCTATGAGCGTCAGATAGATTGGGAACATTCTGATTCCCCTGTGCTAAAAGAAATACGTGAGACAGCTAAGCTAAGAGGCTTACCATTAACGGTTCCGGTTGGTGATTTTGATGACATAACTGGTACTTCAGCGTCAGACTTTTGGGGTGGATTCGTTATCCCTATGAGTAAAGCTAGCCAGCGCTATCCGGCCGATGCGGTATTAGTCGTCAAAGTGGAGCAGGGCGCTAAGCTGTCTTGGACATTGTACGATCAAAAACCATCGGCAATGATTGATACCACGGCAGTACCAGTGACTGGGAAGGACTCAGGAGATAACGCTGGCGCACAAATGATCAATGAAATTAGTAATTACTATGCCAAGAAAAGTGGTGTTGTGATTGCGAGCGAATCGTCTGAATCCGTTAAAACCCAATTTACTAATATCAATACAGCGGATGACTTTTTTCGATTAGAGGATAAGTTGAAGGGACTAAGCTCGGTTGCGTCTTTAGATGTGCTAAGCATCCATGGCTCTACGGTATTGTTCCGAGTTCACCTATTGGCGTCAGTAGATAGCTTTGAACAAGAAGTGACGCGCATGGGCAATGTGACGCAAATAGAGCCAGAAGACTTGCCTCTACCCGCGACAGGGCAACTTCCTGACTCATCATCTGATTCATCTAACGCTGTACCGCCTTCCAGCACAGATGCTTCAACGCCAGCTCAATCGGATAATTCGACCAACAACTCAGCGTCTCCCATACAGGCTGGTCAAGTGGCGGATAACCAATATGTAGTGGATACTACGGCTGATTCTATAGAGCACAACAGCTCATCAGATGCTGCAGTGACGCCACCACCGACAAATCCGACTTTGGCCTATAAATGGCAAGATCAGTAGTTCGGTAAAAACAGATAAGAAATAGCGAGCAGGTCATGCTCGCTATTTTTATGCGTGAGTGATTTTATTAACCTCATATATGAGACTAATTACCAAACTTTTGCTTTTCAATTTTTTCCACTTCAGACAACTTTTTAAGCCGTAGCCCAAGCTCTTTTCCGCGTGAGCGAGCATATAGGGTATTGCCTACAAATGCGGTTAGGGTCAACAGAAGCTCAACCGCAGCTAACCAACGTTCTCCCAAGTCGATATATAAAATGGTTAATGCATGCAAAAAATACAGCATTAAGACAAAGTTTGCCCAAGCATGGGTATAGGGCTTGCCAACGAGGATACCTGGTAGTGGTAGCAGTAGCGGTAAGCACCATGCGATTGCAACGTAAAAACTGCTAATGTGCTGATGTGGTGAAAGATAAAACTGCCATACCGCCACCCAAATTAATAGAGTGATGTTTCCCAATAACGCGATATAGCGGTGTTGCTTCGTCCTTGATGCCATTTCCATTGTTATGCTTATTCCTTGAGCTTTAATGCTGTTGTCGCCAATCGCTTACCTAGCTGAATGGCTAACTCACTTTCTTCTTTTGACAGGTTGTTAGTACCTGCAGATGTCGTCGATGCGCCGTATGGCGAGCCACCACTTTGCGTACTGTGAAGCTGGGATTCTGAATAGGGTATGCCCATGACGATCATCCCGTGATGAAGAAGAGGTAGCATCATCGATTGTAAAATCGTCTCTTGCCCACCATGTAAGCTGGATGATGAGGAGAACAAGCAAGCTGGTTTGCCAATCAGAGCACCGCCTACCCAAAGCGATGTCGTATGATCCCAAAAGTGTTTGAGTGGGCCTGCCATGTTACCAAACCAAACAGGGCTCCCCATTGCCAAACCATCGCAGCATGATAGCTCTTGCATGGTGACAATCGGATCGCTTGGCTCATCTGATCTATCGCCAATTTCTTCAACCGTTCTAAGGATGGCTTCGCATCCGCTGACGGACTCGACTCCCCTAGCAATATGTCGCGCTAATGTTTGCGTACTACCATGGCGGCTGTAGTAGAGTACTAATAGTTGACAGCTCATAGGATCTCCAAGACTTGTTCAGGCGGGCGGCCATGCTTTGCTTTTCCGTTAGCAACCACGATAGGTCTTTCAATGAGTTTTGGGTTGTCGGCCATGGCTTGGAAAAGCTGGTTGTCATCCGCACTGGCTAAATTCAGTTCTTGATAGATGTCTTCTTTTACTCGCATCATCTCTCTTACCGAAGATAGGCCAAGTTGCGCGTAGAGGGCTTGCAATTGATCCACGCTAGGCGGTGTATCGAGATACTTAATGATTTTAGGCTGAATCCCTTTTTCTTCTAACAAGGCAAGTGTTTGTCGGCTTTTAGAACAGCGAGGATTGTGATAAATCGTGACAGACATTAGTGACTCCTAATTAATTTCATTTCAATGCGTTAAACTGATTTCGCCGTAAGATTAATTGATCGATTCGAGCGTCGTAACGGGCTTGAGATAAGCTGCCCAACTTAGCAATTTTACTCGCTTCGGTGTAGCGCTGTATCGCTTTATCCCAATTCGCTCTAAGTGCTAACAACTCGCCTTGCGCGGCAAGCTCTTCAGCCCTATGTCCTGCTTTGCCATTTGATTCAGATAAAAGTTGCCAGCCGACCACATCTTCGGGGTTGTCATGGGTATAGCGTTGCAACAGCCGAATAGCAGGCTCAAACTTATCCTCTTGAATCAGTACATTGGCGTAGTTGATGGTAATAACTTTGTTGTTCGGCTTAACCTTTAAGGCTTTTTCTAGCATTTTCTGTGCTTTATCTGCTTGTTTCAACGCGAGATAAGTGTCAGACAAAGCATCGAGATAAAAGTCGTTGGTGGGATCTTCTAGATACAGTTTATCTAGAATCTTCTCCGCTTCTTTAGGTTGACGGTTATCGAGATACAGCAGTGCGTGGCCATATTGAAATGCAGGTTTGAGAACGGCTGGGGCCTTTTTCTCATTTCTATTTATCCAACCTTGTGCCGCATCATTGTCCATATTGACGTAACGGACAATGACTCTCACTCTGGCTAGATAATAGGCCAGAGAAGGTTTGACTTTGTGCAAAGGATATCGATACGCTCGTATACGTGTATCGGTAATCCGTTCATCGGGTAATGGGTGGGTAAGGAGCATCGGCGGCGGTTTGCTAGCATAACGGTATTCATCGGCTAATCGACCGAAAAAGCGAGGCATAGCTCTAACATTGAAGCCTGCTCTTTCCAACGTCGCCAGACCAAATCTATCGGCTTCAATTTCATTGCTACGAGTGTAGTTTATTTGACTTTGCATACTACCAGCAGTCGTTGCAGTAATGGCAGCAACTCCCGCCTGGGGAGCGGCAATGGCAAGCAGTAACGAGCCTGCTAATGCCGCAACTGTAGCTGGTGTCCGCCGAGCTCGTTCTTCCATGCTCCTAGCAAGGTGTCGCTGGGTAACATGAGCAATTTCGTGCGCCATAACCGAAGCAAGCTCACTTTCGGTATTGGCATCGAGAAAGAGTCCAGTGTGTAAGGCAACATGCCCGCCGAAAAAGGCAAACGCATTAATGCTTTGATCTTGAATAAGAAAAAAAGTAAACGGCGTTTTTACGTCATCGGCATTGGCAACCAACCGGTGACCTAAACTATTGATAAACTCACTGAGTACCGGATCATTAATGATGGGTTTACTGGCTCTGAGTATCCTCATATAGGCATCACCGTAGATTTTCTCTTGATCTATGGTAAGAGTTCCGGCCGCTGCCGTGCCAATATCGGGCAGTTGTTGATCGTGAGCAATTGAGTAGCTAGGCAACCCTACGGCAGTAACAACACTAAGGTAAACGAGATAACGCCAGCGTTTGAACATATTGCTTGATTCTACTCCATGTAATCTAAACGTATGGACAGTGCAAACAGACAGAGGTTCTGATATTTTTGCGAAAAATCTATCTGGGGTGTATTGGCAGCAAGTCTTCGCTCTGTCCAACAATTTATGCGGTGCTTGCTGGTCTGTAACAGAAAAGTCGATACAATATACCCGGTACAGCACTAAGAACATACGTTACACGGGTATTTACCTTATATAATAAACGTCGAAAAAAAGAATGGAACCCCAATTACTCGATTTGAGAGAGGAGCGATGCCCGAGAGCTTTGCTGCTTGCAAAACGACATGTCATGACATTGTCCCAGGATGAAGTTGCTAAGATATATGTTATTGAGCATGGCTCTCTGAAAGACATCGAAAGATATTTGCAATCGTCAGGTTACGACTATCAAAAAGTAGCGTTTGACGACTACTGGTCTATTGAAAATATTGCTAGGCCGTGCCCTAAAGTTTAAAACGGAAGATAAAGGGAATTTTGTTACATGTTTGAAATGGTTGTTCGCTGGTACAAACGGCGATTTTCTGATCCCCACGCGGTGAGTCTTGTTGCGATCCTTTTATTTGGTTTTATTACCATCTATTTTTTTGGCGATTTAATTGCGCCTCTTCTCGTGGCCATTGTACTTGCTTACCTGTTGGAGTGGCCTGTTGCTAAACTATGTCGCTGTGGCGTTAATCGAACCCTTGCGGTTGTGGTTGTTATCCTGACCTTTACTGGAGTGATGTTCCTTGCAGTGCTTATTGTTGTGCCAACAATCTGGCAGCAAGTGGGCAACCTGATTAATGACATTCCCAATATGTATTCAGCTACCCAACATTTTATCGCAGCAATCCCTGAACGTTACCCTGATTTAGCCGATCTCAAAATCGTTGAAACAGTGATGACCAATGTGAAAAACCAAGTTATCGGGGCTGGTGAAAGTGTCGTAAAAGGTTCGGTTGCTTCATTAGTGAGCATCGCAACGTTAGCCATATATTTGATACTGGTTCCTTTATTGGTTTTTTTCTTACTGAAAGATAAAGATGAAATGATTTCAATGGCCAGCGGTTTGTTACCTCGAAATCGTAAGTTAGCGAATAAAGTGTGGATCGAAATGAATGAGCAGATCACCAACTATATTCGTGGTAAAGCATTGGAAATTCTTATTGTTGGTGGCGTAAGTTATGTCACCTTTATCGTCCTTGATTTACGTTACTCAGCGTTGCTTGCGGTGGCGGTCGGCGTTTCGGTGCTTATCCCCTATATTGGCGCGGCAGCGGTGACTTTGCCCGTTGCTATCGTTGGCCTTTCCCAGTGGGGGCTCACCCCACCATTTTATTGGTTATTGGTTGCCTACGGAATTGTGCAAGCGTTGGATGGTAATGTGTTAGTGCCGATACTGTTCTCTGAAGCTGTGAATTTGCATCCTGTGGCCATCATTGTCGCCGTGCTGGTATTTGGTGGTCTATGGGGCTTCTGGGGGGTCTTTTTTGCTATTCCTTTGGCCACTTTAGTGAAAGCGGTTTGGAATGCGTTGCCAAGTCACGAAGAAGAAGAGATCAGCTAGAATTTGCGATCGCGCTTAAAAGGCTCTTTCATTTAGAAAGAGCTTTTTTATATCCGCACTATACTGTTCAATAAGCCATCGTCTCACTGGCGTATAAAGTTAGCGCGTTTCGATATTCATCTTTTGGTCAAGTTAATTGCATTTAACGGGCAGAAAACGCTTAACTTTTATCTAAATAGGACGATAAAGGCTTTATAAAAAAGTCCGAGTTAAAGAGTCAAAGGATAGACACATGAAATTTAGCCAAAAAATCGTTGCCGCATCGGCTTTACTTCTTTTTGTTACGGTATCGCTGTTATCGTTACAGCAACAACGAACCGTTCGCGCTGAGGTTGAAGCCATCGTAGGCAGCAGTTTATTAGATATGATTCGAGGTGTGAAAAACACGGTGACGGCGGACATGAAAGATAAACGAGGATTGGCTCAATCCGTCGCAGAAATTATCGAGCTCAATCCTGAAGATCAACAATACGTGACACGTATTTTGGAATCACCCAACTTGAAACGAAGCTATATCACCACGGGTTTAGGCTACCAAAGTAATGGTAAGGTATTAGAAAACGACGACTCATGGAATCCCGGCTCCGATTATGATCCACGTGTTAGACCTTGGTATAAAGATGCACAATCGAGCAACAAATTGATTGTGACCGATCCGTATATTGATGCTTCAAGCAAGAAAGTAATCATTTCTATCGCTACACCAATTAAAAAATCTGGCAGCTTTATAGGTGGCATGTTCTTCGATGTTGATCTAACGGGATTAGCCGATGTGGTAAACAGTATCAACTTATTCAATGCGGGTTACTTGTTCATCATCACAGCCGATGGCACCACCATAGCTCACCCTGATGCTAAGTTTAATGGTCAGAATATTTCTAAGTACTTGCCTGGAGTATCAGTCAAGGAAGGCCCTCAGCAGGTAGATCTGGATGGAAAAGAGTTCTTAGTAGACTTGATAAAAGTACCGTCTGAGAACTGGTATGTGGGCGCTGCTGTAGACGAGTCCATTGCGTTTGCCGCGATCAAGGATTTGCGCAACAGTTCAATTATTTACGTGATCATAGGGGTAATTTTAAGTGTCACCATACTGACCTATCTTATCAAGTACTTAATGCGTCCGTTGGGTGAGCTTAATCGTGCCATTAAAGATGTGGCGTCAGGACATGGTGATTTGACCCAGCGTTTAGACACCAATACCGATGAAGAATTTGCAGAACTGGCGAGAGGGTTTAATACCTTCACCGAAACGCTGCAGCAGCAGATCACTCAATGCAAAGCGATTGGCTCGGAAATTATGCACAGTGCGGACACAACAGTAAGAGGAGCCGAAGAGTCCTCTGAGGCAATGCGCAGCCAACTTTATGAACTCGAGCAGCTTGCCACTGCGATGAACGAGATGGCGGCTACCGCGACAGAAGTGGCCAATAATGCCCAAGGTGCAGCGAGCGCGGCGCAAAACGCAGATAACGCAACAGAAGATGGCTCTCGAGTTGTCGGTGAAACGACGACTTCCATTGACAATCTTTCAGCTCGAATCGATCAAGCGGTCGAAGAGGTACAAGGTTTAGAAACGGCGACTGCCAATATTGAAACCATTCTTAAAGTCATCAATGATATTGCCGATCAAACCAACTTGTTAGCACTGAATGCTGCGATAGAGGCGGCGAGGGCTGGTGAGTCCGGGCGAGGCTTTGCGGTTGTTGCCGATGAAGTAAGAACACTTGCGCAAAGGACCCAAGAGTCGACCACTGAAATTCGTAGCATGATCGAGCAGCTGCAAGCTGGTGCGAGCGCGGTATCGGCTGCCATGGATGAGAGTAAAAATACCGCGGTAGAAGCGGTCGATAAAGCGCAGTTAGCCAACACGGCCCTTAGCCAAATTCGAGATGCCATTCAGCAGATTACTGACATGAACTTGCAAATTGCTTCTGCAGCAGAAGAGCAAAGCTTGGTGGCAGAAGAAATTAATAGCAACACCGTGAAAATAAAAGACCTATCGACCCAAGTGGCTGAGTCTGCTGATGGATCCAACTTGGCGATGCAAGCGCAGCGAGAAAATGTGCAAGAGCAAGGCGCGATATTAAATCAGTTTATCGTTTAGCACGCCCTAATCACAAGGCCCCTATAGTGTTGCTATAGGGGCCTTATCTATTTTTCTGAAGCGCGCATCTTGAAGAAATTTTCAATACAAGACTCGCACTTGTTTGCCATCATGGTTTTTGCATAATAGGGGGCATTAAAAAGATTAAAGAGTGACAAGCAATGAACCCTGAATCTCCTTGGTTGGATTGGGCAATACAAATTCAGTCTATAGCGAAAGCTGGCGAAATTTATAGTAAAGATAAATACGATAAAGAGAGGTTTGAGCAATTAACCTCGATAGCCAATCAAATGTTGGCGTTTTTAGGTGATACGCCAGTTGCGGCAATTGAGAAAATTTTCATTCCTGAAACGGGCCACCCCACACCCAAAGTGGACTTGCGTGCAGGTATAGTAAAAGACAACCAAATTTTACTCATTCAAGAGAACGAAGAAGGAGGCTGGAGTATACCTGGCGGTTGGGGAGATATCGGCATGACGCCTTCTGAAGGCATCACACACCGCGTGTTAGCTCAAACCGGACTCAAGGTAGAAAATCCGAAACTCATTTGTGTTAGAGACCGATCCGCTCACCCATACCAACCTAAATTCCCTTTTCATGTTTATAAGCTTTATTTTGTGTTTGACTCGGTTTCTGAGCAGCCAGTTCAAGATGCGACTGTACCGGGTATGGAATTTTTCTCATTCGATGATTTGCCACCGCTAGCGCCAAATCGAGTGCTACCAGATGACATAGAGCTCATTGCCCATCACTTTAGATCAGGAGACAAGGGGATAGCGGTAGACTGATATCAGCGATCTGGATGAGTTGTCTCTAGCAGTTTTATGCATTTCAAAGTTCTGTATCATTAGCTTTATGAATTAAGATCATGAATTGTATCTTTTAAATCATATTTAACAAATATGAAACATGTCTGGTTTAATTTTTAGCCAGACATGTAACTTAAGGAAGATAACATGAGTCTTAAGCTGTGGACGATTCTGCTCGTTTCTTTCATCGCTGCACCTGTGATGGCAGATACAGATGTATACTTGACCAACAATTCCGCTCAGCCACTCATCATACAGGTGAGCCATGACGGCTCTGACACATTGGAGTATGGCAAAGAGTGGCAGCAACACACCGAGACACTTGGCCCGTGGGAAACGAAATTGGTGCTGAGTTTTAATCGTTGGGAAGGCGTCAAGTCTGGGCAAACATACAGATTTAACACGGTCGTTTCCAATCCTGATGGAGAAAGTGTTGAACTTAGCCAAGTAATGGAAGGCCACTGGTACAACTCTACCATCCAATACGGTGTGTCTTCTGTCGATGTACCACTTGCTTTACAAGATGATCGAGAAATCCACCGCTTTAACACCTCCGCATTTGCTGAGCGTCAAACTGAGCTGAGCTTTAAGTCTTCTAAAACGGCTCGCTATGATGATCTCCACTATACGATTACACCAGAAAAAACGCTAGAGACAGTAGAGCCGGACGAAAATACGTTAAAGATCATGACGTATAACATATGGGCATTACCCGTCATCGCTTCCTATATCGGAGAGCGATTCGACATTATTCCTGATTTTGTTTCGGGGTATGACGTATTAGCCTTGCAAGAAGTGTTTGCCAGTGGCCGCAGTGAGTTTTTGCGGGAGTTAGCGAAAGAATACCCTTATCAAACGGAGATGTTGGATAAGCAAGGGGCGAACATATACGATGGTGGTGTCATCATTGTCAGTCGCTACCCAATTGTTAAGCAGGCCCAGTACGTATTTCCAGATTGTACCGGAACAGATTGCTTTGCCGATAAGGGGGTTAACTATGCGGAAGTGATAAAAGGAGGCAAGGCCTATCATGTTTTTGCGACACATACTGCCTCTTCCGACACAGATAAAGCCAGAGAATACCGTCAGCGTCAGTTCAGACAAATTCGAGCTTTGGCTACATCACTAGAAATCCCTGAGCATGAAACGGTTGTGTACAGCGGCGATTTTAATGTCAATAAGCGAAAATTTCCGGTGGACTATCAGCATATGATGGAAAACCTAAGAGCAATAGAGCCAAGTTATTCGGGATATACGGAATCTACGTTTGATCCTCGCATCAATGACTTTGCCGGTACAGCCACACCAGATGGAGAGGGTATCGAATACCTCGACTACGTGATGGTCAGCAGCGAATATGCCGTTAAATCACACAATAACAATCGTGTTGACGTCCCTCGTACTACCGATGAGAGGCTTTGGAAACGTTACAATTTGTCTGATCATTTTCCCGTTAGTGCAGTGATTAAGTGATGAACTACCGCTTTGTTCTAGGTGGGCTCACTGTCATCGTGGGTATCTATCTGTGGTTAGAAAAGGAAGTGCGGGTTGAGCCTTCGGTTAGTGCGAAGGCACAAAAGGTGACGTCATTCACCAAGGAGGTGAGTAGGCCGTTAGGGAGTCCGCCCATTGATGCAAGTGGTGCTGTTTCAGAGAGGGGGTCGACATCGTTATCAATGTCCCGATTAAATCACATTCAAGGCCGAGAGCTAGTCATGGCTTTGGAGAGCTTTTGGCAAGAATGTCAGCGCCTAAGTGACTGTGCCGATAAATTAACGACTCTAGAGCCCCAGTTAGCCGACTCTCGATACCAACTTTTCTTACGCTACCCCAGTCTAATCAGAGAATGGCAACAAGTGTGGGGAGACACTGAACTTAACAAATTTTCTTCTCTATCGGATAAGGTGGCAGAGTTTAAACGCTTGGCGGCTCTGGTTTGGGGAGAGTTTGCAGAGCAGATTTTTGCTGACGAACTTACCTTCTATGATTTTAGTCTCGGGCTGCAAAACGTTTCTAATGGCCCCGCAGAAGATTTTGCTGAAGGTTATCAAGCGTATTTAGATAAATGGCAGAATGAGGAGGTAACATTAGAGCTGCAAAATAATAGCGCAAAATATGACAAGGGGGTGAGCCTGATTCCTGACACCTATTCATTTGAGCAAGTGCAAGTGATAAAACATCAATTGGCTCAGCAGTATCTTTCTGCTCAAGAGATCCAGTCCATTGCTAGCCGAGAACGGCAGATAGTCGAGCAAGATACCCAGGTTAACCAATACCAAATCAAGCTGTCAGAGTTACAGACATCTCTTGAGCAGCAAAGACTTAGCACAAGGTTGTCGGACACTGAATGGCAAACTTACGCTGAGCAACAAATCAGCCAATTTCGTCGAGACTATTTCACTTTTCAATAGGCAAAGCTTCAGTTATGTCGTAGACTTACTTGGTCAATTTACTGCTAGTTAGGAGGAATTTCATGATTGTAGTAAACCTAACCGGGCATCTAATCTAAACATTAGACTTCTCAGCCCGGATTTTAAGCCGGGGTCATAGGCCCCAAATTGTTATTAACGATTTTGTTAAGGGTCTGCTATGAGTAATTCATACTCGTTAGCCAATTTAGGTTGGCATCCTTTTTTTCAGCAACAGCTATCGCTTCAAGAATGGGAAGAAAATTTCCCTGCTCGGGTTATCGAACAACACAAATCTATGGTGACCATAGCAGGAGATAACTCGATTCATCATCTAGATTTACATCACCATATGCCTGAGTTGGTTGTGGGCGATTGGATGTTAGTTGATGAGAATCGGGCCTTTGTAAGGCTTTTAGAGCGAAAGTCTTGTTTTCGCCGTAAAGCGCCAGGGAGCAAAGTACAATACCAGCTAATTTCAGCCAATGTTGATAGTGCCTTTATTGTTTGTTCAATGAATGAAAACTTCAGCTTAAACAGGGTTGAACGGTATCTGGCTTTGGTCAATGAAGCTGGTGTCGAGCCTGTTGTCGTCTTAAGCAAGAGTGATTTGGTTGAGGCTCCTGAGGAATATATTGCTAAAGTGCAAAGCTTGGATCCATTGTTATGTGTTGAGGGAGTAAATGGCCTCGATTCAGAAAACTTGGATAACTTGAAGCTCTGGACGAAAACCGGTAATACGGTTGCCGTTTTAGGCTCCTCTGGTGTTGGCAAATCTACGCTTGTGAATGCATTACTTGGTCTAGATGTGCAAGATACAGGTGAGGTGCGAGCAGGAGATGACAAAGGGCGTCACACCACAACAGGTCGCTCATTGCACGTTTTCCCGTCCGGTGGATTAATTCTAGATACGCCTGGAATGCGTGAGCTTCAGCTTTCTGATTGTAAGGAAGGCATTTCTGCTACCTTTAAAGATATTGAGCAGCTCAGTGAGCATTGCCGTTTCGCCAATTGTCAGCATTCATCTGAACCGGGCTGCGCGGTACAGGACGCTGTTGATGATGGGCGTCTTGAGCAAAGGCGACTAGATAGCTATTTTAAATTACTAAGAGAACAAGCCAATAACTCTGCAAGTTTTGCGGAGAAACGGGCTAAATATAAAGCTCAGAGTAAATTTTACAAACGTACTCAACATGATGCTCAACGGTTAAAAGGGCGTTTCTAAGCTTTATCTTAATCTTGTAAATAGAAAGCCAGTTAGAGTCTATGGACTTTAACTGGCTTTAGTGTTGAACGAGAGTAAGTTAAGCAAATAACTGCTTGGCATAGCGCGCTAAGCCTGCGGTGACTGAGCCAAAGTAATCTCCAGATACGATAGGCACCCCCGGCAGTTCAGCTTCAATGAGCGCGCGTAATATTGGCGAGCGAGCGCTACCGCCCGTTACATAGATAATATCTGGCTTGTCGTTGGCATCACTTAACGTACTGCGAATTAAGTGAACAATTTTGTCGACTGGATTGCTGATCGCGCTTTCTAGCTGTTGTTGGCTAAGCTCAAACTCGATAACTTGCTCTCCTAGCGCTAATGTAGCCGCTAGCTCTTTATTATCTGACATGGCAACTTTAGCTTCTTCAGCACGCCTAACTATTTGATAGCCTAATGTTTGCTCATGAACAAGTAACAACCGCTCTAACATCTCGGGATGCTCAGCCTCGCTTTTCAGTTGCTCTAGCACTTTTCGGTTACTGGCCATATAAAAATCGGTTTGCGCGGCAATATTGTTTATTGCAATCGGGTTCCAAAACTGAACTTGTGGCATGTAGATGCCGTTGTGTGTTCTGGAGCCTCGACCTAATTTTGGCATAAACTGTTCAAATGCCAGGTAGATGTCGAGGTCATTGCCTCCAACACGATAACCGCTGTGGCCTAAGAGGCTGTTTTTCCGGTCTGCTTGTGTCTTGTAGCTTGGGCCCATTCTCATCAATGAGCAATCCGTTGTTCCACCACCAATATCAACCACCAAAACGGTTTTGTCTGCGGTTAATTGGCTTTCATAATCTAAACCTGCGGCAACGGGCTCAAACTGAAACGCAATATCAACGAAGCCCGCTCGTTTAGCCGCATTGGCTAGAATCGCTTCAGCTTGTTGGTTGGCTTTTTCTCCACCTAATCCTTGAAAGTTAACGGGTCGGCCAATAACGGTTTGCATGATGTCTTTTTGTAAACACGACTCAGCGCGTCGTTTAATGTTAACCATCATGGCGCAAACGAGATCTTCAAAGAAGCGTATTTGCAGATCTCTTAGGCCATTTGCGCCTAAAAAGGATTTTGGTGATTTGATGTAGTAAACATATTCCGGATCGTCGAGATATCTCTCCAGCGCCGCTTGACCAAATATTAGATCATCTTGTGCTAACTCCATGCCTTCATGCCGATTGGCAACAATGGCACTACGTAGAAGCTGTTCACCTAACGAGTCTGAGGGAGAAACACTAAAGAATCGATACAGATACTCGCTTACCGACTCACGTGTCGGTGCGCATAAAGTGGAAGGAATGAAAAAGTTATCGCCTTCCAGTGGCACCATGGTTGGCGTATTCCCTTGCATGGTAGCAACCGAGCAGCTTGCAGTTCCATAGTCGAATCCAATATACATTACTCACCTATCTCACTGAAAAATGGGGGGAGGTATTCTAATGAAATCCTACTTATTAGCAAGTAAATAACCCTCATAGCACAGGCTCTAGTTGACGACGTTTTGTGGTGAGCCCACGAGGAATGATTGAATATTATGGGCCACAATCTGTGTAATTCGTTGGCGAGCATCAAGTGTTGCCCAAGCAATATGAGGAGTAATAAAGCAGTTTCTGGCTTGTAGTAAAGGGTTGTCCGCCTCAGCAGGTTCTTTCCACAGTGAGTCTAATCCTGCACCTGCAATGTGCTCAGAGTTGAGTGCGTGAGCTAAATCTTGCTCATTGACCAGTTGGCCGCGAGCGGTATTGATTAGCCAAGCCGTTTTTTTCATTTTGGAAAGCGTTTCTACGTTGATAAGATTTTCAGTCGTGGCTAAAGCAGGACAGTGCAACGAAACAATATCCGATTGCTCAAGTAGGCTGTCTAGATCTACCGCTTGATGTGGATAGCTAGGAGCTTGTTTTGAAAAGTGATTGAGCGCTAGTACTTTCATTCGAAATGCATGGGCTATTTCTCCCACACGCTGACCTATGGCACCAAAACCTATGATGCCGATGGTTTTACCTGCCAGCTCTATTTGCGGGTTTAACCAGTACGTCCAATCGTTGTTTTGCGTCCAACCAAGTTTGCTTTTTACATCTTCGCTGTTTAATGACACATTGCGTGCCAGCTGAAAAATGTGTGCAAACACCATCTCGGCAACGGTATCTGTTCCGTAAGCGGGCACATTTTGTACCACAATGCCCTTTTGTTTTGCGTACGCAATATCGACGACGTTGTAGCCTGTAGCCAGTACAGCGATGCATTCTAGGTCTGGGCATGCGTTGATAATGTCTTGAGTGATCGGCGTTTTGTTAGTGAGTAGAATTTGGGCAGATTTGGCCCTGTCGATAATTTGGTCAACTCCGTCTGTGGAGCGATCATAGCAGGAAAAATGTCCTAGGCTGGCTATGGGCTCCCAAGAGTTATCGCCAGGGTTTAATGTGTATCCATCTAAGCAAACTATGGATTTCATCTCATTTCCTTATGTTGGTGCACAATTGAAGGTTGGAGTTAGATGTAATCACAGCGAGAATAATTGTAAAGCGATTTAAGTAGATAAAAGTTAAAACAAAGACATGAAAATAGTGATAGCTCCTGATTCTTTCAAAGAGTCTCTTAGTGCCAAGCTGGTATGTGATTGCGTTGAGAAAGGGTTCAAACAAGTCTTGCCCAAGGCTGATTATATTCACCTTCCATTAGCCGATGGTGGAGAGGGTACAGTCGATGTAATTTTACAAAACCTTGCTGGTAGCCGCCAAAGAGAGCAGGTGGCAGGGCCGCTTGGTCATCCACTTGATGCGAGCTGGGCACTGATCGATGATGGCAATACTGCTGTTATCGAGTTAGCGGCCGCGTCAGGGTTAGACTTAGTTCCGCACAAGCAAAGAAACCCAGAGTTGACCAGTAGTTATGGGACAGGGCAACTAATTAAAGCGGCTCTTGATTTGGGTGTGCAAAAAATAATAATAGGGCTGGGGGGGAGTGCGACCAACGACGGAGGATCGGGCATCGTTCAAGCGCTTGGCGGTCAGCTGCTTGATGAAGCGGGTAACGAGCTAAAGCCTGGCGGAGCAGAGCTATCTCGTATCAGTTCTATTAATCTGACCAACCTGCATTCGCGCTGCCATGAGGTGGAAGTTGTCTTAGCGTGTGACGTCACGAATCCGTTGACTGGACATAACGGAGCGAGCTTTATATTTGGACCACAAAAAGGCGCTTCAAAGAAGCAAGTGGAGCGTTTAGATCTTGCGCTGCAGCGCTTTTCCAAGGTTGCTCAACAGCAAACCGGTAAAGACTATAGCCAGACAACGGGATTTGGTGCTGCAGGCGGAGCGCCATTGGGACTGTCGTTGTTGTTTGATATTCGAATAGAATCGGGGATTGAAATGGTTCTCGATCTATTACATGTGGACACTGTCCTAGCTCAGGCAGACTTGCTGATAACAGGAGAGGGACGGATGGATAATCAAACCCTAAATGGTAAGACGCCTATTGGCATTGCGCGCAGAGCGAACGCAAAGAAAATTCCAGTCATCGCTATTGCCGGATCGCTGGGAGAAAATATTGATACATTATATGGCTCGATGAATGCGGTGTTTGGTAGTGTACGTGCTGCTCAGGATATCAAGCAGGTACTTGAAGAGGCAGAAGCTAATGTGATAAGAGCATCTCGCAACATTGCTGCGAATTTAGTGTTAGGGCACCAGCTAGGGAGTCGACTCCCATGAGCCCAATTTTGGACAAAAGTGACCTAGTAATCGAGTTAAACTCTCATTTAATTGCGCATGTAAAGGTGTTTCATACACTTATTGGCGCAATAAAATGTAATAACTTGCTTTTTTATGCGCAATAAAGTGTAATCATAGACACTGTTTACTGAAAATGAGTCGTCCATGCAACGATTGCTTTTAGAAAAGCTCTTAGACTGGAAAGCAAAAAAACAGCGAAAACCTTTGCTGATTGATGGAGCGCGCCAGACAGGGAAAACATATTTACTGCAATCTTTGCTAGGTGATACTTTTGGGAAAGTGCTCCGAGTCGATTTTTTGGAATCGCCACAAATGTCTGAGGCTTTCGAAGGTTCACTATCGCCAGAAGATATTCTTTCTAATCTAGAGTTGTTGACGGGCGAACTTTTTAACCCTGCTACTGATTTATTGATATTGGATGAGATTGGTGAGTGTTCAAAAGCGGTGGCATCATTAAAGTACTTTGCTGAAAAAGCACCGCATTTTTTTGTGGCGGCAAGTGGCTCGAACATTGGTTTACTCAATTCATTTCCAGTAGGAAAAGTGGAGCAGCACTACTTACGCCCTCTTACATTTCGTGAATTTCTCATGGCTGCAAATGAAGTACCACTCATAAAAGCTTTTAATGCTCAGGTCAACTCGGCAGCAGCGCACAGCAAACTGTTTGAAAGGCTCACAGATTACTATTTTACTGGTGGTATGCCCGAAGCCGTTAGCACTTGGTACAGCCTAGCTGATAGCAGTATTGTAGAGCGTGTCCAAGCTGTGACGGCGATTCATCGCGATTTGGTCTTGGGCTATCAGCGTGACTTTGGCAAGTACTCGGGGAAAATGGACGCGGGATTGATCGAGGCTGTCTTTAACAGCGTACCCTCTCAGTTATCATCAGTACTGGATGAATCGGTAAAGCGCTTTAAATTTAAAGGTGTGTATGAGCGAAAATCACGATACGGCGATTTTGAGGGGGCCATTTCATGGTTGGATAAGTGCCGCTTGATTCTCAAAAACTACCCTATTGATGGAAGGCCTAAAAGTCCACTGGCCGCTTACCGTAAAGACAATATGGTGAAATTATTTTTGTTCGATGTTGGACTCTTAAACCATATGCTTGGGGTGAGTTATAAAGAAATTAAGCAGCAAGGCTACCAATACAAAGGGTTTGTTGCGGAGAACTTCGTTCAGCAAGAGTTGGCCGCGCAAGGAGTGGTTCCCACTTTTTCTTGGGGAGATGCTCGCGCTGAAATTGAATTTGTCGTATCGGATAGCAGTGGTAATGTGATTCCTATTGAAGTGAAGAGTGGTAAACGTACTAGAGCGAAATCTCTTCAATCATACATTACAAAATGTCAACCAATAAAAACAATCAAATTAACAGGGACCCAAGGCTCGTCTCCGTTAGAACAACGAGATCTCGTATTGCCACTTTATTATAGTGAGTATGTAGTCAGCCGATATTTAAAAACGTAATCGTTTCTCACTCGCTCAAGCACGGCGAGTCATCACAAAGGTATTGATAAATAGAAGGAAAGCATGCTAGATATTTTAATTACTCAGTTTGTACTACTTTGGGCTGTTATTGATCCCATAGGTTCGGTGCCCGTTTTCTTATCTCGAACCTCTCATTTAAATAAGAAGCAAAAACGTATTGTTGCTCTTGAAGCTGTGGGGATATCCGCCGCAATTTTAATTTTCTTTCTTGTGGCAGGGCAGTTTTTACTGGAAGCGATGCAGGTCCCTTTGCCTGCTTTTCAGGTTGCCGGTGGTCTCGTGTTGTTATTGTTTGCCCTAACGATGATTTTTGGTGAATCAAAACCCGATGTTGAAAAGAAACTGTGTGAGAAAGGGATGAATGACGTATGTCGTAGTCAGTTATCTCAGTTAGCGGTGTACCCTCTTGCAGTCCCTTCTATAGCAAGCCCCGGCGCGATGATGGCGGTTGTACTTTTAACTGACAATAATCGATACAGCTTTATCCATCAAATGATGTCAGGTGGCATCATGATGTTGGTTTTGCTGGTCACTCTTGCACTGTTACTTTGTGCAAACATGATTGATAAAATCATCGGTAACGTAGGGGCTATGATTATTAGTCGGGTGATGGGACTTATCCTAGCGTCAGTTGCGGTGACTAACCTTCTGGAAGGGATTGTGAAGTTCTATCAATCAATTTAGAGGTGCGCTTCGTTAAAGTTGAGGTGGCTAATTCTAGTCCATAAGGGGCAAGAATTAGCCTTCGGTTGTGGAGGGGTTATTGACTTTTCTCAATAAGCATCATTGTGAACAGCTTGAACAGCCCGCCCAGAGGGGTCGACACAGTTTTTGAAGGTTTCGTCCCACTCTATCGCTTTGGCAGATGAGCAAGCCACAGATGGGCCACCTGGTACACATTGTGCTGCGGACTCTAATGGAAAGAGCTCTTCAAAAATTTCACGATATACATAACCTTCTTTGGTAGTCGGCGTGTTATATGGGAAACGATATTTAGCGCTACTCATTTGTTGCTCGGAAACTTTAGCTTCAGCCACTTCTTTTAGCGTATCTATCCAGCTATAACCCACTCCGTCAGAGAATTGCTCTTTTTGCCGCCATGCAATGGCGTCAGGAAGGTAGTCTTCAAAGCATTCACGTAGAATGTGTTTTTCCATTTTGCCGTTTCCACACATCTTGTCTCTTGGGTTTAGGCGCATGGCCACGTCAATGAACTCTTTATCCAAGAAGGGTACTCGACCTTCCACGCCCCAAGCGGCCAGTGATTTATTAGCCCTTGCACAGTCAAACATGTTCAATGCCAACAGCTTACGTACCGTTTCTTCATGAAATTCTTTTGCGTTTGGTGCCTTGTGAAAATACAGGTATCCGCCAAAAATCTCATCAGCTCCCTCTCCAGATAACACCATTTTTATGCCCATGGCTTTAATTTTTCGACCCATCAGAAACATAGGCGTTGAAGCACGTATCGTGGTGACATCATAGGTTTCAATATGGTAGATAACATCACGAATAGCGTCCAAACCTTCTTGTATGGTATAGGTCATCTCGTGGTGCACAGTACCAATTTTCTCAGCGACTTCCCGTGCCGCTTTTAAATCTGGCGCGCCCTCTAGGCCGATAGCAAAGGAGTGGAGTTGTGGCCACCAAGCTGCAGATTGTTCGTTGTCTTCTATGCGCATAGCGGCAAATTTTTTCGCCACCGCTGAAGTAATAGAAGAATCTAGCCCGCCAGATAGCAGGACACCATAGGGTACGTCCGTCATTAATTGGCGTTTCACTGCGGCTTCTAATGCTTCTGTAAGCTCTTGTTTACTCGTTGTGTTGTTTTCTACTTCAGCGTAGCTGTTCCAGTCGCGTAGATAGTAACGCTGCGGCTCACTATCGCCAGAGGCGTAGTGGCATCCCGGTGGAAATTCACTGATGGTTTTGCACACTGGCACCAAGGCTTTCATTTCGGAGGCAACGTAATAGTTACCGTGTTCATCATAACCCTGATACAGAGGGATGATGCCTATATGGTCCCGGCCAACCAGGTATTGATCTTTACTTTCGTCGTAAAGAACGAAAGCAAAAATTCCGTTGAGCTCTTCTAAAAGATCAGCGCCTAAGTCTTGGTAAAGGGCCAAAATCACTTCACAATCAGAATCGGTTTGAAAATCGTACTTATCTTGATATTTTTCACGTATCTCTTGGTGGTTATAAATCTCGCCATTGACCGCAAGGATCAAGTTTTTATCTGAGTTATAAAGAGGTTGAGCTCCACTATTTAAGCCGACAATAGCCAGTCTTTCATGTGCCAGAATAGCGCGATCTGATGCATAAATACCTGACCAATCAGGACCGCGGTGGCGAAGTTTTTTCGACATTTCTAAGGCGATAGGCCTTAGTGTTTTCGCGTCACTCTTAATATCTAGAATCCCAAAAACCGAACACATGCTCATTCCTCTCTACTTCAATTCTGTTTGATATGCTCAAGTTACCGTTGAGTTAAAAAAAATCAAGTAATGATGGCGAAATTAAAACTAAATTGCCTACGTTTGTTGAAATTTTTTAATAAATACCAATTTTAATAAATTTTTTCTAATATAAGGCCGTTTGGTATTCGTTTTCTGTACATTTAATGACTAGGGTGACGACACTTTATGAAAGTTGGGTTTGAGTTTTTCGTACACGTGTTGTGCAAAACCACTGCCTGCTTCGTGATAGATGTTAAATGCGGCGTCCGCACCACTTTCAAGTAATGTATCGATTTGATCGCTATACGCTGCGATAGCGGCGATCTGGCCACTAAAACCATTTTTTTGTAGTTGCTCAAGCGCTGCTTGATTACCTTGATGGTGTGGCATCGCGAGTAGAATGAGTTTGACTTTCGAGGTATCAAGAATCCGTTCCCAAAAATCTGGGTCGGTTGCATCGCCAGCAATGACATTGCGGCTCTGATGCTGATGTTGCTCCGCTGTACTGTCGTTAATGTCTACCCCTAGCGCAATATTTCCAAACCGAGAGGTAAGTTCATCGTAGGCACCAGTTCCAATCCGACCCATACCGAAAATTAGCACTTGGGCTTCCCCGGGATGGATGAGTTGGTCCTTTTTGTTTAGAGATTCTGCTTTGTGCTCTTTTAAGTGGTTGGCGACTTTTCGGTAGAGGCTGTGTGCTTTTCGGTTAAATGGAGAAGCAATCACAAAAGAGATAGAGACTGCAATGGCAATTGACACCATCACATCATTGTTAATCCAGTTCATTTGATAGGCGAGTGCGCCAACGATGAGTCCAAACTCACTAAAATTAAACAGGGCTAGGCTAGTAAACAGTGATGTTCGCACCCTAAATTTAAATTTATGCAAAACCCAAAAGTAGAGAACGCCTTTTATCGGCAGCAGCAGTAAGAAAAGAATTGCTAGTGATACGCCGACCAAGGTGGGTTGTGCTTGAAGACCGATGTCTAAGAAGAAACAAACCAAAAACAGCTCTTTCAAATTGAAAAGCGATTTTGATAGCTCAGAGGCTTTCTTATGGCCTGCGAGCAGCATGCCTAAAATGAGTGCGCCTAGGTCAGGTTTCATGCCAACCAAGTGAAAAAGTCCAGCTCCCATGACTAACGCAAAGAAGATACCGAACAACACGAGCATCTCTCCATGGCCCACTTTATCAAGCAGCTTAAAAAAGAATGGTCTGAGCAGCGGCAGTGCAAAGAGAGCGATGGCATACCAATGGGGAAGTTGGCCCGTTGAGGCGGTAAGAAAGATAACGGCGAATATATCCTGCATGACAAGAATACCTATGGCAATCATGCCGTAGGTCGCGTTCATGTCCCCTTTATCTTGGATAGACTTCACAGCGAAAACAGTACTAGAAAAAGACAACGCAAAGCCTAAAAGCACGAGCTGCATGAAAGGTAATTGAGATAAAAATGAAACGCCAAGTACTTTTAATAGCAGAAGAAAGGCACTAAAAATCAGTGTAGAAAGTACATTATGTATGGTTGCACTGGCCCATATTTCTTTTGCTAGCAATACCTTAATGTCGAGTTTGAGGCCAATAGTAAACAGCAGTAAAGTAACACCCAGTTCAGAGAGTGTTTGAATGGTCTCATTGGTTTGAAAACCGTAATAGTGCAATACGAATCCCGCGAAGAGAAAACCTACGAGGGGAGGGAGGTGGCATCTAACGGCGATAAATCCCGCGACAAATACCGAGGAAATAAAAACTAATTCCATATCAAATTAAATCCCTTGTGCCAGTACAGACGTATCATTTTTTCGGTGCAGCTCAGTGCCCCAAAGCCGAAGTAATCTGGAAGTCGTTGATTCTGCCCGCATATGCTAGCACTGTTGGGCCATCTATGGGAGACATAGAGAGTAGATAAATCACCCAGTGGTAGAAATAGCAAGACCCACCCAGAGCTGGGTGGGGCGATGAGTTAGGTGTTAGCTTTCTAACAGTTTTTGTAGCAAAACGCCATTTAACATCGCGCGCTTAATCATAGCAAATGCGCCCATGGAAGGCTGGTGGTTGAGCTCAGAGGCGACAATAGGCAAATGGTTATGGAAGGTTTTGAGTGACTGGTTTTCTACGTTTCGCTGAATCGCCGGAAAAACAATGTCTTTGCACTGCGTGATGTCGCCCGCGATAATGATTTTCTGCGGGTTGAACAAATTCACCGTGATCGCAATGGCTTTACCAAGTTGATTACCAACTCGAATTAAACTTTGTCTGGCAAGCTCATCACCCTTATTTGCATGTGCGCAGACATCCTTGATGGTAATTTGTGGCAGGTCGCAAAGGCTCGATTCGTAGCCTTGAGCGACGAGCTGCCTGACTCGTTTGACGATTGCAGGGTTGGCAGCAATGGTTTCTAAGCAGCCAAAGTTCCCGCATTGACATTGTTCACCTAGGGGATCAATTTGGATATGGCCGATTTCACCAACATTTCGGTTATGCCCAAGAAATACCTGGCCGTTAACGATGATTCCTGAGCCCGTGCCACGATGGACACTGACTAAAATAGAATCTTGGCAGTCTTGGCTAGCACCAAAGTAATGCTCTGCGAGTGCCATCCCGCGAACGTCGTTACCGACAAAACACGGAACTTCAAATTGATTTTTAAGTAGCTTACCTAACTCCAGCTTCTCCACTTTGATGCCCGGCATGTAGTCAACGATACCGGTTTCAGGGTTCACCAAGCCAGGTAAGATGATGCCAATGGCGATCAGTTGTTTAATCGTGTACTTGTGGTTCTTCAGAAAATAGGAGGTTTGGTGAATAACCCCCTCTGTGAGCTCTTCTTGAGTGGTGTAGAAAAACTCGTTGTTCGTTGAAGCTAATTCACGACCCGCTAGGTCATACAAGCTAAATTGGATATAGTCGCGGCCCAAACGAATAGCGAGAGAATGAAAAGGCTCTACTTCGGTTTTTAACGAAATAGCGCGGCGGCCACCGGTAGAGGCTTGCTGCGCGACTTCTTTTATTAGCCCGCGTTCAAGCAGTTGGCGGGTTATTTTGGTGACACTAGCGGGTGCCAGCTGACTGATGTCAGCAACTTGAATTCTAGAAATAGGCCCTTGTTGATCGATCAGTCGATAAACTGCTGCACTATTGAGTTGCTTCACTAAGTCTACGTTACCAATTTGTCCGCCATTCATTCTTATATTTGCTCGTATTTCCCGTTAACTATTGCCGCTTGGATTTGATAACTGCTGTCAAACACGGTCAGGTTGGCCGTCATACCTTTTCGAATTCGCCCAAGAGAGTCTTGAACCCCAATTGCGGTTGCTGGATATAACGTTGCCATCCTAAGTGCTTCATCCAAAGCGATCCCAACATGCTCAACTGTATTTCTAACAGCTTCTATCATCGTTAGCGCTGAGCCGCCTAGTGTATCATTTTCGTCAACGCACATACCATTACGGTAATAGACTTTCTTACCGACAAAAATAAAATGGTCGATGTCGGCACCCGCAGGCGCGGTTGCGTCGGTCACGAGTACCAACTTTTCACCTTTTAGTTTATGGGCAATGCGAATATTAGCGTAATCCACATGGTGTCCATCTGCGATGATTCCAGCATAAACATCAGATGTGTCGTAAATAGCTCCGACAGCCCCCGGATCACGGCCAGTAATTGAGGTCATGGCATTGAATAGGTGAGTGGCAAAAGAAATCCCCGCTTCAAATCCTTTTCTAGCTTGAGCATAAGTCGCATTGGTGTGGCCGATGGATACCACAATGCCAGCGTTTTTTAATTGCTCAATATGGCGACTTTCATTGCATTCAGGAGCCAAGGTGACTTTTTTAATCACATCGGCGTTGTCACACAGATAGTTAACCCTTTGATCCGCTGGATGACGAATATAATCAAGACTGTGAATGCCATTTTTTTTGGGGTTCAAGTAAGGGCCTTCTAAATGGAGCCCGAGTGAGTGGTTTTTATATTGTTGTTGGTACTGACGGGTCACCTCAATAGCCTTGTTCATATCCTGATCGGATGTGGTAATTAAGGTGGGTAAAAAGCTTGTGCAACCTGAGCGTAAATTGGCTTGGTGCATGGTGTGGATAGTACCAATCGAAATATCATCATTGAACATGACGCCACCACAGCCGTTCAATTGCAAATCAATAAACCCTGGGCTCAGATTCGCACCTTCAAGGTCAATAGAGTTCATATCTTGAGGCACGTCAGCAGAAGCGCAGATGTCACTAATCATATCACCATCGATGATGACTGCATGTTCTCTGAGTACATCTCTGCCTGTGTAAATATTGCAGTTTGTTAGCGCGTACATTGCCAGCTAATCCTTAAAAAAATATCGGTTTAAAAAGTTAATTAGCACGATGAATTATTTGTCTAAGTTATTAATTTTATGGTGAAAGGCCAAGTATTTATGAGATCTTTACGGTAAAAACTAGCCAAGATATTACTCACTTTATCAGCTTAAACTTAACCATCAGCTTGATAATTTTTATTGTAAAATAAGTTTTGCTTTTCATCCAGAGTAAATCAATAGATTTATCATTTTTGAGTGACTTTTATCACATAAGTGAGGGGTTTGATTTGCGATACAAATTTATCGCCATACACTTATTTGGACTAAATTGAGGCATCAAAATAAGTGCTTCGGCCAACTATTAGAAAATCCTATGGGGGGAACTTGAGGTGAATATTCTCGGGTATGCGCAAAAATTAGGTAAAGCATTGATGCTTCCTATCGCAACATTACCAGTTGCAGCGCTTCTACTACGTTTGGGACAACCAGACTTGCTAAACATACCATTTATGGCAGATGCAGGTAGTGCAATATTTACCAACCTACCGTTACTATTCGGGTTGGGTATTGCCATTGGTCTATCCAAGGATGGAGCTGGTGCTGCTGGGCTTGCAGGTGCAGTGGCATATTTTGTACTAGTCGCAACAACTAAATCAATCAACAAAGATATCGACATGTCCTTCTTTGGCGGGATCATCGCCGGGATAATTGCAGGGCACAGCTACAACGCGTTCCATAAAACTCGTTTGCCCGAGTGGCTAGCCTTTTTTGCAGGTAAACGTTTGGTGCCTATCATGGCAGGTCTATTTGCATTAATTGCTGGTGCAATAGCGGGTGTTATTTGGCCAACAATACAAGACGGATTAAACGCGGCTGCTCATGGTATCGTGCACGCTGGATACGTAGGTGAATTTATCTATGGCGTCCTTAACCGAGCATTGATTCCAGTCGGGCTTCACTATGTATTGAACGCTTACATGTGGTTTGGGCAAGGCACTTGTCAGGAAATCATTACCGCACCGATTGGTGTTCTGCACAACGCTACCCAGTTGTGTGTTGACCCAGCCGTTGCTAAGCAATTAATTGTTGGTCAGGCGCATACATTCCACTTTGCTAATGCGGTAACACCTGAAATTACCACTGTGGTTGAGAAAGTGACTGACATTGTTAAAACAGGTGACTTGAACCGCTTCTTTGCAGGTGATAAGAGTGCTGGTGCCTTCATGACTGGATTCTTCCCAATCATGATGTTCGGTTTGCCAGGTGCTGTTTTAGCCATGTATGTGGCTGCGCCTAAGCATCGTCGCCCGCATGTTGCTGGCCTGTTTATCTCTGTTGCTTTGACCGCATTCGTCACTGGTATCACCGAGCCAACCGAATTCATGTTCATGTTCCTAGCGCCTGGCTTGTATGTTATTCATGCTATTTTGACCGGCTTGTCTTTGGTGGTGACGAATTACCTCGGCATTCTTGATGGGTTTGGCTTCTCTGCAGGTTTGATTGACTTTGTATTGAACTGGGGCCTGGCGACCAAGCCATTAGAGCTCATATTTGTTGGCTTGGCCTTTGGTGTTATCTATTTCGTTATCTTCTACTTCGCTATTCGCTTCTGGGATTTGAAAACGCCTGGACGAGAAGATGAAGACGACGAGGATGCCAATGGTGAAGAAAAAGGTGACGGTGAGTTAGCGCGCCAATATCTAAAAGCCCTGGGTGGTAAAGATAACTTAACTTCGATTGACGCTTGTATTACACGTCTTCGCCTTACTCTGAAAGACCGCTCTATTGTCAACGAGACTGTGCTTAAAAAGCTTGGTGCGAAGGGCGTGGTTAAGCTAGGTGAGAATAATTTGCAGGTCATCTTAGGCCCTCTAGCAGAAATCATTGCTGGCGAAATGAAAGCCATAGGCTCAGGTGATGATTTATCCGATGTAACCTTACCTCGTTAAGCCATCTCACTTTCCTATCTGTTATTCAGCCCCCATCTATTTATGGGGGCTTTTTTACGTCTTCATGTTAGAACTGAGTGCCTTTCATCCGTTTCGCATAAATAATTTTATTAATTCACCGAATCGTATTGTGTAACGCCCTAGAATCATGGATCATTGGTCAGGATAATATTTTCTCTAATGTGTCGACATTAGGGGTTTGACAATACTGAATACATTTGAGGTGCCATAGATGAGTGAGATTGAGGCTCGTCCATCGAATTTCATTCGCCAAATAATCGATAAAGATTTAGCGAGTGGTAAACATACTAGCGTGCATACCCGTTTCCCGCCGGAACCAAACGGCTATCTTCATATTGGGCATGCGAAATCCATTTGTTTAAATTTCGGTATTGCTCAGGATTACCAGGGCCAGTGCAACCTGCGCTTTGATGATACAAACCCAGAAAAAGAAGAAGTCGAATACGTTGAATCTATAAAACATGACGTTCACTGGCTTGGTTTTGAATGGGCAGGTGAAGTGTGTTATTCATCCAATTACTTCGATAAGCTGTACGGATATGCTGTCGAGCTTATTAACAAAGGTCTAGCTTATGTTGATGAGCTTACACCAGATGAGATCAGAGAGTATCGTGGTACGTTAAAAGAGCCAGGTAAAGCTAGTCCTTATCGTGATAGAAGTGTCGAAGAAAACCTAGCACTGTTTGAAAAAATGCGCGCAGGTGGCTTCGAAGAGGGCAAAGCTTGTCTTCGCGCCAAGATCGATATGGGTTCGTCGTTTATGGTGATGCGCGATCCGGTACTGTATCGAGTGCGCTTTGCTCATCATCATCAAACGGGTGATAAGTGGTGTATTTACCCAATGTACGACTTTACACACTGTATTTCTGATGCGCTTGAAAACATTACTCACTCTTTGTGTACATTGGAGTTTCAAGACAATCGTCGCTTGTATGATTGGGTGTTGGACAACATATCGATAGAAAGCCAGCCTCACCAGTATGAGTTTAGCCGTTTAAACCTTGAGTATACGGTGATGTCTAAGCGTAAGCTCAACCAGCTCGTTACTGAGAATCTCGTGGAAGGCTGGGATGACCCACGTATGCCGACGATCTCTGGTCTACGTCGCCGCGGTTTCACCCCTGCGTCAATTCGAGAATTTTGTCAGCGTATTGGTGTGACTAAGCAAGAGAACATGATTGAGTTCAGTTCGTTAGAATCATGTATCCGTGACGACTTGAATGAAAATGCCCCTCGCGCTATGGCGGTATTAGACCCTGTTAAAGTCGTTATTGAGAATTTCGATGCGTCTACGACGGAAACACTTACAATTGCCAATCATCCTAATAAGCCTGAAATGGGCACGCGTGAAGTGCCATTTACGCGCGAGCTTTGGATAGAGCGTGATGATTTTCGTGAAGAAGCAAACAAGAAATACAAACGCTTAGTCTTGGGCAAAGAGGTTCGTTTACGTGGTGCTTACGTGATCAAAGCTGAGCGTATTGAAAAAGACGACCAGGGTGACATTACCACGATTTATTGCACCTATGATCCAGAAACGTTAGGCAAAAACCCGTCGGATGGGCGTAAAGTCAAAGGGGTGATTCATTGGGTCTCTGCTGACAAAGGCTTGAGTGCTGAAATTCGCTTGTATGATCGCCTGTTTACTGTACCAAATCCAGCAGCAGCTGATGATTTCGCTTCTACGCTGAATCCGAATTCTTTGGTAACAATGAAGGGTTACGTAGAGCCAAGCTTAGCCGATGCGCAGGCAGAAAAAGGTATTCAGTTTGAGAGAACGGGGTATTTTTGTTTGGATAATAAAGACGCTAGCCCTGACGCCTTGGTATTTAATCGTACCGTTGGTCTGAGAGATTCTTGGACAAAGATCGAAAGCAATTAGAGCGTTCACTCTAAATAGCTTATTAAAAAACCAGCTTACTTTAGGAAGCTGGTTTTTTTGTCCGTGTAATTGGCTCGATAGAGACGTTTACTTTTTGAGTTTGTGCGCGTCTGGGTTCTCTTTGCAAGTTCCATCACTGCATTTACCGTACAAATATAAGCTATGGTTGGTCAAATCAACGTTATATTTAGCCGCTATTTCCTTTTGGCGCTCTTCGATGATGTCATCTGAAAACTCGATCACTTCTCCACAATCTAAGCAGACCAAATGGTCATGATGGTGTTGAGTCGACAGTTCGAAAACTGACTTACCGCCTTCAAAATGGTGTCTAGTTACGATACCTGCATCATCAAATTGGTTGAGTACCCGGTAAACGGTAGCAAGGCCAATTTCTTCGCCAATATCAATCAGCTTTTTATAAAGGTCCTCAGCACTAATGTGTTGGCATTCAGGCTGCTGAAGAACTTCTAAAATCTTTAGCCTTGGTAGGGTAACTTTAAGACCAGCATCCTTTAACGCTTGGTTGTTATCTGACATATGTTTTCCTGTTGATGACCTGTTTAATTTAACAGCTTTCAAGTATCTCAATCATTATATTGTAGTCGCAAACAACAATAAACCACGAAGTTCAAAGGGTTACTAATAAATTTTATTCGATGCCGAAATTTTTTATTAAACTAGTGGTTAGACCAGATATTATTTGTCATTATTGTGTTGGTAATTGGTGTGATTAGGATAGAAATGATGAACAAGTTACTTGCCTCTGTATATAAGCCTAATGTTGTAAGAAGAGTGCTAAATTTATGGCCTCCGTTTTGGGGTTCGGGTATTAAAATCGTCAGTATTAGCGATGACTTTCGCTCGGTAAGTGTGCGGTTGAAGTTCAGGTGGTGGAATAAGAATGCTAACAGAGCGCAATATGGTGGCAGCATTTTCTCTCTTACAGATCCTGTCTATGCGCTGATGCTGATGGGGATTCTTGGTAAGGAGTACTATGTATGGGATAAAGAAGCCAGTATTAATTTTATTAAACCGGGCTACAGCGACTTATACGCAGACTTTATTATTTCCGATGATCAAATATCGACCATACTATCGAGTACTTTAAATGGTGAGAAATGTTTCCCAGAGTTTGTTGTGCGTGTGAAGGATAAAAGCGACGAAGTGGTGTCGGAAGTGCAGCGTGTCTTATATGTAAGAAAGAAACCAGCGTTTAGAGAGTAGGGTAATAAGAATAAGATCCAAGCTAGGCGAAACACATCGGATGAATCTTATTCTTTGTTGAACCAAACCTACGAGGTTAGCCTTCTAGCTCTGAAAGGCACATCTCTTCGTGGATCTGCTTAACCCAGTTCGACACTCTTTCGTCGGTCAATTCTGGCTGGCGATCTTCATCAATGCATAGGCCAATGAACTGGCTGTCATCGTCTTCAAGAACCGCTTTTGATGCTTCAAATTCATAGCCGTCCGTTGATGTATGGCCAAGGATGGTTGCTCCTTTCGCTTCTACGATATCACGAACCGTACCCATCGCATCACAGAAATACTCAGCGTAGTCTTCTTGGTCACCACAGCCGAAGATAGCGACAAGTTTGCCTGAAAAGTCGATGCTTTCGAGCTCTGGGAAAAAGTCATCCCAGTCACATTGTGATTCGCCGTAATACCAAGTTGGGATGCCAAGTAGCAATAAGTCGAAGTTTTCAATATCTTCTTTACTACTTTTCGCGATGTCTTGAACATGTACCAGGCTTTTACCTAATTGTTTTTGAATCATCTTTGCGATAGCTTCAGTATTGCCCGTATCGCTACCAAAGAAGATGCCTACACTTGCCATAGAGAATTTACCTTTGATTTTGTCTATATCTGGCTGACGAATAGAGGGTCTATAAACCAGTGCCCTCCCAAGTGAGCTGTATTATGCCTTTTGCAATAAACCCAGTACAGCCGAGGAAGAGAACTAGCCAAACTATACGACGCCCGAATGGCGGAACATTACCTTGCTTTAATACGTCTTTAATTGCCATTCCAATCAGAAAGAAAATAGACGCAAACAGCAGATCAAGTCCAATCGACTCAATAATGTTCATGTAGTCGTATAGCATGATATCCCTTTATGCCAATTTAATTGGGCGAACTATAACATTGTTATAGTCTAAAGTTAATTCGAGTGTCGCGTAATCTTGTTACGATTTTTGCAGAAACTTGCTGAGTACGCGAAGTACATCTTTTGGCTTTTCTGCATGCAGCCAATGCCCCGTATTGGCAATGACATGCGCTTTCACATTGGTAAACTGCTGTTGGATGAGAGACTGGTGTTCGGCAACAATATAGTCTGAATCTCCCCCTTTTAACAATAATGTCGGGACAGTAATAGGTTCTACTTGTTGCCAGCCTAAAATATTCCAATAGTTTTGTTCAATCGATGGGACGTTAAATCGCCAGCGGAATATGCCCGCATCGTTATAAAGTGATTTACTTAAAAATTGCCTAACTCCCTCCATTTCAATATGTTGGGCAAGAAGCGTCATAGCATCACTTCGAGATTGCGGCTCGTTTTCCATTACCGCATGTAAGCCTGCGAGAACGTTCTCATGTCGGCGTTCAGTGTAGGCAACAGGGGCCATATCTAGCACCGCCAGCTGTTTGACTTGTTGGCGTGCAATATCGGCAAGTTTTATGGCGACTTTTCCACCCATCGAGTGACCAACTAAGCTACAAGAGGTAATATTTAACTCATCAAGCACATTTTTGACATCTTGCGCCATCGCAGCATAGTTATGTTCTTCACTGTGGAAAGATCGTCCGTGGTTTCTTACGTCTACACTAAGAACTTGATATTGTGTCTTTAGTTCTCGTGCGAGCAAACCTAGGTTGTCTAAATTACCAAATAGGCCATGGATCAATACGAGGGTATGACCCGCCCCTTCTAATTTGTAGTTGAGCAGCTGTGACATTTTATTTTATTCGTGACTGGTTTAACGTAGAGTATCTGACAAGATCTCGTTATAATCTTACAGAGTTTAAACATTGAGATTGTGAAAAGCGAATGAAAACAATTGAGGTTGATGAGGATCTATACCGCTACATCGCTGGCCAGACGCAGCACATAGGTGAAAGTGCGTCCGATATATTGCGTCGCCTGCTTAAAGTAGAATCAAATAATACAAGTGCTGGTGGTTCTTTGCTCAAAGCAGGAATGGCTGACAAAGGAATTGTCGTCAGTAAAGATATCGTAAAAGACAGTGCACTAGACGGCGTGAAAGAAATGCGCTCGCTATTGATATCTGATGAATTTGCCGGTTTAAAAAAAGCCATTGATAGATTTATGCTTGTCCTCTCAACCCTTTATCGCATTGACGCAAGCAGCTTTTCAGAAGCGAGTCAGGTAAAAGGGCGGAAAAGGGTCTACTTCGCTGATAACGAAAAGACATTGTTAGCAAATGGCAACACGACTAAGCCTAAAGCGATACCAAACACTCCTTTTTGGGTCATCACCAATAACAATACCAGCCGCAAAAGACAAATGGTCGAACAACTCATGGTGAGGATGAACTTTTCGTCAGATTTAATAGAAAAAGTCACCAACTCAATTTAAGTCAAAATAAAATAGCCTCATCGCCTCTCCAATAAAGCAGATGGGGCTTTTATTTTTCGAAGATATTTAAGGATTTCAGTATGGCTATTCATCCTAGAGCGGGGCAGAAAGCCCAGCAGCAAGACCTCTACAACATCCCATCCTTAGTCTCCAATTACTATCTGCTACAACCTTCTGCCAATGCACCAGAGCAACGCGTTCAGTTCGGGACTTCTGGCCATCGAGGTTGCGCTGACAAGCATACCTTTAACGAGCACCATATTTTGGCAATTGCTCAATCGGTCGCGGAAGTGCGTGCTGAGCATGGTGCCACGGGGCCTTTATTTGTTGGTAAAGATACTCACGCTTTATCCGAACCTGCTTTTAATAGTGTTGTTCAGGTTTTGATTGCGAATGGGGTACAGGTTGTGGCTCAAGAGGATAATGGCTATACACCCACTCCTGGGATTTCTCATGCCATTTTGACTCATAACCTTAAGCATGACGAAAAAGCGGATGGTTTAGTGATTACTCCATCTCACAATCCTCCGCAAGATGGTGGGATCAAGTACAACCCTCCTCACGGTGGGCCTGCTGAAGGCGCTTTGACAAAGCGAATCGAAGACAGAGCGAATATTCTTATTGCAGAGGGCCTGCAGGGTGTGAAGCGCGTCAGTGTCGAGCAAGCTAAATCTTCACCACTTTACCAAGAAATGGATCTTGTTTCGCCTTATGTTGAAGATCTAGTCAACGTTGTGGATATGGAAGCGATACAGGGTGCGAACTTAAATATTGGCGTAGACCCGCTTGGTGGCAGTGGCATTGAATATTGGAAGAAAATCGCTCAGGTATATCACTTAAACCTCACTTTGGTTAATGATGCTGTCGATCCGTCATTTCAATTCATGTCGTTAGACAAAGATGGTGCAATCCGAATGGACTGCTCGTCACCCTATGCCATGGCAGGATTGCTTGCGCTTAAAGATGAATATGATTTGGCATTTGGTAACGACCCGGACTATGACCGCCATGGTATCGTGACGCCTAAAGGTTTAATGAATCCCAACCATTTTCTAGCAGTGTGTATTGATTATTTATATCGCCATCGAGAAGGCTGGGCAAAAGAAGTCGCGGTTGGAAAAACCTTGGTTTCTAGCGCTTTGATAGACAAAGTTGTCGCGGCACTTGGCCGAGAGTTATGCGAAGTCCCCGTTGGATTTAAATGGTTTGTTGATGGGCTACATTCGGGACGCTTCGGATTTGGTGGAGAAGAGAGTGCGGGCGCGTCTTTCCTTCGTCAAGATGGTACACCTTGGTCAACCGATAAAGACGGCATTATTTTGTGCTTGCTTGCGGCAGAAATTACCGCAGTGACGGGTAAGAACCCTCAGCAATATTATGAGGAACTGGCCAGTCAGCATGGAGAATCCCAGTACAATCGAATTCAGGCGGTAGCTAACAGTGAGCAGAAAAAAGTCTTAGCAAATTTAAGCCCTGATATGGTGTCGGCACAGGAACTGGCCGGTGATCCTATCACTGCAAGGCTGACTCATGCGCCAGGTAATGGTGCAGCGATTGGTGGATTAAAGGTAACGACTGATTTTGGTTGGTTTGCTGCCCGCCCATCAGGTACTGAGGACGTTTACAAAATCTATTGTGAAAGCTTTAAAGGCAGTGAGCACTTAAAGCAAATTGAGTCAGAAGCTCAAGATATAGTGAACCAAGTCTTTCAAGGTGCAGGGTTGTAATGTAATTCTTTGCTCCGGTTAGTAAAAAAGCAGCGACAAGTCGGTCGCTGCTTTTTTATTTCGTCCATATTTACCCGCTTTCTTGGGGCCAATGATCGGGCACAATAAACCAAAATGTTCCGGTCGCTGTTTGGTAATGGCGAGCATGTGATGATGATACTGGTTCTGCTGGAGTCTGAAAGGTTTCTAACCCGGTAATCCACTGGTGTTTTACTAGCGAGAACAGCGGCTCTTCAATCAAATGTTGTTGGTGTTGGTAGCACCAATAGCCTTTGATTCGTGATTGGCATAGGGTCTCTGCTAAGCAGGTCGTAGGTATTGGGTAGTTTGCAAACGGGTTGGTGTATAGACGTCCTTGCATCAACAAATGTTTGCTAATATTTTCCCACTGTGGATAGGCTTGTTGAAATGCATCAGATGTTGACATATTCAACTGATGTTCAAGCATTCTAGCCAGTTTCAAATCCAACCTATCATGGGCGCTGGGGCCATACCAGCGTTCCTCGTGCAGTAAGTAAAACTTAATCGCGATTTCCCAATGTTCCACTTGGTTTAGTGCTAAGTTGTTAACAATAAAGTCGATAGCGCCAAGTGTTTTGCCATTTTGATTAAGTTGAATTTCTTCTGCTAGCAATTGGTAATTATTGGCTTGTGAAAACAGTTGGCTAAATATGTATTGGTAGACAAACCCAAGTCGCGGATTACCTTGATATGACTCAGGCCAATCCATCTGAACATTTTGAACGGGGCTCGCCTGCCATACCGGAGCATTGTGTTTGAACAAGCTTGGTGTATTTTGTACCCACTGGGCGATTCGAGTAAGTGGTGTCATTGATTGATAATCTTTGCAAGTAATATGCTTGTTAGTAGGTAGCTTATGTCTATTCGACTTGAATGTAGAGTGTTTCGACATTCTGGCCTTAAATTGTTATAAACAACTCAACGCTTCGCTGGTATTACCCAAGTATAAAGGCTAATGAAATGAATAATATACAATTAGAGACAATATTAAACGAAAAACTGTCTCCTCAGTTGATAAAAGACTATGCCCCAAATGGGTTACAAGTTGAGGGAAAGCAAGAAATACAAAAGATCATCACGGGCGTGACGGCTTCACAAGCACTTATCGAAGCGGCAATAGAAAAAAAAGCAGATGCCATTCTTGTCCATCATGGGTACTTCTGGCGAGGTGAGCCTGAGCCAATACGAGGAATGAAGGGACAAAGGATCCGCAGCTTAATTAAAAATGATATCAACCTTTTTGGTTATCACTTACCGTTAGATATACATCCCGAGCTAGGTAATAACGCTCAGCTGGCCAAGTTGCTAGGGATTAAAGTGCTTGGCGGCTTAGAAGGCCATGCGCAATCGGTGGCCATGTATGGTGAATTAGAAACTCCGATGTCTGGAAAAGAGTTGGCTAACTTGATCTCTCAAGTCCTCGATCGCACTCCTTTACATATTGCACCATGCGCACAAAACACAAAAATCTCAACCATAGGCTGGTGTACTGGAGGAGGGCAAGACTATATCGACCTTGCTGCCAAGTTTGGCCTAGATGCCTATCTGTCGGGGGAGATCTCTGAGCGTACTACCTACTCTGCACGAGAGCAGAATATCCACTATTTCGCGGCTGGTCATCATGCCACCGAAAGATATGGAATAAAGGCGCTTGGGGAGTGGTTGTCAGAGCAACATGGTTTGGATGTTGAATTTATCGACATCGATAATCCAGTGTAGCGAGATGAAAAAAGGGCTTGATCAAATCAAGCCCCTTCTGGTTATGAATTAACCGCGTTCGTGAATCGGCGTAAAGTCACGCTTTTTCAGACCAGTATAAAGCTGGCGAGGACGGCCAATACGGTTTGTTGGGTCGCTGTGCATTTCGTTCCAGTGAGCAATCCATCCGACAGTACGAGACATCGCAAAGATTACGGTGAACATCGACACTGGGATACCGATAGCTTTTAAGATGATGCCTGAATAGAAGTCCACATTTGGATAAAGCTTCTTGTCGACAAAGTACTCATCAGAAACGGCGATGCGCTCAAGCTCCATTGCGACATCCAATAGTGGATCTTTAATGTTAAGCTCTTTTAACACTTCATGACATGCTTCACGCATGACGGTCGCACGTGGGTCGTAGTTTTTGTAAACGCGGTGACCAAAGCCCATTAGACGGAATGGGTCATCTTTGTCTTTCGCTCTGTCGATGTACTCAGGAATGTTATCGACTGAGCCGATTTCTTCTAGCATTTTCAGACATGCTTCGTTAGCACCACCGTGCGCAGGTCCCCATAGAGAGGCAATGCCTGCTGCAATACATGCAAACGGGTTAGCGCCAGAAGAACCAGCAAGACGAACGGTAGACGTAGACGCATTTTGCTCATGATCAGCATGCAATGTGAATATCTTATCCATTGCACGAGCGACAACTGGGTTCACTTCGTACTCTTCACATGGGTTAGCAAACATCATGTGAAGGAAGTTTTCAGCGTAGCTTAGATCGTTACGAGGATAGATAAATGGTTGGCCTATCGAGTACTTGTAACACATGCCTGCCAATGTTGGCATTTTTGAAATCAGACGGTACGCCGCAATTTCACGGTGTTCGTCGTTGTGTACGTCTAGAGAATCGTGATAGAAGGCAGCGAGAGCGCCAACCACACCACACATAACCGCCATTGGGTGCGCGTCACGGCGGAAGCCGTGGAAGAAACTTGCGATTTGTTCATGCACCATAGTGTGACGAGAAATCGTCTTTTTGAACTCTTCGTATTGTTCACGTCCTGGTGCTTCGCCATAGAGCAAGATATAACAGACTTCTAAATAATCAGCGTTGTTCGCCAATTGTTCGATTGCGTAGCCACGGTGTAGAAGTACACCCGCGCCGCCATCGATATAAGTGATTTGAGATTCACAAGATGCAGTGGCAAGAAATCCTGGGTCAAAAGTGAAATAACCACTTGCTCCCAGTTTTCGAACGTCAATTACTTCAGGACCAAGAGTCCCATCCATAATTTCTAGCTCGATTGGCGCTTTACCTTCGACTTGAAGGGTCGCTTTCTTATCTGCCATAACCAATCTCCTATTTATTTATTGTATCCGGTCAGGATGTTTATGTGCCAATTTTTTACGTCTGTTCGCTAGCAATGTCAATAACAGTCGTCTTTTGTGTGCACTTGTAGGGGTTTTTTGCACATGTATAGTCAAAAACCTGCCCTGTGTAGCAAAATCCAGTGCACTTATTGTATTAGAATATCGCGAGCCGTATAGTGGCGCTAAAATTTTTTGAGGAAACCTTTTGAATTCGGGGCTAGACTGTATTGCGAAGCAAGTTAATCTAGTTTCGATAGTTAACGTAAAATAACACATTGAAATGCACCAAAATGATGCTTTTTTGTGACAATAAAGTTAACTTTTTGTAGGTTTTCCTTAGAAAATCGTTCTATAACTATAAATGCATAATGGAGCTGAGTGAGCAAGCCCATGAAAGAAAGAAAGTCAAGACCTGTTAATCTCGATTTACAGACCATCCACTTTCCGATAACAGCAATAGCATCAATATTGCACCGAATCTCTGGTGTGATTACTTTTGTCGCTGTCGGAATTCTTCTCTGGTTATTATCCGTATCCCTATCATCGCCGTTTGGCTTCTTAGAAGCTTACCACATAGTTAACGGTTTCTTCGTTAAGTTTATCTTGTGGGCAATTTTGACGGCCTTGTCATACCATGTTGTTGGCGGTATTCGCCATCTACTCATGGACTTAGGGCACTTTGAAGAACTGGAGAGCGGTGCAAAAAGTGCAAAAGTTACTTTTGTTGTCACTGTGATTCTATCTGTATTGGCGGGGGTTTTAGTATGGTAAACAATGTTTCCACGTTTGGACGTAACGGAGTGCATGATTTTCTCCTAGTCCGTGGCACAGCCATCATCATGACTCTGTACATTCTGTACTTGGTCTGTTTTTTCGCATTCTCTGGACAGATCACGTATCAGTCTTGGGCAATGTTCTTTGGTGGGACCTTCACCAAAGTGTTTACTATGCTAGCGTTGGTGTCAGTTCTTATCCATGCGTGGATTGGCCTGTGGCAAGTGCTCACAGATTACGTGAAGTGCTCTAAACTTCGTGGTCTGCTGCAACTTGCTGTCATCGCAGTATTAATTGGTTATGTATTTTCTGGTCTGTTTATTTTGTGGGGTGTGTAAGTGACTATTCCAGTTCGCGAGTTTGATGCCGTTGTTATTGGCGCTGGTGGTGCAGGTATGCGCGCCGCACTACAGATTTCAGAGCAGGGTTTGTCCTGCGCACTTTTATCTAAAGTTTTTCCTACCCGTTCTCATACGGTTTCCGCTCAAGGCGGCATCACGGTGGCTTTGGGTAATTCCCATAAAGACAATTGGCAATGGCATATGTACGATACCGTTAAGGGCTCCGACTATATCGGCGACCAAAACGCTATTGAATACATGTGTAAAAATGGCCCTGAGTCGGTTATCGAATTAGAAAAAATGGGTTTGCCGTTTTCTCGTTTCGATAATGGTACGATTTATCAACGACCATTTGGTGGTCAGTCTAAAGAGTTTGGTGGCGAGCAGGCTGCACGTACTGCTGCGGCTGCCGACCGTACCGGTCACGCACTTCTTCATACCCTTTATCAGCAAAACATCAAACATAAAACGACCATCTTCTCAGAGTGGTATGCACTAGACTTGGTGAAAAACCAAGATGGTGCCATCTTAGGTTGTACTGCAATTTGTATGGAAACCGGTGAGATGTGCTACTTCAAGTCGAAAGCAACGGTTCTTGCGACGGGTGGTGCTGGTCGAATTTACGCTTCTACAACGAATGCACACATCAATACTGGTGACGGTGTTGGTATGGCATTACGTGCTGGTGTACCAATGCAAGACATGGAAATGTGGCAATTCCACCCAACAGGTATTGCTGGAGCTGGTGTTCTAGTTACAGAGGGTTGTCGGGGTGAAGGTGGCTATCTACTGAACAAAGATGGCGAACGTTTCATGGAACGTTATGCACCAAACGCGAAAGATCTAGCTGGCCGTGATGTGGTTGCTCGTTCAATGATGATAGAGATCCGCGAAGGTCGCGGTTGCGATGGCCCTTGGGGACCACACATTAAACTTAAGTTAGATCACTTAGGTAAAGATGTCCTAGAATCTCGATTGCCAGGAATCCTTGAGCTTTCAAGAACCTTTGCACACGTAGACCCAATCAAAGAACCGATTCCTGTTATCCCTACCTGTCACTACATGATGGGTGGTGTACCAACTCAGGTCTCTGGCCAAGCGGTGAAACAAGATGCATCGGGTAATGATGTAGAAGTTCAAGGCCTGTTTGCTTGTGGTGAAATCGCTTCTGTATCGGTGCATGGCGCGAACCGACTAGGTGGTAACTCACTACTTGACCTTGTTGTATTTGGTCGAGCAACTGGTCTACACCTTGGTGATACGCTTGACGCTCAAGCAGAAGCACGCCCAGCGACGGAATCGGATATTGAAGCCTCTCTTGCTCGTACTATGCGTTGGGAAAACAGTACAGGCGGCGAAGATCCAGTCCAGATCAGAAAAGATTTGCAAAGCTGCATGCAGCATAGCTTCTCGGTATTCCGTGAAGGTGATGCGATGGCAACTGGGCTTGAAGAGCTTAAAGCGATTCGTGAGCGACTCAAAGATGCTCACTTGTCAGATAAATCTTCTGAGTTTAATACTCAACGAGTTGAGTGTTTAGAGTTAGACAACCTTATGGAAACGGCATACTCCACTGCTGTCGCGGCTAACTACCGTACAGAAAGCCGTGGCGCACATGCTCGCTTTGATTTCCCAGAGCGTGATGATGCGAATTGGTTGTGTCACTCCATATACAACCCTGAAACTGAACAAATGACTAAGCGTGATGTCAATATGGCACCAGTTCATCGCGAAGCATTTCCACCCAAAATACGTACTTACTAAGGGAGGCGATAAACAATGAAACTTAACTTCTCTTTGTACAGATACAATCCAGATGTTGACAAAAAGCCTTATATGAAGGATTACACTCTGGAAGTGGATGAAGGCTCTGACATGATGCTGTTGGATGCGCTGATTCTTTTGAAAGAGCAAGATCCAACGATCTCATTCCGTCGTTCATGCCGTGAAGGGGTTTGTGGCTCTGACGGTGTCAACATGAATGGTAAAAACGGTTTGGCCTGTATCACGCCACTATCAGCACTTAAAGGTGGAAAGATTGTTATCCGTCCACTTCCTGGTCTGCCTGTGGTTCGCGACCTTATCGTAGATATGACGCAATTCTATGATAACTACGCAAAAGTGAAGCCGTTTTTAATCTCTGACGGTAAATTACCACCATCAAGAGAGCATCTTCAGGCTCCAGAAGATCGCGCGCATTTAGATGGGCTTTATGAGTGTATCATGTGCGCGTGTTGCTCAACATCCTGTCCATCTTTTTGGTGGAACCCAGACAAGTTCATTGGCCCTGCTGGCCTGCTGGCTGCTTATCGTTGGCTTATTGATAGTCGCGATAGCGCAACTGAAGAACGTCTGTCTAATCTGGATGACGCATTCAGTGTGTTCCGTTGCCACGGAATCATGAACTGTGTAAGTGTTTGTCCTAAAGGGTTAAACCCGACAAAAGCGATTGGCCACATCAAGTCGATGTTAGTGAATCGTTCAGTATAATGAAAAATCAAAGGCCAACCTCATTGAGGTTGGCTATTTATACCAATTCGGCATAGACCGAACATAATGTGAAAACTACTGGTTAAGGGAAAATAATGCACAATGGTGTGATGAAGGCATGGCTCGAGTCTTCACACTTGGCTGGCGCCAATGCAACTTACGTAGAAGAACTCTACGAACTGTATCTAAGTGATCCCGAACAGGTAAGTGAGGAGTGGAAATGTGTTTTTGAAGATTTGCCTAAGCAATCTTCTGAGTCGGTTGAACAACCGCATTCACGTGTCCGCGACTACTTCCGACGACTCGCAAAAGAAACAAAGCATTTCAGTGCCCAAGTTAGTGACCCAGATGTCGATGCGAAACAAGTAAAAGTACTGCAATTAATCAATGCTTATCGATTTAGAGGGCATGAAGCAGCTGACTTAGACCCATTAGGTCTTTGGAATAGAGATACAGTCGCTGAGCTGGACCCTTCCTTCCACAATCTAACCGAAGATGACTTTGACGAAACATTTAATGTAGGCTCATTCGCTATTGGTCAAGACACCATGGTGCTTCGTGACCTGTATAAAGCATTAAATCAAACGTATTGCGGCTCGATCGGTGCAGAATATATGCACATGACCAATACCGAGCAAAAGCGTTGGATTCAGCAGCGACTTGAATCTGTCTCTGGCCAGCCCACTTTTAGTAAGTCTGAGAAAAAAACATTCCTTGAAGAACTGACTGCCGCAGAAGGTTTAGAGCGCTACCTCGGTGCAAAATTCCCCGGTGCAAAACGCTTTTCTTTAGAAGGTGGTGATGCCCTTATCCCAATGACGAAAGAGATTATACGTCATGCGGGAAATGAAGGCATGCGCGAAGTCGTTGTGGGCATGGCTCACCGTGGTCGTCTCAATATGCTAGTGAATGTACTAGGTAAAAAACCGCAAGACTTGTTTGATGAGTTTGCAGGTAAGCATGACGAAACCTGGGGTACGGGTGATGTGAAATATCACCAAGGTTTTTCGGCAGACTTTGCGACTGAGAAAGGTGATGTTCACTTAGTTCTCGCCTTTAACCCATCTCACTTGGAAATTGTTAACCCAGTTGTCATGGGGTCAGTTCGAGCTCGTCAAGACAGACTGAACGATCACGATGGTAAAAGCGTATTGCCTATCACCGTTCATGGTGATTCAGCGATTGCGGGCCAAGGCGTAGTTCAAGAAACCTTTAATATGTCCCAAGCTCGAGGCTTTAAAGTAGGCGGGACGGTTCGAATTGTAGTCAATAACCAAGTTGGTTTTACCACTTCAAACCCTCGAGACACTCGTTCCACTATGTACTGTACCGATATCGCTAAAATGGTACAGGCACCTATTTTCCACGTTAATGCTGATGACCCTGAAGCGGTCGCATTCGTCGCTCGAGTTGCGCTAGATTATCGCAATACCTTTAAGAGTGATGTTGTCATCGATTTGGTTTGCTATCGTCGCCATGGTCACAACGAAGCTGATGAACCGAACGCAACACAGCCTCTGATGTATCAAAAAATCAAGAAGCATCCAACTCCGCGTAAACTTTATGCTGATGTGTTGATTGATAAAGGCGAGTTTGAAATCGAAACCGCAACTCAGCTGGTTAACGAATATCGTGATGCACTCGATCAAGGTGAAGTGGTTGTTAAAGAATGGCGTCCGATGACGATGCATTCTGTTGATTGGTCTCCATTCCTAGGTCATGACTGGAATATGGAGTGGGATAGTAAGCTCGATAGTAAACGATTGATCGAGCTAGGCAACAAAACCTGCCAATACCCAGACAGCCACAAGTTACAAAGCCGCGTGAACAAGCTGTATAACGATCGAAAATCCATGATGGAAGGCGAGAAAGCCATCGACTGGGGTATGGCTGAGACGCTTGCCTACGCCACTATGGTTGATGATGGCAAGCGAGTTCGTATTTCAGGGCAAGATTCTGGACGTGGTACTTTCTTCCACAGACACTCCGTACTTCATAACCAATCTGATGCTAGCACCTATGCGCCTCTTGCTCATATCCATGATAAACAAGGGCCTTTCCAAGTATTTGACTCAGTCTTATCTGAAGAAGCAGTACTTGCATTTGAGTATGGTTACGCGACGGCAGAGCCTGGCGGTTTAACACTTTGGGAAGCGCAGTTTGGTGACTTTGCTAATGGTGCTCAAGTTGTAATTGACCAGTTTATTTCGTCTGGTGAGCAGAAATGGGCTCGTTTATGTGGCCTAACTATGCTATTACCTCATGGCTATGAAGGGCAAGGTCCAGAGCACTCGTCTGCGCGCTTAGAGCGTTACCTACAATTGTGTGCTGAGCAGAACATGCAAGTCGTTGTTCCTTCAACGCCTGCGCAGGTTTATCATATGCTTAGAAGACAAGTTGTTCGCCCAATGCGACGTCCATTGATCGTGATGTCACCAAAATCATTGTTAAGACATCCGCTTTGTATCTCACATATTGATGATTTAGCAGACGGTACGTTCCAGCCTGCGATTGCTGAAATTGATGAGCTCGATGCGAAGAAAGTCAAGCGCGTCGTCATGTGTTCAGGAAAAGTGTATTACGACCTCCTAGAACAACGTCGCAACAACGAACAGGATGATGTGGCTATTATCAGAATTGAACAGCTATATCCATTCCCGTTAGAAGAAGTGAAAGCTGCCATCGCAGATTACACAAATGCGGTTGATTTTGTTTGGTGTCAAGAAGAGCCACAAAACCAAGGTGCATGGTACTCCAGCCAGCATAACTTTAGAGCCTCAATACCAGCAGGTTCGGAGTTGATTTATGCAGGCCGTCCAGCTTCTGCATCACCTGCAGTCGGATACATGTCCGTACATTTGAAACAACAAAAAGCGTTGGTCGAAGACGCTCTTACCCTAGATAAGAACTAGAGTGAAAGGAAAGAAGAATATGACAATTGAAATTCTGGTTCCAGATTTGCCTGAATCTGTAGCAGACGCAACAGTGGCAACTTGGCATAAACAACCAGGAGAAGCGGTTGCTCGTGATGAAGTGATCGTCGATATTGAAACGGACAAAGTAGTATTGGAAGTACCGGCTCCAGATGAAGGTGTACTGGAAGCGATCATTGAAGAGGAAGGCGCTACCGTACTTTCTAAGCAGCTTATCGCTAAGTTGAAGCCTGGCGCAGTCGCTGGCGAACCAACGAAAGATAAAACAGAAGAGCCTGCAGCTTCTCCAGACAAGAGACACAAGGCCACGCTTGCTGAAGAGTCTAATGATGCGCTAAGCCCAGCAGTAAGACGCTTGCTGGCCGAGCATAACCTTGAAGCAAGCCAAATCAAGGGTACAGGCGTTGGCGGTCGTATTACTAGAGAAGATATTGAAGCTTACCTAGCATCAAATAAAGGCGGTGCTTCAAACGCAAAACAAGACGAGCCAGTTGTACCAGTTGCTGCTCGTAGCCAAAAACGTGTTCCTATGACACGTTTGCGCAAAACGGTTGCAAACCGTCTGCTTGAGGCCAAAAACAGCACGGCGATGTTAACGACGTTTAACGAAGTGAACATGAAGCCAATTATGGATCTAAGAAAGCAGTACAAAGACCAGTTCGAAGAAAGACACGGTATTCGACTTGGCTTTATGTCTTTCTACGTGAAAGCGGTAACAGAAGCGCTTAAGCGTTATCCTGAAGTAAACGCGTCAATTGATGGCGACGATATTGTTTATCACAACTACTTTGACATCAGCATGGCGGTTTCTACCCCTCGTGGTCTAGTAACGCCGGTATTGAAAGATTGCGACACGCTAGGCTTTGCAGATATTGAAAAAGGTATCAAAGAGCTTGCACTTAAAGGTCGTGATGGCAAGTTAACCGTTGATGAATTGATGGGTGGTAACTTCACCATTACTAATGGTGGCGTGTTTGGCTCTTTGATGTCTACACCGATTATTAACCCACCTCAATCTGCTATTCTTGGCATGCATAAGATTCAAGAGCGTCCTATGGCCGTTAATGGACAGGTTGAGATTTTGCCTATGATGTACCTAGCGCTATCGTACGATCACCGCTTAATTGATGGTCGTGAGTCGGTGGGCTTCTTGGTAACAATTAAAGAATTGCTAGAAGACCCAGCTCGCTTGCTATTAGGCGTATAACGCGAGATTAAATAGAAAAAACAAGGTTAGACCTGCTCAACGTCTAACCTTTTATACTGAAGACACATAAGATCACGTTGTGGTTTGTCTTCTAAATTTGAGTAACCCTACAGACATATCGCTCATTTCGATGATGCAATATGAGAAAACTCATCCTTCAAAGGATCACAAGACGGAAAAACGTAATGAACTTGCATGAATATCAAGCCAAACAGCTGTTTGCAGAATTCGGTTTGCCAGTGCCAGAAGGCTACGCGTGTGACACTCCACATGAAGCAGCTGAAGCGGCAGGTAAAATTGGTGGAAACAAATGGGTCGTAAAATGCCAAGTGCATGCCGGTGGGCGTGGCAAAGCTGGTGGCGTTGAACTGCATGACAATAAAGAAGGCATTAAAGAATTTGTCCAAAAGTGGAGCGGTAAAAACCTAGTCACTTATCAAACGGATGAAAATGGCCAACCAGTCTCTAAGATTCTTGTTGAAGAAGCATCTGACATCGCTAACGAGCTGTACCTAGGCGCTGTTGTCGATCGCTCTACACGTCGCATTGTATTCATGGCTTCTACTGAAGGCGGCGTTGAAATTGAAAAAGTTGCAGAAGAAACGCCAGAACTTATTCACAAAGCAGCTATCGATCCACTCGTAGGTCCTATGACGTATCAAGGTCGTGAGCTAGCATTCAAATTGGGCCTACAAGGTGACCAAATCAAACAGTTTGTGAAGATCTTTATGGGTCTTGGCAAAATGTTCACTGAGCTTGACCTTGCTCTGTTAGAAATCAACCCTCTAGTTGTTACTGGCGATGGCAACTTAGTTTGCCTAGACGGTAAGATTAACATTGATTCAAACGCATTGTACCGTCATCCAAAACTACGTGAAATGCATGATCCATCTCAAGAAGATGAGCGCGAAGCACACGCAGCAAAATGGGAACTAAACTACGTTGCCCTAGATGGCAGCATCGGTTGTATGGTTAACGGTGCAGGTCTTGCGATGGGAACCATGGACATCGTAAACCTTCACGGCGGCAAACCTGCTAACTTCCTAGATGTTGGTGGCGGCGCAACCAAGGAGCGCGTGACTGAAGCATTCAAGATCATTCTATCTGACAGCAATGTTAAAGCCGTATTGGTAAACATCTTTGGTGGTATCGTACGTTGTGACCTTATTGCTGACGGTATTATCGGCGCAGTTGAAGAAGTAGGCGTTAAAGTGCCTGTTGTTGTTCGACTTGAAGGTAACAACGCACCACTTGGTGCACAAAAACTGGCTGATAGTGGCCTAAATATTATTGCTGCGACCTCTCTAACTGAAGCAGCTGAAAAAGTAGTTGCAGCAGCGGAGGGCAAATAATGTCAGTCTTAATCGATAAAAATACGAAGGTTATTTGCCAAGGCTTTACTGGTGGTCAAGGTACTTTCCACTCAGAGCAAGCACTTGATTACGGTACTCAACTTGTCGGTGGTGTTTCACCTGGTAAAGGCGGACAAACTCACCTAGGCCTGCCAGTTTTCAATACAGTACGTGATGCAGTTGAGAAAACGGGCGCTACGGCTTCGGTTATTTATGTACCAGCACCATTTTGTAAAGATGCAATCCTAGAAGCGATTGACGCAGGCATCAAACTGATCGTGACTATCACAGAAGGCATCCCTACTCTTGACCTTGTTGATGTGAAAGTTCGACTAGACGAAGCTGGCGTTGTAATGATCGGTCCAAACTGCCCAGGTGTTATTACACCAGATGAGTGTAAGATTGGTATCATGCCAGGTCACATCCACAAGAAAGGTAAAGTAGGTATCGTATCTCGCTCTGGTACGCTCACTTATGAAGCCGTGAAGCAAACAACAGACGAAGGCTTTGGTCAGTCTACGTGTGTTGGTATCGGTGGTGACCCAATACCAGGCTCTAACTTTATCGATATTCTTAAGCTGTTTGAAAAAGATCCAGAAACTGAAGCCATCGTTATGATTGGTGAAATCGGTGGAACAGCGGAAGAAGAAGCGGCAGCCTTCATTAAAGACAACGTCACTAAGCCAGTCGTTTCTTACATTGCTGGTGTGACTGCTCCTCCAGGTAAGCGTATGGGCCATGCTGGTGCGATTATCTCTGGTGGTAAAGGTACTGCGGATGACAAGTTTGCAGCACTTGAAGCCGCTGGCGTTAAGACCGTGAAAAGCCTAGCTGACATCGGTAAAGGCATTCGCGAAATTACTGGTTGGTAATCTCGTTGTAAAGAATACAGCTAAAAAATTTGTAATAAGCCCCCAAGTCTTTGGGGGCTTTTTTGTGCGCGTTATAAAATCATCGCGGCAAGCCAGCCGAATGCAATTAAAGGAATATTGTAGTGTAGAAAAGTAGGGACTACGGTTTGCCAGATATGTTCATGTTGCCCATCCATATTGAGCCCCGATGTTGGCCCTAACGTCGAATCAGAAGCAGGAGAGCCTGCGTCTCCCAAAGCCGCAGCTGTACCAACCAAAGCAATCGTTGCCATGGGAGAAAAACCGAACGCGACACTAAGTGGTACGTATATTGTGGCAATGATAGGAATGGTCGAAAACGAAGAGCCAATTCCCATTGTGACCAGCAACCCGACGACGAGCATAAGTAAAGCGGCGAGAGGCTTGTTGTCTCCGATTATCGAAGAAACAGATTGAACGAGGGTCTCGACCCCGCCAGTTTGTTTCATGACCGCAGCAAAGCCCGCCGCTGTAATCATAATAAAGCCAATCATGGCCATCATGTGAACACCTTGAGTAAACACATCGTGAGTTTCGCTCCAGCGTATGACGCCGCCAAAGGTGAATACCATAAATCCAGCTAGCGCACCGATAATCATCGAGCCTGTATAGAGCTGAACAGATAGCGCAGTGACAATGCCAATTAATGCAACAATAATAGGCTTGCGGGTGGAATTTGCTTTCTGGCCAGTGTGTGTTGTGTGGTCAAGCTCCACTTGCTGGTAAGTACGTGGCTTTTTGTAACTAATGAAAACGGCGCTAAGCAGCCCTACCAGCATCCCAAAGGCAGGTAACAGCATGGCCTCAGGGACTTGAGATGCACTTACGTGATGCAGGCCATTGTCATTCAGGTTCTTCAATAAGATATTATTTAGAAATATCCCGCCAAAGCCAACCGGTAGCACCATATATGGTGTGATGAGGCCAAAAGTGAGAATACACGCCAGCATTCTTCTGTCTAGCTTAAGGCTGTTAAAGACACTGAGAAGTGGGGGAATTAAAATCGGAATAAAAGCGATATGAACAGGAATGATATTTTGCGATGACATTGTGATGGCGACTAAGGAAAGAAGTAAACCATACTTGATGCTATTCGCGGCAACATCATTCTGCTGGCCAGTGAGCTTTTTTATCACAGATTGCGCGAGCAGATCCGTGATGCCAGAGCGAGAAATGGCAACGGCAAACGTTCCTAGCATGGCGTAGCTCAGCGCTATAGTAGCGCCTCCGCCTAGACCACTTTCGAAAGCAGATATGGTATTTCCTAAGCTCATACCTGCAGTTATACCACCGATTATTGCACTAAAAGTCAGTGCGATAACCACGTTTACGCGCATGAGTGCCAAAAGCAGCATTAAGCACACAGAAATTACAACGGGGTTCATAGTTGTCCTTAACTATTTGAAGAATGTTATTGGGGACTGTCGGTCAGAGGCCAGCCGCCGAGCGCCTTCCACTTATTGACGATTCGGCAAAACAACTCTGCGGTTTTTTGCGTGTCATAAAGAGCAGAGTGTGCTTCCTTATTGTCAAATTCAATCCCTGCTGTTTGGCAAGCTTTCGCCAGCACGGTTTGCCCGTAGGCCAAGCCACTCAGGGCTGCGGTATCAAATGTAGCAAAAGGGTGAAATGGCACTCTCTTTAGTTTACTGCGTTCGTTGGCTTCAGAGACAAAACTGTGGTCAAAAGTGGCGTTGTGGGCAACGATAATTGCTCGGTTGCAGTCGACAGCTTTTTGTTCCTTGCGCACCACTTTATAAATTTCTTTCAGTGCCTCAGATTCCGTGACAGCCCCACGCAATGGGCTAAACGGGTCTCGAATTCCGTTGAATTCTAGAGCTGCTTGTTCGATGTTGGCACCTTCAAATGGGGTAACATGAAAATGACAAGTGGTGGCAGGGTGCAGATCACCGTTTTCATCCATTTTCAGTGTAATAGCACAAATTTCCAGCAGTGCGTCGGCTTTCGAGTTAAAGCCCGCAGTTTCTACGTCAATCACGACTGGGAAATAACCACGAAAGCGCCCTTTTAGTGTTAGGGCGTCATTGTTTGAAGACATGAGTTACCTAATTTATTAAATAGGGCATCATTATTGCAGATTCTTCGTAGGAGAAAAACTAGCACCTATAATTTAAAGATGATGAGAGGCATAAATAGGAACTCTCTACATTGTATACATTACTTTTATTCAAACATGCACGGTAAGGCGGCAGGCTTTTTGCATTCAGGCTTATGTAGAGACGATAGGCGGCAAACCGCTTCCTATTGAGTTATGGGTTTCAGAGAATGCAGTATATGGAAAAGTGGACAGTATTTGGTTTAAGCGCTTTAGCATGCCTGATAAGTTTTCATTCAGAGGCATCAAGTAAACGCTACGTGGCTTCCCCCACGGAATCGAAATGGGAAATGGCGGTAAATACCCCATTAGAGTGCCGCTTGGTTCACCCTATTCCACACTACGGCGATGCAGAGTTTACCTCCCACGCGAGCAAGAAAATCAACTTAGACTTCGAGCTTAAGATGCGTTTACCTATGGGCGCAACAAGAGATGTCAGCCTTATTTCTATGCCTCCTTCTTGGCGACCGGGAGACACCGCTGATCGCATATCAAATTTGAAATTTTTCAAACAATTCGATGGATATGTCGGAGGACAAACGGCTTGGGGGATTTTAAGCGAATTGGAAAAAGGCCGTTATCCAACGTTTAGCTACTTGGGGTGGGAGAGCCGCAATCAAAGGGTCGAAGTGGCATTGTCATCTGTGTTGTTTCAACATCAGTACGATGTCTTTAGCCAGTGCATTAGTAAATTGCTGCCTTATAGTTTTGAGGATATTGCTTTTACCATACTCCATTATGATCGAACCAGTGTTCAACTCAATAAAGCGTCGCAAAAGCGCTTGGCCCAAATCGCCGAGTACATTCGCTATAACAAAGATATCGACTTAGTTTTGGTCTCGACATACACCGACTCAACAGATACTAAGGCCGTCAGCCAAGACCTGTCAGAAAAAAGGGCAGATGTACTAAGAAATTATTTCCAATCGCTGGGGTTGTCTGAAGACAGAATTCAAGTTCACGCTTATGGTAAGCGTCGCCCAATAGCTGATAACGCTTCTCCTATTGGAAAAGATCAAAACCGCCGAGTGGTTATTTCCCTTGGTCGCACTCAGGTTTAGGTGGTTTTAGCTACGACTCAAAGTGTCTTTATGCTTCATTTTGATAGGTTATACCTATTGAAATGATAAATTCAAACAAATTCATCTAATTTCTTTGTTGGTTTATTCTATATCCATAGTAAGAATACTGGAAAAAAGAGGGATGATGATGAACAACAATATTATTGGGTTAGACAAAGAACAAAGCCTACAACTAACAAATAAATTAAACCTGCTACTTGCGGACTACCAAATCTTGTATATGAATGTCCGTGGTTTCCACTGGAACATTAAAGGGCGAGATTTCTACGAATTACACACAAAGTTTGAAGAAATTTATAACAACCTGATTGATAAAGTGGATGAAATTGCCGAGAGAATTCTCACTCTAGAAGGCGCACCTTCGCACGGTTACTCGCGTTATTTAGAGCAGTCAGAGCTAAAAGAAGTACTAAACGTAACAGATGGTAAGACGGCGCTAGGTAATATCTTAGAGTCTTATCAAATCTTGCTAATCAAACAACGCGACATCTTAACGGCGGCGGGCGATCTAGGTGATGAAGGAACGGCTTCTTTGATGAGCGATTATATCAGCGAGCAAGAGAAAGAAACTTGGATGATGGCATCGTATCTTAAATAATGCCTGTCGTATCCTCAGCTTGTTTAGGTATCGCCATATCGCGCGGATGACTGCGCCATATGGCGATATTCGTCTATTTCCCCTGTCTCTTCCTCAAATCTAACATCAAATAAGCAACAGGTTGTACAAAAAGTAAGGGTGTTCACTATACTTCAGCCTATACAGTACGCTCACAGGCTAAAGCTATGGATAGATCGTGGTTTAATGATATTTCGATTCAAACAAAGCTATTAACGGCTTTTACCATCCCTCTTCTACTATTGGCATTCGTATCCGTCGGGATTTACAGAAATACTCAATCCATGGTGGAAGATCATCGATGGGTCACCCACACACATAAAGCCATCGCAAGAGCTCAAGAGTTGTTGACTTTGGTCTTGGATATGGAAACGGGTGAACGTGGATACCTCATCACCGGGGATGAGGAGTTTCTAGAGCCTTATGCCGCCTCTCTTTTAGAGTGGGATAGCAAATTGGAAGTGTTAGCCAAGCAAGTGAGTGACAACCCTCCTCAGGTTGTGCGCTTAGGTAAAATAGACAAGTTGCAAAAAAAATGGTTGGAAAAAATTGCGGCCATCTCCATAGAAAAACGGCGGGACCTTGCCAAGGGACAAATGCCTTCAAACTTGGTTGTCGATAAATTACACGCCGCAGCAGGCAAGCGGATCATCGATAGCATTCGCTCTGAAATCAACACCTTCATACAAATTGAACGAATTCTAATAGAACAAAGGATCACGAACTCTGAAAATTCGGCGACAAGCACGAGCTACGCTTTATTTCTTGGGACTTTGCTTTTGGCGTTGTCGGTGATGGGGGTGTCTTTTTGGATATCATATCGACTGAAGAAACAACTTGCGCCATTGCTAAATGCGACGAGAGAAGTGTCTCGTGGCAATTTACAACGTGGCAAAGCGATATTGAGTGTGCCAGAGCGTATTTGTGCCAAAGATGAGATAGGGCAACTGGCCAATGGCTTTTGTAGTATGACAAACAGCTTGATCGCGCATGCAAATGAAAGCCAGCGAGTAAACAAGGAGCTCAAAGCCGCTGCAGACAGAGCAACCGCCGCAACCAAAGCTAAGTCTGACTTTTTATCTACCATGAGCCATGAAATTAGAACGCCAATGAACGGAGTATTGGGTTTGTGCCAGATGATTCTTGATGAAACAAAAGAAGAGCAAACCAAGAAAAACGCCAAAATAATTGTCGAGTCGGGGCAGCATCTAATGACCATTCTCAATGACATACTCGATTTTTCTAAGATTGAAGGTGGCAAGCTAGAGTTAGAGAAGATTCCATTTAGGTGGGACGATATTGTCACTCCTATTCAAGGGACGATTGAGCCACTGGCAAAGGAAAAGGGCATTGCTTTTAATGTTGACAACAAAGTGGCTGGAGAGATTGAATTTACCGGGGATATTGTTCGGCTAAGGCAGGTGGTCTACAACTTAGTGGGTAATGCAACAAAATTTACCGAGATTGGCAGTGTGTCAATTAGTGCCACTATTAATCAAGCAGACCGCCGGCTACATATTGAAGTGTCCGATACTGGCGTTGGTATCTCTGAGGAAAAGCTGAACACCATATTTAACTCATTTGAACAGGCAGATACATCAACGACGAGAAAGTTTGGTGGGACAGGGCTTGGCTTGACCATAGTGAAAAAGTTGGTTGATCTCATGGACGGAGACATAAAAGTGAGCAGCGTGGTGGGCATTGGCTCAAAGTTCGTCATCTCACTACCGTTACCTTGGACAGTAAGAAAGTCTCTATGCGACGATACTCAAGATCATCAGGCTCATTCATCTATGGGTTCAAATGTCTTGCTGGTCGAGGATAATCGTGTCAATGCTCTGATTGCGAAGAATTTTTGTAAGAAACGGGGCTTTAATGTTGATACGGCAGAAAACGGACTTATTGCTACGCAAATGGTGCAAGATAAAGATTACCAGCTAATTATTATGGATAATCATATGCCGAAAATGAACGGCATTGAAGCGACTCATATTATTCGCCATAAATTTGGAATGGACACATTAATCTTTGCTTACACCGCAGACGTGTTTCAAGAGGCGCATGATGGTTTTATCAATGCTGGAGCCGACCATGTGCTCACCAAGCCGCTTCAAGAAGACAGCTTTGAGCAAGCGCTTACCCAATTTTCAGCACGATTCTCACCAAGCAATAATGTTGTTGCTCTGCACAGAAACAAATTAGAAGACCTAACTTTAACGGAAGAAGAGCTGAGCCAATCAGAAATACTGAATCAAACCAACCCGTCCGATCTGCCTACAATGCTCAACACTATTATCACTGAATTTGACCAAGCGCTGGACAAACTTCTCGATGCTTTTGGAGAGCAGGAACCAAGTACGTTATCCCAAATTGTTGAGCCTCTAGTTACGATAGCCAAGGGCCTAGAACTACCCATGCTGCTAAACCAGTTAGAGTCGATTACGACTCGACTAGAGAACGATCAGTTGCCAAGTATTGAGAAATTACAAATGCTGATTAACCGTTTACAAGTCAATACTCATCAAGCTAAGCGGTTGTTGAGTTTGCAAACCGATGGGGCTTCAGGATCAAGTGAAATCGGCTAAGCTGATGCTTATATTCTTTATTTAACAAAATTGAAACAATTGTTTGAATCTATATTGCGGATTGTTACACTGCTAAAGTCATCTCAAATATGAGGCTAATCAATGCAGTTAAAGCAGATCTCAGGCTATATCCAGTCAATCTATTTGGCTGTCTACGACGACAAAATATTACTGTTAGACGGCTGTTGTAAACCAGATGTTAATGTGGTTTATGATTACATTACCCAGGAATTAAATCGCCCAATTGAGCACTTAGAAGCCGTTGTGGTGACTCACATGCACCCAGACCACGCTGGGGCGGCGAATACGTTGAAGCGACGCTTTGGCTGTAAAATCTATTCAGGTTGTGTTGAAGGAGAATGGTACAGTGGTGTTGATGGCTTTTTCATGTACCTTAGCGAGATCATTCTTGGCAAATGGGTGGCAAAGCGTTTAGGAAAGCCAAGAAAAAGCATTTGGTATTGGCCCAGATTGAATGCGGATGCGTTACTCAAAGATAATGAACTTATCCCTGGTTTTGAAGACTGGCAGGTCATTGAAACCCATGGACACACAGATAGAGATCTGTCTCTTTTTCATAAGCACAGTAAAAAAGTGTATGTTGCCGACTTAGCTGTAAAAGTTAAGAATAAATACATTCCTCCCTTTCCGATCTTCCATCCTAATCGATACCGTAATTCCTTAAAAAAAGTGGAAGAGTTAAAACCATCAAGCGTCATTTTAGCTCATGGTGGAGAAGTGAGTTTTAGCCGTGAAGAATACGAATATTTAGTGAATTTAGCGCCAAAGGTGCCCGTGACTCATTGGCGTGTGACAAAGGCAAAATTAATGAGAGTGTTTCAACAGTTTTAATTGTTGTCGCCTCTTTTCCTCTATAAGGCACCAGACTATAATTCAGCACTGTCCCGCTCTATCACTTTAATAAAGTTAGTCTAAGAGAGAAAAATGAAATTAAGAATGTTTTCTACTGTTGCAAGTCTCGCTATTGTATTGTCCGGGTGTGCAGCGACTGCTAATACAGAGGTTTATCCAACGGAGCATGGATATAAAGCCATATCTATGTCATCTGATGAAAGTGCCGCAATAAAAGACAGTCTTCTAAAAGCCAAGCTACAGTGCCAAAGCTTAAATGAGTCCTATGTGGTTATTTCACAACAGAGTACTTACAATGGCATTGATAAAAACATAAAGGACGCGGCAAACATCGTTTCTAATGTTGTTTCCCTAAACTCAGATACGGTTTTTACAACTGGCCCATTAAATTCAGATGATGACTACAGAGTGGTTACTGTGTTTAAGTGTAAGGCGGATCATTCCATACAGTCATGAGCTCAAATAAATCAATGAAGCCCTCTGAATTCTGCTTCTTGAAGTACTTGGGTATACATGTAAAAAAGGGCTTAAAAAGTCTTTCAGCCCTTAAGAAAATGATTGCTCGTTTTGAAGTTGGGCTTAGCCGTTCAAACCTTCCGATGCTTGTTTGTTTTGGATAAGCTCAATCATGTATCCATCTGGGTCTTTGACAAATGCGATTTGCGTGGTGCCGCCTTTTACTGGCCCTGGCTCGCGGGTCACATTGCCTCCAGACTGCTTGATAGCATCACAGGTTGAGTAAATGTCATCGACACCGATAGCGATATGACCAAATGCATTCCCCAAGTCATATTCGGATTTGCCCCAGTTGTAGGTTAGCTCAATCACCGCGCCTTCCGACTCATCGCCATAGCCTAAAAAGGCAAGCGTGTATTCGTATTCTTTATTTTCGTTTTTTCTTAACAAGTTCATTCCCATCACGTCTGTATAAAACGCAATAGACTTATCAAGATCACCAACTCTCAACATAGTGTGTAGAATGCGACCGTTAGACATACATTGCTCCTAAATTATTCTGTTTTTTCTTTGAACTCACAGAGATCTTCAATTATACAGCTTCCACACCTTGGCTTTCGTGCCACACAGGTGTATCGGCCATGTAGAATCAACCAGTGATGAACGTCCACTTTGAATTCTTTAGGTACAACTTTCAACAATTTTTGTTCGACTTGGTCAACATTCTTTCCCATCGCAAACTTAGTGCGGTTGGAGACTCTAAAGATATGGGTGTCAACAGCAATGGTCGGCCAGCCAAAGGCCGTATTGAGAACGACATTAGCGGTTTTCCTGCCCACGCCAGGCAGCGCTTCTAGTGCTTCGCGGTTTTCAGGAACTTCGCCATTATGTTGGTCGAGTAAAATACGACATGTTTTAATGACATTTTCGGCTTTAGAGTTAAATAAACCTATGGTTTTTATGTACTCTTTTACTCCATCTACACCTAGATCAAATAGAGCTTGTGGTGTGTTAGCGACAGGATAGAGCTTATCCGTTGCCTTATTCACACTCACATCAGTGGCTTGAGCAGAAAGTAAAACGGCAATCAGAAGCTCAAAGGGTGTCGACCAATTGAGCTCAGTTTGCGGATGAGGATTGGCTTCTCGAAGTCTGGTGAGAATCTCAACTCTTTTCGTGTTGTTCATTTGGATCGCTGCCAGTGTCTTTATATTTTTATTGGTTAGTCACTCTAACACGTTCAATCTTAGGTTTTTCGACTTTTGGTTGGCGTTGTTGGAGTTTGTTGTCAATAACACTTTTGAGCGCAATTAAAAAGCCCAAACCAATAAAAGCGCCAGGAGGCAGTAGTGCTAAGAGAAAACTATTATCCGGGTGAAATAAGACAATTTTTAGTGACGTTGCCCATTGACCTAGCAATAGATTGGCACCACCAAATAAGGTTCCGCTGCCAAGTATTTCGCGCATAGCCCCTAATACGACGAGTACACTGGTCATTCCCATTCCCATCCAAAAGCCATCTTGGATGGAAGGCAATACCTTATTTTTTGAAGCGAATGCTTCTGCTCGTCCAATGATGATGCAGTTAGTGACGATAAGAGGAATAAAGATACCCAATGAGAGATACAAGCCATAAGCGTAGGCGTTCATCAGCAATTGAACGCAGGTTACTAAAGCTGCAATGATCATCACAAACACTGGAATGCGTATTTCATTCGGCACGTAGTCACGTACTAGAGAAACCGTAATGTTGGATCCTACCAATACGAGCATGGTAGCGATACCCAAGCCTAGCCCGTTGATCACGGAGGTGGATACGGCAAGTAGGGGGCACAATCCCAGGATCTGTACTAGAGCCGGGTTATTGTCCCATAAGCCATTTTTCATCAGGGTTTTATGGTCGTTCATTATTTAACTCCGCAATTGTAGGGTTGGGAGAGAATGTCTTGGCGATGTTGGTCGATAAACAAGACCGTTTTTCTAATAGCTTTCACCACTGCTCTAGGGGTAATAGTAGCACCAGTAAATTGGTCAAACTGACCCCCGTCTTTTTTTACCTTCCATGTCGATAGATTTTGTGGGGTTATCTTTTTACCAGTGAACTCTAAAATCCAGTTAGAAATACGCAGTTCAATTTTGTCCCCCAGTCCAGGCGTTTCATGTTGCGACAGCACACGTACGCCAAGCACTGTACCATCTTGCTTAACACCTACGATGATTTTTATTGCCCCGTTATATCCATCCGGCGCAATAGATTCAATCGCGATTGCGCTTGGTTTTCCTTTTAATGTGCCCACATAGGCTGGCATGGCAGACTTAGTGCCAAGAGCTGGGTTTGTCACCAGTGTGCAGGATTTATATAACAAGTTGTCATGTAAATCCTGTGGTAATACTTGGTTTAATATGGACATCAGTTGGGCTTGCTCTTGATGCTCAATTTGTGATTGTGTTAAGTAATGCGTTAACGCGACCACTCCAGTGGAAATAATGGCAAATATTGCTAACACTAGACCATTTTTACGGATTGCATCTAACATAGTTTAGTGTCCATATGTACGAGGTTTGGTGTAATAATCAATCATTGGCACGCACATGTTGGCGAGCAATACCGCAAAGGCCACACCATCAGGAAAGCCGCCAAAGCTACGGATAATGAACACCATAAAGCCAATAAAACCCCCGTAAATAAGTCGGCCTTTCACTGTCGTTGACGCGGACACTGGGTCGGTCGCGATGAAAAATGCCCCCAACATGGTCGCCCCTGAGAGTAAGTGGATAACGGGCGAGGCAGTTTCTCCCGGTGAAATGAGCATAAATAGCGTTGAGGTGACCAACAGGCCTGCAAGAAAGCTGACAGGAATATGCCAACTGATGATTCTTTGTCTGAGCATGAGTAAGCCACCAAGTAAATAAGCGATATTTACCCACTCCCAGCCGATACCCGCAACACCGTCAAATTGTGGCTGCTTTAATGCTTCAGATACAGTATTGCCGTTGTGCAGTGCCGTTTTAAAAGCGTCTAACGGTGTCGCCATTGTTACACCATCCACGCCTGAGCGAACTTGTTGTAGCGACATACCATCAAGGTTGTAGTGGGTGAAAATCAGTGACAAAGAATCGGCGAAGGAAATCGGATCTTGGCTAAGTTGATGTGGAGTGATCCAACTGGTCATTTGAACAGGAAATGAAATCAGCAGCACGACGTAGGCAACCATGGCAGGGTTAAACAAGTTCTGCCCAATTCCACCATAAAGATGTTTAGCAATGACAATCGCAAAAAACAGCCCGATGACCATGATCCACCAAGGAGACAAAGGGGGGATGGACACCGCGAGTAGCCAAGCAGTTACGAGAGCGCTGTTATCTCGAATGGAAGATAGGGGTGAGCGCTTACGCAGCCTCATCACTGCACTTTCCATAATCAAGGCAACGATGATGGCAAAAATGACTTGAATGATCGTGCCCCAGCCAAAGAAATAGGTTTGGGCTAAGAGTCCAGGTAGTGCACATATGACGACCCACTTCATTAAATCAGGTGTGTTTCGTTTGCTGTGTGCATGCGGGGAACTAGCGATAAAGAAGGACACTACTCTTTCTCCTCGGAATGGTTGTCTGAGCCAGGATGTTTCTTGGCTGCTTTTTTAGCTTTTGCTCGAGCGATAGCTGCCGCAACGGCGGCTTTTTTCGCGTCTTTCTCTGAGCTCTCTTCAGCAGGTGGCTCAGCTGCGTTTGTAGATTGGTTAGCTTGTTTTTTCGCTTTTGCTCGAGCGATAGCCGCTGCAACGGCGGCTTTTTTTGCGTCTTTTTCAGAGTTCTCTGCAGAGGATGCTTCAGCTGTGCTGGCAGATTGGCTGGCTTGCTTTTTCGCTTTAGCACGAGCGATAGCCGCTGCAACCGCCGCTTTCTTCGCGTCTTTTTCAGAGCTCTCTGCAGAGGATGCTTCAGCGGTGCTAGCTGGTTGGCTGGCTTGTTTTTTCGCTTTTGCTCGAGCAATAGCCGCTGCAACTGCTGCTTTCTTCGCGTCTTTTTCAGAGCTCTCTGCAGAGGATGCTTCAGCGGTGCTAGCTGGTTGGCTGGCTTGTTTTTTCGCTTTTGCTCGAGCAATAGCCGCTGCAACTGCTGCTTTCTTCGCGTCTTTTTCAGAGTTCTCTGCAGAGGATACTTCAGCTGTGCTGGCAGATTGGCTGGCTTGCTTTTTCGCTTTAGCTCGAGCGATAGCTGCGGCAACCGCATCTTTCTTGTCGGCTTTGAGCTCTTGGTCTGAGGTCTGTCTGGCTTTTTCTGCTTTTCGCTCACGAGCTTGCTTTTTACGCTCTTCACGGAGCTTCATTATTTCAGCGTTATCTGGCTCAGAATTACCAGCTCCGGCGGCAGCGGCTTGTTGGGCTTTTGCTCTAGCGATCGCCGCTGCAACTGCTGATTTTGGACCGTCATCCACACCAGACTTCTTCGCATTGACTCGAGCAATTGCCGCTGCGATTGCATCCCCGCCGGACGAGTCTTTCATCTCTTTTCGGCGTTTCTCCGCAGCTTGTTTAAAGCGATTCTCTCTAGCGGCTTTTTCTCTTTCTTGGCGAGCTTTTTTCTCTTCAAAACGTTGTTTTGCACGCTCTGACGCTTCGGCTTCTATTTTGCGGGTGCGAATTTCCGCTTTGGCTTGCCGGTAGTATTGAACAAGGGGAATTTCACTTGGGCATACATATGCACACGCCCCACATTCGATGCAATCTTTTAGATTTAGCTCTTCACATTTGTCATATTCTTCGGCTTTAGCGTGCCATTGAAGCTGTTGAGGAAGTAAAGAGGCGGGGCATACATCAGAGCATTGACCACATCGAATACAAGCCATTTCATATCGGCTTGGCGCTATCTCTTTTTTTGTTGGTGCTAATATGCAGTTGGTGGTCTTGGTGACAGGCACATTGGCATGGGGAAGCGTAAAGCCCATCATGGGGCCACCGAGAATAAGCCTTGAGAGCTTTTTGTCGGCTTTATATTCAAATTCATCGAGTAGCGATTGAATTGGTGTTCCTAGTTTCGCCCAAACGTTTCGCTGAGTGTTAAATGCCTTGCCCGTTAGGGTAACGATTCGCTCGACTAAGGGCTCACCATCACATACCGCTCGCTTTATCGCAAAGAGCGAGCCAACGTTTTGTACTAATATACCGATGTCAGCTGGAATTCGGCCGTTAGGGACTTCTTTGTTGGTTAGGATTTTGATCAGTTGCTTTTCACCACCAGAGGGGTATTTAGTGGGCACAACTCGAATGACTAGATCTTTATTTTTTGCTGCATCTTCTAAAGCTTGAATGGCATCTGGTTTGTTATCTTCGATACCAATCACGGTCAGTTTGGGTTTTAAGATATGCTCTACAATTTCAATGCCTTGTATGATTTCTTGAGCATAATTTTGCATCAAAACATCGTCAGCTGTGATGTAGGGCTCACACTCTGCGGCATTAACAATTAAGATCTCGGTTCTCGCTAGCCCAGATTGCACTTTCTTTGCTGTCGGAAAACCGGCTCCGCCTAGGCCCGAGACGCCAGCTTTACGTATCGTTTCAATTAACTCGTCCGGTGACTCATTTAAAAAATCGCTGCAAGGTTTGCGCTCTATCCATTTATCTTCACCATCTGGTTTTATTACGATACAGGTTTCTTGCAAGCCCGACGGGTGGGCCACCGTACGTGGCTCAATCGCGGTGATGGTACCTGAAGTACTGGCATGAACCGGTAACATAAAGCTGGTGTTGTAATGGGTCAGCGCTTGTCCCTTTAGTACTTTTTCACCCACCGAAACGGTCAAATTCCCTGGAGTACCAATGTGCTGCTTAATGGGCAATACGATTTCTTTTGCAAGGGATGCCTTTATGAGAGGCTGCTGAACGGATTGGGTTTTATTTTCCGGTGGGTGAATGCCACCAGGAAAGTCCCACATTGCGCCAGATTTTATTTGTTCAATTAACGATAGCATCTAGCCTTCCTTCACAGGGGTTGAGTGTGTGGAAGGGCTGGATATATTCATTACTGGAATAGTATTGAGTTGCCATTTCCAGTTGTCGGTCGTGGTTTCAATTGGAATCATTTCGATACAGTCAGTTGGGCAAGGAGCAACACATAAATCACACCCAGTGCATTCGTCTTTAATGACGGTATGTACGGCTTTTGTCCCGCCAACAATGGCATCCACTGGGCAAGCTTGGATGCATTTGGTGCAGCCAATACACATGTCTTCGTTGATAAAGGCGACTTTCTTACTCGAATCGGAGAGATCATGTGCCGATTCTTCTGCTTCCACGCCCATGAGATTTGCCAGCTTTTCGATGGTTGCTTGGCCCCCTGGTGGGCATTTGTTGATTTTATCGCCACTGGCAATAGCTTCGGCGTAGGGACGGCAGCCAGGGTAGCCACATTGACCACACTGAGTTTGCGGTAGTATTTCGTCAATTTGGTCGACAATAGGGTCAGAGTCCACTTTAAATCGAACCGAGGCAAAGCCTAATATGGCACCAAAAACGGTGGCCAACACTGCCAGAGCAATTACAGCAAAAACAATTGAGCTCATTACACCTTCACCAAGCCTGTGAAGCCCATAAAGGCAAGCGACATCAATCCGGCAGTAATCATAGCGATAGAAGCGCCTTTGAATGGACCAGGGACATCTGCTGCCGCGATTCTCTCACGCATAGAAGCAAATAAAACCAATACCAAAGAAAAACCAAGTGCAGCACTAAAACCGTAAACAATGGACTGAACGAAATTGTGGTTCTCATTGATATTGAGTAGTGCAACGCCTAAAACCGCGCAGTTCGTGGTAATGAGTGGGAGAAAAATGCCGAGAAGTCGGTACAGTGTAGGACTGGTTTTATGTACCACCATTTCGGTGAACTGGACCACGACAGCAATCACTAGGATAAAACTCATCGTTCTTAGGTAGTCAATACCTAGTGGATCAAGAATATAGGTTTCAACCAGATAGGAGCAAACTGAAGCGAGGGTGATAACAAAGGTTGTAGCTAGTCCCATTCCTATCGCGGTTTCTAGTTTTTTGGAAACGCCCATAAATGGGCAGAGTCCTAAAAATTTTACCAGGACAAAGTTATTGACTAAAACTGTGCCAACCATCAACAAGAGATATTCGGTCATAGTAGGTTAGTGTTCAAAATCCGATGACAATATTATCATGCTTTGCAAAATCAATAACAACCAAGGAAGAATAGGGTTTTATGACTTGAATCAGTGAACATCCTGAGTTGATATCGTTTCTGCAACCAGTTAATGGGCTTGAAATGCGAACAAGATGTCACTGTGTTGAACAACGTTGAACAACAGGCCATAGCCAGCCCACTATTTTTCAAGCATAAGCCCAAAATTTCACTACGTCAGGTTAACGGCTTAATTTTCAGGGCATAAATACGAACAAGGCCCATTCTTGATGAATGGGCCTTTAAAATATGGCTCCCCCTGCGGGACTCGAACCTGCGACATACGGATTAACAGTCCGCCGTTCTACCAACTGAACTAAGGGGGAATTGCTTGAAGCGGAGCGAATATTATCGGTCATAACGGATCCTGTCAACCTCAAAAATAAGACAAAGCGAAAAATTTATTTATCTAAAAAGTCTTTACTTTTTTGAACCCCTTACGCTATTTGCGCTGTATTTACTTATCCACCAAAACTGTGGATAAGTGTGTTGGAGATAGGTTGAAATGACAAACTTGAGCGTCAAATGAACACTTTTTGCACACAATGAAATTGCCATAGTAGCTTATGGGATTGATATTACAGGATTTTGTTTTTCTAATTGGCAATCATTATCAAGGTGAATCTTTTTGTACACAGTATGACCAGCTTGAGTGATCTCTTATCTATCTACGGGTATTTAGTGGAGAAATTGGGCCTCTTGGGTGCTCAGGGACGGGCTTTTTGATTTGATGTCACCTTAAGATAGAGCGACAATGTAGTCAGTTTGTCTTTGAGGTGGCAATATTTGGCTTTGAAGGCGGTATGAAATCACAAATGAGGCTGTTATGAGTAAAGTGTTTGACTTAGTATCTGACTATCAACCCTCGGGGGATCAGCCAACAGCGATTGCACAATTGTTGGATGGTTTGGACTCAGGGCTGGCACATCAAACGCTACTTGGTGTGACTGGATCAGGAAAAACGTTTACTCTGGCTAATGTGATCGCTCAGGCGAAACGGCCAACCATTGTATTGGCTCCGAATAAGACTTTAGCCGCGCAACTGTATGGAGAAATGAAATCATTTTTTCCCAACAATGCCGTGGAATATTTTGTTTCCTACTATGACTACTACCAGCCAGAAGCCTATGTTCCAACCACGGACACCTTTATTGAAAAAGATTCGTCAGTCAATGCGCATATTGAACAAATGCGACTGTCAGCCACTAAGGCGTTATTAGAAAGAAAAGACGCGGTCATTGTCGCCTCGGTATCTGCAATTTATGGCCTTGGTGATCCTGAATCGTATTTACAAATGATGCTGCATATTCGCCGTGGAGATATGCTAAACCAGCGCGATATACTGCGCCGACTGGCTGAGCTTCAATATTCACGCAATGATGTGACGTTTCAGCGTGGTCAATTTCGAGTGCGTGGTGAAGTGATCGACATTTTCCCAGCTGAGTCTGATCAAGACGCATTGCGTATTGAAATGTTTGATGATGAAGTGGAATGCATTAGTATTTTTGATCCGCTAACTGGTGCTATCAAACAGCGAGATATCCCACGTTATACCGTCTATCCAAAAACACACTATGTGACGCCACGCGATCGCATCTTAGAAGCGATAGAAAATATTAAGGAAGAATTGCGCCAGCGTCAGTCTTATTTGCTCAACAACAATAAGCTTCTTGAAGAACAAAGAATCAGCCAAAGAACCCAGTTTGATTTAGAGATGATGAACGAACTTGGTTTTTGCTCTGGTATTGAGAACTATTCCCGTCATTTAAGTGGCCGCAGCGAGGGCGAGCCACCGCCAACACTGTTTGACTATTTACCTCATGATGGACTGCTTATTATCGATGAATCGCACGTTACCGTGCCGCAAATAGGGGCTATGTACAAAGGTGACCGCTCGCGTAAAGAAACCTTAGTAGAATTTGGCTTTCGATTGCCCTCGGCTTTGGATAACCGCCCGTTAAAATTTGATGAATTTGAAGCTCTTGCTCCACAAACGATATTTGTCTCTGCCACGCCTGGTAACTATGAACTAGAGAAATCAGCGGATGAGGTGGCGGATCAAGTGGTTCGCCCAACTGGACTGTTAGATCCACAGCTTGAGGTGCGCCCAGTCGCCACACAAGTGGATGACTTGTTGTCTGAAATCCGCATTAGAGCTAAGAAAGATGAAAGGGTGTTGGTTACGACGCTAACCAAACGCATGGCTGAGGACCTCACCGAGTACTTAGACGAGCATGACGTCAAAGTACGCTATTTACACTCTGATATTGATACGGTAGAAAGGGTCGAAATTATACGAGACCTTCGCCTAGGTGAGTTTGACGTACTGGTGGGCATCAACCTATTGCGTGAAGGCCTCGATATGCCGGAAGTATCGCTGGTGGCCATTCTTGATGCTGACAAAGAAGGTTTCTTGCGCTCCGAACGTTCATTAATTCAGACCATTGGTCGAGCTGCAAGAAACATTGCAGGGAAAGCCATATTGTATGCCGACTCGATAACCAAATCGATGAAAAAAGCGATGGATGAAACCGAACGGCGTCGGCATAAGCAGCAAGCTTACAATGAAGAGAAAGGCATTCAACCCACCGCACTAAAACGTAATGTTCAAGATATTATGGAGTTGGGTGACATTGCCAAGAGCAAGAAGCAAACCTCAACCAAGCCAGTCCCTCTTTCTAAAGTGGCAGAGCCGTCTCAAAGCTACCGTGCTTTGTCTCCTCAAGAGCTGGAAAAAGAAATTGCCAAATTAGAAGCACAGATGTACCAACATGCGCAGGACTTGGAGTTTGAGTTGGCTGCGGAAAAGAGAGACAAAATTGAAGCCTTGCGTCAGCAGTTTATTTCTAACAGTTAAATCAACACGCCTTAGTGTTATCCACGTAGAGCAAGCAAAAAAATAGCCAATAGAAAGAGGATCTACTGGCTTATATTTGTGAATACTAAGTTCACTAACAACGTCAGTTGGCTAGGTAACCCGTTAGGGTTAACAAGTATTCAGCATATATCGTGCCAATTATATGTTGCGGATTATTGATAGATTTTGTGTATTTTTTAGAAAATATTTGCAAAATGCAATTCGTAATGCAATCATTTAAACAAAATGCAAAGCATTATGGCTAGGTTATGCAACAATCTACACTGAATCAAAAAAGCAAATATTTGCTGATGGTGGAAGACACCGCGTCAGTCGCTGTTTTGTATCGTTCGTATCTGACCCCGTTGGGGATCGACATTAATATTGTTGGTACTGGTCGCGATGCAATTGAAAGCTTAACGTTCCGCACCCCAGATTTGATCTTGCTCGATCTACGTCTACCCGACATGACGGGTATGGACGTGCTTTATGCGGTAAAGAAAACCCACCCTGAAGTTCCCATTATTTTTATGACTGCCCACGGCTCAATTGACACCGCCGTAGAAGCGATGCGCCACGGCGCACAGGATTTTCTCATTAAGCCATGTGAGGCGGATCGGCTAAGGGTAACGGTCAATAACGCAATTCGCAAGGCAACCAAGCTTAAAAACGAAGCGGGCAATCCTAGTAATCAAAAATATCAAGGCTTTATTGGCAGTAGCCATATGATGCAAGCGGTGTATAGAACCATAGACTCAGCGGCATCCAGTAAGGCGAGCATTTTTATTACTGGAGAAAGTGGTACTGGTAAAGAGGTGTGTGCTGAAGCGATCCATGCGACCAGCAAGCGCGGTGATAAGCCGTTTATTGCCATTAACTGCGCCGCGATACCGAAAGACTTGATTGAAAGTGAGTTGTTTGGTCATGTTAAAGGGGCATTCACAGGAGCGGCAACGGATAGACAAGGGGCTGCTGAGCTGGCAGATGGTGGGACGCTTTTCCTTGACGAACTGTGTGAGATGGATCTTGATTTACAGACGAAACTACTGAGATTCATCCAGACTGGTACGTTTCAAAAAGTTGGCTCTTCGAAAATGAAGAGTGTTGATGTACGCTTCGTATGTGCAACCAACCGGGACCCTTGGAAAGAGGTCCAAGAAGGTCGCTTTAGAGAGGATTTGTACTATCGACTGTACGTAATACCTCTGCATCTTCCTCCGTTACGAGATAGAGGGGAAGATGTCATAGAGATCGCTTACTCCTTATTGGGCTTTATGTCTCATGAAGAGGGGAAAGACTTTGTTAGGCTGGCGCCAGAAGTTGTCGATCGTTTCAATAGTTATGAGTGGCCTGGTAATGTTCGCCAATTGCAGAATGTGTTGAGAAATGTGGTGGTACTCAATAACGGTAAGCAGATTGATCTGGATATGTTACCTCCACCATTGAACCAGCCAAGCGACAACTTGATTCGTGTACAGAAGCAGGAGAAAGCGAGCGTGACAGCTCAAGATATTTTCCCTTTGTGGATGACCGAAAAGGTGGCGATAGAACAAGCAATAGAAGCGTGTAATGGAAACATTCCAAAGGCTGCGGGGTATTTAGACGTTAGCCCTTCAACGATTTACCGCAAGCTACAAGCTTGGAATTCAAAGGAAAAGGAAAAACGATAGATGGCATTGGAAGTTCTAAATCAGAAAAAAATCGACCGCCTAGCGGCTGAAGTCGGTGAAGAAAATGTCCCCGTGTTATTAGAGATTTTTCTCGGCGAGTTAGATGGTTACATTAGTCATCTAGCATCAAATTCGACGGGAGATATTGTAGAATATCTAAAAGAGATCAGCCACGCGCTAAAAAGCAGTGCAGCAAGCTTTGGCGCTGACGCGCTGTGTAATATTGCTATCACCATCGATGCAAAAGCGAAAGCCGGTCAACCCATCAATGAGAAGCAAGATACCGACGACATGTTAGATTGGTTACAACAAACCTATCAGCGATACAGCGAGCTCGTCTCATAATACGCTTTCTATGGCGTTTTTCAGCTTTGTTCTGTCATGACGCCATATTCTATTCGGTGAAGCAAGATCCACATTCATGCAATTCCAGTCCCCCTCAATTTCCGAATAATTCTCTTCTCCAATCACTACATCAATTTTACGAGCTTGGCAGGAACGCTCACACCATTGCAGTTTCTGCTTAAGTGTCATTCTGCCTGCAGGCCCTTTTTCTGGCGCTAAGTTGTCAACAAAGACGAATTTAGCGTTGAGGTTGTTGGCGATAGCGTGTCCAATATCAGGCAGTAGAAGTGGAGGCATAATACTGGTTAAAAAGCTGCCTGGGCCAATGACAATACAATCAGCTTGCTCAATAGCCGTCACGGCTTCACGTGTCGCTGGAACTTCTGGTACCAAATCTAATCGGCGAAGGTCAACTTTCATCTCGTCGATACTGGTTTCACCAGTGACCCATTCGCCATCGATTGAAAGCGCAGAGAGATCAGAGGGGTGCTCTGACATAGGAATGATATTGACGTCCACTTTCAACATATCTCGGATAAGATTGATGGCGTCTAATGGTCGAACAGAAAGGTTGTCTAAGCCAGTTAGCATGAGGTTGCCTAGGTTATGACCGTCTAGCTCACCAGAGCCTTTAAATCGATATTCAAACATCATAGAGCTGATGGATGGCTCAGTGATCAGCTGGTTGATGCAATTGCGAGTATCTCCCCACGCGATGCCACCTTGACAATCTCGAATGCGCCCAGTCGAGCCGCCATTGTCTGTTGTGGTTACAATGCCCGTAGCGTTGCAGCCATAGTCCTTTAAGGCAGACAGCACTCTTCCTAAACCATGGCCGCCACCAATCGCTACTATCTTTTTGTTTTGATACATCGTCATACAAACATTCTCTTACTCGCCCCATGTTTTCTATTGAGTAGTGAGTGGGCTTATCATTAATTTTATTAATTGATGCGGCATAGCATAATTGTTCAGCTATGACCGTTTGTCAAAATTCTATTGAGCTAGCGCAATGAAAGTGTTTCTTAGCACTGATACTAAGTATCGGCAAAGATATCTAGTTCTATGGTTTTTTTGGGGAGGATTTAGAGCTAGTATCTATATGTAAGTAGATAAAGGCTACTGAATGACAGAATACTTTGAGCTGGCGCTGATATTTTATCGATAAACGAACAAAATTCCACACTCAAAGTAAGTTAATATTCGCTGCTATTGAGAGATCAGGTGTCAATAGTTGCCATAACTCCGAGCTTTTAGCGCTAAGTTCATTCATGAATATGCGTTTCAAGCCAGTGACGACAGTCACCAGGGCTTAGTTAGAAATGGTTAAGCCTCCCGTATTTGGAAAGGTGTTGAATGGCGCAACAATTCGAAGATAAATTTCATCGTAAGTTTTATTACTTACGTTTGTCGGTTACCGATGTGTGTAACTTTAAGTGTTCCTATTGCCTCCCTGAAGGTTATCGGCCCGTGGGCGGCGAGAAATCCACGTTTCTTACTTTGCCAGAGATAAAACGTGTCGTGACGGCCTTTGCAGACTGTGGAACAACGAAAGTTCGTATCACTGGCGGTGAGCCAAGTCTACGCCGCGACTTTAATGACATTATTCATGCTGTGTCCAATACCGCTGGAATCAGCAAGGTGGCCACGACAACCAATGGTTATCGTATGGCGAAGCAGGTCGCAAATTGGCGACAAGCAGGATTGACGCATATTAATGTCAGTGTTGATAGCTTGAACCCGAGAATGTTTCACCAAATCACGGGTGAAAACAAATTTGAACAGGTGATGGCTGGCATCGATAAAGCGTTTGAAGTAGGTTACGAGCAAGTGAAAGTGAATGTGGTTCTGATGAACAACTTCAATTTGCGAGAAATCCCAGCGTTTTTAGAGTGGATCAAAACTCGACCCATTCAACTGCGTTTTATTGAGCTTATGCAAACCGGAGAAATGGACCAATTTTTCGAGAAAAATCATGTCTCTGGTGTTAACATTCGTACTCAGATCTTGGCCAATGGCTGGATGCCTAAGGTGAGGCAGTCAAATGACGGGCCCGCACAAGTCTTTACTCATCCAGATTATCAAGGCGAGATCGGTCTTATCATGCCCTACGAAAAGGGCTTTTGTGAAACCTGCAACCGGCTTAGAGTATCGGCGAAAGGTAAGCTTCACTTGTGTTTATTTGGCGAGCAAGGCATTGAGCTACGCGATTTATTACAAGTCGATAAGCAAAAGCCTGAGTTGATTTCTCGCATCCAAGCGCAATTAATGTCGAAATCTGTTAGTCATTATTTGCATGATGGCAATTCAGGGGCAACACCTCATCTTGCTTCCATCGGTGGCTGAATAATGCTTTATCTAAAGCAGGCTTTACGTATTTATTATTAGCGCATTCCAATCCTACAGGTAACAATTATGACTCACGCAGCAAGTGAATTCAAAGCAGCAAAAATAGCCGTACTCACCGTTTCTGATACCCGAACTGAAGAAACTGATACATCGGGAGGGTATTTGGTCGAGCAAGCTCGAGAGAGCGGCCATCAAGTGGTGGATAAGAAGATTGTCATTGATGATAAGTATAAAATTAGAGCCATTGTCTCTAACTGGATTGCTGACGATAATGTCCAAGCCATTCTGCTCACTGGCGGTACTGGCTTTACCGCTCGAGATTGCACACCAGAAGCCATCACACCATTGTTTGATAAGCAGGTCGAAGGGTTTGGTGAGCTGTTCCGCGCAATTTCTTATCAAGAAATTGGTACCTCTACCATTCAATCTCGCGCAGTGGGTGGGTTTGCTAATAATACGGTCATTTTTGCCATGCCAGGCTCGACTGGGGCTTGTCGTACCGCTTGGACCCAAATCATCAAGCAGCAACTTGATGCCAGTTACCGACCTTGCAACTTTATGCCTCATCTCAACACAGAGTTTTGTCAGGGTTAATGTATGAGCCAGTTTTCCCATATTAATCAATCGGGCGAAGCCAATATGGTGGATGTTTCCGTGAAAGCGGAAACAGCACGAGAAGCTCGAGCAGAAGCTTATGTGGACATGTCTGCACAGACCTTGCAGCTGATTTTGTCAGGTAGTCATCATAAAGGTGACGTGTTCGCGACGGCTCGAATCGCGGGTATACAAGCGGCCAAGAAAACCTGGGATCTGATTCCTTTGTGCCACCCGCTGTTGCTGTCTAAAGTTGAAGTCCATATTGAGGCGATAGAAAGCGAAAGTTGTGTACGTATCGAATCTGTTTGTAAGCTTTCGGGTAAAACCGGAGTAGAAATGGAGGCACTCACTGCGGCATCAGTGGCTGCGCTGACCATATACGATATGTGCAAGGCAGTTCAAAAGGATATGGTGATTCGCACCACTCGGTTACTGGAAAAGTCAGGCGGTAAATCGGGGCATTTTAAGGTACAAGAATGATTAAAGTTTTATTTTTTGCGCAAACGCGAGAATTAATAGGACAAGACTCGATTGAGTTAGAGTCCAGTTTTACCACCGTCGAAGAGGTGCGTGGCCATCTGGCTTCTCGACCTGGAAAATGGGAGCTAGCATTGAGCAAAGGTAAGCTTTTAGCCGCCGTAAACCAAGAAATTGTCCCGTTAGAAAAGGTCATTAACGATGGTGATGAAATTGCCTTTTTCCCACCAGTGACAGGGGGGTAATGTGGCGATTAACATTTCCGTTCAAACAGAACCCTTTTCGATTGCTGATGAATACGAAACGTTATCCGCGGATAGCGCTTCAGGCGCTATCGTCACTTTTGTCGGCAAGGTTCGCGACATGAACTTGGGGGACGATGTCACGGGCCTTCACTTGGAGCACTACCCAGGAATGACGGAAAAATCCTTGCGTAATATTTGTGAGCAGGCCGCGGTGCGCTGGCCACTAACAGATATCACGGTGATTCACAGAGTGGGAAGCTTAGGTGTCGGCGATCAAATCGTATTTGTCGGTGTTGCGAGTGCACACCGTCAGGCGTCTTTTGAATCTTGTGAGTTCATTATGGATTACCTTAAAACCAAAGCACCGTTCTGGAAAAAAGAGCGGACGAGCTCTGATGAACGCTGGATTGAATCTCGGGAGTCAGATCAACACGCGGCTAAGCGTTGGCAAACTTAGCACAGATCCAATATCGCCTTCTTTTTCAGAGGCATAATGCAAAGCTTGTTCAAAGTGCGGTGAGAAAGTTTGATAGGCTTCACCTATTAGCAAAATTAGTGAAATCAATTTAGTAAAATAAGGAAATTAAACAACAATTAAGATATAGATATTTTTTATTATTTTAGTCTCAGGAGATACCGAATGGAATCGCTCAAAGTTCAAGACTACATGACGACAAAAGCCGTCACCTTCAAACCTGAAATGTCGTTAAGTGCTGCACTGGAAAAAGTGATGAAATCTCCGCATATGGGTGGCCCGGTGATTAATGACAAAGAAGAAGTGATCGGATTTTTATCCGAACAAGACTTATTAGAAAAGCTGGTGAAGGTCAGCTATTTCTGTCAGGACACGCATATTGTTGGCGATTGTATGCACAGCGAAGTGCTTTCTGTATCTCCAGATACCAGCATTATTGAACTGGCAGACAAAATGAAAGTAGGGAAACCGAAAGCGTATCCCGTTGTCGATAAGGGAAAATTAGTTGGTATTATCACTCGATCTGATGTATTAAAGGCTATCGGGAAGAATCTAAATGATTGTTTTCAACATCCAGTATAACTTGATGCACGTGTGGGCCGAAAAATGGGCCCAGCTCGAAACACGCATCTAAACGATATTCTAGATTGAGGCGCATATAGCGCCTTTTCTTTTTGGGGATTTGTATGTCTAAGCACCACGCAAAATTTGTCGAAGGCTCCACCATGAAGCACATCTTAGTGATGACTGGGGCAGGTTCGGTGGGTTTAATGGGCCTTTTTGTCGTTGACCTATTAGATATGCTGTTTATCAGTATGTTAGGGCAAGTGGAGCTGGCAGCTGCTATTGGATTTGCAGGCACATTGGTGTTTTTCTCTACTTCCATTTCAATTGGCACTTCTATTGCGATGGGGGCATTGGTATCTAAAGCCATTGGGGCCAAGCAGAGACAAAAGGCAAGAGAGATCGGCACCAGCGTAATAATTACCGCATTTTGCATTAGTACCATTGTGAGCATCGTTATGTATGCTTTTATTCCTGAGCTGTTACATGCGATAGGGGCGCGGGGGTATGCAGCAGAGCGAGCGGCGGACTATCTAAGAATTCTCATTCCATCAGGCCCATTTCTTTCTTTGGCGATGTCTTGTGGCTCTGGCCTTAGAGCGGCTGGCGATGCAAAACGTTCTATGTGGTCGAAGCTTTATGGTGGGATTGTAAACGCCGCGCTTGATCCTTTGTTTATTTTTGGCTTTGGTTGGAACGTAGAAGGGGCGGCGATCGCTTCTGTCATAGCTAGGTTTACGGTATTGTTTTTCTCCATGTACCCGCTTATCAAAGTCTATGACTTACTTGCGATGCCTTCGCTGTCTAAATGGCTTCGCGATTTAAGGTCGATATGCTCAATAGCGGTGCCTGCAATTATTACGAATACGGCAACACCGATAGGAAACGCCATTATTACGGCATTTATCGCAAAATTTGGCGAAGATTTCGTTGCGGGTTATGCGGTGATCGGCCGGGTCGTCCCTGTGAGTTTTTGTATTGTTTTTGCTCTATCAGGGGCAATAGGGCCAATCATAGGTCAAAACTTTGGTGCAGAGAGGTTTGACCGGATTAAAGAGACACTCAAAAACTCCATTGTTGTCACCGTCATGTACGTCATCGTCGTGTGCATCATTTTGTATTTTGCTCAAGGGTTGATCATTGACGGCTTCAAACTGACTGGTGACGCTGCCATTATTGTGGCGACGTTCTGTACATATATTGCTATTAGCTACGTATTTAATGGCATATTGTTCGTTGCCAATGCGTCATTCAACAACTTGGGGAAACCCTTGTATTCCACTGCATTGAATCTGGGGAAAGCGACAGTTGGAACCTATCCGTTTGTTTATTTCGGGGCACATATGGCAGGAGCTGTGGGCGTGTTGTATGGAAGCGCAATCGGCACCGTGGTATTTGGCTCTCTTTCTACTTTAGTGCTGAGAAGGCATGTTAATCACCTGATGCGTGGTGACGAAGTGGAGGTTGATAATGACCCTGCGATAAAATGTGTCAATACTCAACCATTTTGTTCCCATGACGCAATGTTGATAGAAGAAGTCAGCGCAGCAACAAAAAATAAAGAAAATGAATAACAGCTCTTGACCTTGGAGTATGCTCCAAGGTTTACACTTAGTGTAAATAGACAGATGGAGATCGAATATGTGCACTAAACATCAAGCATGTCGTTCAAACAAACAAGTATTTAATCCAGGCGCGCCAGTTACGTGTTCGTCGCCGAAGATCGCCTCCATTCAGGCTGAAGGAGTTGCTCAGACTGGCTCTTGCTGTAGTGGTGGTACTTGCTCTGCAACGGTGGAGGCCTCCGCTCCTGATGAGGAAAGTGAGCGGCGAACGTTAGACCGCTCAGTAGTCACTAGAAACTGGTTGATTGAAGGTATGGACTGTCCTTCATGTGCCAGTAAGATTGAAACCGCGGTGGCCAACATTGAAGGTGTCGTTGAAACAAAAGTCCTGTTTGCCACTGAAAAACTAGTGGTGAAGCTCAAAGACGCGAATATAGCCGAGCGAGTGGAAAGTACGGTTAAAAAAACGGGTTTCTCACTCAAGCAGAGCGTCAAAGCTTCCGCTACCAATAAGTCACCGAGCAGCAAACTCAAACAAATTATCGACAATAGCCACCTTATCTCTGTTGCGTTGGCTGTTGTGGTTGCTGCGTCTCTCAAGCCTTTTTATCCTCTTGCCAGTGAGTGGTTATTTATCTTCACCTGTCTTATCGGCCTTTATCCGATTGGCAAAAAAGCCATACGTTTAGCAATATCAGGCACACCTTTTTCTATTGAAACATTGATGAGTGTTGCCGCTCTGGGTGCACTGTATTTAGGTGACACTACAGAAGCGGCAATGGTATTGCTGCTGTTTTTAATTGGTGAAAGATTGGAAGCTTTCGCGGCTTCGCGAGCTCGCAGTGGGGTTCAAGCCCTGATGGAGTTGGTGCCAGAGACTGCAACCAAGATTGTCAACGGCGAGCGTGTTGAAGTTTCCGCCAGTGACCTGCAACCAGGAGACGTTATAGAAGTCGCTCCAGGTGCCAGGTTGCCTGCTGACGGTAACTTGCAAGGCGTAGCAGCCAGTTTTGATGAAAGCGCCCTCACAGGTGAATCGATCCCGGTAGAACGTTACCAGGGGGATGCGGTCATGGCAGGCTCTGTGGTGGTCGATAAAGTGGTTCGCTTTGTGATTACCTCTGAACAGGGTGAGAACTCCATCGATCGTATCTTGCATTTGATTGAAGAAGCCGAATCTAAAAAAGCGCCACTTGAGCGATTCCTAGACAAGTTTAGCCGTTGGTATACGCCAGCGATGATGTTGCTTGCCTTAGCGGTGGTGATAGTGCCTCCATTGATGTTTAATCAACCATGGGATACTTGGATTTACCGTGGTTTAGCCATGCTGCTGATTGCGTGCCCATGTGCTTTAGTTATTTCAACACCTGCAGCCATTACCTCAGGTTTGGCCACTGCTGCTCGTCGTGGGGCTTTGATTAAAGGTGGTGCAGCGCTAGAGCAGCTTGGCAAGGTTGAAACGATCGCCTTTGATAAAACGGGCACACTGACTAAGGGTAAGCCTGAGGTAACGAATATTATTCCATTGGCTGAGATGGAAGAAGGTGAACTCTTACAAGCAATTGCTTCGATTGAAGTGGGTTCGAGCCACCCTCTTGCGATTTCTTTGGTGAAAAAAGCGCAAGCTCTTGGCATTGATCTTCCTGAAGCTGCAGACAAGCAGGCGCTGATTGGTAGTGGGGTGACTGGCTTAGTTGATAATGTACGTTTTAGTGCAATCGCGCCAAGCAAGTTAGCCATCGAACTTGATGCCGATGTTGAAGCTCAGGTGCAGCAACTTGAAATGGAAGGCAAAACGGTGGTTGTTGCCTTGAGAAACGACACCGAGGTGGCTGGTTTAATCGCTTGGCAAGACACATTGAGAGAAGATGCAGAACAAGCCGTGCGTACGCTCAAGTCTTTGGGTGTTCATTCGATAATGCTAACCGGCGATAATCCTCGTAGCGCACAAGCTATGAGCTCGCGAATCGGTATAGATTTCAAAGCGAGTCTATTGCCACAAGACAAGGTCTCTTACGTAGAGCAACTATCTGAGCAGCATCAAGTCGCTATGGTTGGAGACGGCATCAATGATGCGCCAGCGATGAAAGCGGCCAGTATTGGTATTGCGATGGGAGGAGGAACGGATGTTGCGTTAGAGACAGCAGACTCGGCCATTACTCACAATCGTTTGGTGGAGCTGGCGGGTATGATAGAGCTATCTCGTGCGACGTTAGCCAACGTTAAACAAAATATTACGTTAGCCATTGGCACCAAAGCCATCTTTTTGGTCACAAGCTTACTAGGGCTCACAGGCTTGTGGGCTGCGGTTCTAGCCGACAGTGGTGCGACCGCTTTGGTGACGCTCAATGCACTGCGTTTATTACGTTTTAAATCAAAATCAGACCAGATCAAACCTAGTCAACACAGCAAGTAGAACTCTACTCGACCTTTCAATATTCGCGCCTACGTTATCGTAGGCGTTTTTTGTTGTTGCATATATGTAAATGTGATGCAAAACGATTAACTGTGCAATTGTGAATAGTATATAAATTTCAATTGTGAGATTTATCACTTAATTCCTTCAAATTGAGCGATACATTGCGGTTATGTATCTCGAACTAATATAAAGGCACTGAAGCCAACAAATAAGGAGTTCACATGTCTGAATCTGTATTCCACCTAGGCGTTAATCAATCTGACATTAAAGGAGCAACGTTAGCAATCATTCCGGGCGATCCTGCGCGAGTAAAAAAGATCGCTGAATTATTAGACAACCCAGTTTTTCTTATTAGTCAACGTGAATACACCTTGTACTTGGGTGAGCTAGAAGGCCAATCTGTGGTGGTTTGCTCGACAGGTATCGGTGGGCCTTCTACTTCTATTGCGGTTGAAGAGCTTGCACAGCTTGGTGTCACACACTTTCTTCGTGTGGGTACAACGGGCGCTATCCAACCACATGTTAACGTGGGTGAAATCATAGTCACGACTGGATCAGTACGATTAGATGGTGCCAGCCAACACTTTGCACCTTTAGAGTTCCCAGCGGTTCCAGATTTTGATATCACTGCGGCAATGCGTGAAGCGGCACTTGAGTCTGGCTCTAACGTCCATATGGGTGTCACCGCATCTAGCGATACATTCTATCCTGGTCAAGAGCGCTACGATACCTTTTCTGGTCGAGTGGTAAGGCGTTTCCAAGGTTCCATGAATGAATGGCAAGAGATGGGCGTGCTGAACTTTGAAATGGAGTCCGCCACACTGCTGACCATGTGTGCAAGCTCTGGCTTGAAAGCGGGTTGTGTCGCAGGTGTGTTAGTGAATCGAACCAAGCAAGAAATTCCGAATCATGAAACGCTCAAAGAAACCGAAATCCGCTCTATCAGCGTAGTGGTAGAAGCGGCACGTAAACTATTGAAATAATTTACGTGATGGGGCCTGAGTCCACGGTGTTTAACCTTAGCTTATCTGATGCTAGGTGACTTAGGCTCTTTATGGTGAGAGCGAACTTTCTAGTTTGAAGTTGTATTTGCTTCGCTTGGGGTTTAATTTTTTCGATAGAGATCGAAAATTGACTAAACTCCAATCGTTGTTAGAGAGTAGTGGGAGATAGAGCGCCATATTGTTGGAGTGTAAAACACTCATCCGAGATAAAAAGCTTACCCTCTCAGTCGCAAAATCGATACCACTTAAGTAGTCATAGACGAGAGTCAGCGCCCAGCCTCCTTCCATAAAGTGCCCGCCAAGATTGCACGATAGTTTGTCTTCTTTGAGGGCAGCTAGACCCTGTGCAGACCAGTCTATACCTCCGATAACAATGTCTATGCCAGGCTTCCTTTTGATACTTTCTAAACCTTGTACGGCTCCAATCGCCATTTCATCATTGGCTGCCCACAATACATTGGTATTTGGATATCGTGATACCATCCAAACAGTTTTATCTTTTGCTTGATTAAGATCCCAGTTGGCTGGTGCGGTTTGTTTAAGTACCACATTCCTTCTTTCAGCAATGGCTTTGTTTAATCCTTGGTTGCGAAAAGACCCGGCGAAATCCGCTAAGGTGCCATCTAATCCAATAGCGGTTAATTGCCGGTTCTCATTGTAAAGGCCTTTATCTTCCGCTGTATCAAATAAGCACATCGCAAGATCATAGCCAGCCAGTGCCTCATCTGGGAGCATTTGGCCGATCCAGAATTTATATTTGGTCCTTGGTTCTAAAGGTTCTGACGTAATACCTGCATTAAAAATAAAAGCAGGGATACGATACTTTTCCGCAAGCTCAAGCATAGACACGCCATTTTGCTTTAAAACAGGAAATAAGACCGCATCAGGTTTTCGAGCTGATTCCGCCACCTCTATAAACTGTTTGGTCATGCCTAGCCGGCTTCTCGCTGCGTATGATACTTGTAGATCAATGCCAAGATCGTCACTTGCAGTTTGCATAACATCGGTGACATGGGCCCAAAACAAATCTGAAGAATCACTCGGGTTAAAAAAGTGAACCAGAGGGCGCTGTGCTAAAGCAGATATCGAATAAGTGGTTATAAAACAGACCACTAAAAGGTGCAAAAAGACTTTCATTTGTGACTTGCCAATACTATGTGCGAGTGCTTCTTCTGTAGTTATTATAGACCTTGACATGATCCGTGTTTGACTGGTGCTAGTATTGATAGAAGTAATGTTTAGGTGGATGTCTCATCTACATCTACCCAGTTGCGAGGAGCTACGCCATGACCAAGGCACTCTTGACTTATATACCAAAGCTCACCCGTGGAAGAGGCTGGTGCAGCTGTTCAGTGAGATCGGATAAAATTTGGTCATACACTCTGGCAATGTTGAGAGAAATATCTGAGGTGAGTTGATAAAGTACGTCAACGTCTCTTTCGAATTCTGGATTATTGATAAGCTCTTCTAGAGTGTGCAGCGCTTTGCTGCATGCGGGTGAGGTGAGGGTCAGAGGTGAGATGATGGAAAGTAGGTTTATTTTACGCCGCATTTTATCGCAATAAAACTTGGAGCGCTCAAACCCTTCGATGCTGTGGATGTCTTGAATGGAGATTCTTAACTGAGTCAGGACTTCCATTGAGTCTGCAACTTGCTGCCAGTTTCTATGGTATTCGTTGCTCAAATCTTCTCTCGCAGCTTGCACTAACCAAGTAATCACAACTTCATCGATAAGAAATAGGCAATGACGAATGGCTTTGCCATGAATCATTTGGTTGCGAGCGATGCTACGCTCTTGCCAGCCTTTTCCGAGTGAGCCTAGCATAAGCTGAAAAACGCGATAGTTAGATTTGTTGTCGAAAGGAGAAATAGCAATGAGCTGGTTTGATTTTTCCAGCAATTTTGCTTCCAAGGTGGACATGTCTGGTTGTGTCTCTTCTCGCAAGGCAAGCCAATAATGGCTGTGGCTTCTACTTTGCCTAATAAGGAGCAGAATTTCTCTTAGCATCACAACTACTTCGTACTTGTTGGCAAAGGTGGTGTGGCGCTGTTTGGCGATAAACATCATAGCGAGCAAGATGCTGAACGACACCAAGATTGATATCAAAATGAACATGGTTGCTCCTTACTAACATAATGTGATTAATCTCAAATACCTATGCTACTAAGCAGGTATCGTGCCATTACGAAATCTAGGAAATTCAACCTATTATAGAGAAGAGAGGCTTAGCAATGAGTCAAATTGGTGCAAGCTGCCCGAAAAAAGAAAGCCCTAGCGTTTTGTCGCTAGGGCTTTTAAGGTTGAGATTGGTCAGTGTGTTACATGACACGCATACCAGGTTGGGCACCTTCGTGCGGTTCAAGTATCCATAGATCGCTGCCACCAGGGCCAGCGGCCAGAATCATGCCTTCTGACATTCCGAACTTCATTTTACGTGGCTTGAGGTTCGCAACCATGACGGTGAGCTTTCCTTCAAGCTCCTCTGGTTTATACGCAGACTTGATACCAGAGAAAACTTGGCGGGTTTCACCACCGATATCAAGCTGGAATTTCAACAGCTTGTTTGCTTTCGGCACTTCTTCACAAGAAATAATACGAGCGATACGCATGTCTACTTGCGCAAAGGCATCAAATTCTATTTCTTCGGCAATCGGGTCTTTGCTGAGCTCTGTTTCACTTTTCGCGGCTTCTGCTTTCTCTTTAACCGCCGCTTCTGCCGCTGCATCTTCTTTAGATGCTTCTACCATCGCTTCTATCTTCTTAGGGTCAATGCGGTTAAATAGCGCTTTGAACTTAGTAATAGTATGGCCTGTAAGAGGCGATTGCATGCCCTGCCAAGTCAGCTCTTCATTTAGGAAAGACTCTGAACGTGCGGCAAGCTCTGGCATAACAGGTTTTAGATAGGTCATCAACACGCGGAATAGGTTAATACCCACTGAGCAGATATCTTGTAGCTCTTGATCTTTACCTTCCTCTTTTGCCACTACCCATGGGGCCTTTTCATCGACGTACTGGTTTGCTTTGTCGGCTAGTGCTGTGATTTCACGGATCGCACGACCAAATTCACGAGTCTCAAAAAGCTCAGCGATGCGGTCAGCGGCTTCAACAAACTCATTGTAAAGTTCAGGCTCTGCAAATTTATCCGAAAGCTTGCCGTCAAAACGTTTACTGATGAAACCCGCGTTACGGGAAGCAAGGTTGACAATTTTATTAACCACATCAGCGTTTACACGTTGAGTGAAATCTTCAAGATTAAGATCTAAATCGTCAATGCGGCTATTTAGTTTAGCGGCGTAGTAGTAACGTAGGCATTCAGGGTCAAGGTGATCTAAATACGTGCTGGCTTTAATAAATGTCCCTTTGGATTTAGACATTTTCGCGCCATTGACGGTGACATAGCCGTGAACAAATACATTGTTGGGTTTACGGAAACCAGAGCCTTCCAGCATGGCAGGCCAGAACAGGCTGTGGAAATAAACAATGTCTTTACCAATGAAGTGATACAGCTCGGTTTTGCTGTCTTTATTCCAGTATTCGTCAAAATCGAGGTCATCACGTTTGTCACACAGGTTCTTAAATGAGCCCATGTAGCCGATAGGAGCATCAAGCCAAACGTAGAAGAACTTATCTTTCTCTCCAGGTATCTCGAAGCCGAAATATGGCGCATCGCGAGAAATATCCCACTGCTGCAAACCCGACTCAAACCATTCCTGCATTTTGTTGGCGGTTTCAGATTGCAATGTGCCCGAGCGAGTCCACTCTTTTAGCATGCTTTCAAACTGAGGCAGGTCAAAGAAAAAGTGTTCAGAGTCTTTCATGACAGGCGTCGCGCCGGACACCGCTGATTTAGGGTTAATCAGCTCAGTTGGGCTGTAAGTTTCACCACAGTTGTCGCAGTTGTCGCCGTATTGGTCTTCGGACTTACATTTTGGGCAAGTACCTTTGACGAAGCGATCAGGTAGAAACATCTCTTTTTCAGGATCGTACAACTGAGAAATCGTGCGGCTAGAGATAAAGCCATTTTTCTTAAGTTGTAGATATACCTGAGACGCTAACTCTCGGTTTTCTTCAGAGTGAGTGCTGTGGTAGTTGTCGAAACTGATGTCGAATCCAGCGAAATCTTTTTGGTGCTCTTCACTTGCTTTAGCAATCAACTCTTCAGGCGACATTCCCATCTGCTGTGCTCTAAGCATGATTGGGGTACCGTGAGTGTCATCGGCACAGATAAAGTTCACTGTGTTGCCGCGAAGGCGTTGATAGCGTACCCAAATATCCGCTTGAATATGCTCTAGCATATGACCAAGGTGGATTGAACCGTTTGCATACGGTAGGGCGCAAGTTACCAAAAGTTTTCTTGGATCGTTTGCCATACTTATTATTTCGCTTTTCAATAGGTCTACAAAAATGTTGAGTAATACTAACCTATGAATCCCCTAATTCAAAGAACTCTGCGCAACGAAAAACCATACAGACAAAGGGTGTTGTGCGGGGTAGTGAAATGGTAGCATTACGCCAAACGGAGGACATATGCGCCAGTTAAATTCCAAACAAGATTTTTATCAATGGTTGAATGAGTTTCAATCTAAGCAATTAGCGACGGGCTGGGCCGAAAAGCCGGGTGTACTGACAGTAAAAGATGGCAATGAGGTCGCAATCGTTTTGCCGTTTTGTTCCAACTCAGTTGAAAAAGAGCTCAATGAGTGGATAAGCCAACAAATTGAACAAAAGATTGTTGCCGATATCAACGTCAACATATCCACGCAAGTGAAATCACTGCAATCTCACGTAACTCAATACGTAAAAGGTGTGAAAAACATCATTGCGGTCACGTCAGCAAAAGGTGGGGTAGGCAAATCAACGACCTCTGTCAATTTGGCCTTGGCGATGGCTAATAGCGGTGCAAAAGTTGGCTTGTTGGATGCGGATATTTATGGCCCGTCTGTTCCTATGATGTTAAACCAAGAAGACGCAAGACCATTAGTGCGAGATAATAAATGGATGCAACCTATTTCTGCCTATGGTTTATATACCCACTCGATAGGCTATGTCGTCGATAAAGAGCAAGCCGCCGTTTGGCGTGGCCCAATGGCATCCAAAGCACTAAGCCAATTGCTTGAAGAAACCGAATGGCCCGATCTTGACTATTTGGTTATCGATATGCCACCAGGTACGGGCGATATTCAATTAACCCTATCACAAAAAATTCCTGTGACTGCTGCAGTGATTGTCACTACGCCGCAAGACTTGGCACTGGCCGATGCTCGTAAAGGGGCAAACATGTTTGAGCAGGTTAATGTTCCAGTTGTCGGCATGGTGGAAAACATGAGTTATCACATCTGTAGTCAATGTGGCCACCACGAAGCGATTTTTGGTCAAGGTGGCGCTGAGAAAATGGCGAAAGATTATGGGCTTTCTCTTTTAGCGCAAATCCCACTGCACATTGCGATGCGTGAAGACATCGATCAAGGTAAACCAACAGTTGTTGCCAGACCTGGCAGCGAACACGCACAATATTATCTAGACTTAGCAGATACGGTATGTAGTCGTATGTACTGGCAAGGCAAAGTAAGGCCCGATTCCATCGCCTTTACCGCTGTGGAATAGTGAAATGCCTTAGGTGAAAAGCTAACTTGGCTCCTTGCTATGAGCTCAGATGTATGACGACAGAATAAACTTACGCTAAAAGGCGAACAGGCTCTAGCATCTGGAGAGCGAAGTCCTTATAATCGGGCGGTTTTGCGAAGGGGGAGGGCTGTGAACGGTAAGTTCAATCGTCATTACCTCCTTAAATCTTTACCATATTGTCATCAGGTGCGATAGATAATGTCTATTAAGAATCAATGTGTCATCGTCGGTATAGCTGGCGCCTCTGCTTCTGGAAAGAGTTTAATTGCCAGTACTATCTACAATGAGCTGCGTGCTAAGGTCGGTGATCACGAAATTGGCGTCATTAAAGAAGATTGTTATTACAACGATCAAAGTCACCTAAGTATGGAAGAACGGGTAAAGACCAATTATGACCACCCTAAAGCGATGGACCATGAGCTGCTGTGCTCACACCTAGAGCAGTTAATCGATGGACATTCAGTGGAAGTGCCTGAGTATAGCTATGCGGAACATACCCGTATGGCTGAAACGACCACTATGACACCCAAGAAAGTCATTATCCTTGAAGGAATTTTACTGCTAACCGATCCTAGGTTGCGTGAGTTGATGCATGCGACAGTGTTTATGGACACGCCTCTGGATATTTGTCTGACTCGCCGCTTAAAACGAGACGTTGAAGAGCGCAATCGAACCATGGAATCTGTACTCAAGCAGTATCAAGATACTGTTCGTCCTATGTTTATGCAGTTTATCGAGCCGTCGAAACAATACGCTGACATTATTGTGCCTCGAGGCGGTAAAAATAGAATCGCTATTGACGTTCTTAAAGCTCATATTACTAAGTTGCTCCGATCTTAACCAACAACTCACTGAGCAATCTTTATTTTTATATAGATAAGTGGCACTTTAGGTGCCACTTTCTTTTTTTAGTGCACAGAAAATTCAGAAACAAGCAAGGACAATGCGAATGAAGAAATTATTGCTGTTCATCTCCGCCATAATTATTTTGATCGTTATTGGCTTAACCGCTTTGGTCACGCTGGTGAACCCAAATCAGTTCAAGCCATTGATCGTAGAACAGGTCAAAAAGCAAACAGGATTAGAGTTAATTATCCAAGGTGATATCCATTGGCAATTTTTCCCATCGATAGGCTTGGAAATGGGGAAAACGGAGTTAAAGAACCCTAAGGGCTTCTCCAACCCGGATATGTTTAAGGTGGATAACGTTGGTGTCAGCGTATCAGTGTTGCCACTAATCGATAAAAAATTGGAAATTGGCAATGTCACGTTAAATGGCGCACAAGTAGACATCGAAACCCTCAAAGACGGACGCAAAAATATCGATGCGTTACTCAATAAAAATCAAGCCAGCGATGCTGCAACCACTACAACAGAAGCGAGCAAGCAAAGTAGTGGTAAGACCCAACCTTCAGCTAGTACAACAGATGAGGGCAAAACAGCGACTGAAAAATGGACCGTTAATCTCGCTGGAGTGACGATAGCGGACGCTAATCTACAAATTCGTGATCAACAAACAGGTAGCTTTACCAAGTTATCTAACGTGGACTTGACGTTGTCCGGCTTCGCACCGGAGCAATGGACCAAGGTGTCCTTTTCTGCAAAAGGGCAGAACAACCAACAAACCTTCTCTGCTCAAGGCAGTGCTGAATTTAAATTGTCCCAGGATTTCTCTCAGTATTCTTTGCGAGACATCGCTTTGACTAGCACGCTTAGTGCCCCAGATTTAAACGTTGAAAAATTGCAGCTGGAGCTCAACACCTTTGGGTACGATGAAGAAAACAACTTAAGTTACGCATTAAAAGGTGAGGCATCTGGCCTCAAATTTGACTTAAATGGCAAAGGGGTTCTCAGTGTTGATTACACGCTTTCAACCATAGCATTGAGCGGTTTTACTCTTGATGGCCAGCTGCAAGGTAAATCACTGCCTCAGTCTCCGTTGAAGTTAGCCATGACGTCTGCCTTGAGTTTTGATTTGACCAAGCAGCACTTATCTCTTGTACTACAGAAGTTAACCGCTAATGCTTTGGAGCTAGACGGCAAGGCAGATGTGACATTAGCGAACATCCCTAAAGTTCGTTTCAGCTTACATAGCCCAGATATCAATCTAGATGAATGGATGCCTGCAGGCACAACACAAAATCAAGCGGGTAAGCCAGCTCAAAGCAATGCAAAATCACCTTCATCGCCACAAAGTCCACCTGCTACAGTGAGTAAAGAAGTAGAGCCGGATCTGAGCGCGCTGAAAACACTTGATGTCAGTGGCACGATTTCCATCGATAAATTTCAGATGCAAAACGCCAAGATGCAAAATGTAAAAGCGAATATTTCTGTCAATCGTGGCATCGCGAAGCTGAATTCGTTCACTTCGAACCTTTATGGCGGCAGCATCAAGGCAAATGGTCAATTAAACGCCAAGTCTTCACCTGCCTCTTATCAAGTCAAAGCGAAAGTGGCTGGAGTCAAAGTTCAGCCTCTACTCAAAGATGTATTGAATAACGATAAGATAGAAGGGGTTGGCAACATCAATCTCGATCTGCATGGCAAGGGGTTAACACCGACAGGAATTAAGAAAGGGGTTGCAGGTACTGTCGATATTAGCTTCAAAGATGGTGCAGTGAATGGAATTAACGTTGCACAACTTATCCGAACCAGTTACGCGAAAATAAAGGGTGAACCAGTTGAACAGTCTGAAGGAGTGCAGAAGACCGACTTCAGCTCGATGCAAGCCACAATCAAACTGGCCAATGGTGTAGCCAGTACAAATAATTTGAGTGCCAAATCTCCTTTGCTTCGAGTGCATGGCGAGGGCTCTGCAAACTATGTCAATGAAACGGCTGATGTACTGATTCGCACTTCAATAGTGGGATCACTGAAAGGTCAGGGTGGGCAAAGTATTGATGAGCTGAAAGATGTCACCATACCAGTAAAAATTACGGGTAGCTGGTCTTCACCTAAGTATAAAGTTGTCCTAGATAATGCGCTAAAACAAAAAGCCAAAACGGAACTAGAAAAAGGTATCGACAAGCTTAATAAAAAGCTAGGAGACAAAATAAATAACGAGAAAACTAAACAGGCAGTAGATAAATTAATAAACAATTTATTTAAATAAATATACAGGCTCGGCAACGTATTTGCCGAGCCTTTATTTTATTTTTACTACATTCAATTCGGACCCCCCCATTATGTAACGGTTATGATGTTTAATTGTTGCAAAAGTTATTTGATCTACTTCGCATAATACTAATCAATTATTAACCGCTTTTTTTGATCTAACACATGTATTTGTCAACTATTTTTCTTATCCGATCAAAAATGGAACTTAGAACGAAAAATGTTCAGACAAAAACAAACATAACAAAACGACGTACTGGCAATAACTTTTACAATTTCTAACAAATTAATACGATCTAAATCACTCTTGTTCGATTTTTGTACCGAAACGATATATGAAACTAGACGTATAGATCTGATAATTTTTAAGGATTAAATAGCTAAAACTGAAATGAAAGTATTCATTTTTTGAGACTTTAATCACCCTATTAATACGGGTATCTTGGTATCGAGCCGATAAAGAATGAGTGCTGGTATCTATATTTTAAAGTGTAACTAAATGTTAACAATTTTAGTTGCAGAAGTATGTCTGCCACAAATATGTATGTTCCATAGCTATAACTCAAGGGTATATAAGAGTGACAAGCAGTACAGCAAGTGAAGATATACTTACAGCAATTAAAAGAATGTTGCGGAGTCAATTATTTTTCGGAATGCTGGCGATCCTCTATCAGATATTTTCTGAGGATGTTACTCGCATTGAATCAGCGTCTATTGGTGTAGTAGTAGCTATTATTCCAGGTTTGTTTGGAATGTATTTGGCTAGTGTTAAAGCTAAGAAGAACCCTGATGCCGATATAAAGGACCTCATACAATTTAGCAGGAAAGTTAAACTCGTTTATACCGTTATTTTGTTCGCCATTGTGTTTCGATTAATGGACGTAGAAAATATTGTTGTAATAGCAAGCTACTGTATTACATTCATCGGGTACTTCGTCTCTCCATTTTTAAATAAAAAAGAAGATGATTTAAGGATTGAAGGTGGAAAACGTACTAACCGCTCATGATTATATTGAGCACCACGAAACATTCTTCACAATAGGTAAGGGCTTTTGGTCGATTAACCTCGACTCTATGATCATGGTTTGGATTCTTGGACTGATATTTATCGGCGTATTTCGTTACGCGATATCTAAAAGTACCAAGGGTGTGCCAAGTCGTTTTCAGTGCTTTATCGAAATTGTGTTTGAGTTCGTCAACAATCTGGCTAAAGAAATATTTCAAGCTGAAGATAGGCTCATTGCCCCTTTAGCTTTGACTATATTCGTTTGGGTATTTTTAATGAATTTCATCGACTTACTACCAGTTGATTTAATTCCAGCCCTAGCTCGATCACTTGGCGTTGAACACTTTAGAGATTTACCATCAGCGGATGTGAACGTCACCATGTCAATGGCATTGGGAGTTTTTGTAGTGATGATTATCTACACTCTCAAAGCAAAAGGCATCAGTGGCTTTATAAAGGAACTAACTACTCAACCTTTTGATTCACCATTTCTTTATCCTGTGAACTTCGTACTAGAGATTGTCACTTTGATCTCTAAGCCGATTTCATTGGGTTTACGATTGTTCGGCAACATGTATGCGGGCGAAATGATCTTCATTTTGATTGCATTGATGCCTTGGTGGATTCAATGGGCACTAAGTGTACCTTGGGCATTATTCCATTTATTAATTGTTTCTTTGCAAGCATTTATATTTATGGTTCTGACCATCGTTTATATGGCCTTAGCAGTAGAAAAACACTAACTGGCCTACTTAACTAACTAATTTATTTAACCTTTATTAACTATTTTTATAATTGGAGTTTTCAATGGATATTGTAAGTGCAGTTCTATACGTTGCTGGTGCTCTACTAATTGGTTTGGGCGCGGCAGGTGCAGCTTCCGGTATCGGTAATCTAGCAGGTAAATACTTAGAAGGTGTTGCTCGCCAACCAGACCTTACTCCTATGCTACGTACTCAATTCTTTATCATGATGGGTCTTGTTGACGCGGTTCCTATGATTGGTGTTGGTATCGGTCTATATATCATCTTTGCGGTAGCGTAACTTCCTCCCTCGATTCAACTAAAGAGAACCATCAGCGAATTAAGAGAGGACGGGATGAACTTAAACGCAACCATGTTAGGTCAAGCATTATCGTTCGTGATATTTGTTTGGCTATGTATGAGATATGTCTGGCCGCCACTTAGCCAAATGCTAGATGAGCGCCAGAAAGAAGTTGCCGAAGGCATTCGTAATACTGAAATGGCGGCTAAAGAGCTTGCTTTGGCCAAAGAAAATGGCAGTTACCTTATTGATGAAGCGAAAAAAGACGTCAGTAAGATGATCGCCCAAGGTCAAAAGCGCCGTGAACAGATTATCGAAGAAGCCATTCAAGAGGCAGAGAAAGAAAAAGCCCGCATTATTGCTCAGGGTGAAGCCGAAGTCGAAAGCGAGAAAAATCGTGTTCGTCAAGAACTGAAAGACGAAATGGCTGACTTGGTAATCAATAGTGCACAGAAGCTGATCAATAAAAACTTGGATACGGATTCAAACCGTGCACTGGTTGATCAATTGATCAAAGAAATATAGTGCAATAGGGGAGCAGCATGTCCGATTTAAAAACCATTGCTTACCCATATGCCAAGGCGGCTTTTGAGTTTGCGAAAGAAAAGCAAACCCTTGATGAGTGGCTTTCTATGTTGAGCTTTGTAGCTGATGTTATGGAAAACCCACAAATCGCTGCCCAAGTAAAAAACCTTGAACAAGGTGGAAAAGACGAATCTGATCAATTTGTTCAGTTTCTTTTTTCCGTGTGCCAAGGCTTTCTCGATGATCATGTGCAAAACCTGATAAAGGTGATGGCTGAGAACCAACGCTTAATCGCAGTGCGAGATGTAAAAAGCGTGTTTGAAGAGCTAAAGAACGAAAACGACAAAATGTTAGACGCAACCGTTGTCTCCTCTGAGCCTTTGAGCGAAGAGCAGCTGAAGTTGTTAACGGAATCTCTAGAGAAAAAACTCGATAGAAAAATTACGTTAACCAACGAAGTAGACAGCGAATTAGTCGGCGGCATTGTGGTTAAGGCTGGCGAGCTCGTCATTGACGGTTCTTTGAAATCGTCCATCCATCGTCTTGCAACTAGCTTGCACATGTAATAGGTATTTGAAATGCAATTAAATTCAACAGAAATTAGCGATTTAATTAAAGAACGAATCGCAACCTTCGATGTGAGCAGTCAAGCCCGCAATGAAGGCACAATCGTATCAATCAGTGATGGCATCATCACTATCAACGGCCTAGCAGACGTGATGCAAGGCGAAATGATTGAATTGCCAGGTGGACGCTATGCATTGGCGCTTAACCTAGAGCGTCACTCCGTTGGTGCGGTTGTTATGGGTCCTTATGCTGACCTATGCGAAGGCATGAAAGTGACAGGTACTGGCCGTATTTTAGAAGTGCCAGTGGGTCCAGAACTACTTGGTCGTGTGGTGAACACACTAGGCCAGCCAATTGATGGTAAAGGTGAAATCAACGCAAGCCTACACAACGCGGTAGAAATCATTGCGCCAGGCGTAATCGACCGTAAGTCTGTTGATCAGCCAATCCAAACTGGTTATAAAGCTGTTGACTCAATGGTGCCAATCGGCCGTGGTCAGCGTGAGCTTATCATCGGTGACCGTCAGACTGGTAAAACAGCGATGGCTATCGATGCGATCATCAACCAGAAAGACTCTGGTGTTAAATGTGTTTACGTTGCAATTGGCCAAAAGGCTTCTACGATTGCTAACGTGGTACGTAAACTTGAAGAACACGGCGCGCTTGCAAATACAATCGTTGTCGTTGCGTCTGCATCTGAATCAGCTGCGCTTCAATACTTAGCACCATACGCAGGTTGTACTATGGGTGAGTACTTCCGTGACCGTGGTGAAGACGCGTTGATTGTTTATGATGATCTGTCTAAACAAGCTGTCGCTTACCGTCAAATCTCGCTGCTTCTTAAACGTCCACCAGGTCGTGAAGCGTTCCCAGGTGATGTATTCTACCTCCACTCTCGTCTACTAGAGCGTGCAGCACGCGTAAGTGAAGAGTATGTTGAAAAATTCACTAATGGCGAAGTGAAAGGTAAAACCGGTTCATTGACCGCACTACCAATCATTGAAACGCAAGCAGGTGACGTATCGGCATTCGTACCGACTAACGTAATCTCGATCACTGATGGTCAGATCTTCTTGCAAACTCAGCTATTCAACTCAGGTCTACGCCCAGCGGTTGACCCAGGTATTTCGGTATCTCGTGTTGGTGGTGCTGCGCAAACTAAGATCATCAAGAAGCTATCTGGTGGTATTCGTACTGCTCTTGCTCAATACCGTGAATTGGCAGCGTTTGCTCAGTTCTCATCGGATCTAGATGAAGCAACGAAGAAACAGCTTGACCACGGTGAGCGCGTTACTGAGCTCATGAAGCAGAAGCAATACGCACCAATGTCAGTCGCTGAGCAAGCAACGATCGTTTTTGCTGCAGAAAAAGGCTACTTGAGTGGCGTTGAGCTATCTCGCATCGGCTCTTTTGAAGAAGGCCTATTGGCACACGCTAAGTCAAATGCTCCTGAACTATTGAAGACAATCAATGAGACAGGCGCATACAACGACGATATCCAAGCTCAATTGACTAAGCTTTTGGATGACTTTGTTGCTTTGCAGTCATGGTAATCGCACCATTCTCAATTAATTAAGAGGGGAGCTAACCATGGCCAATACAAAAGAGATTCGCACTAAAATCTCGAGTGTGAAAAGCACTCAGAAGATCACCAGTGCGATGGAAATGGTGGCAGCCAGCAAAATGCGTAAGGTACAGGACAACATGGCGAAAGCCCGTCCTTACGCTGATAGCATGCGCAGAGTGATTAGCCATGTAGCATCAGGCACACTCGAGTATAGCCATCCATATCTAGAAGAGCGTGAAGCCAAGCGTGTGGCTTACATTATTATCTCTTCTGATCGAGGTTTGTGTGGTGGATTAAATACGAACCTGTTTAAACAAGTACTGGGTGAAATGGCCGAGTGGCAGAAGAAAGGTGTCGAAGTTGAAACGACACTGATCGGCTCGAAAGCTATCGGCTTTTTCCACAATGCAACCAAAGTGGTCGCACAAGCATCTGGATTAGGTGATGAGCCTAAGCTCGAAGATCTGCTAGGCACTGTGAACGCCATGTTAGAAGCGTATAACGAGGGTAAAATTGACCGTCTTTATATGGTTTACAACGAGTTTGTGAACACCATGGTGCAAAAGCCTACGGTTCAGCAGCTGCTGCCTTATCCAAAAGATGAGCAAGACTCGAAGTCAAAAGGATCTCGTTGGGACTATATCTACGAGCAAGATCCTCGAGTCATTTTGGATGACTTGGTGCATCGCTATATTGAATCTCAAGTGTACCAAGGTACGGTTGAGAACATCGCTTGTGAGCAAGCTTCTCGAATGGTTGCAATGAAAGCGGCGACAGATAACGCTGGTAAGTTGATCGAAGATCTACAACTTGTCTACAACAAAGCTAGACAAGCAGCGATCACGCAAGAATTGAGTGAGATTGTGTCGGGTGCGCAAGCGGTTTAAAGATTTCCGAGGTAAATAATGAGTATCGGTAAGATAGTAAAAGTCATCGGCGCAGTCGTTGACGTAGAATTTGAACACAACAGTGGCCCGCGCGTATATGACGCACTCCGCCTTGTTGGTGAAGAGAACACATCACTTGTTCTTGAAGTTCAACAACAACTTGGCGGTGGCGTAGTTCGTGCCATCGTTATGGGTAGCTCTGACGGTTTACGTCGTGGCATGAAAGTAGAGAATACTGGTGCGCCAATCTCTGTACCTGTTGGTACTAAGACACTTGGTCGTATCATGAACGTTCTTGGTGAAGCAATCGATGAGTGTGGTGAGATTGGTGCAGAAGAGCACTACGCTATCCACCGTGAAGCACCAAGCTACGAAGAACAATCAAACGAAACGTCTCTGTTAGAAACAGGCGTGAAAGTGATCGACTTGGTTTGCCCATTCGCTAAGGGTGGTAAAATCGGTCTGTTCGGTGGTGCGGGTGTAGGTAAGACCGTTAACATGATGGAGCTTATCAATAACATCGCACTGCAACACTCTGGTCTATCAGTATTTGCTGGTGTTGGTGAGCGTACTCGTGAAGGTAACGATTTCTACTATGAGATGCAGGAAGCGGGCGTTGTAAACGTTGAAAACCCTGAAGAATCAAAAGTAGCAATGGTTTACGGTCAGATGAACGAGCCACCGGGTAACCGTCTTCGTGTTGCTCTGACTGGCCTGACTATGGCTGAGAAGTTCCGTGACGAAGGTCGTGACGTACTGCTGTTCATCGATAACATCTATCGTTATACCCTTGCCGGTACAGAAGTATCAGCACTGCTAGGTCGTATGCCTTCAGCGGTAGGTTATCAGCCAACTCTTGCAGAAGAGATGGGTGTGCTTCAGGAGCGTATCACGTCAACTAAGCAAGGCTCTATCACGTCAGTACAGGCAGTATACGTACCGGCGGATGACTTGACTGACCCGTCTCCAGCAACCACGTTTGCTCACTTGGATGCAACCGTTGTACTTAACCGTAACATCGCAGCCATGGGTCTATACCCAGCGATTGACCCGTTAGATTCAACGTCTCGTCAGCTTGACCCTCTAGTAGTTGGTCAAGAGCACTACGATATCGCTCGTGGCGTACAGCAAACTCTGCAACGCTATAAAGAGCTGAAAGATATCATCGCTATCCTTGGTATGGACGAGCTGTCTGAAAGCGATAAGCAAGTCGTATCTCGCGCACGTAAGATTGAGCGTTTCCTCACTCAGCCTTACCACGTAGCGGAAGTCTTCACAGGTGACCCAGGCGTATATGTACCGCTGAAAGAAACACTACGTGGTTTCAAAGGTCTACTTGCTGGCGATTATGATGATATCCCTGAGCAATCTTTCATGTACTGTGGTTCGATTGACGAAGTACTAGAAAACGCGAAATCTGTCTAAGTGCGGGAGGTAACATGGCTATAGGTGTAAGTGAAAACACATTTGACCTTCAAATAGTCAGTGCGGAAGGGGTGATTTTCTCTGGTCCCGCTCACGCTCTAGCAATTTCTGGTGCTGATGGTGAGTTGGGTATTCGCCCAGGTCACTCACCATTGATCAGCAAAATAAAACCAGGTGTTGCGAGTTTCGTTTCGGACTTGAAACAACCAGAAGAAGTACTTTACGTCTCTGGTGGGTTAGTCGAAGTGCAACCTGAAGTTGTGACTGTGATGGCAGATACAGTATTGCATGGTGACGAAATTGATAAAGCAAGAGCAGAAGCTGCACGTCAGATGGCTCTTGAGAACATCAATCGTCACGATGGTGATGTTAACTTTGCTCAAGCACAGTTAGAGCTAGCAAAAGCTATCGCACAGCTACGAGTCGTGGAGCTGGTCGCTCAGCATCGTCGCTAAGTAACCACTTCAATTCCACGATATAAAAAAATCCTCCACTAAAGTGGGGGATTTTTTGTGTCTATCATCAAGTAAACGGGTTAATTACCAATCCACGCCTTTCAACGCTTTTACACCAGATTCAAAAGCATGTTTGACGTTTTTGACTTCTGAGACGGTATCGGCAACTTCGATAAGGCGTCTGTGGGCTGCTCGGCCAGTGATGATGACAGATTGCATTTTGGGGCGTTTAGCCAGTGCATCGATAACTTCGTCTAAATCGACATAGCCATAGGTAATCATATAGGTGAGCTCATCAAATAAAATCACGTCGATGGATTCATCCGCCAACCATTTTTTGCAAGTTGACCAGGTTTCTTGAGCCGCTTTAGTATCCGATTCCTTGTTTTGGGTTTCCCAAGTAAAGCCCGTTGCCATCACGCAAAACTCAACGCCCAGCTTTTCAAGCAGGTTTCGTTCTCCATTTTCCCATGTCCCTTTTATGAACTGCGCTACGGCACATGTTTTTTCGTGACCAACTGCTCGTGCAATCGTACCGAAACCAGATGTAGATTTTCCTTTTCCGTTGCCTGTGACGACCAGTACTAGTCCTTTTTCCTCTTGTGCTGCCGCGATTTTTTCATCGACTTGAGCTTTTACTTTTTGTTGTCGGGCTTTATAACGTTCGTCTTTAGTTTGTTCGTCGGCCATGGAGAATCCTATAGTGATGTCATGTTTACCTTATGCTAATTTATTCCTTAATTTTCAACAAATACAATCTTATTGAGACCAAGGTTTGAAGGGAATAAAGCGTATGAAAAAGATACTGGTTGTTTGTATGGGCAATATTTGTCGTTCTCCCACAGGCGAAGCTGTGTTAAGAACCAAGGCTTCGGAAATGGGAATAGCCGTAGAGGTTGATTCAGCAGGCACTATTGCGTATCACACGGGAAACCCTCCAGATGAGCGTGCTCGAGCGGCAGGAGAGCAAAGAGGTTATTCTTTTTCAGGCATGCGAGCTCGGCAAATAGCGCGAGATGACTTTGAAAACTTCGATATCATATTGGCGGCAGATGAAAGCAATTTGTCTGATCTCATGCGTCAATGCCCTAAAGAATATCAAACTAAGCTTTCGCTCTTTTTAAGCCATGGTGATAGTGACTATCGTGAAATACCCGACCCCTATTACGGTGGCGATGATGGCTTTGAATTGGTGCTCGATCTTATCGAGAATGCGTCCGAGCATATTTTGCAAACTCTCGGTTGAGTGTTCTGATGTCGGAGTCCACTAAACAAAGTATCCAAGATTGGATAAACCCTAAACATATATTTAGTTGATGACTATAAATAACAAGGGAATTAAAAGTTTTTATGAAAATTGAAGTATTGGAAAATCCAGAGCAAGATTTGATCGATTTTCTTGACAAGAAGATTGATGATTTTAATTGGGCTAACTGGGAGGTGGGCGAGCGTCTTCCTTTAGCTGTGCAAATTAAAAATGCTGACGGCGAGATTGTGGCTGGGGCAGCAGCCCGTTCATTTGGTGATTGGCTATTACTAGATACGTTATGGGTATCTGATGCATTGCGTGGACAAAATATCGGTAGCAAACTCCTGAAAGAAATTGAAGAGTCAGGTAAGAAACGAGGGTGTGTTAAGTGTTTACTCGATACTCTTAATTTTCAAGCTATGCCATTTTATGAAAAACATGGCTATAAAACCCAATGGGTTCAGCAGAGTTACCCTAAGACTGGGTGCAAATATTTTATGGTTAAAGAGCTGTTTTAGAACCTTCGCTTTCATAGCGAATGAATTTAAAAGACATACACCATATACACAGGGCCTACTTTTCATCATTTATGAAGAAAATAGCCTGTTCGTCTAAAGCTGTTACGGTAAGGTATGTTTATGAATGTCGGTAACAAATGATGTTGGAATCCATATGGAGAATCTTTTTTTCTTAGAGCCTTGTGTGGCCGGAAGAAGTGGTCCCGACAAAAGTATGTGGGATATTGAAAAACTAAAGTGCCATGGTGTAAGTGCAATTCTATCCGTAAATGATGCTGAAATGGTTCATGCATCTCGGATAAAGGCGTTAGGCATTGTTTACGCGCACATTCCTTTATCAAGTAATGCCCCTCCGCTAAAAGGAGACCTTGAAACATGCCTCAAAGCATTACCTCAAATAGTTAAATTTATTGAGTGTCATAGCGGTTCGGGTATTGTTGTTGTCCATTGTCGATCAGGTAAAGATAGAACAGGTTTAGCATTAGCTGCTTATCTCATAAAATCTCGAGGCTATAGTGCTCTAGAAGCTATTGAAACTATAAAAAACGTTAGATCAATTGCTTTTACCGCTCCGAATTGGGAGGAGTTTGCAAAAACTGTCTTGGGTGCGTTCCAAAAAGCATAGAAGTACACCTCTATGCCGGACAATACAGTTAACGGATATTGTAGGTTGCCAAGTGTTGGCTAGTTTCAAATGAGCGCGTATGGAGCTCGGAGCTACTGCTAGAAATATTGTCGGTGTCTTGTGCTAGATGATCAATTTGTTGATTGATCATCGTAAGGTGATGGATAAGTGCTGCCATGGATTGGCTTTGTGACTGTGAAGAGTCAACAATTCCATCATTGACTTGACTGGCTTTAGAGACATCATTGAGTGTTGTTTTGATGTCTTCCACCGCTTGTTTGATTGAGTCCACACACCCTTGACTTGCAGTGAGCCCTTCATTTGTATAGGTGATGAGCTCATTAGAAACTTGACTGAGCTCTGTAAGTATACTTTCGACCTGATCCGTCGAAGTGGAGGTTTTCTCAGCAAGGACTCTAACTTCGTCGGCGACAACGGCGAAACCACGGCCTTCTTCACCAGCTCTGGCAGCTTCAATGGCGGCATTTAACGCCAGCAAGTTGGTTTGCTCAGCAATGGTTCGAATGATGGCTAAAATCTCGCTGACCTTTTGAACTTGAGTACTGAGCTCGAAAGCTGACTCAGAAGTCGATGAGCTTTTTTTCGCCAGTGTTGTGATATCTTGCAGCGCTTTGGTGAGCCGTGATTTACCTTGCTGCGCGCTATTGACGGCTTGATTTAGTGTCTCCGAGGAAAGGCCAGCGTTAGATTTCACCGATTCCACTGAGCTGATGGTTTCTTCGCCAATCGATACCGTTTGTTTAATGTCGTTTCTCTGCGAAGTGACTTTCTTTCTTAAAGACTCTAAGTGACTTTCCACATCTTCCGCGACATTGGTCACCGCGAGCGAACCTTGGTGTATCGGGTTTAGCGTCCGTTCAATCTTATCAACAAACTTATTGATTTGATTGGCCAATAATCCTAGCTCATCATTGCGTTTAAATTGAATTCTTTTTCTTAAATCACACTCTCCAGATGCAAGCTCTTGGCACAATTCGGATAAATGATCGAGTGGATTGATAAGCACCTTCTTTAAAGTCAACACTAACACACCGACAGTGACCAAAATACATAAGGTGCCATAGAGCAAAGATTGCAGTCCAAGTGCAGCACTCAATACTTGTACTTCACTAAAGTGCCATTTAGTCAGCATAAAGCCGACTAGTTTTTTCTTTTTGCCGGACAATAGCGGAACAACCAATTCTAGGGAATCTTGATTATCATTCAGTATTTGAGTGTCTTGCCAATTAAATTGTTGCATGGATGCTGGAGCTGGTTGGTCATTAGATGAGTACAACAGCGATTTATCAACGAGAAAGATGTCTACACTTGATAGATTACCTTCGCTCGACTTAATGGCAAGATTCACCCTCTCCTCGATACTGCTGGCTTTTTTGAATTTAACCGCAGTACCGAGCTGTTCTGACAGAGAGTTGGTCGCCTGTAAGTAAGACTTCTTGCTGAGCTGATATATAGCATCAATACTACTTTTCCATGAGCTGTAGGAAATAATAGCAATTGCGATCAAAGTAAGAAGTGCAGAGCTAGCGACAACGAGTTTGTTGATAGTGAATCGCATAATGTACCCAGCCAACTGACAATGACTACAGTTCTTCGACGTTTACGCCAACCGTTACCGCTCCAATGACTTGACCTGATGCAGGATCAGTAATGGCGTAGCTCACCTGTGATTGAAACATTTGTGTTGATTCATCTTCTTCGACTTCACTAATGTGGTAGGCGTTTGGCCCCACTTTATAGGTCTTTTTCCATTTCGCTTCATCGCCTTGCCAGTAGTCTGAGGTTACGGCGCTTTGCGCGACATTGAGTCCTTTATCGTCCATGACAAAAATCTCGGTAATGGCTCCGTCACTGGCTTCTTGCATGCCGACTAATTTCTTGGATGTTGGACTAGACAGTTTTTCCTCAATGAGTGGGGCGCTGCTCTGTCCAACTTGTGCACGCCATTCTTTATCCAGAGCGATAATCTGATCTTCAGTTAAGTTTTGGTTGGCAATATTTTGTGCTTTCACCGCAGCAATGATGTCTGGGTCAGAAGCTATGGTCTTCACCTGCCCATTGGCATAACCCTGTAGTGCAGCTTCATATTCATTTGCAAAGATATTAAAAGACAAACTCAGCGTGGCAATGAGTACAAGTAGGTGTTTCATTGATGGATCCCTCTTTCATGATGGTAATAAATTGACTATAAAATCAGCGTAGGCAACAAATTTTATATATGTGAGCTAATTGAATGGTTTTTTTCTTAAATGTGATAAGGGGAGGCTAATGGCTATTGACTTGCGATAACTTATTTTGCCAAAAGAAAACTGTGTTGCGAGCAGCACGTCAATGATGTGTTATCTAGTACATGCTTATCTACAATTCGGCCGACATCACTCTGCCACTAAAATACTCGTTTGACACAATGTATTCAGTATTACGAATCAACTCATCTTGGAATTGCGCCCAATGAAAATGTTGGCCGTTTGACGTGGGCCTTAGAGCGGGTACGACACCACCGACACGTATATTAAAAGGTGTGAGTTCACGAGCCCAGCTTTGTGTAAAACCAGCAATCATAGAAGTGACGTTTTCGAATCCTGATAAATCTTGACACGCTTCCATCGACACCACATTGACAATCACACCTTTTTTATTGTCGGTACGCATTCGCTCGGCGGTGGCTTGACCGAAAGTGAAAAGGGTTGATGCCATAACAGCCATAGCTTGGGTAAATAGATCGGGTGACGCATTACCCATCAGCTTGGGTACAGGACATCCTGGCCAGTTGTTGACCAGCACATCAGGCGAGCTATCAAACGTTTCATTAACAAAGTCGAATAGGTCATCAATAGCGCTTCTTGAGTAGTCTTGCATATGATAGTAGTTCACTCGATCGGAGATGCTTTGGCATCGCTCATAACTGCTGGTCAATCGAGGTAAGCTTTGGTCACATAGAATGATGTTAGCCCCCAATTCACAAAAGTGGGCGGCAAGTGTTTCCCCTAGCGTAGAGCCAGCAGAGGTAATAACGACATTTGCACTTTGTATATTCATTCTAATATGCCTCCAACTCTAGTGATAAATTTGTAACTAGAGTGAAAATGTCCACAAAGAATGGTTGAATAGTTGTGATTTAGTTGTGAATAAGTTCAAACTTTCGTTTAGTGGAAAAAGTATCAATGGTATTTGTGCTCTAATTCACACATCATATACTTCCTGTATTAAATTGTTTCTTGGTGAATGATTGGCGTTATACGTTGATATTCAATTGATCTTTGCGAGAAGCAACAAGCAACTGACTGTAAAGATCGGTTGGAAGTGACTGCGGCAGCTCTTTTTTGGCATGCTTCCTGCGCTCATGACCCGATAAATTATGGTATACCTCTTCCGGCAACCCTCCGGTATCTTCAGTTTGATAAAGCAGCGCTTCGGGTAGCAAATAATGATGGAGTTTAGTGTTGAGTATTCCACCTTGATGAAATGCTTGCGACTGCATCGCAGATACAGGATACGAATCCTCATTCGAAACCAGAGCTTGGGGAGCGGCAAGGTGAAATCTTGCTCTTAATAGAGACTCTGTGTCTGCTTTGGCTGAGATTTTTTCAACAGGAGTATTGTCTCTAACATCTTCAGAGAACATCGCCACCAATAACGAAAAATCGGATCTACGTCCAGCTTGAACAGCGTGGTTTATAGACGAGCCTATAGTCAGTTCGTTAATGATGTCGGTTTTATCCAAAGTATGTACTTGCATATTTTCTCCTGCTGAACAACTTGTTAGCGGAAAAACAAACAATAACTTTAGAACTTTCTTGCTAACGAAAGCCAATGAATTCACTCTGTTGAGGAATTTAATCAGTTTCAATTTGAAGTAAATAAACGTAAATTAGCTCGCTATTACTTATTAGAACCGCATACTCTAAGGGGTAAACTGACCGAGGTTAGGTAAAGTATGAAAGCGCTTTTGGTTGGACTATTGATGCTAGTAACACTTATGTTAAGTGGTTGCGTCATGGTTCCTGGGCCCGTTGTTGTAAGGCCCGTTCCCAGGGTAGTCGTACTTTAGAGCAGTTGTTCAGATTGTAAAGCCAATTCATCCTGAGTCGTTATATGCGATCCACAGTCATTTGAATCCATAATGTGTGTATACCAAATGGCTGACAGAATATTTACTAATCGAACACTGTTTTTATGATAAAGTTCGACGTTCTATATTGATAAAAATGTAGGTAAAACATGAAGAAACTATTAGCAGGCGTTGTCATTGGGGTGACATTTCTATTGAGTGGCTGCGTAATGGCGCCACCACCGCCAGCAAGAACGGTGGTCGTAAAACCTGCTCCAAGAGCAGTCATCGTTCGACCGGTGCGCCGAGTTGTGGTGATTTAGGGACCTACTAGAGCCGGTTAAATACCGCAATATGGAAATACAAAAAAAGCCTGCGTTTGCAGGCTTTTCAATGTAAACATTAGCTAAAGCGGATAGATTACTTAGCTAGGTTCTCTGCCACGAATGCCCAGTTTACTAGAGCCCAGAAGCCATTCATGTAATCAGGACGAACGTTGCGGTAATCGATGTAGTACGCGTGTTCCCACAGGTCAACAGTAAGAAGCGGTGTTACGCCTTCTTCAGTGAGTGGTGTTGCCGCGTTAGATGTATTAACGATATCAAGAGAGCCGTCTGCTTTCTTAACCAACCAAGTCCAAGAAGAACCAAAGTTGTTAATTGCAGAATCAGTAAATTTTGCTTTGAACTCTTCGAATGAACCGAATGCCGCATTAATTGCATCTGCAACGGCACCTGTTGGCGCTCCGCCAGCATTTGGTGCAAGGCAGTGCCAGTAGAAAGTGTGGTTCCAAATTTGCGCTGCGTTGTTAAATACGCCACCAGTAGAAGTTTTGATGATTTCTTCTAACGTTTTACCTTCAAACTCAGTACCTGGAATTAGGCCGTTAAGCTTAACTACGTAAGTATTGTGGTGTTTGCCGTGGTGGTAGTCTAGAGTTTCAGCGGAAATGTGAGGTTCTAAAGCGTCTTTTGCGTAAGGAAGAGCGGGTAGTTCAAATGCCATTGCTCGATTCTCCATGTATGATGAAAGAGTAAGTACTTTCAATTGCTTCTAAAAATTGTTTTTATTGAGTCGGTGTCGCTGACTTTGGCTACAGTTTAGCAAGTTTTTACTTTATTAAAAGAGTAAAGCAAGCAAAAGTCGCCACCGAGTGGTGATTATACGGAGCCAGTTGGGCAACTTTCAATATAATCAATCAGATAAATCACTTATATGGCTTAGATCATTTGGTATGCTGCGAAGTGGTTGATGGCATAAACGGTACTGAAATAAAACCCATATTGAATCTATGCTTTTTATTCTTGTCTAATGGTTTAAAATAGCAGGATTAGGTGTCGTCCATTCGTATAATGAGGAAGCAATGGAAACTATAGATAAAATTAAACAGCAAATAGCAGAAAACCCAATTCTTTTGTACATGAAAGGTTCTCCTAAATTGCCAAGTTGTGGTTTTTCTTCTCAAGCGTCTCAAGCACTAATGGCTTGTGGTGAGAAGTTTGCTTATGTTGATATTCTACAAAACCCTGATATTCGCGCAGAGCTTCCTGCATATGCACAGTGGCCAACGTTTCCACAACTTTGGGTTGACGGTGAACTGATTGGTGGTTGTGACATCATCTTAGAGATGTACCAAAAAGGTGAACTTCAACCTTTGGTGAAAGAAGCTGCAGCGAATACTGAGGAAGATGCAGATTAATACTGTATAAAATTACAGTTTTTCTTGTTTTAGGGCTACAATTTCAATATTGTAGCCCTAATTATTTATGCCTAATCCATTCCAATGACTCGACTTTTTATCGCTGAGAAACCCAGTCTAGGCCGTGCAATTGCAGCGGCACTTCCCAACCCACAGAAAAAGGATCAAGGCTTTATTCGTTGTGGTAATGGTGATGTTGTCACTTGGTGTATTGGCCACCTTTTAGAACAAGTTGAGCCCGATGCGTATGATGAGCGCTATAAAAAATGGAATATTAGCGATTTACCGATTATCCCTCAGCAGTGGCAACTTAGGCCTCGCAAGGCTTCGAGCAAACAGCTGACGGTCATCCGCAAGCTCCTTAAGCAATCATCCACTATTGTTCATGCTGGTGATCCTGATAGGGAAGGGCAGCTATTGGTCGATGAAGTTCTGGATTACTGCAAGGTGAGTAAAAGTAAAAAAGAGACGACGCAGCGGCTATTGATTAGCGATCTCAACTTACCAGCGGTGAAAAGAGCGTTGAATACGATGCGAAGCAATCGAGACTTTATTCCACTGTCCATCTCTGCACTAGCGCGCTCAAGAGCAGATTGGCTATATGGTATGAATATGTCGCGTGCATTTACGTTGCTGGGCCAGAAAGCGGGCTATCAAGGAGTACTTTCGGTAGGAAGAGTGCAGACACCTGTTCTGGGTTTGGTTGTGCGCCGGGATGAAGAAATCGAAAATTTTATCCCTAAAGATTATTTTACCTTGCATGCTCTGATTCCCTATCAAGACGCACGTGTTAGTTTTGATATCAGAGCGAAATGGAAACCTAGTGAAGCGTGTAGGCCATGGCAAGATGAGGAAGGGCGAGTCCTGAACCGCAAGTTAGTTGAAAACGTGGCCAGTCGTATTGCTGATCAACCTGCTACTGTTGTGGAATCTGAGCATAAGAAAACCAAGCAAGCGCCACCGTTACCCTATTCTCTGTCAGCTTTGCAAATTGATGCTGCAAAGCAATGTAACATGAGCGCTCAGCAAGTACTTGATACCTGCCAGTCTTTGTATGAAAAACATAAGCTTATCACCTATCCACGTTCAGATTGTCGCTACTTACCTAAAGAACACTTTTCTCAAGCTTCTGCGATAGTGAGTGCCATCTTTAGTAACTCACACGAGTTATCTCAGTCAGGTAAAGAGGCCGATGTAAATTTGAAGTCTAAGGCATGGAACGACAGCAAAGTCGATGCCCACCATGCGATTATTCCTACTGCAAAAACTAAATCGGTAGACACGCTGACGCCTAGAGAAGCAAAAGTCTACCAGTTGATCGCGCGTCAATACTTAATGCAGTTCTTTCCTGCTGCCGTTTATTCGGAAGGTAAATTGATATTCGATATCGCTGGTGGCATGTTCGTCGCCAAAGGAAAGCAGTTATTTTCTTCCGGATGGCGAGTGCTATTAGTCCAAACAATGGATGAGAGAAACGACAATATTGATAACGTTCCTGCCATCGAAAAAGGGACACAGCTGATTTGTCGTGAAGGTGAAATTAAAGATTGTAAGACGGAGCCCCCTCGACACTTTTCTGAGTCTACTTTGCTCCAGGCCATGACTGGGATTGCAAGATATGTTGAAGATAAAGAGCTCAAAAAGATACTTCGAGACACCGATGGGTTAGGTACAGAGGCGACGCGTGCAGGGATCTTAGACACCCTTTTTAAACGACAATTGTTGAGCCGTGAAGGCAAGTCGATCGTTAGTACGCCAGCAGGACGAGGGTTAGTGCATGCATTACCAATAGAGTCGACACTGCCTGATTTAACGGCGCATTGGGAGCATCAATTGCAAGCCATGAGTGAAAAAGGCCAGCCTTACCAGCCTTTTATGGATAAGCTTGTAGAGAGAGTGACAGAATTAATGACTCAAGCTAAAACGGGGCCCCTGCCTGAGTCGTTACGTCATTTGCCGCAAGTAAAACGGCCAGCGTTTAAAAAGAAGCGGCGAGCAAGGCGTCCAAGCAAAACAAGTTAACGCTACTACCAAGGAATGGCTGAACCATCAAAGTTAATGAATTGACCAGAGTTTTCAGTGGTTGCTGAATCTATCACTTGCGCTAAACCTTCGACCGAACGTTCAGTACTAATTAGCGCATTGGGGCCGCCCATTTTGGTTTGGACCCAGCCTGGGTGCAGTGCCAGTACGATAATCCCTTCTGGGGCAAGATCGATGCTTAGGCTTTTAACAACAGAGTTGAGCGCGGCTTTTGACGAGCGGTATATATAACCTCGTCCTGAAGTATTGTCTGTCATGCTACCCACTTTTGATGACAAGCAAGCAATCTTTTTGACCTGCCCTTTCCTTAAAAGTGGCAGTAAGGTTTCCACAATTTTCAGTGGAGCAATGGTATTGGTCTCTAATACTTTGCGCCATTCTTCGATGTCTGTCTCCCCGAGAGAATAGCCAGATGGGCCGTAGTACCCGGCATTATTGATGAGCAAATCAATGGGTGGAAGCTGTGCTGTGAGGTTTGATAGGCCATGATAATCTGTGACGTCAAGGCAGTGACAGGTCAATGATGCGTTGGCCTGTTCTAGTGATAATAATTCCCTAGCGGACTGTTCATTTCGGTAAGTCGCATGGACTTGCCATCCATTATCTAGATACCATTTGGCCAGCGTCAAGCCGATACCGCGACCAGCTCCAGTGATAAATACAAGGCTCATATTTTCGCTCTTACTCTTTGAAGTGGAAGGCTTATTGTGCGCGTAGCGCAAAGCAAAATCAATCATTGAAAGAGGCGTGAGCTACCGATAGCATGTCGCTATTATAGAGCTGTGCTATGTGTTTAAATGACATGATTCCATTGATTTATCATTCTATCTACTCTGATCTACCTTTACCAAACGGGCATCGCTACCCGATCAACAAATATCGACTGCTATACGAAGAAATTGTTGTACAAATGAATCACGATGAATGGAAAAAGCGGTTCCGATTTGTGCAGCCTGAAGCGATAAGTGAAGAGCAGATCACACAAGTACATGCGAAAGAGTACGTATCCCATTTGTTGGATGGCTCTATGCCGCTAAGCAAAATGCGCAGGATCGGTTTTCCCTGGAGTGAAAGGCTGATTGAGAGGACATTAACCTCTGCGGGTGGAACGTGTTTGACCGCTGAGCTGGCTTTGGAGAGTGGTGTCGCGATTCATTTGAGCGGCGGTTATCATCATGCTCATAAAGAATTTGGTAGTGGTTTTTGTTTATTTAATGATTTAGTGCTGGCAGCAGAGCAAGCGTTGAAAAATGAGCATGTTGATAAAGTATTGGTCATAGACAGTGATGTTCATCAAGGTGATGGCACCGCGACGCTTTGTGAAGGGCGTACAGATATCGTGACCGTGTCTTTTCATTGCGAGAAAAATTTCCCCGCACGTAAAGTTCACTCTGATATCGATATCGCGTTGCCCAGGGAGGTGGGCGATCGTGAATTTTTAGATCATTTTACTTCCGTGGTAGAGACTTCAGTGAATATCCATCAGCCAGACTTGATTCTTTACGACGCGGGGGTAGATATCCACATTGATGATGAATTAGGCTATTTCAATGTTTCGACAGATGCTATTTACCAACGAGATAGGTTTATGTTGGACTTAGCACGAGAGAAAAGCCTCCCGTTAGCTTGTGTAGTCGGGGGAGGTTATCGAGATAATCACGCCGATCTCGTTCTTCCTCATATGCAGCTAATAAAGGCTGCTCTCAATTCTGTGTCTCCAGATACAAGGTAGCTTGGGTATAAATACGACTTTTGGATAATGGTGACTAAGTCTTCAGGATGGGAGAGCCATACTTGGTAACATGGCTGCGCCATTATGAACTATCTTGTAATAGTACAAGTAGCCGAGGGTCAAGCCATGCAATCAAATCCAATCGTCTGGTTCGAAATCTACGTTGATGATATCACCAGAGCAAAACAATTTTATGAGACGGTACTTAACGTGAGTTTAGAAGCCCTACAAAATCCGACCAATATGGCGTTAGAGATGTGGGGTTTTCCTAGTAACCAAGACGGGTACGGGGCAACTGGAGCGTTAGTCAAAATGAAAGATATTCCCGCTGGTGGAAACAGCACATTAGTCTATTTTTCCTGCGAAGATTGCAGTGTTGAAGCAAGTCGTGTCGAAGCTGCTGGCGGTGTATTGCAAGCGGGTAAGTTTCCTATTGGCGAACACGGGTTTATCGCCATTGCGACTGATACCGAAGGTAATACAATCGGTTTGCACTCCATGACATGAAGTAGAGAAGCTCTATCAATGCTGGAGCCAAACTTGGGAGTTTGGCTTTTTTATCGGTAGACGAAAGGATAATCCATGCAACATCGAATTCGAGCAGCAGGGGTGCTTATCTCGGGAGAGAAGATCTTATTGCTCAAAGTGTGCGACCACTCTGGTGAATACTGGATTTTGCCTGGTGGTGGCTTGGAAAAAGGCGATCGTAGTACCAAGCAAGCACTGCAACGGGAGTTTGAAGAAGAGACAGGGCTGTCAGTGAAAGTGGGTGAGCTAATTTGCGTCAGTGAATTTGTGGAGACAAAAGCAGGCCGATACAACGCACAGTTTTTTTACCATATTTGTCGCTACTCTGGTGAACCTCACCTAGAAAACTTAGTTGGCTTAAATGACGAAGACTTCATTAAGGCAGTGGAGTGGGTCGCGGTTGATCAGTTAACTCATTTACGCCTTTATCCTAAGGGATTAGACACAACAGTGATGGACATTTTGAAGGAGCAAAATTTCTCTACTCATTTAGGTTGTTATATTCAGGGTGAGAATGATGAAGTGAACTATTTATAGTTTTTGTACCTTAAGATACTTCAAGATGCAGAGCCAATTTACGAAAAAATAGCCCACAGCTCAGCTGCAGGCCAGCGCTAATATTAGCGATTACCCTAATTGAAGAGGCGGGTAAAATGTCAGTTGGCTAAATACAGCATTCTTATGTATTAAAAATGCTGTGCTATGAGTACTAATGAAGACCTCATAGCGATAGCTTATCTATAATTGTAAATTCATCTAGTGTAGCAATCACTGAAATATATTGGGTGATTACTTAAGTAATCGCGATTATATTAGTTACTATTTGCTGATGTCAAATGATTCAGCGCATTAGCGATTTTTGATAATAGGTTGATTAATAGGTATTATTTCGAGGCTAAAAATTAGTATTGACGCCTTACCCAGTTTGTTGAAATAAACATGCTGGGCTTGTCTAGAGTAATAATGATAATTGGGTAGAGTTAAATGGGTTCTAAGTGCAAAACTATGGCCGAGCGTTTTTTGTGGGCATTAGAGCAAAAAGGTATCTCGCAAAGGGAGCTAGCCCGAAGGCTAAACACCAATCCTGTATTTCTTAGCAAGCTTGGCACGGGGAAGTCCAAGAAAACGCGTATGGTGGTCGATATTGCTCTAGCGCTTGATGTGACACCTGAGTGGCTTGAATATGGTATCGAAAATAATCGTAGTGAATCCTACATAGGAATTGAGCAAATATATAGCGCCAATCAAACCTTTATTGAGAGGCTTATCGAAAAAATAGAAGCGTCACATTTATCTGTCGACAATATTCACAGTAGAACTTTGATCGCGAAAGAATCGATTGAACAGCTTTTGTCTGGCCAATATACACTCACGCTAGTTGAATCTTTGCTGCTGTGTGAGCTTTTTAAATGCTCTATATATGACATGGTATGTAAACCAAACACGACGTCGTCTATCCCATTAATAGGTGGCACGGATATCATCAAAAATATCATAGCTCCAGTTGCCCAAATGGAGGCTGACTTTGCTAGTGGTATCGAAAACATGGTGGGCATCTTGAATGACGGCTCGTTTTCAGGCCGCTATATTGACAAGGGCAAAGTGGTTATTGTGGATGCTGAGGTGAAAGCGCACAATATTCAAAGTGGAGATTCATGCTTGTTCTTGGTCAATGGAAAAATCGATATTGGTATTAATACCGCCTCTCAAGTGCGAAGCTTAAATTTCTTTTCAGATGTTTTTGAACTATCAGAGGTAGTGATTATCGGCAAAGTCGCCTTCTTGGAGCTCAACCCCACAACATCAAATACAACTCACTTACTCAAAAGAGATAAAGAGCGGTTTATCCAAGCCATCAAAAAAATTATTCCAGATGGGACATTAGAAGTAAGCTTTGCCTAAATTTTTTCAGTATGAAACATTGTTAGGTTAACAAAAAAGAGGCATTAGCCTCCTTCTTGTTATCATGATTACGCCTTATAAAGATTATTCTCTTGTTTGTAATTAATTTCCCATTTAAATGGAGAGAAGTTGGTATGGCTATCCAAGGTATCGCTTTGCTCAGCACGTTTGAACCAGTTAATGACAGGCTTAGTCACGATTGGGTACATTATGGTTTCATACACGACCTTGGTGCTGAATGAGAACATTAGGAAATGCAGCATACTCGACAGGGGCCAAATGCCGTAGAAGGCAATTAAGCAAAATAATCCAGTATCCACCATTTCCGATACCAGTAGTGAGCGGAACATTCGTTGGAATAGATAGCCCTGGCCTTTCTTGACTTTCACTTTTTGAAATACATAGCTTGAAATCATAAATGAGAACAAGAAGGTGATTGATGATGCTACATAGGTTCGGATCATTCTGCCAAACACCAGAGCATAGGACTCTTGTAAATGCCAAAACTTAGAAGGTGGCAATATGATCACAAGCCATATGGCAAATGTGAAAAACATCATCGAGAAAAATGCACTCCAAACGACCCTCCTAGAATATTGAAATCCATATACATCGGTAATGACGTAATCAAATAGGTATGTAAAAGGGTAGATAAACATACCACCAGTAATGGTAAAACCGAAGAGAGAAACGAGCTTACTTGATAATATATTGCTGATTATCATGACTAAAACTAGGGCGATCGAAAGCGGTAGTATGTATTTGTACTCTTGTTTTCGTACAACATAGTCAATTCGATCTGTGTCGAAGCATCCTCTCGCTCGGCCGGCGAAATAAGCCGACTTGCCGTCGACTTGATTGAGAATTTCAGGATTAGAATCAATTAACTCTTGAGTCAGTAGTATTTTTTGGCCGTTAATATCTATGTATTGTTGCATTGTTTTCTTATATCAACTCGGATGAAGAGGTTATTTGCATAGAACCAAATAGGTGTAAGGGGCGACGGAATATTCATCTAGATAGGGCTGATTATCTGCTTGCTCGCCAAGTGGCTGGTGAATCTTTTGCATTTGGAAGCCCAGTTTTTCGCATTCAGATTGAATGGTTTCTACCGTCCAATAGGTGTCTTCTACTACGAGATCCACAAGTTTTAACTTCACTTTAAACTTGTCACCCTCGACAGATGGAGGGGGTGTTACGCCCCCAACACTGGCGTAGTTGGCGGTTGAAAGCGAATGGTTACCATGAACGATGAATAGAAAACCTCCAGGTTTTAGGGAGTGATAACAACGTGCGAGTTCAGAACGCATCGACGCTAATGAGTCGAAATGGAAAAACCTTAAAAAAGAGAAGATAGAATCGTATGGTTGAGATGGAAAGTGCTCAGCACTAGTATTATTTGCGAAAACGGGAATATCTGGGTATTGCGTTTGAAATTTTTCTATCGCGCTACCATCGAATTCGCAGCGATGTATGCTGCTACAAAGGTCTTTAATGGTGGCAATTGATCGTACGTTTCCACAACCTAGATCTAACGCTTTGCCAGGTTGTAGGCTTAGTTCAGATAATAGCTTTTGAACATCTCGAAACGCTAAAAAACCGGTGCCTGCGATGGGGCCTTGAGAATATTTATGTACTTCCTGCTCTGTAAATTCAATCACGATAACCTTCCACTGCTGCCAACAAAATGTACCAAGTTACCTAGCTCTGAATTCAGTATTTTAAGGTAACTTGATATAGCGCGAGATTATAGCCTTAGAACGGTTCTGGGTGCATATAAGATCAAGGCAAGGAAGGCTATGGAAACATAGTTTTCATTTTTTAAAGATATTCAGAGGGCTTCCGGCTCGTACTTATTTTGCAATGAGTAACTTCTTGAGAATGCCTGAGAGCTGCTCTTGTTCTTGCTCATTAAGTGGTGCCAGCATAGACTCCATGTTTGCAACATGCTTTATCAGTATTTCATCCATCAGTGTTACTCCGTCAGGTGTTAGAGTCACTTGACAGCTTCTTCGATCTTCAGCGCTTGCGGTACGGCTCACCAAACCTCGTCTGACGAGTGACTCCAAGCGTGTGCTCATTGCGCCAGATGAGAGCATGACTTCTTGATACAGCTCTGTTGGCGTTAAAGAGGTTTGATTGCGCCTTAACGTCGCCAAAATATCAAATTCAACCGCGCTAATAGAGTAAAGCTTAAACACACGACCGAGTTGCTTCATCCATATGGAGCTAACCTTATTTAACCGGCCAACGACCGCCATACTTGAATAGTCTACGTCAGGTCTGGCCGCATGCCACTGGGCCACAATCTTATCTACGTGATCTTTCATCTCGATCCCCTTACCAATTTATCTTTTCAAAAAGATACTTGATCAAATTCCAAAACTCCATTACTTTTTAAAAAGTATCTTTCTAAAAAGTTAAATAATGAGTTGGGATGTAAGTTTTGATGAATTCAGAAAAAATAGCCTTACTAGCGATTACTGCTATTGCACCATTGGTTTGGGGGAGTAGCTACATTGTTGCCAGTCATTGGTTACCGAGTGATAGCCCATTGTTTACCGCGCTTGTTCGCGCACTGCCTTCAGGGCTTCTATTGGTTTTAGCCACGCGAGTGATACCAAAAGGTATATGGTGGGGACGCATTGCATTGTTGGGCTTGCTGAACATTGGACTGTTCTTCTATGGCCTCTTTTTCGCCGCGATGCATTTACCAGGAGGGATGGCCGCGTTAGTGATGTCCTGCCAACCCTTGATTGTCATTTTTCTTAGCCGTTTGATGTTATCTACACCAATACATAAGAATCATATTATTGCGGCGTTTGTGGGTTTAGCTGGTATTGGGCTGTTGGTCCTTAAAAGTAACGCCTCACTTGATTGGCAGGGAGTAGCGATAGGACTCATTGGCACGACCAGCATGGCTTTTGGTCTGGTGCTAACTAAAAAATGGGGTAGGCCAAATTATATGGGTGTGTTGGCTTTTACTGGCTGGCAGCTGGTTTTTGGTGGACTGATATTATTGCCTATCGCATTGTTGGTAGAGGGTGTGCCGAAATCGTTGAGCACAACTAACCTACTTGGCTACAGCTATTTGGTCTTGTTCGGGACGATTATGTGTTATTTGCTGTGGTTTCGGGGATTAGAAAAGCTAGCCGTGACATCTGTATCGTTTTTGGGCTTCATGACCAGTATTTCTGCCTGCATTCTTGGTTATGTATTTCTTGGAGAAACGCTAAACAGTATGCAGATGCTTGGGGCGCTGGGGATATTGTTGGCGATTACCCTATCTAATAGGCCCGTCAAAACCAAACGATCAAGCCACGACGAGCGTTTGGTTGGCGCTGCTGAATAAAAAACTCCGCCAATATGGCGGA